>CAWDBJ010000001.1:0-399619 GCA_963800545.1 uncultured Solirubrobacteraceae bacterium
CACCGCGAACGGCTGGCCCTCGTCGACGGTCTCAAAGCGCCCCGGGACCTGTCCGGCGGCGGCGATCGCCCGGGCGCAGGTCTGCCGCGGGCACGCCCAGCGCCCGCGCGGCGACCAGCGCCCCCAGGACGTTGTAGACGTTGAATTCGCCCCGCAGCGGCGAGCAGAGGCCGACTCCCCGTCGTCGGGCGTACGAACCATGAACCGCGAGCCCTCCAGGCCGGTCTGACCGCGGCGGCCGGTAGTCGGCGTCGGCGCGCAGGGCCAAAGGTCATCGCCGCCGGCAGCTCAGCCGCCAGCCGGGCGCCGAAGGGATCGTCGACGTTGACCACGCAGCCCGGGAGGCGGCTCGGCCCGCGAACAGCCGCCGCTTGGCCGCGAAGTAGTCCTCCATCGTGGGGTGGAAGTCGAGGTGATCCTGGGTCAGGTTGGTGAAGACGGCGGCGGCGAAGTGGATCGCGTCGGCGCGGCGCAGCGCCAGCGCGTGCGAGGAGACCTCCATCACGCAGGCGCGACGCCCGCATCGAGCCATCTCGCGAACGTGCGCTGCAGGTCGAGCGGCCTCGGGCGTGGTCCGCTGCACGCGTGCTCGACGCCGCCGATCACGCTCTTGACGGTGCCCAGCAGGCCGGGGTGGAGGCCGCCGGCCTCCAGCAGCGCCCGCACGAGGAACGCGGGTCGTCGTCTTGCCGTTGGTGCCGGTGATGCCGACGGTCGTCAGCCGGCTCGTCGGATCGCCGTAGAAGGCGGCCGCCGCCGGCGCCATCGCCGCGCGGACGAGTGCAACCTGAACTCGGGAACGCTCGAGGCCCAGCGGCCGCTCGACGACGAGCGCCACGGCGCCCCGCGCCAGCGCATCGGGGGCGAAGTCGTGGCCGTCGCGGTGTAGCCGGGGACGCAGAAGAACAGGGTGCCGGGCTCGACGAGCCGGTTGTCGTACGCGAGACCGCTGATCCGAAGGTCGCGGGCGCCCGCCGGCGCCGCGCCGGGCAGAACCTGATCCAGCCGCATCGGTCGACAGCGTAGCGGCGGGGTCGGCCGCTGGGCCGGTGCGGTTGGCTACGCGAGGCGGTGGCTACGCGAGAGACGCGGCGCACTACGCGACGGCGGGCGTGCGGCTGGATGCTGGCGACGGGCCGCGGTGAGCGTGCCGTCGGCGTAGGCGACCGGGCCGGCCGTGGTGACCGCCGAGGCGGCCCGGGCGCGGACCTGGCGATGGTGGCTCTGGCGGCTGAGCGTCAGGGTCCCGTCGGCGTAGGCCACCGGGTGACGGTCGGCGACGCTGCGGGGATGGCGATCGCCGTCCGGTGACGGCCGTCCGGTGCACCGTCTGCGGGCGCTGGGCGGCCGCGGCGCGACCACCCCGGCAAACAGGGTCATGGCGGCCGCGATCAGGACCAGGAGCATCATCGGACGGAGGCGGGGCGCGAAGTTCATGGTTCTCTTTTCGGCCGCGAGTCGTGAGACCTCGAGAGTTCCGGCCCCGCTGGACGGATGTCCGATATCAGCGCCGACGCTGGATCAGGGGTCGCGCGTATCCTCACTCCGTGGCATGGACGCGCCGCGGGCCGGCATGCAAGGGGTCTCCGAAGAGCTTCGATCGTTCGTCGAGGGGATGCCCTATGAGCGGCGGTCGATCTTCCGGTTCGTCTCCGAGGTCGCCGATTCGCTGCCCTCGGGCGCGGTCGTGCTCGACGTCGGAGCCGGCGACGCCCCCACCGGGAGCTGTTCATGCACTGCGACTACCGGACCAGCGACTGGGAGAACTCCGTCCACGAGCTCGACGTGGACATCGTCGCGCCCGCCGACGCGCTCCCCATCGAGAAGGACTCGCTCGACGCCGTGCTGCTCACCCAGGTCCTCGAGCATGTGTCTGACCCGCCGGCCGTGCTGCGCGAGGCTGCCCGCGTGCTGAAGGCCGGCGCCGGGGTGTGGATCACGGTGCCGTTCGTGTGGGAGCTGCACGAGCTGCCGTTCGACTTCTGGCGCTTCACTCCGGCGTCGCTCGAGCAGCTGCTGGCGGCGGCGGGCTTCGTGGACATCGTCATCGAGCCGCGCAGCGACTGCTTCACGACGGTCGCCCAGCTGCTGCACAACCTGCGCTGGGCGATGGGCGACGACGCGACGACGAGCGGGGCGACGAGCGGCGCAAGGCCGCCGACACGCTCGACGAGCTCGCCGCGCGCGTCGCGGCTCTGGCCCCTCTGGACCGCCGCGGGGTGCTGCCCCTCGGGTGGACCGCGCGGGCCCGTCGCGGTCGCGGTCACTAGCGGGACCTGGTCGACGCGTGGCGCGCTGGAACGACCACCGTACGCCGGTCCTCTACCTGGCTCCCTGGGTGGACATCGGGGGATCGGACAAGGGAACCGTGGACTGGTTCCGGTCGCTTGACCGCGATCGCTTCCGACCGAGCCTCATCACCACCCAGCCCTCCCCCAACCGCCGGTTGCACGAGGTGGCCGCCTACGCGCACGAGGTGTGGGACCTCCCGGAGATGATGGAGGGCGACGGGTTTCCCAGGGTTCATCCTGACCTTCATCCGCTCGCGGCAGATCGAAGTCGTTCACATCATGAACTCCCGCCTGGCCTTCGAGCTGCTGCCGGAGATCGCCAACCTCCCGGACCCACCGGCCGTCGTGGTGCAACTCCACGTTGAGGAGGACGACCACTCCGGCTACGTCCGCTACGTCACCACGCGGTACGGCACCCTCGTCGACGCCTTCTCCGTGACGAGCCAGACGCTCAGCGATCGGCTCGATGTCTATGAGGTGCCCTACGCCAAGCGGCGGCTGATCCGCACCGGCGTCGACGCCGAACGCGAGTTCTCTCCCGACCGGGTGACCCCCGTGGCGGACCTCGAGCCCGGGCGGTTTCACGTGCTCTATCCGGCACGGCTGACCGCGCAGAAGGACCCGTTTCTCATGGTGCGGGTCGCCGCCGGCCTGCGGGCGGCCGGTGCCGACGTCCAGATTCACGTGCTCGGAGACGGCGAGCTGGGGCCGGCCGTGCGCGAGCGGGTGGCCGAGACGGGGCTCGCCGACCGGGTGATCCTCCACGGCGATCAGACGGCGATCGCCCCGTGGTACGCGGCCTGCGACGCCGTTCTCTTGACCAGCGCGTTCGAGGGACTCCCCTACGTGGCCTACGAGGCGATGGCGATGGCCACGCCGCTCGTCGCCCCGCGGCTGCCGGGCCTGGCCGAGCTGGTGACCCCTGAGATGGGGGTCCTCGTCGCGCCCCGAGACAACATCTCCGGCTACACGGCCGCCATCGCGGCCCTGGCGCAGGACCCGGAGCGGCGGCGGGCTCTCGGGCGCGCGGGACGCGAGCGGGCGCTGGAGGGGCTGTCCCTGCGCCGGATGGCCGCCGAGCACGAGGCGCTCTATGACGAGCTGCTCGCCCGCCGGGCGGTCGCGGGCGGCAATCCGGCCGCTGGCGCCTCCGGGAACGGCACCGGCCCTCTCGATCAGGCGTGGCGCGGCCGGGGGTCACGGGAGCCCTGCGAGGACGCCGACCGGGCGACCGGCCGCTGGTCTCCGTCGTCATCCCCTGCTTCAACCACGGGTGGTACCTGGAGCAGTGCCTGCGCTCGATCGCCGAGCAGGAGTATCGCCCGCTCGAGGTGCTCGTCGTCGACGACGGATCGACGGATCCCGAGACCCTGGAGCGGCTCGCCCGCATCGACCGGGAGGGCGGCGCCACCGTGCTGCGGCTCGATGAGCAATCGCGGCCCCAGCGCGGCCCGCAACGTCGCCATGGAGGCCGCCACCGGCCGCTACGTGCTTCCGGTCGACGCCGACAACCTGCTGCTGCCCGGCGCCGATCACCACGCTCGTGGACCAGCTCAGCGGCGCCGGCGAGCGGGTGGGCTTCATCTACCCGAACCTCCAGTACTTCGGCAACCGCACGGACTACTTCGAGGCGCCCTCCTACAACCTCCATTCGCTGCTGCAGCACAACTACTGCGACACCTCGTCGCTGATCGACCGGGAGATCCTCGACCGCGGCTTCCGCTATCCGGAGGACGTGGTGCTCGGCCACGAGGACTGGGACCTCGTGCTGTCGCTTGCCGAGCACGGGATCTACGGCGAGGCGGCGAACGCCAAGACCCTGCTCTATCGCAAGCATGGCTTCACCCGCTCCGATCTCGTCAACGATGCCGGCGAGCCGTTCCGCGACGTCGTGGCCGACCGCCATCCCGGGCTCTTCGACAGCGACGCCCGTGCGCGCATCAAGGCCGAGTGGAACCCGGCCCTCTCCGTCATCGCCATCGACGCCCTCGACGAGCGGGTCGACAACGCCTTGCCGGAGCTCGTCGGCGACGCGGTGGTCCAGTCCTGCGCCGACTTCGAGCTCATCCTGCGTACCGCGGACGACATCGCGCCGGGCCCGCTCGGCCCCCGTCTGCGCCGGATCCCGGCGGCCCTCGCGGGGTCGCGGGCACAGGCGCTCGCCCAGGGGCTGGAGATCTCCCGCGGCCGGTGGGTCCTGGCGCTCTACGGCCCGCCGGCGGAGATGCTCGCCGACCCGGGGATGGTCGAGAAGGTGCTGCGGATCCTCGCCACGGTGTCGATGGGCTCGCCTTTGCCGACGCCGGGGCCAGCGGCGGCGCTGAGCTGGCGCCCCTGCGAATGCTCGACACGGAGCGCGCCCGGACGGCGAGGCTGGGAGCGCTGTGCTGGACGGCCCTCGGTTCGAATGCTCCCCCACCGGGGCTGGAGGTTGATCCCGAGGACCCGCTCGACGTGGTGGCGCGCTGGCTCTCCGGGCACACGCGGATCCAGTGGCGTCAGCTGTCGCGCCACCACTTGTCTGTCCGGTCCCGGGACGACGGGTCGGGCAGCTCGCCGGCTGTCGTCGGGCCCTTGGACGGCGCGCCCCATCTCGGCGGTCCTCGTCTTGCGCGGCCGCGCGACGCCCATCCCCGCCGCTCTCCTGCGGAGCTCGCGGACGGCACCTTCGGCGTCTCGACCCGGATGCGCCCCGACTGGCGCTGGATCCCGCCCCAGGCCCGCCTGCTCTGCCGCCATCGCAACCTGGCGACCGGGCTTCACCGCTACACGAACCTGACGACGCCGCTCGACGGCTGGCACTTCGAGCATGTGCTCGGCTGCCTGCGGGGCGTCCCGCTGCCCGGGACGGTGTCGCTGCTGGCGCCCGACGACGAGCGCTCCTACGTCCTCGGCGGGGATGCCGACCTCGACGCCCCCGAGCTGCTGGGGTTCGTCGAGGAGGTTCACCTGCCGTTGCTCGAGCTCCTCCAGCTCGCCCGCCTGCGCACGACCGGCGAGGAGGTTCTCATCGCCGGCAGCGGGGACCCGCTGGCCGCCTTCACTGACCCGGTGGCCACCGTGGGCTTCCTCGAGCCCCACCCGGTGTTCCCGGCCGCCCCGCCTCACGTGGACGCCGCCTATGGGCTGGTCGGCCTGGTGAGATCCGTCGACCATGGCTCCCGGCGGCTGCGCTACGGGATCGGCACGGTTCCGGCCGGGCAGCTCTCGGGGGAACTGGGGGCGCTCCTTGACTCACCGCTGGGCGATTGTGCGCCCGTGTGGGTCGATGAAGAGGGACATGTTTCTGTGGCTGGTCTCGCCTCGGCCTCGGCCTCCCGGGCGAGTGCTGGGCGCCGGGTCTCCGCCGATCGACGCGGTCCGCTGGGCCGCGGAACCGCTGACCTGGCGGGGCTTCAGCTCGGCCGGCCCCAAGCTGCGCGGGACCGCTCGGCGCGCCCTCGACGCCGTGCAGATGGTCGTTGCCCCGGCCGATGAGGCCTTTCGGCGCGCGGGGCCCCCACCGGCTATCTCTCCCAGACGCCGGGCGGACGCGCGCGGGCGCTCTACGGCGCGGTGCACCCGGTCACCGGCGATCAGCTCCTCTCGACCTCGATCATCGAGCTCGGCGCCATGGGCTACGGCGATCACGTGCTGCTCGGCTATCTGGCCCCCAGCGCCCCGGTGACCGGCCATCTGGGCGTCAGCCGCGTCGGCGTCCCGTGGGCCCTGCGGTTCGGGCTGACGACCGGCACGTAGCGCGCGGAGGCGGCGAACGCGCGCTCTCCCGCCGCTAACATCGCCGGACCGGGGGCCACGGGCCGCTCCTGTGTCAGGCGGGGGGTGCGAAGGATCGTCCTCCGTCAGATTGTCCGCAACTATCGCGTTCCTGACGTGTCGGAGGTGCAAGTGATGCAGGAGGCAACTCGATCACGCTCCCGTCGGCGGCTCCGGCGGACCAGTTTGCGGGTCGTCGGGATCCTGGCGGCACTATCGGCGTGCATCGCCATCCCGGCCAGCGCCTCCGCGCAGTTCCAGCTCGCCCTGCAGGATCCCGGCTTCTCCAGCCCCGGCACGAGCTCCGCCCAGGTCGCCACCGGCGTGTACTCCGCCATCCACGCCTCGACAGTCCGGCTGTCAGTCGGCTGGGGCTCGGTCGCGCCCGGCGGCTCGACTCGAGCCGGCCGGCTTTGCCCCTGCCAATCCGGGTGACCCTCACTACAACTGGACCTCAGTCGATGCGGCGGTTCGCGCCCTGGCTCAGCGTCACGTCAGCGTCATCCTCGAGTTGAGCGGCGCTCCGGCATGGGCGACACCACCTGGCAAGCCGAAGTCGCTCGACAGCTTCAACGGGGCATGGAACCCCAACGCACGGCAGTTCGGCTTCTTCGCTCATGCAGTGGCGGCCCGCTACAACGGCCGCTTCGCCGACCCGTTGAACGCCGGACGCAGCCTGCCTCGGGTCTCGAAATACGAGATCTGGAACGAGCCGAACCTCCCGGAGGACCTCATGGCTCCCCATCTCGTCACTGAGTTCCGCTCGCTGCTCAACGCGGCCTACGGGCAGATCAAGAGCGTCAGGCGCAGCGACGTCGTGGCCATCGGAGGCCTGGCGCCCGTTTCGTTCATCAAGAACGTCTCCATCTCCCCCCTGAAGTTCGCGGCCGATCTGATGTGCCTGCGCCGAGTGGGCACGCACTTCGTCAAGGCGGGCAGCTGCCCCTCCAAGGCGCACTTCGACGTCCTGGCGATGCACCCGTATTCGCTGCTGGCGACCCCCACCAAGCACGCCTACGCCTATGACGACGTGCTGATCGCCGACATGGGCAAGCTGACGACCCTGCTGCACGCTGCCCGACAGCTGCACACGGTGGCCGCGGGCAGCAGGTTCGGGCTGTGGGTGACGGAGTTCAGCTGGTTCACGAACCCGCCCGACAAGGAAGTGGGCGATGCACCGATGGTCTCCGCTCGCTACACGGCCTACTCCATGTACGAGATGTGGCGCGCCGGAGCGAGCCTGGTCACCTGGTTCCTCGCCCGTGACTCCAAGTCACGTGGGAGCCAACTCTCCCAGCCTCGTCTATGGCGGCGGTCTGGAGGATTCGTCGGGTCGGCCCAAGCCGATGGAGAGCGCCTTCGCCTTCCCGGTCATCGCTCAGGTCAGCGGCGGACGCGGCCTCGTGTGGGGTCGGGCGCCCGTGTCCCGTCGAACCGGCGTGATCGTCGAGCGCGCCAGCGGTCATGCCTGGAAGCGCGTCGGCACCGTCACGCACCGGGAGCGACGGCGTCTTTCAGCTGCGGTTCTCAGCGGCTGGGAACGGCACCTATCGCGCCCGCGTCCCCGGAGGCGCGACCAGCCTCGGCTACAACTCACGGCCGATCCCGGCCGTCCGCACCCACACCTCCTAGCCGGTCAGCCACCCAGCATCATGCACCGGTATCAGCCGCGCCGGGCGAACACGTCGGCGCGCGGGTACAGGCTCCGCGAGCGATCGTAGGCTCTGACCGCTGCGCGGATCTGGCCGCGCTCGGTCTGGACCCTCGCCAGGAGGAGCCAGTGGATGTAGTTCTTGGGCTCCCGGGAGATGGCGCTCCGTAGGTCTTTCGCCGCAAGCCTGTACTGCCCGGCGGACTCTCGCACCAGCGCCCGCTGTTCGTAGGCACTGGCCGACCATGACTCGGCATCAACGGCGGCTTGCGCCCACGCCAGCGCCTGGGAAGGCCTTCCCGACCCCTCGGCGTCCTGGCTGCGACGCACCGCCTGGGTACTCAACAGGCAGGCAGTTGCGCCACCCCGGCCGCGAGGGCAACGGCAACCACCGCAATCCGCACCGGCACGTTGAGCCGACGCCGTGCCGCAGCAAGCCGAGCCCCGGTAACGGAAACGCCCGCCAGCGCCAGCACGGTGACGGCCGTCGACTCCCACATCCAGTCGACACTGGCGGCGACGAGATAGACGACGAACGCCGCCAGCAGCGCAGCCGAGGCTCCCGCCGTCAAGCTCCGACGTCCGCGACGCCTGACCTGGAACGCGACCGCGAGACTGGCCACCGCGATACCGACGATCAGCAGCAAGCCCGGTACGCCGAGTTCGCCCATGTTCTGCAGCCAGATGTTGTGGGCGTCATGGATCGATTCATCCGTGGTCGCGTGCTTCTCCCAGAAGAATCGCGTCGTTCCGGCTCCGGAGCCATTCGCCGGGTGTGCGTCGAAGGCGTGCAGCGTCACCTTCCAGATCTGATAGCGGGTGCCCGCCAGACTGTCGAGGCGAGCAGTCGGATCGGCTGAGGCGCGCTTGGGGGACGTTGGAACCGTCGTGAACGAATGCCACACGTGGCGGGCGGCCCGGGGCCCCTCGGCGACCGCGCCCACGACGATGGCCACGGCCACGACTCCCAGCACCACACGGGCCAGGACGCGCGGCATCCGTACGCGGTCAACCGGAGTGCCGCCCGTAACCGCAGCCACACGCCGCACAGACGGCAATTGCGATCACCAGGTAGGCGATGACGTGCCCGCTCCCGGCCGTGCCGGTTGAGCGAGCGATCGCCGGCTCGTCCCGCACGGCCAGGATCACGAGGCCCGTGCCCGCTGCCGCGACCACCATGTGGATGAGCGTCGTCAGCCGGTTGCGCGCCAGCAGGAGCAGCACCACCGCAGCAACCACCACGTCGCCGACGCCAGCCCGTGAGTATGTGAGGTACGTCGTGAGGGTGGCGACCGGTACCGAAGCAAGCGCCAGGGCCCGCCGCAGGCGCGATTTGTCGTGCGCGCTCCACCCGAGCGCGATGGTTGCCGTCATCGCCCCCCAGGCGCCGACGGCATTCCAGTACCCGAAGGGCACGCTCAACCGGTCGATGTGAAGCACGGCGTCGATGTCGTCGTGACCGAAGACCGACGGAACGAGCCGCGATCCCACCGCCACCACGCAGATCACGATGGCACCGACCCCGAGACCCGCCGCGGCCGGTTGCCACGTATCACGGTCCAGGGTCGAGCCGATCAGGATCGCCAGGCCGAGGTAGCCGAGGACGCGCGTGACCTCGATGTAGGTCAGCTCAGAGCTGCTCGTCCAGATGAGACTCGCTGCGGTCCAGGCAAGGTAGGCAAGCAGTGCTGCTGTGAGCAAGACCATCGCCCGCGAAGGGCGCCCGCGCGGGAGAACACCAAGGGCAAACCCGATCGCCACAAGCCACCAGACGACCAGGGCGTTCTCTTCGAAGATCAGCGAGTCGAACGAGCCGCCCCCGCGGAGCCCGTAGAGGAGCACCAGCGCCAATGCACCGAAAAATGCGAAGCCACCCGCCACATACCTGGCCCGGGCAGAGCCATCCTCCTGCTCGTGATCCTCGGTCTGTGTAGTCGGGGTTAAGGGCGTGACCACCTGCGTCCTTTTCGCTACCGTTGCCTTGAATGACGACTTCGCCAGCCCGATCCCGCCGCGTGGCGCTCGCCTTCGCTCTCGTGCTCGCCGTCCTCGCACTGTGGACAGCGGGCGCGTCCGCCAACACCTGCTTCGGCGGACCCTCGAGCAGCGCCCTGAACCAGTATTGCGAATCGGTCCCAACCTCGTCGGGGGGCCATGGCTCCTCCGGAGGCCACGGATCGTCCGGACCGAGCAATTCGTCCGGCACCTCGGGTTCGTCGTCCTCCGGCGGATCATCAAGCTCGACTCCGCAGGCTCCCGCCACGTTGGCCGATTCGCTGCCCAAGACCAGCACCAGCACGGCGGGTGCACGCGCCGGCTCCTCGAAAGCGAAAAACGGCGCGGGAGCAAAGTCCGACAAGCATCCGCAGAAGGGTGCATCGTCCCAGTCGAGTGTTCCGAGCCAGCTCCTCTCGCTCCCGGCGCCTTCCGTGCCAGCCGGCTCACAGCACCTCAAGGCCGAGGCCACGGCGGACGTCTGGGCTCCGTTTACATGGCTGCTGGTGGTTATCGCCGCTGTCGCCCTGCTGCTGGGCGGGAGCGCGTTGGCAGTGGTGGCACGTCGGCGTCCCTCTGGAGACAGCGACCCCTCCTGACTCGGCGGCAGTCGTTGCCGCCGCGCTGGGAACAGGCAGGCCTGCCGCGTCGTCGCTAGCTCTAGCTACTGCGACGTCGTTCCACGGCGGCGACCAGCGTCTCTTCGAAGCGCGCCGCAAAGCCGGCTTGGCTGAAGTTGCGATCGGCATGGCGCCGGGCAGCCTCCGCCCGCTCCTGCACCTCTTCCTGTGCGGTCGCGAGCCTAGCGACCTCGCGCGGGAAAGCATCCGCGTCGCTGGAGTCAACCACCCATCCCGTTCCTGACTCGGAGACGATCCTCGCTACCTCGCCATGGGGATTGACGGCCGCGAGGATGGGCAGCCCGTAAGCCATGAAGTTCATGAGCTTGGACGGAATGTTGAACTCAGAACCTTCGTATCGCTGGCTTACGAAAGCGACCTGGGCGCTTTGCAGCTCGCTCTCCAGACGGTCATCGCTGACAAGTCCAAGCATGCGCACCCGATCCGTCTGGATCTCCGCGCGCGCTTCTTCGGCGGCAACGCCGGTCCCCGTGATAACGAGTTCTCCGGGCACCTCGGGGTGCTCCTCGAAGGCTCGCACCAGCGCGGTCAAGCCCTGGGTGTGGCCGATATTGCCCATTGACAGGATGCGCAACCGGCCATCGATGGCGTTCACCGGCACCCCAGAGGGCACACGGGTCGCCGGGTCATAGATGAGGTCGATCTTCGACTCCGGCACGCCCTTGCCCAGGAGGTTCTCAGTAAATGCTCGAGACAGCACCACGATCCGATCCGCCGCCGAGTACGCGGATCTCTCGAGCCGGCGAGCCAGCTTGAGCATCGTTCCGCCCTCGTCGATCAAGCCGGTGGCGGCCGCGCCGTCCGGCAGCAGGTCGTGCAACCAGAGCACCCAGGGAATCCGTCGGACCCGAACGTTGACAACGGCGGGAAGCAGAGCCGGAAAAGAAGGCGAGGCTGAAACCAGCACATCCGGCCGCGGCAGAAACGGCGTCGCGGACGCCTGCGCCGCCAGGAAGGTCAGCTCCTGGCGGTACCGCTCGGCGGCGCTTCCCGCCCAATCCACAGTGGCAGGCGGAGAACGTTGATGCCTTCTCGCACCTCGCGGTACGGGAGCACTCGCGTGCCCCAGCGAGGCTCCGGATAGTGCGGGTGAGCGGCAACAACCTCGACCTGGTGCCCGCGGTCGCGTAGACCGCGCGCCCACACCGTGCTCACGATACCGATGCCGGTCGGCTCAGGATCGTAGTTGTAGCTCCATAGCTGAATCTTCATGAGTTCCTGGCCGCACGGTGCTCAGGGTGCTGACGCACGCCAGCCGGGGAAGGCGGGCGCTAGCCGTTCTGGCTCGACCCCTGCGGCGGCTGCAGGCAGATAATGCCATACGTCGGTGAGCCCCCTGCTCGCAGGAGCAGCGCGGACTTGCGATCCGGTCGATGATCAGAATCCGCAGACGACGCAGAGGAGCTACCGGCTCGTCAGCTACCCCCGGTCTGGGCCGGCGCTGCGACCAGAGCGACGCGTTCCGGCGGCCGCGAGGGAACCGCGAATGTCATGCCCGTTCAAGGGGGACGGAGACGGATGGAGAGCCTCCTGGACGCTGGGCGCCGATAGCCGCGGGCGGCGCCTGGCTCGGACCGTGACGGTCCAGCGTCCCGCGTCCCAACCGGGCACTGAATGTCGTCCGCAAACCTCGGGTTCGATGCGCAAACACGACACATCGCTTTGATCTCGTGCCGGCATGCGCGGGCGGCGACTGACCCACTCCCGCGAGCGATCCGAACGAAGAAGGTCACCCTCGTTCCCTTGCGGGTGAAGGGGGAGACCCGGAGGCGCATCGACAGGAGCTTCCGGCGAGCGTGCGGCCGTCCACCACCCGCGCCCGGTGGGCCCGAACTCACAGTCGTGGTTGTCGGCGCTCGTCGTGGTCGTTGTCGTCGTCGGGGTCGTCTTCGTCGTCGTCGACGAGGCGTGGTCGAAGTCGTCTTGGTGGCGGTGGTCGTCGTCGTCGTGGTGGTCTTCGTCGTCGGGGTCGTCGTGGTGGTCTTGTCGTGGAGGTCGTCGTCGTGGTGGTGGTGTCGGCGTGGTCGTGGTGGTCTTGGTGGTCGACGTCGTGGTGGTGGTTGGTGACCGGGGCGGTCACTGCGGCGGTCATCGCGCTCGCCGCGCTCGCCGTGCCCTTGGCGTTGCTGGCGCGTGACCAGCACCCGGACCCGAGAACCCAGATCGCTGGCGCTGACCACATACCGCGTGGCGGTCGCGCCCGCGATGTTCAGACACGCCGACGCCGAACAGCGCTGCCACTGATAGCTCAAGCGTCGGCGCCGGACTGCCCGACCACGACCCCCGCCCGCCGATAGAGCAGAACCCACCACCGGCGACCCCGCCACCGTCGGCACCGCCGTATTCGCCGGCGCACCCGGGCAACCCGTGGTGGTCAGCCGCTTGGTCACCGCCAACACCGCCTGCCCATACGGCGTCACAGACCCATTAGACGCAACCAACGACAAGAACGCGTTGCTGTCCGTGCTCGGCGTATCACCCCACCAAAACAAATCAACATTCGTCACATGCAGCGACGGAGTACACGCCGCCCACTGCAAATAATTCGCCATCACCGAACCCCACGCCGCGCTGGTGTGATTCACCGGACAATTGCTATCCACCTGATTCGCCGTCGCCGTCTGATCACACGCCCCGATCTCCGTCACATTGATCGGCACCCCCGCAAACCCATGCCCATCCATCCAGGACCGCAAATCCTGCGTATCACTCTGCACCAACGCATCACTCACATCAAACGCCCAATCGTGATAGCCAACCGCATCAACCCCACCCGTCAACGCCGCCACATACCGCTCATCCAACTGAACATCAACCCCCAACTTCGCGCTATCCGCCAACCCCCCCACCAGCGCCAACCCCGCCGGATCAACCGCATGCAACGCCGACCGCGCCGCCTCATACACCACCGCGTAATCCGCCGCCCCCTCATCACTGGTATTCCACGACGGATCGTTGTAATGCAAATGCGTGCTATCCACCACCCACTTCGTCGGCAGATTCACCTCATTACCAATCTCATAACTCTCAACCGGCACATACGGCAACGACGGATTCGCCTTCCAAAACGAACCATCACGCCCATACCGCTGCGCAAACTCCGTCACCACCTGCGACATCTCCATCGCCGCCACCGACGGCGACGGACTCCACGAATACGAACACCCAGACGTCTGACACGGCAACCCCAACACCGGCAACAACCGCATCACCCTGCCTCGCCAACAACCCACCAACTCATCATTGTAAGCCCCATTATCAGAATACACCTGAGCCCGCATCACCCCCACACCCAGACACCCGCCCCACACCCCCCAAATCCGCCGGACCCAAACTCCCATCCGCCACCCGAATACATCACCCCAAATGCGCCCCAAACATCGACACCGGCAACCCCGCACCCCACGCCACCCCACCCCACCCCCAAACCAACACCCACCACAACCCCAAACACGCCCACAACAACCGCACACGCGCCCAGCGCACGCAGCAAACCCCACGACATCAGCAACACCACGCCCCACGGGCAGCTCCGGGATCGAGGAAAACTCAGGAAGAGCCGGGCCCGTCACCCCATGCCGACTACGCAAGCGGACGCACGACTCCCGGGGCAAGATACCCCAAAATCGAGTCGATAGCGAGCTTTGACGAGCTTTTCGCATCGCGCCAGCGTGTTCGGCCGCGCATAGGGCGGCCGACCCCCGCCTCCGGGCAGGGGCGAAAGAGCGCCGCAAATCGCGGGGTTATCGCGTGCGGGGGGAGCGCACGCGGGCGAGCGTGGCGCCGGCGAGGGCTCGGGTACCCGAGGTCGCCGATGCGCGGGCGGTCACGGAGAGACCGTGCTTGGCGGCGCGCAGGCGGCGGGCGGCCACGCGGGTCACGCGGACGCGGACGGTGGCGCTGGCCCGAGCGGCGCGCAGGAGCACGCTGCCGGAGCCGATCTTGCGGCCGGCGAGGTAGAGGGTCACCCGGCAGCGGGTGATCGAGCCGGTGCTGACGCGGCAGGTGACCGGGACGACCGTGGAGCGCAGGGCGGCCAGGCGCAGGGAGAGGCGCTGGCCGGCGCTGGCCGAGCTGGCCGAGGGGGTCGAACCCGAACCGGCCGCTGACCCTGACCCTGACCCTGAAGCCGAGCCTGAGACTGTCCAGGTGACCGTCGCGCCGGCCGGCCCGGTGACGCCGGCGGCGTCGTGCTGGCTGGCCTTGACGGTGTGGGTGCCTGCCGAGAGGTGGGTCATCGACACGGTGGCCAGACCCTGGGGGTTGATCGGAGCCGAGGCGCAGGCCTTGCCGGCGACGCACACGGTGGCCACGTCGCCCGCCAGGCCCTTGACCTGGACGGAGACCGTGGGGTCGGAGGTGCTGCCCTGGCGGGGGGTGACGATCGTCGGGGCGGGCGCGGTGAGGGTCGGGGAGGGCGCCGGGACCACAAAGGACGTGGCGGCCGAGGCGGGACTGGAGTAGCCGATGGAGTCGCTGGCGACCGCGGACACCGAGTGCGAGCCGTAGCCGATGGCGTGAGGAGCCGTCAGGGAGGCGACGCCCGACGCGTCGGCCGTCGTCGTGCCCAGGAGAGCTCCATCGAGGGAGACCGCGACGGTCACGCCGGGGTCGGCCGTGAAGGAGAAGGTCGGCTGAGAGCCGGTGGCGGCGCCCGCACGGGGGCTGGTGAGCTGCGGGGCGGCGGGCTCGACGATGACGGAGCTCGAGTCGAGGCGGGACCGAGGTTGCCGTAGGCGTCGGTGTCGATCGCGGCGACCGTGTGGCGACCGTCGGAAACCGGCTGGGCGGCGGTGAAGACGGCGTTGCCGGAACCGTCGGCGGTGGCCGTGCCGGCAGCGGTGCCGTCGATGGAGACGGCGACGGTCGAGTTGGGAGCGGCGCTGAAGGTGAGCGTCGGCTTGGAGCCGTTGACCACGCCGCCGTCGGTCGGCTGAGCCAGGGACGGAGCGGCGGGCGTCGACATCACGGTGGAGAAGGCGGTGTACGCCGGCTTGGCCGTGTAGTCCTGGTTCATCAGGCCGAAGTGCGACTCGCGGTCGGCGGGGTCGCCGCCGATGTCGTCGTGCAGTTCGTAGACGATGCCGGCCTTGACGTAGGGCATGCCGGCCATGATCTGGTAGCCCTGGCCGGTCCACGGTCGCCTGGTCCGACGGGGAGACGTTCAGGGTGCTCCACCCGAACTCGGTCACCCAGAGGGGAGCCTGGTCGCCGTGCTGGCTCTGGAGGGCGTGCATCGCCTCAAGGCCGGCCTGGAACTCGAAGCGGGGGTCACTGGCGCCCGTGGCGTATGGACTCCCGTCGCAGTAGGAGTGAAGTGAGAGGCCGTCGTAGTAGCCCTGCGCCCCGTCCTGATAGAGCGTCTGGACGAACGACAGGTCGGCGCCGGAGAGGGCTCCCGCGAGCACCGGGACGGCACTGTTGCCGGCCTTGGCCGCGGGATAGGCGGCCTTGAGGAGCTGGGCGTAGTCGTCGGCCGGATGGGCGGAGACGAAGTAGTTGCTCTGGTCGGGCTCGTTCCAGACCTCGACCGCGGCCAGGCTGCTGCCGTAGGTCGAGGTCAGGTAGCGCACGAAGTCGCCGAACTGCGCGTCGTTGGTGGGCGGATACCAGCCGACGCCGCGGCTCCACCAGTCGCCCTGGCAGTTCTGCTTGACGGAGTCGGGAGCGGAGGAGGCCCAGCAGGGCGTCGTGAAGGCGATGGCGACGACCTTGAGGTTGAGCTGGTTGGCGTAGGTCATGAACTGCGAGAGGCGCTGGCTGTACCAGGCGGTCAGCTGGCCCGGCCCGTTGCTGTCCAGCGTCGCCCAGGCGACGTCCAGGCGGACGACGTTGGCGCCCGCCTGCTTGGCGGCATCGAGGTCCTGGTGCATCTGCTGGGTCGTCTCGCTTGCCCACAGGGAGTGGACCTGAGCGCCGCGCCAGGTCGTCGCGACCTGCGCGGCTTGCGCCGAGCCGGCGAGCAGCGCGAGAACGACCGTCAGGCGCGGCCGCAGCGGCCAGTGCTGCGCGCAGCACACGCAGCGGCGAGCGGGGAGCAGATGAGGTGAGACCAGCGGGCACATGAGCCCATCGTCGGCCTGCCGGAGGCGGCTGGACGGACGCCTCAGGTCATGGACACATGGTTGACGGCCCCTCAGTGCGGCCTCGATCAACCGTCGAGAAGGCGACGATCGCCTAAAGCCCGACCGCGCGCTCAGGGCCGCCCCACAGCTCCTGGACGCGCGCTCCCGACCGTCCGCCACATCGCCGCCGCGTTGAATCGCTCGCGGACGTCCCGCAGCGCGTTGCGCCCGCAGCCGCTCGGCGAGCGGAGCGTCGGCAGAGCACAGTCTCGATCCCGGCCCGCAGCGCTCGGGGTCCCGTGGGGCGACCACCCACGCGTTCTCGTCGTGGCGGGCGTAGTCGCGCATCGCGGGGCTGTCGGTCAGCACCACCGGGGTGCCGACCGCCATCGCGTTGAGCAGCACGGTCTGCCCGGTCGGGTAGGCGACATCGGGGTCCAGGGCCAGCGCGACGACCGAGGCCTCACCGAGCAGCCGTCGCAGCTCGAGGTGGTCGACCTCGCCGACGAGCTCGACGTGCGGCGCGAGCGCCAGCCCGTCGACGGCCTCGGGCGGGCAGACGAGCTTGACCGGACACGACAGCCCGTTGACCGCCGCCACCAGCGTCTCCCAGTCGCGCCCCCGGTCGCGGCCGACGCTGAGCACGAACCGCTCCGCGCGGCAGCCGCGGATGGGGTGTAGAAGTCGGTCTCGATCCCGAACGGCACGAACAGCAGCCGGCTCGTCCGGCACCCCGAGCACGTCGCGGAAGATCGCCCGCTGGTTCGAGGACCAGAACACGATCAGGTCGGCCTCCTGCGCCAGCGCCCGGAGCACCGCCAGGCGCGGCCGCGACGCCGCGCGCACCTCGTCGGCCAGCCAGCAGGAGACGAGCACGAGCGGGACGCGCGACCAGGGGGCCACGCCGGCGCGCTTGAGCAGCGCGTGCGTCAGGCCCTCGCGCTCCAGGATCGCGAGGGCGACATCCTCGGGGCGCCGCAGCAGCTGCAGGGGCTGGACGAGGGGAGCAGCCGCCACTCGACGCTCGGCCACGACCCGGCTCTGCAGCCGGCCGCGCAGCCACCGGGGCGGCTGACGGGGGATCAACGCCAGGCCCGAGGATGCGAGGTGCTCGAGGCCGTAGGGCGCCAGCCCGGGCCGGGTGCCCTCCAGTCCCGCCCGCCGCCAGGCGGCGAAGTCGATGCCGCTGTAGATCCGGACGCGCATCGTGGATGGTTCGCTGGGTCGGTGCGAGGAGGAGGATGGGACGGCGCGGGAGTCTGATCCCGGACATCGACCCGCGCCGACGGCCGCCGGAGCCGGGCGTCGGGCGGTCTGACGCGGCTACGATGCCGGGACCGATGCCCTCTGAGACGACGTCGGGGCGACGTCTGCGTCGCCTGCTCCAGCTCGTCCGGGCCTGCCGCCCGCGTGGCACGCGCCAGTCCGCCGTCGATCGCGGGCTCGCGATACGGCGATGGCCCCCCTCTCCCCCGGCCTCAGGGCGTTCGTCGACGAGATGCCCGAGGAGCGCGACAGCGTGCTCGCGTTCGTCACCTCGGTGGCGTCGCGGCCTGGCTCGCCGGCACGCGGCTGCTCGACGCCGGCGCCGGCAACGCTCCGTATCGCGAGCTGTTCGCCCACTGCGACTACGTGACCGCCGACTGGGAGAACTCACCCCACGAGCACGCCATCGCCGCCGACATCACCGGCTCGCTGCAGGACCTGCCCGATCGCCGATGCCGAGCTTCGACGCGGTCCTGTGCACGCCAGGTGCTCGAGCATGTCGCCGACCCGCTCGCCGTGCTGCGCGAGCTGCATCGGGTCACCCGGCCCGGCGGCCAGCTGCTCCTGACGGTCCCGCTCGTGTGGCCGTTGCACGAGGAGCCCTACGACTTCTTTCGCTACACCCCCCACGGGCTGCGCCACCTGCTGACGGCCGCCGGCTTCGAGGTCGTGTCGATCACTCCGCGCAACGGGTACTTCACGACGCTCGCCGGCCTCATGCGCACCGCGATCTGGACGATCTGGGACACCGATGACCCGCGCGCGCCCACGCGTCTGCTGGCCGACCGCCTGGCCCGGACCCTCACCCGCATCCTCCCCGTCTTCGACGAGCTCGACGAGCGGCGTCTCCTGCCGCTCGGATACAGCTGCGTGGCCGTCCGTCCGAGCCGTGACCGCTGAGGTGGCCCCGGACCGGATGAGCCGCCGGCGGCGGGGCGCGGGCAGCAGCCGCGCCTGGCGGCGACGGACATCCGCGACCGCGCCGCGGCCGGTGCCGCCCTGCTGGTGGTCCGTGGGGTCGCCATCCGCGCGCTCGGGTTCGTCGGCAACATCGTGCTCGCCAGCCTCCTGGTCCCCGCTGACTTCGGCGAGGTCGCGGTCGGCTCGGCGGTGATCGCCTTCGTCAGCCTGCGTCGCCGACGGGGGGCTGGGCGCAGCCCTCATCCGGGGCGATCACGACCCGTCCAGGCTCGTCTTCGAGCAGCTGCTCGGGCTCGAGCTCGTCCTCGCCGTCGCGGTCACCGCCGTCGCCGCGGGCCTGGCGCCGCTCTTCGGCCGTCCCGGCACCGTGGTGGCGATCATGATCGCCTCGCTGTGCATCGCCGTGTTCGGCATCGCCAGCAGCATCCACCTCGAGCGCAACCTCATGTTCCGCCAGCTCGCCGACGATCGACATCGCCAGCTCGATCGCCTTCATGGCGTGGGCCATACCGGCGGCTGCGCTGGGCGCGGGCGTATGGGCCCTGGTGAGCGCGAACGTCGTTCAGGTCCTGGTCGACCACCGGCCTGTACCTCGCGCTCGCCCCGACGCGGGTCCTGCGACCGCGACTGGGAACGAGCGCGATCCGGCCGCTGCTCTCCTTCGGCGCGCGGTTTCAGGCGATCAGCATCGTCAACCTGATCCGCGACCAGGGCCTGAACATCGGAATCGCCGCCGTCTCGGGGGTCAGCACCCTGGGCGTGTGGTCGCTGGCCTACCGGTTCATCCAGGTGCCGTTCCTGCTGTTCGAATCGCTGTGGCGCGTCACGTTCCCCGGCATGGCGCGACTGCTGGAGGCCGGCGAGGACCCGCGTCCGGCGGTGGAGCGCATGCTCGTCGTCTCCTCCGTGGCGACCGCGGTCATCATCTGCCCCCTGGTCGGCTGCACCCCGGCTCTGGTGCCGACCGTCTTCGCCGCCAAATGGCACGGCATCGTCGACATCCTCCCGTGGGCGTGCGGCGGGCTGCTCGTCGGCGGCCCGATCTCCGTCGCGGTGGCGGGCTTCCTGTTCGCGCACGGCGATGCCGCCACCGTGCTGCGGGGCGCGATCCTGCACACCGCCGGTTCGCTCCTGGTGGGGCTGGCGCTTCTCCCGGTCATCGGGGTCGTCGGCGCTGGGGATGAGCGTGTTCGTCTCGGCGCTGATCGAAGGCGCCGTCCTCGGCAGCGAGGCGGCGCGTCGCCACGGGGTGCGGATCGTGGCGCCCCTGCTCGTCCCCACGCTGTGCAGCATCCCGGCGGCCGGGGCCGGATGGTTCGTCGCCCACCACATCCACCCCCTTGTTCTGGCGACGGTGGCAAGCGCGGCCTTGGCCCTCGGCTGCTACCTGGCCCTGCAGTGCATCCTGGACCGGGGCGCCGCTGCGGCCACCGGGCAGCTGCTCAGACGCTCGATCCTCGGAGCGCTGACCACGGAGGCGCGTGAGCCCGCCTGATCGCCTCGCACCTCGCGATCACTGCTGATCCTCTCGCCCACGCCGGGCCGCGGCGGCGCCGAGGAGTACCTGCTGACGGTCGCCCGCGCCGCCCGCGCGGACGGCTGGCGGGTGACGGTGGCGCTCGAGGATTCTCCCGGGACCCGGTCGCTGGTGCAGGAGCTGAACGAGGACCACAGCATCACCTCGATCGATGCCCCTCTGCGGGTCGACCATCGCGGAGGCGCCCTGCGCCAGGCGCTCGTCACCGCCGCGACGATCCTGCGCGTCCGTCCCGACGGTCGTCCTCATCGTCCTGCCCTGGCCGACGATGGGCGTCGGGTCCATGCTGGCGGCGGCCCTGACCACCACCCCGAGCGCGCGCCGTTTTCCAGCTCGCGCCGTGGGCCGAGCCGATCGGCCGGTGGCGGACGGCGTGCCGGTGGGCCCGGCGGCGCGGCCAGCGGTGGATCGCCGTCTCGAAGGCGAGTGCCGCCGTCGTCGCCGAGACCTTCGGGGTGACCCGGGATGAGGTCACGGTCATCTACAACGGAGCTCGCCCCGCCGGCGGCCAGCCACCCTCTCCACCGCCCGGCCTGCAGGCCGAGCTCGGGCTCCCACCGACGGCGCGGGTGGCGCTCACCGTCGGCCGTCTGAACGTGCAGAAGGGATATGACGACCTGCTCGCGGTGCTACCGCGAGGTCCTCACGAGGATCCCGACGTCGTCTTCGCCTGGGTCGGAGACGGGTCCATGCGCGCCGAGCTGGAGGCGTCGCATCGCCCGGGACGGGCTGGCCGGCCGAGTGTTCCTGCTCGGCCACCGCACGGATGTCCCGGCCCTGCTCGAGCGGCGCCGACCTGTTCGTGCTGCCGAGCCGGTTCGAGGGCCTGCCGTTCGCGCTGCTGGAGGCGATGGCGCAGGGCCTGCCCCTGATCACCTCCGACGCGGGCGGCTCGAGCGAGGTCGTGCGCTCGGGCGTCGACGGCCTTGTCTATCCCGAGGGCGACCGCACTGAGCTGTCGGAGCGTCTGCGGTGGGCGCTGCGCCACCCTGACGAGATGGCGTCGATGGGCGCGTCCGCGCGCTCGCGGGCGGCGGAGTTCTCCGAGGAGCGGATGCTCCGCGAGACCCTGTCGGCCCTCGACGCCCTGGCGGCGCGCCGCGGGTCCCGATGAATCGGCAGCTGACCGCGTCAGTGGCCATCGCGAGCTACAACGGCGAGCGCTACATCGGCGCGCAGCTGGACAGCATCGCCGCCCAGACGCGCCTCCCCGACGAGGTCGTCGTCTCCGACGACGCTTCGGCGGACGGAACGGTCGGTGCCGTCGAGCGATTCGCGCGGTACGGCCCCGTTCGAGGTCCGGGTCCTGCGCAACGGCGAGCGCGCGGGACACGCCGACAACTTCTTTCGGGCGATGCCGGCGTGCCGGGGAGAGGTCACCGCCGTGTGCGATCAGGATGACGTGTGGCGCCCGGACAAGCTGGCGCGGTGCCTTGACGAGCTCGCGGGGAGCCCGCGGACGCAGCTCGTGCTGCATTCGGCGCGGCTCGTCGACCGCGATCTCGCGTCGCTCGAGGCCCAGTGGCCGAGCTTTCCGGCACGGCAGACGCTGGACGGGACCCGCCTGCCGCCGTTCGCCTTCACCTTTCCCGGCTTCGTCATGACCTACCGCTCAGCGGTCCTCGACGGCGTCGACCCCGCTCAGCGTCCGCGGCTGCATGACGCGAGGCTCCGCCGCGCCGACTGGGGCACGACGCGATGGTTGACGCTGATGTGCGGAGCCACCGGCTCGATTCTCGCCCTCCCCGACGCGCTGTCGGACTACCGCCGCCACTCCGAGGCGGTCACCGCCGAGGGCCGGCTGCGCTCTCGCCTGCAGACCCTCCGGTGGCTGGTCGGCGGCTCGCTGGCGGCGCGCGACGAAGCCCGGCTCTACCGGCGGCGCAGCATCAACGGCAGCGAGTTCGGCGCCTATCTCGCGCTGCAGGCCGCGCGTCCCGAGCGATCTCCCGCGGAGGCCGTCGCGCAATGCCACGCGGTCGCGCCGATCTACCGGACCTACGGCGAGGTGATGGCCCGCCGGGCCGGCGCCTACGCGCAGCGCTCCCGTCCCACCCGGGCTGCTGCTCTGGTTCGCAACGCCGCCGCGGCGACTACGGCGATCCGGCGACCGGTCGCCTGGGTCGCGGGGCGCTCGCCCGCGACGCGACGCTGGGGCTCGCCCGGCCGGGCTACGCGGCCGGGGGCGAGGCGCGCTGATCCAGGTGTCCATCGGTGGCCACCCGGAGACACAGGCGGGCGAATGACCCCGCCAGGACCGTGAGGTCGCGCTCGCGCTCGACGGTGGCGCGGCCGGCGGCGGCGAGCCGGTCGGCGAGCGCGCGGATCGGCCAGCACCGCCGCCAGACGGTCGACCATCGCCGCCGCGATCTGCTCCCCACGAGGATGTTCTCGCCGTCGCGTGCCGGCAGACCCTGGGCGCCGACCGGCGAGGCGACCAGCGGGCGCGCCATCGCCCACGCCTGCAGCGAGGTCGTCTTGACCCCGCGCCCGACGAGCGCCGGCACGAGGACGCGCGCGCCCGCGTGTAATAGGGCCGCACATCGTCGACGCGTCCCGGGCACGAGGCAGCCCGCGGCGCGCAGCCGGTCGGCGAGGGCGGGGTCGATCTGGCCGACGAACGCCCACCGCCAGTGCGCGGCTCGCCGGGCTCCGGCGGGCGGCCTCCCACACGCCGAGGGCGCCGGCCGCGTTGTGCACCGCCGACAGGAGGCCCACGACGAGCACGTCGATGTCGGGAACCGCCGCCGCACCGGGCGCGTCCGCCGCGCCGGGCGGAAGTAGCTCGTGTCGACCCCGTGCGGAATGACCTCGATCGCCGTCCCGGGCATCGACCGCCGGAAATAGGCGCGCTCGGCCTCGGAGATGGCGACGACGGCGGCGACGCGCGGGTCGATCCGGCGATAGAGCCGCCGGAAGCGAGCCGGTCTCGCGGCGGGCCAGCCACGCGTCCTTGCGGCTCGCGCCGGCGATCGCCGCCTCGACGACCCACTCCCAGGGTTCCTCGAGGCACGCGATGACCGGCGTCCCCGGCGGGGAGTGGTCGACGAGCTGGGCGATGATACGGCAGGTAGAAGACGACGACGTCGGGAGCGCTGTCGGCGAGCAGCCGGCGCAGCGCGGGCAGACGGCGCGGATAGCAGTGGGAGGGCAGCGGGTCGAGCGGATACTGGATGAGCGGTGCGCAGGAGCCGCCCCCGGGTGCCGTTTCCGCGCCACGCCGCGGGCACGACGGGCAGCTGCGACCGTCCGGTCGGCCGGGAGAGCCGCGGCGTCAACGGTCCCGGCGAGCGCATCCACTCCCACGAGCGCGAGGGTCACGTCCATCTCCGCCGCGCCGCTTCCAGGAAGTGGTGCAGGCGGGCGGCGAAGCCGCTCGTCGACTGCTGGGCGGGGATCTCGGCGGACACCACCGCCAGCCGTGGACGCGTCGGGGACATCGGACCGCCACGCTATACCCCGCACCGGCTTGCGGATCACCCCCCGTTGCGTACACTCGCCGTGGGAGCACCAGAGCGCCGCGCGTGGCACGCGCCGCTCGACGCCGATTCGGACGATGACCCGATCGAGAACTGTGATCTGCGCCGTCCTCGTCGCCCTGGCGCTGCCAGGCGCTGCCCTTGCCGGCACCCGCAACGGCCTCCCCCGCGGGAACGCCGGGGCCTATCAATACGTCGAGAGCATCCCCACCGCGCACGGCGCACGCCCGGATCCGTCCGTCTCGCCCAAGCCGAGGCGGTGGCGGCAGCTCGATCGCCCAGGGAACGCGACAGAGCCTGCTCGATGCCGGCAGCACCGGCCAGCGCGGCGTATTCGGCAGCCGCCGCGACTGCGCCGCAGGGCCCGCGACACGCGCGGCACGCCCGGCGGCTCAAGCACGGCAAGAAGACGGGGCGGCCGCGGCCGGCGGCGGCTCCACCCCGCCCCCCGCTGGGGCCCAGAGCATCCCGTCGGGCACCGGTCGCGGCGCCGCGGTCGCCTCAGCCGTCCTCGGCATCGGAAGCGGCGGATCGGTGATCGCGTTCATCCTGCTCATCGCCGTCGCGGCCGGCGCCGCGGCGCTGCGCCTCCGTCGCCGCCCGTCCGGCGACCCCGCTGACGGACGACGCCGTGGTCGCGACCGCGCCGCCTGAGACGGCGGCCGTTTCCCGCAGGTTCCAGCCCCGGCTGGATCTCCGGGCCGCCTGGGCGTGGACGCTCACGCTGGCCCTGGTCCTCGATCTCGGGATCGACGGCGGCGGCTATGACCTCGTCGTGCGCAGCCATGCCGGGGTCATCATCTGGTGGATCCTCATCGTCGGCGCGGTCCTCGGGCTGGCGCCGGCCTCGCGGCTGGGAAGGGCCCGGCAGGTGGCGCTCGTGCTGCTGGGCGCCTTCGCCGCGTGGAGCACGGCGTCGACGCTGTGGTCGCTGAGCTCCGAGCGCAGCCTCGACGAGGTCTCACGGCTGGCCACCTACCTGGGAATCCTGTGGCTGGCGGCCCTCAGCCTCGGCGATCGACGGGTGCTCGCCCACGTCGTCGGCGCGCTGGCTACGGGCATCTTCGTGATCGCGGGCCTGGCGCTCCTCGGCCGGCTGCATCCGGGCCTGTTCGCGGGCGCCACGGCCACCGCCAACGCGCTCCCGGGGACCCGCTCGCGGCTCAGCTGGCCGTTGAACTACTGGAACGCGCTCGGGGCGCTCATCGCCTTCGGCGTGCCGCTGTTCGTGGCCCTCGCCACCTCCGCGCGCCATGCCTGGGCGCGGTCAGCCGCCGCCGCGGCCGTGCCCGCCATCGTCCTGTGCGGCTATCTCACGTTCTCGCGCACCTCGGCGGTCGCCGCCGCGCTGGCCCTCGTGGTGTTCGTGGCGCTCTCGCCCCCGCCGGATCTTCAAGCTCGCGACGATCGGGATCTGCGCCGGCGGGCGGGGCCATCCTCGTGGCCGAGACGGTCGGCCGCCACGCCGTCGAGAACGGGTTGTCCTCGCACGCCGCCTCGACGCAGGGCAGTTCGCTGCTGGTGCTCGTGGTCGTCGTCTGCCTCGTCGCGGGCGCCCTCCAGCTCGGCCTGACGCTGGCCGAGCGGCGGATCGCGGCCCTGGCCCGGCTGACGGTCCCCCGGCGGCCGGCCGCTGCCGCCACCGCGGTCGGCGTGGTGCTCGTCGATCGTCCTCGCGCTGGCGCTGGGCGCGCCCCATCGGATCGATCACGCCGTGCACACCTTCGAGAGCCCCAACGGCGCCTACGTCCACACGAACACCATCAACCGCTTCAGCGCCCTCAGCGGCAACGGCCGCTACACGTACTGGAAGACGACCCTCGACGCCATGCCGGGCCACTGGCTCGACGGCTTCGGGGTCGGGACCTTCCAGATCGTGTGGCTGCCCCGCGCCCCCTTTCCGACCTACATCATCAACGCTCACTCGCTGTTCGTGGAGACACTCGTCGAGGTGGGCATCGTCGGGCTCCTGCTCCTCGCCGCCTTTCTCCTGGCGGTGATCGTCGGCGGCGCGCGCGCGATCCGCACCCCCGATGACGGCGCACGGACGCTGGCGGCGGCCGCGACCGCCGCCTGCTGCGCGTTCGTCTCTCGGCCGCGTTTGACTGGACCTGGCAGGTGCCCGGTCGTCCCCGTGGCCTTCCTGCTGCTCGCCGCTGCCCTCCTCGCGCCGGCCACTCCCGCTCCGGCTGCTGCCGGGCGAGCCGGAGCAAGCGTCCCGCCGCACGTCGGCCAGCCCCACCTCGGACCGCCCACGGACCGCCGCGCGGCTGGCGGGCCGCGCGGCCGTGGTCGTCGTCGGCCTTGGCTGCCTCGGCCTGATCGGCACGCCGATGGCGATGACCGAGGCTGTGCAGCGCAGCCAGGGCGACGTCGCCGCCGGTCGCTCGAGCGCCGCGCTGTCGGCGGCCCAGACCGCGATCAATGCCGAGCCCGGCGCGGCGACTCGCGGACCTCCAGGCCGCGCTCGTGCTCGAGCTCGGCCGACCAGCTCGGATCAGGCCCTCCGCTACGCCAACGCCGCCGCTGCAGAACGACCCGCACAACTGGGAGGCGTGGCTGACGCTCTCGCGACTCGCCGCCGAGAACGGTCAGTCTCGCCTGGCGCTCCGAGCATTTGACCACGCCCGCCGGCTCAACCCGCAATCCCTGCTGCTCCAGGGCTGAAAGCGGCTGATGACGCTTGCTACAGTCAGTTCCGCTTCTGGGCCAGGATGTCCCGGGGAGGGGTACAACATATGCCGAGTCGGACCATCGAAGAAGGGTCGCTATCCAGTGCTGATCTCCGCCGACTGTCGACCGGCCCGGGGAACTCGTCGCAGCCGATGAACGTCACCGCCAGCGATGACCGCCGCCGCGGTCTCGTTCGACGCCTGCGTCGCCGCGCGTGGATCGTCGTGCTGCTCGGCCTGCTCGGGGCCGCGGGGGCCTATCTGGCAGCTCGCGCGGAGACCAAGCGATACACCGCCGCCGCCTCGCTGCTCTTCCAGCAGCAGCAGCTCGGCCAGCAGGTGTTCGGGTACGCCACCGCAACGCCGATCTCGGACCCGAGCGTCGTCGAGGCCACCAACGTCCAGCTGGCCTCCTCCCCGAACGTCGTCAACGCCACCGCGTCGCAGCTGAAGCTGTCCGGCGCCCAGGTGATCGACGACGTCGCAGGTCGTCCCGGCCGGCTCCAGCCAGGTCGTCACCATCGAGGCGACGGCCGACAGCCCGGCGCTGGCCGCCAAGCTGGCCAACGTCGTACGCCGACGCAGGTCGTCAACACGCGCAAGGCCGCGCAGCAGCAGCTGGTGCGCCAGGCCGAGGGGCAGGTCCGGGCCCAGCTCAACGCACTCCTGCGCAAGTCCCCGGACAGCCCGCAGGTCGCCCAGGTCCGCTCGCGGCTCTCCCAGCTTCAGGTCCTCGTCGCCCTGCAGACCGGCGACGTCCAGGTCTCCAACCTCGCCCAGCCGCCGCGGGCTCCCTCGAGCCCGAGCGTCCATCGCGACGCCGGGCTCGGCCTGGTCGTCGGGCTGATCATCGGCCTGGCGCTCGTGCTCCTGCTCGACCGGATGGATCGGCGCCTGCGCGATCCGGAGGACCTCGCGTCGCTCTACGGGCTGACCGTGCTGGCGGAGGTGCCGCGCTCCAAGACACTGTCGAGCGGCTCGGGCTCGGTTCGACCGCCGGTGCCGGACGCCAACGCGGCGGAGGCCTTCCGGCTGCTCCGCGCCCGGCTGCGCTACTTCAACGTCGACCGCCGGCTGCAGACGCTGCTCATCACCTCGGCGATCCCGCAGGAGGGCAAGTCCACCGTGGCGTGGCAGCTGGCGTGGACAGCGGCGGCGACCGCCCCCGACGAGCCCGTGCTGCTGCTCGAGGCCGACCTGCGGCGTCCGTCGCTCGCACAGGCCTCCGGGCTGGCTCCCGCCCCCGGGCTCTCGGAGGCGCTCACCCAGGCCGGCGACTGGCATGACGCGGTGCAGACGATCGAGACCGGCCCGGAGGGCGGCGTCCTGCATGTCCTCACCGCTGGGACGCCGCCGCCCAACCCGACGCAGCTGATCGAGAGCGACAAGCTGCGCGGCCCTGCTGGCGGACGCTCGCGACGAGTACGCGTTCGTCGTCATCGACGCCCCGCCGTCGCTGATCGTCTCCGACGCCCTCGCCCTCGTCGGTCAGGTCGACGGGGTCGTCGTCGTCGGCCGGCTGAACCACACCGCATCGCGACGCGGCCACCGGCCTGCGCGCGACGCTGGCCGAGCTGGCCGCCCCGGTCCTGGGGATCGTCGTCAACGGCGTGCCGGCGGTCGGCGGCCGCTACGGGTACGGGCCCTATGACTCGACGACCCCGTCGAGCATGCCCGCCCCGCCGCGCTCGCTGTCCTCGCAGTGATCGCGCCGCGGCGACGGCTGGCCGGGCGCGCGCAGCGCCCCCGACGCGGGAGCGGCCCTGCTCATCGCCGCCGGCGCGGTGGTCGCCGTCCTCGCCGGGCGTGCTCACGGCCCACGCCGGCCTGGCGACTCGTCGAGGTCTGTGCCGCCCTGGTCGCGCTGGCTGGCCACCGTGTGGCTGACCTCGCCGCTACGGCTCCGGGGTGCTCGTCGGTCTGCTCGTGCTCGCGGCGGTCAATGCGCTGCCCGGCCCGAACGTCGAGACGTTCGCGGTCGTGCGAGCCGTTCATCTCTCCGATGTCATGGTGCTCCTGCTCGCGCTCGTGCTCGCCTGGGTGGCGATCACGGGAGAACACCGTGCGCGATCGGGCCTCCGTCCACGAGCGGGTCGTTGTGGGCCAGCTCGCTTGACCCTGCTCGGCCTGTGGCTGGCCGCCGGGATCCGGGTGTGGGTGTCGCACGCCATCCCGCTCAGCAACGCCCTCTTCTGGGGGCGCGCCTACCTGTTTCTCGCCATCCTGCCCCCGCTGTTCGTCCGCGCGCTGTCCGTGCCGCGCGTCCGCAGCGCGGCGCTCGCCGCCGGCGCGGTCGGCATCTGCGTCACCGCGCTCGCCCAGGTGGTCACCATCACCTCCGGCCACCAGATCTCGCTGTTCGTGCATGTCACCCAGCTCGGCGACGTCCAGGGGCTCATCCGCCTGTACTCGGGCGCGGACTGGCTCGTACCGGCGGGCGTGCCCTTCGGCGTCAGCCTGGTCCTCCTCGCCCGCACCCGAGCGCTGCGCGTCGCCGGCGGCGTCGTGCTCGTCTTCACCCTCGCCGCCTTCGCCGTCGAGCTGACCCGCGCCCTCTACGTCGGGATGGTCGTCGGCATCGCGCTGACGAGCGCGCTGTGGCTGGCGATGGGCGACCCGGTCGGGCGCATCGGCCGCCGTCGCGGGCTGCAGGTGGCGGCGGTGCTCGTCGCCATGGGTGCGGCCCTGGTGCTGTTCAAGCCGGCCGTCGTCACCTCCTCGGCCGTCAACGGGGTGGTGATCCGCGCCACCTCGGTGTTCGCCGATCTCTCGGCCAACGGCAGCCTGCAGGATCCCGACCTGGCCGCCCGGCGCGTCGAGCGTGCCGACCTGACCGGATACCTCGGACGCTCGTGGCCGCTGGGCAAGGGGTTCCTGGACCCGAGCTACTACTACGTGCCCCAGGTCGTCGGGGGGTCGATCCAGAACCCGGACGTCGGCTATCTGAGCGCGGTGATGACGATCGGCGTGGTCGGCCTGTCGCCGTCTACCTCCCCTTCGTCTACCTCGCGCTCGCGCTCGGCTTCCAGCGTCTGCGGCGCCGGACGGTGAGCGATGGCTGGGTCGCCTACGGATGCCTGGCCTGGATCGTCATGGCGGTCACGTCCTCGCTCACGGTGGCGGTGATGCTCGACCCCGTCGGCGCCGTCCCCTGCGGCGTCTTCCTCGGGCTCGCCTGCATCTGCGTCGACCGCGCCGGAGCGCCTCGATCCGAGCCCCCGCCCAGCCCCAGCCGCGTCAGCCGCGGCGCGAGCTCGCCTGGAGCGCGTGACGGGCGCGGCGGTAGCGGCCGCCGGCGAGCTCGGCGACGAGCGTCGTCGGCGAGCAGGCGCCGCACGGTGTCGGCACTCTCTGCCTTCTGCGCGCCCGGGGACCGAGGACCGGCAGCCGGCCCAGCCACCGCCCGGCCGTCGCGATCCGTCGCAGCAGCGCCAAGACGCGCGCGGCGGCGGGCTCGCCCTCCCCCGCCTTGGCGGCGGATTCCACGAGCCCGAGGAGGGCGTAGGCGATCATCCGCTCCTCGTCGCGGGGCGAGGACTGCGCGTGCGTGTGGTCGACGGCGACCGCGCCGGTCTCGCCGATCGGCAGGCCCGCCGAGGCGGTAGGTCCGGCTGAGGTCGAAGTCCTCGAAGTACAGGAAGAAGCTCTCGTCGAAGCCGCCGATGGCGAGGAACTCGGCTCGCCGCGCCACGAACGCCGAGCCGTTGATCCAGCGCGGCTGGCCGCGCCGGGGCCGGGGCGCGGCTGCGCAAGCTCGCGCGGGAGCAGGAACCAGGCGAACATCCACCACGACAGCTCGGCTCGCCAGCCCCAGGCCGGGAAGAGCGCGTGCTGCCCAGGCTGCGCCCCCCTGGCGGCATGCCCGCAGCCCGAGGACCGGGGCGTCGCGCCAGCGCGCGCAGGCTCGGCGAGGTCCACATGGACGACGATGGCGTCCGGATTGAGCACGAGCAGCAGATCCGCGGCCGCCGCGGCGGCGCCGATGTTGACCGCCGACCCGAAGCCCACGTTGCCGTGACCGCTGATCACCCGCGCGCCCGGGTGGCCGGCGGCGACGGCCACGCTGTCGTCGCCGGATCCGTTGTCGACGACGATCACCTCCGCGGCGCCCAGGTGGCGTCGCCAGCGACGCCAGGCAGCCGACGCAGCGCGGCCGCCGAGTTGTAGGTCACGAGGATGACCGAGACGCGGGGGTCCCCGCCGCGGGCCCTGTCGCGGACGCCGCAGGTCCTGTCCCCGATCCCGTCACGGCGTCCTGCGGTGACGGGCGGGCGGTCGCAGCTGACGGAGTACCTGCGCGCGGATCTGTGGTATTCGGGCGAGACCGGGGCGGTGGACGGCGCGGTCGTATGTCATGCGCCGCGCCCTCTACTACCAGCGGGTCCTGCGCCACGCCGAGTACTGGGAGAGCCGTCCGCCCGGCGTCGTCCGCGACGGGATCCTGGCCGTCTACAAGCTGCGCCTGGCGCTGCTCGGCGAGCGGGTCGGCATCTCGATCCCGCGCGGCACCTGCGGCCCCGGGCTGAGCATCGCCCATCCCGGACAGATCGTCGTCAACGGAGATGCGCGGCTGGGCGCGCGCTGCCGGATCTCTCAAGGCGTCACCATCGGCGCCACCCCGGCGGGTGCCCCGGTGATCGGAGACGATGTCTTCTTCGGCCCCAACGCGCAGGCGATCGGTCCCGTCTCGATCGGAGCCGGCGCGACCATCCTGCCGGGAGCGGTCGTCACCGGCGACATCCCCGCGCGGGCGACCGCCGGCGGGGTTCCGGCGCGGGTGATCAGGACCGACGGCTCCCCGTGGCATGAATCGCTCATGCCGATCGACGGCCGCGCCGTGAGCGGCCCGGCCCGGCGAGCGTTCCCGATCGACTGCAGCAGCGCGTACTCGCGGGCGCGGAACGCCTCGAGCGTGAACTCCCGCTGTGCCCGGGCCCGTCCGGCCTCCCCGAGCCGCCGGCGCAGGTCGCCGTCGGCGAGGCAGGCGTTGATCGCCCGCGCCAGGCGCGGCGGGCGTCCTCCGGCGCGACGATCAGCGCATCCTCGCCGTCGCGCAGGTGGTCGCGGACCCCGAGGCCGTCCGTGACGATCACCGGGATGCCCAGCATGAGCGCGTCGATGTAGCTGGCCTGACCGGCCGACCGCGGCGGGTCGGCGATCATCGGGACGACGTGCACCGCCGCCCGCCGGGCGAGCCGGCGGAACTCCTCCTCCGGAGCGCGGGCCGGCGACGCACGTTGGTGCGGCACTGACCCCATCGCCAGGGTCGTCGCGATCACGATCTCGGCGGCGACGTGCTCGGCCGCGGCCAGCAACGGCCGGTAGTCGCGCAGCGAGTCGCCGCCCGGCGAACACGAACCCGTCGTCGGCGGTCGGGCGGTCTCGGCTCGCTGCGGCCAGTCGTGGCCGTGGTAGGTGATCGCCGCCACCCGATCCTCTGAGCACCGACCAGCGGCTCGGCGAACACCGGCCGCTCGTCTGAGCCGAACACGATGTAGTGCACGGACGGTCGCCGGACCCAGGCGACGAGCGCATGGGCGAGCGCGCCGACCGCGGCGCGCCGGGGGATCGTGGGCGACCGCGCGGCTTCGGCCGCCCGCCAGCAGCCGCTCGACGACGCGGGTGCCCTCCTCCCAGTAGCAGCCCTCGAGGACGACGGGTACGTGGGGCGCCGCACGCGCGATGGCGCCGGCCAGGAGGATCTCGTCGTAGCGCTCCGCGAACGAGACCGCTCCGTTGAGCAGCACGAGGTCGTAGGCGGGGGCCCGGGCGACGATCGCGCGCGCGGCCGCCACCGGCCGCGGGGCGTCGCGGGGCGGCAGGACGCGGTCAGTCCGGGGCCAGTCGACGTCCTGGAACGTCGTCAGGATCCGGGGAGCGCCGGCGCCGGTCACGTCAGCCGGGCGGCGAGGCCGCTGCGCCGCGCCAGCGCCACGTAGTCGAAGCCGGGCCCGGTCCGGTCCCCGTCGAGGGGCATGAGCCGCATCGACAGCCGCGCCTTGGGAATCTGAAAGAACCGGTAGCCGAGCTCGGCCAGGATCGCGACCACCGGACGACGGCGAAACGGCTCGTCTCCATGCGATTCGAAGGCCAGCACGGCAGGCGGATTGTCCGCGAGGTATTCCAGGCACCCCCGCAGAAAGGGCTCCTCGTGACCCTCCACGTCCAGCTTGAGCAGGCGGATGGGTCCCAGTTCGAGCTCCGCGAACACGGCGCCGGCGCGGCGCACCGGCACGACATCGAGGACCGCGCCGTCGCTCTCGCTCGCCTCCAGGGACGCGGTGGGCGAACTGGCCGGCCGGCCGTAGAGCGGACGCCGTTCGTCGGCCGCCGAGAGCGCCATCGCGTGAACGGTGACCTGGCGATAGCCGTTGAGCACCATCGAACGCTCGATCAGCGCGGCCAGGTCGCGCTGGGGCTCGAAGGCGTGGACGGTTCCACCGGCCCCGACGAGACCCGCCGCGTACGCGGTCACCACGCCCTGGTTGGCGCCGACGTCCAGCACGGTGTCGCCCGGGCGCAGAATCCGACGGCACAGCCAGGTGAGCTTGGGGTCATAGTCGCCGGTCAGCAGGATGGAGCGCCCGATGAAGTCGTCGGAGCGCACGAGCAGCTGCGCGCCGTCGCGCAGCCGGGCGGCGGCCACGGGACCGGCGGGCGTCAGCCGCCGGAAGGGGTCGCGCTGGACGAGCGAGGCTCCCCCGCTGTACAGGGGGTAGTGCCGAACCACAGACCGCAGCGGCCCCCGCAGCAGGCCTCCGTTCATCGGGGCGGACGCTAGCAGGCGTCTCTGCCCGCTGCCGGTGCTCCGGCAGCGAGCGCCAGCCTTGATAATCCGCCGACCGCCCAGGCCCCAGGAGCAACCATCTCAATCGACAGCGTCACGGATAGGCCCACCGTCTCAGAGCCGGGCATCGCCGTCCTGCACGCCGGCCCGGATCCGGCGTCCGTGGGCGGGATGGCCGCGGTCATCGAGGTCCTGGTGGCCGAGCGGCTCGGATGTGACGCGGCGGCCTCGCTGCCGACCTGGCGGCCCGACAGCTTCACCGGGACGCTGCGGCTGTGGCTGCGGGCGGTGCTGCGGATCGCCCGCTCCCGGCGGCGGGTCGTCCTGCACGTCCACTTGTCCGAGCGGGGATCATTCGCCCGTGAGGGGAGCCTCCTGTGGCTGGCGGCGCGCCTCGGCCACCCGGCGGTGGCCACCGTCCACGGCGCCGAGTACGCCGCCTTCGCGCGCAGCCGGCCGCGGGCCGTGCGCGCCGTGCTTCGCCAGGCCGACCGCGTGATCGCCCTCTCCCAGGACACCGAACGGGGGCTGCAGGCGCTGGTGGGCTCAGAGCGCGTTCTCCGCGCCCCCAACCCCACGGCGTTGCAACCGGCCCGGCCGATCGAGGAGACGGGCAAGGTTGTCCTGTTCGGCGGCGAGATCAGCCTCCGCAAGGGCGTCGACGTGCTGGTCGCCGCCTGGCCGCAGGTGCGAGCCCTCCACGGTGACGCGCGCTGTCTGGTCGTCGGGCCGCCGGGCGACTACGCCGTGCCCGAGACGCCCGGCATCGAGGTCCGCCCGCCCGTACCGGCCGACGAGATGCGAGCCCTCATCGAGGCCAGCCGCGTCATCGTCCTTCCCTCCCGCGCCGAGGCGATGCCGATGATCCTCACCGAGGCGATCGGCGCCGGCCGGCCGTTCGTCGCCTCGCGCGTCGGCGGCGTCGCCGAGCTCGCGGTCTCCGAGGACCAGCTCGTCGCCCCCGAGGACGTCGCCGGGCTGGCGGCCGCGCTGGCGGCCCTGCTGTCGGCGCCCGGCACCGCCCGGCAGATCGGTGATGCCGGGCGGGCGCTGTGGGAGCAGACGCGGAGCCCGCGGGCCCTCGCCGCCTTCTACCGGCGGATGTACGGTGAGGCGATCTCGGCGTCCGCACGGCGCCGCTGACGGTGTCCGCACCACCCCCTGATCGCGGCGAGCGCTGTCGGCTGGCCTTCGTGCTGTGGGACGGAACCCTCGGCGGCGCGGAGTCCCTCGCCGTCGAGCTGGCCCGTCGCGCCCGGGAGCTCGGTCACGAGGCGAGTCTGGTGTTCATCGGTGATCCGGCGCCGATGATCGAGCGCGTGCGAGCCTACGGCGTCCCCGCGCTCGGCCTCGGACTGGCGCGCGGCCGCCAGCTCGTCCGCCACGCCCGTGGCTACGCCCAGGCCGTCACCGGCACCGGCGCCCGCCTGACGGTCTGCGCGAGCGTCGATTACATGGCCTGGAGCCTGCGGCTCGGGGGCTACGCCGGCACGCTGGTCGCCGTCGAGCACGGCGATCTGTTCGGTCACGAGGCCAGTGGGCCGGCCCGGCGGTTGGCCCGCCACGGCGATCGCGCGCTCGCCGCTCGGGCGGTCGACGCCGAGGTCGCCGTCTCGCCCTTCATGAGATCTCGATCGCTGCGCGCGCCCCATGGGCGGCGCCTCGTCGTCGTCCCCAACGGCGTCGACACGGAGCGCTTCAGCCCCGGCGCTCGCCCGGATAGCCCCGGGGCCGGTCGTCTTCGGCTTCGCGGGACGGCTCATCGCCGGCAAGGGCGTGGATCGCCTGATCGACGCGGTGGCGCGGCTCGCCCGCTCCGTCGACGTGCGGCTGCGCATCGCCGGCGACGGACCGGCGCGCGGCGAGTTCGAGCAGCGCGCGCGGCGGACGGGGGCCGCAGCCGCCATCGAGTTCGTGGCCACGGTGACGGACATGCCCGCCTTCTGGCGCTCCGTCCATGTCGGCGTGGCCGCCAGCGACACCTTCGTCGAGTCCTTCGGGATGTCGCCACTGGAGGCGATGGCCTGCGGGCGTCCGGCGGTGGTGACCCGCAACGGCGGCCTCGGTGACCTGGTGGACGACGGCGTCAGCGGCCGGCTGGTGGCCCCCGGCGACACCCCCGCGCTGGAGCGCGCCTTGGCCGGCTACCTCGAGCCGGCCACGCTGGTCACCCACGGCCTGGCGGCCCGCCGGGCCGCCGTCGAGCGGTTCTCGCTCGACGCCTGTCTCGATGGTTATCTCAGCCTTCAGGCCCGGAGTAGGCCGTCTCGGGGACGTCCCTGAGACGTCCATCCCGGCGCTTGCCGAACGAGACCCACATCAGCCGCAGCGCGAACGGCAGGCCCTCGAACAGATAGCGCCGGCCGAGGCGACGCGGCTCCTGCATGAGCCGGAACAGCCATTCGAGCCCCGCCCGCTGCCACCCCGCAGGGGCGCGCCGGACCTCACCGCAGACGAAGCTGAAGGCGATCCCGACGCCGAGAAACCAGGCGTCGGGCAGGGCGCGGCGAACGACCGCCACCAGCTCGGTCGCCTTACCGAAGGGCAGGCCGACGAACACGAAGTCGGGGGAGGCGGCGACGAGCGCCGCCTTGATCCGGGCCATCTCGGCCTCGTCGTCTTCGAAACCATGGGGCGGGCAATACGTGCCGACGACCCGGAGGCCGTCCGCCTGCTCACGGAGGATCGCGGCCGTCGCCTCCGCGGTTCCGGGGTTGCCGCCCAGCAGGAAGACGCTCCGGCCGGCGGCCGCCAGGGCCTTGGACAGCGAGAAGATGAGGTCTGAGCCGGTGACCCGCTCCGGCAGCGGGGTTCCCTGAAGGCGGCTCGCCCACAGCAGCGGCATGCCGTCGGCCACGCGCACCTCGGCGTCACGCGCGAGCTCCATCAGTCGCGGGCTGCGCGTGACCTTGCGCAGGTGGTCGAGGTTCGGTGTGACCACGTAGCCCCCGCGCCCGTGCAGCGAATCGCTGATCAGCCGGCCGATCAGGGTCGATTCGGTGTAGACGTCGAGTGGGAGGCCCATCAGGCTGACCTGCAGCGGCGCCGGGGTCAGCGGCAGGGGCGCGTCCGCCGGCGGCTCGGCGGCCTCCGCGGCAGCGGTTCCGGCCCGGCTCATCGGGGAGCCCCGTTCAGCCAGCATCGCGGATGCTCGGTCGAGGACCGAGCAGCGTCCGTCCCCTTGTGCGTCAGCAGTCGTTTCCATCACTGAAAGCCATCCGGGCGAGCCGTGCCCTGGCGCTGCGAGTCGACGGCGGTGCGCGCGGCCGCCTCCCTGGATCTGGTCCCGCAAAAAAAGGATATTAGCCGATCCTCTGGATCCCCTGGCGGCGAAGGACGGATGTTCGTCGCACTATCATCACCCGTCCGGCAACCACGGCACGAAGGATCGTTGTCATGTCTGCGGAACTGATCAGGGGCGGTGGGCGAGGCGCGCGCGTCCGGGCATGGGCGCACGGGCTATGCGCCGCGCTCGTCCTCCTCGCCGGCGCCGCCGTGCTCGCTCCGAAGGCCGCGACCGCCTTCACCCTCGGGCTGCAGGACCAGAGCATCGGTCAGCCGGGCGCCGCCCCCAGCGCCCGCAACACGGACGCGACGATGCGGACCGAGGCCATCTCGTCGGTGCGCATCAGCGTCCACTGGTCGGCGGTGGCGCCCGACACCGCCACCCGGCCGAGCGGCTTTCACGCCGGCGACCCGGCAGACTCCGCACTATCAGTGGGGCGCCGGTGGACGCGGCCGTTCGGGCGGCCGTCGCCCAGCACAGACAGGTGCTGCTCAACCTCTACAGCGCCCCGGCGTGGGCGCAGGGACCGCACCGGCCCGACCAGTCCGTCAATCCTGCCGGGCGCCTGGGATCCCCAGGTGGCGGAGTTCAGCGCATTTGCCCGTGCGGCGGCCATGCGCTACAGCGGCACCTTCACTGACGCCTCCGGGCGCCCGCCTGCCGCGCGTCAGCCAGTGGGAGATCTGGAACGAGGAGAACCTCCCCTGGTACCTGGCCGCCCCCAACCTGGTCGCCGAGTACCGGGCGCTCATCAACGGCGCCTACACCGCGATCACGGCGGTCCACCGCAACAACACGATCGTGATGGGCGGTCTGGCACCGGTGTCGTTCCTGCCACCGCGCTCATGGCGCCGCTGAAGTTCGCCGCGGCGCTGATGTGCCTGCGCCGGTCCGGTACGGCGTTCGTCCGCATCCCCAGGTGTCAGAAGGCCCGCTTCGACGTCTTCGCCCACCACCCTACTCGCTGGCGGCCACGCCCACCAAGCACGCCTATCGCTACGACGACATCCTCGTCGCCGACATGGCCAAGGTCGCGACCCTCGTGCACACCGCCGATCGCCTCCGCACGGTGCTTCCCGCGATTCGCCACAAGATCTGGGTCACCGAGTTCGCCTGGTACACCAATCCGCCCAACCGGGCCGTTGGCGACTCAGCGGCCACTGCAGCCCGCTATGTCGCCTATTCCATGTACGAGATGTGGCACGCCGGGGTGAGCCTGGTCACCTGGTACACGCTCAAGGACTATCCACTGCAGGTACGACAACGGTTCGACGGTCGTGACCGGCGGCGGGCTGGAGACGGTCACCGGGGCGCCCAAGAAGATGATGTCGGCCTTCGGGTTCCCGGTCATCGCCTCCGTCGCGCGAGGCCGGGGATACGTGTGGGGACGTGCGCCCGTGACCCGTCGTGTCGCGGTCGTGGTGCAGCGCTCCGTCCACGGGCGGTGGATGCGCGTCGCCGCCGTGCGTAGCGGGGCTGACGGGGTCTTCCAGGCGCGCTTCGGCGCGACCGGCAACGGCACCTACCGCGCGACCGTCGCCCGTGGCCCGCACGAGCCTGCCCTACAACTCGGCCCCGATTCCGCCCAAGCGCACCCACCTGTTCAGCACCGGGTGAGCCATTGATGCCCCCTGCGCTTCGCCGCGAGACCGCGCCGAAATGACGACCGGCGACGGGCTCCGGGATCCTGACAGACTGCCCACGATGACCGAGTCAGTGAAGAAGGAGCTTGCTGCCCTGGCCGAGATGATCGACCGGCTGCCCGCCGAGACCCCTTCCAGGCTCGGGCGATCGGGCAGCCCCCGCCAACGGCGGATCGCGCCGTCACCGGCGCGCCGAGCCAAGCGAGGAGGAGCGCTGGTCGGAGATCGCCGGCCAGCTCTCGGTCACTGGCCGACCGCCGCGTCCTGGTGATCGCCGACCGGTCAAGCACCGCTGCCGCCGTGTTCGCCGCTGCGGGCGCTGATGTCGTGGCTGGTGAACCCTCGGCGGCGGTGTCCGCCCGCGGCAATGGGCGCCGTCAGGCGTCCACGGTCCGGCGCGGGCCCGCCGTTCGACATCGTCTGCTGCGACAGCGTGCTGCATCGCTGCACCGATCCGCTCGGGCTGCTGCGTCAACTGCGGCCGCTGTGCCGCCCCGGAGGGCACTCTCCTGTTCAGACGCTGATGCTGCTCAGACCCGGAACGCTCGGAGTACCTGCGCTTCATCCCGCCGATGGGCGGCGACGGTGCCGCCGCTGCTGGCCGGGCGGCTCGCCGTCCGTTGGATGCTCCAGACCGCCGGCTTTGACGTGAAGGCAGAGATCGCGGTGCACGAGCAGACGCTCGGCCAGATCCCGCTCATCTCCGCCTGCCTGGTGGCGCTGGCGCGCATCTGAGCGCCGGACCCGACCGTCCCCCGCGTGGCGGTTCAGCAGATCAGGCGCGGATGGTGACCGCGCGGCGCACGGCTCGGGCACGGCGTGACCGCGGGTGACGGTCGCGCTGGCGACCAGGTTCCAGCGGCCGGCGGCGAGCCGCGTCGTGAAGGTGCGCTGCCCGCTGCGCGTGCGAGCGCTTGAGGACGCGGAGAGCGACGCGATGGCGGTGGCGGCATGGTGGCGACCACGTGCAGCTTCGGCAGGCGGAGCCGAAGGCCACGGTGACGCGGAGACGATGACCGACGCGGCGCACGCGGATGACCCGCAGTTGCGTGCGCGCGAGCTTGAGGGCTGCCGATGTGGCAGTTGCGGACGGACGGCCACCGCCACCGCCGGCGCTGCCCGAGCCGTGGACTTGGCGCCTGTGCCGCTTCGGCGTCGTGGACTTGGCGCTGCCCGACGCCGTGGACTTGGCGCTGCCCGAGGTCGTGGGCTTGGCGCCAGTTGCCGCTCGGCGTCTTGGCAGGGGCCGAGCTCGCCGTGGCGGACGGGGGTCGCTCCGGCGGTGACCGTCGCCGGCGGGGCGGTCACCACGGCCGTCGCCGCGGAGGTGGTCGACGCCGATCCGTTGGGGTTCGTGGCGGTGACCACGAGCGCACCGTCGCGCCGACGTCACCGGTCTGAACGGCGTAGGCGCTCGAGGTCGCGCCGGAGATGGTGGCGCACGAAGCGCCGGAGGTGTCGCAGCGCTGCCACTGGTAGGCGAAGGTCGGTGCCGGGCTGCCGGACCAGACGCCCGGCTGCGCGGTCAGCTGCGTGCCCTGCCCCGCCTTGCCCGCGATCGACGGGGGAGCGCTGTGCGTGCGGCGCCAAGCGACGGGCATCCGGTGGTGGTCAGCGCCTTCGCTGCACCCAGGTAGGCTCCGCCGAGCGGGGTGAGCGTCTGATTGGAGGAGTACATCGCCATCCACACGTCCGAGTCCGTGTAGTCCGTGGCTCCCCAGTCATACGGCTGCACGTCCTGGACGTTCAGTGACGGGGTGCAGACGGCCCACTGCGTGTAGTCGGTGACGACCTGGGCCCACTGCTGTGCGGTCTGGCCTCGCTGACACTCAGCGTTGTTGGTCGACGTGGCCGTCGGGTTGCAGGCGTCGAACTCGTTGATATCGATCGGAATGCCGGCGAAGCCGTGGGAGTCCATCCAGGAGCGCAGCTCAGCGGTGTCGGTCTGCATCAGAGAGTCGTCGATGTCGTAGGTGTAGGGGTGATAGCCGACCGCATCCACGGTGCCCGGCGTCAACGCCGCAAGCCACTGCTCGTCATGGGCGACATCGACCCCGTAGCTCGCGCTGTCCCCCAGGCCGCCGACCACGGCGACGCCGCTCGGATCAACCTGGTGCAGTGCGGCGCGCGCGGCCTCATAGACCTGTGCGTAGGAGGCCGGGTCAGACCAGTGGAGATGGGTCGTATCCGCCACCCACTGCAGCGGCATGTTGGGCTCGTTGCCGATCTCGAATCGCTCGACCGGAAGGTAGGGAAGTTCGGGATGCTGGGACCAGAACGGGCCATTGGGTCCGTAACGCTGGGCAAAGGTCGTGACGAACTGTGCCATATCGCTGGCGGCCTGGACCTGGTGACTCGGCGCTGGGAAGTCCCATCTCGGGGTAGAGACGCAGATGCGCGGACGCTGCCATGGTGACAATCGCATCGCTGGCATCGCCCTGGTTGACGGGATCGCGCACCGTGCCCAGGCCGCTGGGCGATGCAGCCGACAGGTTCGCGGGTTGCAGGCTGTTGTTGACCCACATCGTGCGGACGTTCACGCCGAACACCTCAGGCGAGATCACCGTCGCGCGGGCTGCCGCGGCGGTGAAACCGGCACCCAGCCCGACGGTGGCGAGGAGAGTGGACAGGGCGATGAGCAGGACTCGCCGGCAGTCCGGGCGAGCGGTGCGGAGAATGGTGGAATTGGGCACCCGACGTGTATCGGGCGGCGACTGCGGTCGCCTTGACACGCCTGGACACATGGACGGTGTTCAGGAGCGATGGGCTAATGCTTGCGGCGATTGCTGCCGATAGTCGACGTCGTCGCTTCGGCATCGGCTGGGATACCCGTGCCCGGGCTTGCCGGTCACTGTCAGTATCCACCGCCCGGCGCCCACTGTGCCGGTGAACGTCGTCGTGGCACTGTGGCCGTGTCGCTTGACGGCGCGACGCCTCAGGCGCCGAGCGCGATGGTGACGGCCGGGGCGGGTGACCATCGCGGTCACCCTTCCCGAGCCGAGCACCTGGCTGATTCTGACCGTCAGGCGGTGGCCGGAACGCGTCACGCGGATGATCCTCAGCGCCATCGACAACCGACGGCGCAGACGTTTCGGGGCCGCCAGCGGTTTGGCGGGGGTGGGATGGCCGGCGGGGCCGTCAGCGGCTCGTGTCCCTCGCGGCGACCGCTCCGCCGCGCCGTTGATCGCCGTGACCACCAGTGAGAACGTGGAACCGACGTCTTGACAGCGTCGCTGGTACCCGGAGCTCGTCGCCCCCGCGATGCCGTGCACGCCCTGCCCATCGTGATCACAGCGCCGCCACTGGTAGTAGATCGCCGCTTCGGCCGGCCAGACCACCGGCCGGGGGTGCCCGTAAGCTGGTCGCCGCTGGCGAACCTCCCGCCGATCGTGGGAGCGGAGGTGTTGACCGGCAGAGAGGCATGGGCGGGGACCGAGGCTCCACAGCCGGGCGTCGTCAGCGACTGGGCGAAGTAGAGGAAATCCTGCCCGTAGGCCGTCTCGGTTCCCAGCTGGGAGAACAGCGGCAGCCACGAGATCCCGCTGGTCTGGGCGTCGCGCCCCAGAAGAACGCCTGGACACTGTGGACCTTCAGCCAGGGCATGCAGAGGGCCCACCGCGTGTAGTCGGCGGCGACTGCACCCCAGCGCGCGCTGGATCTGGCTGATCCGGCAGGCGCTGTTGTCTGCGGCGCGCGGTGTCGCCTCGCACGCCCCGAACTCGTTGACGTCGAGCGGCACATCACCCAGGCCGTGCTGGCTCATCCAGTAACGGAGTTGGACGGTGTCGGGCCGAAGCAGATCGTCATCGACGTCATAGACCCACGGGTGATAGCCCACGGCGTCGACCTCGCCGCGCGGGAGCGCGCTGAGCAGATCCTCGTCGGACTTGACGTCGACGCCATAGCTGGCGCTGTCGGCCAGTCCGCCGACGACCGCCTGGCCGCTGGGGTCGACCGCGTGCAGGGCGCTGCGGGCCGCCTCGTACACCTTGGCGTAGGCGGCCATATCGGCCAGGCGGGAATCGACGGGTCGATCCAGTGCAGATGCGTGTTGTCCTGGACCCAGATGATCCGGATGTTCGGTTCGTTGCCGATCTCGAAGCTCGTCACCGGCAGGTAGGGCAGCCGCGGATGCTCTGACCAGAACGTGCCCTTGGGCCCGTAGCGCTGGGCGAAGGCGGCGACGTAGTGCGCCATCTCCGGCAGCCGCCGCGGCGGCCGGGATCTGGGTCTCGTAGGTGCAGTTCGTCGTGCCCGCCGGGCACGGCAGCCCGAGGCTCGGGTACAGGCGGGTGTGGGCGCGGGCCAGCCAGCTGGACGACCCCGTCCATATCGGTCCCCTCGTCGGCCTCCACCCGGGCCAGGCCGACCCCGGCCGCCGATCCCACGCCCAGGTTGGCCGGCGCGATCAGCCCGGCGATCTGCCAGATCTTGACATTGCTGCCGAGGCTGTCAGGGGACAGCCCCGCCGCAGCGGCCCGGCCGGATCCCGCCGTCACCGCCCACGCGCAGGTGAGCAGCAGCGCGCAGAGGAGGGACAACCGCCGTGGCCCGCTGTTGACTGCAGATGTCGACAAGGCTGTCCCCCGAGTGCTGCGCCGGCAGTATCAGTACGGTTTGACCGGGCCAGTCCTGGGCGGGATCGAGCCGCCGGAGCGCGATCATAGTCAGGCTCGATCCCGGATGTGGCGGTACTCGGAGGAAGGGGTCTAGCCGAAACCGCGTCCGTTGGCGCTGAGCTGGCGCTGATCGATCACCCGGTCGACGAGGCCGTAGGCGACGGCTTCCTCGCCGGTGAAGTAGCGGTCGCGCTCCATGTCGGAATGGACGCGCTCCACGGACTGGTTGGTGTGCTTGGCGTAGATCTCGTCGACCCGACGGCGGAGCTCGAGGATCTCCCGGGCATGGATCTCGACGTCGCTGCTCTGTCCCTGATAGCCGCCCGACGGCTGGTGGATGAGGATCCGGCTGTTGGGTAGCGCCATGCGCTTGCCGGGTGCCCCTCCAGCGAGCAGCAGCGATCCCATCGACATCGCGATCCCGTAGCAGATGGTCTGCACGTCGGGCCGGATGAACTGCATCGTGTCGTAGATCGCCATCCCGGCATAGATCGAGCCGCCGGGCGAGTTGATGTACAGGTGGATGTCCTTGTCGGGATCGTCGGATTCGAGGTGGACGAGCTGAGCGACGATCAGGTTCGCCGTCTCCTCCCCCACCTCGCCACCGAGGAAGACGACGCGGTCGTTGAGCAGCCGGGAGTAGATGTCGAACGAGCGCTCGCCGCGGGCAGTCTGCTCGACGACCATCGGGATGAGTGCCATGGGTACCTCCGTCAGGGTTGATAAGGTGCAACTTGCTGGTTGCACAGAACGTAGCAGACGCGCAACTGAGTAGTTGCACATACAGGAGGCACGGCATGACTGATGTGATCGAGCGCGAGGTGGAGCTCCCCGTCGCCCCCGAGGCCGCCTGGGAGGCGCTCACCGACGCGGCATGGCTGGAGCAGTGGCTGGCCGACGAGGCAGAGGTCGAGCTGCGGCCCGGCGGGGACGCCCGCTTCCGTATCGGCGACGAGCGGCGCAGCGGATGGGTGGAGGAGGTCTCGCCTCCCGGCCGGCGCTCGGCGGGCCGGCTCGTCTTCTGGTGGGAGTCGGGCGACGGCGAGGCCGGGGCCATGTCCAGGGTCGCCCTCGAACTGACCCGGACCGCCGGCGGGAGCCGACTGCGGGTCGTCGAGAGCCGGCCGCTCGACGTCCTCGATCTCGTGGGGGTTCCGCTCGGCGGTGGCAACGACTCAGTCGGCGGCCTGGGCGGCGAGCGCTTCGGTCCGGCGCTGGTGGCCGCGTGAGGCGATGACCACGGACGCCACCGACGCCGTGTTCGAGGCGCTGGCCGATCCGGTGCGCCGGCGGCTACTCAGCCGGCTGTCGGCCGATCCCGCAACCGCCACCGAGCTGGCCGCCGAGTTGCCGATCTCCCGGCAGGCCGTGGCCAAGCACCTGACCTCCCTCTCGCGGGCGGGGCTGCTGGAGCGCGAGCGCTCCGGCCGCGACGTGCGCTACCGCGTCACCCCGGCCCCGCTCTCGGAGGCGGTCGGGTGGATGGCGCAGGTCGGCGGTCAGTGGGATGATCGGCTGGCACGCCTGGCGCAGACGTTCGGGGCCCGGCCGGCGTAGCACCCGAGGCGCAGGCGTTCGGGGCCGGCCGGGGGAGCGCCTCTGTCAGGGGTTGGGCCGGACGTGCGCGGGATCGGGGTTGATCCCCAGGTAGGGGACCGCCCAGCCGACGATCTTCTGAAAGGCCGGGGCGGCCACCGAGCCGCCGTAGATCGAGCCGTGAGGCTCGTTGACCACGACGGCAACCACGAGCTTGGGATCCGAGGCCGGGACCATGCCGATGAACGAGGCGATGTACTCGCTGTCGGAGTACTTGCCGTCGACGACGACGTTGGCGGTGCCCGTCTTGCCGGCGAGGTCGTAGCCGGGGATGTCGGCGCCGGAGGCTGTTCCCCCCTCGCCGAGCACGCCGCGCAGCATCTCGCGCATCTCGGCGGCGGTCGTCGCCGAGATGACGCGATGGCCGGCGGGCAGCGGCTGGGCCTTGCCCCCGATGGACGAGACGATGTGGGGGGCGCGCAGGATGCCGCCGTTGGCGATCGCCGAGTAGGCGGTCGCCATCTGGATCGGCGTGACGGACTCTCCCTGGCCCATCGGCAGGTTGCCCATCGAGGAGCCGGAGTACTGGGACGCCCGCAGCACCAGCCCCTGCTGCTCGCCGGGCAGGTCGACGCCCGTCTGCGATCCGAAGCCAAAGCGCTTGACCCAGGAGGCGAAGCGGTGCGAGCCGAGCCGGGCGCCGATCTCGTCGGCGCCGATGTTCGAGGAGCGCTGCAGCACCTGGGCGACGGACAGCGTCTCGTCGCCATGGGATTCGGCGTCGTGGATCTGGCGATCGGCGACCTGGAGGACCGAGGGGATGTTCAGCTGGGTGGTGGGGCTGACCACCCCGTCCTGGAGCGCCCCGGCGACGGTGATCGCCTTGAAGGTCGAGCCCGGCTCGTAGTTGAACTGCACCGCCTGATCCTGGCCCGCCCTGGCGGGCGCGCCGCTCGGATCATTGGCGTTGACCCGAGGCCAGTTGGCGAGCGCGAGGATCGCGCCCGTCTCGGGATCCATGGCGATGGCGGTCGCGCCCCTGGGGGAGTACTGGGCCCCCACCCCGGCCAGCACCTGCTCGACCTGATCCTGGAGCGCGGCATCCAGCGTCAGCTTGAGCGTGTTGCCCGGCAGCATCGGCTTGGCTTGGTCGATCGAGATCGGCTGGCCACGGGCGTCGAAGACAACCTTGCGCTCGCCGGCCCTCCCGGTCAGCTGAGGGTTGTAGTAGTACTCCAGGCCGCTGCCCCCCCGCCGTCGGCGTGGACCCCACCCAGAACCTGGGAGGCCGCCCAACTGCGCGGGTAGATGCGCTTGGTGTCGGGCGTGGTGGTGATCCCGTCGATCTTCAGGGCGGCGACCCGCTTGGCCTGCGCGGTCGAGATCTGCCGGGCGAGCGGCATGTAGCCGGTGTGCCGGCTCAGATGCGCCAGCAGGGTCAGCATCGGCTGGTGCAGCACGGGCGCGAGCTTCTGAGCGGCGGCCAGCTTGCGGGTGATGAGGAACGGGTCAGCGATCACGTCGGCCGCGGACTCGGAGATCGCCAGCTGGACGCCGTCGCGGTCCGTGATCACCCCGCGGGTCGCCGGGATCTGCGTCTGGACGATCTGCTGGTGCGAAGCCGCCTCCTGCAGGGAGTCGGCCTTGAACGCGCCGAGATAGGTGGCTCGCATGAGCGCGAGCCCCAGCAGCACCATGAAACCCAGGAACAGCAGGCCGACGCGGCGGTCGATCGCGGCCATGGCGGGTCAGCCGGCGGTCGTGGCGGTGGGGTCGGCGGCGGTGGGGATCACGGCCGAGGTCGTCCCGGAGGTTGTCGTGGGGCTCGCGGCCGCCGCGGTGGTGGCCTGCGCGGCCTGAAAGCCCGTGGGATCGGGGACGTGGATGCCGGCGATCGCCTTGGAGACGTCGGCGACGGGATCGTGGGAGAGGAAGCGGATCGCCGCGGGCGGGGGCATGACCATGCCCATGTGGGCCGCCCGGCTCTCGATGCGCTGGTCGTCGGCCTCCTGCGCAACCGTCTGGCGCAGCTGCTCGTTGCGGGTCTGGAGGCTGGTCGTGCGCTCCAGCGAGCGCCCGATGCCGGCGTTGAGCTTGAGCACCTCGACCTGCATGGCGACGATGCCCACCAGGAGCAGCCCGAGCAGCGGAATCCAGTAGCGCCCGCGGATGATCCGGTCGAGCACCGCGTGATCGGGCAGCGCGCGCAGGTGGGCGACACACCGCGCCCCCAGCGGGCGGCGGGGCGCCGGCGTCGCGCGGACGCGCGGGCGCGCGGTGCGAGCGGGTGCGGCCGGCCCCGAGACCCGCCGCGGCCGGTGCGGCACCGTGGAGCGCTTGACCGTCGTCCGGTGCCCGCCGGCGCGGCCGCCGGCGGGAAGCGAGGCGCTGGGGCGGGAGCCGGCGGTCGCCGCCTGACGCGCGCCCGCGGCCATGGTGCGCGCCCCGTCGAGCGCCGCGCGTGTCCCGCGGACGGTCGTCCGCGCGCCCTCGGCGGCCGTACGCGCGCCCTGGACGGTCGACCGGGCGCCCTGCGCGGCCGTTCGCGCGCCCTGGGCGGCCTGGCGGGCCCCCGTGATCGCGGTTCGGGCACCGTCGGTCCGAGCGGCGGGCGTCCGCGAAACGCCCGGCGGACGGCTCGGTCGGCTCTGGCGCGACTTTGACCGGGTCCCCCGGCCGGCAGGGGTGAGCGCGGTGGGCGTCATGGGGTGTCGACCTCCAGCTTGCGGGCGGCGCGCAGATGCGCGGACCTGGATCGGGGGTTCGCGGCGACTTCGCCCGGCGTCGGAGCCACGGCACGACGAGTGATCAGTTCGGCTTCGGGCTCATGCCCGCAGACGCAGATGGGGAGCTCGGGCGGGCACACGCAGCCGCGTGCCCGGTCGGCCAAGAAGCGCTTGACCATCCGGTCCTCCAGGGAATGGAAGGAGATGGCGGCCAGCCGGCCGCCGGGAGCGAGCAGCTCCCACGCCGCCGGCAGGGCGTGCTCGAGCTGGGTCAGCTCGTCGTTGACGGCGATCCGCAGGGCCTGGAAGGTCCGCTTAGCCGGGTGACCGCCGGCGAACTGCGCCGGAATCGGGACCGCGCTCTTGATCGTGTCGACGAGCTGCTGGGTCGTGGCGAGCTCTTCGCGGCTGCGGGCGCGCACGATCGCGCGGCCGATCTGGCCGGCGTAGCGCTCCTCGCCGTACTCCCGCAGCAGGCGGGCCAGCCGCCGCTCGTCCCAGGTGTTGACGATCTCCTCGGCGGTCAGGGACTGCTCGGGGTCCATCCGCATGTCGAGGGGCGCGTCATAGGCGTAGGAGAAGCCGCGCTCCCAGGTGTCGACCTGCATCGACGACATGCCGAGATCGAGGTAGACGAGATCGGCCCGCAGGCGCTCGTCGACCAGGTCCGTGAGGGCGGTGACGAAGTCGGCTCGGATGAAGCGCGTCTGGCAGGGCACCTCGGCGGCGAGCGCCGCGAACCGCTCCTCGGCAGTCGGATCGCGATCGACCCCGATCAGCGTCCCCGCCGGCCCCAGTCGCTCGGCGAGCAGCCGGGCGTGACCCCCGCCGCCGACGGTGCAGTCGACCGCGATCTCGCCAGGGCGCGGATCGAGGGCCTCGATCAGCTCGCCGGCGAGAACCGGGATGTGCGTCCTGGTCATGTCAAGCAGTGTCGCCAAGGCTCGCTGCGAGTTCGGGGATCCGGGTCAGCACTTCCTCGAAGTTCTGCTGGTAGCGGTCGCGATCCCACACTTCCAGGCATTCGCCTGACCCGGTGACCACGACCTCCTTCTCGAGGTCCGCGTAGCGCATCAGGTTCGGGGGGATCATCACGCGGTTGGCGGAGTCGAGCTCGGTGTCAAGAGAGGCGTTGAAGAAGAAGCGCTTGAGCTCGCGGGCCTTCGGCGACGCCGGATTGAGGCCGCTCAGGGTCTGCGTCGTGTAGGCGTCGTAGCCCTCGGGCGTCCAGATGCCGACCGTCCGGGGAGAGCCCGGCTCGGTCTCGTGAGTCGCCGCGAGCACGACCCCGTTGGCCAGCGCCCCCCGGAACTTCGCCGGGATGGTGAGCCGGTGCTTCGCGTCGAGCGCGTGTTCGAAGGTGCCGCGAAAGGTCAAGGGAATCCATGGACTGGCTCGGACTGCTTCAAAACCCGGGTGGCTGGGTGGGAGGAGCCCTGCCACCCGGGTCTCGGAAGCGGCGCCCACAGTAACCCACTGTCTCCCACAATGCAACCTAATTCCCACCGGTTGCCCCACCTAGTCGTCTCGCCGGCCCTTTCAGCGCCGAAAACCGCCGTCTTCACAGGGTGGGACGCGGTGGGAGGCTCCGTCGGCGGGGACGGGTGGCGGCTGCACGATCGCCTGCGGATCGCCCACCTGCATGCGAACCTGCATCTCCGGGGTGGCTTCCGTCCGGAGGGTGTGCCTCGGGCTCTCCCGGCGTGAGGACCCTCCGCCGGGGCCGGACCGCCTCGCGACCCCGGGCCCGGCTGGCAGTCAGGATTGTGGCGCCAGCGGGAGCTCGAGCACGACGCATGCGCCCCGCGCCGAGGGAGCCGTGGCCACCCGGCCGCCGTGCGCCTCGACGATCCCGGCGGCGATCGCCAGCCCCCGTCCGCGGGCGCCCCTCCCCCGCCCGGGCCGGCGGATGAGCTCGGCCACCGGCGCCGGCAGGCCCGCCCCCTCGTCGGAGATCTCGATCCGCACGGCGTCCTCACCGGCCACCCCGCCGACGTGCACGCCACCGCCGCCATGCTCCACGGCGTTGGCGATGAGGTTGCCCAGCGCCTGCGCCAGGCGCAGCCGGTCGCCCCACACCATCACCGGCGGGCCCTCCCAGCTCATCGTCACCGTTGACCCGAGCGCGTCAGCCAGCCCGTCGGCGGCGTGGACGCAGTCGGCGTGCAGCGCCTGCAGGTCGATCCTCTCCAGGGCGCGCATGCGGGGCGCCGACCGCCCGGCGTCGTTGAGATCCTCCAGGGCGAGGGTCGCCCGGCCGAGCTCCGTGTCGATCGCCCGCAGCCGCTCGGCGGTCAGCTCGCCGCAGCGCTCACCGAGCGACAGGCCCAGCCGTGCGGCGGTCAGCGGCCCGCGCAGCTCGTGGCAGGCGCGGGCCACCGCTTCCATCCGGCTTCCCAGCGCCCGGCGGACGACCAGCGTCAACGCCGCCGCCAGGGCCGCGGCCACCCACCCGCCGAGCGCGGCCGCCGAGCTCATGCCGGGGCCTCGCCGTCGATGAGCCGGTAACCGATGCCCCACACGTTGATCACGAACACCGTGTGCCCGACGGCCAGCTTGCGCCGCAGCCGGGAGGCGTGCGAGTCAAGCGTCCGGGTGTGACCCATCGAGCGAAAGCCCCAGACGTCGCGCAGCAGCTCCTCGCGCGTGAACGTCCGCGTCGGCGCCGCAGCGAGCGCGCGGAGCAACGCGAACTCCTTCTTGGAGAGCTCGACGCGCTGTCCCTGCACCCACGTCTCGCGCGACAGCGGATCGAGCTCGAGGCTCCCGACTCGGATCCGGCCGACGGCGGACCCCATCGTGCAGCGGCGCAGGAGCGCCGCCAGGCGGGCCCGCAGCTCTCCATAGGAGAACGGCTTGGTCAGATAGTCGTCACAGCCACGCTCGAAACCGCGGACACGGTCGACCTCTGTCGCCCGCCCACTGAGGACGAGGACCGGGAGGTGGCTGTCCAGCGGGGTCGCGTCAGTGGGGCCCTGGCGCAGCTCGCGCAGGAGCTCGAGGCCGTCGCGGTCGGGCAGGCCGAGATCGAGGATCACCAGCTGCGGGCGCTCGTCGGCCATCAGCTGGCGACCGGCGAGGGCGGAGTCGGCCTCGAGCGTGAGGTAGCCGTCGGCGGACAGGTTGTCGGCGAGAAAGCGGCGCGTCGGGAGGTGGTCCTCTACGATCAGCACCGTCGGTGTGGAACGTGAGTGCATATAGGTAAGAGCCGGCGAGAGCCGCTGGTTCCCCCCCTGCAAAATCACATTCAGGCCCCCGCGGGAGCAGGATTCGCCCATATGATGCCGACGCCTATGTACCGCCGCGGGAACTACAGCTCGGGAGACGACTTCGTCCTCGAATACGGAGAGCTGCGCTTCACCTTCAACGAGCGCGACTTCCGCGAGCGCTGCGAGCAGGCGGCGCGCAAGCTCGGCTTCCTGGGCGGCGCGGTCGAGGAGGACGAGGCCGAGGACCTGATCAATCTCGTCGTCAACGGCGAGGTGACAGATCCCGCCTCGGCGCTCGGCGAGCACGTCAACGAGTGCTGGCCGGAGCTCGTCGGACCGTCAGAGCGCTCGCTCGTCCACTGGCTGCGACGCCTCATCTTCCGTGGGGCGTGGCTCGACCAGCGCGTCAAGGAGGGTGAGCTGGACGTCGCCTTCAACGAGGACGCCTCGGCCTTCGTCTATGTCCAGCCCGACCGAGGCGGCGAGCCGATCGAGCTGGCCCCCGAGCCCAGCTGGAACCGGGTCGCCTACCAGCGCCGCTGACGACAGCGCCGCCGGCTCAGCCCGAGCCCGACAGCAGATAGACGTTCTGGTGTCGCGGCGCGGGGTTGTCGAGCAGCAGCCGCGGCACGGTGACCAGCCGGTAGCCCTTCCGGCGCAGCTGGCGGATGATCCTGGGCAAGGCCGCCACCGTCTGTGACCGGTCTCCGCCGGCGTCGTGCAGGAGGATGATGGCGCCGGGGCGGGCGCCCTTGACCGCGGCGGTGACGATCGCGGGCACGCCCGGGAGCTCGTAGTCGCCGGTGTCCACGGTCCACAGCACCATGAGCATCCGGTACTTCTTGAGCACTCTCAGCGTCCCGTTGTCCCACAGCCCGTAGGGCGGGCGGAACATCCGCGGGAAGGGGGCCCCCTCGGCACCGATGGCGGTCGTCTCCTGCAGCAGCTGGGATTGCTGCTGTTTGGGCGCCAGCTTTCCCATGTTCTGGTGGTTCTGCGTGTGGTCGCCGATCGGGTAGCCGCGGGCCACGATCTTGGCCGTCGAGCCACTGAAGTACCTCTCCTCGACCCCCACCTCGAAGAAGGTCGCCGGAGCGTGCAGGCGCTCCAGGGCGGAGACGATCTGCGGCGTGTAGGGACCGGGGCCGTCGTCAAAGGTCAGCGCGACCTCCTTGTGCTGAGTGCCGGCGACGCGCACGTAGGGCGTGTAGCTGAGCGTCTTGGTGATGGCGGCGTTCTCGGCGGCCCGCTCGGCCACCGCGAACGAGCCGGCGCCGTTGCCGGCCAGCGTCTTGATCCGGTGCAGGTAGCTGCTCGTGGCGGCGACCTTCGGCGGGTGGCGGGACGCTCCCCCCGACCCGGCCCCCAGGACCACACCCACGATGAGCGCCAGCGCGGCGACCATCGCCAGCGCGGCCGCCCGGCGGCGGCGGTGATGGGCGGCCAGCGGTGGACGCTCGCCCGGACCCCGCGGGGGCCGGCCGCCCTGAGTGGCGCCCTCGGCCGGTCCGGCGGGCGCGGTGGGTGGCGTGGGAGTGGTTGGACCGTTTGCCATGAGCACAGGTACGCGACGAGGACAGGGATCCCCTGCCTCATGATGGCGCTCGATGCCCCGGCGCGACGCCCGCGGGCCCTCTACGCTGCGTCCGTGCCGGCGGCCATCTGGTTGATCATCCCCACCTACAACGAGGCCGTCAACCTGGAGCGGATCGTCACCGCCGCCCGTGCGGAGCTGCTCCGCGTCGCCGCGGGCGACTTCCGGATCCTCGTCGTCGACGACAACTCCCCGGACGGCACGGGGGCGATCGCCGATTCGCTGGCCACCTCGCTTGAGGATCTCGAGGTGCTCCACCGGCCCGGGAAGGCGGGCCTCGGTCAGGCCTACCTGGCGGGCTTTGACCAGGCGCTTGACCAGGGGGCGGAGATGGTGATCGAGATGGACGCCGACTTCTCGCATGATCCCCGCTACCTGCCGGCGATGCTCGAGGCGGCGGGCAGCGCTGACCTGGTGCTCGGCTCGCGCTACGTCGCCGGCGGCGGCGTGCGCGACTGGGGCGTGGTGCGGCAGCTGGTCAGCCGCGGCGGCGGCGTCTACGCCCGCGCGGTGCTGGGGGTCGGCGTGCATGATCTCACCGGCGGCTTCAAGTGCATCCACCGGCGGGTGCTGGAGGCCATCGACCTCCCGAGCGTCCGCGCTGAGGGCTACGTCTTCCAGATCGAGGTCACCTACCGGGCAGTGCTGGCCGGGTTCACCGTGCGCGAGGTCCCGATCGTGTTCGCCGATCGCACCGCCGGGAAGTCCAAGATGTCGGCCCGGATCGCCCTGGAGGCGATGCTGCTGGTTCCGAGGATCCGCCGCGATGCCGCTTCTGCGCTGGCCCGGGCGGGTAGAAATCAGCCGCCGCCGTGACCTCTCCTAACCCGACTCCAACCGCGTTCACACGATCCTCCGAGCAGATCGCGGCATCCTCGACCGAGATGTCCGTCGAGGCCCCGCCCCGCTTCCCGGTCCCCCCGGAGATCCGGTCGCCGGCGTCGGCGCCCGGCCCCTCCCGGGCCCCGGCGAGCGCGAGCAGCCGGCGCGGCCTGGTCGCGCTCGCGGGGGTGCTGGTCACCGCCGGCCTGATCTCCGTCGCTGCCGCCCACACGGAGTCACTGCTGCCCGAGACGATCCGGCCGGTGCCCCCCGCCCTGGCGGGGGCGTTCGGATTCACCGGACTGAACCTGCACGTCGGGGGGGCGATCGCGGCGCTCTCGCTGCTGTTCGTCTCCTACGCCTGTGTCGTCGCCTTCTCGACGCGGCTGTCGGCGCGGGCCGTCGTCAGCGTGATCGTCGTCCTGCATCTGCTGGTCGTCCTGGGGCCGCCGCTCGTCTCCACTGACGTCTTCAGCTATCAGGCATACGCGCGCCTTGGGTCGGTGTATGTCTACAACCCCTACCTCAACGGCCCGCACGCGATCGCCCTGGACCACCTGTACCCCTACATCGGCGCCAAGTGGGTCTCCACCCCGAGCGTCTACGGGCCGGTGTTCACGGCGTTCAGCTATCTGCTGGCCACCGTCTCGATCGCGGTCAGCGTCTTCGCCTACAAGGGGATCGCCGTGGTGGCCAGCCTGGCGCTCGTGGCCGTCGTATGGCGCTGCGCGCGCCTGCGCGATCTCGATCCGGTTCGATCGGTGGCGCTTGTCGGGCTCAACCCCCTGCTCGTCCTCTACGGGGTCGGGGGCGGCCACAACGACCTGCTGATGCTGCTGGCGATGGCCGGCGCCATCTACGCGGTGCTCGCCGGCCGTCACCGCAGCGCGGGCGCGCTGACGGTGGTGGCGATCGGCGTCAAGCTGACGGCCGGACTGCTGTTGCCGTTCATCGTCGCCGACGACGGCCGCACCCGGGCCCGGGAACGGCGCGATCTGCTCGCCGGCGCCGGCGCCGGATTCGTGGCCGTCGCGGCGCTGAGCTTCGCGGTGTTCGGCTCGGGGGCGTTCCATCTGCTGGCCACGGTGCGCTCAGGCCAGAGCGAGGGTGACTGGAAGAGCATTCCCGGCGCCATCTCGACCCGCCTGGGCCTGGTCACCGTCGGCCACATCACCAGCTATGTGCTCGCCGCCGCCTTCGTCATCGTGTCGGCGTGGCTGGTGTGGCGGGTGTGGCGCCGGGCCACTGACTGGATCGACGCGGCCGCCTGGTCGACCATCGCCCTGCTCATCGCGTCGAGCTCGCTGCTGCCGTGGTATGTCGCCTGGATGCTGCCGCTGGTCGCGCTGGCTCGGGATCGCCGGCTGTGGGTGGTGGCGGTCGTGATGACGGGGATCGTCCAGGGCATCCAGCTGCTCGGCTACATCCCGCACCACGTCCTGTAGGGAATTGCGGGCGGTGGCCGTAGGATGGACACGATGAGCGCCCCGCCCCCAGCTCCGGCTGACGGCCCCCGCGCGCTCGCGTTGCTGAGCGTCGTGGCTCCCGTCTTCAACGAGGAGGCGCTCGTCGACGAGTTCCACACGCGAACCTGCGCGGCCCTGGACGGCATCCCCTTCGAGTTGGTGCTCGTCGACGACGGCTCGACGGATGGCACGCCGTTGCGCCTCGCCCACCTGGCGGCGACGGACCCGCGCGTCCGCGTGGTCTTCCTGTCGCGCAACTTCGGCCACCAGACGGCCCTCACCGCGGGACTCGACCACGCCCGGGGCGACGCCGTGGTCATGATGGACGCCGACCTCCAGGACCCGCCGGAGCTGATCACCACGATGCTCGATCACTGGCGCGCCGGCTGTGACGTCATCTACGCCGTGCGCGAGCACCGCCAGGGCGAGTCGCGCTTCAAGCTGAGCACCGCCCGGTGGTTCTACAAGTTGTTCGACAAGCTCGCCCAGGTCGAGCTGCAGAGCAACTCCGGCGACTTCCGGCTCCTGGACCGCCGCCCGCTCGACGCCCTGCTCTCGATGCGCGAGCGCAACCGCTTCCTGCGCGGCATGACGGTGTGGGTCGGCTACACCCAGGCGGCCGTTCCCTACCGCCGCGATCCCCGCTATGCCGGGGAGACGAAGTACACGCTGTCGAAGATGCTGCGCTTCTCGCTGGACGCGATCTCCTCCTTCTCGCACCGCCCTCTGCAGCTGGCCACGCTGCTCGGATTCGTCATCTCGACCCTCGCCTTCATCGCCATCCCGATCGTCGTCGTGCTGCGGATCCTCGGTTCCTACCTGCCGGGCTTCAGCGCGCTGACGATCCTCGTGCTCCTCCTGGGCGGGATCGAGCTGATCGCCATCGGGATCATCGGCGAGTACGTCGGCCGCATCTACGATGAGGTCAAGGGCCGGCCGCTGTACCTCGTCCGCGCCCGGCACAACCTGCCCGAGTCGGCGACGTCATCCGGCTCTTCCCCCCGGCGATGAGCCTCACCTGCGTCCCGAGAGCGCCGGCGACGATCCGGCGGACCCGCGGGCGGCCGTGTCGGACCCCCGCTGACCGGGCTTGCCCCACTCAGAGGGTGAGCAGCCTGCCAAACGCGGGTTCGGGCGCCAGCAGCGGGCGCCCGTCCAGCTCGACCCAGGCGTGGGCGTCGAGCGGCTTGGTCTCGCTGGGGGCCGCCGCGATGACCAGGCTGGCGCTGACGCCCCGCGCGGCCAGCAGCCGCAGCAGCACGAGCGAGCGGGTCAGGCAGGCCGTGCGCGCGGGAACGAGCGCGAGCGTACGGGTCACGACATGGCCCAGCCGCCGGCCCTGCGAGTGCGGATCGGGAAGTGGGCGTGGGCGCGGCGAGGTCGGGGCGCGCCGCAGCCGGTCGACCGTCTCGGGCAGCCGGTGGTGCTTCATGTCTCGCCGGACCTGCCGGTAGGCGATCAGGATCTCGACCACGAGCCGGCCGCGGGCGCGGCCGGTGAGACGCTGGCCGGCAGGTGATGGCGCGGGGATGGTGCTCGTGCTCACGGCGCGTGATCCGATGACGGTCTCGAGGAGGCTCGGTCGTGGGCCTCCACGGCCAGCCACGTCGCCTGCAGGAGGGTAGAGGACTGGAAATTGGGCCGGTCGGCGAGCCAGGTGGCCCGCAGGACCTCGCCGTCGATGGCGGTCTCGTCGACGCCGGTTCGCCCATCCCACGCGCGGGCGAACCGTCGCGTGTTCGCCGAGAAGAACGGCTGGCTGAATTCCGCCTTGGAGGTCCGCTCGAGGATCCAGTCGGGGAGCAGATCGCTGAACAGCGCCTTGAGCGTGGCAGTGCGGTTCCCCCAGCCCCAGCGCCCGCCGCTGACCGCCAGCGCCTCCAGGACGGCCGGATCGAGAAACGGGGCGTGAGCGCCGGCGCCATGGTCGGCGGCCAGGATGGAGACGTTCTGCTCGGTCAGCCGCCAGGCCCGCGAGGCGCAGACCGCGCGGACCTGACCCGGCCATGTCCGTGGCGTCCGCGCCGCCTCCTGGGCCAGCCGGAGCGTCGCCCGGCGGCCGAAGGCGCCGTGCAGCCACGGCCGGCGGCAGTCCGCGCTGGCCGCACATCGCAGGACGCGGGCGCCACCCGGCGCCAGCCAGTGGACGACACGGCGGGCGTCGCGCGGTCGTGGTCGGCGATGACCAGCCAGCAAACGGGCCACGTCGTTCCAGGGCCACTCTCCGAAGACGCTGTCGCCGGCCAGGCCGGTGAGGAGGCTCCCGCCGGCGGCGGCCGACGCCAGCGGGACGATGAAATGAGCGTTGGCCGGATACAGCAGACCGTGGCGACGCAGTCCCGCCGTCGCCACATCCCCCAGCAGATCGAGCTCCTCGCCCAGGGGAACGCGGACCCACTCGTCCACCTCGAGGTGGGCGATGACGCGTTCCTGCCAGTCGCTCTCCCGCGTCCCTTCACCGTCGAACTCGAGAGTTATCGGGATCGGGAGCGGCAGCCCCTCCCGCCGGGCCACGGCGAGCGCCAGCGCCAGCACGATCGAGGAGTCGCGCCCGCCGGAGAACGCCACGACGCAGGGCGCCTGACGCAGGGCGCGGCGCACCGCGGCCTCGACGGCCGCCCGGAGATCGCCGCCGCGGGCCCCGGGGGCGCACCCCACGTCACCCAGGACCGCCCCCGTCGCGACCTCCACCGGGCGTGGGTCCTGGAATGAGCGGTCGGGGGCTCACCGCGAGGGCTGATTATAAGCGCGAAATCCCGCCGAGCCGGGCCGGCTCGACGGGATTCGCACGCGTGGGTCGTGACGGCTACGAGCCGCCGGTGCCGGGCGCGCCGTTCAGTCCGTCGGACTGCACGCCGCTCGTGCTCGAGAGCGTCAGCTCCGCCAGGGAGCCGAGATCCGTCACGCGCGGGCGCTCGTACTCGGCGACCGGCGCAGCGGGGTCCGTCGTGTGGGGGGTCTTCTCGTTGTTCATGCTCATGGGGTGGTCAGCGGGGCCACGCAGGTCTCGATGAAGAGCCCGGTGGGATAGGTGACCGTGAAGCCGGTGCCCGCCACGGTCGGAGTGCCCGCACCGGGCGCCGACAGCGTCCCCGACGTGGGTGCGTAGGCGCGGCAGGACTGCACGACCGCGTAGACGACGGCCGTGTGGTCATAGGCGATCTTCTTGCCGTCGAGCCCGAAGGTGTGCTTGAGGTTCGCGCTGCAGTTCTCGACCATCTCGTTGCTCGTCGTCTTGACGTCGACGGTGTTCGAGCTGTGGAAGTTCTGGCCGTTCGGGCCCTGACCCTTCGGGCCCGTGGGGGCGGTGCACTCAGCCCGGTAGCCGTCGTACTGCACGGTGTCGAAGTCGCTCGGGACGACGGACGGCAGCCGCGTTCCGGGCCTGAGCTTCTGAGCGTGACGCGTCTGCGTCGACATCGTCAGCGTCCGCTTCGAACTCTTGGCGACTGCCGGCGTGGTCGCGGCAATCAGAGGCAAAGCGGCGATCGCCACAGCGACCGCGATCCTGCGCCCCATCTGGCACCTCCTTGAGCAAGTTTCGGGTCCCGTATCTAACACCTGCCCGGGACCCCGTGCCGGGAATTTAGCCATTCATGCACAGCTTTGCGATGGAAAAAAGTAGGACATCTCCCGCATATGGCAGGGTGATGCCCCCGAAGTTGTTCATAAGCTGCAGCCGCCGATCGCCTCGGTGAGCGCGGACACCACGTCGCCGGCAGCGGCCCACGCGCGCGGCCGGCGCAGCGCGAGCATCGGCAGGCCGGCCAGCTCGAGGAGATGCGGGTGCTCGGCACCGAGGGCCCCCACCCGCCGATGGACCGCCAGGGTGGCGAAACCGGCGCTCGGCGAGAGCCGGTCGACGGCGATCCGCTCGCCCCAGCCCAGGACGACGAAGCCGGCGACGGGCCGGCGGCCACCAACCGGCGCAAGGGTCAGCCGCCGGCGCTGCGACGCCCTGACCACGGTCGTGCGGTCCTCGACGCCCATCGATCGTGCGGCGTCGAGCTTGAGATCGACACACCGCGGCCCGGCGAAGCAGTCGCCTCCGTCGAGCACGACGAGATCGTCGACCAGCACCTCGCAGCCGGCCAGGAACAGCGCCCCCAACAGGGAGCTCTTGCCCCCGCCGCTCTCCCCCATGACCACCCACGCGCCGGGGTGCCCGGGAAGGGCGAACGCTCCGGCATGGAGCGTCTCAAGGCCCCGCCAGCGCGCGAACACCGCCGCCGCCGGCCACAGGAAGGGGTGGACGATCTCGGCCACCACCGGATCGCGCTCGGCATGCACGACCTCGATCGTCGCCCGGCGGCGATCGAGGACCAGGTGGCCGGACGGAACGGCCACCGTGGCGGTGTTCTCGTCGATGCGCGAGGCGTAGGCGCCGGGGTCGACACGCGTCCCCAGCCGGACGCGCGGCCAGCCGTCGACCTGGGTCAGCGCCAGCCACGGCGACGGAGCGACCCCCTCGAGCGTCAGGCCGTAGGCGGACGGGCGCGGCTCGGAGGCGCTCAGTACTGGCTCACCGTGCCCTGGCGGACCACGAGGCGCAGCGCGGCGGCGAACAGCACCAGCGACAGGGCCATCAGCCGACCCCGATGCCCAGCAGCGCGAGGGTCGGCCCGACCCAGTCGCCGACGCCGAACAGCGCGGCGCGGACGGCGTTGAAGGCGAAGCGGGTCGGCACGACCGTGGCCAGCGGCTGGAGCCAGTGGGGCAGCGACAACGATCGGGAAAACGCGCCGCCCAGCAGGCTAAGCCCGACGGTGCCAAAGCGGCCGAGCGACTTCGGCCCGCTTGAACACGATCACCAGCGCCGCCAGGATGATGCCGATCCCCGCGAAGGCGAGCCCCGAGACCGCGAAGGACACGACCAGCCCCAGGCCAATCCGTGGACGTGCGCGAAGCTCAGCCCGAGGAAGGCGCCGGCCAGCAGCAGGTAGGCGAACGCCCGCGCCAGCGCGAACAGGAACGGGAAATCCGGCCAGGCCGAAGGCGAGATCGACCGCCGTGATCGGCTGGGCCAGCAGGGTCTCGAGCGTTCCCGTGAGCTGCTCCTCGCGCACCCGCCGGGACAGCCCGGCGATGGACGCCTGCAGCACCACCGACAGGGCCACGCCGACGGCCGCGAACGCGAAGTAGGTGGGCGCGCGCGTCGAGGCCGATGGCCGACCCGGGGCCGCAGCGTCTGCGAGATGAAGTGGTAGACGACGAGGTTGATGAAGCCGAAGGCGAGGTCCTCAACAGCGCCGTGCGGTAGGAGCGCGTCACCCGCCAGTCGCGGACGATCAGCGCCCAGACGGCGGCGCCGCCGGCGGCCGTCGCCGCGACGCCGGGCGCGGATCAGTCCGCGGAGAGGGCGACGCGATGCTCACAGCGCTCGATGTCCTCGGGGCGGTGGGTGGCGATGACAAGCGCGCAGTCCGGGCGGGCGTCGACCGCCCGCCACAACCGTGCCATGGCGTCCTCGTCGAGCGAGCGGGTCGGCTCGTCGAGCAGCAGCAGGAGCGGGTCGCCCAGCAGGGCCCGGGCGATAGCCAGCTGCTGGACCATGCCGGTCGAGCAGCGGTCGACGCGGCGCGACGGCGATGTCTCGAGCTCGAGCTCGCCGATCACGCGCGCGACGGCCGTCCGCGCCTCGGCCACGGGCAGTCGCAGCCGAGCGAAGGTGAGCAGGTTCTGGATCCCGGTGAGCCGCAGGTAGAACGAGCGCTCCTGGGAGAACGAGACACCCACGCCGCGCTTGGCGGCGTCGTGCCCGCCAGATGCCATCGATCCGGATCGTGCCGCTCGGGGGGCCGACGGTGCCGGCCACGCAGCGCAGCAGCGTCGACTTGCCTGAGCCGTTGGCGCCGGTCAGGGCGACCCGCTCGCCGGCCGCGACCTGAGATCGAGCGGACCGAGACGCGCGCCGCGGCCCCGGGCCGGCTCGCGCGCATGCGAACGAGGTCACCGGTGAGGCACCGGGCGCCGTCGGCTAGTATCGCGTCGGGTAGGATGGGTTGCACCGAGAGGGCCGCTGGGGGATGCCTGGCGAGGACGCAGAATCCGACGTGTACTGGATGTACATGGACTGCGGACTCGACGCGCTCGACGTGCCTCGATGCAGCGAACCTACTGACGGGGCACTCAGATGCTCGACGAGCTCGAGCAGGCCGCGCTCGAGCAGTTGCTCGCAGAGGTCGCAGATGTCGACCTGGATGTCCTCGCTGGAGCGCGAGAATCGCTCGGCGATCACCGCCACGGCGTCCTCCACGGTGGCCGACGCGGTCCAGCGCGACCAGCATCTGGCCGGCGGTCGGGTTCAGGCCGTGGTACGTCTCGGTCTGCAGGTTGAGGATCACGGTCTCGACCGGGAACTCGCGGTAGACGACGTGCTGCGGGATCCGCGCGCGCGCCTGCAGCAACGCGCGTTGATGTTCATCAAGTCGGCTGATCATGACTCCGTGCGAAGCACTGGTGAGTTCCGCCCTGACCTCATGTCTCGGCCGGGGCACCGAATTCTAAAGCGCATCCCGGCGGGCGTACAGCCGGTCGGCGAAACCCGACGGCGGCCGCCGGGGTCACCGCCGCACCGCGCTCGAGGCCCGGAACACCTCGATCGGCTCGGCTCCCAGGGACATGATCCCGTTGGCCAGGCCGAAGGCCGGATCGACGATCAACTCGACCGCCTCGTGTCGCGAGCGCACGCCCGAGCTTGGCGAAGGACGAGGAAAGGTGGCTCTTGACGGTGCTCTCGGCCAGGAACAGGCGGTCGGCGATCTCTCCGTTGCTGAAGCCGAGCGCCACCAGGCCGATGACCTGCTTCTCGCGGGTCGACAGGCCGGGTCTCTCGGCGCGACTGGCGTGGCGCTGCGGCACGCACATCTGCCCCGCGGCCACGGCCTGCAGGGTCGGCCACAGCGTCTGGTCGGCGTCGCGACTCGACGACCAGCCCCTGCGCTCCCGCGGCCAGCAGCGAGCGCGCGTCGTTGCCGCCGATGCGCTCGCACACGGCGACCAGTCCCGGCGGCGGGAGCGCCTGGGTGCGCGAGCGCCACAGCGTCGAGCAGACCTCGTCCACACCGCCGGCGTCGCGAGGATCACAGCGTCGGGCGACGCGAGCGCGGAACCCCAGGCAGAAGACCTCGACGCTCGTGGTGACCTCGGCGCCACCCCTGTCGACGAGGAGCGGGCGCAGAGAGGCGCCGGACGGATCGAGCGCCAGGATCGACGACGCTCCCGGGCCCGCTGGTCGCACGGGGCGTCGATGGCGCGCCTCCGTGCTCGCTGGCTCACGCAACGCCGGAAACGATCTCGTCATATTCACCCTGTGGCATCTGCGGCCGTTCCCCTATGGACGGCCCGCGAGCGCGGCAATGTTAGCGCCCGGCAAGACGATCACGCCGGTGGCCGGCCGGTCGCCACCGGCCGTACCGCGTCGCCTGACTTGGGCTCAGCCGCCCGCCGGGTTCGGGCCGATCGAGGGGTTGGCGCGACCGTCGGGCTGGCTGGCGCTCACGGTGGGGCGCACGGGGCGCGCGCCGCCATTGCGCTCCACCGGCGTCTTGGCGGCTTCGGCTTGGGTCTCGAGCTCGGCGATGCGGCTCGAGAGGCCCTTGATCGCCTCGGCCACCGGATCGGGCAGGTGGATCCAGTCGGCGTCGGGGCCCTCGGGCCGCCGGCCCTCGACGCGTACCGGGTGGCCGGGATTGCCGACCACGGTGGCGTTCGGCGGGACGTCATGGATGACGACCGTATTGGCGCCGATCTTGGAGCCGTGCCCCACGGTGATCGGGCCCAGGAGCTTGGCGCCGGAGCCGATCGTCACGTTGTCCTCAACGGTCGGATGGCGTTTGCCGGTGGCAAAGCCCGTGCCGCCGAGCGTCACGCCCTGATACAGGGTGACGTTGTCGCCGATCTCGGCCGTCTCGCCGACGACCACCCCCATCCCGTGATCGATGAAGAAGCCACCTCCGATGCGGGCCGCGGGATGGATCTCGATCCCGGTCACCGAGCGGGCCACCGCCGCGATCATACGGGCGGTCCCCTGGGCGCCGACGCCGTAGAGCGCGTGGGCGACGCGGTGGGCGAGCAGCGCGTGCACGCCGGGCCAGGCAGCGAGGATCTGCGCCGTGCCCACTCCCTGGGCGGCGGGATCGCGAGCCTTGACGGCGGCAACGTCGCGCCTGATCTCGGCCCCGGTGCGGGCGATCAGCCTGAGCCCGAGCATGTTCAGAAGGCTAGCGAGCCGGCCCCGGCCCCCGGGCGTATGGCCGCTCAGGGGGCGAAGAACGGGCGTCGACACGTAGCGCTCCCCGGAGTCCGGCAGGATCGTGGCGATCCGGGCGCCCTCTGCAGTCCGGGCGGCGCCCCGATCTGCAGCGCCGCCCACACGGCGGCGCCGCAGGACATGCCGGCCAGCACCCCCTCGCGGCGGGCGAGCAGCCGCGCGGTCTCGATCGCGTCCTCGTCGTCGACGGCGATGACCTCGTCGAGCAGCTCGCGGTTGAGCACGGCGGGCACGAACCCCGCGCCGATGCCCTGGATCTTGTGCGGCCCCGGGCGCCCGCCGGAGAGGACCGGCGAGCTCGGCCGGCTCGACGGCCACCATCCGGCAGCCCGGGTTGCGCTCCTTGAGGAACTCCCCCACCCCGGTGACCGTGCCGCCGGTTCCCACGCCGGCCACGAACACGTCGACGCGACCGTCGAGGGCCTCCCATAGCTCGGGGCCGGTCGTGCGGCGGTGGATCTCCGGGTTGGCGGGATTGGAGAACTGGTCGGGCAGGAAGACGTCGTGGCGGGTGGCCAGCGCCCGGGCGGCGTCGACCGCCTCGTTCATCCCGCCCAGCGACTCGGTGACCTGCACGGTGGCGCCGTAGAGGCGCAGCAGCGCCTCGCGCTCGCGGCTCATCCCCTGCGGGCAGGGTGAGGATCAGGTCATAGCCCTTGGCGGCGCACACGAACGCCAGCGCGATGCCCGTATTGCCGCTGGTGGCCTCGACGATCGTCGTGCGGCCCGGCTCGATCCGGCCCTCCCGCTCGGCCGCGTCGATCATCGCCACCCCGATGCGGTCCTTGACGCTCCCGCCCGGGTTGAACATCTCGAGCTTGGCGAAGATCTCGCACGTCAAGATCCCGCGCCAGCCGGGTCAGCTGGACGATCGGCGTGACGCCCGACGAGATCGGCGATGTTGCTCGAGAGCCGCGTCATTTCCGAGCCTCACACTAGTGAGGCTCTGCGGGCGGTCAGGACATACGTCTGGCGCGCCACCGGCGCGACGGATACGCTGCCAGCGATGCCCGTCGAGTTCCGATTCAGCACTGGAAGGGGGTCCTTCACGTGCGACCTGACGCTCCAGGAGGCCCGAGACGAGATCCTGACCGCGATGCGCAACGTGGACCTGATCGAGGTCACGGACGTGACCGGGCAGCGTCATCTGCTCAATCCGCACCATCTCGTGGACGTCGCCGAGATCGAGAAGTAGGCGGAATCTCCGCCTAGATGTGGTACATCGGGGCGCCGGCCGAGCGGATCTCCTCCTCGGCCACCGAGGCCACCGTGGCCTCGGCGAGGACGCCGCTGGCCGCCCGCGCGGCGTCGGCGAACACGCCGAGCCGCGTCGGCGCCCAGCGAGCCGTCGAGCAGCTCGACCAGCTCGAGCACCGTCACCTCGTCGGCCGGACGGGCGAGGGTGTAGCCGCCCTTGACGCCCCGCTGGGAGCGCAGGATCCCCGCGCGCCGCAGGGTGGCGAACAGCTGCTCGAGGAACTGCACGGGGATCTGCCGCCGCCGGGCCAGCTCGGCGATCGGCACCGGACCGGCGGCCCCCTGGCGATGAAGCTCGACCAGGGCGCTGAGGGCGTACGGCGACTTGGTGGTGATCGAGATCATCGGCTGATCCGATCGTACGCAGACGGCCCGTGCAGGCCCCCTCGAAACCGCTCCCGAGTGGCCGGTCTAGATCCAGCCGCGCTCGGTGGCGATGAGCACGGCCTGGGCGCGGTCCATCGCGCCCAGCTTGCCGTAGACGTTGTGCAGGTGGGTGCGGATCGTGCTCGTCGACAGGCCCAGCTCGGAGGCGATCTGCTTGTAGACCATGCCCTTGGCCAGCCGGCGCAGGACGTCGACCTCACGGGTCGACATCGGGCAGGGCTCGACCTGGCGGGGGCGCTCACCGGCCGCCGGCAGCGGCAGCTCGTAGAGGACCGTCCGCAGCTGGGCGGGAGCTGAGGTCCATCGTGCGGGCGGCGGCCAGCATCTCCGACGGGGAGATGGTGCCGCCCAGGACGTAGTGGGCGAGCATGTCGGCCAGGCGGACGATGGCGGCCTCGTCGGTGGCGTCCTCGGCGTGATGGCGCTCGATGACGCTGGCCAGCGACCGCGGCAGAGCCCACCGCGCGGGCGAGCACGCCGCCGACCAGCGCATGGTCGACGCCGAGCTCGCGGCGCTCGCGCTGCAGGCGCTCCTCGGGCGTGCGGGCCTCTCCGTGCACCTGCCCGGGATAGCCCGGGATAGGCGTGGACGAGCACCAGCTTGCCGATGTCGTGCAGCAGGGAGGTGACCATCAGGCGGTCGCGCGCCTCGTAGCCGACCTCGCGGGCCAGCCGGTCGGCGGCGCGCTGGGTGGCCACGGCGTGCAGCCGGAAGCGCTCGGGAACGCCCTGCCAGACGGCGGTGCGCTCGAAGAAGTCAAAGGTGCGCGCGCGGCGCGCGATGGCGTGCACGTTCTTGCCGGTGAGGACATCGACGGCGGCGACGACGCTCTCGACGCGCCCCCGCTGGGAGCCCTCCATCTGGTTGGCGAGACGCAGGACGGTGACGGCCAGCGCCACGTCGGCCTCGACGGCGGCCACGACATCGGCCAGCGCCGGCTCGCCGTTCTCGAACAGGCGCAACACGCGGTTGCGTGACTCGACCAGCACCGGGTAGGCCTCGAGCGCCTCGAAGGCGGTGGTCAGACGCCGCCCGTGGCCCTCATTGTGGTGGCGTTCCCGTGCGGCGTATGGATCGGTAGGTCCGATGTTGACGGCTGCTACGGCCACCGTTCGATCACTCACCCCTCGCGCCCGGCGGGCGTCCGTAATTTGTCCCTGGATGTGGAGCAACCCAACTCATCGGCCCAGTTATCGGCAGATGTTCGATGGTTGTTTAGCCGCCCAGCCGAACCCCGCCTGAGCGGCGAGCAGCTAGCGAGCGCGCTGCAGGGCGGCGTCGACGCGCGACAGCGTCTCCTCGCGACCGAGGAGCTCGACGCTCTCGAAGATCCCCGGCGAGACGGTCTGCCCGGCGATCGCCACCCGCACGGGCTGAAAGACCTTGCCGGCCTTGAGCCCGCGCGCCTCGACGACGGCGCGCAGCGCCGTCTCGACGTGCTCGCTGTCGAAGGGCTGCGACCGCGGCCAGGGCCTCCCGCGCCGCGGTCAGCGTCTCCACCCCCCCGTCGCTGCCGATCGTCCGCTCGAAGGCCGCCGGATCGTCGACCGGGCCGTCGAACAAAAAGGACACCAGCGGCCAGAAGTCGCCGAGCGTCTGGATCTTCTCGCGGGAGATCGCCGCCGCCCCACGCAGCCCGGTGCGTCCGGTGAACCGCTCGAGGCGCTCAGTCAGTTCGTCGACGGAGAGCTCGCGCAGATGACGGCCGTCGAGGTGGCGCAGCTTTCGCTCGTCGAAGATCGCCGAGTTCTTGGAGACCCGCTCCAGGCGGAAGCGCTCGGCCAGCTCGGGCAGCGTGAAGAACTCCTCGTCGGAGGCAAAGCCCGCCCCGAGCAGCGCGATGTAGTTGTCGACTGCCTCCGGGAGATAGCCGGCGTCGCGCAGCTCCTGTACCGACGCGGCGCCGTGGCGCTTGGAGAGCTTCTTGCCGTCGGGCCCGTGCAGCAGCGGCAGGTGGCCGTAGACCGGTGGCGTGGCGCCCATCGCCTCGAGCACCCACATCTGCTTCGGCGTGTTGGCGAGGTGATCGATCCCCCGCACGACATGGGTGATGCCGGCGTCGAGGTCGTCGATGGCGACCGCCAGGTTGTAGACCGGCGTGCCGTCGGCCCGCGCGATCACCGGGTCGTCGAGGTTCTCGTTGGGAAAGGCGGTGTCGCCCACGACGACGTCGGAGACGATCGTCTCCGCCGCGCTCGGGGACGCGCAGCCGGACCGCCCCCGCCGCCTCGGGTTCACCGCGGAAGCCGCGCTGGGAGCCGTGGCGGTCCTTGAAGGCGCGGACGTCGTCCGTGGTGGCGGCGCTGCGGTAGGCATGGCCGCTCTCGAGCAGCTGGGCGACGACCTCGGCGTGCCGCGCGGCGCGCTCTGACTGGAAGATCGGTCCCTCGTCGTAGTCGAGACCCAGCCAGTGCAGCGCGTCGAGGATCTGCTCGACGTTCTCCGGCGTCGAGCGCTCGCGGTCGGTATCTTCGATGCGCAGGACGAGCGTGCCGCCGTGGCCGCGCGCCAGCAGCCAGTTGTACAAGGCGGTACGCGCCCCGCCGATATGCAGGGCGCCCGTCGGGGAAGGAGCAAAGCGAACTCTCATGGACACCGTCACAGGATGCTAATCGGCGCGCACGTCTCCCCGGCGGGAGGCCTGCCCAAGGCGATCGAGCGGGGCGTCGAGAAGGACTGCCAGGCGATCCAGATCTTCAACCAGTCGCCGCGGATGTGGCGGCCCACCGCGTACGGCGAGGACGACTTCGCGGCCTTCCGCGAGGCGATGGCGCCCAGCCCGATCAAGGCCGTGCTGATCCATGCCGTGTACCTGCTCAACTGCGCCTCCGAGGACGCCGAGATCCGCGACAAGACGCGCGCCTCGCTGATCCAGTCGCTGCGGGTCGGGCGCCGGGATCGGGGCCGCCGGAGTCGTCCTGCACCCCGGCTCGGCCAAGCAGGGCGACGTCGGCGAGGCGATCACGCGGGCGGGCACGGTCATCGCGCAGGCGCTCTCGGAGACCGAGAGCTGTCCACTGCACCTCGAGAACACGGCCGGCGCGGGCGGCACCCTCGGGCGATCCTTCTCCGAGCTGGCGGGCCTGATCGAGGCGGCCGGTGCCGACCAGCGATTGGGCGTGTGCCTGGACTCCTGCCATCTGCTGGCCTCCGGCTACGACATCCGCACCGGGCCGGGACTGACCGACGTGCTCGACCAGTTCAAGCGGGAGGTCGGCATGAAGCGTCTGGGCTCCCTGCACCTCAACGACTCCCAGACCCCACTGGGCTCCAACCGCGATCGCCACGCCAATATCGGCACCGGCGAGCTCGGCGAGTCCGGGCTGTGGCGCCTACCTCTCAGAGCCTCGGTTCGAGAAGCTGCCCTGCGTGCTGGAGACCAACGGCCCGGACCGCAGCGGCCCCACGCGCGAGGAGATCGAGCTGTGCTTCACGCTGCGCAAGCGCGGCGTGGCCGCCCGCAAGCGAGCCGCCACCCGCCGGGCCAAGCAGGGGGCGAGCTGACGACGATGCCCGCGGCCAGCCGCAACCTCACTCGGAAGGGAGATGCGCTCGTGGTGTTCGGCATCACCGGCGATCTGGCGCGCAAGATGACGTTCCGCTCGCTCTACCGCCTCGAGCGCCGCGGGCTGCTGAGCTGTCCCGTCATCGGGGTGGCCGTCGAGGACTGGTCCGACGATCAGCTGCGCCAGCATGCCCGCGACGGCGATCCAGGCGACCGGCGAGGCGCTCGACGACGCCGTGTTCGCCCGCCTGGCCAAGCGCCTGAGCTACGTCAGCGGTGACTTCGCGGACGCCGCCACCTACGAGGCGGTGGGCGCCGCGCTCGGATCGGCCTCCAACCCGGTGTTCTACCTCGAGATCCCGCCCTCGCTGTTCGCCACGGTGGTCGCCGGCCTGGCGCAGGCCGGGCTCGTGCAGGGCGGCCGGCGGGTGGCGGTGGAGAAGCCCTTCGGCCACGATCTCCCCTCGGCGCGCGCGCTCGCCGCCGAGCTGCACAAGTACCTCGACGAGCCCCAGCTGTATCGGATCGACCACTTCCTGGGCAAGATGGGGCTCGACGAGATCCTCTATCTGCGCTTCGCCAACGCGATCCTCGAGCCGGTGTGGAACCGCAGCTACGTCGCCGCCGTGCAGATCACCATGGCCGAGAGCTTCGGCGTGCAGGACCGCGGCCACTTCTATGACCCGGTGGGAGCGCTGCGCGACGTGGTCGTCAACCACCTGATGCAGATGCTGGCCGCCTGCGCGATGGACCCGCCGGCGGCCGGCGACCCCGACAGCCAGAAGGACGCCAAGGCGGCGGTGCTGCGCTCGATCGCAGCCGCCGAGCCGGCGAAGAGCGTGCGCGGCCAGTACGACGGCTATCGCGCGATCGAGGGAGTGCGGCGCAACTCCGACACGGAGACCTACGTCGCGCTGCGGCTCGACATCGACAGCTGGCGCTGGACGGGGGTTCCGTTCTTCATCCGCACCGGCAAGCGGATGCCCGTCAGCCAGACCGAGCTGCGCCTCGTCTTCCGCCACCCTCCCAAGCTGCCCTTCATCGCCTCGGCGCGCCGGCGCCCGCAGCCCAGCCAGCTCGTCTTTCGCATCGATCCGCACTCCGGCATCCGGATGATCCTCGACGCCGTGCGCGCCGATCGCCGCGGCGCTGCCGAGATCGACCTCGACATGGAGTTCGCCAAGGAGGGCGGCGAGGGCGCCACCCCCTACGAGGTCCTGCTGCACGCCGCGCTCGTCGGCGATGCCAGCCACTTCACGCGCCAGGACAGCGTCGAGGAGTGCTGGCGGGTCGTCCAGCCGCTGCTCGACTCACCGCCCAAGGCGATCCGCTACGCCCAGGGCTCTTGGGGCCCCAAGGAGGCCGACAAGCTCGTCGCCGGCCACGGCGGCTGGCGCGGGCCGTGGCTGTCTGGGTAGCTGCGGCAGGGAAGCCGCGCGGCGGCGGCGAAATACGGGCCCATGCGCATCTCCCTGCCCAGCATCCTGTGGCTGGTCGTCGGGGCGCTCGTCGCCTCGGCCCACCACTATCTGGAGAACCTCGACGCCCTGCGGCCGGTCGTGTCCGCGGTGCTGGCGGTCGTGCTCTGGCCGCTTCTGCTGCTCGGGATCAACCTCCACGTGCACTGAACCGCTCGCGCCAGGTGGCGGCTGACGACGGCGTCGGAGCCGGCGGGTCAGGCGACGCCGGCGGCCTGCTGGACCGGCTCGGGCTCCGCGACGCTCTCGGGGATGAGCGCCGGGCCGAGCAGAGCGTCCAGTTCGGCGTGCAGGCTGGCCGAGCGGGAGACCCGGAAGCTCGGACCGAGCTTGAGGCGGCGGCGGCCCACGGTGGTGGCCAGCTCGATGACGACGTCGGACTCGCCCGGGAAGCCGGCCAGCAGATCCTTGAGCTCCCCCAGAGCGGTCGCCGGCAGGGCGGTGGCGTCGAGGCGCAGGCGCAGGGCGGCGGGCGTCAGCACGGGCTTGGCGGCCTGGACCTGCGCCCGGAGCACCTCCGCCTCGGTCGGCTCGAAGGTCTCCACCTGCTGGGCGACGAGACACGTCTTGTCGCGGTCCTTGTGGTCCACCTTGCCGCGCACCAGGACGATCGAGTCCGTGTCCAGCGCGTCGGCACAGGCGTCGAGCACCTTGTTGAAGACGACGATCTCGACGGACGCCTCGAGGTCATAGATCGTCGCGAAGGCCATGAGGTCGCCCTTCTTGGTCTTGATCTTCTTGAACTGGGTGATCATCCCGCCGACCGTCACCCAGTCCCCGTCGCGGCGATCGGCGAGCTCGGCGAGACTGCGAGTCGGCCTTGGCCCGCAGCGCCGGACCGACCTCCTTGAGCGGATGAGCGGAGATGAACAGGCCGAGGGACTCCTTCTCGGCGGCCAGCATCTCCGTGCGGTCGTACTCCTCTCCGGGGATGGGCGCGTGGCTGGGGCCCGCGAACGGGCTGGCGCCGCCGGCGTCGCCCGCTCCGAGGTCGCCGCCGAGGTCGAAGATCGAGCCCTGGCCGATGAGCGCGTCCTGCTGGGCCTTCTGACCGGCCGCCTGAGCCTGCTCGAGCACGGACATCATCCCCTTGCGGGGAGCGTTGGTCGAGCTGAAGGCGCCGCACTTGATGAGCGCCTCGATGGCCTTCTTGTTGACCGCCCGGTTGTCGACCCGCTCGCAGAAATCGAACAGGCTGGTGAACGGCCGAGGGGTCCCGGAGAGGCCGGATCGGGTTCCCGGGCTCGCTTGATCGCCTCCACCGCCTGATAGCCGACACCCTTGACGGCGTCCAGCCCGAAGCGGATGTTGCCCTCGACGACGACGAAGTCGTGGTCGGAGAGGTTGACGTCGGGGGGCAGGATCTGGATCCCCATCTGCTCGGCCTGGGCCACGAAGAAGGGCACCTTGTCCTTGGTGTCCATCACTGAGGAGATGAGCGCCGCCATGTACTCCGCCGGGTAGCTGGCCTTCAGCCAGGCGGTGCGGTAGGAGATCAGCGCGTAGCAGGCGGCATGGGACTTGTTGAACGAGTAGTCGGCCGACTTCTCGTTGGTCGCCCACAGCAGCTCCGTGACCGCTTCGCTGGTGCCCGATGCCCGGCAGCCGGCGAAGAACTCGGGCTTGAGCTTGGCCATCGCCTCGCGGTTCTTCTTGCCGATCGCCTTGCGCAGGTCGTCCGCCTTGGCGCCGCTGAAGCCCGCCAGCTCCTTGGCGATCTGCATCGCCTGCTCCTGGTAGAGGATGACGCCCTTGGTCGACTCGAGGATCGGGCGCAGCCGCTCGTCCGGGTAGGAGATCGACTCGACATCGCGCTTGCCGCGCGCGTAGGTGGGGATCTGGTCCATGGCGCCGGGGCGGTAGAGCGCCACCAGGGCGACGAGGTCGTCGAACTCGGTCGGGCGGACCTTCTTGAGCGCCTCGCGCATCCCCTCGGACTCGAACTGGAACACCCCGATCGAGTCGCCGGCGGCCAGCATCTCGTAGGTGGGCGCATGGTCGAGCGGCAGGGTGCTCATGTCCGGCCGGTCGCCGGTGGAGCGCTCCACGATGTCCAGGGCGTCCTCGATGACGTCGAGGTTGCGCAGCCCGAGGAAGTCCATCTTCAGCAGGCCGAGCTGCTCGACCGGCTTCATCGAGAACTGGGTGACGGTGCGGAACACCCGCTCGCCGTTCTCGTCGGCGCCGGCATCGGCGATCTGCAGCGGCAGGATGTCGGTCAGGTCCCGGTCGGAGATGACGACCGCGGCGGCATGGATGGAGGAGTTGCGGACGATGCCCTCCAGCCCCTGGGCGACGTCGACGATCTGCTTGGCGGTGCCGTCGCGGTCGACCTCGGCGCGCAGCGGCTGGCCGGGCGCGAGGCACTCGTCGAAGCTCGGAGGGCGGCCCATGATCGGGTCGGGGATCAGCTTGGCCAGCCGGTCGCCGACCCCGTAGTCATGGCCGAGCACCCGGGCGGCGTCGCGGGTGGCGGCGCGCGGGAACATCTTGCCGAAGGTGACGATCTGGGCGACCGCCTCCTTGCCGTACTTCTCCGTGACGTAGCGGATGACGCGCTCGCGGCCGCGCACGGAGAAGTCCATGTCGATGTCGGGCATCGACACGCGCTCGGGGTTGAGGAAGCGCTCGAACAGCAGGTCGTAGCGCAGCGGGTCGACATCGGTGATCTTCAGGCAGTAGGCGACGATCGAGCCGGCGGCGGAGCCGCGACCCGGGCCCACCGCGATTCCCGCGTCCTTCGCGTACTTGACGAAGTCCCACACGATCAGGAAGTAGGCGTTGAAGCCCATCCCGTCGATGACGCCCAGCTCGTAGTCGGCGCGCTCGCGGGCGGCGGCCGGCACCGGGTCGCCGTAGCGCTCCCGCAGCCCGCGGTCGACGAGCTCGCGCAGGTAGTCGCCCTCGGGACTCCGCGCCGGGGTCGGATAGCGCGGGATCAGCTGGCGGCCCAGCTCGATCTCGACGTTGCAGCGCTCCGCGATCTCGACCGTCGAGGCCAGCGACTCCGGCCATTCGGCGAACGTGTCGGCCATCTCCTGGCTGGAGCGCAGATAGAACTCGTTGGTCTCGAAGCTCATCTTGGGCGCCGAGAGCATCGACTTGGTCTGCACGCACAGCAGCGCTGCGTGGTGGTGGTAGTCCTCGCGGCGCAGGTAGTGCACGTCGCTCGTGGCCACCAGCGGGCGGCCCAGCTCGCGGGCGATGCGCACGATGCCCTCGTTGCACTTGTCCTGGACGGCAAGCCCGTTCTTCTGGACCTCGAAGTAGACGTTGTCGGCGCCGACCGCCTCCATCAGCTCCTGCGCGTGGGCGCGGGCGTCGGCCGGCCGGTCGTCGGCCAGGCTGCGGCAGAAGCGTGACGCCAGGCAGCCGCTGAGCGCGATCACGCCCTCGCCATGGGCCGCCAGCTGTGCCATGTCGAGCGACGGCTTGCCGCGCTGGTAGCCCTCGAGGAACCCCGCCGAGGAGAGCTTGACCAGGTTGCGATACCCGGCGGCATCGGCCGCCAGCAGCGTCAGGTGGTAGCGCTCGAGCTTGCCCGGCGCGCGGCGCAGATGGTCGTCGACGACGTAGACCTCGCAGCCGATGATCGGCTTGACGCCGTGCTTGCGGCAGGCGGTGTAGAGCTCGACCGCGCCGTTCATGACGCCGTGGTCGGTCAGGCCCAGGGCCGGCTGATCGAACTCCGCGGCCCTCGCGGCCAGCGCCTCGATCTTGCACGCTCCGTCGAGCAGCGAGTACTCGGAGTGGACGTGAAGGTGGGCGCAGGTCGGGGTCATGGGCGGCGACTTTTCAGGTTAGGCACCGGGGCGGACGCCGTGGCCGCGGCGCGCCCGGTGGCAGGCCGCGAATCACCCGCTCTGTGCGCGTTTGACCCACGCGCGCAGGCTGTCCAGCGGGCCCTCGTCGCCGGCGATCAGCGCCGCCTCGGCCGCCTCGCCGGTGAGCGCGGCGACCAGGGCGTCGGCCGGTGCCGGTGATCGTGGTCGCCATCCGGCCGGCGGGCGCGACCCGGCCCAGCGCGAGGCCCTTGCCGTCGCGGGCCTCGAGATAGGCCGTGCGATCGCTCGTCGGGATCGTGATGGGCGATGACGAACCGCTCGCCGGCGGTCCAGGCGGGATCGACCATGGCGGCCACCAGCGCCAGGACGGACTCGGACCGCAGCGCCGCGCCGCCGTCGCGCAGCGCCGCGAGGTCGAGGGGCAGCGTGAGCAGCGCGTCGAGCGCCGCCAGGCCCTCGCGCCGCCCGCGCACGCGGGCGACCCGCGGTCGCGAGCCGCCGCCAGATGCCGTGGGCGATCAGCAGCCGGGCGATGCGGGCGGGCTCGCCCTGGACCCGGAAGTCGACCTCGTCGCGCGTGCGCGCCGCGCCGTGGCGCTCGATGCTCGGCGCGCCCTCGCCCACGGTCACGCGGACACAGCCGCGGCCCGGCCCGAGCACCAGGTCATAGGCGATCGGATGCGGATAGACGGCGCGCTGCAGGGTGACGCAGGTCGAGCAGCAGCTCGCCGGCCGCCGGCGCGTCGCGCTTGACCAGCCGCCGGAAGGCCGACTCCAGCGTCCGGCCGGTCGCCGGTCAGCGCGACCGATCGGCGAGCGCCGGCGCCGGGTCCGCCTGCACCGGCTCGGGCGGCGGCACGGTTCGCGCAGCCGCGTCAGCGCGTCGCTGAGCCGGTCGGCCTGCACGGGAGCCGTCACCGGGCCTGAGGCCGCGGGGCCGGGCTCGCCGAGCCGGCGAGCCGCCTGCGACAACACGGACGGGGACGCGGATTCCATCCGGTCTCGCGCCGGCGGCGACCGGCGGGCGGAGGACCGGTCCCGGCGGTGCCAGAGTCGATCGTCAAGCGCGCCCCGCAGCTCGCCGATCGCGTCGTGGCGCCTCGCGCGAGCGCTCGCGCTGGCCGCTCAGCTCGCGGTCGAGCTCGCCGACGCGCCGCTCGGCCTCGGCGCGGCCCGCTCGCTCCTGCTCGAGGCCGGCGGCCCTGCGCTCGGCGAGCTCCCGGCGCTCGCGCTCGCGCGCCAGCGCCGCGCGCAGGGACTCCAGCTCCTCGCCCAGCCGGCCGAGGGTCTCGCCGGTCTGGCGCTCGAGCAGCATGCGGGCGGCCAGCCGCGTCTCGGCGGCCGCCAGCCGGGCGCGCAGCGCGGCCTCGCCGGCCGCCCGGGCGTCGAGCTCGCGGCGCAGCGTCTCGACGAGGCTGTCCGCGGGGACCGGCGGCAGCTCGGTCCGACCGCGGCCTGCGTCGGCGGCGGCGGCAGCGGCGGCGGCGTCGGCCGTCGGCGGCGGCGCAGCGGAGGAGCAGCGGCTGCCCTCCGGCGGCCGCGCCGGCGCCTGCCGGCGGAGGCGCGACGACCCCGGGCCAGGGCTCGGCCGGCACCCGCGCGCCACCGCCCTCAAGGCGGGCGCAGCCGCCGCTCGAAGCTCAGGCGGGCGGCCTCGGCACCATCCGCGATATCCGCCGGGGCCGGTGGCGCGGCGCCCGCTGACGCGGGTGGGGGCGGCGCCTGGGCGCCGGCGCATCGCGCTCCTCCTCCCGGCTCCGCGTCCGCAGCCGGGCCGCGGCGGCGGCGGCCGCCTGCTCGGCCTCGTCGCTTCGCCGGCCGGCGTCGCGCAGCTGGCGCTCGAGCGTGCGGATCCGGTCCTCGGCGGCGGCCAGCTCGCCCATCGCCTCGCGCGCCCGCTCGGTCTCACGCTCGGCCGTCGAGAGCTGGCGGGCGAGATCGCGGCGCAGGGCCTGCTCGGCATGGGCTCGCTGTTCGGCGATCCGGCGGGCGCGCTCGCTCTCCGCCAGCGACGCTGTGAGCTGCTCGCGCTCCGAGCGCGCGTCGCCGAGCGCGCTCTCGAGCTCGTCCTGCTGGGAGCGCACCCCGGTCAGCGTGCGCTCCAGCTCGGCGGCCCGGGAGCGCGCATCGGCCAGCGAGCGCTCGAGCAGGTCGCGCTCTGAGCGGGCGATGGCCAGCCAGTGCTCGAGCTCGTCGACGCGCGGCCCCGGATCGGGCGACGGGCGCGGCGCCCGGTCGGGCGCGGGGTCCGGCGGAGGGGCTACCGAGGGACGTCCCGACCGGAGACTCGGCGGCTGCGCGGGAGCTGCGCCGGCGGGGAGGCGAGCGGCGCCGGGGGCGGGAGCGGTGCCGCGGGTCAGCGGCGGGCTCGCGGGCCCGGATCCGGCCCGACCCCGGGCGCCGGCAGCGGCACGGTGACCGTTCCCAGCGACAGCCAGGTGTGACCGCCCAGCGCGGGGGCCAGCCACCCGGGAACCGAGAAGCTCAGCCGCCACATGCCCGGGCGCGGTGCCGCCGACGCTGGGTGGCTCCGGGGTCGCGGGGAAGCGGTGGCGACGGCCCTCGGACTCGATGATGAGCGTGACCTGCGCGTTGGACACCGGGCGGCGCCGGCGCCAGCGGCCGGTGACCTGGACGAGCAGGTTGCCGTTGCCGCCGTCCAGCCACTCGACGGCCTCGATCCCGACCGCCGCGGTGCTCGACAGCTCGCTCATCCGCGCGACGGTACGCAGCGCAGCGGATGGATGATCGGGTCGTTCCCGCTCTCAGCGGGAGATTGCCGAACCGGCTGGGCGTTCGATCCGCCGACCGGCAGCGCTCGGCCGGCGCGGACGGCTAGCCGCCGCTCTGGCCGCGCAGCTGCTCGGTGAGGGCGCGCGCGTCCGCGAGCAGGCGCTGGGCCTCGCCCAGGTCACCGCCGTGGGCCGAGCTCTGCTCGCGCACCACCGTCAGCTCGGCCGCCAGGCGCTCGAGCTCAGCGCGCAGACCTCCCGCTTCGCTGATGGCGGCGTCACGGGAGATCTGGGCGGCGGCGAGCTGCTCGCGCAGCGCGCCCGCCTCCTGGGCACTGTGGCGCTCTGTGTCGGCGTGAGCGGTGAGCTGTCCGGCGAGCGAGGTCGCCTCCTGGCGCGCCCGGGCCAGCTCGGCCTCCGCCTCCTCGCGGGCGGCGGCCGCCATCGCCGCCTGCTCGCGTGCGCGATCGAGCTCCTCCCGGGCCGCCGCGGAGCGCTCCTCGAAGTCGTGACGCTGCTGGGCGACGGCGGCCATCAGCTGCTCGAGCTCGTGGCGCAGCTCGGCGTGGGCGCTCTCCAGCCCCGCCTGCCGCGCCGCGCGGACGTCGAGCTCTGAGCGGGCGTCGGCGAGCGCGCCGCGCAGCTGGGCGGCCTCGCGCGGAGCGGCGCTCGAGCTCGGCGTGCAGCGCGCTGACGGTCTCCTTGAAGAGCAGGTCGGCCAGCGGGCCCGACCGCGGGGTGTCGGGCGCCGGGGGCAGCGAAGCCAGTCGCGGGCGGCTTCTGCGCCGGCGTGACGGCTGGCGTCACCGGCGCAACTCCGCTGGTCCACCGGCGCGACCGCCTCCTTGCCGCACCGTCGCCGGCGACCACGGGCGCCGTCGGGCGGCGACCGGCGACCCCGGCGGACCGACGGCCACCACGTGTTGCCCACCCACACGGCCGCCTGCCCGGGCCGGTCGGGGACCGCCCACGCGGGCACGGTGAACTCCGCCTGCCAGGCGCCCGGCACGCGGCTCGGCGCCGCCCACCGCGCGCTCGGCGGCGAACCGGTGGCGCCGGCCCTGCAGCTGGACGACGAGCAGCGCCTCGTGCTGGGCGGGATCGCCGGCCCCCCGCCAGCGGCCGCTCAGCCGCAGGCGCACGGCGTCGCCCTTGCCCCGCGCGCGCTCGACCCGCTCGATGACGAACGGGGGTTCCACGGAGGCGGGGTCGGTTGGGGTGGTCACGCTTTCACGCCTGAATCCGGTGCGTGTTCCTCAGGCAACCGTGTTTTCGGCGGGCAATCCGCCAAACCCTGCCTAAGCCTTCCTAAGAATCGCTGAGACGATCAGTCGCTGGAAGCGGCCTGGCGGCCGGCGACCAGCACGCCGGCCACGACCGCGGCGCCGATGCCGGCGACGGCCAACTTGGCCCGCGCGCCGCTCATGCGACGGCGCAGATACCACTTGCTGCCCTGCCAGACGGCAAAGCCGAGAAGCTTGTAACCCATTGACGCGATCCTACCTCAGACGAACGTCTCACCAAACACAGTCCGCCTCGACTCCGCGCTCAACTCGACGAATACCTCGCCGAACTCGCGCCGCGCGGCCGCCTCGTCGAGGGTCAGGCGATCGACGAGCACCCCCATCGCCATGCAGGCCGCGGGGCCGCCGGGGAGGGTGGCCACCTGGTCGGCCAGCGATCGCAGCATCGCGATCTGCACCTCGCGATCCTGGTGGCGGCCGAGCACGTCCTGCACCGCTTTGAGCGAGGTGATCGCCTCGGCCACGACCTCGGCGTCGAACAGATGGCCCGCGAACAGCTCGAGCAGGTAGCGCAGCTCCTTGCCCTTCTTGCGCAGCTCGTGGTAGTCCTCCGCCGGGCTGTCCTCGCCGATCGCCTCCCCCATGCGCACCACCCGGCCATACACCTTGCGGATCCGCCGGCCGACGAGCACCCCGAGGCGCGTGGCGGCGTCAGGGCGGTCCTCGAGCGGCACCTCGACGAGCGACTCGAGCAGCTGCTCCCAGTCGGCGATCAGCGCCTGCGCGCGCACGGACTGCAGGGCGACGGACATCTCGGCCCGCGCCGCCAGCCGGTCGTGGGCCAGCACCGGCGCCAGCGGATCCAGATCGCCGCGGATGTCCGGCGGCAGCAGCGCCGCCAGCTCCTCGAGCTCCTCCACGTAGACATCGAGGTCGCGGGCATCGCCGGTGGCCCGCTGCAGCCACCGGAACTCGGCGCGGAAGCCGGGCAGCTCGAGGGCGGGAAAGACGCCCCGCAACTGGCGCTGCACCGTCCGCGAGCGGCGGACGGCGATCCGCAGCTGGTGCAGGTATTCGGGGTCGGCGCCGTCCAGCGCCCCCGGGAGGTTCTCGATGACCACGCCGAGCAGCCGCCGCAGGACCGCCACCGCCCCGGCATCGGCGCGCTGGTCATAGGCCAGCGCGACGTCCACCTTGGCCTTGACCGCCCCGCTCACCCGTCCACCCCGCGGCTCACGGCAGGAGAGCGCCGACGCGTCTGACGGCCTCGTCGATCTCGGCCTCGGAAACGATCAACGGGGGCTCGAAGCGGATGGTGGCCGGTCCGGTGGCGTTGATGACGAGCCGCTGCTCGAGCAGCGCCCGGCGGGCGATGTCCGGCGCCGAGATGCCGTCGCCGAGGTCGGCCCCCACCATCAGGCCGCGTCCGCGGACGGCGTCGATCCCCGGAAGCTCCTCGAGGCCGGCCCGCAGCCGCTCCCCCAGGGCCACCACCTGCGAGAGGAGCGCCGGGTCTGAGCAGACGTCGAGCGCGACGAGCGCCGCGCGGGAGACCAGGGGCCCACCGGCGAAGGTCGAGCCGTGGTCGCCGGCCTGCAGGACGTCGGCCAGCCGCTGGCCGGTGATCAGCGCCCCGATCGGCAGTCCCCCACCGAGCGCCTTGGCGCTGGTGATGGCGTCGGGCACGACCGGCGTCTGCTCGTAGGCCCACAGCGTGCCGGTGCGCCCCATACCGGTCTGCACCTCGTCGAAGATGAGGGCGGCGCCCGCTCGATCACAGGCCTCGCGGGCGGCCAGCAGCAGCTCGTCGGAGAGGGCATGGATGCCCGTCTCCCCCTGGATCGGTTCGAGCAGCACCGCGGCCGTGTCCTCGTCGACGGCGGCGCGCAGCGTCTCGGCGTCCTTGGCGACGACCTGAAAGCCGGGCACGAGCGGCGCGAACGGCGCCTGCTTGGACTCCTGGGGGGTCGCCGAGAGGGCGCCGTAGGTGCGTCCGTGAAACGCCTCCTGCAGGACGATCAGCTTGCCCTGGGGCCGGGCGCGGCGGGCGAGCTTGATCGCCGCCTCGTTGGCCTCGGCGCCGGAGTTGCAGAGGAAGACCTTGCCGCCGAGCGAGCTCTGGGCCAGCCGCGCCGAGAGCTCCATCGCCGGCGCGGTGTAGTAGAGGTTGGTGGCGTGGGTGAGCAGCCCCACCTGCTCGCGCACGGCGGCCACCACCCGCGGATGGCAGTGGCCGACGTTGAGCACGGAGATCCCGGCCAGGAAGTCGAGGTACGCGTTGCCGTCCTCGTCCCACAGAGTGCAGCCCTCCCCGCGCACGAACTGCACGGGATTGCGCACGTAGGTGCCGATCGCGTGGGAGCGCTCGAGCTCCTGCAGCTCGGCGAGTCTTCACGCCGCCGGTCCGATCTTCGTGCCCTGGCCGGCGTCGGTGAACAGCTCGAGCAGCAGCGAGTGGGGCACGCGCCCGTCGACGATGTGGGCGTGGGAGACACCGCCGTTGATCGCGTCCAGGCAGGCGGCGAGCTTGGGGCGCATGCCGCCGCCGACGGTCGGCCAGCGCCTCGGCGACGACGTCGGCGCTCACCTCGGAGACGACGCTCGAGGGATCCTCGGGGTCGCTGAGCCAGCCGGCGACGTCGGTGAGGAACATGACCTTGTAGGCGCCGAGCGCCCGGGCGACCGCGCCCGCGGCCTCGTCGGCGTTGATGTTGTAGGAGTTGCCCTCGCGATCAGCGCCCACGGAGGCGATCACCGGGATGTAGTCCTGCGCGACATGGGTGAGCACGTCGACGTCGACGCGCTCGATGCGGCCCACGAAGCCGATGTCCTGCCCCGAGGGAGAGGCCTGCCGGGCGGCGCGGAAGAGCAGCCCGTCATCGCCGCACAGCCCGACGGCGGGCTGGCCATGGCGGTTCAGGCGCAGCACGATGTCCTTGTTGACCTTGCCCACGAGCACCATCTTGGCCACCTCGACGGTCGCCTCGCTGGAGACCCGCAGGCCGTCGACGAACTCGATGGGGAGATCGAGCCGGCGCATGTAGCTGGAGATCTCGGGGCCGCCGCCGTGGATGACGACCGGCCGCATGCCCACGTACTTGAGCAGGACGACGTCGCGCGCGAACTCCTCCTTGAGCGCGCTGTCGGTCATCGCCGCCCCGCCGTACTTGATGACCACGGTCTTGCCGTGGAACTCGCGGATATAGGGCAGGGCCTCGAGCAGCGTGCCGACGTCGCGCATGGGTGGCTGGGTCTCCCCGCTAGGTCGTGTAGTCGGCATTGATCGTCACGTACTCGTGCCCGAGGTCTGAGAAGTAGACCTCGCTCTCGGCGCCCTCGCCCGGCAGGCCGATCTCGTACTCGACCTCATCGCGCGCGACCGCCTGCGCGAGCGCATCGCCGTCGTGCGGCACGGCCTGGCCGCGCCCGCACACCTGGACCCCCTCGATCGAGATGTCGACCGCCAGCGGCGCCGTGCCCGGCAGGGCCGCGCCCACCGCCTGCACGATCCGCCCCCAGTTGGGGTCACCGCCGTACAGGGCGGTCTTGACCAGCGGGGAGTTGGCGACCGCGCGGGCGACGCGATCGACGCCCTCGGGATCGCCGCCGTGGACGACGACCCGCCCAACCCGCCGTGCGCCCTCGCCGTCGGCCACGACCAACAGCGACAGCTGGCGCATGAGCGCGTCCATCGCCTCCCCGAAGCGCAGCTCGTCCTCGGTCTCGGGTTCGATGACCACGCCCGAGGCGCCGCTGGCCTGCAGGATGACGGTGTCGTTGGTCGACAGCTGCCCATCGACGGAGACGCGCTCGAACGAGCGCTTGAGGCACACCCCGAGCAGCAGGTCGCAGGTGGCCGCCGACAGCTGCGCGTCGGTCTGCACGAAGCACAGCAGCGTGGCGAACCCCGGCGAGATCATCCCCGCGCCCTTCGCCTGGGCGGTCAGGGTGACCGTTCCCGACGGCAGCTCGACGCTGAGGCGGGCCCGCTTCTCCAGGGCGTCGGTCGTCTGGATGGCGTCCGAGAAGGCCCGGTCGCCGTCGGGCGCCAGGGCGTGGGCGGCGGCGACGATCCCCTTGGTGATGTTGTTCATCGGCAGGGGCACGCCGATGACGCCGGTCGAGGCGACGGCCACCTGGTCCTCGCGCACGCCGGCCACCAGGCCGCCCGCGCCCTGCATCTTGGCCGCGTTCTCAAAGCCCATCCGCCCGGTGGCGGCATTGGCGTTGCCGGCGTTGACGACGATCCCCCGGATCGCCTCGAGACGACAGCGCTCGAGGCACAGCAGGACCGGGGGGGCCTGGGTGCCGGAGGCGGTGAAGCGCGCCGCGCTCGTCGTCTCGGGGGCGTCGGACACCATGACGCCCGACGTCGGGCGCGCCGGACGGCTTGATCCCCGCCGCCACGCCGGCGGCGCGGAAGCCCTGCGGGAGCCCCCCGTCGCCGGTCAGCTCGCGCACGTGGTCCAGGGGCGCCACCCAGCGGCTGCGGAAGAATCCGGGCGGTCATACGGAGATGCCCTCTCCCTCGGGACGGCCGAACATGAGGTTGAGGTTCTGCACCGCCTGGGAGGCGGCGCCCTTCCACAGGTTGTCGAGCGCCGAGAAGACGATGACCCGCCCGGTGCGCTCGTCGCGGTGCACGGAGATGCGGCAGATGTTCGTCTCGCGCACGTCGCGGACGCCCGGGGGCGTGTCCGTCAGCTCGATGAACGGCTCGTCGTCGTAGGCCTCGTGATAGAGGTCCTGCAGCTCGCCGTTGGCCGCCGAGGTGACGTAGCAGGAGACGAGCTCGCCCTGGTCGAGGGGGATCAGGTGGGGCGTGAAGGTGACCAGCAGCTCGGAGCCGAGCGCCGCCAGCTCCTGCTCGATCTCGGGCGTGTGGCGATGGCGCGGCACCCCGTAGGGACTGAGGTTCTCATCGACGGTGACGAAATGCGTCTTGTCGGTGGCCCCCCGCCCGGCGCCGGAGACCCCCGACTTGGCGTCGATGACGACGTCCGTGAGCAGTCCCGCCCGCGCCAGCGGGGCGAGCGCGAGGATGGTGGCGGTCGGATAGCAGCCGGGGTTGGCGACGATGCTCGCCTCCGGGATGCGCTCGCGGTAGAGCTCGGGCAGCCCGTAGACGGCGTAGTCGATGAGCCCCGGCTCCGGGTGGGGGCGATACCACTCGGCGTAGACGGCGGGATCGCGCAGGCGGAAGTCCGCGCTCAGGTCCACGACTCGCACGCCCCGCTCCACGAGGCCCGAGACGACCTCGGCGGCGGCGCCATGGGGATAGGCGACGATCGCCGCGTCAAGCCCCTCGGCATGGATGTCCAGGTCGAGCTGCTCGAGGGTCAGCGGGACGCGGTGGTGGGGGTAGATCTCATCCAGGCGGCGGCCGACGTCCGAGCGGGCGGTGATGGTCGTCAGCGCGAACGCCGGATGGCGGTGGATCAGCCGGGCGCTGAGGGCGCCGGCGTAGCCGGCGGCCCCGAACACGGCGACGCTAGGAGTCACGGACCCTCCCTGCGAGCTGATCGGCCAGGGCGGCGGCGATCTTGCGCCGCCGGGCGGCGACCTCCTCGTCGGTGAGCGTGCGGTCGGGCGCGCGGAAGTGCAGCCGCACGCGCCAGGGAGACGTTGCCGTCACCGATCCGCTCCGGGTCGCGGTAGACATCGAAGACCTCCGCCCCCGTGAGCAGGCTCCCCCGGCCCGGCGCGCGACGGCCAGCACGTCAGCCGCCGGGACGGCATCGGCGACGATGACCGCCAGATCCTCGCGCACCTCCGGGACGCTCGTCAGGTCGCGATACTGGGCGGTGCTGAGCAGCCCCGCGACGGCGTCGAGGTCGAGCTCGAAGGCGCCACGGGACCGTCGAGATCCCACAGCGCGGCCACCGAGGGATGCACCTCCCCCACCCACCCGGCGCCGACCCCGTCGAGCAGGATCCGGGCGCTGCGCCCGGGATGCAGGAACGGCTCGCCCTCGTCGCCGGCCGGGAGCACGCTCCAGGGCACCCGCACGGTGTCGAGCACCGCCCCCAGCACTCCCTTGATGGCGAAGAAGTCAGCCGGCCGCGGGGTCGCCTCGCGCCAGGTCGGCGGATGCACCGGGCCCGAGAGGAGCGCCCCCACGTGGTGGGGCTCAGTGGTCGCCGCCGGGCCCTGCGGGTGATAGACGGCCCCGGCCTCGAACAGCCGCAGCGCCGCCGCCCCCCGGGCGCGATTGCGGGCGGCGACGTCGAGCAGCGAGCCGAGCAGGGTGATCCGCAGCCGGGACTGGTCGCCGGACATCGGATTGACGAGCGTCACCGCCGGGCGCTCCGTCAGCCGCAGGCGCTGCGCCCGCTCCGGCCCCTCGAAGCTCCAGCCGACGATCTCGTGCAGGCCCTGGGCGGTGAGGGCATCAGCGGCCTGGCGGCGCAGCCGCTGGCGCTCGGTCAGCCGGCCGGAGGCGTTGCGGCGCGAAGGCAGGGTGGCCGGCAGCTCGGCCAGCGCGCCGAGGCGGGCGACCTCCTCGATGAGGTCGGCCTCGCGGGTGACGTCGAGGCGGCGGAAGGCGGGCACGGTGATGTCAAGACCGTCGTCGGCGTCGGCCGCGGCGAACTCCAGGGCGGTGAGGATCTCCCGCGAGCGCGCGCGGGGCACCTCGACCCCCAGCAGGCCGCTGACCTTGGCGTCGCGCAGGCGGATGGTCGCCGGAGCCGGACCGGGACCGCCGAGGTCGATCGTGCCCGGGACCACGGTCGCGCCGCAGACCTGCGACCATCAGCTGGGTGGCGAGGATCTCGGCGTCCATCGCCTGCTCGGGCTGGAGCTGCTTCTCGAAGCGGCCGGAGGCCTCCGAGCGCAGCCCGAGCGTCAGCGACGTGCGGTGGATGTTGGCGCCGTTCCAGTTGGCGGCCTCCATCAGCACCCGGGTGGTGGCCGGCGAGACCTCCGAGCGCGCGCCGCCCATCACCCCGGCGATCGAGGTGGGGCCGTCGGCATCGGCGATGAGCACCATGTCGCCGTCGAGCGTCCGCGTCTGGCCGTCGAGGGTGTCGATCGTCTCACCCTCACGGGCTCGCCGGACGGTCAGCTGGGCGCCGGCGACCTGGTCGAGGTCGAAGGCGTGCATCGGCTGGCCGGTGAGCAGCATCACGTAGTTGGTGATGTCGACCACGTTGGAGATCGGCCGCTGCCCGGCGGCCATCAGCCGGGCCTTGAGCCAGCGGGGGGACTCGCCGATCGAGACGTTCTCAAAGGCGCGGGCGATGAAGCGCGGGCACAGGTCCGGGCACTGCACGGCGACCGTGACCGCGTCCAGGGGGCCGTCGCTGCCGGGGTCGGGCTCGGCGACCCACGGTGGAGGCGTGAGCGTCGCCCCGGTGGCGGCGTGGGCCTCCCGCGCCACGCCGTACACGGCCAGGCAGTCGGGCCGGTTGGGGGTGATCTCGAGGACGAGCACGTCCGTGGCGATCGGCAGCACCTCGGCCAGCGGGGTCCCCGCCGGCAGTTCGTCGGGCAGGACCATGATCCCGTCGTGATCCGTCCCGATGGCGACCTCGTCCTCGGCGAGGATCATCCCGTGCGACGGCTGGCCGCGCAGCTTGGCGGTCTTGAGCTTGGTCCCGTCGGGCATGACCGCCCCCGGCTTGGCCACCGCGACCGTCTGGCCGGCCGCCACATTGGGCGCCCCGCACACGATCTGGCTGGGCTCACCGTCGCCGGTGTCGACCTGGCAGACGTTCAGCCGGTCGGCGTCCGGGTGCTTCTCGGCGGCCAGCACCTTGCCGATCACGAAGTTCTCAAGCGCCGTCACCCCATGGGTCTCCACCCGCTCGACCTCGGTGCCGGTCATGGCGAGCCGGTCGGCGAGCTCGAAGGTGCGCAGCTCAGGCGCGCAGTAGGTGTGGAGCCACTCGATCGGGACGCGCATGGCGGTCTAGAACTGCTCCAGGAAGCGGATGTCGTTGTCGTAGAACAGCCGCAGGTCGGGCACGCCGTGCTTGAGCATGGCGATCCGCTCGATCCCCATCCCGAAGGCGAAGCCCTGCACCCTCTCGGGGTCGTAGCCGTGATCGGCGACGTGCGCGAACACGTTGGGATCGACCATCCCGGAACCGAGGATCTCGATCCAGGCGGTCCCCTTGCACAGCGGGCAGCGCTGACCGTCGGCGGTGATGCCCTGGGTGCAGTTAAAGCAGGACACGTCGACCTCGACGCTCGGCTCCGTGAACGGGAAGAAGTGCGGGCGCAGCCGGACCTCGCGCTCGGGACCGAAGATCGCCCGCGCGAAGGTCAAGAGCGTCCCCTTGAGATCGGCCAGGGTGACGTCCTCGTCCACCGCCAGGCCCTCGATCTGGTGAAACTGGGGCGTGTGGGTGGCGTCGGAATCCGGGCGGTAGACGCGGCCGGGCACGATGATGTAGATCGGCGGCGGCTGGCTTTCCATGGCGTGGATCTGGGTCGGCGAGGTGTGCACGCGCAGCAGCCGGGTGGCCGGATCGAAGATGTCGACCGCAGCGCGCCCGTCATCGACGTAGAAGGTGTCCGTCTCCAGCCGCGAGGGGTGCGTCGAGGCGTGGTTGAGCGCGTCGAAGTTGTAGTAGACGGTCTCGACCTCGGGTCCCTCGGCGACGTTGAAGCCCAGCCCCACGAAGACGTCCTCGATCTCGCGGCGGGTGCGGGTCATGAGATGCAACCGCCCGACCGCCGGCAGCGGGTCCGCCGGGAGGGTGACGTCGATGCGGTCCTCCGCGAGACGCGCGTCAAGCTCGGCGGCGGCGAGGTCTCCGGCCTTGCGCTCGAGCGCGGCCTCGAGCCGCTGGCGGGCCTGGTTGGCCGCCTTACCGGTGGCGGCGCGTTGCTCGGGCGCAAGCTGGGCGACCCCCCGCAGCAGGTTGGGGAGCTCGGCCTTGCGCCCCAGGTACTGGATCCGGACGTCCTCGAGGGCCTGGGTCGTCGCGGCCTGTTCGATCGCCGAGGTCGCCGCGCGCTCGATGTGGGCGATCTGCTCGGTCATTCGCGGGCCATCCTAGTTATCTCGTAGAGCGCGACCGTGGCCGCCATCGCGGCGTTCAGCGAGTGGTTGGCGATCGGGATCTGGGCGACGTGGTCGGCGGCCGCCAAAAGGTCATCGGAAAGCCCGTCGCGCTCGGAACCGATCATCAGCGTGACGTCGTCAGTGAGCCCGAGGCTGGCCAGAGACGGGCCGCCGCCGGCGACGAGGGCGACCGTCTGACCCGGCAGCGGGTCGATGCTGCTCACCTGGACGAGCGGCACGGTGAACACGGCGCCCATGCTGGCCCGCACCGCCTTGGGAGCGAATGGGTCGGCGGTGCCGGGGCCGAAGGCGACGCTGCCGGCGCCGAACGCCTCCGCCGCCCGCAGGATGGTGCCCACGTTGCCCGGGTCGCCGACGCCCTCGAGGTACACGCACAGCGGCCCCTGGGCGCGCCGGCGCAGGCGTTGCTCGTAGACGGCGAGCGTGCGGGTTCCCGACCCCAGCTCGGAGACGCCGGCCAGCAGCTCGGGCTCGACCTCGATGCCCGGCAGCCCGCTCCCGGTGACGCACAGCCGCTCGACCGGCGTCCAGCCGGCCGCATCGGCGGCCTGCAGCAGGTCCTCGCCCTCGGCGACGAAGCGGCCCGCGTGCGAGCGGGCGCGACGGCGCTGGTTGAGCTTGCGGATCTCCTTGAGCTTGGTGTTGTCGGGGCTGGTGATGGTCATCGGGGCTGAGCCACAAAAAAAGGCGCCCTTCCTGATGGAAGCGGCGCCCGGGCGGCGGTGCTGGTGGTCGGCTGGTGTCGCTCAGCCGGCGGCCAGCGCCTCACGGGCGCGGTCGGCAAAGCGTCGGAAGGTGTCGGCGTCGTGGACCGCCATGTCAGCGAGGATCTTACGGTCAAGCTCGACGCCGGCGGTCTGCAGCCCATGCATGAACTGCGAGTAGGACAGGCCGTTCAGGCGTGCGGCGGCGTTGATCCGGGTGATCCACAGGCGGCGGAAGTCGCGCTTGCGGTTGCGGCGATCGCGATAGCGGTACTGGTCGGCCTTGAGGACGGCCTCTTTGGCAGTCCGGTAATGCCGGCTGGCATCGCCCCGGTAGCCCTTGGCCATCTTGAGCGTCGCACGGCGCTTCTTGCGCGCGTGAACGGAGCGCTTGACGCGGGTCATTTGTGCTTGGCCCCCAGCAGGATCTTGACCCGGGGCTCGTCATGAGCCGAGATGACGGCCGGCTGGCCCAGGTGGCGCTTGCGCTTGGGCGACTTCTTCTCGAGGATGTGACTCGTGAAGGAGTGCCGGCCGCGGACCTTGCCCTTGGCGGTCAGCTTGAAGCGCTTCTTGGCGCCCGAATGGGTTTTCATCTTCGGCATCGCGATCGACGAGTAAAGCAGAAGTCAGCTTCGCGCCATGTCCGCCGCCTGCCCGGCCGGCCGCCGCTCGGTCAGCCAGAAGGCCAACGCCACCGCGGCGATGCCGGCCCCCACGCCGCAGACGGCACCCCATCCCCCAGTGCTCCAGGCGAGGGAGCCCGCCGCCGAACCGAGCGCCCCACCGAGGAAGTTGGAGGTCACGTAGGCGGTGGTCACCCGGCTGGCGTTCTCGGCGCCGAGGCCGTAGATCGCGTGCTGGCTGAGGACGTTCTGGCCCTGGACCCCGAAGTCCAGCAGCGCCAGCCCGAGGAGGATCCCCACCACCGAGCGCCCGCTGAGCGCCAGCACGCCCCAGCTCGCGAGCACCGCCAGCATCACCACCCCGGTCGCCGGCCGCGCGCGCCCGGCGTCGGCCAGCCGGCCGAGGCCCTGGGCCCCGAGGGCGCCGGCCAGGCCGGCGAGCCCGAACAGGCCGATCGTCGTCTCTCCCAGGTGAAACGGCGCGTCGGAGAGCAAAAAGGCGATCGTCGTCCACACCAGCGTGAACCCGGCGAAACCACAGGTCCCGTAGACCATGCGCCGGCGCAGCAGTGGCTCGTCGCGGACGAGCCGGCCGACGCTGGCCAGCAGGCGGCCGTACCCCCGGATGCCGGGGGGGCCACCGGCGGCAGCACGCGCCACAGCACGGCCGCCAGCAGGGCCATCAGCCCCGCCGCCACCACGAACATGGCCCGCCAGCCGGCCGCCCCGGCCAGCAGCCCGGAGACGGTGCGGGCCAGCAGGATGCCGGTGAGCAGCCCGCTCATGACGACGCCGACGACCTGTCCGCGCTCCTCGGGGGCGGCGAGGACGCTGGCGAAGGGGACGAGGATCTGGACGACCACCGAGGTGGTGGCGACGACCGCCATCGCGCCGGCCAGCAGCGCGAACGACGGTGCGGCGGCGGCGAGGACGAGCCCCAACGTGCACACCGCCAGCAGGCGCGTGATCAGGCGGCGGCGGTCGACCAGATCACCCAACGGCACGAGCAAGACGAGCCCGAGCGCGTAGAAGATCTGGGCGACGGTGACCAGCAGCCCGGCGGCTCCGTCGGAGATGTGAAAGGCGCCCGCGATCGTGCGCAGGAGCGGCTGGGCGTAGTAGAGGTTGGCGACCGCTGAGCCGCAGGCGACGGCCATCACGGCGATGAGCCGCCGGTCGACGCGCTGAGGGGCCGCCGGGGTCGGCGGCGCGGACGCCGTGGAGGTCAGCGCGCGGACGCCGCTAGGCGGCGGCGTCGCTGGGGGCCGCCGCGCTGCCGTTGGGGGCGGCGTCGCCCGGTGCAGCGTTGTCCGGTGCAGCGTCGCCCGGTTCGGCCTCGCTCGGGGCGGCGGCGGTCGGCTCGGCGGTGGTCGGCTCGGCGGCCGCCTCGGGGACGGCGGCCGGCTCGGCTGCTTCGGGGGCGGCGGCGGCCGGCTCGGCGGCAGCCCCGTTGCGGTGCCCGTTGCCCGAGCCGTCGCCGGCCCCGGCGTCCTTCTCGGCCTCCTCCTTGGTGTCGGCCAGCACCGACTTGGAGGGGGCAAGCATCATCGTCATGTTGCGCCCGTCCTGGATCGGGTGCTGCTCGACGACGCCGACGTCGGAGAGTTCGGTGGCGAGCTTGTCGAGCAGAGCCGTGCCGCGCTCGGGATGGGTGACCTCCCGCCCGCGGAACATGATCGTCACCTTGACCCGGTCCTTGCCGGTCAAGAAGCGCCGGACGTGACCCTTCTTGGTGTCGTAGTCGTTCTGGGCGATCTTGGGGCGGAACTTGATCTCGCGGATCGTGATCTGCTGCTGATGCTTGCGGGCGGCCTTCTGCTTCTGGGCCTGCTCGTACTTGTACTTGGAGTAGTCGAGCACCCGGCAGACCGGCGGACGGGCATCGGGAGCCACCTCGACGAGGTCGAGATCGCGCTCCTGTGCGTAGGCGAGCGCCTCGGCCGTCTTGATGACGCCGATCTGCTTGCCGTCCTCTCCGACGAGCCGAACTTCGGGCACGCGGATACGGTCGTTGGTCCGAGTCTGGTCCCGCTCGGGCGGGCGCCGGTCAAATCTACGAGGAACCGGCACTAGTGAATGGGCGCGGCCGAGTGATTCAAGCGGGGCGGCGCTGTACGGGATAAAAGGCAGTCAACGGGAGGAAGTATAGCGTCGAAGTCACCGCGTGGACCGACTCCTGGTCTCGGTGAGCAGGCGCTCGGCGAAGGCGTGCACGAGTATCGCTCCGGCGTCTCCTCCGCGGTGCTCGCGGACGGAGACCTCGTCGCGTTCGGCCTCGCGATCGCCCACCACCAGCATGTAGGGGATCTTGCGCAGCTCGGCGTCGCGGATCTTGCGGCCCACGGACTCCGTGCGCTCGTCGAGCTCGGCCCGCAGCCCGGCATCGGTCAGCCGGGCACGCACGCCCCGGGCATAGTCGGCATGGCGATCGGCGATCGGCAGCACGATCGCCTGCACGGGCGCCAGCCACACCGGGAGCTCGCCGGCGAAGTGCTCGAGCAGGATGCCGATGAAGCGCTCGTAGGAGCCCATCAGCGCCACGTGGAGCATCACCGGCTGGTGCTCAGCGTTGTCGGCGCCGGTGTAGGTGAGGCCGAAGCGCTCGGGGAAGTTGTAGTCGAGCTGGCAGGTGCCCAGCTGCCACGACCGCCCCAGCGAGTCAGTCATGTGCATGTCGATCTTCGGCCCGTAGAAGGCGCCGTCGCCCTCGTTGAGGTCGTAGTCCAGCCCCTGGCTCTCCAGGGCCGACCGTCAGCGCCGACTCGCTGCGATCCCAGAGCTCCTCGGAGCCGATGCGGTTCTCCGGCCGGGTGGAGAGCTCGAGGCGGACGTCGAGCCCGAACACCTCATAGGTGGCGAAGGCGTACTCCAGGACGCTGGCGACCTCGTCCTGGATCTGATCCTCGGTGCAGAAGATGTGGTCGTCGTCCTGGGCGAAGTGGCGGACCCGCAGGAGGCCGTGGAGCGTGCCGCTGGGCTCGTTGCGATGCAGCAGGCCGGGCTCGGAGTAGCGCACCGGGAGGTCGCGGTAGGAGTGCGGGCGCATCAGGTACAGCTGGCAGTGTCCCGGGCAGTTCATCGGCTTGAGCGCCATCGGACGGTCCTCGGACTCCGTGGTGAACATGTGCTCGCGGTACTTCTGCCAGTGGCCCGAGGTCTCCCACAGGGAGCGGTCGAACAGCTGCGGCGTCTTGACCTCCCGGTAGCCGCGCGGGCGTCCCATCTCCCGGCTGAGAGCGACCAGCTCGTTGAACACGTCCGCTCCCGCCGGGTACCAGAAGGCCGAGCCGGGGGCGGTGTCGGAGAAGCCGAACAGGCCCAGCAGCGGGCCCAGGCGCCGGTGGTCGTTGGCGCGGGCGCGCTCGAGCAGCTCCTCGAAGGCCGCCAGGTCCTTGGCCGAGAAGAAGGCCGTCCCGTACACGCGCGTGAGCATCTGGCGGCTGGCGTCCCCCCGCCAGTACGAACCGGCGACGGACTGCAGCTTGAACGCCTTGATCCGCTTGGTCGTGGGCGCGTGCGGACCGCGGCAGAGGTCCGTGAACGGGCCGTTGGTGTAGAGCGAGACCGTGTCGACGGGGCGCTCGGGATCCGCGTTGGCGACGAGATCCTCGATCAGCTCGACCTTGTAGGGCTGGTCCTCGGCCCGGAAGCGCTCCAGCGCCTCCGCCACGGAGACGTCCTGGCGCACGAACGGCTCGTCGGCGTCGATATGGCGCTGCATCGCCGCCTCGATCGCCGCGAAGTCCGAGTCGTTGATGGTCACGCCCTCGGGGAAATCGAAGTCGTAGTAGAAGCCGTTGTCGATCGCCGGCCCGATCGAGATCTTCACGCCCGGGTAGAGCTCGAGCACCGCCGCGGCCAGCACGTGGGCGGCGTCGTGACGGATGAGCGCCAGCGCATCGTCGCCGCTGCGCTCGGTGAGGATCTCCAGGCGCGGGTGACGGCCGTTGGCCTCCGGGAGGGGCCGCGAGAGGTCGCGCAGCTCACCGTCGACGCGAATCGCCAGCGCGGCGCGCGCCAGGCCCGCGCCGATGGCGGCGGCCGCGTCGGCGCCGGTGGCGCCGTCCTCGAGGGTCAGCGTCGTGCCGTCGGGAAGCTCGTAGTCCATGAGGACGATGCTAAGCGCCGCGCGGCGTCACGCGCGGCCCGGCGGGGTACTAGCTCGCCGCGGGCGCCGTGACGGTGAAGCGGAACCGGCTGAGCACCCGCGGGGCGACCACGAACAGCGGACAGGCGATCTGCGCCGGCGGGCCGCCTGCGCACACGTTCGTCGTGCGCTGCACGAGCTGCCCGTTGAAGCGCCCGGCGCACCACTTCTGGTTGAGGTGTGACGGGTTCAGCGCGATCCTGAAGGTCGTGTGGGCCGGGGCGACCCGCAGCGGCTGCTCGAGCTGACCTACGCAGCCGGCGTGGCTGGCGCCGCGGACGGTGATGTAGTCCGAGACATTGACCCCTCCCGACGTCCCGGTCGCGGCGGGAATGGCGAAGCGCAACACGAAGCTGGTGTGGACCCCGCCCCGCCCGGGACTGACCCGCACCCGGGTGCCGGCGGCCAGCGCGGCCGGCGTCCCCACCGACAGGGCGAGCGAGACAACGATCGTGCCCCAGCACAGGCGCCTCATCCCCAGGAAGTCTAACCGTGACGCCGGAGGCCGGTCACGCTACATTTACGGCTCCCCGGACGATTAGCTCAGCTGGGAGAGCGCCGCCTCGACAAGGCGGAGGTCGCTGGTTCGAGCCCAGCATCGTCCACTTCTCCTTGCTGCCAGCTTGTTGCGCCGCTTCGCAGTGTCCAGGTGCCGCGGACGGGGTTGTGTGTGACGGCGAGTCTCCGGCGGGCGTAGTCGATGCGATATGCGCCCGGGCGCCAGTCGGGAGAGATGAGGCCGACGGTCTTGCGTTTCCAGTTGGGCCGCCAGAGCCCATCGAAATCCGCGTCTGGCTGCGGAGAACACGAGGCGTCCTGCGGATGTCTCCCAGGCACAGGATTGTCTGTCAGCCGTGGCAGCGTGTTGCCGGCGCGATCGCTGATGGCAAAGGTGCCGCCCGGGTCGTCGTGAAGGATCAGGACGCTGTCTGCGGGCTGGGGCACCGCGACATTCTGCCAGCGTCGCGACGGCAGGTACATCACGTGCGGCGGGTGCCAGCTCAATGTCTTGACGCGCGTCGGCGCTGTCGCCGAGGAAGTGTTCTGGGCAACGCAGAGGGGGCTTGGGGCGGGCGTCTCCGCAGCCAGATCGTCAGCGACCGCTCGCCGGACCGTCGTCGGCGATCATGCGGGGACGTTCAGCGACCCGCTCACCGCCACCATCGCCGGCTTCCTGGTGGAGATCGGTCTCGAGGTCTCCCCCGCGCCGCTGGCGCCGGACACGTTCCTGCCGGGCATCCTGATCCGCGAGCGGGAGCGCTCGTGGTGGACCCGGCCCGGCTGCTCTATCCCGGCGACCTGCTCCACGAGGCCGGTCACCTGGCGATGCTCGCGCCCGACCAGCGGCGCACCTTCGGCGCGGCCGACGGCCCCGCGGGGCTGGACATGCGCCAACTCGAGGTGCAGGCGATCGCCTGGTCCTACGCCGCCGCCCTGCACCTGGCGATCGACCCCGCGGTCGTCTTCCACGACGCGGGCTATCGCGGGCGCGCCGCCGGGATGCTCTTCAACTTCCGCCTCGGGGTGTACGTCGGCGTCGACGACCTGGCGCGCGCGGGCATGACGCTGACCCGGGCGCAGGCGGCCCAGGCCAATGCTCAGCCCTACCCCCACATGCTCAAGTGGCTGCGCGGCTGACCGGCGGCGGGGTCGCCGGGTGCTGCAGCTGGGGCTGCACCTCGGTCACGAACAAGTCGAGCGTCCGCCGGGACTCCTCGATCGTCATGTCGCCGGCCGGGAACATGAGGCAGATGTAGTCGGCCATCCCGTCCTCGAGGAGCATCGACAGGCGCTCGGCGATGCGGCCGGGGGTGCCGGCCCCGAACTCGACGGCGATGTCCATGTTGGCGATGATCGCCCGCAGCGGGCCCTGGGCGGCTTCGCATTCCTCAGGGGGCAGGACGAGGTGGTCGAAGCGATGGCTCTCGCGGGTGCGGCGGACGAGCCCCTCCATGCCTCGCTGGGCGATCTCGCGTGCCTCCTGATCGGTGGGGGCGATCGCCATACCATGCTGTAGCCGACGCGCGGGCGGTCCTCCGGCCCGTCGAGGCGGATGTCGTCGTTCTTGTGGTCCTCCCAGGCGGCGAGATAGGCCTCGTAGGCGGCCGCGTCGATCTTGCCCGGCCACATGAGGCTCATGCCGTGACGCCCGGCCGTGTAGGGGCTCCCGGGATACCAGAAGGGGATCCGCTCCTGATAGGGCCGGGTCGACATCGGCATCGGCGGGAAGTCGAAGAAGCGGCTGCCCTCGCTGGAGATCTCGCCGGTGGCCAGCGCTCGCTCAACGATTCTCAGGATGTCCGTGAAGCGGTCGCGCGACTGGTGCCAATCGTCGCCGAACCAGGCGTGCTCGATGGGGACCGCCCCGCGCCCGACGCCGTAATCGAGCCGTCCTTCGGTGAGCTGGTCCAGCACGCAGAGATCCTCGATGACCCGCACCGGATGGTGCATCGGCAGCAGCTTGACGAGCGGGCCCATGCGGATCTGCTCAGTGACCTGGGAGGCGGCGGCGATGAACAGCTCCTGGCTCGGCGCCAGGCACAGCTCGCCGCCGTGGTGCTCGGCGAAGTGATAGCCGGCGAACCCGGCCTGATCGGCGGTCTTGATCAGCTCGAGCCGATCCTTGAACAGCCGGCTGGTCGGCGTTCCGGGGATGTCCTCGATGTGGTCGAAGATCGCAAACTTGGGTGTCATCCTGTGCGGCCCCCCTCTCTCGGTGGCTGAAGGTGGGGTTATACCCGCGGTCAGCCGGCGGTGACCCGGAACGTCGTCGTGGCGGGCGTGGCGACCAACCTGACGTACTGCGGGCACATCTGGCCGGGGGTGCAGTACGCCCGGGCGAACTCCTGGACCTGGGCGCGATAGCTGCCCACGCACCAGGGCCCCGCCAGCCGCGCGCGTGCCGTGGCGCCCTTGACGACATCCCCGAACGAGGCCGTCCGCGGACCGAGGCATCCCGACCGCCGCGGGCCGGCGATCGTCAAGGCGAACGAGACGACCGAGGAACCCCGGCGGCCGGAGGCGGCCGGCGCCCGGAACGAGAAGGTGACTCGCGAGGAGACGGTGGGCGCGGGCGGCGCCAGTGAGAGGCGGCCGGCGGTCGGCGCCGGCCGCGTGGAGCTCGAGCGGGCGCCCGGCCCAGAGCCGCTCCCGCAGCCGCGTCGGGAGCGCCGCGAGCCCGAGCGCGATTCCGAGGGCGAGACCGGCGCGACGCACAGGGCTACTCCGCCGCGAACGCGCGGAGCTCGTCGCGCGCGCCGGTCAGGACGGGCTCGCCGTGGGCGAGCAGCAGCAGATCGAAGTCGAGCTCCAGCAGCCGCGCGGTAGGCCGCGGCGCAGCGCCCGCCTGGGTCTGCGGGCGGGTCGTCCATCAGCCCGTCGGGCACGAAGGTCGAGCCCGCTCGCTGCCCGGCCAGCGGACGACGCCGTCGGCCACGGCCAGCGCCCGGTGGGCGGGGATGTGCAGCGCGGTCTCGTCGGGACAGATCGCGCCGACCTCGTGGGCGACGATGCCGCCGGGGAGCGTCGTCGCCGAACTCGAACGGACGTCACCGGCCCGCGGCCCTCGAGCTCGTGGACGCCGTTGGCGACGCAGTGCACCTCGCAGCCGAACGCCGCGTGCAGGCGCCAAGCGTCGCGGTCGTGGTGGCGGTTGGTGAGCACGGACGTGCTCGGGCGGCCGGCTCCGGCGAACCACTCGAGACCCTCCGCCGGAAGCAGGGGGTCGAGCGCCACCCGCTCCTCGGCGAGGTAGTACGAGCTGACCGCCATGCCGATGTGACGGGTGGCGGCGCCGTCCAGTGCCACAGGCCGGGAGCGATTTCTCGCATGCCTGCTGAGCCTACCCCGCCCTGAGGACTGCGACTCAGGCGTACCGATGGGGATTGACCGTTGATCTGTCAACTAGACTGTACAGCATGGACACCTTGCCGCAGTCGACGCTGGAGGGCGCCGCGCTCGAGGCGTGGCGCAGCTACCTGCAGAGCCACGCCTCGATCGTGCGCGTCCTCGACGCCGAGCTGGTGGCCGAGCACGGCATCACCAGCCGCGACTACGAGGTGCTGCTGTACCTCGCCCAGCCGAGGCCGGCCACGCTGGCCATGTCCGCCCTGGCCGAGCGCACGATGCTGACCCGTTCGGGCATCACCCGGCTCGTCGACGGCCTGGTTCAGGCCGGCTGATCGAGCGCGTCGCCTGCCCGCAATGACGCCCGCGTCTCCTACGCCCAGCTGACCGACCGGGCTACGAGAAGCTGCGCGAAGCCGGCTGCTCGCACGTGCGCAGCATCCGCCGGCTGTTCCTCGAGCACTTCTCCCCCGAGGAGATCGAGCAGCTCGCCTCGCTGCTGCAGCCGCCTGCCCGGCGCGCGCCCGGACGGCTCCTGCACCGTCGAGTAGCGCCGCCGCCGGTCGCTTCTCACCGGGCCGCGCGCCGCCGCGCGCCGGACCGCGGCCGCTCGGCCGGCGCCGCCGGGCCGTCCGGTTCGCTTAGTGACGGTTGATCGGTCAATACTTGACCCCGCAACGCATTTCGCTACAGTTAGTTGCATACTCAACTAACTGCTCAGGGAGATTCCGATGTCAGCCACCAGCCATCACCGCCGACCGCATTCCGGCCGGCGTCTACAACGTCGACCCCGCCCACTCGAACGTCGGCTTCGAGGTCCGGCACATGGGCATCGCCACCGTGCGCGGCAGCTTCACGGCTTCGCGGGCAAGCGTCGACGCCAGCGGCGACGCCGCCCGTGCTCGAGGGCAGCGTCGACGTCGCCACCATCGACACCGGCGAGGAGAACCGCGACGGCCACCTCAAGGCGCCGGACTTCTTCGACGTCGACGCAGCACCCGCAGATCACCTTCCACTCCACCGGCACCGAGGCCGGCGGCGACGGCCAGATCACGCTGCAGCGGCGAGATCACCATCAAGGGCATCACCAAGCCGATCGAGCTGACGCGGCACGATCGCCGAGAACGGCGAGGATCCGTGGGGCAACGAGCGCGTCGGCCTCGAGCTCGAGGGCACGATCGACCGCCGCGAGTTCGACCTCAAGTGGAACCAGACGCTGCCGAACGGCAACCTGCTCGTCGCCAACGACGTCAAGCTGCTGGTCAGCGTCTCGGCGGTCAAGGCCGCCTAGCACGATGAGGATCCTCGGCCATCTCCGGCAGCCTGCGGGCAGCGTCGTACAACACGGCGCTGCTGCGGGCTGCCGCCGAGCTGCGCCCCGAGGGCGTCGAGCTCGAGCATCTACGAGGACCTCGAGGCGCTGCCCCCCTACAACGAGGACCGCGACACGGACACGCCCCCGGCCGAGGTCGGCCGCCTGCGCGCGGCGATCGAGGCCGCCGACGCGGTCCTCTTCGCCACCCCCGAGTACAACACGACGATGCCCGGCCAGATCAAGCAGGTCGTCGACTGGGCGTCGCGGCCGCACGGCCCCGGTGCCGCCCTGTGGGGCAAGCCGGTGGCCGCGATCGGCGCCAGCGTCACCGACTACGGCGCGATGTGGGCCCAGGATCACCTGCGCAAGGCGCTCGGCCTGGCCGGCGCCCGCGTGCTCGACACCGAGCTGGCGGTCGCCGACGCGCCGCGAGCTGTTCGACGAGGACGGGCGGCTGGTCGACCCCGAGACCCGCGAGCGCCTGGCCGAGCTGGTGGCCGGCCTCGTCGCGCATCACGACCAGTATGCGTCGGCGGCGTAAGCTGCGAATGACGATGACCGCTCCACCGCCAGCCGGCACGACGTCGCGCGATCGATCCACGCACGAGATGGGCACGGTCGCCCTGACCGTGTCGGACCTGGAGCGCTCGCGCGCCTTCTACGAGACGGTCGTCGGGCTGCGACGGCCGCGAGCTCGACGACGGGGAGCTCGGCTCGGCAGCTGCCGGCGGGCGCGGCCCTGGTGCAGCTCCACGGCGACAGCTCGGCCGCGCCGGCGCTGGACCGCCGCGCGACCGGCCTGTTTCACCTCGCCATCCTCCTCCCCGTCCGCGCTGGAGCTGGCCTTTGCGCTGGCGCGGCTGGCCGGCCTCGCGCTGGCCGCTGGACGGCGCCTCCGACCATCTCGTCTCCGAGGCGCTCTACCTCAGCGACCCGGACGGCAACGGGATCGAGATCTACCGCGACCGCCCGCGCGAGCAGTGGCGACGCGATGAGCGACGGCCAGCTGGAGATGGCCACGCTTCCGCCTGGATCTCGCGCGCTGGCCGGCGAGCTGGCCATCCGCCGACCGGGCCCCGACCGCCGTGCCGGCCGGCACGCACCATGGGCCACGTTCACCTGCAGGTCTCAGAGCTGGCCGCGACCGAGGCGCTTCTACGCCGGCGTGCTCGGCTTCGACGTGATGGTGCGCGGCTATCCCGGAGCCCTGTTCGTCTCCGCCGGTGGCTATCACCACCACATCGGCCTCAACACCTGGAACAGCGCCGGCTCGGCGCCCCCCGCCCCGGGCGCCGTCGGCCTGCGGGCACTTCGAGGTGCGGCTGCCCGCGCGGGCCGAGCTCGACGCGGTGCTGGCCCGGGTCAGCGCCGCCTGCCCTCGAGCCGCTGACGAGCTCGCGGCCGGCGCCGCGGCGCTCGTCCGCGACCCGTCCGGCAACGGCGTGTCCTCGCTGCGCCTGTCGCTGACGGCATGCCGCTCGCGGCGCTACGGCCTTCGGCGGCCTCGGCGACGTGGCGGAGTGGCTACGCAGCGGCCTGCAAAGCCGTCTACACCGGTTCGATTCCGGTCGTCGCCTTCAGCTCTCGCCTCTTCTCCGTGGCGTCGCCCGCGCCGGAGCCGAGGAGGCCGCCGCCCAGCGCCTCCTGCCGCGCGCTTGGTGACCACCTGACCGCTGCGCGGGTGGCCCCACCCGGCGCCCGGCGCCCCGGCCCGATAGAGACACCCACCGCGCGGCGGGCGGGACGGTGGGTGTCGTTGTCGGGCCAGGCGCCAGGAAAGTCGACCCACCGTGGGGATGAGCCGCCGGTGGGTGTCCTTATCGGGGTGCGCGGGCGGGCAGCTCGGCCGGCCCTCGCCCCGTCGGCGGTGGCGCGCCCGCGCTGCGAGCGATCAGGCCGCCCTTGATGCCATCGACGCCGGCCCGGCGCGGGGCTGTCCTCAGCCGGCGGGCACGAGCTCCAGCTGGCCGTCGGGGCGCCAGCGGGCCTGATGGCCGGTGCGAAAGGCCGGCCCGGTGGCGAACGGGTCAGCGATCGCCGACGCGCCGACCTCGAGCCCTTCGCGAGCGATCAGCAGCTCGCCGGGAGCGTCCACCGGCACCGGGCGGTTATGGGCATCGACGACATAGGCCCGGGTGTTGGCCAGCGGGCGACCGATGGTCAGCGGTGCGTCGCGCTCGATCTGAGCCAGCGTGCAGGGCCCGAGGGTCTCCGGCATGCCGAAGGCGTTGAAGAGGACGCGCACCCGGCGGAGGATCTCGTCGGCGAGCTCCCGGGTGAGTGCCCCATCGGTGATCAGACCGCGCAGGCCGCGGGCCGGCCGCAGGCCACCGTCGATCAGCGCCTGCCACTGCGCTGCCGAGGCCGGCAGGAAGGTGACGTCCTGGTCGGCGAGCAGCCGGCGCAGGGAGCCACCGTCCGCGGCGGTCTCGGCGTCGGTGACGAGCAGCCGGGCGCCGGCCACCAGCCCCGCCCACACGGCCGAGACCGGGTCGGCATCGATCATCGACGGCAGTACGAGGACCGTGTCGGCCGGACCCAGATCGAGCCGGGCGGCCAGCGCACGGGCGACCTCGAGCACCGGATCGGGCGGGAAGGGGATCGGCGGCGGCTGGTCCTCGGCGTGGCGGCGCGCGAGCTCGGCCGCCGAGGGACCTGCCCCATCCGGTGCCGGTGGCGTTCCACTCGGTGAGCTGGCGGTGGACCTCGACGGGGACCGGCGCCGCCAGCCGGCTGACCGCGGAGGCGGGATCCCGCGCGGCCGCCTCGAGCAGCGCCAGCCAGTGGTCGCGCAGCCGCGCGGCGGTCGAGCGCTCGAACAGGTCACGGTCGTAGATGAGCTGCCCGACCAGCGCGCCGTCCGGTCGCTCGTCCAGCTGGAGCTCGAGGTCGAGCTTGCAGGCGCCGACGGCGTCGGCCAGCACAGGGTCGATCTGGTGCACTGACCACGCCGGGTCGGCTTCGTTCACCGCGGGTTCGAGCACAAGCATCGTCTGGTAGATCGGGTTCGCCGTGCCGGCGTCGGGACGCAGCGCCCGCACCAACCGCTCGAAGGGGACGACGTTGTCCAGGCCGTCGAGGAGCTCGTTGCGCGCCCGCCGGACGAGCTCGGAGAAGGTCGGGTCGCCGCTGAGTTCGAGGCGCACCACCAGCGGCGTGATCCCGCAACCGACCACGGGCTCGAACTCCGGGCGGTGGCGCAGATCGGCGGCGACGGCGAACGCGACGTCCTGCTGGCCGCCTTGACCGGCCAGCAGCAGCGACCAGGCTGCGGCGAGCGCCTGAAAGAGGGTTGCGCCGGCCTCGCGCCCGATCGACCGCAGACGCTCGACGGTCGCCGTCGGAACGGACAGCTCGAGCGCGCCGCCGCGCGATCCCGGCCTTGCCGGACGCGGATGGTCCGCAGGCAGGCGGAGCCCTGGGCTCGAGTCCAGCCGCTCTCGCCAGTGCTCGAGTCGGCGGGCGAAACGCGGTTGGGTCATCCATGTCTGCTCCCAGCGGGCGAAGTCGGCGTAGCTGGCGGCGGGCACGGGCAGGGGATCGGCGCCGCCCGCGAGCGCCGCTTCATAGAGGGCGACGAGGTCGGGCAGGATCACCCGGGTGAGGCTGACCCCGTCGAAGATGAGGTGGTGCATCGCCAGGTAGAGGCGGTGATGCTCGGCGGAGATGCGGACCAGCCGCGGGCGCAGCAGCGGTCCGTGGCGCACGTCGTAGGGGGTGCGCGCGATCTCGGCGACAACCGCGACGGCGTGGCGCTCGGCCTCGTCGGGGCTCAGGTGCGACAGGTCGAGCACCGGCAGCTCGAAGCAGGGCGCCGGACCGACGACCTGGACCGGATCGCCGTCGACGGTGTCAAAGGTCGTGTGCCACGCCTCGTGGCGGGCGACGAGAGCGTTGAAGGCCGCGCGCAGCGCGTCGAGATCGAGCGGACCGTCCTTGCGCAGCGAGATCGCCTCGTTGTAGGTGAGGGCCGTCGGGGCGAGCAGCGCCCGGTACCAGAGCGCCTCCTGCGCGACTGACAGCGGTGCGACGGACGGGGAGAGCGCCGGGTCGGCGGCCTTCCCCGTAGCGGTCATCGCGCGGTCACCATCAGGCGGTGAAGGCCCCGCAAACCGAGGTTCGGCCGCCACTCGATCTCCTCGCCGGGGACGAGCGCTGATCTCGTCAAAGCGCGAGAGCAGCGTCTGGAAGGCCAGCTGGCCCTCGATCCGGGCCAGCGGCGCGCCGAAGCAGAAGTGCGCCGGCCCAGCCAAAGGCGACGTGGCGGTTGTCGGCGCGGGCGAGGTCGAGCCGGTCGGGATCGGCGAAGCGCTCGGGATCACGGTTGGCCGCGCCCATCACGGCGATCACCGCGTCGCCCTCGGCGATCGCCTTGCCGCCGAGCACCGCGCCGGCCGGGGCCAGCCGCGCGGTGTGCTGGCTGGGGCTCTCGTAGCGCAGCAGCTCCTCGACCGCGCGACGGCATGAGCTCGGGCTCGCGCGCGCAGCCGCTCCAGCTCGCTCGGGGTGGCGCAGCAGCGTGAGCAGGCCGTTGCCGATCAGGTTGGTGGTCGTCTCCTGGCCACCGACCATGGTGACGATGACGTTGGCGACGATCTCCTCGTCGGTGAGGCGGTCGCCGTCGACCTCGGCGGTGACCAGCGCGTTGATCAGGCCCTCGGTCGGCGCCGTCGCCTCCGGACTGCACCGCCGCGCGGAAGTAGGTGACCATCTCCTCGACGCTGCGCAGCACCTGCGCGGCTCGGCCGGGGTTGTGCTGGAAGTTGCCGAGCATCTCGGCGAAGTCCTGCGACCAGGCCTTGAGCAGCTCGTGGTCGGCGGTGGGGACCCCCAGCATCTCGGCGGTGACGATCGCCGGCAGCGGATTGGCCAGCTCGGCCATGACGTCGAAGCTCGCCGCGCGCCGACGAGCGTCGTCGACGAGCGTCTCGGTGATCTCCCGGATGTGCTCGCGCAGCCGCGCGACCCGCCGCGGGGTGAAGGCGGCCGCGGCCAGCCGGCGGACCCGGCCGTGCTCGGGCGGATCGAGGAACAGCATCTGCCGGACCATGACCGCGGCGATCGGGGCTGAGCTCGCCCATGCCCGAGCGCCGTCCAGCCGCTCGGGCGTCGGCGTGCGGGCGGCCCGGAAGCGGTGCAGCACCGTGATCACGTCGGCGATAGCGGGTGACCACCCAGGCGTGCAGGTACGGATCCCAGTGGACCGGATCCTCCTCGCGCAGCCGGCGATACAGCGGATAGGGGTTGGCCAGGACCTCGGGGTCGAGCAGGTGGTAGAGGCTGAGCGGCGGCGGCTGCCGTCGGCCACCGGGGCGCCGCTCACCGGCTCGACCAGCGTCGGTCGCCGGCTGGCTCTGGCGATCGACCTCGCCGGCGATCTCGGCCGAGCGTCGGGTGGTCGAACAGGTAGCGCAGGCTGATCTCGACGCCGAACAGGTCCTCGAGACGGACGATCAGCTGCGCTCCGAGCATCGAGTGGCCGCCGAGCAGGAAGAAGTTCTCGTCGAGGCCGACCGCCTCGACGTCGAGCAGCTCGCACAACACCGCCGCGATCGCCGTCTCGACCGCTGTCTGCGGGCCTGCGCCGTCGGCGGCGGCGTCAGCCGCCGGTCGTTGGGCACGAGGGCCCGCAGCCGGTCGCGGTCGAGCTTGCCGTGGGCGGTCACCGGCAGCGCCGGCAGCCACGCGTAGCCGGCGGGGATCATGTGGTCGGGCAGCCGGACGGCGAGAAAGCGCGTCCAGCTCGTCGTCGGTGACGGGGTCGTCGCCGGCGGCGACGAGGTAGGCGACGAGCCGCTGCTCGGCCGTCGGCGGCCGGCGCGGCGAGCACGGCGCTCGAGGCGATCGCGGGGTGCTGTGACAGGGCCGCGGTGATCTCGGCCGGCTCGACGCGGAACCCGCGCAGGCTCAGCTGGTCGTCGACCCGTCCGAGGAAGTCCAGCGCGCCGTCGGGGCGTTCGCGCACCAGGTCGCCGGTCCGGTACCAGCGGCCCGCGCTCGTTGGTGATGAAGCGCTCGGCGGTGAGGTCGTCGCGATGCAGGTATCCGCGGGCCACCGCGATGCCGCCGACCAGCAGCTCGCCGGTGGCTCCCGGCGCGACCGGTCGCAGCGGTCGTCGACGACCTCGGCGTCGTACGCCGGCGATCGGCCGGCCGATCGAGGGCGGGCCCTCGGCCTCGCCCGTCGGCGGACACCAGCCCCGAGGTGGCCACCACGGTGGTCTCGCTCAGCCCGTAGTTGTTGATCAGCGCGAACGGCCGGTCCGCGCGGGGCCGGCGGCTGAGCGCGTCGCCGCCGGTCAGCAGCCAGCGCAGCGGCGCGTCCGGGCGGCCAGGGCAGGGCGACGAGCGCCTCGGCCACGGCGGTCGGCACGAAGCTGACGGTGATCGCCTGCGTCGATCATCCAGTCGCGCAGGCCGAGCGGGTCGCGGCGCAGCTCCTCGGGGACGACGTGGAGCGTCGCGCCGGCGGCCAAGCGTCGGCCACACCTCCCACACCGCGGCGTCGAAGCCGGGGCTGGCGATCTGGGTGCAGTGGTCGCGCGGCGGTGAGCTCGAAGGCGGCGTGATGCCAGGCGATGAGGTTGGCCAGGCCGGCGTGCTCGACCATCACGCCCTTGGGATGACCGGTCGAGCCGGAGGTGTAGACGACATAGGCGGGGTCTGACCGGTCGGGAGGCGGGGACAGCGGCGTCCCGTCCTGCGGCGCCGAGACCGGCGCCGCGTCGTCTGGCGCGTCGGGGGTCAGCCGGCCGCCGGCGGCGAGCACCGCGACCGGCGGGCCGGCCGAGCGGACGCGATCGGCCGTTGGCCGTGTCGGCGACGATGGCACTGACCCGCGCGTCGGCGAGCATCCAGCGGACGCGCTCGTCGGGATAGGCGGGATCGATGGCCACGTAGGCGGCTCCCGCCCTGAAGGCGGCCAGGGCGCCCACGACGAGCGCGGCCGAACGATTCACGCACTGTCCCACCAGGTCACCCGGGCCCACCCCGAGGCGGCGCAGCCGGCGTGCGACGTCCTCAGCGCGGCGCGCCAGCTGCCCGTAGGTCAGGTCGCCGTCGGGTGCGCGTACGGCGACGCTGTCGGACGCCGTTCGCACCACCTGATCCACGAGGTCCACTGCCGAAGCCTGCGATGTCTGCCCAAGTGCCATCCCACCGCCTTCCTGGCGTATCTTGCCCGTGCGCTTAGCTTAGTCATCCCTGCGCAAAGCGGGACAAACGGCGTCATCTGGCTGACGCGGACCTGACGGCGTCCAGTCGCCCCCGTCTGACCCGGCCACCGCCGCCGCGTAGCCGGGACCGGCTGCCAGCGAGTGCACCCGCCAGCCGGCGACGGAGGCAGGGCGATCGTCGCCGGCCCACACCTCGATCCTGGACGTCGGCACGTCCAGCCCCTCGCCCGTGCCCTTCAGGTAGGCCTCCTTGCGTGCCCAGCAGGCGAACAGAGCCGGCCGGCGATCGGCCTCGGCCAGGCCCTCGAGGGCGCGCTGCTCGCCGGGGGTGAAGAAGCGCCGGGCGAAGCGACCCACCTCCGTGCGGGGATCGATCACCTCGATGTCGACCCCCACCTCCATGCTCTGACTGCAGGCCACCAGGCACACCCCGCCGCTGCGCGAGGCGCTGAAGCGCAGGCGGCCGGGGCCCCCGTCGCGCAGGTGCGGCTTGCCCCGGTCGTCGACCACGATCGGCACCTCGGTCGGATGGCAGCCCAGCTGGGCGGCCAGCACGCCGCGGCGCCACCCGCGGGCCGCCAGGAAACGCCGTCGATCCAGCTCGTCGCGGCGCCGAGCGCCCTCCTGCAGCTCGGCGGCCGCCAGGCCGTCCGTCAGCGCTCGCCACACGTCGTCGCGGACGTCAAGCGGGCACGACCACACCTCGATCGGAGCATCCATTCCGGGAATGGTCGCTCACAGGGCCAGGGCTATACTGCGCCGACGCGCGGCTGTAGCTCAGTTGGCTAGAGCGTCTGCTTGCCATGCAGAAGGTCGAGGGTTCGAGTCCCTTCAGCCGCTTGGATCAGAGCCCCGCTCACGGCGGGGTGTCCCGCCTTCCCCATGGTTCAGTGCAGAGTTTTGCGTCGGCGAGCGGCGGTGGGGTACAGCGCTGCTGTGATCGAGACGCCGACGCTCGCCACCGGACGGTCGCCGCTGCGCTTGCGTGTCCCGCCGGGCGTCTGGCGGCCGCACAGCGACGCCGCGATGATCGCCGAGGTGATGGTCCGGGAGGGGCTGGCCGCCGATGCTGACGTCTTGGACATGTTCACCGGCAGCGGAGCGCTGGCGATCGCCGCCGCGCGGTTGGGCGCGCGGACGGTGACGGCCGTCGACCTGTCGCGGCGGGCGCTGGCCGGAACGTGGCTCAATGCGCGGCGCAATCGGGTCGCCGTCCGGATCCGGCGGTCAGACCTGTTCGGCTCCCTGGGGACGGCGAGCTTCGATCTGATCCTCGCCAACCCGCCGTACTACCCGGGGGCAGATCAGCTCGCCCGTCGCGGCACCGCGCGCGCGGTCGACGGGGGGCCGGCGGGTCGGGCGCTCATCGACGCGTTCTGCCGGGAGGCGCCGGGGAGGCTCGTGCCCGGCGGATCGATCCTGCTCGTGCACGCGACGTTCAACGGCGAGCAGGAGACGCTGGCTGCCCTGGGCGACGCGGGTCTGGAGAGCGAGGTCGCGCACCGCCATCGCGGGCCGTGGGGGCCCGTCGGCCGGGCGCGCCTGCAACCGCTGGCGAGAGACGACGAGGAGGAGACGATCGTCATCCGAGCCCGCCGGGCAGCGTGAGTCCGGCTGATCCGGCGCGGCTGCGCCGCCGCTTCGAGGAGACCGGCGGCCTGACGGTCGGCATCGAGGAGGAGGTCATGCTCCTGGATCCCGAGACCCTTGACCTGACGCCGCGCGTCGACGATCTCATGGCCCGGGTCGAGAACGACGACCGCTTCACGGCGGAGCTGCCGGCTGCCCAGATCGAGATCCTCACCCGCGCCGAGCCCCCGGGTGTCAGACGCCATCGCCGAGCTGGCCATCGCTCGCCGTGAGCTTCACCAGGCAGCCGACGGCCTCGTCAGGTTGGCGGTGGCCGGCACGCATCCCTTCGCATCGGAGTTGGGCGTCCTCAATGCGGCTCCCCGCTATGCCGGACTGCAGGAGCGCTATGCCTCAGTGGCGCGCCGCCAGCTGGTGGCGGGCCTGCAGATCCACGTCGCCGTCGGCGGGGCCGATCGCAGCCTGGCGGTCTACAACGCGCTGCGCTGCCTCCTGCCGGAGATTCTGGCCCTGGCCGCGAACGCGCCCTTCCACGGCGGCGCCGACAGCGGGCTGGCGACCGTGCGGCCCGCTGATCGCCACGCAGCTGCCGCGCCAGGGCCTCCCGCCCTTCCTGGAGAGCTGGGAGCAGTTCGCAGCGGAGCTGGCGTGGGGCGCCCGGTCTGGGACGCTGACGGATGTCAAGCAGTGGTGGTGGGAGCTGCGGCCCCATCCGCGACACGGCACCCTGGAGCTGCGCGTTCCCGACGCCCAGACGAGCCTGCCGGCGGCCGCCGGGATCGCGGCCTTCGTCCAGGCCCTCTGCGCGTGGCTGGCCGAGGGCGTCGACGCGGGAGAGCCGGCTCCCGACCCGCCGCTGTGGCGCATCGCCGAGAACCGCTGGTCAGCGATCCGTCACGGGCTGGACGGCACCCTGGCCGATCTCGACAGCGGCGAGCCCCAGCCCACCCGGGCGCGCGTGGCGGGATTGATCGACCAGGTGACGCCCCAGGCGGCGCGACTGGGCAGCGAGGGGCTGCTCGATCACGCGCGTGCGCTGCTGATCGACGGCGGGACGGTCACCCAACGGGCGATCGCTCGCGAGCGCGACCTTCGGGGTCTGGTGGAGTGGATGAGCGATCAGTTCCTCGCGCGGCCGTAAACGACGGGCCGTCGCGCAGGGAGCTGCGCCCCTCCTGCCAGCTGCTCAGCAGGTGCGTGCCCCACCGCGCCTCCAGCGCCAGCAGCGCGCGGGCGCCGAAGAGGATGTCGACCGCCAGCTCGGGTTCGGCGCGCGCCAGGGCATCGGCCAGGTCCCAGGTCGCGATGCTCTCGTGCACGGCGTCGGCCTCCACGTGCTCGTCGTAGAAGTAGGTGGCGTCGGGGCCAAAGCCCAGCCGTCGCAGCCCGTCGCCATACCGGCGGTTGGGCATCGAGGAGGTCATCTCGAAGACCGCGAGGTGACCACGATCGCCCCCCGCAGCCGGCGGTGCAGCCCGCACAACGACATCAGGTTGACGGTGGCCAGCGTGATCCCCGGCAGCCGGTCGAGGTAGGCGCCGTAGGTGTCGTCGAGCCCCAGCGCCCGCATCGTGTTGGCAAACAGCACGGAGTGCATGCGCTCGGGGCGTCCGCCGCCGTACTCGTCGGACTGAACCTCCACCAGAGCCGCCTTGGCCGGCCCGCGCGAGCCGCGGCACCGCCCATGAGTGCGGATCGGCCTCCTTGAGCTGGTAGGCGGAGCGATGCATCACGTGCTCGAGGAACTGATCGAGCTCGCCTGGGTCTGCAGATAGCGCGAGAGCGGCGGTCCCTCATCCTCGCGCACCAGCCGCTGCAGTTCCTCGCCGACCGATGGGCAACGGCTCGCCGCAGTCCCGGCCAGCGAGCGCACAGCGGCTTCGAACTGGGCCTCCAGCCCGGCCCGGAACATGAGGACGAGCGGACTCCACTCCATCTCGGGGGCCACCCCCACGATCTGCGCGTAGTGCAGCTCGTAGCAGAGGTACAGGGCCATCTGCAGGTCGTCGTCGTCCAGGACGGACAGGTCGCCGCAGGCCGAGGAGAGGGATCTCCACGTCCGCCGCGCCGCCGTGGGCGGCTCCGAGCAGTCCGTACAGGGACGCCGTCCACGGCCCCCGGATCTCCGGGAGCGTCAGCGCGCGTGCTCCCGCGCTCGTCTCATCGTTCCGGAGTGCCTGTCAGGGGGGGTCCTCGGTGGCGCTTGTCGCCGGCGCCTCGAGACCGGACGGCGCGCGAAAGCCGATGGCCTGGTGGGTGCCGTCACAGAACGGCCGGATCTGGGAGCGACCGCAGCGGCACAGCGCGATCGTCCGGCGCGTCAGGGTGATAGTGCGGCCCTGCTGATCGCGCATCTCCACCGGTCCACGGATGAGGTAGGGCCCGTCACGCGATGGGACGATCTCCACCGGGGCTTCGCGATCCACGGACCACTGGTACCCGTTGATGGCGCCCAGTACTCATGTCCTGCCGATCCCTCATGGTCTGAGAGCTCCCGGCCCTCAGCGGATGGCTGGCCGTTTGTGGTGGGCCCGGACGTGCTTGAAGGAGAACACGAGGGCCCCCGCCAGAAGGATCATCCCCCAGTCGACGGCCAGGCGGCCAAAGCTGCGCGCCGCGATCCCGCCATCGCCCAGCTCGATCGCTCCGCCGACGGCGGCCACCGCCGGCAGCAACTGCAGCGCGACGAGGGGGCCGGCCAGCTGCGTGAAGCGCCCGGCCGAGATCATGGTGACACCGGTTACGGCGCCCGCCGCCGACAGGATCAGATTGATCAGCGGGGGGTACTCGGTCTCGTGAACCGTGGGGCTGTAGGTGAACTCGTGCACATACCCGTGCCCGGCGATGCGCAGCACGAGCATCGTCACGACGGAAGAGATCAGCAGCGTGAGAAAGCTGAGGCCGGCGGTGACGACGCCGTGCCGGGCGACGTCGCGATGCCGGTTGACCAGACCCACCGAGATCCGCGCCAGGGGCTCGAACGCGGGAGCGATGACCGCGGCCGCCACGAGTGCCGTGGCCTCCGTGATCCCCGACGTCGCCGCCAGGCCGGCGGTGGCGATGATCGCGCCCGCCGCGGTGGTGACGAAGAAGTTGAAGTTCGGGCGGGTGTGGCGGCGCAGCGCGGTCTCGGCCTCCTCCCACAGCGCCTCGTCGGTGTCGGCGCGGACCTGATCCTGTGCGTCGATGTCGACGAGGCTCGTCAACGTCGACGTCGAGATCGACAGCGTTCCATGACGTTCCGCCGCCCGGATGATCTTCAGCGCCTCGTCCGCGTCCTCGTTGAGCACGGCCGCGCTGATGACGTCACCCGGCGGCTTGACGGAGTCTCCGCGGTGCACGGAGAGCGTGACCACGCCGTCGAGCTGCCGCAGGTCCTCGAGCACCCCCTCGGTTGCCTCGGGCGCAACGGTGATCTCGAGCTCTCGATGCATGGCGGTGCTCGTTACCCCGCCGGCGGGCGTGTAAGCACCGCCTGGAGGCTCAGTCAGCCATCGACCGGCGTCAGGGTGACCGCGGCCCCGCGCGCGGGGGCGGTGATCAGCGTCGTCCGCCGCGAGGGCTCGCCTCGGGCGGGCTCGCCGGTGAAGGTCCAGTGGCGCAGGAGGGTCTGGAGGATGAGCCGGGCCTCGGTCAGCGCGAAACCGGCCCCGAGGCAGCGGTGCACCCCACCCCCGAAGGGGATCCAGGTGTAGGTTCCCGGGCGCGTCTGCAGGAATCGCTCCGGTTCGAAGCTCCGCGGCCGCGGATAGAGGTCCGGGCGGTAGTGCATCCGCTCGATGTCGGCAGCGATGAGCGTGCCGCGGGGCACCAGGAGCCCGTCGAGCGCGAAGTCCCGGGCGACGTAGCGCAGGGTGACCGGCACCGGAGGGCGCATCCGCAGCGTCTCCTGGACGGTGGCGGTCAGGTAGCGGCTGGTGCCGCTGCGGACATCGGCCCGGCAGGCGGCCAGAGCGCGGGGGTGGCGGGCCAGCCGCTCGGCGATCCAGGCGAGGGTGTTGGCGCTCGTCGCCCAGCCGGCGATCACCAGGACCCGCATTGCCGTGACGATCTCATCATCGGTGAGGGGGTCCTCGGTGTCGGTCTCCAGCGTCAGGAACCGCTCGAGGCAGTCATGCACGCGCGGATGCCGGGGGCCGCCCGGCGGGCCGCGATCTCCTCTCGGGTCAGGGCGGCGATCTCGGCGTGGATCGACTGCGATCCGCGGATAGGGGGCCCACCACCCCCGCATCAGGATCGCGGCGGCAAAGCGCGCTCCCAGCTCGAGCGAGTTGAGCGCGCCGTCGAGCTGGTCCAGCGCGGCCCGCAGGCGCTGCGCCCGTCGCGGCTCGGTCACCCCGAAGACGGTGGCGGCGATGACATCGCGAGCCAGATCCCGGGTGAGCTCGGCGAAGCGCACCGGCTCCCGCGCCGGCCAGGCGGCCACGTGACGCTCGGTCACCTCCACGATCCCGCGCTCATATCCCCTGAGCGCCTCGCCGTGGAAGGCGGCCGTCAACCGACGGCGAAAGCGGGTGTGCTCCTCGCCGTCGAGGGCCTCGATGGCGTCGTGGCCGAACATCGGCTCGTGCGGGGCCAGGCGCCGCAGGCCCTCGCCGAAGAGCAGCGACCCGTCGCGCTCCGTGAAGATGGCGCGGCAGTCCTCGGGTGAGCAGGTCAACAGGATCGGCGAAGCCAGCGGCAGGTCGATCACGTAGCGCTCGGGCACGGCGTCGGTCCAGCGCACGAACCGCTGCGGGCGAAACCAGCGGTCGAGCCCCCGCAGCCGCCCGGGAGCGCGGGGCACGGCGTCGATGGTGGCGAGGGATCGATGATGGGCCGCTGCCGAGCTCACGCGATCAAGAGTACGCACGAGTACAAGAGAACGCAAGCGTACACTAGCTCTGATGAGCCGCCTGGCCGACGTCGACGCGGATCGCGGCCTCCCACGCGGCCGCGGCTCGCTTCCCCCGGCGCAGGTCGCCGAAGCCCAGCGCGAGCGCCTGCTCCGGGCGATGGTCGGGGCCGTCGCCGAGCTCGGCTACGCCAACGTCCGGATCGCCGATGTCGTCAAGCGGGCGCGGGTCTCCCGGCAGTCGTTCTACGCCCAGTTCGCCGACAAGGAGGAGTGCTTTCTCGCCGCCCATGCCGACGGGGTCGCGCTCATCCTCGAGCGACTCGGCCCCTGGGCGGCCGCCGCCGGTGCCGTGGCAGCGGTCGAGCAACTGCGCGGCGGCCTTGCCGCCTACCTCGCGCTCGCCGCCCAAGAGCCCGAGTTCGCGCGCTGCATGCTCATCGAGCTCCCGGCGTCCGGTCCCGCCGGACTGCGCGCCCGGCTGGCCACCCACCGTCAGATCGCCGCCGTCCTCGAGCTGTGGCACCAGGGCCTGCGCGAGCACGAGGCCGGCCCGCCGCCGCTCGCGCCCAGCCGCTACGCGGCGGCCGTCGGCGCCGTCCACGACCTCTTGTTCGACGTCATCGCCCGCGGGTGCCCCGAGGATGCGCCGGGGCTGCAGGACGCGGCCGTCGAGGCCGTCGCCGCCCTGCTGGAGCTCTGACCGGCCGGCCCCGGCCGCGGGACCCTAGGGTCGAGCTCGGGCAAAAGATTGGGGTGCAGGGCTCGGGAGGCTCCCGATGCGGGGGTCCCGGGGATGGCGCAGTCTGCTCGGCATAGCCGCCCCGGGCCGCTGGCCCGGGCACCGACAGAGAGAAAGGATCTCACCCGAATGTCCGCCACCCTCCCCTTTGAGACGCCCGCCGCCGAGCTGCCCGACCTCGTCTATCCCGGCGAGCCCGCCTACGACACGGGGCGCCAGGCCTGGAACCTCGCCGCCGACCAGCGGCCCGCCGCGGTCGGCGTCGCCCGGACCGTGGCGCAGGTCCAGGCGGCCGTCTGCCACGCCCGCGCCAACGGGCTGCGGGTGGCCGTGCAGAGCACCGGTCACATGGCCGCCGCGCTGCCCGCTCTCGAGCGCACGCTGCTGCTCAAACTCGATCTGCGCGACGGCGAGATCGCCGTCGATCCCGCCGCCCGGGTGGCCCGTATCCCGGCGGGCGCGGTGTGGTCAGACGTCGTCGACGCGGTCGCGCCGCACGGGCTGGCGGCGATGCACGGCAGTTCCCCGTCGGTGGGGGTCATCGGGTATCTGCTGGGCGGCGGGCTGTCCTTCTACGCGCGCCGGCATGGCCTCGCCGTCAACCACGTCCATGCGTTCGAGGTCGTCACCCCCGACGGACATCGGCGCCGGGCCGACGCGAGCGAGAACGCCGACCTGTTCTACGCCCTGCGGGGCGGCGGGGGCGGCTACGCGATCGTCACCGCCGTCGAGCTGGGCCTGCTCCCCTATGCCGAGGTGACCGGCGGGGCGCTGTTCTTCCGCGCCGAGAAGGCCGTTGCCCTGCTCCGGGCCTGGCGCGCCTGGGCTGATCACGCGGGCGACGCCATCACCACCACGTTTCGCCTGCTCAATCTGCCACCGCTGCCCGAGGTGCCCGAGCCGCTGCGGGGCGTCACCACCGTGTGCGTCGACGGCGTCGCCCTGGACCCGGCCGAGGCCTCACGGCTGGAGTCCCACCTGCGCTGGGCCGCCGACCCGATCCTCGGCGGCTTTGGCCCGATGCCGAGCGCCGCCGTGGCCCGGCTGCACGGAGACCCGGAGACCCCGGTCCCCGCGATCAGCGACGCCATGCTGCTGCGCACCCTCGACGACTGGGCGATCGACCAGTTCGTGTCGACGGCTCGCCCGGGGCCGCTCCTCGCCGCCGAGCTGCGCCACCTCGGTGGGGCGCTGGCCACCCCGCCCCCGGGCGCCGGTGCCCGCGGCCACCTCGAGGGCCAGTTCCTCCAGTTCGGCGTCGGGATCCCGGGCGCGCCCGCCCGGCACCGGAGCTCGAGGCGTTCCTCGACCGCTACCTGGCCGTCATGCGCCCGTGGGCGACCGGCACGCGCTTGATGAGCTTCGCCGAGCGCACTCCCGCCATGGCGGCGTGCGTCCCCGAGGTGGCGGACTCGCGGTTGGCCGAGATCCGCCGGGCACGCGATCCCCAGCGGCTGCTGCTGGCAGCGCACCTCCCCTCCGCGCGCTGATGGGCCCGGGCCACGGCCGGCGGCGCTCAGGCGCCGCCGGCCCGCTCGCGCAGTCCGGGCAGCGTCGCCGGCGTGAACACCGGCACCGCGGGCTGAGACCCCGTCGGCGGAGGGCGCGTAGCGGGCGTGCACCCCGGCCAGCATCCGGTGGCGCTGGGCGGCCTCGAGCTCGCCGACGACGGCCAGCATCGCGATGTCCTCGCGCTCCTCCAGGCCGCAGCGCCGGACCAGGTCCTCCAGCGCCGGGCCGGCCTCCTCGGCCGCCAGACGGGTGGCATCGATCGCCAGGGTCACCTGGTCGTCGCCGGCCATCACCTCGGCGTAGCGCGCCGAGCAGATCGTCGCCGGCGAGCAGATCCTCGGCGTCGGCGAGCACCACGAACGCCCGCGCGCCGCGCAGCGGGTGCGGTGAGGCGTCCAGCGCGGCCGCGCGGCCGACGACGTCCTCGAGGCGCTCGCGGGCGCCGAGGCGAAACGGATCGCAGGCGAGGGCGCGCAGCGCGGCTCGCGCCTCCCCGTCGAGGTCACCGGCCTCGCGCAGGCGGTCGGCCTGCTGTCAGCAGCTCCTCCACGCGCTCCCGCTCGCCGGCGGGCGACATCTCGGCGATCTCGACGAATCTCGAACCGGCGGCCTCGACGACCCGCCGCGCCCGATCCTCAGTGTTGTTCCAGACGTAGGCCGTCTCGGCGGCGTCGAGGCTCTCCAGCGGGAGGTTGCGCAGCGCCCACAGCTGAAAGGCAATGCCCTTGCGGCGCTCGCGGACGGCCGCCGGCCCGGTCGTCACGTCGCCGGTGAGGTTGGCGCCGTGTACGCGGTAGAGGGCCAGCGGCTCGCGCGAGAAGTCGATCTGCGGCGAACTGGACCGAGCGCAGGGTGATCCACCAGTCGGCATAGGTGATGGCCGGCGGGATCGGCGCGATGTGCTCGCGCAGCGCCGACCGGATCATGATCGAGGACTGGGTGGCGATGTTCTCGTAGAGGACGCGGGCGAACGCGCGCTCGGGGACCTCCTGCAGATGCCAGATGAGCGAGGGCCGCACCGTCTGCTCCTGCGCATCGACGACCACCATGTCCGAGAACACCATCCCCAGCTCCGGTCGCTCGCCCGAACATCTCCACCTGACGCCGCGTCTTGGACGGCAACCACACGTCATCGGCGTCCAGCAGCGCCAGCATCTCCCCCGTCCCCTCGGCCAGCGCCCGGTTGGTGGCCGCCACGTAGCCGGCGTTGGGCTGCTGGATGAGCCGCACCCGGCCCGGATGCGCCTGCGGCCAGCTCGCGCACGGTCTCGCGCCGTCGGCATCCGTCGATCCATCGTCGATGACGACCACATCGAGCAGCTCCGGCGGGTAATCCTGCGCCAGCGCGCTCTCGATCGCCGCGCCCCACGTACTGCTCGTAGTTGTAGGCGGCCATCAGCGCGCTCACCGTCGGCAGGTCGGCCATGGCCGCCATTCTGCCCCGGTTCTCAAGTTCGCGACCGCGACGGACGATCACCGGACCGTGCATCCCCTCGATGCCACGACGTCGATCCCGCGCGAGCTTCCACGGGTGACCGCCCTCGTGGCCGCCTACAACTACGGCGACTACGTCGGCGCCGCACTCGACAGCGCCCTGGCGCAGGACTATCCGCGCGGACCTGCTGGACATCGTCGTCGTCGACGACGGCTCGACGGACGCCACGCCGGAGATCCTCGAGCGCTACCGGGCCGCCCACCCCGAGCGGATCACCGTCATCCACCAGGCCAACGCCGGTAACAAGGCGGCGGCCAACGCCGCGGTGCAGGCGGCCAGCGGCGAGCTGTTGGCGATGCTCGACGCCGACGACGTGTGGCCGGCGGAGAAGACGCGCCTCCAGGTCGCAGCGGATGCTCGGCGATCCCATCGCTCGGGCTCGTCTACTGCGACACGGCGGTGATCGACGCCGACGGGCGAAGTCGTCGAGGAGTCCTACTGGGAGTGGATGGGGTTTCCGCCCACGGCGGCGCCGGGCGCGCTGGCCGAGATCACCGGCTACTGGGGCAACGTCTCGATCAACTCCACGATCATGTTCCGCGCCGAGCTCGCTCGGCGGATCTTCCCCATCCCCACCCGGGTCACCTTCCAGGACTGGTGGATCACCGCCTGGGCGGCGGCGCTGGCGGGCATCGACTGGGTCCCCGAGGTGCGCGTCGGCTACCGCCGCCACGGCAGCAACGGCCTGCTGGGAGCGACCGGCCTGGCGCAGATGAGCGTCCGCTGCCGCACCGCCGAGGTCCGACGCCAGCTGCTCGTCCACGGCATCGGCGATCACCTGTCCAGCCGAGGAGCTGCTCGTCGCCTGGCAGGCATGGGAGCACACCCTGCGCGATGCCATGGGCCGCTTCCAGACCGCCTATCTGCCGATCGTCGCCGCCACCGACGACGAGCGCGAGCGCGGCCGCCGCCATGCCGCCCAGGCCGACGCGGCGATCGCCGTCGGCGACCTGGGCCAGGCGCTGCGCCAGCGGATCCGGGCGCTCGCCTGCGATCCGATGGACTCGCCTCGCGGCAGTGGGTGCTCGACCTCGAATGGGTGCTCAAGATCCGCGAGAAGCCGCAGCCACGCACGGCGGCGCCACCGACGGGGCGCTGCGCAGCTTCGTCACCCTCGCCTACGTCGACGAGCTCGATCGACGAGCCCGAGCCTGCTGGCCGACTACGTGTCGGTCGTCTCGCGAGCGTGACGACGCCACGCTCGCCATCGCCGCCAGGGGTCTCGGCGAGGAGCCGGCGGTCCTGGCGGTCGCCACGGCCGCCGACGGCGCCGGGGTGGATGTTGGCCGCCTGCCCGACGTGATGCTCGATCACGGCAGCGGTACCTCGCGCGTCGCCGAGCTCGAGCAGCGCGCCAACGCGGTGCTGACCCGCCGCGACGAGGACCTGGCGGCGCCCGCCTGGCAGCCTGAGGGCTTTGCACGACTGAGGCTCATCGGCCGAGACTGACGCCCCGGCCGGCCGGCGGGCCCGCGGCGCCCGCCCTGCCCAGGCCTATGCTCCCGGTCGGAGCAGTCCAAGCCGACCAGGAGAGGGAATTCGTGAAGAGCAAAGCTGCGGTGCTGACCGAGATCGGAAAGCCGTGGGAGATCCTCGAGGTGGACGTCCGGGAGCCCAAGGACAACGAGATCCTCATCCGCTATGTGGCAGCCGGCCTGTGCCACTCCGACATGCACCTGATGACCGGCGACCTGCCGGCCGAGCTGCCCTACATCGGCGGTCACGAGGGCGCGGGCATCGTCGAGAAGGTCGGTCCCGGCGTGTCGCGCGTCAAGGAGGGCGATCACGTGGTGTGCGCCTTCATCCCCTCCTGCGGTCACTGCCGCTGGTGCGCCTCCGGGCAGCAGAGCATCTGCGACCTGGGCGCCACCATCCTCGAGGGGTGCCTGCCCGATGGCAGCTTCCCGTTCAGCCTCGACGGCAAGAGCCTCGGGGCGATGTGCATGCTCGGCACCTTCTCCCAGTACGCGACGATCTCCGAGACCTCGGCGGTCAAGGTCGAGGACGACCTGCCGCTGGAGGTGGCGGTGCTGTGCGGCTGCGGCGTCCCCACCGGCTATGGCTCGGCCGTCAACTCCGGCAACACCCAGGTCGGCGACACCATCATCGTCTTCGGCATCGGCGGGATCGGCTCCAACGCCGTCCAGGGCGCGTCCCTGGCCGGGGCGACGAACGTCATCGCCGTCGACCCGCAGTCGTTCAAGCGCGAATTCGCCCAGGAGATGGGCGCCACCCACACCGTCGCCGACGGCGGCGAGGCGATCGAACTGGCCAAGGAGCTGACCGGGGGCGTGGGCGCCGATGCGGCGATCGTCACCGTCGACGTCGTCGACGAGCCCGTCGTCCAGCAGGCGGCGATGGCGATCCGCAAGGGCGGCACGGTGGTCCTCACCGGGCTCGCCCACCCCGAGGCCCTCACCGTCCACTGGTCGGGCGCCGACATGACCCTGTACCGCAAGCGCATCGTCGGCTCGCTGTTCGGCGACTGCAACCCGACGCAGGACATCAAGAAGATGCTGACCCTCTACCGCTCCGGCAAGCTCAAGCTCGACGAGCTGGTCACGCGGCAGTACAAGCTCGAGGAGATCAACCAGGGCTACGACGACCTCGAGGCCGGCAAGAACATCCGCGGCGTGATCGTCCACGAGCACTAGTGGCCGCTCAGGCAACGAGGGCGAGTCGCTGAGCGCCGTCGAGGACACGGTCGTTGGCCTCCGCCGCCAGACGGAGGTCATCACCGCCGCGCTGGCCGAGGGCTGCCACGTCGTCCTCGACGGGCCCTCCGGGGACCGGCAAGTCGACGCTGCTGCGGGCGATCGCCCACGCCTCCGGCCGCGGCATGGAGTTCGTGGAGGGCAACGCCGAGCTGACCCCGGCGCGGCTGATCGGCCACCACGACCCGGCCCTCGTCCTCGACGGGCGGCTATCGCCCCGAGGCGTGGATGGACGGGCCGCTGGCCACGGCGATGCGGATGGGGTCGCTGCTCTACCTGGAGGAGCTCAACCGCATCCCCGAGGAGACGCTCAACGTCCTCATCACCGCCATGGCCGAGCGCGAGCTCGTCATCCCCCGCCTGGGGCGCGTGGCGGCCGTCGACGGCTTCGTGCTGGTGGCGGCGATGAACCCGTTCGACGCGATCGGCACCGCGCGGGTCAGCCAGGCGATCTCAGACCGGATGTGCCGGGTGGCGATCAGCTATCTCGATGCCGCGGGCGAGCGGACGGTCGTCGAGCGCCAGACGGGCCTTGACGGGCGCCTGGTGGAGATCGCGGTGGCGGTCACCCGGGGAACCCGGACCCACGCCGCCGTGCGGGTCGGAGCGTCGGTGCGGGGGGCGATCGACATGGTCCGGCTCGTGCGGGGACTCCAAGGCGTGCGGGGCCAGACAGAGCTCGATCACGATGGCCTGCTCGACGCCGCGGTGGCCGCCCTGTCGGGACGCATCCGCGTCCACGAGGATCAGGACCGCACCGCCGAGGAGGTGATCGCCCTGCTGCTGCACCAGGCGCTGAACCCGCCGGAGCCGGCGTCGGGGATACCCCGCGCCGCGCCGGCCGGCCCCCCGCCCGCCAGCGCAGCGCGCTGACCCCGGCGCAGACGCGCCGGCGCGTCGACGAGGCGGCGATGCGCACGCTCGTCCGCCGCCAGCTGTCCTCCCGGCATGCCGGCTTCGAGGAGGTCTCCCCGCAGGCCGGCGGCCTGGATGCCAGGGCGTTCACCGCCCAGCTGGAGCGCGACGGCGACCAGGCGCTGTCGATGCTCGCCGACATGGCGGCGGCCACGGACCCCCAGCTGCGGATGCAGGCCCGCCGGCTGGCCCGCCAGCTGCTCCCGCCGCTTGGCCGGATCGGCGAGCCCCGCCGCCGGGGGACGCGGCGGATGGTCGCCCGCCCGGCGGCGCTCGACGGCGATCTCGACGTCGAGCGGACGCTCGAGCGCAGCGAGGGCCGCCGTCCCCGCGACCCGGAGGATCTCGTGCTGCGCCAGTTCGGCGCCGCCCCGCGGGCGATCTGCCTGCTCGTGGACCGCAGCGGCTCGATGAGCGGGCACGCGGTCGCGCTGGCGGCGGTGGCCGCCTCGGCCGTGCTCAGCGCCGGCGGCGACCGGCTGCGCTGCAGCGTGGTGGCCTTCTCAGCGGACCCCATGGTCCTGCTGGCCAGCGGCGCGCGCCGCCCCGAGGGAGCGGTCGTCGAGGACCTGCTCTCGCTGCGCGGCCACGGCACGACGGACCTGGCCCGGGCGCTTCGCGCCGCCGCCGAGCAGCTGGAGTCCGTGCCCCCCGGAGGGCGCACGGCGCTGCTGCTCTCCGACGCCCTGCACACCGCCGGCCAGGACCCGCTGAGCGCCGCCGGCGGGCTGGACTGCCTGCACGTGCTCGGCACCAGCGCCGAGGCCGAGAGCATCGCCGCCGGACAGGCCCTGGCCCGCCGCGGCCAGGGACGCTACTTCCCGGCCACGCGCCTGACGGAGCTGACCGAGTCGCTGCGCGAGGCGCTGGCCTGAGCGTGCCCGCGCCCGCGGAGACCCAACTCGCCATCGCCACGCCCGCCGGCGAGGCCCGGGCGCACCTGTCGCTGCCGCTCGGGGGCCGGCCTGGCGCAGCGCTCGTCCTCGGCCACGGCGCCGGGGGAGGCGTGGCCGCGCCCGACCTCCAGGCCGCCCGGCGAGCGGCGCTTGAGGCCGGCTGGGCGGTGGCCCTCGTCGAGCAGCCCTACCGGGTGTCCGGACGCCGCTCCCCTCCGACCGCCGCCACCCTCGATGCGGCGTGGACGGCGGTCGCCGAGCGGTTGCTCGGCCAGGAGCTGCGCGGCTGCGCGCTGGTCACCGGCGGTCGCTCCTCCGGTGCTCGGGTCGCCTGCCGGACCGCGCCGGCCACCGGCTCGGCCGGCGTGCTGTGCCTGGCCTTCCCGCTGCAGCCGCCCGCGCGGGCCGGATCTGCTCGGATCGCCCCCAGCCGCCAAGGCGAGCTGGACGGCGCGGGCGTGCCGGTGCTCGTCGTCCAGGGGCGCAGCGACCGCTTCGGGATGCCGGCCCCGGACCCGGCCCGGGGCCGTCAGGTCGTCGAGGTGGAGGGCGACCATGGCCTCAAGCGCCAGCCCGGCCTGATCACGGAGATCGTCGCCAGCTGGCTGCGCGAGCTGTCGCTCCCGTGAGCTGCGAAAGGAAAGCGGGGCATGCCGGAGGGTGAACGGATCCCGTCCACCGGGGAACTCGCCGGCAGGCCCCACGTTGTGATCGACCGCGGGCGGGCGTGAGGTTGAGCGTGGCGACTGCCCGATGGACGTTCATACGAGACGGGATGCGGTCGGGGTGAGGTCGGTGGCAGCGGCTGCCGGAAAATGTTGCGCGCGTGGCCGTTCGCCCCGCCGGAGGCAACATCTTCCGTGGCGGAGGCGGATGACGTTGCTCGCCGCGACCGGCGCTCCATGGCGCGCAACATTTTCCGCGCGGCCGGTGTGGCTGCCGCCCAACGCCGGCGGCCACCTGGACGGCGGCGCCGTGGTGGCGGGGCGTGAACTAGGTTCAGCGCGTGAGCGCGTGAGCCGGACCCGGAACCCTGGCGCGAGCCCGTGCGCGGCGGTCATCCCGGCGCGCACGAGTTCGCCCTCAGCGGTGCCGATCAGCTGCGCTCGCTGCTGGACGGCCGGACGCCGCCACCGCCGCTGACGCGGCTGTTCGGGACCAAGCTGGTCGACATGGCCCCCGGCGAGGCGACCTTCGAGTTGCCGCTCAGCGGCTGGCTGCGGGGCGCCGACGGCCGGATCGCGGCCGGGCCGCTCGTCATGCCCGTCGATGCGGCGATGGCCTGTGCGGTCATGACCGGGTTGCCCGCCCGCACCGGCCTGACCACCAGCGAGCTGACCCTGCGCCTGCTGCGGCCCATCCCGGCGGACGGCCGGGTCCGGGCGGTCGCTCGGGTGATCGACCCCGGGGGGCCGCTGGCACTCGCCGAGGCCGCGCTGCGCGACGACGGGGGCACGCTCGTCGCCCATGCGACCAGCACCTGCTTTCTCATGCCCGAGCTGCCGGTGGAGTCCGATTGGCAGGCGGACGAGGGCGATCTCGCCGAGCCGATGACGCCCGACCCGTGGCAGCGGGAGCCGCCGGCGAGTCAGCCGGCGGCGGGCGAGCACTCCCCCGCTCGGGCAGCTCACCGGCCTGCGCCGCGTGAGCGCCGCCGACGGGGAGGCGACGTGTGCGCTGCCGGCCACCCGCTGGCTGTGCGCGCCGCCGCCCGGACGGGTTCAGGGCGGGGCGGTGGCGATGCTCGCCGAGGCGGCGATGGGCGAGGCGGTCAGCGGCGCGGCCCCGACGGGGGCGACGTTCGCGCCCGTCGAGATGCAGTTCAACTTCCTGCGCCCGCTGGCCGCCGACGGCCGCCAGGCCCGCGCCCACGCCCGGGTGCTCAACGCCGGGCGGCGGTTCGTCCTGGCCGGCGCCGACGTGCGCGACGGCGCCGGCCGGCTGATCGCGGTCGCCAGCGGCTCCTCGATCGCCGCCGAGCTGCTCAGCGCGAGCTGACGGGGTCCGGCAGCGGATCCTCGGCCGGCGCGCTGGCCGGGCCAAAGCCGATCCGCATCAGCGCTCCCCCACCGGGGGCGTTGGCCGCGGCCACGAAGCCGCCGTGGGCCTCGGCCGCCTGGCGGACGATGGCCAGACCGAGCCCCGAGCCCGGCTTGGCCCGCGCCGCCCGGGCCCGGTGGAAGCGATCGAAGACGTAGGGCAGATCCTCGGGCTCGAATCCGGGCCCGTGATCGCGGATCGGTCAGCTCTCCGCCGCCCAGCGTCACCTCGACCGCCGACCCTGCCGGGCTCCACTTCACGGCGTTGTCGAGGAGGTTGGCGACCGCCCGGGCGATCCGGTCGCCCTCGCCGCGGACGAGCGTCGGCTCGAGCTCTGACTCGACGGTCAGCTGCGGGGCGCGGCGGCGGGTCCGCTCCACGCAGGAGCGCACGATCTCATCGACGCGGACGTCGCCGAGGTCGGCGCTGCGCTTGGAGCCTCGGGCGAGCTCGACCACGTCTGAGACGAGCGAGGTCAGCTCGTCGAGCTCCTCGATCACATCGCGGCGCAGCGCGGCGCGCTCAGCAGGCGGGAGCTGCCGCTCGTCGGCCATCAGCTGGAGGTTGGCGCGGATGGTGGCGATCGGCGTGCGCAGCTCGTGCGAGGCGTCGGCGACCAGGTTGCGCTGGGACTGGACGGATTGCTCGAGGGCGTCGAGCGTGCGGTTGAACGTCTGGGCGAGGCGGGCCAGCTCATCGCCGCCCGAGACCTCGATCCGTTCGGAGTCCAGGCGCTCGGGATGGGCGGCGATCGCCTCGGTCTGGCGGGTGAAGCGGGCGATCGGGGCCAGGGCCGTGCGCGCCACCAGCAGCCCCAGCAGCGCGGCGAGAGCGATCCCGCCGGCCGCGATCAGCACGAGCAGCAGCAGCTGGTCAGACAGGGCCGTGTTGACGTCCTTGAGCGGCAGGGCGGCGAGGAGGGCCCCGCGCTGGCCGGTCCCGGTGGCGAGGACCCGCAGCGAGGTGCCGCGCACCGTCAGGTCAGTGAAGAAGCTCCCCCTGCCCCGTCTGGCCAGCGCCTTGAAGGCGGGGGTGATCGGCAGGGCATTGCTGGGCGTTCCGCCGATGAGATAGCTCGATCCGTCACGATGGACGACGGTGAGGACGCCCGCCGCGCCGCCGAACGCCGGAGGCCGGTGGTGAAAGCCCGACACCCCGCTTTCGCCCGAACCGGCGGACAGGCCGTCGCCGTCGGGCGGAGCGTTGGCCCCGCCCCGTCCGTCACCGTCGGGAGGACCCCCCTTCGCCTGCTGGGTGAGGTTGCGCAGGGACTGGTCGAGCTGGCCGTGCAGCTCGGAGCTGGTCCCGGCGTAAGCCGACACCGCGACCGCGATGACCGCCAGCGCGACGGCGACGCCGGCCGCCAGGCCCATGCGGGCCCGCAGGCTCACCGGCCGCACCAGGCGGCTCACGAGGACTCCGGGGGTTCGCGCAGGGCGTAGCCGACCCCGCGGACGGTGTGGATGAGCGAGCGGGCCCCCGCGTCCTCGAGCTTGCGCCGCAGATAGCCGACGTACACCCGCAGCGCGTTGGAGGTCGGCCCGAAGTCATAGCCCCACACCCGGTCGTAGATGAGCGTGTGGGGCAGCACCCGGCGGGGGTTGAGCATCAGCAGCTCGAGCAGCTGGTACTCGGTGCGGGTGAGCTCCACGAAGGCCGCTCCCACCTCGACGCCGTGGCGGGCCGGGTCCAGACGCAGCTCGGCGAACGACAGGCCCCCGTCGACATCGCCCTCTCCCCCGGCCCGGCGCAGGAGCGCCCGCAGCCGGGCGCGCAGCTCGTCGACGTCGAACGGCTTGATCAGATAATCGTCGGCGCCGGCGTCCAGCCCGTCGATGCGGTCGGCAACGGCGTCGCGGGCGGTCAGCATGAGCACCGGCACCCGGTTGCCCTCGCGGCGCAGCAGCCGGCACACGTCGAGCCCATCGATGTCGGGCAGTCCGATGTCGAGGACGACCGCGTCGGGGGTGCTCGAGGCGGCCTCGGACAGGGCCTCAGACCCGGTCTCGGCGATCACCACCTCGTATCCGCTCAGGGTCAGCGCCCGGCGCAGGACATCACGCAGGCCCCGGTCATCGTCGACGACGAGCAGTCTCATCTCGCCCTCAATTGTGGCCGCTGGAGCGGCCCCGTCCGGCTCTTCCTACGTTTCGCTTATGCGCTCTCTCAGCACGGCACCGAGGATCCCGTTGATGAACGCCGGAGCGCCGGCTCCGCAGAAGCGCTTGGCGGTCTCGATCGCCTCGTTGATCGCCCCCTCGGGCGGGATCGGCGCATCGCCCGGGACCACCCCCGGGTAGAGGATCTCCAGCAGGGCGACACGCAGGATCGAGCGTTCCAGCGGCGCGATCCGCTCCAGCGGCCAGTCCTCGGAATAGCGGCGGATGAGGTCGTCGAGCTCGGGCTGGTGCTCGCGGACCTGCTCGGCGAGCGCGAAGGTGAAGCCGTGGACGTCGCGCGGAAGGGTCTCGCCCAGGGGGCGATCGAGCAGGTCGCTCTGATAGAGCGACCAGACGGCGGCGCGGCGCTGCTCAGTTCTCCGCGCCACGGTCTACTCGACGGTGATGAGCTCTTTGGGAATCCCGGTGAGGATCTCGCAACCGGACTCGGTCACGACGACCAGATCCTCGATCCGGACCCCCAGGCGGCCCGGCAGGTAGACGCCCGGCTCCACCGTGACCAGGTTTCCGCTGGCCAGCACCGAGTCCGATCGCTGCGACAGCCGCGGAGCCTCGTGGACCTCCAGGCCGACGCCGTGTCCCAGGCCGTGCCCGAAGTGCTCGGCGTGCCCGGCGTCGCCGATGACCGTCCGCGCGGCCCCGTCGGCATCGCGCCCGCTGACCCCCGCGCGCACCGCCCGCAGACCGGCCAGCTGGGCCTCGAGCACGAGCTCGTAGACGGCGTGGGCCTCGTCGTCGAGCTCGCCGGTGGCCAGCGTCCGGGTGCAGTCCGAGCAGTAGCCGTCAAGCACCACGCCCCAGTCGATGACCACCAGCTCGCCGCCGGAGATCTCGACGTCGCGCGGCTGCGCGTGGGGCAGCGCGCCGTGGGGGCCGGCGGCGACGATCGAGGGAAACGACATTCCGCTGGCCCCCTGGGAGCGCATCGCGCGCTCGAGCGACTCGGCCACCGCCTGCTCAGTGCGCCCGACGAGCCCCTCGGCCATGATCTGGCGCAGGCCGGCGTCGGCGAGCTGCGAGGCGGCGCGGATCCGCTCGATCTCGGCCGCGTCCTTGATCGCCCGCAGATCCTCCACGGGGTCGCCGGCAGCCACGAGATCGATCGTGTCGGGCATCAGCTCTCGCAGGTGGCCGTGGGTCCGCACGGTCATCGCGCCGTCCTCGAAGGCCAGGGTGCCCGTGCCTGAGGGGAGCACATCGGCAATGCCGGCCATGAGATCGTGCGTCGAGATCCGCCGGTCAAAGCTCGCATCGACCTCGGCGGCGGATTGCTCCTCGTAGCGGAAGTCCGTGAAGAACGCCCGGGTCTGCGGGCCGATCACCGCGAGCCCGTTGGAGCCGGTGTAGCCGGTGAGATAGCGGACGTTGACCAGGTTGGTGACGACGATCGCGTCGGCCTCGATCCCGGGCAGGCGCTCCACCAGCCGGGCGCTGCGCTCGCCGTTCATCGCGCCAGCTCCTCACCGAGCCGCGACAGCGCCTCGCGGTAGCCGCCGGGGCCGCGCCCGGCCACCCGGTGAAAGCACAGATCGGAGATCACCGAGTGGCGACGGAACTCCTCGCGACCGTCGACGTCTGAGAGATGGACCTCGACCGCCGGCAGGGCGGTCAGCTCGAGGGCGTCGCGGATGGCATAGGAGTAGTGCGTCCACGCCCCCGGGTTGAGGATGATCCCGTCGGCCAGCCCGTCGAGCCCGTGGAGATGCTCGCAGAAGGCGCCCTCGTGGTTGGTCTGAAAGAAACGGGTGTGCAGCCCCAGGTCGCCGGCGGCGGTGGAGATCTCGAGTTCGAGCTGGGTGAGGGTGAGCCCGCCGTAGTGCTCGGGGATCGCGGCGGCCCAGCTGGTCGAGGTTGACCCCGTGCATCACCTCGATGCGGTTCAGGACGTCAGGCATGGCCACGACGCTAGCTTGCCAGCTCGCGCACGGCGGCGATGAGCTCGCGCGGGGCGACGGGGCTTCCCGGGCGGGCGGCCCCCGGTTCGGGCAGGAGCACGAACGGAACCGGCCCCTCGCCGAGCCGTTTCTTGTCGCGTGCGGTGGCCATCACCACGGCGTCGGGATCGACATCGGTCAGAGAGACCGGCAGCCCGCGCGCGGCCAGCAGCTCAGAGACCTCAGTCCGCAGCTCCTCGGCGCCCGAGAGGCGCAGGGCGGCCAGGAGGCCCAGGCCGACCGCCTCACCGTGGCGGTAGGTGGCATAGCCGGTGACGGTCTCGATGGCGTGGCCGACGGTGTGGCCCAGGTTGAGCGTCTGGCGCACTCCGTCGTCGCGCTCGTCTCGGGCGACGATCCGCAGCTTCGTCCGGGCACAGGCGGTCACCACCTGGGGATCGTCAGGCGCGGCGCCGCCCCGCACCGTCTCCCACAACGGGCCGCCGGCGATCAGCGCGGTCTTGACCACCTCGGCGTAGCCGGCGGCCAGCTCGGCCTTGGGCAGGGTGCTCAGCGCATCCGTATCGGAGATGACCGCTTGCGGCTGGTGATAGGCGCCGACATAGTTCTTGGCCTCCGACAGGTCGACGCCCGTCTTGCCTCCGTAGGCTGAGTCGACCTGGGCGACGAGCGTCGTCGGCACCTGGACGAAGCGCACCCCGCGCTGGTAGGTGGCGGCGCAGAACCCCGCCAGGTCGCCGACCACGCCGCCGCCCAGCGCCACCACCACGTCGGCGCGGGTCATCCCGGCGCGCGCCAGCTCTGACCACACGATCTCCGCGTGGGCGATCGTCTTTGACTGCTCGCCGGGCATGATCGCCACCCGGCCGTCGAGACGCGGGAGGCGTTCGCCGTAGAGGCGGCCGGCGGTCCCGTCGGTGACGAGGAACCGCCGGCCGGCCACCGTGGCCGGCCAGAAGCGGCGCTGCGCATCGAGCAGGCCGGGGCCGATGTAGGCGGGGTAATCGCCCGAGGCGCTCATCGCCCACACGAGGGTGACGCGGGGCGGCAGGCCCTCGAGCGCGGCCAGCACCTCGCCCATCCGCACCGAGCGCTCGTGGGGGACGATGACGTCGGCAGCGGCCGCGTAGACGGGCTCGCGCGCGGCGTGCAGGGCGAAGAACCGGCCCGCGTCGGCGGCCAGCGGCCGGCCCGTCCCGCGGCAGCGCGCCCAGGCCGTCTCGGCGTCGACGTCGATCCACACCACGAGATGGCGGCCCAGCGCCTCGCGCACGGCGGCCGAGCCCAGCGCGCCCCCGCCCAGAGCCAGCACCCGGGGCTCCCCGCGGCGCGCCCCGTCGAGCAACTCGACGATCAGCCGTTCCTCCGCCGCTCGGAACCCCCCCTCGCCGTCGGCGGCGAAGATCTCGGCGATGGAGCGGCCCGTTCGCTGTTCCAGCTCGTCATCGACATCGATCACCCGGGCGCCCGGCGGCAGCGTCTCGGCGGCGCTGCGGGCGGCCGTGGACTTGCCGGCTCCCATGAAGCCGACGATGACGACCGCCTGATCTACTGCCGCTCCCATCCGATCCGCTCTCGGTAGGCCGCTGACGGCGGCCCGCACGTCGTCGATGTGGTCGCCGCCGAACTTGCGGCGGTAGGCGTCGGCCAGCACGAAGGCCACCATCGCCTCCCCCACCACCCCGGCTGCCGGGACCGTGCAGGAGTCCGTGCGCTCGCGCAGCGCCTCGGCGGGCTCGTGGGTGGCGATGTCGACGGAGCGAAGCGGCTTGGTCAGCGTCGGCAGCGGCTTCATGTAGCCGCGCACGACGAGTGGATCGCCGGTCGTCATCCCTCCCTCGACCCCGCCGGCCCGGTTGGTCTCGCGATGAAAGCCGCGGCTCTCGTCGTAGAAGATCTCGTCATGGGCCTGAGAGCCGGGGACCCCGGCGACCTCGATGCCATCCCCCACCGAGGCGGCCTTGACGGCCTGGATCGACATGATCGCCTGACCGAGCACTCCATCCAGCCGCTCACGCCAGGAGACGTGGGAGCCCAGCCCGGGGACGAGGCCGAACGCACGGACCTCGAACACCCCGCCCAGCGACTCGTTGGCCTTGCGCAGGGTGTTGATCTCGGCGACCATCGCGCGGCTCGCCTCGGGGTCCAGGCAGCGGACCGGGGACTCGTCGACAGCGGCGAAGTCCTGAGGGGTCAGGTCGTCGCGGCGGGGAGCCGTCACCGAGGTGATCTGGACGACATGGGAGAACACCTGGACGCCGAGGGCGGCCAGGAACGCCTTGGCCAGCGCTCCCCCGGCCACCCGGGCCGCCGTCTCCCGAGCGCTGGCGCGCTCGAGGATGTCGCGGACGTCGGTCAGTCCGTACTTCTGGGTGCCGACGAGGTCGGCGTGGCCCGGGCGGGGCAGGTGGACCTCGGCCGGCGCTGCCTCGACGGGCCACGGGTTCATCCGCTCTTCCCAGTTGGCGTAGTCGCGATTGGCGACCTCGAGCGCGATCGGGCCCCCGAGCGTCCGCCCGTGGCGGACCCCGGCGGTGACGGCGACCGTGTCGCGCTCGATCTTCATCCGTCCGCCCCGGCCGTGACCGAGCTGACGGCGGGCGAGATCGCGGTCGAGCGTCTCGCGGTCGAGCATCAGCCCCGCGGGCAGGCCCTGCACGATGCAGGTGAGGCCCGGACCGTGCGACTCGCCGGCGGTGGTCAGCTGGAGCTCCATGACGGCGGTCAGCTTAGGGGCCCGGCGGGCGACGCGAGATCACGACGAGGTCTCCGGCGGCGACTCGGAGGGGTGCTCCTGGGCGTCGATGCCCGCGATCCGGTGCCCGGTGCCCTGACACCACGGACAGGTCGACCTGGTGCGGGGTGCCGCCCAGCCCGGAGATGACGTGGCCGGTGGCCCGGCAGGCCAGGCAGGGCGCGGTGCCGACGGCGTCGGCGCCCTCGTCCTCGGAGCCGGCGCTCATCGCCGGACCGCCAGCAGCACGCCGTCGCCCACCGGGGTGAGCGTGCTCGTCAGCTCGGGGTGGGTGAGCAGCCGCTCGTTGAAGGCGCGAGCCACGGAGATCCGCTCCGAGCCGTCGCCCTGCGCGACCCGGCCGTCCTGAAGGACGTTGTCGACGAGGAGCAGGGCGCCGTCGTCGAGCAGGGGCAGCAGGGCGTCGAAGTAGTCGCCGTACTGGGTCTTGACGCCGTCGATGAAGGCGAAGTCGAACTTCCCCTCGAGCTCGGCCAGGCCCTGCCGGGCATCCTGCAGGCGCAGGTCGACGCGCTCGGAGAGACCGGCGCGCGCCAGGTACTCGCCGGCAGCGGCATGGCGGTCGGGATCGACCTCGAAGGAGACGATCGTGCCGTCGGGGGCCAGTCCGCGCGCGATGTACATCGTCGACACGCCGATGGCCGTCCCCACCTCGAGCGCCCGGCGGGCCCCCTTGGCGAGGGCCAGCACCTCGAGCAGGCGGCCGGTGGCGGGCACCACCACCGGGATCGACTCGCGGCGGGCGCGGGTCTCCATCTCGGCGAGCACCCGGTCGGGGCGGTGGCGGGTCTGGTCGATGTAGTCGCTGACGGGGGCGGTGAGAATCACGGTCGCCCACGATAGCTGGGCGCTTGGCGCTCCGTGCGCCGGGGCGAGGACAGCCCGATGCGCAGCGCTCAGCGCACGGCGGCCCGCATGGCGTCCATGGGGGCCATGCGCCCGGTGAACAGCTCGAAGCTGAGCGCCCCCTGGCCGACGAGCAGCTCCAGCCCGTCGACGGCCGGCACCCCCTGAGCGCGGGCGGCGGCCACCAGGGCCGTGCCCGAGCCGGTGTAGACGAGGTCGACGACGCAGCCGTAGCCAGCCAGGTCGGCGGGACTCAGGGGCAGGCGGTCAAAAGGATCTGTGCCGTCCAACCCGACCGAGGTGCAGTTGACGAGCACGTCGGCGCCGCTCGGATCAGGCCGCGCGCGCCAAATGCGCGCCCAGCTCGTCGCCAATGCGCGGGCTCGCTGCGGCGTGCGGTTCCACACCGCGACCTCCGCCGCACCGGCGTGCCGCAGGGCCCACACCGCCGCCCGGGCGCTCCCCCCCGCGCCGAGCACGAGCGCGGTGCGGCCGGCCATGGCGAAGGGGAGTGCGGCCACGATCGCCGGCGCGTCGGTGTTGTCGGCGGCGATCCACCGCCAGGCTCGAACACCAGCGTGTTGGCCGCGCCGATCGCCCGGGCGCGCTGCGTCGGTGCGGTGGCCAGGGCGAGAGCCGCGCTCTTGTGCGGGATGGTGACGTTGGCACCGCGAAAGCCGGCCGCCGGGAGCGCGGCGACGATCTCGCCCAGCAACTCGGGCGGGGCCGGAAGCAGCTGATAGCGCCAGCCGCCGGCCAGCCCGGCCGCGGCCAGCGCCGCGTTCTGCATGACCGGCGAGCGGCTGTGGCCCACCGGCCAGCCCAGCACCCCCAGCCGCGTCACGCGGCCCTCAGTGGCAGTGCGGACGCCGGTCACGCGCCAGCAGACCCAGGAACTGCGCGTAGTTGTTGGCGAACACCGTGTCGCTGCTGCACGGCTTGGCGAAGAAGTACAGGTAGGGGCTGCGTGCGGGATGGGCGGCCGCCTGGATCGAGGCCATGCTCGGGCTGTCGATGGGGCCGGGCGGCAGGCCGAAGTGGGTGTGGGTGTTGTAGGGCGAGCGCGAATGCAGCTCGGAGACCTTCAGCGGCCGGGTGAAGTTGCCGGTGGCATACCGCGTGGTCGAGTCGAACTGGAGCATCATGTGGTCCTTGAGCCGGTTGTAGATGACCGAGGCCACCAGCGGCCGGGCCTTGGCCGTCGAGGACTCGGCCTCGACCAGCGACGCGACGGTGAGCACCTGATAGGCGCTCTTGTGCATGCGGCGGGCGGCCGCCAGGTTGACCGTGGCAAAGCGCCGCTTGAAGTCCTTGAGCTGGTCTGTGACCAGTGCCGAGGACTTGACGGGATCCACCAGGGTGAACGTGTCGGGGAACAGGAAGCCCTCGAGCGAGGAGACGTGCCCTTGGGGGCCCCGTAGCGGCGCGGGTCGAGCACTGGCGAGTGGCGGGTCTCGGCCAGGTAGTTGCCCTTGACCTTCTGATGGCGCAGCAGCTGGGCGACGTACTGGCGGGTGTGCCCTTCGGCGATCGTCAGCTGGCTGGTCTTGGCCGCCTTGGGGATCCGGGTGAGCACCGCCAGCACCGCGTGGTAGCTCATGTCGTGCTGGAGGTGGTAGGTGCCCGAACGCAGATCGGAACGGTCGCCGGCCAGCGTCGTGCGCAGGTTGAAGAAGAAGCCCGAGGCAACGACATCATCGGCCTCGAGCTGGCGGCCGATCGTCTAGGCGCTCGTGTGGGGGGCGATCGTGACGTCACCCGGCCGTGGGGTGAGGTGCCCAGCGGCTGGAAGAGCTGGATGAGGAACCACACCAGGCCGCACCGGCCAGCACAAGCGCGATCAGCGACGCGATCCGGCCCAGCCAGGAGTGACGCCGGCGGCCCGGCGGTCGTCGCTGGCGGCGCTTGACCGCGCGGGCGCGGCCCCTGCTTCTTGGTCTTGCCGGCGTTCAGTCGGCTGACCCGGCGGGTGCCGGAGGCGACCTCGGAGTCCTCGGTTGCGCTGTCGTCGGCGTAGAAGCCGGGTTCCGGCGGCGAGGGCAGCGTCTTGACCGGACGAGCTGACACGCCGGCGACCTCGGGCTGGCGCGCGTCCATCGCGGGCGCGGGCGTCTGCACCGCGGGGTCGCGCAGCGGCAGGGCGGGCGGGGGCGCCGGCTCAGGCCCGAACGCCGGCTCGGGATCGCGCGCGGCTCGGGCGGGCTCGGGCGCCGGCTCGGCTCGACGCCGGCTCGGGCTCGAAGGCCCGCTCGGGCTCGGGCTGGGGGTCCCGGACGGCTTCCGGCGCTGGCTCGGGCTCGGGTTCGCGCGCCAGCTGCGGCTCGGGCTCGGGCTCGCGCGCCAGCTGCGGCTCGGGCGCCGGCGCCGGCGGGGCCGCCTCGGGGGCCGCCGGTTCCACGGCTTCCAGCGCCGACGGCAGCGGCCTGCCGTCGCGAGCGGCGCGCCGCCGGGCGCGCTCCAGCCGGGCGGCCTCGCGCTCCCGGGCGCTGCGCTCCCCCGGTCAGCCATGGGCGGGGTGGGCGCGGTCCGCTGCCGTGCGATGGGCCAGCCAGCTCTGCAGCAGGTGGGCGGCGGCCCGCGAGTCCTCGTCGGCCCGGCCGCCCGCCCGGGTGGCCATCCGGGTGGTGAAGCGCTCGTCGTAGAGCTCGACCGGGATCGGCAGCGCCGCCTCCAGCCCAGCGGCGAACGCCCGCGTCTCGGCCGTCTGGGCGGAGTCGCCGCCGGCCAGCGACAGCGGGAGACCCACGATGATGCGCTGCACCCCCAGCTCGGTGGCCAGCTCCCGCAGCCGGGCACGGCCGCGGCGCGTATCCGGCGCGCGGATGGCCTCAAGCGGCGTCGCCAGCACCCCGGTCGGGTCGCTCACCGCGCATCCGCAGCGCGCGCTGCCGTAGTCGAGCGCCAGCACCCTCACCCGTCTACCCGGACAGCGCCTCTTCGATTGCCGCCTGGGCGGCGCTGATCGCGTCGGGCAGCTTCTCAGGGTCGCGGCCGCCGGCGCGGGCCAGGGTGTCGCGCCCGCCGCCACCCCCGCCGACCACCGCGGCGGCCACCTTGACGATCTCGCCGGCCCGGACCCCGCGCGCGACGAGCGCCGGCGCGACTGAGGCCACGAGGTCGACCCGGCCATCGCCGCCCCGGCCGAGCACGATGGCGGCATCGCCGAGCTTGCCCTTGAGGCGGTCGACGAGCGTCAGCAGGGCGTCGCCGTCGGCCACCGGAACGGTTGCGGTGAGTACGCTGGCCCCGCCCGCCTGGACGGCGCCGGCGGCCAGCTGGTCGACGTCGACGCTGCCGTTGCCGGCAGCGCTGCGCTTCGAGGCCCGCTCGAGCTCACGCACCTGCTCTCGCAGCTGCGTGACCGAGGCGGCGACCCGCTCGCCCGGGACCCGCAGCAACTCAGCGGCGCGCTGGAGCTCGCGGTCGCGAGCGCGCAGGAAGGCCACCGCCTCGGGTCCTGTGATGGCCTCGATCCGGCGCACGTTGGAGGCGCTCGAGGTCTCAGACTGGATGCGGAGCAACCCGATCTCGGCCGTGTTGTGGACGTGGGTGCCGCCGCACAACTCGCGCGAGAACGACCCGTCGCCGACCTGCACCATGCGCACGATGTCGCCGTACTTCTCGTTGAAGAGGGCCATCGCCCCCAGCCGCTTGGCTTCGTCCAGGGTGGTCGTCAACGCCCGTACGGGGTGGCTCTCGAGGATCCAGCGGTTGGCGTCGTCCTCGACGCTGCGCAGCTCCTCGGCGCTCAACGCGGTGCCGTGGGTGAAGTCGAAGCGCAGCTTGTCGGGACCGACGTAGGAACCGGCCTGGCGCACGTGATCGCCGAGATGGCGGCGCAGCGCGGCGTGGAGCAGGTGGGTGGCGGTGTGATTGGCGGCGGTGGCGTGCCGGGCCCGCCGGTCGACGTGGGCGGCGACCCGCTCGCCGGGCTCGAAGGTGCCGTGCTCGGCCTCGATCTCGACCACCTGATCCGTTCCCAGGCGGATGACGTCGACCACCCGGCCGCGGCAGCCGCCGCCCTCGCACTCGAGCACCCCCACGTCCGCGACCTGTCCGCCGCCGGTGGCATAGAACGGCGACTCGCGCAGCTTGAGCAGCAGGTGGCCGTCACTGGAGGAGACGGCGCCGATGGTCGTCTCGGCATCCGTCGTCTCGTAGCCGACGAACTCCGTCGAGAAACCGGCCTCGCCCGACAGCGCGGCGGCGCGCTCGCGCACGCCGGACTCGTCGCCGCCCCGGCTCGAGCCCCGCCGTGCCCGGTCGCGCTGATCCTCCATGAGCGTCTCGAAGCCGGCCTCGTCAACTCCCAGGCCGTGCTCGGCGACGATCTCGAGCGTCATGTCGATCGGGAAGCCGTAGGTGTCGTGCAGCAGGAACGCGTCGGCGCCGGCGATGCCCTCGGCGTCGGCGTCGCGGGCGCGGGCGATCAGCTCGTCCAGGCGCCGCAGGCCCTGCTCGAGCGTGCGGCCGAAGCTCTCCTCCTCGGAGCCCAGCCACCGGCGGACGAGGTCGCGCTGCTCGCCCAGCTCGGGGTACTCGTGCCCCATGAGCTCTGTGACCACGTCGGCATAGCGCTCCATGAATCCCGGCTCGAGACCGAGGCTGCGGCCGTGCTGGATGGCCCGGCGCAGGACCCGGCGCAGCACGTAGCCCCGATCCTCGTTGGAGGGCACGACCCCGTCGGCCAGCAGGAAGGTGACCGCCCGGCTGTGGTCGGCGAGGACGCGCAGCGCCTTGTCGGTGGGGAACTCCTCGCCATAGCGCCGGCCCGAGAGCTCCTCGCCGAGGGTGATCAGCGGCGCGAACTGGTCCGTCTCGAACACCGTCGCCTTGTCCTGAAGCACAGCGGCCATCCGGTTGAGTCCCATCCCGGTGTCGATGTTCTTGGCCGGCAGCGGCGCCAGCACGTTGACGGGGTTCTGGTCGAGCTGCATGAACACGAGGTTCCAGTACTCAAGAAACCGCTCGTTGTCGCCGCCCGGGAGGTCGTCCGGCGAGCCGTGTTCGACGCCGCGGTCGAGGTAGAGCTCCGAGCAGGGCCCGCACGGTCCCGTCGGTCCGGCCTGCCAGAAGTTCTCCTCCCGCGGGCACTCGACGATCCGCTCGCGCGGGACCCCGAGGTCCAGCCATGCCTGGATGGCCTCCTCGTCGGGGCCGAGCCCGAGCTCCTCGTCGCCGCGCGAACACCGTGATCCAGATGTCGTCCTCGGCGAACCCGAAGCCGTTGCGCGAGAGGTCCCAGGCGAACTGCGTGGCCTCGCGCTTGAAGTAGTCGCCGAACGAGAAGTTGCCGAGCATCTCGAAGAACGTCAGATGACGGGTGGTCGTCCCGATGATCTCGATGTCGGGCGTGCGAAACGTCTTCTGGCAGGTGGTCACGCGCTGGCGGGGCGGCTTCTCGACGCCCTGGAAGTAGGGCTTGAGCGGATGCATGCCGGCCACCGTGAACAGCGCCGAGGGATCGAGCTCCGCCGGCACCAGCGACCCCGAGGCCAGCCGCAGGTGTCCCTGTGACTCGAAGTACTCGATGAAGGTGCGGCGGATCTCGTCGGAGGTCATGAGGGACCCAGTGTAGGCGCGGGTTCGGCCGCGATCAGTCGCCGCGCGGACCGCTCCCGAGCCGGGAGGCTAACCGGCGGGACGGGCGATGGTGCCCCAGCCGACGACCAGCTCGCCGTCCATCAGGCAGGCCAGCTGGCCGGGCGCCGCTCCGTCGACCGGCTCCTCGAGGGCGATCGCCAGCGCCCGGTGGCGGCCCGCCGGCGGATCGCCGACGAGGTGCGCCCCCAGCGGCCGGGAGCGGTAGCGCAGCTTGACCCGGTCCACGCGCGCGCCCGCCCGGTGCAGCCGCGCGCCGCGGACGGGGACGCGGTCCGTGCGCAGCGCCGCCTGCGGCCCCACGGTCACCCGGCCGCTGGCCGCGTCCTTGTCGAGCACGTAGAGCGGCTCGGGATGGCCGGGGTTGACGGCGATCCCCAGCCCACGGCGCTGGCCTACGGTGAACCGGTGCTGGCCGGCGTGATGGCCGAGGACGACGCCCGTCGGTGTCGACGAGCTCGCCGGGACGGTCGCCGAGACCCCCGTGGCGCGCCATGAAGCGCGCCCGGTCGGTGCCGGCGAGAAAGCACAGGTCCTGGGAGTCGGCCTTGTCGGCGACGGCCAGCCCCACCTCGGCGGCGATCGCGCGGACCTGCGGCTTGCGCAGGTCACCGAGCGGGAACCGCATCCGCGCCAGGGAGGCCGGATCAAGAGCCGCCAGCATGTAGGTCTGGTCCTTGGCGGGATCGGCGGCGGCGCGCAGCAGCGGTCCTGCGGCGTCCGCCGGCTCGGCGGTCCGCGCGTAGTGGCCGGTCGCCAGGTGGGCGCACCCCAGCCGGTCGGCCAGCGCCAGCATCGCGTCGAGGCGGACGTGGCCGTTGCAGCCGACGCACGGGTTGGGGGTCTCCCCCGCTGCGTAGCCGGCGATGAACGGCTCGACGACCCCGGCCCGGAAGGGCGCGCGCAGGTCGAGGGTGAAATGGGGCAGCCCCATCCGGTGAGCGAGCGACCGCGCCTGGGCGACGGCGCTGGCCGAGCAGCAGCTGCGCTCGGCGTCGTTCTCAGGGTCGGCCCACAGCTCGAGGGTGACGGCGAGGGTCAGCCCCCCGCCCGCGGCCACCAGGTGGGCGGCCACGGTGCTGTCGACGCCGCTGCTCATCGCCACCAACGTCGCCTCGCTCTCGGCGGCGAGCTGTGCCTCCGCGCTGACCGCGGCGCCCAGCGCGCGCGCCAGGGCGTCGGAGGCCAGCTCGGCGGCGTGCAGCTTGGCCGGCGAGAGGCCGCCGAGCTCGCCGGCGATCTGCCGGGGACCGATCCGGGCGGCATCGAGGATCCCAGCGCCGCGGACGAGCGTGACCGCGGCGCTGGCCGCCGCGGTGGCGGCGCCACAGCCGCGCGCGGTGAACCCGGCATCGATGACGCGCTGTCCGTCGATACTCAGGGAGAAGGTCAGCTCATCGCAGCACGATCCCCCGCTGGTGGTGATCGTGTGGGCCCCGTCCGGGCATGTGGCCGAGGCCCTGGGCGGAGGTCAGGTGATGCTCGAAGGCGAGCGCGTCCATCGCCCGATCTAGGTTAGGCGCAGGCCCAGTTCCTTCAACTGTCCGCTCTCCACCGGCGCCGGCGCGCCCGTCAGCGGGTCGCCGCCGCTCGTCGCCTTGGGGAAGGCGATGACCTCGCGGATGTTGTCGCGGCCGGCCAGCAGGGCGACGATCCGGTCCAGTCCCATGGCGATTCCACCGTGCGGCGGGGCCCCGAAACGCAGGGCGTCGAGCAGGAAGCCGAACCGCGCCTGGGCGTCGGCCTCGTCGATGCCGATCAGCTCGAACACGCGCGACTGCACATCGAGGCGATGGTTGCGGATCGAGCCGCCGCCGATCTCGTTGCCGTCGAGCACGAGGTCATAGGAGCGCGACAGCAGCGCACCCGGCTCGTCCATGTCGGCGGCGGTGGCGGGCTCGCCGTCGGCCGCGGAGCGGCGCCGTGAACGGGATGGTGCTCGGCGTCCCAGCGCTGCTCGTCGGGCTTGTAGGCGAACATCGGGAAGCGCACGATCCAGCGGATGTCGTGCGTGCCCTCGGTGATGAGGTCGAACCGCCGGGCCAGCTCCAGCCGCAGCGCCCCGAGCGCCTGGTTGGCGACGGGGGCCGCGTCGGCGACGATGAACAGCGACGTCGCCGGTTTTGGCCTCGAGCGCCGCGTTGACGGCGGCGATCTCGTCGATCGTCAGGAACTTCGCCACCGGCGAGCGCCAGCTGGGTCGTCGTCCTGCACGACCGCCCACACGAGGCCCTTGGCGCCGTGCTGCTTGGCCAGTTCGGTGAGGGCGTCGAAGTCTGAGCGGGTCAGGGCGTGCGGCCCCGGCGTTGAGGCCGCGCACGACGCCGCCGGAGGCGACGGCGCCCGAGAAGACCTTGAACTCGCTGCTGCCCGACCGCGTCGGCGAGGTCGTGCAGCTCGAGACCGAAGCGGGTGTCGGGGCGGTCGGAGCCGAAGCGGCTCATCGCCTCGGCGTGGGTCATGCGCGGCCACGGCGTCGCCGGCAGGGCGAAGCCGGCGCGCTCGAACACCGCCCCCATCACCGCCTCGGAGAGCTCGAGCACGTCGTCCTCCTCGACGAAGCCCATCTCGATGTCGAGCTGGGTGAACTCGGGCAGGCGGTCGGCGCGCGCGTCCTCGTCGCGGAAGCAGCGGACGATCTGGTAGTAGCGCTCAAAGCCACCGACCATCAGCAGCTGCTTGAACAGCTGCGGGGACTGCGGCAGCGCGTAGAACGAGCCCGGCGCCATCCGCGCGGGCACGAGGAAGTCGCGGGCCCCCTCCGGCGTGGAGCGGGTCAGGAACGGCGTCTCGATCTCCAGGAAGTCGCGGGCGTCGAGCACCTCGCGCATCGTGCGCACCACCTGGTGGCGCAGGGCGAGCGCCTCCTGCATCGGCGGCCGCCGCAGGTCCAGCGAGCGGTGGCGCAGGCGGAGGTCCTCGTTGACGGCGGTGTCCTCGTCGAGCGGGAAGGGTGGCGTGTCGGCGTCGGCGAGGATCTCCAGGCCGGCGACGGCGATCTCGACCTCGCCGGTCGCCAGGTTGGGGTTGACGTTCTCGGGGGCGCGCCGGGTGACGCTGCCCGAGACCGCGATGACGTCCTCGGAGCGCAGCGCGTGGGCCGCAGCGTGGGCCTCGGCGGCGGTCTCGGGGTGAAAGACGAGCTGCACGATGCCGGAGCGCTCGCGCAGATCGATGAAGATCAGGCCGCCGTGGTCGCGGCGGCGATGGACCCAGCCGCTGAGACGCGGACCTCCTCCCCGGCGCGGGTCGGCGTCGAGCTGACCGGCCCAGGCGTCGCGGTAGCGGTTGGGCCGCGGCGGGTTGACCATCGGGAAGCTCACAGGCGGCTGCCCCGCAGGATCGTGGGGATCACGCGCTGGGCCTCGATCTCGCGTCTGTTCGCCGGATTCCATGTCCTTGAAGCTCACTTGCCGCTCGTCGTCGCCGCCGATGATCGCAACGTAGCGCGCGCTCAGGCGGTCGGCGTGCTTGAGCTGGCCCTTGAGGGAGCGCCCGGCGAGCTCCATCTGCGCTCGCAGGCCGGCCTGGCGGGCATCGTTGGTCAGCTCGAAGGCGGCCCGCCCGCGCGACGGGTCGGCGAGGGCGACGAACAGGTCGACGAAGTCGGGCGCGACCGGCAGCTCGCCGGCGGACAGCAGCATCCGCTCGACGCCCGCCGCCCAGCCCGAGGCGGGCGTCGGCCGACCGCCGATCAGCTCCATGAGGCCGTCGTAGCGCCCGCCGCCGCCGACGCCCGACTGCGCGCCGAGGGCGTCGGAGGTGAACTCGAACACCGTGCGCGTGTAGTAGTCAAGGCCGCGCACGAGCGTCGGGTCGAGGTCATAGGCCTGGCCGGCGTCCTCCAGCAGCGCCCGCACCTGGGCAAAGTGCTCGGCGTCCGTCCGGGGCGAGGCGGTCGAGCAGCGTCGGGGCATCCTGCATCGTCTCGCGCGTGCGTGCGGATCCGTAGGCGTCAAAGGCCCGCATGCGGGTTGAGGTCGATCCGGGCCACCACCTCGGGCGAGAGGCCGTCCTCGTGCGCGCGCAGGAACGCTGTGAGTTCCTCGCGGTATTCGGCGCGGGTGCCCGGGGTGCCGAGGCTCGCCAGGCGCAGGCGGGTCTCGCGGGCTCCGAGCGCCTGGAGCAGCTCGGAGAGCAGCAGGATGAGCTCGGCGTCGGTCTCGGGCGCCGGCGAGCCGATCGCCTCGGCGCCGACCTGCCAGAACTGCCGGTAGCGACCCCGCTGCGGAGCCTCGGCGCGGAAGAAGCTCGACAGGTACCAGAGCTTGACCGGCTGCGGGAGCTTGTGCATACCGTGCTCCATATAGGCCCGGCACACCGGCGCGGTCCCCTCCGGGCGCAGCGTCAGCGAGCGGCCGCCGCCGTCGTCGAAGGTGTACATCTCCTTCTGGACGATGTCCGTGGCCTCCCCCACCCCCCGGGCGAACAGCTCGGTGGCCTCGAACGTCGGCGTCTCGATGCGGGCGTAGCCGGCTGCCCCGAGGATGCGGCGCGCATGCTCCTCGAGCACGCCACGCCGGGCCGCGTCGGCCGGCAGCACATCGAACGTCCCCCGCGGGGCCTGGATCGAGCTCATGGCGAGCCCGGCTAGTCGTGCGCGAGTTCGCGCAGGAACGGATTGGTGGCGCGCTCGGCGCCCAACGTCGTCAGGCCCATGTGGCCCGGATGCACGGTCGTCTCCGGGGAGTATGCGTTCAGCAGCGACTCGATGGAGGCCAGCAGCGTCGGCCAATCCCCACCGGGCAGATCGACGCGGCCGACCGAGCCCTGAAACAGGACGTCGCCGGAGAACAACGCGTCGTCCTCGGGCACCGCGTAGCTGACGTGGCCGGGGCTGTGCCCGGGCGTGAACGTCACCTCGAACGTCAGTCCAGCCAGCTCGAGTGTCTCCCCGCCGGCGACCGTCTCGTCGGCGTCGTAGCTCTCGAAGGGGCCGAAGCCCGGGAAGCGGACGAAGTCGTTGATGTTGGCGAGGATCTCGACCTCGAGCTCCGGGCAGTAGACCGGGGCTCCGGTGGCGCGCGCCACCTCGGCAACCGCGCCGACGTGGTCGAAGTGGGTGTGGGTCAGCAGGATCGCCTCGAGGGTGGCGATCTCGAGCGCCGGCAGGGCGCCGAGCAGCCGCTCGGCCTCCTCACCCGGGTCGATCATCACCGCGCGGTCGGAACCCGGGGCACGGACGACGTAGCAGTTTTCCTGCAGCTGGCCGACGGTGAACATCCGCGCGTCGATCATCGCGCGGGAGGCGTGGGGGTCTGCTTGCGCATCCGGCGGCGCCACAGGTAGCTCTCCAGGTAGTAGCCGCTGGGCACGTAGAGCAGGAAGGCGAAGACGGCAAAGGCGAGCGCGGCGCCGATCTTGCCCTTGGTCACGAACAGCAGGAAGATGAGCATGAACCCGCTGGCCAGCAGCGCCCGGTTGATCGCGCTGCGCCAGGTGGGCGCCGTGTTCAGCCGCGCCTGCCGCGCGGTGTCGCGTGCCTGCTTCTTGCGCTCCTGAGGGCTCGCCGGGCGGCTGGTGCGCCCGCGCGACTCGACCACGCCGGCGGCCGTTCCCCGGTGCTTGCTGCGGCGCTTTCGCTTCGTCTGGGCCATCTTCGTATGGAGCTTACGCGGTGGACGCGTGACGGTGTAGGGCATCCTCGATCGTCGCGTAGCCGCGCAGTGGCACGGCCGCCGGGAAGTCCGTGAAGGCGGCCTGCGGCGCCAGGCCGACGAGCTCGGCGCCGGCCACCGGGGCGTGGCGACCGACGGCGGCCACCACCGCCGCCGGCGAGGTGGCGGCGAAGTCCTCGACGTTGGTCGACACCTGGGCGATCCCCAGGTTGTCCAGCCACAGACCGATGGCGCGGACCCCGGGCAGGCCCTCGCGGCCGCCCTCGCGGATCACCGCCGCCACGTCCCGGGCCTGCTCGAGCGTCGCCTCCGGAGCAAGCTCGACGTTGAAGGCGATGAGCGGCGGGCGGGCGGCGACGAGCACGGCTCCCGCCGTCGGGTGAAGCTCCCTCGGACCGAAGTCGGGGCGCAGCTGGCCGGCGGCCATGCGCCGCGCCAGCTCGGCGGGGCCGCCGCGCCGCAGCTCGGCTCGGGTGCGCCCGCCCCCGAGGACCCCGTAGAGGAAGACCGCCAGCCCCAGCTCGGACCCGAGCTGATCGGCGAGGACGAGCGCCTCGGCGCAGGCCGCTCCCCGGTCGGCGGGCGTCAGGTGGATGATGGGCGCCACGTCGATCGCGCCCACGCGCGGGTGTACGCCCGCGTGGGTGTCGATGACGATCCGGCGCACCGCCTCGGCCCCACCGCTCACCACGGCTCCCGCAAGCTCTCCGGGTTGCCCGGCAAGCGTGTACGCGCTGCGGTGATGGTCGGGATCAGCATGGACGTCGAGCAGTCCCTCGCCGAAGGCCGCACCGATCGCCGCGATCGTCTCCCGATCGCGGCCTTCGGAGACATTGGGATAGGCGAGCAGCGTGCTCATGATCGGCCGGGATCATAGGTCCATGAGTGGTACGATCGGGCACGCTCAGCGAGCTGCATGCCCCTCTCGCTTACCGGGCGCTTGCAGCGGAATGAGGGGCAGAGAGGCGCCACACACAACGGTGATCGCCATGTGCCGGCCCGCACGATGACGGACCAGTCCCGCGCCGCCCGCCTGGACGAGCTCCGAGCCCAGGCGACGTTCGCCCGCGAGCGCTACGACCTCTACAAGGCGAGGACCTACGGCCCCCGGCCGAGCAGTCCCGCCCGCCTGCGCGAGCTCGAGCGCGAGAGCACCCGCGCCGCCGCCAGCCTGCGGTTCGCCCTCGACGAAGCGGCCCACCCGCCCGACTAAAGCCGCGGGCCAGCCGGCCCACCTCTCATCTACACTCGGCCCTCCTTGGCCGGAGTAGCTCAGTCGGTTAGAGCAGCGGAATCATAATCCGCGTGTCGGGGGTTCGAGTCCCTCCTCCGGCATCGTCGCATTTGCAGGCTTTTGCGCTCATTTGCAGGTAGTTCGGCGGAGCGGCGCGCCGGGCAGTGCGCCGGACGCCAGTACAGTCCTGGAATGGGCTGCCGACGGATCGCGGTGGCTGGGCTCGCCCTGGTGCTGGCGGCGGTGACGTTCGCGGCGCCGACGATTTCGAGCGGAGGCACGCCGGGGCTCGCGGTCACCGGCTACCAGGAGGGCAGCTCACCGAGCCTCTCCATCGACGCCAGCGCCGCGGCGCTCACGACGGTGGGCGTCGACGGCGTCAATCTGCTGCGCTCGGGCCAGTCAGTCCAGGTACCGGACGCTGGCGTGCGCCAGCAGCTAAGCGCCGCGCGCCGCGATCATCTACGGGCCGTGCTGTTGTTCGGCAACTTCGACGGTGCCCTCGGCGACTTCTCTGAGCCGACCGCCCACCGCCTGTTGTCGAGCTCCGCGGCGATCGCCGCCGTCTCGCGGAGGCTCGCCTCCGTGGTCAGGACGGAGGGATGGGACGGCATTTCAGTCGACCTCGAGTCGCTGCAGATGCGCGACGAGCCCGGGCTTACCAAGTTCGTGCGGGCCCTGCGCAACGCGCTGCCGCGGGTGAAGACGATCAGCGTCGATATCACGAACTACACGAGGGCAAGCGATTTCGTCGCTGGCGGCTATGACCTGCGCATGCTCGGCCGGATCGTGGACGAGCTCGTGCTGATGGCCTATGACCAACACGGACCCTGGGAGAACACGCCCGGACCGGTAGGAGCGCTGCCCTGGCAACGTGCGGGCCTGGCGATCGTCCTGCGCGCCGTCCCACGCGCAAAGGTCACGCTCGGCGTCGCCGGCTATGGCTACGCCTGGCGTCCGCATTCCAACTACCAGGTGAGTGACGCTCAGGCGCGCGCGTTGGTGAGCGCCGCGCATGCGACGGCCCGGTTCGACGCCCGGGTTGGGGAATGGTCGGCGGCGCTGCGCGATGGCTCGTCCCTGTGGTGGTCCGACGCGCGCGCGTACCGCTTACGAATCGCGCTCGCGCGCGGCCTGCACCTGCGTGGGCTCGCCGTCTGGTCGCTGGGCCTGTCGGATCCGCTCACTGCAGGCGCTCGGTAGGGGGCAAGCGCAGGCGGGCAACAACTGCTCGTCAGGAGACTGCCGCGGCGTTCGACGAGCAGAGGTGAGGCCGGTGCGGAGATTGCCTGCGGAAGTCGGGTCTCGTTGGCGCGACCACGGGACGGTGGGCGGCGGCCCTCTGCCTGGAGTCGTCGGCGATGTTTCTGGTGATGTCCAGCGTCTCGCTGATGCGTGTCGGCTGCGGCTCAGGCATGCTGTGGAGTGTGATCGAACGCGCTGAGGACCGGTGATGTCAGGAAGGTGTCAGGGATCGGCAGCGCGCGATGCGCCGGGGTTTCGGGTGCCGGACGGGTATGTCGTGAGGACGGGAGGGGTTCTATGACGAAGTTATGGTCGCGTCGTCGGTTGCTCTTGTCCGGGGGGATCGGACTCGCGGCTGCTGCCGCAGAACCAGCCATCGCACTCGCTGCTCCCGACCAGGATCTCGCCGATGCAACAACGGTCACGTCCGAGCGGGCGTTGGGTCTGCTGATCGCCGGCAACCGCCGCTGGGTGAGCGGTCGCGTCCGGCATCCCAACCAGTCCATCGCGCGCCGCAAGCTGCTGGCCCACTCGCAGCACCCGTTCGCCACGGTTCTCTCGTGCATCGACTCCAGGGTGCCGCCGGAACTGGTCTTCGACCGCGGCATCGGCGATCTGGCGATCGTGCGGACCGGTGCGCAGGTGCTCGATCGGAGCATCGTCCTGGGCAGCGTCGAGTTCGCGGGTGGCTTGCTGCACACCCCGTTGATCCTCGTGATGGGTCACCAGCGCTGCGGAGCGGTCAAGTCAGCCATCGAGCTGATCGAGAGCGGCGACACAGCGCCCGGACACATCCAATCGGTCGTCGACGCGCTGCGTCCAGCGTACGCGGCGGCCAAGGACGAGCCCGGCGATCAGCTCGATAACACGATCCAGGCGCAGACCCGACTGACGGTGAAGGCGTTGACGTCCGATCCGTTTCTCCGAGATCTGATTGACCTGGGGAAGCTACGCGTCCGCGGCGCCTATTACTCGCTGGACACCGGGGCGGCGTCGATCATCGCGTAATCGCGCTGGTGCGTCGACACGACTCGCGCGAAGCGAAACCCCCACACGCGGATTCCTTTCCGTAGGCCGGCGCGCAGGTCAGCTGGCCCAAGACGCTCCGTAGGTCCAGCCGTCCCTGGAAGCAGGCGGTCGCCGCGGCTGGCCCCGGTTACCCCGGCGGCGGGGTCAGCATCACGCTGCGGGGAGCCCCGGCGTCGAGCCAGGTGAGCGCGTCGCCGGTGAGCTGCAGGCCGGTGAGCACGGCGTAGCCGTTGGGCGGCGTGACCCGATCGCGAACGACGACTCCGGAGGCATCGTGGGAAACGACCTGCTCAGTGGGATGGGCGACCCCAGGTCCCTCAATGGCCGCGTGCACGGCGGATACGCCGTCGGCGCCGAGCACGAGGTCGTCGGCGCCGGTGGTGCATTCTCCGTCGCACTGGCACGGCGTGCAATCAACGTTGCTGATCGCCACGTAGCTGAGCTTGCGCACCTGCAGACCCGTCCGCAGGTCGTAGACGCCGACGGCGGCGTTCTCCACCATGTACTTGTCGCCGTAGTGGGTGAGGACGGCGGCGAGGCGACCGGAGGTGACGATCTGGGAGACCGAGGAGCTGTAGCCGCCCGAGTCAGAGCCCAGGATGCCGATGAAACGCTGGCGGCCGTCGGCGAACAGGCACGCTGAGTACGCGGTGTCGGTCGCACCCTCCACGGACCGGTGGTCGACGGCCGTCACGACCCCGGTCGACGAAGTTGCGCCTCGGCGCGTCGGGAAGTTCGAATGCTGAATCGTCAAGTCAGACGGCGACCCGGCCGCCGTCGGCGGGCAGGATCGCGCCGTAGACAAAACTCGCGTCATCGGAAGCTAGGAAGCTGACCGCGGCGGCGATCTCGTCCGCGGTGGCGCCGTGCCCGGCCGGCGTGCTTGATGCGAGGACATCGAACATCTCCCCCATCGCGGCGCTGGCCGGGGTGCGCGTTGGTCCGGGAGCGACGGCGTTCACGCGGACGCCGTGAGCGGCGTATTCGGCGGTCCAGGCCCTGGTGAGCGATTCAACCGCGGCCTTGGACGCACCGTAGGTAGCCAAGCCGTTCATGCCGATGGTCGCGGCCATCGTTGAGATGTTGATGATGGAACCCCCGCCCCTTTCCGCCATGCGGGGCGCGATCGCCGCGGTCAGGAAGAACGGCGCTTTCACGTTGACATCGAAGGTGAGGTCGAACGCCTCTTCGGTCGTCTGGTCGGTCGGCCCGCCAGGGAAGACGCCGGCGTTGTTGACCAGCACATCGACGTCGCGTGCCGTCGCCGCAAGGCGTCTGACATCTCCGAGGCTCGCGAGGTCGGCGGCGATGAACCGTGCGGTGCCCCCGGCGGCCTCGATCGCCTGCACGACCTCGCGGCCCCGGCCCTCGTCCCGGCCGCTGACGATCACCTCGGCGCCGTCGAGGGCGAGGCGCTCTGCGACTGCGCGGCCGATGCCCGACGTGCCGCCGGTGACGAGGGCGGTCTTACCGTGAAGTGCCATGGCTCCGTGTTCTCCTGTCGTATGGGTGTCGCGAGCCATCGAATGGATCGCACAATCCACTCTATCAGCTATTGGATCACGTGATCCAGTCCGCTGATAGAGTGGCACCCCATGAGCACGGCTAGCCCGCCTCCTCGCCCGCTGACGCGCAAGGGACAACAAACTCGCCAGCGCATCGTGAACGCGGCGGCCGATTTGATCTTCGAGCAAGGCGTCGCCCACACGACGATCGAACACGTCCGCGCTGCGGCGGACGTCTCGAGCTCACAGCTCTACCACTACTTCGATGACAAGCCGGCGTTGGTCCGAGCCGTCATCGAGCACCAGGCCGACGCCATCGTTGATGGACAGAAGACGTTTGATCTCAGCAGCTTGGACGGCCTGCGCGCCTGGCGTGACTGGGTGATCGAGCATCAACGGCAGCTCAACTGCAGCGGCGGCTGCCCTATCGGTTCGCTCGGAGGTGAACTCGCCGAAACTGATCCCCAAGCCAGAGCTCAGGTCGCCGACGGCTTCAAGCGCTGGGAAGCAGCCATCCGCAGCGGCCTTCGAGAGATGCACGCACACGGCGGGCTCCCCCCCGACACCGACCCAGACACCCTCGCGCTCGCCCTGCTGGCCGCGTTACAAGGCGGCCTGCTGCTCACTCAAATCAGACGCGACACCAAACCGCTCGAGGCCGCGCTTGACGCCATGCTCGACCTCGTCGCCAGACTCGGCGGCCATAGCTAAGGACACCATCGAAGGGCGCGGTTCACCGCGACAGGACGCATTTCGTGTCCGTGGCCACGTGGAGTACGCTCGGCTCAAGTCTCGGACCGGGACTGGATGGACCAACCGAAGGGAGACTGCTATGGAGACCGTCCGAATCCGGCGGGTCTGCCTGGCCGCCGTCCTCGTGACGGCTGCGTTTTCCGCCATGACGACGACGGCCGCATCGTCCAGGGCCTACCAGGCTTCATGCTCGGGTTTCGCGGGGGGACGGTGGAGCTTTCCTGAATTCTCGAAGTCGGGGACCCACTGGAAGGTGACGGCCGAGGGCGTGACCTGCGAGTTCGCGACGCGCTGGGCGGAGAAGCTCGTGAAGACGAAGTACAAGGGAGAGGCAGCGACCAAGCTCCACGGTCCGAAGGGTTGGCATTGCCTGGACTCGATACCTCACGGCGGCGGACTCCCGGGGTCGTGTCGGAAGGGCAAGCACAAGCTCTTCTCCTGGGGGCCGGACGCGAAGCTCTGAGGCGAGGCCGCCGAAAGGTGCGCTGCCAGCCGGTGCAGCGGGCTCGAGGGATGACACCCGTCAGCGGACAGCACGTCACCGCTGCGAGTCCGCGTCGTCTCGCGTGAGCAGCAGGTCGATGTCCACCTCACATCCCAGCTGACCGCGTCGCCACCGCCCGGCAACTGCATCTGCCACTCGAACCCGAACTCGCGGCGGTCAAAGCTCGTCTGGAGCTGCAGCCCTGCGATCTCGCCGAAGCTGCTCGACCGCGGCGGCGCGTAGTGGCCGTGGCCGTCACCAGGCGGGTGATACCTCGCATCGTGAGCTCACCATCGACCGCTGCCCGGCCGTCGTCGGTGAGACGAACCTCCGTCGAGCGGAATCTGATCTCGGGATGGCGCGCGGCATCGAAGAACTCCGGCCCGAGGACGCTCGCCCTCATCGCGGCCGGCTCGATCACGGAGATCGAGTTGACGCGCGCGGATCCCTCCAGTACGAGAGCGTCGCCGTCGCCGCGCAGCGTGGCCGAGACGTCCGACAGCGATCCGCGGTACCAGAAGACGCCTGAGTGGCGCACCGCGAAGGCAAAGCTCGAGGGCACCGGCTGCGCGCGGTAGGTGCCCGGGAAGGGCTGGACTGCGACTGTCGACATGAGATTCCTCCTGGTCGTCTTGGGGTTGGAGGTCTGACAGCGCAGCCGGCCGTCCTGTGACAACTCAGAGATGACCGAGCTTGTCCGGGTTGCGCACGATGCGTACGGCCTGGATCCGGCCGTCGAGGACATCGACCGTGAGCACGCTCCACACCCGGATCTCAGCCCGCTTCCTGGGCCCCGACTCGGCCGCTTCGGCAGCGGTGGCCTCTCGGGCGCGCCGTACGAGCTCGGCGAGCTCGTCCGCGTCGAGGTCACCGGACCTGCATGAGCGCCAGCGTCCTCTCGGTCGCGAGCCGCTCGACCTCCCCGAGCGGCCGCTCGGACGGGCCTCGCACCAGGCGACCGGGTTGGCCGTTGACCCTCACCAGCAGGCTCTCGAACTCGCCGGATCGGGGCCGCGCCTGCGCCACCGCGGCCATGAAGCGCGCGATCAGCGCCGCGCCGACCAGCGGCTCCTGCGGTGCCCGCGCCTTGCCGCCGCTGTCGGCGTACAGGACGGCGTCGGTGGCGAGCATCTGCTCCAGGGCCGCCACGTCGCCCTCCTCGGCGGCCGCGAGGAACCGTTCCAGCAGGGCGTCGCGGGCGGCCTCATCGGCATCGAACCGCGGGCGCCCGGCGTCGAGATGTTTCCGCGCCCGCGTCACCAACTGCCGCGAGTTCACCTCGCTGTGCTCGATGATGCCGGCGATCTGCGCGTAGTCGTAGTCGAACACCTCGCGCAGCAGATAGGCCGCTCGTTCAACCGGCGTCAGCCGCTCCAAGAGCACCAGCAAGGCCATCGACAATGAATCCGCGAGCTCAGCGCGCGAGGCCGGGTCAAGTGCCGGGTCCTCGAGCAGCGGCTCGGGCAGCCACGGACCGACATATGCCTCACGGCGGACCCGCGCCGACTTGAGGATGTTGATCGAGAGTCGCGTGACCACCGTCGTCATCCATGCGGCCGGCTCGTCCATCGGACCCTCGTGGCGCGCCAGACGCAGCAGCGCCTCCTGGGTCACGTCCTCGGCCTCCGAGACGCTGCCGAGCATCCGGTAGGCCACGCCGAAACCGTGCCGACGCAGTGCCGCGAGCTCCCTATCGCCCATCGCATCTCCAGCGTCTCTGCCTGCCTTGATGGCTGGTTCCTCCCCGGTCATGCGTTCCTCCTCCCCTGCGGGCGCTTGTCTCCCCATCCTTGACAAACGGGGACAGCCGGCTGTGACACACACGACGACATGGCTGACACCGGACACCGCGACCGTCGCGCGAGCACGTCGCATCAGGCCCTATGGCCTGGGCAACCCGAGATGACCTCGCAGCGTTGCTCCCTCGTACTCGCGCCGGAACAGCCCCCGGCTCTGGAGAATCGGGACGACGTGATCGACGAACAGCTCCAGGTCTGCGGGCACCGTCGCGGGTTGCAGCGTGAACCCGTCGCTGCCGCCGCCTGCGATCCACAGCTCGATCAGGTCGGCGAGCTGTTCCGGGCCGCCGGTGAACTCCAGGCCACCCGGCAGTCCGGTGTACCTGGCAGCGACCTCGCCGAACGGCCGCTTCGTCTCTAACGCCTGGCCGACGATGGTCCTGGCGAAGCTGCTGTCAGACGCGGTGGCGGCGAGCTCTGCCGACAGCGGCTGGGAGGGATCGATCAGGTCGGGGTTGATGCCCGCGTTCTGAGCGAGGTTCTTGGCCCTGAACACTGGGTCGACGCTCGCCTCCAGGCTCTGGCGTCGTTGCACCGCCTCTGCCTCAGTGCTGCCGAGCACGAAGGCAAGCCCCGGCAGGATTCGGACCTCGCCTGACTGACGGCCGTGAGCCACCGCTGCGGCGTCGATCTGCGCGCGAAACGACACGCCGTCCTCGGGTGAGCGTTGAGGCGTGAACACCACATCCGCCGTCTCGCCGGCGAGGTTGATTCCTTGAGACGAGGAGCCGGCCTGGGCGATCACTGGATGCGCCTGCGGTGACCGCGGAACCGAGAACGTGCCGACCACGTCGTAGTAGTCACCGTGGAAATCCATGCGACGCACCCGCTCCATGTCCGCCCAGACGCCGCCGGCCGGGTCGCGTACGAGAGCGCCGTCATCCCAGGAATCCCACAGCTGCTTCGTGACCTTGACGAACTCCGACGCGCGCGCGTACCGATCGTCGTGCTCGGGCAGTTGGGTGCCGAACAGCCCGGCGGACCTCGGGTCATAGGTGGTCACCACGTTCCAGCCGACCCGGCCGCCGCTGATGTGGTCAGCGGTCGCGAATCGCCGCGCGATATCGAACGGCGTGGCGAACGTCGTTGACGACGTCGCGATCAACCCGACATGCGTGGTCGCCATCGCGAGCGCGACGAGCATTTCGACCGGATCGAAATGAAACTGCGGAAACGCGCTGGCTCGAAACGGCGTCATCTCCAGGCGATCCGCGAAGAAGACCGCGTCAAGGAGGCCGCGCTGCGCAACCGCGGTCGACCGGATGATGTTCTCGAGGCCGATCGGGTCGCGCCCGTCAAACTCGTGCGTCTTCCAGCCGGCTTCGTGATAGCCGTGGGGCGTCATGAAGACGATGAAGTGGGCTCGGCGCTCAGAGGACATGAGTTGACTCCAGGTTCGAACGATCAGGCCGGCTTGGCGCCGGGATCAGGTACAGAGGTGGCAGCTCCGTCGTGGATGGAGCAGCCTGACATTGTCGGAGGTCATGCCGATCGTGAGTGGGGGCCAGCGAACGCCGGCATGATCTCCGCGGAGAACCGCCGGATGGTCTGCCTGGTGGACTCTTGGTCGTGGAGCAGGACGTGTTGGACGCCGACGGCGCGCAAGGCGTCGAGTTCCGCGGCGATGCCGTCGGGGGTGCCGTAGAGCGCGCTCGCCTCAGTCGCGCCGGGTGGACCGGCATAGGCCGTGATGTGCGAGCGGTGAAGCCCTCCCGGATGCTGCGACAGAGCGACCATGCCAGCATGGATCCGCGCGAGCCGCGCCAGCCCTGCCTGCGCATCGACAGCGTCGCGGGCAACGTAGAGATTGCGTGCCACCGCGACGTCCATCGGATCGAACGTGCGGCCGCACACCTCGCACTCGGCTCTGAACACCGCGATCCGTTCGCCGACGGCTTGGGTTGATGCGAACTGGTCGAGCAGCAGCTTGCAGCCGCGCCTGGCAACGGACCGGATCGAATCCGGTTTGCCCGCGGCGATCCAGATTGGCGGATGCGGCTCCTGCGCGGTCAGAGGCTCGACGATGACGTCTTCGTACTGCCAGAACCTGCCGGTGTGCGAGAACCGCTCCTCGGACGTCCAGGACGTGATGATCACGTGCAGCGCCTCCTCGAAGCGCGCCTGCGCCTCCTCGAACGGGATGCAGAAGCCGGCGAACTCGGAGTGGCGGTAGCCCTTGCCGACACCGAAGTCCAAACGGCCGCCGGACATCAGATCGAGGGTCGCTGCCCGCTCAGCGAGCAGCACCGGATCGTGCCACGGCAGGACGATGACCGCGGTACCCAGCCGCATCGTTGTCGTGCGGGCGGCCACCCATGCCAGCAGGTCGAGCGGGGCCGACACCTGCCCTCGGCCGCTGAAGTGATGCTCAACCAGGAAGCTCGATTGGAACCCCAGCGCCTCGGCCTCGACGCACATGTCGACGTAGTCGCGAAACCCGCGCCCCAGATCGCGGTCCCCGCGCCGCACCCGGGCGCCGCCGAACAGGCCGAACCGCATGCCTGCACTCGGGGACGTCTCGCGACCAACGGCGGTCGTATTCGGAACGATGGGGTCAGGCGGGGCAGATGAGCTCACGGTGAGGGCCTCCTCGGGGAAGCCGCGGCGATAGCCGCAGCAGATCGACGCACAGTCGACGGCCGCTGAGAGCCGTCGAGCAGAGGGCTATCTGACGCTGGGGGCGTCAGACCCGAGGTACTCGCCGGCCCACGCCAAACAGCCGGGCCGGGGCAACACCGTGGCGGAACATGGCCGCCATCGTATATGGGGTGAGCGACCTCCCGCGCGAGGCTGCTCCCCCCTTCCGCCGGCATGGCTGACAATGGGCCGATGGAATTGACGAGGTTGTCTCTGGTTCCGTTCACCGCCGATCACTTCGCCACGCTGTCCGGCTGGTTTGCCAGCGAACGCGAGGTCGTCCAGTGGGGTGGCAGCGCGGTGCGCTTTCCGCTCAACGACGAGCAGCTCCAGGCGATGACAGACGAGGCTCTGACAGAGCCGGCGACCCGGTGGTGCTGGATGGCTGAACGCGGCGCTGAGCTGGTCGGCCACGTTCAGCTCGCATTGGACTGGCGCCACGGCAACGCGTTGATCGGGCGCGTCGCAATCGCGCCGTCGCGTCGCGGCCAGGGGCTGGCGGTACCGATGCTGGAACTGGTGGTCTCAAAAGCATTCTCGCTCGATGCCATGGAGCGCGTTGAGCTCAACGTCTACACCTGGAATGCCGCCGCGATCGCGACCTATGAGCGGCTTGGCTTCCAGACGGAGGGAATCCGCCGATCCTGCACCCGAGTCGGCAACGAACGGTGGGATGCGGCGATGATGTCGCTCCTGCGCAGTGAGCGACGAGGCGGCGCGGGGATCGTCGCCGGCGACGACGGCGTGACGGCTCGTGCCCGATAGGAGCGGCGCCCGGGCTCGCCGGTCAGCGGCGCGGCGCGCCTGCCGGCGTGGGTCAGCAGCCTCAGCCGGCCTTGGCCAGCCGGAACACCGGGTGATCCGGCGCGATCCGCCGCAGCTGCTCATCCGATGAGTCCGGCCCGACCCCGCCGAAGAACACTCCGACCTCGAATTTCCACTTCTTCAGATAGGCCCGCAGCAGCGCGGGCTTCTCATCGTCGGCAAGCTCCACCGCGATAAACGGCTCAGTCCGCCGCCCGACGCGCAGCCGCCCTTGGTCGCTCGCGCGCAGGTTCTTGACCCACTGTGTGTGGCCGCGTGGCGCGACGAGGTAGTCGATGCCGTCATGGCGCAGCAGGTTCACCGGGGTCTGCCGCCATTCGCCGGACTTGCGGCCCTTGACCTCGAGCACGCGCGAGCCGTACACACTGACGCCCGCGCCCGTGAGCGCAGCCACGAGACGGTTGAACACGTTGGTCGTGACCCATCCCGGACGCTGGTAATGCTCGGGCACCGGGCCATTCTGCCAGCCAATGCCGGCATTGACCATCCTCTGGCCTGCGTCTGACTGGAGGACCGTCGCGACACGGCTGCCGGAGGAGCCCAGCCGTCCGGGCGGTGAGACATGGTCAAGGGGCGGGACGCCAATGTGGCGAGAGCGGCGGTGGCGCCAGATACGAGCAGCGGAGGGTCGATGGCAGTGAGCGAGGGCACCGACGAGGGCGCAGGCGATGAGGGGCGGGTTCGCGCCAGCGCCGCAGACATCTATGAACGAGTCAAGCGTGAGGGGATGGAAGAGCTCGATCGGCCCCTCGCCGCCCTGGCGTTCTCCGGGTTCTTCGCGGGTGCGTCTGTCGGGTTCGGGGCGGTTGCCTCAGCTGCTGCCACGGTCGCGCTGGCGGGGCACCATGACGGACGGCTGATCGGCGCGGTCTTCTTTCCGGTCGGCTTCATCGTCGTGATCATCGGCCGCGCGCAGCTGTTCACCGAGAACACGCTGTACCCCGTGACCCTGGTGCTGGACGAGCGTCGCCATCTGTTGGCGACGCTGCGGCTCTGGACAGTCGTCTTGAGCGCGAACCTGATCGGCGCCGCGCTCTTCGCCCTGTTGGTGACCAAGACCGCCGCACTGACCCCGGCCATCGTGACCAAGGTCGCCGAGGAGGGCCACCGCGCCACCGTTGGCAGCTGGGGATCGTTCTTCTGGAGCGCGGTGCTCGGCGGTTGGGCAATCGCCTTGGTGGCCTGGCTGATCCAGTCCAGCGGAGTGGTCATCGGGCAGATCGCGCTCATCTGGACCGTGGTGTTCACCGTCGCGCTGCTCGGCCTGGACCATTCTGTCTCAACCACCATCGAGGTCATCTCCGCGACGATCAAGAACGAGGTCCAGCTCGATCACGCGCTCGCCTGGTTCGGGGCCGTCCTGCTCGGAAACATCGCCGGTGGCGTCCTGATCACCGCCGTGCTCAACTACGGCCAGGTGCGCGCCGGCAGCACTGAGCCACGGACAGGAGGTAGGCAGACATGAGGACCATCGGCACCGAGGAGCACTTCGTCACTGACGAGGTGGTCGCGGCGTGGGAACGGCTCGACTCCGTCGCGCGCGACGACTCGCGGGCCGGCGTCCCTCCGGGGGAGCTCGGAGAGCGGCTGCGCGAGGTCGGGGAGCGGCGGATAACGGCGATGGACGAGGCGGGGCTGGATGTGCAGGTGATCTCACTCACGTCGCCCGGCCTGCACAATCTTGCGGCTGACGAGGCCGCCGGTCTGCAGGTCGAAACCAATGACCGCATCGCCGAGCTCGTCACCGCCCGACCGGACCGCCTCCAGGGCTTCGCCACCCTCGCCACCCCCGCGCCTGCCGCGGCGGCGGACGAACTCGAGCGAGCCGTCCGCAAGCTCGGCCTCAACGGGGCCCTCCTGTTCGGGCGCACCGGCCAGCGCAACCTCGATCATCGCGACAACTGGCCGATCTTCGAGGCCGCCGCGTCGCTGCGTGCCCCAATCTATATCCACCCCCAGATTCCGCAGCGCCAGGTGCGGGATGCGCTGTACGCCGGCTTCAGCGACGCCACCGACAGCGCGTTTGCCACCCACGGCATCGGCTGGCACTACGAGACCGGCGTGCAGTTCCTGCGGCTCGCGCTCGCCGGCGTGTTTGACCGCTTCCCTGATCTCCAGGTGCTCCTCGGTCACTGGGGCGAGGTCGTCCTGTTCTATCTCGATCGCGCCGACGGGCTGGCCGTCCAGGCCCGGCTCCCCCAGCCGTTCTCGGAGTACGTTCGACGAAACGCCTACATCACGGCCGGCGGTGTCTATAGCCAGCGCTACCTGCGTTGGGCGGTCGAGGCGGTCGGCGTGGAGCGCATCCTGTTCGCGACCGACTACCCGTACCGCCCCGGCCCCGACGGCGGCGCCGAGCGCTTCCTCGAGACGGCGGGACTCGATCAGGCCGACCAGCAGCTCATCGCCGCCGGCAACTGGGATCGGATCGTGGCGGGCATCCGGCGCTGAGCCTCACCCCAGGGCCGGGATCAGCGGGCCGTCCACGCCGGCCTGTCGCCCGTCGTCGCCACCTCGCCCCGGCGGATCCTCCCCACCGGCTCACCGCCGACGGTCGCGATGACGCCTAGTCCGGATCGAACGCGAGCTGGGCAGGCAGGATCGGCCCGCGGCGGCGATCAGGCCGGTGGATCGCTGCGGCGCAAACCTGCCAGAGCGATCGCGCCGAGGGCGGCCCCGCCTGCGGCTACCGCTCCGACGAGGGCCCGCCCGGCGAGCGGCAGAGACCGGCCGGCCGATACCGTCGCAACCAGATCAGTGCCATCGGCGACGATGGCCGCCGCCACCCACGGCTGAAGCTGGGAGTCTGACGCCGCCAGCGCACCAGCCCCGAGGGCCAGATCGCGGGCACCCAGCCCGCGTGTCAGGACCCGCGCGCCAGGTCGGCCCGCATCGCGACCCAGCCAGAGCGACGTCACACGCTCAGGCGCCACCACCAGCGCGATTCCGAAGCCGACGCGCCCGGCGGCAACGAGACGGGCAATCAGCGGCGCGGTCATCGTCACCCGAGCCTACCCCCATTTGGACCTCAGAGGCCCCGGGCGCCCGCGGTCTCCTCTCGCTCATCCGGCTCTCCGTCGCGGTTGCCCGGCCGGCTCGCGGGACCGAGCGCCTCATCCGTCGACGTCGCTTCCAACCGAGGACGGGGCGAGCTCCTGCGCGGGGCCGCTGGTCGCGACGATCTCCCGGAGGGCCGCGACATGGCCGTCGAAGGCCGCCCGCCCCGGGCCGGTGAGGCGGGCGCGAACGCGGCGCCGGCGGTCGCGGAGCGGACGGTCGATGTGAACGTACCCGGCTTCCTCCAGCGTCGACAACTGCTTTGACAGCGCGGAGTCCGAAAGGGTCAGCTCGTCTCGCAGGAAGGTGAAGTCCGCCCACTCCGCAGCGGCCAGCAGGGCGACGAGCGATAAGCGGGTGCTCGGATGGATGAGCTCGTCAAAGCGCGCGACGGTCATCAGGCGGTGACGCGCGCGGCTCTGCGCCGGCGCGAGGCGAGCAACTGTGGCCCGCCGAGGACGATGATGAGGCCCACGAGGATGCTCGCGATCGTTGCCGGGTGCCGTGCTCCGTCGGCGTCTGCCGCCAGAGCGGCACCCACCGTCAGAACCGCCAGGCACACCACCGCACCGATCACCAGCTGCGCGGTACGACGACCGGCGAGCTGAGCGGAGACGCTCAGCCGATGGCTGCGGTGGCGTCCGTCCGTGACCCGAGGGGCGACGGTGGCGTGAACGGCGCCGAAGAGCAGGGTGGCCGCCGACGTGAGCCATGGATGGTGGAGGTCGGCGATGTAGCCGAGGGCTACCCAGCCGAGGGCCAGCCCCCACCAGTACCAGCGCGGAACGTCGATCTCGTCGATGACCCGCAGCCGGCTGCGATCGATCGAGTCCAGAGCGGCGCGCGCTTCCTGCTGGGTCAAGTGCCTTGCCATGGTCTTCACTTTCCTAGTGGGAAAGCTAAGGCTAGGCTTTCCCGATGGGAAAGTCAAGGGCGGCGAGCGACCTCACCGGAGCGAGCAGCTCGGCCGATCAGCGGGTGCACCCATCCCGCGTCGGGCCAGGCGACAATGCTCGCCCATGAGCGACCTCCAGATCGTTCTTGCCGCTCTGTTCGTCTCCGCCGCCGGTCTCAACGCGCTGTCGAACTGGTTGAGCGTCCCCTACCCGATTCTGCTCGTGATCGGGGGGCTGGTCATCGGTCTCCTTCCGGGGATTCCCAGCGTGCAGCTCAACCCGGACCTCGTGCTGCTCGTCTTCCTCCCGCCGCTGCTCTATGCCTCCGCGTTCTTCGCCGACCTTCGCGCGTTACGCAGCGATGCGCGCGTCATCTCGCTGAACGCGATCGGGCTGGTCCTGGTCACCACCGCCGTGGTCGCCGCTCTCGCCCATGGCGTGATCGGCCTGCCGTGGGCGGTGTCGTTCGCGTTCGGCGCGATCGTCGCGCCGACCGATCCGGCGGCCGCGACGGCGATCATGCGACGCGTGGGCGCGCCGCGCCGGATGGTGAACGTGCTGGAGGGCGAGAGCATGTTCAACGACGCGACGGCGCTGGTGGCCTTCAAGGTCGCCGTCGCGGCTGCCGTCGGCGAGAGCGTGTCGGCCGGCCATACGACGCTCGCGTTCTTCGGCGACGTCGTCGGGGGAGTGGCGATCGGGCTGGCGGTCGGCTGGGTGATCGCCGGAGTCCGCCGGCGGGTACGCGACATCAACACCGAGCTCACAATCTCACTGTTCACGAGCTACGGAGCGTTCATCCCGGCGGACCAGCTTGGCTTCTCCGGAGTCCTGGCGGTCGTGGCGTGCGGGGTCTATCTCGGCTTTCGCGCTCCCGAGATCGCCTCTCCGGAAAGTCGCATGCAGTCCGACGGGCTGTGGTCGACGCTCAGCTTTCTGCTCAACGCCGCGTTGTTCATCCTGATCGGCCTTCAGCTTCCGGCGATCGTCGACGGGCTGCACGGACGTCCGGCCGGTCAGGTCATCGGTGACGCCGCGATCGTGTGCTTCGCGGTGATCGCGGTCCGCTACATCTGGAGCTTCACGGTCACGGCGGTGATCCGCGCCGTCGATCGCCGCCCCTCGCAGCGTGCCCGCCGGTCAAACTGGCGCAACCGGGTGATCAGTGGCTGGGCAGGGATGCGCGGGGCGGTATCACTGGCGGCCGCGCTCTCTCTCCCGCTCACCACCCACAGCGGCGCTGCGCTTCCAGGACGGGAGCTGATCCAGTTCATCACCTTCGCGCTGATCCTCGTCACCGTCGTCGGGCAGGGCCTCACCCTCCCGGCCTTGATCCGCCGCCTCGGGGCGGTCGAGGACGGCTCGGAGGAGGAGCGCGAGGAGCTACGCGCCCGGCTGATCATCGCGCGCGCGGCCCTGGATCGATTGGCCGAGCTCGACGATGAGGACTGGACGCGCAGCATGAGCATCGAGCGGGCCCGTCGCCTCTATGAGTACCGGCAGCGGCGTTTCAAGGTCCGCGCGGGCAAGATCGACGATGAGGATGGGATCGAAGAGGGCTCGCTCCTGTACCAACGGATGATGCACGAGATCTACGCGGCCCAGCGCACGGCGCTGGTGGCGCTGCGCAACGAACGCCAGATCTCCAGCGAGGTCATGCGGCGTGTCGAGCGCGAGCTTGATCTCGAAGAGACCCGGCTCGAGGTCTGACGGCTGAGCGGACGTGCGACGATCGGCCGCTCCCTGGGCCGATTCTCGTACTCTGCGCCTGCGTAGGCGACCCGGGAGGAAGAAACGGTGGACGGGAAGATCAACCTCGCTGAGAAGCTGGCGCTGTTGAACGAGCCCTACGTTCCGGGGATCGTCGGTCACGTCAACGACTACAAGCTGCAGGTCGTCAAGGTCAAGGGCCCGTTCGTCTGGCATAAGCACGACGAGACCGATGATTTCTTCCTGGTCATCCGCGGCCGGCTGACGATCCACCTCAGAGACGGCGACGTCACGCTCGAGCCCGGGGAGATCTTCGTCGTGCCACGCGGCGTCGAACATTGCCCAGATGCCGAGGAGGAGACCGAGGTGCTGCTCATCGAACCCGACGGGACGGTCAACACCGGCGACGCGGGCGGGGAGCTGACCGCCGAGCCCCGCAAGCTCTGACCCGCCGGCTCGCCGGCCAGCCGGTCAGGGGGCGGCCAGGCCGCGGGTCGGGTGGCCCGTGTGCTTGAGCCGGCGGGGGCGCTCACGAGGCGGTCGCTCCGCTGCGACCCGGATGTTCTCCCTCACGGCGTGTTGGGCATTCGTCACCGTCAGTGCCCGGCATTCATCCGACAGGCTGTCGATCGTCAAGAGCTTCTTGCAGGCGGCGAAGGAGTTGCGAAATTCGCCGACCCAGTAGCTGGTGATGGAGTACTCGAAAAGGATGCCCCACTGGTAGACCCAGGGAGCGACGAAGAGGATGTCACCCGGGATGGGCAGCGGCTTGAGGTTGGCGGCCATCCGAGCGAACCGGTGAGCCGCCCGATAGCAGCCGCGCTCCCGGAGGCCGGCGGTGAGGGCGTGCACCGCCTCCAGACGTTCCGGTCGACGCTCCCAGGCGCCGATGAAGGCCTCCATCGCCCTCGGCCACTGTCCCATCCGGGCAGCGAGGGCTCCGACCTGGTACTGGGCGAAGTAGGTCTCCTCGTCCCAGCCCGGCATCTCGACGCGCCGCTGGTAGTGCGCCGCGGCATTGGCGAGCATGTGCTTGTTCCCTGTCCTCTCGGCCAGGTCTCGACAGCTCTGCGCCAGGTAGAACTGCGCGCGTCCGTTGTCGGGATCCTCGATCAGGTCCCGGGTCAGCAGCTCGATGTCGCGCTCGAACTTGTTCTCCCAGCTGTGACCATCGGCATGATGCTCGACGGCCAGGGCGTCGAGCGACTCCACCGTCTCCGCCCCGTCGGCCGTCTCGATGTATTCGTGGGTCGAGCCGACGTAGCGCCATCGCAGATCGTCGCGGACCAGGCGCTTGTTGCGGTACTCGAAATGGCCCGACGTCTGCAGCATCAGGTAAGCGCCGGCCGTGAGCGGGCCCAGCGGGTGGTCCTGCCGGATCGTCATGTCGGCGTCGAGCAGCAGCAGGTAGTCGGCCTTCCCGTGCGACAAACCCACGGCCTCGCTGCGGTTGACTCCGAAGTTGACCCACTCCCGCTGGTGCAGCTCTCCCGGGATCCCGTCGAGCTGGCGGCGGATGACCTCCTGCGTGCCGTCAGTTGAGCCGGTGTCGCAGATCACCCAGTAGTCGATCAGTCCTCGACACGAGTCGAACAGGCGCGGAAGGATGTCGGCCTCATCCTTGACGATCATCGACAGACAGATCGTCTGGCCGGCGGTGCGCATCGCGGATTCAGCCCTGGACGTAGGTGACGTGTCCGGCATCGTCCGCCTGCGTCACCTTGAACGGGTAGGCCCCCGCCTTGACAGTGGCCGTTCCGGAACGGACGACCGCTTGGCAGGTAAAGGCCAACCCCTTCTGCTGCAGGACCCGCGCCGGACAGGTGACGGTGCTCCTGACGCCTCGCTGGTTCATAACGGACCGGCGAATGGCCGTCGACACGTTCGTGATCTTCAGCATGTGGACCGGCGCTCGCGTACTCCAATGAACATGACCTTTGGAGTCCGTCTCAGCGACCGGGACGACGTAGCGACCAACGTCGAAGCCGGCCTCGCACTGGAACACATGTCCTTTTCGCTGCGGGATGTGACTCGGGCAGAGCACACGCGTATAGACATGCTGCTGAGTGAGAAACGAGGACGCGATGGACCGTTCCACCACGACACCGTTGAGGTAGCGACTGCTTGATCCACATCCGGTCAGACAAGCGACGAGAGCCATCCCAGCCGCCGCGGCGAGGCTGCTTCTGCGCATGCCACAAGAGCCTCTTGCAGGGCAGCGAGTCGACACCTGATGGTTAATACGTTTCATGATCGTGGAGCCGATACTAGTCCTCTTGATGGGTCCCCGAGCAAACTTTTCAACCGTTAGTCCGCCTCGGAAATAGCTGCTAAAGGTTGGTGGCGAACCTGCCGATAATTGCTTGTGGTGGGTGGCAATGCGGCTGAAAAAGATTGTCCGCCGAGGCGTCTTTTTGGGAGTACTGTCGCAGCCAGTCCCTGTCGTTCCAGGGGACATTCCCGTGCCTACACCACGCGCCCTGTGTCAGTAGTTAGTACATAGGGCGTCAGAGAGAGTGAGTCGGCGATGCAACGGACCCGTGCATTCAGTGGAGGCCTCGCCGGCCTCTTGACGGTCGGTGGGGCGGCAGGCGCTGCGCAAGCCGCCGACGCGGCCGCGACAGGCGGCAAGACGAACACGCAAAGCCACGCCGCGGCCGCCAACCAGGGACCCCGAGGGCCTCGCGGCTTCCAGGGAGACCAAGGCGACAAGGGCAACAAGGGCAATAAGGGCGACCAGGGCGATCGCGGGTGGCGCGGCTACCGCGGTTTCCAGGGCGACACCGGCTCGGCTGGCACCAACGGGTCGGCCGGCGCGAACGGGTCCAACGGTGCCGCCGGCGCCATCGGCGCCACCGGGGCTAACGGACTGAACGGACTGAACGGCGTCTCCGGCGCCACCGGCGCTGACGGCGCACAGGGCGCCACCGGTGGGCAAGGCGCACAGGGCGCCACAGGCGGGCAAGGCGTCCAGGGCTTCCAGGGCGGCGACGGTGCCCAGGGCGCGACCGGCTCGGGTGCCCAAGGGGCCCAAGGGTTCCAAGGCGGCGACGGAGCGCAAGGGTCCCAGGGCGGCAACGGCGCCCAAGGCGCCACCGGCTCAGGCACCCAGGGCGCCCAAGGGGTCCAGGGCTCCCAGGGCGGCAACGGCGCCCAAGGCGGCAACGGCACCCAAGGCACCCAAGGCTTCCAAGGCGGCAACGGCACCCAAGGCACCCAAGGCGGCAACGGCGCCCAAGGCTCCCAAGGCATCCAAGGCGGCAACGGCGCCCAGGGCGGCAACGGCACCCAAGGCACCCAAGGCACCCAAGGCTTCCAGGGAGGCAACGGCGCCCAAGGCTTCCAAGGCGGCAACGGCACCCAAGGCACCCAAGGCTTCCAGGGAGGCAACGGCGCACAGGGCTTCCAGGGTGGGGCCGGCACTCAGGGCGCGCAAGGCGGCAACGGCGCACAAGGCGACGCTGGCGCGCAAGGGTCCCAAGGCGACGCCGGGGCCCAAGGCTCCCAGGGCGCTCAGGGTGTCCAGGGAGACGTCGGAGCTCAGGGAACGCAGGGAGCGCAGGGAACGCAGGGAACGCAGGGAGCTCAGGGCGGCATCGGCGCCCAGGGACCGGGCACGACGTTCGTCGGCCCGTATGACAGCGCCCAGTTCTATGACATCGGAGACGAGGTCCTGGCCAGCGACGGCTCGTCCTATGTCTCGACGGTCACCGCAAACTCGAATAACGATCCGACCACGAGCCCCGGCGACTGGTCGCTCACGGCTCACGCCGGCGCGACCGGCTCGCAGGGGTCTCAGGGCGGCGACGGCTCAGGCAGCCAAGGCTTCCAGGGCGTCCAAGGCTCTCAGGGCTCCCAAGGCGACGCCGGCGCTCAAGGGTTCCAAGGCGCCATCGGCGTGCAGGGCTTCCAAGGCGACTCAGGAGCTCAGGGCGTCCGGGGCTTCCAGGGCGCCACCGGCGCGGGTACCCAAGGCGCCCAGGGCGATCCCGGAGGCACCGGCAACCAGGGCGCCCAGGGCAACCAGGGCGACGCCGGCGGCACCGGCACCCGCGGACCGACGGGCTCTACCGGGAGCCCGGGTTCCGGCCTAACCGAGGTCGCGAGCTTCGATGCCATCGGCGAGGTTTTGGATGAACCGGTCGGAGGCGCGATCAGTTCGGTCCAGAGCACCCCCCCCGGCCTCTACACCGTGACGACGACGGCCGACTTCAGGGGGTGTGCGATCCTCGCCACGGCGAACACCGGTGCAGCCGGGACGACGGCGACGGCGGCAGCTGCGGCGACGAGCTCCACGACGTTGGTGATCACAACAGCCAATGCCGGTACCGACGCTGACGAGGCGTTCTCGCTGATGATCACCTGCTGACAGGCCACCGCCCCTCGGACGGCTGCCCGGAATCAGATGAGCAGGAAGCCACCCTGACGCGGTCCGTCCTTGATCGCGATCAGGTTGGCCTCCACGTACGGGATGTCGTGCTGGCGGTGCCAGTCCGACGGGAAGTAGGTCGTCACCCGGCTGGCCTGGAAGCGGCAGGTGATCTGCGGCACGAACCCGGCGTACTGACTCTCCGTGAAGTACCAGAAGGAGTTCTCGTTGTAGAAGGCGACGTGCGTCGGGTCCTGGTAGGCGCCGCGACCGTCCGTGCTGGGGGTCATCGACAGGAGCATGCCGCCGTGGGCCAGCAGCCGGTAGAGCTCGTTGAAGATCGCGATCTTGTCCGGGATGTGCTCCAGGAAGTCAACGGCGCGGATCACGCCGACACTGCTGTCGGGGAGCGGTATCCCCTCGGTCACGTCGGCGACGATGTCGACGCCGGGCCGCGCGTACTGATCGACGCCGAGGTACCCGGGTTGCTTGCGGTGCGCGGCGCCCATGTCGAGCGCGTGCAGCCCCCGGCGTTGAGCCCAAGCGAGCGCGTTGGACTGGATGTGACGCTCGTACAGCGCCACCGTCTCTTGCTGGATGCGAGGGTTGAGCTCCGCGTCGACCTGCGTGTTGCCGGGGTGGATGCGCTGCAGGTACAGACAGTGCGGGAGATGCAGGAACTCCGTCTGCTGGTAGAGCCGGCTCATCAGCTCCTGGTCGTCGAGGATGTCACGCCCAGCGTCATAGCCCCCGGCCGCCTGATAGGCAGAGCTGCGAAAGGCGCGGACATGGTTGGGGGCGTACCAGATGTAGCTGACGTTGTGGGGCGTGGGCTCGAGGGCGTCGCACTGCAGGAAGTCGTGGCCGTCGACGGTCGCCTCTCGATACTCCCAGCCGTGCCGTGGGTTGAAGCGGCTGTCATCGCGCCCGCCCTCGCGGGTCATCTGCGCGCAGTCGGAATAGACGAAGCCGACCTCCGGATGCCCGGCAAACGCCTCCACGAGGGCGGCGAGGGCGGTCGTGGCGAGGACGTCGTCGTGATCGCACTCGACGAGGATCTCGCCCGCGGCGAGCGCGCATGCCCGGCGCTTGACCGCGCCGACACCGGCGAGAGCGTCCCCCCGGTGCAGGTGGACGCGGTCGTCCTCGGGCGGCGTCCACACGGCCCCGGCATTGAGCACGACGATCCATTCCCAGTCGCCAAACGTCTGTGCCGCCAGCCCGGCGTAGCAGTCGTCGAGAAACTCGGAACGGTGAGAAGGGGTGAACACGCTGACCTGCGCCACCCCAACCACGCTAACGGACGCGCCAAACGCCCCTGCGAAGCCCGCCTCAGGAAAGAGCCGCGGCGCGCCGTCCGCGACCCGGGAGCGGACGCCGCAGACGGCTTGCGTCGACCAGATCGAGACTCATCGCCAGAGCGCCCAGAAGCCCCAGCTGCCCGGCGGCGGCGAGGACGGTCAGCACGATCGCCGCGCCGGGCGCGATGTTGAACGGGCGGTAGAGGCCGGCGTAGACGACGGTCAGCAGCTCGAAGGCCATCGCGGCGAAAAGCCCCCACCGCCACCGCCGGCGCGCCCGTAGGAGCCCGTAGGCGGCGATGATGGCCACCAGACCGACGAGCGCGAACATGCTCTGATTGGCGAACGGGTACGCCTCGCCGTTGGCCAGCTCGGCCAGCACGAGCGCCGGAACGACCAGGGCCACGGTGACGCGGCGGAACTGCGGCCAGTGGCCGACGAGGATGAACACCGCGAACGGCGCGAGCACGACGCCCGCCATCCCCCAGACGGAGAAACCGTGCGCGGCCACCCACGAGTGCACGATCGAAGCGTCGTAGCCGCGCTGATCGGGCGCAAAGCTCGGCGTCGTGTTCAGATCAGTCGGAAAGAGCGACGCGGCGGTGCTCTGGACGCGCGACCAAAGGGCGAACAGCGGCCCGTCGATCCGGAAGGTGCGCCAGGCCACGGACAGCGATTTGTGAAAGTCGGCCGGGTCCACCATCAGCGTCCCGAGCGGCGCCGTCGTCCACCGTGAGACCGCGTGCATCACCTGGGAGGTGAAGATCGACCAGGGGGCGATCAGGACGACCGCCGGCGCCACGAACCGTGCCGCGGTGCGCCGCCAGCGGGTTCGCAGCTGGGGATCGGCGAGCAGGAGGATCAGCAGAGCCGGAATCCAGAACAGCCCCGCCGGGTGGACGAGGTAGCCGAGCGCCGCGAAGGCTCCGGTCAGCACCGGCCTTCGCTGCAGGGCGAAGGCCGCGCCGGCGAGGACGAAGTAGCCGATCGCCTGCTTGGGCCAGGTGTAGATCCCGTTGAGCACCAGCCCCGGCATGACCGCGGCCACCAGCGCCGCCACGACGGCCAGCCGGGCACTGAGCCAGACCCGGGCGAGGAGGAAGACCCCGAGGATGATCGCCAGGTTGAGGAGCATCGCCGTCACCTGATAAGCCCAGAAGCCCGCGTGATCGAGCGTCGTCATCGGCACCGCCGTCACCGGCTGCTCCTCGACGTTTCGGTCTGAGACGTGCACCCCGAAGGCGCCCGCCATGAAGGCGAAGTCAAGGCCGGTCAGGGGCGTGCGGTCAGACAGCCACCACCCGACGGAGAAGCCGTCGCGGATGTCCGGGCCGCCCTGCTTGTAGAGCGCCACCTGACCGGTGCGGTAGGGCAGCGTGTTGTCCGAGGGCAGGCCCGGCCACCGGGGCGTGTCAACCCGCCCTGGGCCGACGGTCGCCGAGTTCCACCCTCCGAAGGGCGCCGACGGCACCCCCGAGAACGCCGCCAGCGAGAGGAACGCCACGGCGAAGACCGCCATCCCGGCGAGGTCGGCTCGGACCGGCAACAGCGGAGAGGGCGCGGTGACCGCGCAGACGAGCGTGATCACCGCGCCCACCGCGGCACCGATCTCGCAGGTCGTCCGCACGTCCCACGGCAGGACGACCCCGAGAGCGACCACCGCGGCGGCGTACAGGGCCACCGCCCCCGGTCCCGCATACAGGGCCACCAGCGGGTCCAGGCCGGCCCGGCGCAGCCACAGCCAGCCGGGCACGGTGAACACGAGGAGGGCGAGGAGGCAGAACGCCAGGTAGTCGACCACGTCCATCGAGCGCTCGACTATGTCAAAGCGCCCGACGGACGCGCCCGCGGCGTCCCGGTCCCCGCCAGGCGAGAACGCGGGCCCTCCTCGTCACCCTCCGGATTGAGGTCTGTCGGCCCCGCTAGGCCGCGAGGCGGCGGCGCGCCTTCTGCACCGAGGGCAGGGCCCCCTTGGCCTTGGTCAGCGGACGGGCGCGCAGGTCGACGCTGGCCGGCTTGGCGGCGATGTCGATCTCCTCCCCCGTCGCGGGGTTGCGACCCTTGCGCTTCTTCTGGGCCGGCTTGACTCGGACGGTCAGCTGGACCAATCCCCCGATGCGCACCTTCTGCGCGTTGCCGAGCTCCTCGAGCACGATCTCGTCCAGCGCCGCGAGCGCCCGCTTGGCGTCACTCTTGCTCAACTCTGCTCGGTCCGCCACGGCGGCTGTGAGCTGCGTCTGCGTCAGGGCCATCTAAGTCCTCCAGGTCGGGATTCACTACACGGGCGCATTGAACCGCCCACGCCGGACAGGGCGGCCCCACCGCTCAGAAGCGGCTGGGCACGAACCTCTGGGAATCGAGCGGCGGGCGGATGTAGCCGCCCTGGTGTGCCCGGGGCGGCAGCGTCATCTGCGGCGGCAGCACGTCCTCGTAGGGGATGCTCTCCAGGATGTGGCTGATGCAGTTCAGCCGGGCCCGGAGCTTGTCGTCGGCATCGACCACGAACCAGGGGTTGCGCTTGGTGTCTGTGAACTCGAACATCGCGTCCTTGGCGCGCGAGAAGTCGACCCAGCGGTCGCGCGAGGCGATGTCCATCGGGCTGAGCTTCCAGCGGCGCCGGGGATCGGCGGCCCGGGCCTGGAAGCGGCGCTCCTGTTCCTCGTCGCTGACGGAGAACCAGTACTTCAGCAAGGTGATTCCGGAGCGCGTCAGCATCCGCTCGAACTCCGGGCAGGAACGCATGAACTCCCGGTACTCGCGATCGGTGCAGAAGCCCATCACGTGCTCCGTGAGGGCGCGGGTGTACCAGCTGCGATCGCAGAGCGCCACCTCGCCGCCGGCCGGGAGATGCGCGGCCCAGCGCTGGAAATACCACTGGCTCTTCTCCCGCTCCGTAGGGATCCCGAGCGCGACGACGCGGATGATCCGCGGGTTCGTTCGCTCGACGATGCGCTTGATCACCCCGCCCTTGCCGGCGGCGTCGCGACCCTCGAAGAGGATCACCACCTTGAGGTTCTCCTGCTTGACCCAGTACTGGAGCTTGACCAGCTCCTCCTGGAGCTTTCGCATCTCGCGCTCGTAGCGACGCTCCCCGAGCTTCTCCTTCAGCGGGCGGGCCGCGTCGTCGGCCGACGCCGAGCTCCCATCGCTGCGGTGATGCTTCTTCGCGGTGGACGCCATCGCTTCTCCTCTCGGCAACCGGAACGTCGGCGCACGGCGCCGGCTCAGCCACCGTAGCCCTCCTTGCCCGGGACGGTCAAGCCGGACGATCGGGCGCCGGCGCCGACCCAGGATCGCCCCCTGCCCTCGGACGTCCCGCGGCCCGCCCGCGCACTACCGTGAGGTGATGCCGACCGCGCCCGCCACCGAGCGTCGCCTCGTCCTGTTGATCAGCGCGGTCGTGTTCGTCGACACGCTGTTCTACGCCGTGCTGGCTCCGCTGCTTCCGCAGCTGGCCCACGAGCTCCACCTGTCCAAGCTGTCGGCGGGAGCGATGACGGCGAGCTACCCGATCGGCACCCTGCTGGCATCGCTGCCGTGCGGAATGCTCGCCGCGCGCGCCGGGCCTCGCCCGGCGGTGATCAGCGGGCTGACGCTGCTGGCCCTGTCGACGATCGCCTTCGCCTTCCTGCGCAGTCTGGTGTTGCTCGACGCCGCCCGCTTCCTCGAGGGTGTCGGCGGAGCCTGCTCATGGGCGGGCGGGATCGCCTGGCTGGCCGCCGAGACCGCGCCCGAGCGGCGGGGTGCCCTGATCGGACGCGCCCTGGGCGCGGCGATCGGCGGGGCGCTGTTCGGGCCGGTGATCGGCACGCTGGCCAACCTCACCGGCCGCCCGATCGCGTTCAGCGTGATCGTGGCCGCCTCCGCCGCGCTCATCGCCGTCAGCCGCCGGCTGCCGACCACGCATGTCCGGTCGCTGCAGGGCATCGGTCATCTGCGCAGTGCGCTCGCCGATCGCCCCGTGCTCATCGCCATGTGGTTGGTGACGCTGCCGGCGAGCGGCTCCGGGCTGCTCAACGTGCTCGGCCCGCTGCGGCTGCACCGCTTCGGCGCCGGGGCCATCGCCGTGGGAGCGACCTTTCTGGTGGCCGCCGGCGTCGAGGCGCTGATCAGCCCCGTGGTCGGCGGCCTCTCTGACCGCAGGGGACGCCTGCTCCCCCTGCGCCTCGGCCTGGCGGCGACGGCCCTGATGCTCGTCGCCTTCGCCGTGCCCGATGCCGCCCTCCCGCTGGCGGTGGTGGTTGTCGGCTGCGCCGCGACGCTCGGTGTCTTCTGGGCGCCCGCCATGGCCATGCTGTCCGACGCCGCCGACGCGCACGGGCTGGACCAGGGTCTCGCCGGGGCGCTCACCAACCTGGCGTGGGCCCTCGGACAGGTGCTCGGATCCGCCGGAGGCGGAGCGATCGCCAAGGCCGCCGGCGACGTGACGCCGGTGGCCATCGCCTCCGCAGCGTGCCTGGCCAGCCTCGCGCTCCTGCGAACCCGGATGCTGGCCTGACATCGCGGCCCCCTGCCCAGAACCTCTAGGGCGCGCGCGCCGCGGGTGAGGCCTGCGACACCGGCGTCGCGGGGGCCTGCACTCCGGCCGGCGAGAAGCCGGCGATCTCGATCTGCATCCGGGCCCCGACGCCGTGCGGGTCGACCGCCCGGGCACTGCCGCCGTGGGCCTCGGCGATGGCCTGGACGATCGCCAGGCCCAGTCCGGCGCCGCCGGCATCGCGATCGCGGGCGACGTCGGTGCGGTGGAAGCGCTCGAAGATCCGCTCGCGCTGGTCCTCCGGGATGCCCGGCCCATCGTCGACGACGGTGAAGCGCACCCGCTCGCCGTCGAGCAGCCTCGGTGTACAGGCCCACGAAGCCGCCGGGGGCCGCGGTGTGGGCCAGCGCGTTGTCGATCAGGTTGCGCAGCGCCTGGGCGAGGCGATCCGGATCGGCGTCGACGCTGCCCGCCGGAACGGGGCCGAGCTCGAGCCGCCGCTGCGCCCCGACCGTCGACGTCGTCCACAACTCAGTCACGAAGGTGGGGAGATCGATCTCCCGGCGGCTGACGAACTGGCGGGTCTCGGAACGGGCCAGCAACAGCATGTCGTCGACGAGGCGCGAGGTGCGGGCGACCTCTCCGGCGACGATCCGCTGGACGCGGCGGACCTCCTCGGCGGACGGATCGGGCTGCGCGGCCAGGACCTCGAGCTGCCCGGCGATGACCGTCAGCGGGGTCCGCAGCTCGTGCGAGGCGTCGGCCACGAACTCCCGCTGCTGGCCGAAGGCGGCGGCCAGCCGGTCGAGCATGTGGTTGAACGCGTCAGCGAGAATCCGGATCTCGTGGCTGGCGGAGGCGTCGAGCTTCATCCTGGGGTAGAGGTCGCCATCGTCGACGCGGGCGGCGACGCGCGCCATCCGCCTCAGCGGCCGCGAGACCGAGGCTCCCGCCAGGTAGGAGGCGATGAGGACGAGCGCCAGTCCGATCGCGCCCGCGATCAGGAAGGCGCGAGCGACGCTGTGCTGGGCCCGGGTCACGCTCTGGAGAGGCTCCCCCGCGCCCAATCGGATTCGCCGGCCGGCCGTCACGACCACCCGCTCATCGACCCGGACCTCCCCGACGTCGGGGACGTCCTCCGTCCGCCGTCCCGGGCGGCCCGGTGAGCAGACGACGCCCGAGCGTGTTCTCGCGCCGCTGTTCGGCCGCCGTCTCGCCGTCGTCGGGGCGGTCGGCGCCGAACAGCTCCGGATGGTTGCTGGCGGTCCCGCGGCCCGGAACGAGCGCGAACAGCAAGGAGGACCGGCCGTTGTAGGGCTGAGCGCGCATGTAGCGCTGCAGGTCGGCGACCAGCTGGTCAGCCGAGGACGGCCTGCAGCGTCCGGACAGCCTCGCTCAGCTGGGCGACGTCGCCTCGGACATCCTCGTCGACGCGGCTGCGCAGCTGACTGCCGGTCTGCTCGTAGACGACGACGAAGACGATCGCCAGGCCGACCAGCATCACGGCCACGACCCACGCGACCAGCCGCCAGCGCAGGCTGGCTCGCCGGATCACGCCGTGTCCTCGAGCCGGTAGCCGCGGGAGCGCAGAGCGGTGATGGTCACCGGGCGGCGATCGGGCTCTGACAGCTTGCGCCGCAGGTAGCCGACGTAGACGTCGACGTTGTTGGTCGCCGGATCATGGTCATAGCCCCACACGGCGCGCAGGATCTGCTGGCGGCTGAGGACCTGCCCGATGTTGTGCAGGAAGTAGGTCAGCAGGTCGAACTCGGTCGTCGTCAGGCGCACCGGCCAGCCGTCATGGGTGACCCGCCGGGTGATGAGATCGACGCTCAGCCCCGCGCCCGCGCAGGGTCGTGTCCGGCGCCTGGCGGGCCGCCCGCAGCTGGGCGGCGATGCGCGCCTCCAGCTCGGCCAGCGCGAACGGCTTGACGAGATAGTCCACCGCTCCGGCCTGGAGCCCGTCGACCCGGTCCTCGAGCTCACCGCGGGCGGTGAGGACGATCACCGGCAGGCCAGGCCGCTGTTCGGCCAGCTCGCGCAGAACGTCCATGCCGCTCAGGCGCGGGAGCATGAGGTCCAGGACGACGAGATCGACGTTCTCGCCGAGCGCCAGCTCCAGTCCGCGGGCGCCGTCGAGGGCCGATTCGACGGTCAGTCCGCTCGCGCGTCAGGCCGCGGGTGATGAAGTCGACGATCCCGGGCTCGTCTTCGATGAGCGACCACACGCGGCACCCGGCCATCTTAGGAGCCGGAGATCGCCTGCAAACGCCAGAAAAGAGAGTTCTCATCGGTCGATCAATGCCGGTTTAGGGGACACCGACAGCGTGCCGGCCATGCCCACCTCCTCCCGGCACGCCAGCCGTGCCCGGCGCGATGCCGCCGTGCGCCGCCTGCGGCGGCTCAACTCAAGCTCTGGCGGCGGCCGCTCTGGCCCTGACGCTGCTGCTCGCCAGCGCCGCTGCGCACGCCTTCCCGGGCACATGCCCGGGTGGCCCGGCGGCCGGCCGCGATCGCCCCTGCGCCAGCCGCCCGCCGCCGATCGTCGCGTCGCACCCGCTCGAGCGTCCGCGTCATCACCGCAGCGACGCCGGCCCCCGCGCCAGGCGACCACCACGACGTCGGCCACCGCCTCTCACACGACCGCCGCGGCGCCCGCGCCAGCCGCTCCGGCGACGACACGGCGGCACCGGCCCCGGTCGCCCCGCCGGCGGCGGCTCCCCAGCCCGCGCCCGCCCCGCCGCCCGCCGCACCCGCGCCGGTCGTCTCCGGGCGGCTCGTGATCGCCGGCGGCGTCCGCCCGCGCGACGTCCCCATCGTCCGCTGGCGCGATACCCGGTCGACCACCTGGCGGGCGCTGGGCACCACCGCCGTCCTGGTGACGACCGGCGACCCCGGCGCTGCCCGGGATGCCGCCGAGCGCGAGATCCGGGCCATCGATGCCGCCGCCAGCCGCTTTGACCCCGGGTCCGAGCTGTCGCGCGTCAACCGCGGCGGGCGGGCGGTGGGTGCCCGATCTCGGCGCTCCTGCTCGAGGCGCTCGAGCTCGCGCTGCGCGCCGCCGCCCTCACCGGACGGCGCGGTCGATCCGGCGCTCGGGGAGCGCCTGGTCGCGCTCGGCTACGACCGCGATTTCAGCGAGCTCGAGCGCGGCCGCGCGCCGAGCTGCCGTTCACCGCGCCGCACGGTCCGGCCCGCGGGTGGGCGTCGCGCTGGGCAGAGATCGAGCTGCGGTCAGACCCTCCGGCGGTCCGGGTGCCCGCCGGCGCCGCAGCTCGACCTGGGGGCCACCGCCAAGGCCCTGGCGGCCGACCGGGGCGCCCGGGCGGCCGCCGAGCGCCGGCGGCGGTGGCGTTCTGCTGAGCCTCGGTGGCGACATCGCCACCAGCGGCCCGCCGCCCGCAGACGGGTGGCGGGTCCGCGTCACCGATGACCACCGCGACACGACCGGCACCGGCCAGCGAGCTGACCATCGGCGGCAGGCGGGCTGGCGACCTCGAGCCTGATCGCCCGCCGCTGGCGGCGCGGTGGCGCGGCCCTGCACCACGTGCTTGACCCGGCCACCGGCAAACCCGTCACGCCGGTGTGGCGGACCGCCAGCGTGGCCGCGGCCACCTGCGCCGACGCGAACATCGCCTCGACGGCGGCGCTCGTCCTCGGGCGCCTGCGCGCCCGATTGGCTCGGCCGCGCGCGTCGCTGCCGGCCCGGCTGGTGGCGATCGATGGCGCAGTCCACACGCAGGGCGGATGGCCCGCGGTGAAGACCTACTGGTATCTGACGCGCTCCAGCGGCGCGGTGGCCCTCGTCCTGCTGACGGTCAGCGTGGTCATCGGCATCGCCGCCGTCGGCCGGGTGCACAGCCGGAGCTGGCCGCGCTTCGCCGTCGACGGCGTGCATCGCGCCGGGTCGCTGCTGGCCCTCGTCTTCCTGGCGGTGCACATCGCCACCGCCGTGCTCGACAGCTTCGCTCCCGATCTCGCTCATCAACGCCGTCATCCCCTTCACGGGCGCCTATCGGCCGCTGTGGCTGGGCCTCGGAGCCACGGCATTCGACCTGCTGCTGGCCGTCGCGCGTGACGAGCTTCATCCGCCCGCGCCTCGGCCACCGGACGGTGGCGCGCGGTCCACTGGCTCGCCTACCTCGTCTGGCCGATCGCCGTGCTGCACGGCCTGGGCACCGGCTCGGATGTGCGCCAGGGGTGGATGACGGTGGTCTACGCGGCTGTGCGGCGCTGCCGTGCTGGTGGCGGTGATCACCCGGCTCGCGGTCGGCTGGCCGCGGGCGATGGCCTGGCGGCTGGCGGGCGCGGGAGCCGTGGCGCTGTTCGCGCTCGGCCTCGCCGTGTGGCTGCCGGCCGGGCCGCTGGCGCCCCACTGGGCCAAGCGTGCGGGGACCCCGAGCCGCCTCCTGCATCCCTCCGCAGCTCCGCGACGAGGCGCTCATGATCCTGCCGCGGCTCCTCTCCGGCGTCACCGGCGCCCCGATGACCCTCGTCGAGCATCACCGCCATCACGGCGAGCTGCCGCCGGCGCCGGGGCTGGCCGCCGAGATCGCGGCGGCCGGGCTGCGCGGCCGCGGCGGAGCGGCCTTCCCGCTGTCGGTCAAGCTCGACGCCGTCCGGCGCTCTCGCCGGCACGCCGCTGCTCGTGGTCAACGGCTGTGAGGGCGAGCCGATGAGCGCCAAGGACCGGCTGCTGCTGTGCTCGCTGCCGCACCTCGTGCTCGATGGAGCGTTCGCCACCGCCCGCGCGATCGGCGCCGACGAGATCGTGGTGGCCGTCGACGAGGTCAACGTCCGCGGCCCTGGACACCCTGCAGTGGGCCCTGGCCGAGCGCCCGGAGCTGCGCCGCGGCCGGATGCGCGCCGAGGTGGTGGCGGTGCCCGGCGGCTACGTCAGCGGTCAGGAGAGCGCGATCGTGCGCTGGTGCAACGAGGGGCTGGCCGCCCCCACGACGGCGTCCCCGCGGGTGACCGAGCGCGGGATCGGCCGGCGACCGACTCTCGTCTCCAATGCCGAGACGCTCGCGCACGTCGCGCTCATCGCCCGCCACGGCGCCCGATGGTTCAGGGAGGTCGGAACCGCGCGACGATCCCGGGAGCGCGCTGGTGACGATCAGCGGCGGCGTGCGCGCGGCCGGGGGTCTACGAGATCGAGCACGGCAGCACGCTGGGGTCCCTCGTCGGCGCCGCCGGTGGCCTGACGGAGCCGGCGCGGGCGTTCCTCGATCGGCGGCTACGCCGGCACGTGGATCGATCCGGCCGAGGCCCGCGGGGTGCGTCTGTCGCCCGCCGCAGCTGCGCGCGGCCGGTGCGCGCCTCGGCGCGGGGATCATCGTCGCCCTGCCCCGCCGCAGCTGTCCGGTGGCCGAGGTGGCACGCGTCGCCGGATGGCTGGCCGACCACAGCGCCGGCCAGTGCGGGCCCTGCGTGAACGGCCTGGCCGCCATCGCCGACGAGCTGGCCGCGGTCGGCGAGGGCTGCCGCCGCCGACGACGGGATGGCCCGCTCTCCCGCTGGTGCCATCAGGTCGTCGGACGGGGGGCGTGCGCGCACCCCGACGGCGCGGCGAGCTTCGTGTCCAGCGCCGTGCGCGTGTTCGCGGCCGAGTTCGCCGACCACGCCGAGCACGGCCTGTGCGACGCCTGCGAGGCCGAGCCCGATCCTCGCCACCCCCGGACAGCCGGTCGCGGCGGCACGCTGAGATGCGCCTCGTCGTCGACCCCATCGCCTGCGATGCCCACGGCCAGTGCGCCGAGCTGCTCCCCGAGGTCGTCGAGCTCGACGACTGGGGCTACCCCATGATCCACGAGGGCGAGCTGCCCGTCTCCCTCGAGCCGCTCGCCCGGCGGGCGGTCAGCGCCTGCCCGACGCTGGCTCTGCGCCTGATGGCGGCCGTGCCCGGCGCGAGCGGCCGGCCTCCCCGCGGCCGGCGCGCTCAGTGAGTCCAGGCCGGCGAACTGGCCGAGCAGCGCCACCGCCAGCCCGAGGCCGCCGGTGAGGGCGATCGCCAGCGCCGCGGCGCGGCCTCGCGCCCCCGCTAGCTGACTCGGCATCGCCATCGCCGCGCGGCGGAGCGGATGGCACCGCGCGGCGTCGCCACCGCGGAACGGCGACGTGCGCAGGATGATGATCTCGTCCCGCGTCCGGCGCGCCCGGCCGATCAGCCGCAGGATCTCCGGCAGATGACCGAGGACGTGGATCGCCGTGACCGCGAGCCAGGCGATGAAGAAGACCTTGTGCGACGAGAAGCAGCGTCCCGCGCGACGCCGGTCCGAGGAAGAGGAGAGCGACGCCGGTGGCGAACACCCCGAGGGTGAAGAGGCACGACCAGGGGCGCGAGGGCCCGCAGCGCCGGCGCGGGCGGGCCCTTGCGGACGTACAGCGGATCGGAGGTGTAGTAGCGCACGAACCGGTAGCCGGTGCTGGCGAGCTTGAGGGCGACCGGTCCGAGCAGCGCGAGACCGAGGAAGAGATGCAGCCAGAGCAACTGGCCGATGCGCACGATCGTGATCCCGAGGGCCGCCAGCAGCACGATCAGCACCAGGCCGGTGAGGGTGGTCAGCCGCTCGTTGCCCGCGGTCCCGCCCGCGGCCAGGTCGCGGCGCCAGCGGGAGACGCCCTCCCGCGGCCGCGGTCGAGGCGGCGCGTCGGGGACGAGAGCCGGGGCGTGAGCGCAGAGAGATCGTCGGCCATCGAGGAGGCCGAGTCTGGGCGCCGCTGCTCACAGACGGATAACCCGACGATGAGAAAACTCTTGGCGGGCGGACCCGGGGAGTCGTCGGGCAGCGCTCCCTGGCACCCTCGCTCTCCGATGGCCGTGAGCCGAATCACCATCGGTGGCGCCGCCCATGCGCACCCCCCGCCGAGCCTGGCTGATCTACGCGATCGGCCTGCTCGCCTATGCCGCGGCGGTCTTCCAGCGCTCGTCGCTGGGCGTCGCCGGGGTCGAGGCGCAACGCCGCTTCGCCACGACGGCGGCGGTGCTGTCGCTGTTCTCCGTCCTGCAGCTGGCGGTCTACGCCTCCCTGCAGGTGCCCGTCGGCGTCCTCGTGGACCGGATCGGCGCGCGGCGGCTGATCGCCACCGGAGCGCTGGTGATGGGCACCGGCCAGCTCGTGATGGCGACCGCGCACGGGGTCGGGCTCGCGGTCGCCGGGCGGGTGCTGGTGGGGGCCGGCGATGCCATGACCTTCATCAGCGTCCTGCGGCTCATCGCGGTCTGGTTTGCGCCGCAGCGGGTGCCGCTGATGACCCAGCTGACCGGCCTGCTCGGGCAGGTCGGCCAGATCGCCGCCGCCTACCCGCTCGTCGCACTACTCCAGGGCGAGGGCTGGAGCGCCTCCTTTCTCACGGCGGCCTTCGTCGGGCTCGGGCATCGCCCTGCTGTCAGCCTCCGTCCTGCGCAACGCCCCCGCGGGCTCCACGGCGGTGGTGCCGAGCCCTCACGGCCCGCGACGCCGTCCGGCGCCTGGGGCTCGCCTGGCGCGAGCCGGGAACGCGACTGGGGCTGTGGACCCACTTCGTCACGCAGTTCTCGGGGATGGTCTTCGGGCTGTTGTGGGGATACCCCTTCCTCGTCGTCGGTGAGCACCGCAGCCCGGCCGAGGCCGGCCTGCTGATCACCCTGTTGGTGGTGGTGGCGATGGTCATCGGACCGCTGCTCGGCGGGTTCGCGGGCCGCTGGCCGTATCGCCGCTCCGCCCCGACGCTGCTGATCGTCGCGGCCACCGTGGCGGTGTGGACGGCGGTGCTCGCCTGGCCGGGCCGCGCCCCCCTGGCGCTGCTCGTCCTGCTCGTCCTCGTGCTCGCCTCCAACGGCCCGGGCTCGATGATGGGATTTGACTACGCCCGCACGGAGAACGAGGCCGAGCGCATCGGATCGGCGACCGGGATCGTCAACGTGGGCGGCTTCGCCGCTTCGCTGATGACGATCGCCCTCATCGGCATCGTCCTCAGCCTGCGCTCGTCAGGCGGCCCGTCGAGCTACACGCTGCCGGACTTCCGGATGGCCTTCGCCGTGCAGTACGTCTTCTGGGCAATCGGTCTCGCTCGGCGTCCTGCACAACCGGCGCGTCCTGCGGACGGCACGCGGCGTCGAGCTCGACCCCCTCCCCCACGCGGCCCTGCGGCTGTGGCGGGGCCGGCGCGCGCGGCGCTGACTCTCCGACGTCACCGGACCCTCCAACACCCGGCCAGCCCCGCCGGCACGGCTCACGGGACGGCCGCGCTGCACCGAAGCAGGTCCTTCCGTGCTTGCCTCCGTCCTCCCCCGTTGCCCGCTTTCGCGCCCGCGGCTGCTCATCGCGCCGCTGTGCGCCGGCGTGCTCGCCCTCATCCTGGCGGTCGCCCCGGGCCGCGGGCTGGCCGCCCAATCGATCTGGACGCCGATCGCGGCCGCGGCGGCCAAGACCCCGCGCCCCTGTCCGTCACCCACGGTGGCCGTCTACTACGAGGCCACCTGCTGGACGGTCGCGCCGGACCCCACCAACCCCTTCTACCCCCCGGCGGCCCCTATCCGTGGGCACAGTGCACGTACTGGGCGCTCGAGACTGCGGCCCGACCTGTGGAACAACCGCTCCCTCTCAGACCCCGTCGGCCAGCGACTGGACGGCCTACACCTGGCCCCAGCACGCCGACGCTCGAGGGCCTGACCGTCGACCACGCGCCGGCCGCCGGCTCGCTGATCGTATGGCCCCAGACGGCCAGCAACGACACCGGCCACGTCGCCTACGTCGACAGCGTCGCCGTGGACCCGAGCACCGGCGACGACCTGGTCACGCTGCAGGAGATGAACGACACCACCTTCGACGACCCCGCCCAGGGCCAGGGGGACACGATGACGATGTCGATGGACGCCCAGGACCTGGCGGGCGTGCAGATCATCCACGCCCCCGGCAACACCACCGGCATCGCTGCCGACGACCCCCGCGCCGGTGCCCGACGACCACCGCGCGACTCCCGCCGGCCACCGGCGCCCCGGCCCGCACCACGACCTCGCCCGCCCGCACGACACGGGTCGTCGCCACCACGGCCTCGCTCCCCGTCCGCTCGACCCGGACGCACCGCCGCGCGCGCCGGGGCTGTCGCTGCGGATCGGCCGTCACGGCGCGTGCGTGTCTCCACGCCTCTCCCCCGCCCCCTTGCGGATCGACGATCCTCAGCCTGCCCGCCCACCGGCTCGTGCGCCGCCTGCGCCTGCGGGCCGGAGCGCCGCTGGCCGTCCCGCCGGGCCGCTTCGAGCTGTGCGTCTCCCAGCGGCCCGCGGGCCTTTCGCGGCGCCCGCACCTGCGCCGTCAGCGGCTCTTCGGCCTCGGTCTCCATCTCCGGCGGGACCCGCGCCTCGCTGACCGCCCGCTGACCACGCTCAGCGCCGCGAGCCTCAGCGCACGGAGATCAGGTCCACGACGAACACCAGCGTCTCGTCGGGACCGATGACGTTGCCGGCGCCGCGCTTGCCGTAGGCGAGCATCGGCGGGATGGTGATGCGGCGGCGACCGCCCGTCCTCATCCCGGCCACGCCCTGATCCCAGCCGGCGATCACCTGGCCCTTGCCGAGACCGAACTTGAACGTCTGGCCGCGGTCCCAGGAGGCGTCGAACTGCTCCCGGTCTTCCAGGAGACGCCCACGTAGTGCACCTCGACGACGTGGCCGTCGACCGCCTCGTCGCCGTCGCCGTCGATCAGGTCCTCGACCTCGAGCTGGTAGGAGGGCGCCTGGTCGCTGGGGACGGTGACCTGCGGCTTCTCGCGATCGGCCATGCCGTCACCGTACCGGGTCAGGCGGCGACTTCTGCGTGCCGGTGCCGCGCCCCGCTGGGCCCGCCGGCCTGAGCACTCGAGCGGCAGCGACCTGCCGCGCGGGAAGGAACCGCCGTCCCCGGCGTCTGTCATGGCTGAGGGGTTGCCGCAGGGACGCGCCGACCGGGCGCCTCCGCGCGCCACACCCATCTCAAACCTTCAAGGAGACGACAGACATGCCCAGACACCTCATCGTTCTGCTCATCGCCGGAGCCCTGGCGCTCGGCGTCGCCGCCTGCGGCGGGTCGAGCTCGACCTCGTCCAGCGCGGCGGCCGCCGCCGGCGGCGCCAGCTCGACCAGCTCGACCAGCTCGGCCCCCGCCGCCACCTCGACCAGCTCCGCGGCCTCCGGCGCCGCGAGCTCGGGCGGCTCGAGCCATCTGCAGATCTCGGCCAGCTCGAGTGGCGCCCTGATGTTCAGCGCCACCCACCTGACCGCCAAGGCCGGCACGGTGACGATCACCTTCACCAACGACGCGCCCGAGGGTCACAACTTCACGCTGGCGAGCGCGGGCGGGAAGAAGATCGCGGCCACACCGACGTTCAACGGCGGGTCCAAGACCGTCACCGTCAAGCTGACGCCCGGCAAGTACATGTACATGTGCACGGTCCCGGGCCACGCTCAGGGCGGGATGATGGGGACGCTGACCGTCACCTGAGCGCGGGCGTCTGGCAGGCTTGTCCGCGGCGCCGCCACCCGGCGGCGCCGCCGCCCATGCCGGACATCAAGCCCCAGGTCTACGTCGACCCTCGTCCCGCCGAGGCGCTCGCCCCCTTTCACCAGTGGGCTCGCACCCACGAGCCGGGGTGGACGTACGGAGCGGTCCGAGTGCTCCTCACCCCGATCGCGCTCGGTCTGTACCGCACGCACGCGATCGGCCGCCACAACGTCCCGCCGAGCGGGCCGTGCATCCTCGCCCCCAACCACTTCTCAAACCTCGACCACTTCTTCTGCGGGGTGTGGCTGCGCCGCCAGATCCGCTTCATGTCCAAGTCACAGTTCTTCGGCGTCCACCCGGCCATCAGCTACCTCTTCCGCGTCTCCGGGCACTTCCCCGTGCGGCGCGGTCATCACGACGAGGAGGCCTTCGTCACCGCCCATGCCATCCTGCAGCGCGGTGGCGTGGTCGGCATCTATGCCGAGGGTGGCCGCTCGCGCAGCGGCGGCCTGGGCGAGCCGCGGCCGGGCATCGGCCGCCTGGCCCTCGAGTCCGGGGTGCCGGTCGTCCCGGTCGCCATCCACGGCTCGGCGATGGCCCGCCAGTGGCGGCGAGGCCGTTTTCCGCGCGTGACGGTCAGCTACGGGGAGCCGCTGCGCCTCCCGCGCCAGGCGGCCCCCGGCCGCGACGCGCAGTTGGCGGCCGCCCGTGACATCTTTCACCGGGTCCGCACGCTCTACGACGAGCTGGAGCGTGCGGCCGTCGCTGAGGCGGCGCGGGCGGCTCAGCGCGCCAGGCGGGCCGTCAGCGGCTCGAGCAACGCGATGAGGTCGTAGTAGCGGGTGGGCGCCAGGCGGACGAGGGCATCGAGGACGTGGGCGTCGGCGCCGACGAGGATGCGGCTCCGGCCCGCCTTGACGCCGGCGTGGATGATCTCGGCCGCCTTCTCCGGCGTCGTCTGGGCGATCGCCTCGAACTGCGCGGAGGCGTCGTCATGGGAGAGGTCACCGCTCATCGGGACTGGCGTGGTAGCGGGCGTTGCGCAGGATGTTGGTCTTGATGCCGCCGGGATGGACCGAGGCCGCCCGCACACCCGTGCCGCGCAGCTCGTGGCGCAGTGACTCAGTGAAACCCCGGACGGCGAACTTCGAGGCGCAGTAGGCGCTCTGGTTGGGCCAGCCGATCAGCCCGAACACGCTCGAGGTGTTGACGATCACCCCCGAGTCCTGGCGCAGCAGGATCGGCAGGAAGGCCCGGACGCCGTTGACGACCCCGCCGAAGTTGATGTCCGTCACCCACTCGTCATCCTCGACCGAGCCCTCGGCGACGCTCTGCGAGGTGGTCACCCCCGCGTTGTTGAAGACCATGCCGAGCGGCGCGGGCGCCCAGTCGGCGACCTCCGCCGCGAACGCCATCTGCGCCTGGCGGTCGCGCACATCCAGCGTGCGGGCGAGGACGGGGCCGCCGATCAGCTCGGCGGTCTCCTGCAGCCCGGCCTCGTCCTGATCGGCGATGGCCACCGGGCAGCCATGGGCGGCCAGACGCCGGGCGACCGCTCGGCCGATGCCCGAGGCGGCGCCGGAGATGAAGGCGGTGCGGCCGTCGACGGGGATGCGGGTGCGTGGCATGGGGCTCCTTGGGCGATACGGTGCGGACGGTGTCAGGCGAGCGCCGGCTCGCCGGGCTGGGCGGCCTCGGCATGCGGGAGCTCGGTCGCGTAGTCGCGCGGCTCGAACTGGGCGACCCGCCGCTGATAGGCGCGCACGCTGTTGGGCCACAGCGTGGAGTTTCGCCCGGTCGCGTCGACATACCAGCTCAGGCAGCCGCCGGCCGTCCAGACGCTGCCCTCGGTGTCGCGGTCGACATGCGCCAGGAACTCCGCCTGCGCCGCCGGGGTGGGCTCCAGCGCCGCCAGCCCCTGCGTCGCGGCGGTGGGCGAGCGCCTGGCGGACATAGGCGATCTGGGACTCGATCATCAGCAGCACGGAGTTGTGGCCGAGCCCGGTGTTGGGACCGAGCAGCATGAACAGGTTGGGGAAGCCGGCGATCGACCGATGCCGAGGTGAGCCTTGGGACTGCCCTTCCAGGCGTCGGCCAGCAGCCGGCCCTGGCGGCCCCGCACCCGGTGGCTGATCGGCGGATCCGTGACCTGGAAGCCGGTCCCGAAGATGATCGTGTCGGCGGGATGATGGACGCCGGCCTCATCGATGATCCCGTCGGCGACGATCTCGCGGATGCCGTCGCAGACGACGTCGACGTTGTCGCGGCAGAGCGCCGGGTACCAGGCGTTGGAACCGAGGATGCGCTTGCAGCCGAGGCTGTAGTCGGGGGTGACCTTGGCTCGCAGCTGCGGGTCGGCGACCTCCTTGGCGATGTGATCGCGGGCCTGGCGCTCGATCAGCCGCATCGCCCTGGGATGGCGGAAGCCGACATGGGCGGCCTCGTGCAGCGGAGAACACGGCGCGGCGCACCAGCTCGAGCGCGCGGGGGCGCCGGCGAAACAGGCTGCGCCAGCGTCCCGGGATGTCCGGGTTGCCGCGCGGCAGGACCCACGGCGGGGTGCGCTGGAAGACGTCGAGATGGTCGACGACCGGCTGGATCTCGGGGACGAACTGGATCGCCGAGGCGCCCGTGCCGACGACCGCGACGCGGCGGCCCCGCAGGTCGTGGTCGTGATCCCAGCGGGCCGAGTGAAACACGTGGCCGGAGAAGGCGTCCAGGCCCGGCAGATCCGGGGGATCGACGGGATCGGCCAGCGCGCCGGTCGCCGAGATGAGGATGTCGGCGGTGAACGGAGCCCTGCGCGGTCTCGATGCGCCAGCGCTGGGCCGTCTCGTCCCAGTCGGCGGCGAGGACCTCGTGGTCATAGAGCATGTGGGAGGCCACGTCGTGACGGGCCGCCACGGCGCGCATGTACGCCCAGATCTCCGGCTGGCTGGCGTAGGCGCGGGTCCAGTTCGGGTTCGGTTCGTCGGCGTAGGAGTAGAGGACGCTCGGGATGTCGCAGGCGCATCCGGGATAGCTGTTGTCGCGCCAGGTGCCGCCGAGGTCGGAGGCCCGCTCGAGGACGACGAAGTCGTCATGGCCCTCCCGGCGCAGCGCGATGGCCATCCCGAGCCCGGACAGGCCGGCTCCGGCGATCGCGATCTCCACGTGGCGTACGTCGGCGGCGGTCATCAGCTCTCCTGTCGGCGGTGGTACATCTCCGTACCTGCGGTACGCTACCATACCGCCGCCGCCCGTGCGTCAGCGCGGCGCACGGATGCCGGGTCGTGGCGTCGCCGGGTCAGGCGGCGCGGGCGGCGAGCTGCTGGACGCCGTCGAGCAGGTCCCAGTAGGACCGCAGCGCGACCTCGGCGCGGCGCAGCAGTCGCTCCGGCGTGGCGACCGGAAGCTGGCTGGCCAGGCCGGCGGCGATCGTCGCCGCATCCTCGGCCGAGCGCTCGGCGCAGCGCGTGAACCACCGCGTGGCGGGCTCATCGAACCCATAGGCGAGCACGAGCGCGTCGAGCAGCCGCGGAGCGAGCGCGGCCAGGGCCCCCTCCACCGCGACCATCACGACGAGCCGCTCGGCCAGGGAGCGGCCCTCGCCCGACCAGGCGCGCGTGCAGTCGACCGTCGCATCGAGCGGGTCCTGGGCGAAGTACCAGGCGGAGCGGGCCCAGCCGGTCGCCACCGCAAAGCCACAGGAGAGCTCGATCGAGCAGTCCTGCTCGCGCGGCGTAGCGCTCCAGTTGCTCGCCGAGGAGGCCGGCCGTCCGCACCGCCGCCCCGCGCCCCGCCTGGGCGAGGGCGACGACCGCGCAGTGATGCTCGGCCGCGAACGCCTGCAGCTCGCCCGCGGTCAGCTCACCATCGAGCCACCGGCGCAGGAAGGGGTGGCGCTCCCAGCGCCACGCCTCCTGCCGGGCGGCGATCGCCACGGCCAGCCGATCGGCCTGGACGAACCGGTGGCGGATCGTCGCCTGGCGGGTCGGCTGGCTCATGGGCGGCGACGTGCGCGCTAGCTCTGTCCGCCGGTGCGCCAGCCCTCGGCGTATTCGAGGCGAGCGGTGACCGCGTAGGGCACCGGGCTGACGATGGCGCGGATGTTGAGCTGGTCGTGGGGGTCGACGGTCGTCTTCCGGGTGCCCCCGTCGGGCTCGCCCCAGACGAGGGTGAGCTCTGACCCGATCTCGACCGAGGGATCGATGGTGGCCAGCGACAGCGCCCGCTTCTCATTGGCGCTGTAGCCGGAGAACATCGAGTAGCCGACGACATTCCCGTCGGCGTCGAGCACGGAGTCGAAGTTCGACGAGCCGTAGTTGGCGATCGGCATGTCGAAGAACTGATAGCCGCGGTGCTCGGTGTCGAACATGGCGGTGAACACCTTCGAGATGTCCTCGGCGTCCCAGGCGAGGGTCACCTTCTTGCGCTGGGTGTCAGGATCGATCTGCTCCAGGGCGTCGCGGCCGATGAAGTCATGGTCGAACTTGACAAACGGCCCGTAGCCGAGCTCCCAGGGGTTGGTGTAGTAGTCCTCGATGTCGTCGGACACGTAGCTTCCGGCCAGCGCGTTGTTGGCCTCATAGCTCGTGGCGGGCAGCCATTCGCGGTAGCCGCGCAGCTCCTCGCCGGTGTAGATGGCCGGCAGCGGCGACGGGATCCAGCCGGACTCCAGCGTGTTGGAGGCATAGGCGCGGGCGCCGACGGGCTCCAGCCCGAACTCCTGGCCGGCCTCGAGGATGGCCTCGCGGACCTTGTCGTAGGTCTCATAGGGACCCCACAGCTCCAGCCCGGGGGCGCCCGCCATCCCGTGGCGCAGCGTGCGCACCTGCTCGCCGGCGACGTTCATCTCGGCCATGCGGAAGAACTTCAGCTGCTCGACCTGCGCCGCCGTTGACCTTCTCGATCACCGGCCACGCGTTGGGGCCCTGGATCTGAAAGCGCCAGAAGGCGCGCGTGCACCGCCTTGCCGTAGGGCCGTCCGGGCGAGCGGTCGTCGTACTCGACATCGACCTTGTAATCGCCGGTCTCGGCCTGGTAGCGCAGCCAGTTGGCCGCCGGAGCGCGGCCGACCCACACGAACTCCTCGTCGTCGAGATGGAACAGGATGCCGTCGCCGATGACGTTGCCCGGCCGGGGTGCAGGGGACGAACTGCTTGGCCATGTTGACCGGGAAGTTCGCGGTGCTGTTGATCCCGGTGGCGGTGATCAGGTCAATCGCGCCCGGCCCGCGGAGGAACAGGTTGGCCATGTGATGCGACTGGTCGAACAGCACCGCGGTATCGCGCCAGGCGCGCTGCTCACGGCGCCAGTTGGAGAACTCGTAGGGCACGACCGGATAGATGTAGGCGCCGATCTGGACGTTGCGCAGAAGATCGACGGTGCTGGGCGCCTGGTCGAGCACTTCCTGCAGGTTTGAGGGCGTCATTGGATCTCTCTCCTTCCCGGTCCCGGCCGACCGGGCTTCGTGTGCTTACGGGGAACGCTTCTCAGCTTGAACGTAGAGCCGCTGGGGGGTCGACTGCGCGGATTGGCGGGGTTTCTTGCCCTCCTTGGCGCGTTCCCATTCGAAAGTGTCGGTCAGCTGATTGAAGGTGAAGATGTGGAAGCCGGCGATGTTGAGATCGGGATCGTCGAGCGTGCTGTCCGAGCGCGTCGTAAAGCGGTCGGCGGTGGAACCGCGCGACAGCAGGTTGCGCAGCCCGCGCTGCTTGCGCAGGAAGTCCAGCGAGGGGCCGACGCCGATCCGGGCCGAGAGCTCGAGCAGCTTGGCCCGCGAGACCTTGCCGGGGATGCCGATGAACACCGGAAGGGTGATGCCGAGCCCGCGCTGTCTGGTCACCCAGGCGGTCAGCGCCTTGGCGTCGAAGCACATCTGGGTGGCCACGTAGTCGGCGTGCCGGCTCTTCTGCACCAGGGCGCGCTGCAGCTCCTCGTCGGAGATCTTGGGGTGACCCTCCGGATAGCCGGCGATCCCGATACGGGCCGGGCGACGCGGGTGCTCGGCGACCACCGGCAACAGCTCCACCGCCGAGGAGAACTCGCCCTCCGGGGGATCGGCGTCGCCGGCGATCAGGAACAGCTCGTCGGCGCCCGCCTCCGCCATCGCGGTCAGCAGGGCGTCGAGATGGTCGCGGTCGCGGACCATGCGGGCGGCGACGTGGACCGTCACCGCGTGGCCCATGGCGCGCAGGCGCCCGGCGACCTCGACGGAGCGGTCGGGTCCATGCTTGGGCGAGCAGGTGACCGTCAGGCGGACCGGCTCGGGAAGGCTCTGAGCCTGCTCCTCGCTGCGACCGAGCGGGAGGATCTCAAAGCGGGCACGACTTTCTGCAGGGGAGGATGTGGGCTCTGCCATCCCCTGAAGCCTGTCTTACGACCGAGCCCTGCGTAAGCCCCGAAAGTTGGGGATTCCCCTCCCGTTCGGGGGGGTCGGCGCTCAGAGCAGCGTTCCGGAGAGGATCAGCTTGATCGTCTGCCCGGCGCTCGAGCGCAGTTCCCGCATGTCGCGACCGCGCCGCAGCGCGATGACCAGCAGCTCCCGCAGCCCTCCCACGATGATGATCGCGGTGTCCATGTCCAGCGACCGGGCGGCCACCGCCGGCTGGGCGCGCCGGCTGGTCTCGACCAGCCCGATCAGCAGCTGCGCGAACCCCTCGAGCGCCGCCTGGGCGCGCGCGGCGCCCGCCTCGCCGAGCCCCGGCAGCTCCCGCACGAAGCTGTGGTAGAGCTCGGGACGGTCCAGGACGCTGCCGATGTAGGTGTCGACGGCGGTGTCGACCTGCTCGTCGAGCGTGGTCTGCGGGTCGACCGCCTCGGCGATCTCGTCCATCAGCGACTCGTTGGTGGCGTCGAAGAGGGCCAGGAAGCAGCCATCCCGGTCGACGAAGTGCTCGTAGAAGTTGCGTCGCGAGGTGCGGGCCAGCCGCACGACGTCGGCCACCGTGGTGTCGCGATAGCCCTTGTCGGCGATGGACACCGCCATCGCCGCGATCAGGCGCTCGCGGTGGCCGGCAGGGGCCTGCACTCCCTGCCGTTCCGGCGATCTCTGCACGGACACGCTCATCACGATAGAGACACGACCCGCAGGCGACAGCCATGGGCCGGGATCATCGTCACGTTGCGCATCCGCGGCGCCTCAGGCCGGGGTTCGACCGCCGTCAGGTCCGTGCGGCGAGCGATCGCCGCGAGCACCACGCGCTGCTCGGCCATCGCCAGCGTCGCCCCCAGGCAGCGGCGGATCCCGCCGCCGAAGGGGATCCATGTGTAGGTCCCGGGCTTCGTGTCCAGGAAGCGCTCAGGCGCAAAGCTGTTCGGAGACGGGTACACGTCGTCGCGATGGTGCAGCGAGACGATGCTCATCGCCACCGGCGTGCCGGCCGGGACCACGTAGGCGCCCGAGCTGCCAGGGGCGCATCACCATGCGCACGATCATCGGGATCACCGGTCGCGCCCGCATGCTCTCGTGGATCGTCGCCTCGACGTAGGCGCTCGCCCTCGCCCGCGCGCACGCGGTCGCGCAGCTCTCGATAGGCGCCGGGGTGCGCAGCAGCCGCTCGAAGGTCCAGGCCAGGGAGTTCGCGGTCGTCTCGTGTCCGGCCAGGACGAGGGACATGAGCTCGTCGCGCAACTCCTCATCGGTGAGGGGCTGCCCCTCCTCGTCGCGGGCCTGGAGCAGCAGCGAGAGCACGTCGCCGCGTCCCGCGCCATCGGACTGTCAGCCCGGCGCTGCGTCGATGACGGCGTAGATCTGGCGGTCGACGATCCGCAGCAGTAGCGCCAGCAGGTCGCGCGGCTCCCGGCTGCCGGCATTGCGCAGCTCCACCAGCTGGTAGAGCGGGGTCGTCGAGGCCGCCAGCAGGCGCCGGATGGTCGAGCGCATGCGGTGCTCGAGGGCGGCTCCCGACGCCGGCCGCGCTCGCCCTCGATGCCGAAGACGCCGCGCATGATCACCTCGAGGGTCACCGCCTGCATGCGCGGCGCGAGCGCGAAGGCCTCCCCCACCGGCCAGCTGTCGATCTCGCGCTCGGCGACCTCGGAGATCATCGCCACGTAGCGCTGCACCGCCTCGCCGTGGAAGGGCGGCAGCAGCAGCTTGCGCTGGCGCATGTGGCGCTCCCCCACGGAGGTCAGCACCGAGTTGGGACCGAGGATCGGCCGCAGCGGTGACTCGCCGGTCAGCGAGGGCGCATCGTCGGGCCGGGCCTTGAGCAGCGATTCCACGTGATCGGGATGGCAGGTGACGACGAAGCCCTCGCGGCGAGTGGGGATGCGCAGCGTCCACACGTCACCGAAGCGGCGATGGGCACCGATGTTGAAGCCCATCGGCCGCGCGCTGAAGCGCAGCCCCTGTAGGAACGGCGAGAGCCGGTGTCCTGGAGGCGCGCGTCGGTCGGGGGCGGCGCCGTCGACCGGGCCGGCGGGCGAGGGCGGAAGCTCTCGGGGCTCTCCTGCGACGCGGACCGGTGAGCGAGCCAGGGCAGTCACGGTACGTAAATGTACCGGATGGACCGCAGACGTGTCCAGGCGGGATCGTCAGAACGCGGGCGGCCGGCGGCTCGCCCACGGCGCGGCCTGCTCGAGCTGGCCGGCTAAGCCGTAGAGGACGTCCTCGGCGCCGCGCCGGCCGACGAGCTGGACGCTGAGCGGCAGCCCGGCGGCGTCCCAGCCGGCGGGCACCGCGACCGCCGGCTGCCCGGTGAGGTTGAACATCGCCGTGAACGGCACGAAGGCCGCCCGAGGTGTTGACTGCGACCGCCGCCGAGCGTCCGTAGGCGCCGTCGGCGGCGATCGCCGAGCGCGCGAAGGTGGGCGTGACGAGCACGTCGAAGCGGTCCCACAGGGCCATGATCCGGCGCGCCGCGCGCTCGCGGGCGCGCATCAGCGACGCTCGCCGGCGATCGGGAACGAGGGTCCGACCGGCGGCCGCCATCTGCCGGGTGGTGCGCTCCAGCTGGGAGGCGTCGGGCAGCTCGCGCGCGTCCTCGTGGATGCCCCGCACCCACAGCTGCGCGAACAGCACCTGGGCCAGCCGGTAGTCCGGATCGGCGGCGACGACCTCGTGGCCGGCGTCGGCCAGGGTGGCGGCGGTCCGCTCCCAGGCCGCTCGCTCCTGCGCCGACACGGAGGCCAGCAGCCCGGCGGGCGGCTTGGCGGAGACGGCGATCCGCAGGCGGGCCGGCGGCGGTTGCGGCCGCCTCGCGATAGCTGCCGTCAAACCGGAGCGCGGGCGCCGGCTCGCCGGGCGCCGAGCCGTGCATCACGTCGAGCATCAGCGCGCTGTCGGCGACCGTCCGGGCCAGCGCACCGGCCGTCGAGAGCCCCAGCCACCCGGGCGGGTTGGGAGCCGAGGAGATCGGCCCGCGGGTGGGCTTCATCCCGACCAGCCCGCAGCAGGCCGCGGGGATGCGGATCGAGCCGCCGCCGTCCGAGGCGGTCGCGGCCGCCGCCAGCCCGCCGGCCACCGCGGCGGCCGACCCGCCCGAGGAGCCGCCGCAGGTGCGCGACGGGTCCCAGGGGTTGCGGGTGATGCCGTTGGCGGCGGTCGCCGTCCAGGGAAAGATCATCAGCTCGGGAACGTTGGTGATCCCGATGGGAATCGCTCCCGCGGCGCGCAGGCGGCGGATCGGCTCGGCATCCGCCGTCGCCGGCGCCGGCCAGTTGGCCGGCCGGGTGCCGCGGGTGGCCACCTGCCCGGTGAGCGGCAGGTCATCCTTGACGGCGATCGGCACGCCCGCCAGCGGGCCGTCGGGCCGCCCGGCGGCGTCGGCCTCGGCCAGCGCCTGCTCGCCCAGCACGGTGCGAAAGGCGTTGCACCGCGTGATCGAGCGCCTCGATGCGGGCCAGGAACATCTCGACCAGCTCGCGCGAGGGCTCGCCTCGCCGGAGCGGACCAGCTCGGCCAGGATCGCCGGCCCGGCGAAGGCGAGGGCGTCGTCCACGGCCGCCTCCTATCGCAGCGCGAGCACGAGCTCGCGGATCGCGCCCGGATAGCGATAGGTGATGCCCCCATGGCGCCCGTCGAAGAGCTCGAGCGAGTGCTCGACGCCGAGCTTTGAGAGCTCCTGCGCGAAGGCCTGGGCGCCGAGGTCGAGGTACCACTCGTCGCTGCGGCCGGCGTCGAGGTAGATCCGCCGCATGCTGCGCAGAGCGTCGGCGTGGACGGGCGCCAGGCGGACGGGGTCCAGGTCGAGCCACTCGCGCCAGACGTCCTCGCGCAGGCGCCCGGTGGTGGTCTCGAACGGCAGCCGGGCCTCGCCGGGGCGGTCGGGGTCCGGAGAGTAGGCGCAGGCATAGCCGTAGATCTCCAGGGGCTTGCCGAAGGCGTTGAAGTCAAAGGCCTCGGCGCTGGCCCACCGCTCGTGAAAGACCTCCCACGAGCCGTCGAAGTTGTCGCGCAGCTGGCGCGCCACCGCCGGGAAGTCCGGCTGGTAGCAGCACTCGAAGAGCGCGTCGCCGGCATGGGAGGCCAGGGCGCCGAAGATGTCCGGGCGCAGCATCGGCACCACCATCGCGCCGTAGCCACCCGAGGACTTGCCGCTCAGGCCGCGATGATCACGGTCGGCATGCGTCGGGTAATGGGCGTCGACGAACGGCACGACCTCGTCGCACAGGTAGTCGAGGTAGCGGCCCGTGCCGGCGGAGTTGAGAAACTGCGAGCCGCCTCGCCGGGTCCACGCGTCGACGAACACGATGACCGCGTCCGGGCAGTCGCCGGCGGCGAACATCGCGTCGACGCGCTCGACGAACGACGGCTCGAACGCCGAGTGCGAGAGGACCATGTCGAGCTGGCCGGTGAACCCCTGGATGACGTACACCGAGGGCACCGGCGCGCCCCGCTCGGCCACCCCCGGCGGGAGGTAGACGTAGAGCGGACGCTGCGCCGGATCGCCCAGCGGGTTGTCCTGCAGCAGCTCCGAATGCACCACCAACCGGTCCAGCCGGCCGGCCAGCGGATGGGCCCACGGAGCCCCGGCCGCTCCCTCGATGTGACGTAGTGCCATGGCCGCAGACGCTACCCAAAGCCGATGGGTGTGCGCGCGGTCACAGGGGTATATTCGATCCGCGATGGCAGATATCGCCAAGACCGGGACCGCGAACGGGAACGGTGCGGTCGACCCGGACGCGCTGGAGACCACCGAGTGGCTCGAGGCGCTCGATGCGGTCGTTTCCCACGACGGGCCCGACCGCGCGCGTGACCTGCTGACCCGCGTCATCGAGCGCGCCCAGCACGCCGGCACCGGCCCCATCGCCAGCCTCAACACCGCCTACGTCAACACCATCCCCGTCGAGCGTGAGCCGGACTTTCCCGGCGATGCGGCGGTCGAGCGCCGGCTGCGCTCGATCGTGCGCTGGAACGCGATGGCGATGGTCATCCGCGCCAACAAGGTCTCCTCGGAGCTCGGCGGGCACATCGCCAGCTTCGCCTCGCTGGCCACCCTCTATGAGGTGGGCTTCAACCACTTCTGGCGCGCGCCCTCCGACGACCACGGCGGCGACCTCGTCTACTTCCAGGGCCACTCCTCCCCCGGCAACTACGCTCGCGCCTACCTCGAGGGCCGCCTCACCGAGGAGCAGCTCGACGGCTTCCGCCAGGAGGTCTCCACGCCGGGCGGACTGAGCTCCTACCCGCACCCGTGGCTGATGCCCGACTTCTGGCAGTTCCCCACCGTGTCGCTGGGGATCGGCCCGATCACCTCGATCTATCAGGCGCGCTTCATGAAGTACCTGCAGGCGCGGGGGCTGGCCGACACCGCCGAGCGCAAGGTGTGGGCGTTCCTCGGCGACGGCGAGATGGACGAGCCCGAGTCGATGGGCTCGATCGGCCTGGCCGGCCGCGAGCGCCTGGACAACCTCGTCTGGGTCGTCAACTGCAACCTGCAGCGCCTGGACGGGCCGGTGCGCGGCAACGGCAAGATCATCCAGGAGCTGGAATCCGACTTCCGCGGCGCCGGCTGGAACGTCATCAAGGTCGTCTGGGGCAGCCGCTGGGACCCGCTGCTGCAAGCCGACGTCGACGGGGCGCTCGTCAAGGTGATGGAGGACTGCGTCGACGGCGACTACCAGACGTTCAAGTCGCGCGACGGCGCCTACGTGCGCGAGAAGTTCTTCGGCCGCGATCCGCGACTGCTCGAGCGCGTCTCGCACATGTCCGACGACGAGATCTGGCTGCTCAACCGCGGCGGCCACGACCAGAAGAAGGTGTTCGCCGCCTACGACGCGGCGGTGCGCCACACCGGCTCAGCCCACGGTCATCCTCGCCAAGACGATCAAGGGCTACGGGATGGGCGTCTCGGGCGAGGGGCAGATGGTCACCCATCAGGCCAAGAAGATGACCGAGGAGGCCCTGCTGGCCTTCCGCGACCGCTTCGAGCTGCCGCTGACCGACGCGCAGGTCCGCGACGCCGAGTACTACAAGCCGCCCGACGACTCGCCGGAGATGACCTACCTGCGCGAGCGCCGCGCCGAGCTGGGCGGCTCGATGCCGGTCCGCCGCCGGCGCGCGGAGGGCCCCGCCGCTCCCGATCTCTCGAGCTCTTCAAGTCCCAGCTGGAGGGGACCGGCGAGCGCGAGATCTCCACCACGATGGCCTTCGTCCGCGTGCTGGCGGCGCTGCTGCGCGACAAGCAGCTCGGCCGCCACATCGTGCCCATCGTGCCCGACGAGTCGCGCACCTTCGGCATGGAGGGCCTCTTTCGCCAGGTGGGCATCTACTCCCCCGTCGGCCAGCTCTACCAGCCCCAGGACTCCGAGCAGCTCATGTTCTACAAGGAGGACGAGCACGGGCAGATCCTCGAGGAGGGGATCACCGAGGCCGGCTCGATCTCGTCCTTCGTCGCCGCCGGCACCTCCTACAGCACGCACGCCGTGCCGATGGTCCCGTTCTACATCTACTACTCGATGTTCGGCTACCAGCGCGTCGGCGACCTCGTGTGGGCGGCCGGCGACAGCCGCACCCGCGGGTTCATGCTCGGCGGCACGGCCGGGCGGACGACCCTCAACGGCGAGGGCCTGCAGCACGAGGACGGCCACAGCCACCTGCTGTTCTCCGTCGTTCCCAACTGCCGCGCCTATGACCCGGCGTTCGGCTACGAGCTGGCGGTGATCGTCCAGGAGGGTCTGCGCCGGATGCTCGACGAGCAGGAGGACGTCTTCTACTACGTCACCCTGATGAACGAGAACTACCCCCATCCGGCGATGCCCGAGGGCGCCCGCGAGGGCATCCTGCGCGGCATGTACCTCCTCTCGCAGGCGCCCAAGCGCACCAAGAAGCCGGTCGTCCAGCTGCTGGGCTCGGGCACCATCCTGCGCGAGGTGATGGCCGCCGCCGAGCTGCTCGAGCAGGACTTCGGCGTGCTGTCGGACGTGTGGAGCGTCACCTCGTTCTCCGAGCTGCGCCGCGACGGCATCGAGGTCGAGCGCCACACGATGCTGCATCCGGGCGACACCCCGCGCGAGGCCTACGTGACCGAGCAGCTGGCCAAGCGACGCGGGCCGGTGATCGCCTCCACGGACTACCTGCGGGCCGTCCCCGACCAGATCCGCCAGTGGGTTCCGGGCCGCTACCGGGCGCTGGGGACCGACGGGTACGGGCGCTCGGACTTCCGCAGCGCCCTGCGCCGGTTCTTCGAGGTCGACCGCCACTACGTGGTCGTCGCCGCCCTGTCCGAGCTGGCGGCGTCGGGCGCGATCGATGCCACAGTCGTCGCCGAGGCGATCGCCAAGTACGAGATCGACGCCGAGGCGCCGATGCCCCGACCACGGGTATGAGCGCCACCGCCTCACCGAAGGTCGAGGTTCCCGACATCGGCGACTTCGACGCCGTCCCCGTCATCGAGATCCTCGTCTCCGTCGGGGACACGGTGGCCGCCGAGGACCCGCTGGTCACGCTCGAATCCGACAAGGCGACGATGGACGTGCCGGCGCCCTTCGGCGGCGTGGTCAGGGAGATCAGCGTGTCGGTCGGCGACAGCGTCGTCGCAGGGCAGCCCGCTGATGACGATCGAGCCCTCCGACGGCGACGCCGGCGCCGGCGAGGAGGCCGAGCAGGCCGCGGCCGCCGACCGGGCGAGCCGAGCAGACGACGGCGCCCGCGGAATCGCTGGAGGCTCCAGAGGAGCCCTCGCCATCGTCGGCTGAGAGCCCGGCCGCTGCGCCATCGGACGAGACGCCGTCGCCACCGAGCGCGCAACGGCGGCGGGCCGATCTACGCCAGCCCCTCGGCCCGCCGCCTGGCCCGCGAGCTCGGCGTCAGCCTGGCGAGCGCTCAGGGCAGCGGGCGCAAGGGGCGGATCACCAAGGACGACGTGCAGGCGATGGCCGACGGCGGGGGCACCGCCGGGCCGACCGGCGACCCGCCGGCGGGCCGCCGCGCCCGTCAGCGGCGGCGGCGAGCTGGACCTGCTCCCCTGGCCGTCGATCGACTTCGAGAAGTTCGGCGAGGTCGAGCGCGTGGCGCGGTCGCGCATCCAGCGCATCTCGGCGCCCAACCTGGCCCGCAACTGGGTGATGATCCCCCACGTCACCCACAACGACGAGGCCGACATCACAGACCTCGAGGCCTGGCGCAAGCAGCTCAACGAGGAGCACGCGCGCGAGGGCGTCAAGTTCACGATGGTGACCTTCCTGGTCGGCGGCGTGCGTGGCCGCGCTCAAGGAGTTCCCGTTCGTCAACGCCTCCCTCGACGGCGAGGAGCTGGTGCTCAAGCGCTACTACAACATCGGCTTCGCCGCCGACACGCCGGGCGGCCTGGTCGTGCCGGTGATCAAGAACGCCGACACCAAGGGCCTGAAGGAGATCGCCCAGGACCTGACCACGCTGTCGGGCAAGGCGCGCGAGGGCAAGCTCTCGCCCGGCGACATGAGCGGCGCCAGCTTCACCATCTCCTCGCTCGGCGGCATCGGCGGAACCTCGTTCACCCCGATCATCAACGCTCCCGAGGTCGCCATCCTCGGCGTCACCCGCGCCGCCATGAAGCCGGTGTGGAACGGATCGGAGTTCGTCCCGCGGCTGATGGTGCCGCTGTCGCTCTCCTATGACCACCGAGTGGTCGACGGGGCCGCCGCCGCCCGCTTCACCGCCTCGCTGGCCAAAGCCCTCAGCGACCTGCGCCGCGTCCTGCTGTGACCGAGATCCGCGTCCCGGACATCGGGGACTTCACGGACGTCCCGGTGATCGAGATCCTCGTCGCCGTCGGCGACGAGGTCCAGGCCGAGGATCCGCTCGTCACCCTGGAATCCGACAAGGCCACCATGGACGTGCCGGCCCCGGCGGCCGGCACGATCAGCCAGCTGCGCGTCTCCGTCGGCGATCGCGTGTCCGAGGGCAGCGTGCTGATGACGATCGAGTCCTCCAACGGAGACGGTGCCCAGCTCCTCGGCGGCGGCCGAGCCCGAAGCCGAGGCGTCGGGTCGTGCAGGAGCCGCCTCCCCCGCGCCCTCAGCCGACGGCGGCGACGGCGAGCGCGACGCCCAGGTGGTCGTGCTCGGCTCCGGGCCCGGCGGCTACACGGCGGCCTTCCGCGCCGCCGACCTCGGCCTCAAGACCGTGCTCGTCGAGCGCTACGAGCGGCTGGGCGGGGTGTGCCTCAACGTCGGCTGCATCCCCTCCAAGGCGCTGCTCCACGCCGCCAAGGTGATCGCCGAGGTCGAGGAGATGGCGGAGCACGGCGTGAGCTTCGGCGCGCCGTCGATCGATCTCGGCAAGCTGGTGGACTTCAAGGACTCCGTCGTCGACCGGCTGACCGGCGGCCTCGGCGGCCTGGCCAAGCAGCGCAAGGTCGAGGTCGTGCACGGCTCGGCGACCTTCACCGGGCCGTCCACGCTGACGGTCGGCGACCGGGAGATCAGCTTCGAGAACTGCATCATCGCCGCCGGCTCGCAGGCGGCCACCATCCCCGGCCTGCCCGACGATCCGCGGGTGATCGACTCGACCGGCGCGCTCTCGCCGTCGTCGGTGCCCGGGCGGCTGCTGGTCATCGGCGGCGGGATCATCGGCCTGGAGATGGCCTGCGTCTACGACGCGCTGGGCTCCAAGGTCACCGTCGTCGAGATGCTCGACCAGCTGATGACCGGCGCCGACCCCGACCTCGTGCGGGTGCTGGCCAAGCGGATCGGCGCCCGATACGAGGACGTGCTCACCGGGACGCGGGTCGAGTCCGTCAAGGCGCAGAAGAACGGGTTAAAGGTCGAGATCGGGGGCGTCGGCTCGCGGATGTTCGACCAGGTGCTGGTGGCCGTCGGCCGCGTGCCCAACGGCCGCGCGATCGATGCCGCCGCCGCCGGGGTGACCGTCGACGAGCGCGGGTTCATCCCCGTCGATGACCAGATGAAGACCAACGTCGCCGGGATCTACGCCATCGGCGACATCGTCGGCGGCCCGATGCTCGCCCACAAGGCCACCCACGAGGCCAAGGTCGCCGCCGAGGTGATCGCCGGGGAGAACGTCCGCTTCGACGCCCGCACCATCCCCTCGGTCGCCTACACGGATCCCGAGGTCGCCTGGATGGGGCTGACCGAGACCGCCGCCCGCGCCGACGGGGTCGAGTTCGAGAAGTTCATCGTTCCCGTGGGCCGCCTCGGGCCGGGCCCTCGGTCTCGGCCGCTCCGAGGGAATGACCAAGCTGCTCGTGGAACCGGGATCGCGGCGGGTTCTCGGCTGCGGGATCGTGGGCGTCAGCGCCGGCGACCTCATCTCCGAGGCGGTGCTGGCCCTCGAGATGGGCGCCGACGCGGAGGACCTGGCGCTCACCGTCCACCCCCACCCCACGCTGTCGGAGACGGTCGCCTTCTCGGCCGAGCTGGCCGACGGGTCGATCACGGACCTGATGCCGCCGCGAGCAGCCGCACGGCGCGGTGACCAGCGCCTGACGGCGTCGTAGACGAAGCGGGCCCGCGCGCCGGCCGTGGTGTGGCGCGGTCGCGCGGCGGTCGGCGGCGAAGGCGGCGTCGGCGTGTGGCCGATGGACTCGTCGCGCGCGCGGGTGGTGAGCGGCGCGATGCGTGCGGCCGTGGGCGGCCGCTACGTCCGCCGGCACGCGCTGGACAGCCGGCTCGGCAGGGTCCGCACCGCTGGTCGATGGTGGCCCGGTCGCGCCGTCAGACCGGGGCTGGCCGATCGTGGCTGGATCGCGCCGCCGGGGCACGGCTGAGGTTGTGCAGGGCGGCGGCGTCGCCGTGGCTGTAGCCCCTAGGTCCGCCGCAGGCCAGCGCACGACGGTGACGCCGTGCCGCATCGGCCACCATCCGGCGCACCGCGGCGTGGTGTAGCCCAGCGTCCGCAGCTGCTCCCAGCTGACGACGCCGTGCTGGCGCCGGGCCACTCGCTCCAGACGTGTGTATCTGAGTGATCGTATGCAGCACTGAGATGCACCACGTCCCACGGTGGCGCGGAGGCGCGTGACGGAACAAGACCTATTTGTGACGCTTGCGCAACAACAGCGCAGCGCCGCGCCGCGGCGCCGGCGCCAACCAGGGCGCGGGCGCGGCCGCCGCCCCGAGCCCCGGCGCCCCGCGAAGCGGCGCCCACCGGCGGGGCGGGCAGCGCGAACTCCTCGGCGGCCAGCACGTCGTGGGGCTCGGCGATCCCCGTCGGATCGTCCGGCAGGGTGACGGGACCGTGGTGGAACACCGGGTCGGGCGCCGGGACGACGAACGCCTCGGCGGCCAGGACATCGTGGGCCGGATCGTGGTGGAGGGCCGGATCAGGGGCCGGGACGCCGAATTCCTCGGCGGCCAGGACGTCGTGCGGGGAGTCGCCGTCGTCAATGCTCATGGCTCCGATGAAACCAGATCGGGCAGCGGTGCACCGGCCCGCTATATATCTCAGTCGGCGCCACTGAGATCCGTCCGGTGAGCTGGTATTCTGTACTTATCGTTGGTAAGTACCTACTGAAAGTGAAGACTTAGATGACACGCCTTCTCCTCGTCCCGCTGGAAGACGTCGTCGTCTTCCCGGGAATGTCGCTCACGCTGGCCATCGAGGCCGGGGATGAGGAGCGCGTCCTGCTCGTGCCGCGGCACGAGTCCGAATTCGCGGATGTCGGCACGGTCGCCGAGATCACCGACAAGGTCCGCCTGCCCGGCGGGGGGCGTGCCTTCGCCCTGCAGGGCCTGCACCGCGGCGTGGCCGGCGCCGCCCAGACGCTGCCCGACGGACGGCTGTTCGTCGAGGTCGACGAGCGCCCCGACGCCGTGCCCGTCGACGGCAAGACCCGCACCCTGGAGCGCGAGTACCGCGCGGTCGTCGAGGAGATCCTCGAGGTCCGCGGCGACGACGGCCGCATCTCGGCCTTCCTGCGCTCGATCTCCGAGCCGGGGATCCTGGCCGACACCTCGGGCTACTCGCCCGACATCAGCTACGAGCAGAAGGTCAAGCTGCTGCAGACGCTCGACGTCACCGAGCGCCTGGAGCTCGCCCTGGGCTACCAGCGGGAGCGGCTGGCCGAGCTGCAGGTGCGCAAGCGCATCCGCGAGGACGTCGAGTCCGGCGCCGAGAAGCAGCAGCGCGAGTACTTCCTGCGCAAGCAGATGGACTCGATCCGCAAGGAGCTCGACGAGGACGATGCCTCCGTGGTGGAGGAGTACCGCTCCAAGATCGAGGCGGCCGGCATGCCCGAGCACGCTCGCGAGCAGGCCGAGAAGGAGCTGGGACGGCTGGAGCGGATGGGCGAGCAGTCCGCCGAGTCCAGCGTCATCCGCACCTACCTCGACACCCTGATCTCCGTCCCCTGGAACGAGCACTCCGAGGAGAAGCTCGATCCCGACCCATGCCCGTGAGGTGCTCGACGCCGACCACGCCGGGCTGGATGACGTCAAGGACCGGATCGTCGAGTACATCGCGGTCAAGAAGCTGCGGACCGACCGAGGGATCACGGAGGACAAGCGCTCCGGCGCGATCCTCACCCTGATCGGACCGCCCGGCACCGGCAAGACCTCGATCGGCGAGTCGATCGCCCGCGCCACCGGACGCAAGTTCGTGCGCATGTCGCTGGGCGGCGTCCGTGACGAGGCCGAGATCCGCGGTCACCGCCGGACGTACATCGGCGCACTCCCCGGCCGGCTCGTGCGGGCCCTGCGCGACGCGGGCACGATGAACCCGGTGATCATGCTCGACGAAGTCGACAAGGTCGGCGCCGACTGGCGGGGCGACCCGTCGGCGGCCCTGCTGGAGGTCCTGGACCCGGCGCAGAACCACTCGTTCCGCGACCACTACCTCGATCTCGAGCTCGACCTGAGCGGCGTGATGTTCATCGCGACGGCCAACGTGGCCGACACCATCCCCGGCCCGCTGCTGGACCGGATGGAGGTCATCCGCTTCGACGGCTACACCACCTCGGAGAAGGTGGCGATCGCCCGCGGCTACCTGTGGCCCCGCCAGCTGGAGCGCAACGGCCTGCGGTCAGACGAGGTCGAGATCTCCGACGCCATGCTGACCGCCGTCACGACGGAGTACACGCGCGAGGCCGGCGTCCGCCAGCTCGAGCGTGACCTCGGGACGCTGCTGCGCAAGACGGCGACCCAGATCGCCTCGGAGAAGACCGTCGCCCCGGTGACGATCGAGATCGAGCAGATCCGGGACGCCCTCGGGCGCCAGCGCCACTTCCAGGAGTCGGCGATCCGCACCGCGGTCCCGGGCGTGGCCACCGGTCTGGCGGTCACCGGAGCGGGCGGCGATGTGCTGTTCGTCGAGGCGACGGCGATGCCGGGCAAGCCCGGGCTGACCCTCACCGGCCAGCTGGGCGAGGTCATGAAGGAGTCGGCGCAGATCGCGCTCTCCTATGTCCGCGGCCACGCCGCCGAGCTCGGCATCGAGCCCGAGAAGTTCGAGGACCGTTCGTTCCACGTCCACGTGCCGGCGGGGGCCATCCCCAAGGACGGCCCGTCGGCCGGGGTGACGATGGTGACGGCGCTGACCTCGCTGCTCACCGAGCGCCCGGTCAAGCACACCGTCGGGATGACCGGCGAGGTGACCCTCCAGGGACGGGTGCTGCCCATCGGCGGCCTCAAGCAGAAGGTACTGGCCGCCCACGCGGCCGGCCTGACCGACGTGATCCTCCCCGAGCGCAACCGGGGCGACCTCGATGACGTCCCCGAGGAGGTCCGCGAGCAGATGTCGTTCCACGTCGCGATGACGATCGACGAGGTCCTGGGCGTCGCCCTGGAGCCCACCTCCGTCGCCGCCGCGACCGCCTAGCACCCCCTCCACCCGCACCCGCGAGCGCCCGGCACGGTCTGACCGCGCCGGGCGCTCGTTCATTCGTCCGCTCGAGGCGCAACCGGAGGGTTACCGCTAACGGTCGGCTGACTACTCCACTAGCCTGCGTGCAGACGCAACTCGAGGGGACGCGCGGCGTGAGCGGCAGCGATGGGCGATGAGATGACGGACCGGCCCAAGTTGGGCCACTGGGACCAGCTGCCGGAGGCACGGGTGCTCCCGATGCTCGACCGGATCGCCGACGGCATCGCTGTCATCGGCCCCGACTGGCGCTTTCTCTATCTCAACCAGCCGGCGGCTGAGCTGCTGCGCCGCCCGCGCGAAGCGCTCGTCGGCCGGACGATGACGAGCTATTTCGGCACCACCGGCAGCCACGAGTGGCGCCGTGCGCTCGAACGATGCGTTCACGCCGGGGAGCCATTCGTGATCGCCGAGTACTACCCCCCGCTGGACCGGTGGTTCGAGAGCCGGGGCTTTCCCCAGGACGGCAACGTGGTCGTGCTGTTTCGTGACATCACCGGCCGGATGAAGGCCGACGAGGCCCTCGGGCTGAGCCGCCGGCGGATGCGGGCGATCATCGACCACTCGCCCTCGGTCATCTCCGTCAAGGATCTCGACGGGCGCTACGTGATGGCCAACGCCGAGTGCGGCCGGCTGCTCGGCACCTCCGCCGAGGCGGTCGTCGGCCGGCTGTGCCGCGAGCTGTTTCCGGAGATCGCCGAAGAGCAGCTTGCCCGCGATCACCGCGCTGTGGAGCAGGCGGCCCCCGTCTATGACGAGTCCATGCTGATGCGCGACGGCGAGCCGCGCACCTACGAGACGGTCACCTTCACCCTCCCCGACAGCTCCGGCCGGGCGACGGAGACGTGCACGATCGCCACTGACGTCACAGAGCGCCGGGAGCTCGACTCAGAGCGCCGCCGGCGCCTGGATTGCGCCTCCCGCATCGGGTCGGCCCTGCGCGAGGGGCGCATCCTCGTCTATGCCCAGCCGATCGTCGAGATCGACACGGGGCGCGAGATCGGCGCCGAGCTGCTCGTGCGGATGGGACGACGCGACGACGCCGAAGGGGTCCTGGAGCCTGGGGCGTTCCTGCCCGAGAGCGAGCGCTACGGCCTGGTTCAGGCGATCGACACCTTCATGGTCAGCCAGGCGCTGGCGCTGGCGGGCTCCCTGCAGCCGCGCGTCAACCTGTCCGCGGTCACCCTCTGCGACCCCGGCGCCCGCCGCGAGATCCTCGCTCTGCTGCGGGGTCAGCGCGCGGCCGCCGCCAACCTCGTGTTCGAGATCACGGAGACCGCGATAGCCGAGCAGCTCGCCGCCGCGGAGCGGTTCGCGGCCGAGCTGACCGAGCTCGGCTGTGGCCTGGCCCTGGACGACTTCGGCACCGGCTTTGGCTCCTTCACCTACCTGCGCCGCCTGCCGCTGCGCTATCTCAAGATCGACCGTTCGTTCGTCACCGGCCTGGTGAGCTCCGAGGAGGACCGGCGGGTGGTGCAGAGCATCGTCACCCTCGCCGACCAGTTCAATCTGCTGGCGGTGGCCGAGGGCGTTGAGGATGAGGCCACCCTGGCGGCGCTGCGCGAGCTCGGAGCGCAGTATGCGCAGGGGTATCACCTGGGGCGCCCGGCGCCGGCGGTGCCTCTCGCCAACGCGTAGGCACGCCCAGAGGAGCACGTGACGGCGCGGCCCCGGTACGCTTCTCATCGTTCGATCCGTCGACTGCGGCCCCGGGGGGCGCCCATGGCGAGCTACACCTACGACGCGTACGGCATCACGCTGACGGTCCCGTTTCGCTGCCCGGGCCTCCGGTGCGCCCAACCCGGAGCGCGCGCCGACGTCACTCTCCGCGAGGACGCCGTACCTGAACGGCTTCCGTACCCCGTGACCGAGGACGTCGACTGGCAGGCAGACGGGCAGCGGATGCTCCTGATCGGCGGGCCCCGTCAGGGCCGCTTTCTCGTCCAGGGCGGCGAGGTGCTGCTGCAACGCCATCCCCAGGCGACTGACGAGGCACTCAGCCGCCGGTTCACCGGTGGCGTCCTGCCGGCGCTGCTCACCCAGCGCGGGATGCTCGTTCTGCACGCCAACGCGGCCGCCACGCCCGACGGCGCGATGGTCATATCCGGCGAATCGGGGGCCGGAAAGTCCACCACGCTGGCCGGCCTCCTCGAACACGGAGCAAGGATGCTGTCAGACGACGTCACTGCGATCCGCCTGGGGGCCGCCGGCGGTCCCGAGGTCCTTCCCGGCGAGGCGAAGATCCATCTCACGCCGGCTGCCGGTAGCGCCCTCGACGACGGCGACGCTGCGGCCGGCAGGGAGCCCGGCCCGCGGGGGAAGTACAGGATGAGGCCAGCTGGCGAGCGCATGTCGAGCACGGCTGTCCCGTGGCGCAGGCTCTATGAGCTCTCCACGCACGCGGGGGAGGACGTCCGCCAGGTCACATTGACGGGCATCGCGAAGTTCGCCGCCTTGCAGCGCTGTGTCTATGGCCCGCTGCTGCCGAAAGGGCACCTAACGCTCTTCCCGGCGTGGCGGGCAATCATCGATGGGGTGCACGTCGCCCAGATCGTCCGGCCTCGCGAGGGTTGGACGGTCCCGGAGGTCTGTGAGGCGCTCCTCGCCCCGCTCGCGGCGCCATGAGCGGGATCGTGTGGCTGGCCTCGTATCCCAAGTCGGGCAACACATGGATCCGGATCCTGCTGGCCAACTACCTGCGCGACGCCAGTGCCCCCATCGACATCAACAACCTCGGCGACGGGTTCTCCGTCGCCAGCTCCCGCCAGGTGTTCGATCGCTGGGCAGGCGTCGAGTCCTCGGCGCTGGACCACGACACGGTCGACTCCCTACGTCCGGCGCTCTACCGCCAGATCGCCGGCGCTGATGACGAGGTGCCGTTCGTCAAGGCTCACGACGCCTGGCACCTCACTCCAAACGGAGAGCCGATGTTCCCGGCGCAGGCCACCGCCGTGGTGATCTATGTGCTTCGGAACCCGCTCGACGTCGCCCCCTCACTGGCAGCCCACCTCGGGGGTACCGCAGCTCGAGCGGTGACCCGCATGTGTGACCCGGAGGCGAGCTTCTCCGGCGGCACCGATCAGATGTACGAACAGCTGCGACAGTTCACCGGCACCTGGAGCGACCATGTATGTGGCTGGATCGACGAGTCCGGGCTGCCGTGTCACATCGTGCGCTACGAGGACCTGAGCCGTGATCCCCAGGCCGGGATCCGCGATCTCGTGAAGGCCTGCGGACTGCCGTGGGATGGCGACCGGGCCGCTCGGGCCGTCCGCTTCTCCGATATCTCAGAACTGCGCCGCCAGGAGGCCGAGCACGGGTTCGCCGAGCGCCATCCGCGAAGTCGGGAGGCCTTCTTTGGCGTACGGGGCAATGGATCGTCGCGGCGGCCGCTCGACGACGAACTGGCGCAGCGCCTCCGGATCGCCCACAGTCCGACGATGCGCCGATTCGGGTACCTATGACCGCACCCATCGGCCACACCACACGGCTGCACCGCAACGACGAGCTGATGGCGGCGCCCGTCGATGACGACATCGTCTTTCTCAATCCCGCGACGAACAACTACGTCGCGCTTGACGGCATCGGGCGCCGCATCTGGGAGCTGCTCGCCGAGCCGCGGACGCTCGGTGAGCTGGTGACCGCACTGCGGCACGAGTTCGAGGGCGCGCCGGAGACGATCGCGGACGACTTGCGGACCTTCATCGCAGAGCTGGTCAGCGAGGGAATGATCCGCCTTGACGCGGCTGGCCCGTAGAGTCGCCGCCCGTCCCTGGCCCGAGAATCGGCGGCTGATCGCCGCGGCGATCTCGCTGGTTGCCGCGCGGCTGTCCCTGCGCCTGCCCTTCAGGTGGCTCATCACCCTGCTGCACCTCGCGCCCGGACAGACACCTGACCACGAGGACTCTCCCACGCTTGCGGAAGCGCAGGCGATCGGCTTCGCGGTGCAGGTCGCCGCCGCACGCCTCCCCGGCACCTCGACCTGTCTCGCACAGGCGATGGCCGCCAGCGCGCTGCTGCGCCACCGGGGCATCGCCACGACGCTCTATCTCGGCGTCGCCAAGAACGGGGCCACGCCGGAGGGGATGGCAGCGCACGCCTGGCTGCGGTGCGGCGGGGTGCTGCTCACCGGCGGCGAGATCCACGAGCGGTTCTCGCCGGTGGCCAGCTACGCCAGTCGCCCGCGCCTGCGCGATGAGTGAGCCCCGGCTGCCCGGATGGCTAGCGGATGTGACGGTGAAACTCGCTCCCGCCGCCGCGCCGGTCCGGCCCATCGCCAGCGGACTGCTGTGGTCGGCCGACGCGGACACCTTCCTGCTGCGCGTTCCAGGCGTCGCGGCCTATGCGGCGACAGGCGGAAGGCGACTGACCATCGACACCGACGGGGGCGCTGGCGGCGACGACGCGGCCATCACGCGGCACGCGCTCATGAGTCCCGTGGCCGCGCTCTGCTACCAGCGAGGCCTCGTCCCGCTCCACGCCGCGACCGCTCGGCGAGGGAGCCGTACCGTCCTCATTGCCGGCGACTCCGGGGCCGGCAAGTCGACGCTCGTGGCCGGCCTGGCGGCGAGCGGCTGGGAGGCGCTGGGCGACGAACTGGCGGCGATCACGCTGGACGCCGGCGGCCGGCCCGCCGTCCTGCCGGTTCCCGCGCCCATCCGGCTGTTTCCCGATGCGGCGCGTCGACTCGCGCCGACCGCGCTCGCCGCCTCCTCGGGACAGGCACCGCTGGAGCTGCACGAGCTGTGGTGGCTGTCCACCTCCAATCGTGCCGAGGTCGGCATCGAGCCAGTCCATGGGCTCGAGGTGCTCGGGGCCGTCGGACGGCTCACCTACAACCCGGAGATGGCCCGGGCGCTCCTGAACCGCGGGATCAACCTGACTGTCGGGGCAGCGATCGCCCGGCAGGTAAGGGTCGTCCGGGCGCGTCGCCCGCGCGCGGGCTGGAGTGTCACCGAGCTGATCAGGTTAGTCGAGGATCTGGTCAATCGCTGAGCTTGTTGGTAGGGTCCGTGCACGCCGCACGAAGCGGGGACCGACATGGGAGGCACCAAGATGTCGCAGGACGATCATCTGCCGGACCTCGACGGGGGCGCGCGCAGCGGTGTCCGCGACGAGGATGACGCGACCCTGCCCCGGTGGCAGCGACCGACGATCACCCGCCTGAGCCTGGATCGCACGCTGGTCGGTCCCGGCAGCAACTTTGACGGGAGCACCAGCAGAGGAGACTTCCTCTGAGTTTGCCTCTCCGACGGCTCTGACCGCTCCGGCCAGGGAGACCGCGGGACTGACGGCGGGATTCCTAGGGGTGGACCACGGGTCCGGGTTGATCACCGGCACCATTGACGGCCCCACGGGCTCGGTCTCGGCTTAGCCGCCCGGCGGCCTCGCCCAGCATGTCCAGGAACGCCGTCTTCGGGATCGTCCCGCGTCGCGGCGCCCTCGATCCCGCCTGGATGGACCGGCTCCACGCCGCGATGGCCGAAAGCCACCCGGCCGTCTGGTCGGACGGAACGGCTCTGGTCGGCCGGACGGTCAGCCGGGCCACCCCAGCGCCCGGCCTTCCGCTCACCGGTGGCGAGCAAGGGGTGGTTGTCGCAGCTGCCGGACGACTGGACAACCGCGAGGAGCTCATCGCGAGCTTGCATCCCGCGGCCGGCGGAGAGGTGCGCGACCAGGAGATCATCCGCGCCGCGTACCTTCGATGGGGCCCCGGCGCCCCGCCACGGCTGCGCGGCGACTGGTCGTTGGCGGCGTGGCACGTCCGTGAGCGGCGGCTGTTCCTCGCCCGGGATCCCTACGGTGCCACCGGGCTCTACTACTACGCCGACGCACGGACGCTGGCCTTCGCCCCGACGCAGCGCGCGCTGCTCTCGCTCGGAGTCATGACCGGACGGGTCGATGAGCTCTACGTTGCCCAGTTCCTCATCTCCGCCACGGCGTTGCACGGGCCTCGCTCACCAATCGTCAGGCTGCGCCTGCTGCCGCCCGCCCACGCCTTGGCGGCCACCCCCGAGCGTCTGGATGTCAGCTGCTACTGGCGGATGGAGGACACGCGCGTGCGCGCCCTCCCAGGAGGCCGGACCGCCTACGTCAACACCTTCCGCGAGCTCCTCGACGCCGCGGTGAGGATCCGGCTGCGCGCCGACGGGCCGGTGGCCTCGATGCTGAGCAGCGGCCTTGACTCCGGCTCGGTCACCGCCCTCGCCGCCGCGCACCTGCACGCCGGGGGCCAGCGGCTGCGGGCGTACACGTCGGTCCCGCTGTGGCCCGCCGTGGCGCGCCTGCCCGGCCGGGCGACGGACGAGTGGTCGCTGGCGCATACCGTCGCCGGCGCGGCGGGCAACATCGACCACGAGCCGGTCGCGGCGGAGTCGCTCAGCCCGGTGGGCGCCATCCGCCGCGTCCTGGCGATAGTCGAGGGCCCCGTCCACAATGCCGGAAACTTCTACTGGCTGCTTGAGCTCTACCGGGCCGCTCGGGACTCCGGCCACGTCGTACTGCTCACCGGCGGGATCGGCAACGCCTCGGTGTCCTGGTTCGGCAGCCCTTGGTCCCAGTCACTTGGGTATCAGCTGCGCCATCTCGGCGCTCGGCGCTGGCTCAAGACGGGCACGAGGCGGGTCCTTCCACCGACGGTCAACCGGCGGATCGCGGCCGCGCGTCTGCCCGCCGATTGGTATCGCCGAAGCGCCATCCATCCCGACCTGGTGCGGCGCACTGATCTCAGCGCGCGCCATGTCGACGAGCTCGCGGCCCCGCCTCGCCCCGGACGTGGGGAGCGGTTTGAGCTCCTGCTGCCCGGCCGCTTCAACGGCGGCGCGATTCAGGCATCGCTGGGGGCCGCCTACGGTCTGGAGATCCGCGACCCGACCGCCGACGTCGAGCTGCTCTCGTTTGTCCTGTCCGTGCCCGACAGCGTCTTCATCGACCCGGCGGCTGACACCGACCGCTGGCTCATCCGCGAGGCGATGCAAGGTCGCCTTCCAGACGTTGTGCGCCTCAACACCGTTCGCGGACAGCAAGCCGCCGACCTGGTGCCCCGGTTGCGCGTCGCCGCCGAGGAGGTGGAGGAGACCCTTGACGAGATCGAGCACGGAGCGGGCGCGAGCTTCGTGGACGTCTCCCATATGCGCTCAGCCTGGAACCGGATACGAACCGAGAACTCCCCGCAGACGTTCCGCGCCGCGGTCTCCATCCTGACGCGCGGTCTGATGGGCGGCCTGCACGTCAACGCCGTGGCACGTGGAGTTCCCAACGCAGAGGTGCACGAGGCTCCGTGAGGAGTGCGGTCGTCGAGGGCCTCGAGGGTGCCACCGCGCCGACCTTTCGTCAAAGCCCCGCGGTGTCGGGTAGTAGGTTCACATCATGAGCACGATCACCCCCTCCCAAGAGCAGGCCGTCGTCGAGCATGTCCCCAAGCAGCTGTACATCGGGGGCGAGTGGCGCGACGGCGCCAAGGGCACATTGGCGGTCGAGGATCCCTCCACCGCGCAGTCGCTGTGCGAGGTGGCCGACGCCTCTCCGCAGGATGCCAAGGACGCCCTCGACGCCGCCGTCGACGCCGGCCCGGAGTTCGCGGCCATGGCGCCCCGCGACCGCGGCGAGATCCTGCGGCGCGCCTTCGAGCTGATCACGCAGCGCAAGGATGACCTGGCCGTCCTGATGACCCTCGAGATGGGCAAGACGATCAAGGAGTCACTGGCGGAGATCGCCTACGCCGCCGAGTTCTTCCGCTGGTTCTCGGAGGAGTCAGTGCGGGTCGACGGCCGCTACGCGGTGGCCGCCAACGGCGCCGGGCGGGTGCTGACGATGAAGCAGCCGGTCGGGCCCTGCCTGATGATCACCCCCTGGAACTTCCCGATGGCCATGGGCACGCGCAAGATCGGCCCCGCGGTGGCCGCCGGCTGCACGATGGTCGTCAAGCCCGCCCAGCAGACGCCGCTGTCGATGCTCATGCTGGCCAAGATCCTCGAGGAGGCGGGGCTCCCGGGGGGCGTCCTGAACCTGATCACCGCCTCCTCCTCGGGGGAGACGACCGGGCCGCTGATCGCCGATCCGCGGCTGCGCAAGATGTCGTTCACCGGCTCGACGGAGGTAGGTCGCAAGCTCATGGCCCAGGCCTCGGAGACGCTGCTGCGACTGTCGATGGAGCTCGGCGGGAACGCGCCCTTCCTCGTCTTCGACGATGCCGACGTCGACGCCGCGGTCGAAGGGGCGATGATCGCCAAGATGCGCAACATCGGGGAGGCCTGCACCTCGGCCAACCGCTTCCACGTCGCCGGCTCCGTGCTGGAGGAGTTCGCCGCCAAGCTGGCCGACAAGATGGGCGCGCTCAAGCTGGGCCGTGGCGTGCAGGACGACACCGACGTCGGCCCGCTGATCGACGACAACCAGCGCACCAAGGTCTCAGACCTCGTCCAGGACGCGATCGGCCGCGGCGCCCACGCGGTCGTCGGAGGCCAGGCGCACGATGGCGCGGGCTACTTCTACAACCCCACCGTCCTGACGGACATCCCCGACGACGCCGAGCTGCTCCAGGAGGAGATCTTCGGGCCGGTCGCCCCGGTCCGCGGCTTCACGGACGAGGACGAGGCGATCGCTGCTGCCAACAACACGGAGTACGGCCTCGTCGCCTACGTGTACACCTCTGACCTCAAGCGCGCCCTGCGCGTCTGCGAGCGGCTCGAGACGGGCATGATCGGCCTCAACCAGGGAATGGTCTCCAACGCTCAGGCGCCCTTCGGCGGCGTCAAGCAGTCGGGCTTCGGGCGCGAGGGCGGTTACGAGGGGATCGAGGAGTACCTGGAGACCAAGTACGTGGCGGTCAATCTGTAGGGACAGCGGGAGGGGCGCGCCGGCCGAGCCGGCGCGCCCCGCGGTCCGTGCCGCTCGCCTAGTGGCCGGCGGCCAGCGCCTGGACGAACCCGGCGCCGGGGCTCCCCAGGCCCGTCATGTTGTCGTAGCCCGGCGTTGTGTGCAGGGTCGTGTTCTGGCTTGTGCACGCCCCCGAGGTGGCGTCGCAGTACTGCTCGGTGCCCTCGAAATCGACCGTGCGGGCGGTGAGGTGGATGCCGTCCGTGCTGTCGACCGAGTTGAAGTAGTCCGAGCGGATGATGTCCTGAGGACTGGTCACCGAGCGGACGTCGGAGAGCGCCCCGGCGTTGGCGTGCAGCGCGTAGAGCACCGGGTTCAAGAAGCCGACGTCGGCGCCCTTGGTCTGAACCGCGCGGGCCACCGTTCCCGCCAGCAGCGGCGACGAGAGGCTCGTCCCGCCGATGCGGTACTGGTCGTAGTACACGCCGTCGGGGAAGGTCTGCGTCTCCCCGACGAGCAGCCCGGTCGTCGGATCGGCATCCATCGACACGTCGGGCACGACGCGCATCGCCGTCGAGCCGCGGGCCTGGGTCAGCGCGTCGGGCACGACGCCGACCTGGTAGAACGGCTCGAGGTAGCTGACGCTGGTGCCGCCGCCTGACCCGTACAGGTAGCCGATCGGCCCCCAGGTGCCGAGCTGCTTCTTCTTGCAGGCTCCCTGGGCAACCGCATCCTGGTTGCAGTAGGAGCTGCTGGCCGTCGACCATCCGTACTCGCCGCTGCGCTGGCCGGCGGCACCGACCTGCAGAGTGGTGCCTCCGGCGGCCGTCACCCAGGGGCTCGACGCCGGGTACTCCGCCGCCGGCTGGCCGATGTCGATGTAGTCATCGCCGTCGTCGCCGCTGGAGAACAGGACGCTGATGCCCGTGCCCGCGGCCATCTGCACGATCTCGTCCGTCGACGCCCGGTCGTTGGCGCTGTCCAGCAGGTCGCCACCGACGTCGTCATAGGAGTTGGAGATCACGTCGGCGAGGTGCCCGTCGACGATCGTCCGCAGCATGTCGTTGAGCGGCTTGGTGAAGCAGTTCTTGGCACCGGCGTAGAGGATGCTCGCCCCGGGCGCAGTGCTGTGCACGGCCTCGACGTCGAGCGTCTCCTCGCCCCACCAGCCGTTCTGTCCGCCGCACGCCTTGCCCTTGTTGAACTTGCCCGCCGTCAACTGAGTGAACTTGCCGCTCCTGAGCGGGTTGCCCGGATCGTTCTGGGCGGCGTAGGTGTGGGCGTCGGAGAAGATCGTCGGCGCCGCATAGGCGTCGATGATCGCCACCGTCGTCCCGGTGCCGTCCGCCGAGCCGTTCAGCCCGTAGGCGCTGCGGATCTGGGGCGGCGTGTAGCCGCAGGGCGCATAGGGCGGGTTGGCGGGGAAGCCTCCCGGCAGCGCCGGCAGCGTGGTGGCCACCTTCTGGCCGTAGTAGGTCCCGCACGGCTGGGCGTTGCGGAAGCCGGCGGGCGGCTGGGGGGTGCCGGACGCGGGATCGGCCGTCGACTTGGGCCCGTCGGCCGACGAGGGGGCGGTGGGCGTGTCGCTGACCCCGGTGACGCCGCTGACGGCGCCCGCGATGGAGCTGGGGATCGACAGGTCAGTGTCGGCCAGCAGCAGCGAGCGGCCGCGAACCGCGTGATAGCTCAGGGAGGTCCCAAAGGTCTGTTCGACCTGTTGGGCGGTGCCGGTCACCGTGATCGCGACGCGATCGCTGGAGACCTTGTCGACGGTCAGCCCGCCGGAGGTCAGAAAGCTCTTGACCTGGTTGACCGCAGCGGTGGTCGGCGAGTACTTGGCCTCCCACTGGGCGGCCGTCAGATACTTGCCGAACTGGGGATCGCCGGGCGTCGAGACCGCCCTGGCGAACGCCGCGGCGCCCGCCGGATCAGACCACTTGAGGTCGACCTCGAAGTTCATCTGGGTGCCGTTGGCCACGGCGCCGGTCTTCGGCGTCTGCGCGGCGGCCGGCGACTTGGAGTTGGGCAACTGCGTCCGGGCGGGGGTTGCCGCCGACGCGGCTCCGGCCATCGCCAGGCTGGCGAGGACCGTTCCGACCGATGCGAGCGCGCTCGCTCGGCGTGTGCTCATGAGATTCCCTTCGTGTGAGGTCGACGGACGATGTGAGCGCCGCATACCCCGATGAGGCGCGCAGCGAACGAGGGAATCTACAATCGCCGCCGTGAGCGAGCGCGTCCGGCAGCGTCGCTGGCAGTTGGCCCTCCGCCTGACGGTGGGCGCCCTGGTGTGGGCGAGCGGGCTCCTGCTGGCGGCGGTGCTGATCGGCGTCTACAAGGGTCAGACCGTCAGCACCGATGCGGGGCTGACGCTGACCACGCGGACGTTCGTGCAGGTCCACGGGCTCGAGGCGCTCGTTCTCGTCCTCATCCCGGTGACGGCTTGCCTGATCGTCGCCGTGGCCCTGAGCGCGCGCCGCCGTCGCCCGGTGGGCTGGACGGGGCCGGTGGCGTGGGCGGCGGTGGCCGCCGTCGCCGTCGAGGCGGTCCTGGCCATCACCTCCTTCGGGCCGCTGCTCATCCCGGTGGCCGTCCTGCTGGCGGCGAGCGTGCGGCTGATCCCGGCGCGAGCGGCCACGTCCGCCGGCTGAGGGCCCAGCCGTATAACGAACGTCAGTGCGCGCAGCGCACATTCGTCGTCTCCGGGCACCCGTCCCGCACCCCTTCGACCCGGGGCGCGCCGACCTGTACCCTCACCGCAAGCAATGGCGTACGCAGACGAGACTCCGCGTATGGCGGGACCTATCAACGAGCACGCCTCGGCGCTCGCTCAGGAGTGGAAGCGGCTCACGCGGGCCGCCACCTTCGTGGCGATGCTGACCGCGCCGGCGTTCTTCTTCGTCCTCTTCGACACGGAGCACTTCTCGCTGCTGGCCGCCCTGATCGTCACCGTCGCCGCGGTGATCGTCTTCCGGGGCCTCGTCGAGGTGGTCACCCGCAAGCTGATCCCCTCCCCCAGCCTCTACGGCGCCGACCAGAGCCTCAAGGAGCAGGACATCGTCGACCGGCGGCGCTACTGGTTCTGGCGCGGGAAGTTCCGCCGGCTGCCCGTCTACGCGCTGGTGGTCCTCGGTCTGCTGGCGCTGTGCCAGCTGCTGTTCTCCTTCAGCGGGGTCAGCTCGCCGTTCTTCGATCCGTTCACCGGCCTGCGCAAGATCTTCCCGCCCGACACGCTGCCGCAGCTGGCGCTGGTGTTCATCCAGCTGCCGCTCCTGTTCTTCGTCAACTTCGCGATCTTCTTCGGCCCGTTCCTGTTCTTCGCCGTGCGCCAGATCCGCGGGTACGAGCCCGGCGACGCCAGCTGGGGGGTCAAGATCGACGACGTGCGCGGCCAGGCCGAGGCCAAGGAGGAGATCACCCGCGTCATCACCCTGTGGCAGTCCGGGGAGGAGTTCGAGAAGGCCGGCGGCAAGCGCGAGCGCGGCCTGCTGTTCCTGGGGGCGCCGGGCACCGGCAAGACGATGATCTCCAAGGCGATCGCCACCAACTTCAACTGCCCGTTCGTGACCATTCCCGGCTCGGGCTTCGCCGGGATGTTCATCGGGATGGACGCCATCACCGTGCAGTTCCTGGCTCGCAAGGCGCGCAAGCTGGCCTCCAAGTGGGGCGGTCAGTGCATCGTGTTCATCGACGAGATCGATGCCGTGGGGATGCGCCGGCAGGCGCTCCAGGGCGGCATGGGCATGGGAATGGGCATGGGAGCCAATCCGGTCGGGACCGAGCCGAGCTCGATCCACGACTTCTGCTTCTTCGGCCCCAGCGGCTCGCTGACCTCGTCGGGCGACCTGATCATCGAGTCGCGCGCCTGGCGCGAGCGGCTGTTCGCCGCAGCGCGCCGAGACGCCCAACCCCGGCTACGGGACGTTCATGGCCCGCGCCACGGAGCGCATCCAGCGCCTCTACCCCGGCTTCGGCATGGGCGGCGGGATGGGCGGCGGGATGGCGCTCAACCAGCTGCTGATCGTGATGGACGGGATCGACGAGCCGCCGCTCATGCGCAAGGTGCTCACCAACCGCCTCAACACCTTCCTGGACGCGATGTTCGTCATCCCCCGCCGGCTCGGCAAGCTGCGCCTGCGCCTGCGCCCGCCCAAGCCGCGCTCAGGAGCAGATCTACTTCATCGGGGCCTGCAACGTCCCCATCAACGTGCTTGACCCGGCGCTCACCCGGCCCGGGACGGATGGGACGCCACATCTGGTTCCGCACGCCCACCAAGGACGACCGGCTGGACATCCTCGACCTCTACCTGGCCAAGGTCGATCACGAGCCCGATCTCGACACCGACCGCCGACGCGACGAGCTGGCCCGGATCACCAACGGCTACTCGCCCTCGATGATCGAGCAGTGCTGCTCGATGGCGCTGACCATCGCCCACACCGAGGGCCGCCGGGCGTTCGCCTGGGAGGACATCGTCGAGGCGATGACGACCGTGGAGACCGGGACGGCGCAGAACATCGAGTACATCCAGGAGGAGACCCGAGCGGTGGCCATCCACGAGGCCGGTCATGCCGCGGCCGGCCACATCTTCCTGGAGAAGGACGTCCTCTCCACGCGGCTGTCGATCCGCAAGCGCGGCGGCTCGCTCGGCCACTACCAGAGCATGGAGAAGGACGAGCGCTTCTCGCACTTCCGCGGCCGGGTGATGGGCCAGCTGGTGATGACGCTCGGCGCGATGGCCGCCGAGCACGTCTTCTACGGGGAGAACTCCCAGGGCGTGGGCGGCGACGTGCCAGTCGGCGACCGCCACCGCCGCGGCGATGGTCGGCATGTGGGCGATGGGCCCCGACCCGGTGCACATTCACGGCAGCCTGGAGCTCGACGACGAGCACGAGGCGGTGCTCAAGCGCCTGGAGCGGATCGGCTCGACGATCATGAACCGCGCCGGCAGCCCGGGCCTGTTCGGCGACAACCCGGTCGGCGCCGTGCTGGGCAGCCCCGACAAGAAGCGGGCCGCGGCGCAGATCCTCGGTCAGGCCTACATCACCGCCTATGCGCTGATGGACGCCAACCGCGAGGGCCTGGAGAAGATCGCCGACGCGCTCGTCGAACGCAAGGAGATCTACGGCGACGAGGTGGGCGACCTGCTGGACTCGCGTCGGGCTGACGCGGCCGTCGCTGGACCTCATGGACCCCGCGACCTGGCCGACGGTATGAGCGACGGCCTCCGTCCTGCACGAGCCGGCCGGCGAGACGCGGACCGCCACGACGCCGGGCAGCACCCTGCCACGACGGCGGCGCGCGGGCGCGAGAGCGCTCGCTCCCCGCACGCGCGGCGCTTCCGGCTGGCGATATCGCCCTCGCCGCCCTGGCGCTCGTGGCGGTGGGAGCGGCCATCGCCGTCGCCTCGGGCGGTCGCGGCACGGCGACCGCGAGCCTGCCCTGGTCGCTGTGGAAGCCGCCGGACGGCGGTTCGCAGGGTGCGCGGGAGATCGCGGACTTCATCGCGCCCACCTACCGGATCGACGCCGCCGACCAACTGGACATCATCACCGTCGTCAACCTCGAGAGTCAGGCCGCCGAGCAGGCGGCCGCCCAGGCCGACGCCAACGGCACGAGCGCCGCCACCCAGAGCGGGCTTGAGGTGGCGGTGCGCCCCAGCGCCGGCTCCAGTCAGGTCCGGCTGCTCGGCGGGAACACGATCGCCTACAACCTCTGCGGGTCCGGTGGCAAGGACTGCTCGATCGGGGTCGGCAAGCCGTCGGCCAACCGGCTGCTGCTGCTGCGCCGCGAGGCGCTCGAGCTCGCGCTCTACACCTTCAAGTACATCAGCAGGACGGACAACGTCCTGGCGCATCCTCCCCCCGGGCCACAGCAGCCGAGCGGCACCCTCTCCAAGATCCCGCCGACGGCGGCGCGTCGTCGGCGAGCAAGCCGGTCGACATGGCGGTGCTCTTCCAGCGCCAGGAGCTCGGCGCCGCTGCTCGACCATCCGCTGGCCCTCATCCTCCCCGAGGCCGAGCCGCCGACGGTCGCCGAGATGGCCAAGGCTCCCGAGGCCAACCTCGTCGCCCAGGCGACCGCCCGGGGGCTGTTCTCCGAGCAGCTCCAGCAGGCTCAGGACGGCTCGAGCCTCATGGTCCTGGCTCCCCTTCCGGCCCAGTAGGGCGGCGCTCGTAGCCGCTGCAGCGCAGCACCGGGAGCTGCGGGTAGCGGGGATAGCGCTCGGGCTCGTCGCGCGAGCGCCGGCACAGCGAGAACACCGAGCCACGGGTGGTGCGCACCACCTGCTGATGGCGGCAGGCGTCGCAGAGCCCGACCGGCGGCGGCGCCGGGGCCGGGGTCACGGCCGGGCGGCGGGCCTCGCTCGCGGCTCCGGCGCGAGCATCGCGGGGCAGGCGCGCCATCGCCCGGCCGGCGGCCCGGCCCGAGAAGATGCACCCACCGAGGAAGGTCCCCTCCAGCGCGTTGTAGCCGTGCACGCCGCCGCCTCCGAAGCCGGCGACCTCCCCGGCGGCGTAGAGGCCGGGAAACGGATCCCGCCCACCCCACCGCCCTCCCCGGCGCCCGCGTCGTGGGGGAGCATCACCTGGGAGTCGAGGTTCGTCTCCAGGCCACCGAGCGTCTTGCGGGTCAGGATGTTCAGCCGCACCGCGATCAGCGGCCCGTGCTGGCCGGGTCCAGCAGCCGGTGGGGCTTGGCGATCCGCGCGATCCCGTCGGGCCGGTAGGCGCGGGCGTTGCGGATGGCCATCATCTGCATGTCCTTGGAGTAGCGGTTGTGCACCTCGCGATCGCGGGCGACGACCTCGCGCTCCACCTGGTCGTGATCGAGGGCGGGCCCGCGGGCGATGGCGTTCATGCCGTCGACGAGCTCGCGCAGGCCGTAGGCGACGACGAAGTCCGAGCCGTGGCGCTTGAACGCCTCGACCGGACCGGTGGCTCCGCCGGAGATCCGCTCGCGCAGCACCAGGCGGACGTCCTTGCCGGTGATGTCGGGGTTCTGCTCGGAGCCCGAGAGCGTGAACTCCTTCTCGATGATCGTCTGGGTGAGGACGAACCACGAGTAGTCGTGGCCGGTGGCGAGGATCTCGCGCAGCGTGCGCAGGGTGTCGAAGCCGGGGAAGTTGGGTGGCGCCAGCCGCCGGCCGGTGGCGTCCAGCCACAGCGACGAGGGCCCGGGGATGATGCGGATCGCATGGTCGGGCCAGATCGGGTCCCAGTTGTGGATGCCCTCGACGTAGTGCCACATGCGGTCGCGGTTGACGATGTTGGCGCCCGCCTCCTGCGAGATCCGCAGCATCCGCCCGTCGACGTGGGCGGGCACGCCCGGGATCATGTGCGCCGGCGCCGGGCCCAGCCGCGCCACCGGCCAGTTGGCACGGATCATCTCGTGGTTGTGGCCGATGCCCCCGGAGCTGACGAGCACCGCCGGAGCCCGGTGCTCGAACGCCCCGACCTCGGCGCGCGAGGAGGCCACACCGCGCGCCACGTCCGTCGGCTCGAGCACGGCGCCGCGGACGCCGACGACGGCGCCCGTCCTCGACGATCAGCTCGTCGACGCGATGGCGGAAGGCGAAGCGTGACCCGGCCGCGGCGCTCGGCGGCGAGCACGGGCTCGGCGAAGACCCGCACGACCTCGGGTCCGGTGCCCCACGTCGTGTGAAAGCGGGGGACCGAGTTGCCGTGGCCGATCGCCCGGCCATCTCCGCGCTCGGCCCAGCCCACGAACGGCAGCACCCGCAGGCCGAGGGCGCGGAGGTACTCGCGCTTCTCCGTGGCGGCAAAGCGGACGTAGGCGTCGGCCCAGCGGCGCGGCCAGTGATCCTCGTCCTCACGATCGAACTGGGCCGAGCCCTGCCAGTCCTGCAGGGCCAGCTCGTAGGAGTCCTTGATCCCCGTCCGCCGCTGCTCGGGGCTGTCGACGAGGAACAGCCCGCCCAGAGACCAGAAGGCCTGACCACCGAGGTTGGCTCGGTTCTCCTGGTCGAGCACGAGCACCGAGCGGCCCGGCGGCGACCAGCTCGTAGGTGGCCACCAGGCCGGCGAGCCCGGCGCCGACGACGATCGCATCGGCGTTCGCGGCGGGACCGGGAGCGGGGCCGGGTCCGGTGCTCACTCCAGCCACATCCCGGGCGCCACCGGCACCTGGATGAGCCGCGGCCCGTCCTGGGCGGCGATGTCCTCGCGCAGCGCCGCCGTCAGCTCCTCGACGCCGGAGACGTCGCGCGCGGCCATCCCGTAGGCCCGGGCGACGGCGGCCACGTCGAGCGCCGGGAGGTCGAGCCCCGGGGCGCCCGCCACCTGCTCGACCATCGCGAACCACTTCAGGATGGAGTACTCGTCGTTGCGCAGCACGAGAAAGGTGACCGGGGACCTTGTAGGCGACCGCGCTCCACAGCGCGGTGATCCCGTACTGGGCCGAACCCTCCCCCAGCACGCACACCACCGGGCGCTCCGGCTGGGCCATCTGCACCCCGACGGCGGCCGCGATCCCGAAGCCGAGGCCGCCGCTGGCGCCCGTGTAGTAGCTGCCCGGCGTGGAGATCCGCAGCCGGTTGCGCAGCGACAGCGTGGCCGAGGGCGACTCCAGCACCGCGATGGCGTCCCGCGGCCAGGCGGCGGCCAGCGCGGCCATCGCCTGCGAGCCGGTGAGGCGGTCGGGCGGGTCGGCGGCGGGCGGGTCGCCCGGCTCGGGGCGGGGGTCAGGGCCCGGCCGCAGCTGCGGATCGGCCGCCGGGACGAGCTCGACGAGGCGCTCGAGGGCGAGGCCGACGTCACCGAGAATGGCGTCGCCCATCGGGGCCCGGGCCGCCTCGCTGGGATCGGCGGTGATCGCCACCAGGGCGGTGTCGGGGCCGAGCAGCGGGCCCGGGATGTAGGGGTAGTAGGCGAACACCGGCGAACCGACGACCACCACGAGGTCATGGCCCAGAGGACCTCGGCGACGGGACCGATGGCCGGCGGCAGCGCGCCCGACGAAATTCGGATGGCGCTCGGGAAAGCCGATCCGCGACCCGCCGGCAGCGGGCGGCGCCCACACCGCAAGGCGCTGCTTCTCGGCCAGCGCGACGGCGTGCTCCCACCCGCCGCTGGCATCGACGTCGGCGCCGATCACCAGCGCCGGCGAGGCGGCGGCGGCCAAGCCGCTGGGCCAGGGCGGCCAGGGCATCGGGGTCCGGCGCGGCCCGGCCGCTGACCCGGCGGGCGGTGGCGTGGGAGGCTGCGGTCCTCGTCGGCCTCCTGTGACCAGTCGTCCATCGGAATCGACACGAAGGCCGGGCCGCGGGGAGGCAGCATCGCGTGAGCGATGGCCCGCGCGATCGCGCCGGGGACATCCTGGGCGCGGGGCGGCTCGTGGCTGTACTTGACGTAGGGCAGCGGCGCCAGGGTGGCGTCGCGATTGGCGAGCAGCGCCTCCATGGTGATCTGCGCGCGCACCTGCTGGCCGGCGGTGATGACGAGGGGTGACTTGTTGGCCTGGGCGTTGAAGATCCCGCCGACGGCGTTGCCCACCCCGGGGGCGGTATGCAGGTTGACGTGGGCCGGTCGCCCGCGTGGCCTGGGCATAGCCGTCGGCCATCCCGACCACGACGAGCTCCTGCAGCCCGAGGACGTAGCGGAAGTCCTCGCGGGAAGTCGGCCAGCATCGGCAGCTCCGTCGAGCCCGGATTGCCGAACACGGTCGTCATCCCGTGCGCGCGAAAGAGCTCGAACGTCGCCTCGCGGATCGTCGTCATGGCGGCGTGGAGCCTATAGCTCGGCGAGCACCTCGGCCGCGGCCCGCTTGCCGGCCTGCACCGCCCCGTCCATGTAGCCGTTCCAGACGGTGGCGGTCTCCGTCCCCGCCCAGTGGATCCGGCCCGAGGGCTCACGCAGGGCGTAGGCGTACTCCGTCATCACGCCGGGGGGCATGACGCCCACCGGGCAGCCGCCGGTGTAGACCTCGTTGGCCCACACCTGATCGAGGTAGGCGCGGGGCGCGCCGGCCTGCTTGCCGAAGTACTTGACGTAGGAGGCCAGCGCGGCCGTCGCCCGCTGCTGGTCGGACTTGTCGTCGAGCGCCCGGGCGTCGTCGCCGTCGATGAAGCCGAGCAGCACCCCGGGGGTGCCGCTGGCCGGCGAGGCGTCGAACATCACCTTGACCGGACCCTCGTCGGAGGTCACCTGGCCGTTGAGACCCTGCGCACGCCAGAACGGCGTGTCATAGACGGCGATCGTCTTGATCAGCGAGCCGATCGGCACCCGCTGGGTGAGCTGCTCGCGCACCGCCGCCATCCGCGGCTCATAGGCGATGCGCCCCGCGAGATGCGGGGGGATGGCGACGATCGCCCGCTGGGCGGTGACCGTCGCCTTGTCGGCGTGCGCGACGATGCTCTTGGACCCCTGGCTGAGGCGGCGCACCGGGTTGTTGAGCAGGACGTTGCGGCGGCCCAGCTGATCGGCGATCTTCACGGAGATGCCCTGCGTGCCGCCGGAGACGCGGAAGTCCTGAGCGCCGCCCGTGCCGGCGTTGTCCACCAGCACCTCGATCGAGCCCGCGGAGTGGATATAGAAGAGGAGGTAGAGGAACGAGACGTCGCGCGGCTCGACGGACAGGATCGCCTCGACCGCCAGGGCGAACAGCTTCTGCGCGTCGGCCGACTGGAGGTTCTGCGCAGACCATGTCTGCACCGTCATCGAGTCCCAGGCATCGGCGTTGGGCGCCGTCCACGGCTTGTCGAGCGGCACGGTGGAGGCCATCTGATCGATCTGCGACAGCGCCACGCCGAGCTCGAGCACGGCCGTCGGGTCGCTGGAGGGCGGGATCGTTCCCGTGTACGGGCTGAGCTTGCCGTTCTCGTAGTACAGGAGCTTGCCGCTGGGAGTAGACGTCGAACGTGCCGATCGCCCAGCTCGGACATCACCCCCAGCATCTGGGTCTGGGTGGGCCCGACGAACGTCGCCCCCATGTTCGCCACGTCCGTCGCTCCCGGCGACCCCCAGCGGGCGGCTGAAGCAGCGCCCGCCGACGCGTCCGCGAGCTTCGACGACGATCACCGAGTGGCCGGCCGCCTTGACCGCCCGGGCGGCGGTCAGTCCCGACAGGCCCGCGCCGATGACGACGACGTCGGCCCGGTGGGTGGTCGAGGCCGGCTTGCGGCTTGGCTTCTGCTTCGGTGTTCTTCTTGGCCTCGGCGGTCTCGGCGCCGATCCCGGCGGCGGCGGCCCCGGCGGCCAGCGTTCCGGCGACGAAGCCGCGGCGGCTGATCTGGGGGTGGTCGTCGTCGTGGCGGTCCGGGGTCATGGGATGGCGTGGCTCCTCGTCGGGGGCGTGGTCGGGGTGGCGGCGGCGAACGCATCGGCCGCCGCCAGGTCGAAGTCTCCGTGATCCGAGCCCAGCCCGGTGGCGACCAGCGCCGCGGCCGCGCAGCCGAGCACGGCGGCGTCGGCGCGGCTGCGCTCCAGCGAGAGACCGCGCAGGAAGCCGGCCGAGAAGGCATCGCCGCAGCCGGTGGTGTCGACGGGCTCGATCGCGAACGCCGGCACCGCGTGAACGCCGTCGCCGTCGACGACGAGCGCGCCCTCGGCGCCGCGGGTGGCGGCCACGCACCCGACGCCGCGGCCCAGCAGCGCGCGGCATCCCTCCGCGAGATCCGTGGTCCCGGTGAGACCCAGGACCTGCTCGTCGTTGGGCAGCAGGTAGTCGAGGTGGGGCAGCGCCGGCGCGATCCAGTCCAGGATGGCCGCCGCCTGGTCGCCGGGGGCCAGCAGGTCGGCGGAGGTGACGACGCCGTGCTCGCGCGCGTGGGCGAGGATCTCGGGCGGCCTGCACCCCTCCCATGAACTCGGGCGCGCCGAGATGGAGGTGGTCGGCGGCGGCGATCGCCTCCCAGGGAGCGTCGTCGGAGCCGTAGGTGGCGTTGGCGCCCGATGACGTGAAAGGCCGGCCGCGAACCGTCGGGGCGGATCGGCAGGACGCTGGCCGATGTCTGGACTCCGTCGCGGGCGATCAGCCGCGACGCGTCGATCGCCGAATCGCTCCAGCAGCGAGACGAGGACCTCGCCGAGTGGGTCGCGTCCGATCGCCCCGGCGCAGGCGACCTCGGCGCCGAGCTTGGCGAGCGTCACCGCGGTGCCGCCCGCGGGGCCGGCGGCGGTGATGGCGATCTCCTCGACGAGCGCTCCGCCCTGCCCGGCGGGGATCTCCTGCACCGGCCGGACGAGGACGTCGACGACGTGGACGCCGAGGGCGACGACCTTCACGACGGCGCGCTCTGCAGCGTCCCGTAGTGGCGGGCGACGATCGTGTCGGCCACCGCCTGCAGCTGGGCGCCGTCGAGCGTGCGCGGCGTGCCGATGCTGGCGGCCCGCCAGTAGACGGCGCAGGCCCACTCGAGCTGGCGGGCGACCTCGAGCGCGCCGGCCGCATCGGTGCCCAGCGCGATCGTCCCGTGGTTGGACATGAGCGCCGCCGTGCGGTCCTTGAGCGCCTCGAGAGTCAGCTCGGCGAGCTCCTCGGAGCCGAACGTCGCGTAGGGAGCCACCCGGACCGCGCCTCCGAAGGCGAGCATCCCGTAGTGGATGACCGGCAGCTCGTCGAGCACGCTGGCCAGCGCGGTGCCGTACGGCGAGTGGGCGTGGACGACCGCGCCGACGCCGTAGCGGCGGTAGGCGCCGAGGTGCAGCTCGAGCTCCGAGGTCGGCGCCAGCTCACCGTCGACGCGGACGCCCGCGAGATCGACGACCACGACGTCGTCGGCCTCGACGTGCTCGAGCACCGCGCCCGTGGGGGTGACCGCCACCAGGTCGTCGCTGCGTTCCGACACGTTGCCGGAGGTGCCGAGCACCAGACCCTCGGACGCCAGGCGGCGCGCGGTCTCGGCGACCCGCTCGCGCTGGAGGGTGAGCATTTGCGCCGGCATGGCGGCGAGGCTAACATGAATGCAAGCTCACTTTCAAGTTCGGTCGGTCGACGACCGCGGGCGGCCCGCCGTCCTCCCCATGATCACCCTCGTCCTCTCCATGAGACCCTCGACGGCCCCGCCCTCTCCTGCGCAACGTGCCCATCCAGGCGCGCAGCCGCCAGCGGCTGGTCGCCGTGCTCGATGCCGCCGAGGCGGTGCTGGGCACCGAGGGGGTCGACGCCTTCACCACCAACCGCGTGGCCGAGGTCGCCGGGGTTCCGGTCGGCTCCGTGTACCGCTTCTTCGCCGACAAGGAGGCGATCGTCGAGGCGCTCGCCACCCGCTTCTGGACGGAGTTCGCGGAGCTGGTCGACGCGGTCGCCGACGCCGACGAGCGCGACCCGCTGCCCGATCCCGGGGCGGCGGTGCTCGAGACCCTGGCGGACGGTTTCCGCGCCCGCCCGGCCTTTCTGGCCCTGTGGTACGGCAGCCTGCGCTCGGCGCGCGTCCGCGAGGCGACCCGGCCCACCCGGACGGCGATCGCCGCCTCGGTCGCCCGCATCCTCGCCGTGCACTGGCCTGCGGCCGCGGAGATGGACCGCGAGGCGGTGGCCCGCATGCTGGTGATCGCCGGCGACGGGCTGCTGCGCGAGGCGTTTCGCACCTCGCCCACGGGCGACGCGCGAGCTGCTCGCCGAGAGCCGGGCGATGCTCGGCGCCTACATGTCGGCACGGCTGGAGGTGGCATGAGCCCGCGGCGAGGCCGGCCGGCGGCGGTCGCCGGGCGGTCGGCGTCCCTCGTCGCGGCGTGTGTGGTGCTGTCCTTGCTCGTCCTCGCGTCCGGCGCGTGGGCCGCGCGGGGAGACGTCAGCGTGCTGGCGCCCGTCGCCCTCCCCCGGCTACCCGGCGCTCCCCCACGTCGTCGGGAGCGAGATCTACGAGGGCACCTACGCAAACCCGGCGGGCGACAGCCTCCCCTCGCGCGTCTTTCGCTACTCGGCCGACGGCCAGCTCGAGCGCTCCTACGTCATCACCGGCCAGGACCTCTCGCAACCGCACGGGATCCAGGTCGCCGCCAACGACGCCGCCGGACGGCTGCATCCTGCTCGACAAGACGAGCGGGCGGATCCTGCGCCTGGACCCGCAGACGGGCGCCCAGACGCTCTACAGCCGCGTACCCGACCTGGCGCTGTGCGCGACCGTGCCGCCCGGGACGCCGTGCTCGCCGGCGCTCGTCGACCAGGCGCCGATGCCCGACTACGCCACCTGGGGTCCGGACGGCAGCCTCTATGTCACGGACTATCAGCAGGCGGTGATCTGGCGCATCCCGCCCGGCGGCGGCAACGCCTCCATCTGGCTGTCGGACCGCCGGCTGGACGGCGGACCGTTCGGGACGGCCTGCATCACCCTGCTGCCCGACCATCACACCCTGCTGTTCGACCAGGCCTCCAACGGCGGTCTGGGCTCCACCACGGCGACCACCGGCAAGCTCTACGAGGTGGCGATCGGCGCCGGTGGCGGCCCCGGCCCGCTGCGCCAGATCTGGGAGAGCGGCCCCGCCGATGCCCCCGACGGATGCGCGCTCTCCAGCGACGGACACATCTACGTCGCGCTCGTCGGCGGCGCCAACCAGATCGTCGAGCTCGACGGGGGCGGCCACGAGGTGGCGCGCTTCGGGCAGGCCGACACCGGCGCCAACACCTCGCCGGTGCCCTTTGACTCGCCCTCGGGGCTGGCCTTCGCGGGCACCCGGCTGATCGTCGCCAACCAGTCCTACTTCGCCGGCAATCCGGCCAACCAGGTGCTACTGGCCATCGAGACCGGCGAGACCGGGCAGCCCGCCTACGTCCCCCCGGGCGCCGGCACTCCGCCGGGCGCCACCGCCCCGGCCAAGCACCCCAAGCACCTCAAGCACAAGACCGCCCGCCGGCACCGCCGCCACCACCGAGCCCGCGCTCGCTGGCGCCCCTACCCGAAGCTCTAGCGGTCCGTCAGGTCCGGGTCCGGCGCGCCCAGCCGCGCCCCGGGTGCCAGGACTCGATGACGAGATGGTCCGGCGGATCGCCGCCCACGTAGGTCAGTGACACCTCGCGGATGTCGACCCGGAAGAACCCGGCGCCCTCGTGGGGGTTGTCCGGCGGCGGCGGGATCTCGACCAGCACCCCGGCCAGCTTCGCGTCGCCCGCCCAGGCCGCCGGATCCTTGGGTGGCTCCAGGGTGGGCGCATGGAGGGCGATTCGCGGGTCGCGGCGAACGTCAAGCAGCTTCATCGAGCCGCCCATCATCCCCATCGTCAGCTCACCGTCGCCGAACTCGCATTCGATCGCGGTGATGCGCGGCGAGCCGTCGCGGCGCAGGGTGGCGAGCGTCTTGTTGGTGCCGGCGGCGAAACGGTCGTGGACCCGCGCGGCGAACTGCGGGGCGTCCTCTTCGATCTCGCGCCAGCTCGCCATCGTCGGCGGAAACCGTACCGCTGAGCCTTCCCGGAAGGTAAACGGAACCGAACTATACTTTCTGAAGCATGTCCACCTTCTGGCGATTGCTCGGCTTCCTGAGACCCTACAAGCGAGGGGTCATCTGGTCGTTCGCCCTCGCCGGCGGGGCGCTCGGTGCGACGGTGCTGATCCCGTTTCTCACCGGGGTGGCGATCAACGCCATCCGCGCCCACCATCACCACGAGCTGCTCCTGCTGGCGCTGGCGATCACCGGCGCCGGGCTCGTGCGGCTGGTGCTCAGCGTGCTGCGCCGGCTCGTCGCCGGGCAGGTCTCGCTGGGCGTCGAGCTCGACCTGCGCACCGCCCTCTACGACCACCTGCAGGAGCTCGAGCTGTCCTTCTTTGACCGCCAGCAGACCGGACAGCTGATGTCGCGGGCCACCGTCGATCTGCAATCAGTGCGCTTCTTCCTCGGCTACGGGCTGATCTTCATCGCCCAGTCGCTGGCCACCATCCTGCTCGCCGCGGTCGCCATGTTCGCGCTGCAGCCCGGCCTGGCGGCGATCTCGCTGGCGCCCGTGCCCTTCGTCATCCTCATCGCCCACCGCTACGGCCACAGGTCAAAGCCCGCCATGCAGGAGGCCCAGCAGCGGATCGCCGAGCTGACCGCCGATACTGAGGAGAACGTCTCCGGGGTGCGCGTGGTCAAGGCCTTCGCCCAGGAGGCCCGCCAGTACGAGCGCTTTGAGAACTCAACCGAGCGGGTGTTCGAGCAGCAGGTCCTGGCGACCCGGATCCAGGCCTTCTACACGCCGCTGATCAGCTTCCTGCCGAACCTCGGCCTGGCCGCCATCCTGCTCTTCGGGGGGCGACAGGTCATCCACGGGACGCTCTCGGTGGGGGCCTTCACCGCCTTCTACGCCTACCTGCTGATGCTCATCTCGCCGATGCGGACCCTCGGCTACATGCTCGGTGCCGCCCAGCGATCGACCGCCTCGGGGGCCCGCATCTTCCAGATCCTCGATCGCGCGCCGGCGATCGTCACCCCGCCCGGGGCCCCGCCGCTCCCGGCCGGCAACGGCCACGTGCGCTTCGAGGGCGCCGGACTGACCTTCGAGGGCGCCATCACCCCCGCGCTGTCCGGACGTCGACCTCGACGTCCCCGCCGGTCAGACGGTCGCCCTGGTGGGGGCGATGGGCTCGGGCAAGTCGGCGCTCGTCTCGCTGCTCCCGCGCCTCTACGACGTGAGCACCGGCCGCGTCCTCATCGACGGCGCCGATGTGCGCTCCGTGCAGCTCGACAGCCTGCGCCGCGAGCTGGCGGTCGTCACCGACGACCCGTTCCTGTTCTCGGCCACCGTCCACGACAACATCGCCTACGCGCGAGGCGACGCCAGCCGCGAGGAGGTGGAGCGCGCCGCCACCGCCGCCCAGGCCGCGGGCTTCATCGAGCGCCTGCCCGACGGCTACGACACGATGATCGGTGAGCGGGGCCTGACCCTCTCGGGCGGCCAGCGCCAGCGCATCGCCATCGCCCGGGCGATTCTCGCCGAGCCGCGGATCCTCGTGCTCGACGACGCGACCTCGTCGGTCGATGCCTCGACCGAGTCGGAGATCAAGAACGCGCTGCAGGAGGTCATGGCCGACCGCACGACCTTCATCATCGCCCACCGGCTGTCGACGATCGCCCTGGCCGACCGGATCGTCGTCCTCGAGCAGGGCCGCGTGGTCGCCGACGGCAGCCACGAGCAGCTGCTCGACAGCTCGCCCCTCTATCAGGAGATCGTCGCCTCCGGGCTGCCCGACCAGGTCTTCCTCACCCGCAAGTCACCGGAGGTGGCGAGCCTGTGAGCGTCCTCTCCTACTCCGAGCTGCAGCGCCGCCTGCGCGAGACCGGCGGCCGCGGGCGCAAGCTGCGCGGCCTGGCGGAGCTCCTGGCCCCCTATCGCTGGCGAGTGCTGGCGATGTGCGTCTCGCTGGTGGCGGCCACCGCCGCCGCGCTGGCCCCCGCGCCGCTGGCCAAGGTGGCCATCGACAAGGGCATCCGCCACCACGATGTCGGCGCCCTGGACACCGTGGTCGTCGTCTTCCTCATCTCGGCCGTCGTCTACGGGCTGTGCACCTACGCCCAGACCTATCTCGTCGGCTGGGTGGGCCAGCGCGCGCTGCGCGACCTGCGCCTCAAGCTGTTCGCCCACCTGCAGTCGCTGTCGATCGGCTTCTACTCGCGCAACCGGGCGGGATGGCTGATCAGCCGCATGACCAACGACGTCGAGGCGCTCGACCAGCTCGTCGAGGATGGTCTGGCCACCCTCATCCAGTCAAGCCTGACGCTCATCGGAGTGGTCGTCATCCTGCTGGTGCTCGACTTCCACCTGGCGCTGCTGACCTTCCTGGCGCTGCCCTTCCTGTTCGTGGGCGCGCTCGCCTTCCGGATCGCCTCGGCCGACGCCTACCGGATCACCCGCGAGAAGATCGCCTCGATCACCGCCTACCTCGCCGAGACGCTGTCGGGCATCCGGGTGGTGCGCTCCTTCGGCCAGGAGCGCCGCCATGTCGACGAGTTCGCCCGGCTCAACGACGACAACCGCCAGGCCAACATGCTGACCGTCCGGCTCAACGCCGCCTACTTCCCGGCGGTCGAGCTGCTCTCGGCGCTGGTCACGGTCGAGATCCTGCTCGTCGGCGGGCTGGAGGCGATCAACGGCCACACCTCGACGGGCGTCGTCTTCGCCTTCATCGCCGCGCTGAACAACTTCTTCGATCCCATCCAGCAGCTCTCCCAGCTCTACACCACCTACCAGTCGGGCATGGCCGCGCTGGACAAGATCTTCGCCCTGCTCAACGAGCAGCCCGAGATCGTCGATGCCCCCGACGCCACGGAGCTGCCCCGCATCGCGGGCGCGTTGCGCTTCGACGACGTCTCCTTCCGCTACGGCGCCGATGACGACGGGGCGTGGGCGCTGCGCGACATCGACCTCGACGTCGCGCCCGGCGAGACGGTGGCGCTCGTGGGCGAGACGGGCGCCGGCAAGTCGACCTTCGCCAAGCTGGTGGCCCGCTTCTATGACCCCACCGAGGGCGCGGTGCTCGTCGATGGTCACGACCTGCGGGCCGTCACCGCGCAGTCGCTGCGCTCCCAGATGGGGATGGTCCCCCAGGAGGGCTTTCTGTTCAGCGGCACGGTGCGCGAGAACATCTCCTTCGGCCGGCCGGACGCCACGGACGAGCAGGTTCGCGACGCCGCCCGGGCGGTGGGCGCCGACGAGTTCATCACCGCGCTGGAGCACGGCTACGACACCCAGGTCGGCGAGCGCGGGGTCCAGCTGTCGGCCGGTCAGCGCCAGCTGGTGGCCTTCGCCCGGGCGCTGGTGGCCGACCCGCGGATCCTCGTCCTCGACGAGGCGACGGCCAACGTCGACGTCCACACGGAGAGCCTCATCGAGGACGGGCTGCGCCGGCTGGTCGCGGGCCGCACGGCGGTCGTCATCGCCCACCGGCTGTCGACCATCCGCAACGCCTCGCGGATCCTCGTCATGGAGTACGGCCGCATCGTCGAGCAGGGCACCCACGAGGAACTGCTGGACGCCGGCGGTCGCTACTGGGAGCTCTACCGCGACTGGGCCGAGCAGGCGGCCGCCTGATGACGATCTCCGTCACCGCCCTGACGACGACGCCGGTCAAGGGCATGCGGGTGCGGACGGTCGACGCCATCGAGCTCGGAGAGCGCGGCGCGCGCGGGGACCGGGTCTTCTACTTGATCGACGATCGCGGCCGGATGGTCAACGGCAAGCAGCTGGGAGAGCTGCAGGCGATCGTCCCCGAGTACGACGAGCAGACCCTGGCGCTGACCTTCGCCGACGGCACGCGGGTGGCGGCGCCGCTGGAGCTCGGCGACGCCGTGCCGACGCGCTTCTTCTCCCGCCCGCGAGAGGTCCGGGAGCTGCGCGGCCCGTGGTCAGAAGCGCTGTCTGAACAGCTGGGTCGCCCGTTGCGGATCGTCCACGCCGGCAGCGCCGTCGACCGCGGGCGTGCCGGCGCCGCCTCGATCGTCTCCCAGGGGTCGCTGCGGCGGCTGGCCGAGGCCGCCGAGGGGGAGCGCCTCGATGCGCGGCGCTTCCGGATGCTGATCGAGATCGACGGCGTCGATGCCCACGAGGAGGACACCTGGGTGGGCGGCCGGGTGCAGGTGGGCGAGGCGACGCTGGCCATCAACGGCCACGTCGGGCGCTGCCTGATCACCAGCCGAGACCCGGAGTCCGGGACCGTCGACCTGCCGACCCTCGATCTCCTGGGCGAGTACCGCCGCGAGATGAGCCACCACGGAGCCGCTGGCGTTCGGCGATCTACGGCGAGGTCGTGTCCGGCGGCACCGTCCGGGTCGGCGATGCGGTGTCGCCGGTCCCGCTGACCGGTTAGGCTCCGCCTGCCCGTGACCGACTCGCAGCGCGTCCAGATCGCCATCGCCGACCACGTCGCGGTGGTCACCCTCAGCCGGCCGGACAAGCACAACGCGCTCGACGTGGCGATGTTCGAGCAGATCATCGCCGCCACCGAGCGGCTGCGGACCGAGCCGGGCGTGCGCGCCATCGTCCTGCACGGCGACGGGCCGAGCTTCTGCTCGGGGCTGGACGTGGTCGCCATCATGCAGGCCGGCGGCGGTGTCCAGGGCCTCACGGATCGCGTGACCGGCGAGGTGCCCAACTGGTTTCAGCGCGCGGCCCGCGACTGGACGACGCTGCCGATGCCGGTGATCGCCGCCGTGCACGGCAACTGCTTCGGCGGCGGCCTGCAGATCGCCCTCGGCGCCGACATCCGGATCGCCGCCCCCGACGCCCGGCTGTCCGTCATGGAGGTCAAGTGGGGCCTGGTCCCCGACATGGCGATCACCCGGGCGCTGCCCCGACTCGTGGGGATCGACGTCGCCAAGGAGCTGACCTTCACCGGGCGGGTGTTCGACGGGACCGAAGCGGCGGCGCTCGGCGTCGTCACCCGTTGTAGCGACGATCCCCTGGCCGCTGCCCGCGCCCTCGCCGCCGAGATCGCCGGCCGCTCCCCGGACGCGGTCCGCAGCGCCAAGCGCCTGTTCGAGGAGTCGTGGACGGCGAGCGCTGCGCAGTCGCTGTCGCTCGAAGCCGAGCTGCAGCTCGGCCTGATCGGCTCGCCCAACCAGATGGCCGCCGTCGCCGCCGGTTTCACCAACGAGGCGGCGGAGTTCGTCGACCCATGAGCCGCGTGCGCTGCCGGACAACCGTCCTCGCGCGGACGGGCTGGCGCCCGGCCCCACCCTTGATCACAATCCCGGCCATCAGTTAGGCCTCGTCGGAAAGGACTGCCCATGGCCACCGGAATCGGACAGAGGATTCGCCGCCGCGAGGACCCGCGCTTTCTCCTCGGACAGGGACGCTACGTCGATGACCAGCGCACGCAGGACGCGCTGCATGTGACCTTCGTGCGCTCCTACGCCGCCCACGCCACGATCGAGTCCATCGACGTCGAGGAGGCCCGCGCCCTCCCCGGCGTCCAGGTGTTCACCGGCGCCGACATCGGGCTGTCGGCCATCGCCCCGCCGCCGATGATCCAGGCCCACGAGAGCATGCATCGCCCGCCGGTCGCCATCGACAAGGTGCGCTACGCCGGCGAGATCGTCGCCATCGTCCTCGCGGAGTCGCGCGCCGCCTCGGTCGACGCCGCCGAGCTCGTCTACGTCGAGTACGAGCCGCTGCCGGCGATCACGGACATCCGCGAGGTGGTCAAGGACGAGGTCCTGCTGTTCGAGGAGGCGGGCTCCAACACCTGCCTGCGGATGCCCGTCGAGAACCCCGACGAGAACCTGTTCGCCGACTGCGACATCGTCATCTCAGGCGCCAACGAGAGCCCCCGCCTGCTCGCCCTGCCGATCGAGCCCCGCGCCACGGTGGCCTCGTTCGAGGATGGCAAGCTGACCATCTGGCTGTCGACCCAGACCCCCCATCAGGACAAGGGCGCGATCGGCGGCGTGCTCGGCCTGGAGCCCGATCAGATCCGCGTCGATCGCCCCCGACGTCGGCGGCGGCTTCGGCGGCAAGGGAGTCGACATCGAGGACATCCTCATGGGCTGGCTGGCCCGCGAGACCGGCCGCACCGTCCGCTGGACGGAGACCCGCTCCGAGCACATGGTGGCCATGCACCACGGTCGCGCCCAGTGGGCCGACTTCGAGCTGGGCGGCACGCGCGACGGCAAGCTCAAGGCCCTGCGCGTCAAGCTGCTCCAGGACGCCGGCGCCTACCCCGGGATCGGCGCCTTCTTGGCGGTGCTGACCCAGATGATGTCCTCGGGCGTCTACGACATCCCGGCCATCGAGGTCGACATCACCGCGGTCGTCTCCAACTCGACGCCCACCGGCCCGGTGCGCGGCGCCGGACGCCCGGAGGCCACCCAGATGATCGAGCGGGCGATCGACATGTACGCCGCCGAGGCGGGGCTGGATCCGGTCGAGATCCGGCGGCGCAACTTCATCGCCAACGACAGGTTCCCGGTGACCACCGCCGCGGGCGCGACCTACGACATCGGCGACTACGGCGGAGCGCTGGACCGCGCTCTTGAGCAGGCCGGATATGAGGAGCTGCGCCGCGACCAGGAGAAGCGCCGCCAGGAGGGCTCGAGCGTCCTGCTCGGCATCGGCATCTCCGTCTATGTGGAGATCACCAACGGCATCGGCGAGGGCGAGTTCGGCGCCGTCGAGATCACCGAGGACGGCGGCGCGATCGTCCGCACCGGCTCCTTCTCCCACGGTCAGGGCCACGAGACGACCTTCGCCCAGATCGTCTCCGAGCGCACCGGCATCGACCTCGACAGGATCCAGGTCGTCGCCGGCGACACCGACCGCGTCCCTCGGGGAACCGGAACCTACGGCTCCAAGTCGACCCAGATCGGCGGGGCGGCCGCCGGCCAGGCGTCGGAGATCCTCGTCGACCGCGCCAAGGAGCTGGCCGCCGACGCGCTCGAGGCCAGCCCCGAGGACATGGTCCTCGACCTCGACACGGGCAGCTTCCACGTGACCGGCTCCTCGGAGCCGGCGCTTGACTGGGGCGACCTGGCCGACCGCATGGCCGCCGACGGCCGCCTGACGGAGCTGAGCGCCGAGACGGACTTCACCCCGTCCCAGCCGACCTTCCCCTTCGGCGCCCACGTGGCGGTCGTCGAGGTTGACTCAGAGACCGGCTCCGTCCGCCTGGTGCGGATGATCGCCTGCGACGACGCCGGGCGGATCATCAACCCGATGATCGCCGAGGGCCAGGTCCACGGCGGCCTGGCCGCGGGGATCGCCCAGGCCCTCTACGAGGAGGTCCGCTACGACTCCGAGGGCACTCCCCAGCACAGCAACCTCGTGACCTACTGCATCCCCTCGGCGGCCGAGCTGCCCTCCTTCGAGCGCGTCCCCATGGAGACCCTCACGCCGGTCAACCCCCTGGGCGCCAAGGGCATCGGTGAGTCGGGCACCATCGGCGCCACCCCGGCCGTCCACAACGCCGTCGTCGACGCCCTCTCGCACCTCGGCGTGCGCCATGTCGAGATGCCCGCCAACGGCGAGCGGATCTGGCGCGCGATCGTCGACGCCAGCGCCTCCTAGCCCGGCCACTCTGGGAGCGTTTGGCGGCCTGCAGCTGACAAACGCTCCCCGAGTCCCTGGGCTGGCCACTCTGGGAGCTTTCGCCGTCCTGGGGACGGCAAACCTTCCCCGAGTCGCGGCTGGCGTGTGATGGCCGCCCACTCGGGGAGAGTTCCGCGGCCTGACGGCGCCCAACCTCCCCCGAGTCGCGGGCGTTGGGGACGCTGGGCAACCCGGACATCAGGGCGGCCACCCCGGCGCCATCCCATGCGTGGGCGCGAATCCGTCGCTCCCTCCTCACGCTGGGCGACCACCCACCCGGCGGGTCCGGGGTGGTCGCCAATCCGCTCGCTCCGAGGCCGCCGGCCACCCGCTGGGGTCCACTTGGAGCGGGTTCTCAACGGTGAGGGTGGACAACGCGCTCCAAGTGCCAGCGGCCAGCCACCCGGAGCGGGTTCTCAACGGTGAGGGAGGACAACCCGCTCCAAGTGGGCGGGCTGCGGCCGGGGAGCTACAGCCAGTCGAGCAGCTCGGCGACGCCGTCGACGGTGGCGTCGGGCCGCTGGCGCTCGGGGACGCGGTCGAGATCGATCTGGCCGCTGATGCCGCTGCGGACGAGGACGGTCGTCGAGCCGCCCATCCGCCCGAGGGCGACGTCCATGCCGAGGTCGTCACCGATGACCGCCAGCTCGCTGGTCGGCAGCTGCAGCCGGTGGCGCAGCTCGGCCACGGCGGGGCGCGACGGCTTGCCGAGGACACGGGGGCGCACGCCGGTGACCTTGGCCAGGGCGGCGGCGATCATCGAGTTGCGGCTGAAGATCATCCCCTTGGCCCCCGCGTAGCCGCGGACGTAGCTGCCGGTAAGCAGCGGCGCGCCGGCGGTGACGGCGCGCGCGGCGCGGTCGAGCTCGTCGAGGTCGACCTGCTGGCGGTGGGCGACGAACACCGCCCGGGCCTCCTCGCCGTCGGCCACCACCACGCCCCGGGTGACCATGTGCTCGGCCACCGCCTCGGAGGCGAAGAGCAGCACGGGCTCGCCGGGGTGGCGGTCCAGCAAATAGGTGGTCGCGCTATCGACGGGGGTGATCAGCTCGTCGTCTGCCACCTCGAGGCCGTCCTCGCGCAGACCGTGGGCGATCCGCGCGCTCGGGACATGGCTGCCATTGGTGAACAGGGCGAGCGTCCGCCCGCTGTCGCGGATGCGCTGCAGGACCTCGACCGCGCCCGGCTGGGGCGTCCCGCGCCCGTCGGGCCCGCGGTGCAGGAGCGTCCCGTCGATGTCGAACACGAAGCCGCGGACCGGCGACAGATCAAGCACGGCGCCACACCACTCGGTCGCTCTCGGAGACGATCTCGGCGCTGGTGATCGACTCGCGCTGCTGGAGCTCGCGCAGCAGGGTGACGAGCGGCGAGCGTCCCGGCCGCGCCGCCGGCAGCGGCCCCGGACCCGTGCCCCGCCCGGCGCCCGCACCGTCCCCGTTGCCGGTGCCGTCGCGGGCGGCGATCATCGCGTCGACCTGCTCGGCGGGCATCGTCAGGCGCAGCAGCAGCTCCTCCTCGGAGATCCGCCGCCCGAAGCGCTCCCGGGCGCCCTCCAAGGTCAGCGGCTGAAGCTCGTCAAGCTTGGACGCCTGCGGGCGGGCGAGCACCCGATCGGCGATCTGCGGATCGACCGGCGCGGGCGGCTCACCGTAGTGACCGAGGAAATAGCGCACCGTCTCATCCGACACGTTGCGCCAGCGCTCGCCGTCGATCACGTTGTGGGTCGCCTGGCTGGCGATGAACTGGGAGACGGGGGTGACGATGATCGGATAGCCCATCTCGGCGCGGACGCGGGTGACCTCCTCGAGCACGGCGTCAAACAGCTCGGGGCGGCGCATCTCCGTCAGCATCCGCCGGGTCGTGGTCACCATCCCCCCGGGCAGCTGGTGGCGGTAGTAGGCGGCGTCGAACTCGCGCGGCGCGCCGGCGGGCAGGCCCTTGACCCGGGCGAGCTGCTCGAAGTGCTCGGAGACGATCGCCTGCTGCTCGAGATCGAGGTCGTGGGCGAAGCCCGACGCCTCCAGGTTGGCCGCGGTGGACACCGACCTCCGGCTGCGAGGTGCCCCGTCCCAGCGGCCCCGAGGCGGTGTGGACGACGCCGAAGCCGGCCTCCACGCCCTCGACGTAGACCAGCGGGGCCAGACCGATCGTGCAGTGGCTGTGCAGCTCGAGCGGCCGCTCCCCGGCGGCGGCCAGCAGATGGGGCGCGAGCTCGCGGACGGCGGCCGGGGTCAGCAGGCCGCCGGGATCCTTGAGGTACATGCGATCCATGTCGGGGCAGTCGGCCAGGGCGGCGGCCCGCTGCGGCGTAGTAGGCGTGGGTGTGGACCTCGGAGATCGAGTAGGTGAGGCCGACGACGATCTCCTCGATCCCCTCCTCGCGGGCCATCGCCGCGATCCGGCGGATCCGCGCCGGCTCGTTGGAGGGGTCGGCGATCTTCAGCCGTCGCAGGCCGTTGCGCGCGACCAGCCGGAAGGCCAGCCGCATGACGTCCTCGCCCGCCGGCACCCACGAGATGAACCGCATCCCCGGGGTGATCATGCCCAGCGGGGTGTCCGGCATGGCGGCGCTGACGCGGCGGATGCGCTCCCACGGATCCTCCTGGTGAAAGCGCACGGAGACGGCCATGTGGGTGCTCGAGGTGAAGTCCAGCGCGTGGTAGCCGACGCGGTCGAGGGTCGGCGCGATCGCCATCACGTCAGGCGTGGTCAGCCCGGTGGCGCCCCACAGGCTCTGGTTGCCGTCGCGGGTGCTGGTGTCGATGAACTCGATCGTGCGGGTCATGTGAGGGCGCGCTCCAGCCAGTCAGTGGTGATCTGCGCCGGCGCGGAAGTCGGGATGGCCGAGGACCTCGATGAGCAGCGTGCGGTTGGTCTCGACCCCTTCGACGTCAGTGTCGGCGAGGGCGTCGAGCATCAGGTCGATCGCCTGGCCGCGGTCGTCGCGGTGGGCGATCAGCTTGGCCATCAGCGAGTCGTAGTAGGGCGACACCAGCACGCCGGGTGCGCAATGGGTGTCGACGCGCAGCCCGGCGCCGGTCGGGCACGGAGAAGAGCTCCAGCCGCCCGGGCGAGGGCGCGAAGCCGCGGGCCGGGTCCTCGGCGTTGAGGCGGCATTCGATGGCGTGGCCGGTGACGGTGACCTCGTCCTGGGTGAAACCGAGCGGCCGGCCGTCGGCGATCTGCAGCTGAAGGGCCACCAGGTCGCGGCCGCACACCGCCTCGGTCACCGGGTGCTCGACCTGGATGCGGCAGTTGACCTCCAGGAAGAACGGCTCGCCCGTCGCCGGATCGACGACGAACTCGACCGTGCCGAGGTTGCGGTAGCCGAGCTCGCGCGCCAGGGCGACGGACGCATCCTGCAGCACAGCGCGCGTCTCGTCGCTGAGGTTCGGCGCCGGAGCCTCCTCGACGACCTTCTGATAGCGGCGCTGCACGGAGCAGTCGCGCTCGCCGAGATGGACGATGTGGCAGTCGTCGTCGGCGGCGATCTGCACCTCGACGTGGCGCGCCGAGGAGACCATCCGCTCGAGGTAGACGCGGTCGTCGGCAAAGGCCGCGCCGGCCTCCTGGCGGGCCAGCGCCAGCAGGCGGTCGAGCGCGCTCTCGTCCTCGACGCGCTTGATCCCCCGCCCTCCCCCGCCGCCGGCCGCCTTGACGAGCACCGGGTAGCCGATCTCGGCGGCCAGCCGCGGGCCTGCGCTGCGGCGTCGGCGCCTCCCCGCCGGGGAGCACCGGCACCCCCGCCGACTGCGCGGTCGCCCGGGCGGCCAGCTTGTCGCCGGCGAGCTCCATCGCGCGCGCCGGCGGCCCGACGAAGATCAGCCCGTTCTCGCGGGCCAGACGGGCCAGCCGCGGGCTCTCGGAGAGGAAGCCGTAGCCGGGGTGGATGGCGTCACAGCCGGTGCCGAGCGCCGCCTGGACGACGATCTCGGCGCGCAGGTAGCTCTGGCCGGCCGGACCGGGACCCAGGCAGACCGCCCGGTCGGCCATCCGGGCGGCCGCGCCCTCCATGTCGGGCTCCGAGGCCCCGACGACGCACTCAGGCTCCAGCGACCGGCAGGCGCGCACGATCCGCACCGCGATCTCGCCGCGGTTGGCGATGAAGACCCGGCGGATCGCCTCACCCACCCTGACCCGGATCAGCGGCTCGCCGTACTCCACCAGCTGCGCCGTTCTCCGCGCACACCTCGACGATCGTCCCGCTGACGCCCGCCGGCACCGAGTTCATCATCTTCATGACCTCGATGATGCACACCGTCGTCTCGGCGTCGACGCTCTGCACCCACCTCGACGAAGGGCGTCGGCCCCGGGCGCCTCGGCCCGGTAGAAGGTGCCGAGCATCGGCGAGGGGACCACGCACCGTCCCATCGTCCGGTCGACGGCCGCGGGCTGTGGCGGCGGCGGGCTCGGCAGGCGGCCGGGGCGGGGCCCGGCCGGGGCCGTCGGTGCTGTAACGCAGCCGGCGTCGGCGGTCGCACCAGCCCCTCCGCGCAGCACATGGAGCGAGAACCCGTCCGTCTCGATGCGCAGCTCGTCGACGTCTGACTCGTCGACGATCCGCAGGATCTCGCGGACGTCGTCGTCGGTGAGGGCCATCAGCCCGCGCTCCCGGGACGGGCGCCGAACATCCCCATGACCATGTCCATCGCCGAGGCCGGGCCGGGCGGCCGGCTCGCGCTCGGGCAGCCCGGTGACAGGCCGGGCCTGGAGCACGAACAGCTCGCCGGCGGGGTCGATCGCCCACTCGACGTCCTGCGGCGATCCGAAGTGCCGTTCGATGCAGCCCGCCGACGGCGAGCAGGGCGGCCAGCCGCTCTGCGTCCAGGCAGCGGGCGGTCCGCCGGTCGTCCGCACGGTGGCCCGCTCGGTGCCGCGGCCGTCGGCGCCGCGCGACGTACTGCACCTGCTTGTCGGCGATCGTCTCGCGGACGACCTCGCCGGTGACCTTGGAGACGAGGTGGTCGTCGGGGGTCACCTCGCCGCCGACGACGGCCAGGCCCAGCCCCCAGCTGGCGTTGACGCCACCATGCTGCGGTCGCCGCGTCACCGGGTTGCAGGTGAACATGACGCCGCTGACCGCCGCGTCGACCATCCGCTGGACCGTCACCCCCATCGCGGGCGCAACGGCGCCGGCGCCCAGGTGGCGGCGGTAGCTGATCGCCTCGTCGCTGAAGAGGCTCGCCCAGCAGGCCCGGATGGCATCGAGCAGGCCATCGCGCCCGCGGACCCACAGGATCGTCTCCTGCTGGCCGGCGAACGTCGCCTCGGCGCAATCCTCGCCAAGCGCGCTCGAGCGCACGGCCACCGGCGGATCGTCGCTGCCCAGATCGGCGTAGCGCCGGCTGATCGTCGTCCGCCACCGCCCGGGACTCGACGGCCGCGATCGCGCCCGGAGCGCCCCCGCAGCGGGCGCTCGGGTCGTCGAGCCCGAGGGAGCGACGGCCGCCGTGTACAGTCGGCCGGGAGCGCGAAGCCGCCGGGCACCGGGATGCCGGCGGCGATCAGCTCGCCCAGCGCGGCGCTCTTGCCGCCGAAGCGGCGCGGCGTCGGCGCTGCGCAGCTCGGCCAGCTCGCGGATGGGCCGCGTCGCTCATTGCGGTCGCGCAGCAGCGTGACCACGCCGGCGGAGCCGTCGACGCGGATCGGCTCGCCGGTGCGGATCTCCGAGGTGGCGCGGCCGGTGCCGACGACCGCCGGCAGGCCGTACTCGCGGCAGACGATGGCGGCGTGCGACATCACGCCGCCGACGTCCGTGACCGTCGCTCTGATCTTGGTGAAGATCGGCGCCCACGCGGGGGACGTCGAGCCGCAGACGAGGATCTCGCCGTCGCGGACGTCGGCGATCTCGGAGAAGGAGCGCACGACCCGCGCCGGGCCTTCGACGACGCCCGGCGAGGCGGCGGCCCCGGTGAGCTCCGTGCCGCCCTTCTGCTGGCGGGCCCACTCGCGCACCCGCTCGGTGGTGACGCCCCACAGCATGACCGTCATCGGGTCGTTGATCGCCTCGGGGACGACGCCCAGCGCCGGCGGCGGCGTCCAGTGGCTGAGCTTCTCGAGGATCTCCTTGCGGCGGGCGGCGATCGGGGGCCAGTGCAGGGGGCCCGAGCGGCTTGCCGCCGGTCGCCCACGTCAGCACCAGCTCATCGAGCGCCGAGGCGACCTCGTGGCGCGAGAGCTGGAAGATGTCCTCGCCGTCGTCGAGGAAGCTGGTGGTCGGCCAGCAGCGCTCCGAACTCGCGGACCTTGTTCCACCAGCGGGTGAGGAACCAGTAGTCGCAGTAGAACTTGTGCTCCTCGACGTAGGGGAAGACCGTGCGCGACAGGGCCAGCAGGTCGTTCCACGGCCCGCGGGACTCCTCGGAGAGCAGCGCCGCATAGCCCTCGGCGAGACGGTCGCGCTCGCGCTCGACCTCCTCGGTGGAGCCGACCGTCGGGTCGCCGCCGCGGATCGCCGCCACGTGGCCGATCAGCGAGGCGTAGGGGATGCTCGGGTCGTCCAGCCAGCTGCGGTAGTAGTGCGTCAGCCCGTCGCCGGTGGCCATGTTGAACCATGGGTCCTTGATCTTCTCCAGCTCGGCCAGCCAGGCCCGACCGGCCTCGGAGCCGGCCAGCGCGGCGTCGATCTCGTCGGGCGTGCGCCCCTCGACGAAGGCGCCGTCGACCCCGGTCTCGATAGCCAGGGCCGCCAGGCGGCGCAGCTCGGCGTCGGGCCGGAACAGCAGCACGTCGATGCCGGCCACCATCTGGGCGATGTGCTGATCGGGGATGTCGGGCAGCTCGGCCTTGCACAGCTCGGCGAAGGTGGCGTACGCGCCATAGCCGAGCAGCAGGAACTCGAAGTGGTTCTGCCACATCAGGTCGCCGAGGCGCAGCAGGCGCGGATAGGCGTTGAGCACCTCGTAGAAGGCGGTGTTGCGTCCCTCGTCGAAGGCCACCTCGTCGGGCTCGTACTCGGGCAGCTCGGGAATCTGGAGGGCATCCAGCTCGGCGATCAGCGCCTCCATCTTGGCGCGCCACTTGCCGTACAGCTCCGACCAGTTGGCGAAGTAGTGGCCGGCCCGCTTCTGGAAGAACTCGGCGCGCTCGGCGATCTTCGCCGGGTCGGTCACCGGGTTGGCGGAGATGTAGATGTAGCCGTTGACCGCCCGGTAGTCGATCCCCATGGCCGGCGGGACGGCGAACACCCGGTTCTGCCAGGCGCCCACCGCCTGGTACGGGAGAGTCAATGCAGATCACGTCGAACGCCGGATGGGGCGTCGGGAAGTGCATCGAGTTCCAGAACCAGAAGCGGTTCTCGTCGGACTCGCGGCGGCGCTCGTCGAACAGCGCGTAGTACGGGTACATCTCCTCCCAGCCCTCGCAGCCCTCGGGCGTGGGCACCTAGTACGGGTTGGGAAACGACAGATCGCTCGTGAGGCGTCGGCTGACTCCATTCGTAGCTCTCCTCTCAGAACTCCCTTGCGCGCGGACAATACGGCGGGCCGCCGGCGGCGGCTAGTCGCACAGCGAACAATGCTGTGCCCAGAGCGAACCGTTGGGAGGGCGCGACGGCCGGACGTCACTCGGGGTGGCGCCGTAGGCCTGGCGGAAGATCCGGCTGAAGTGCGCCGGGTTGGCGAAGGTCCAGCGGCGCGCGATCTCCGTCACCGTCACGGAGGCCTGCGCGGGATCGGCTGAGGGCTCGCCGGCAGGCGTCCAGGCGCAGGTGGCGGATCCAGTCAGAGACGGAGATCCCGTCGCGGGCGAACAGGGCGTGGACGTAGCGCGTCGAGATGTAGTGCGCTTGGGCGATCGAGTCGGGGCCGAGCCGTGGGTCGTCGAGGTTGCGCTCGATGAACGAGCGGATCTGGGCGAGCAGCAGGTCGCCGCCGAGCCGCCGGACGGGCGCGGTGGCGGCCGGCTGGTGGCTGTGCAGGGCCCGCACGAGCGCCACCACGCCCTCGGCGAGCTCGTCGGCCGGGCTGCCCGGCTCACCGCCGGCGACCTCCCACACATCGGCGAAGAAGCTCGCCGCCAGGGAGGCCAGCGCCGTGCCCGGCGCCAGGCGGCTGGCGGTGCGGGCCTGCATCGCCTTGCGCCGCATCCCCAGCACGGCCTCCGGGACGACGAGCAGCAGCAGCTCGAACGGCTCGAAGTGGGTCACGCGAAAGGGGCGCGAGCTGTCCCAGGAGGAGAGGTCGCGCGGGCCCAGCGCGCCGGAGCGACCGGCCTGCTCGATGCCCGTGCGCCCGCGCAGGAGCGTCCCGACGAGGAAGTCGCCGGGGTCGAAGGACCGCACCTCGGCGACGGTGCGCTCGATGACGGAGGGCTCCGAGGCGATGCGAAAGGCCCGCACGGGACCGAGCTGGAGCTGCTCGATGCGGCCGCGGAGCGTGTCTGACTCCGTGAAGCGCACCCCGATCGGAAAGAAGATGCGCCGGTGGGCGTCGTTCCAGGACTCCGGCCGATCGGCCGGGGCGAGCGTCGCCGTGTCGAAGAGAACGGTCACTGCGGGCTCGCGCATCATATGGGGACCGGCCGCTTATGGATCGCGCCGCACGGTCGGCGACGAGGAGGGAGACGGCGATGGCGAGGTTCCTGCTGGTGCATGGCGCGATGGGCGGCGCCTGGGTGTGGGAGCGGGTGATCCCGGGACTCGAGGCGGCCGGCCACACCGCCGAGGCGATCGACCTCCCGGGCCAGGGCGCCGACAGACACCGCTTGGGGAGATCACCCTCTCCCGCTACGCCGACGCGGTGTGCGAGGCGTTGGCCGGCGGAGCGCCGGCGGTGCTGACCGGCCACAGCATGGGCGGAATGGCCGTCACCCAGGCGGCAGCTCGGCGCCCGGACCTGGTGCCCAGCTCGTCTACGTCTCGGCCTTCTGCCCGCAGCCCGGGCAGAGCCTGCTCGCCATCACCCAGCTGCCCGAGGCGGCCGGCGACTCCGTCCAGGCCAACATCACCGTGGAGGGCGATCCGCCGGTGGCGACGATGGCGCCTGAGCGCGCGCCCGAGGCGCTCTATCACTGCTGCACGCCCGAGCAGATCGGGTGGGCGATGCCCCAGCGTGCGAGCCAGCCGGTGATCCCCTTCACCCAGCCCTTCAAGCTCGAGGAGGCGAACGCAGAGGCCTTCGCGGGCGCTGCCGCGCGCCTATATCTCCTGCCTCCAGGACCGGGCGATCCGCCCGCCGATCCAGAAGGTGATGTACACCGCCGCCGGGTGTGATCCGGTCATCGAGATCGACACGGATCATTCGCCGTGGCTGTCGCGCCCCGACGAGCTCATCGAGGCGCTGCTGACCATCGCCGGCTGAGCCCGGCCCGGCCAGCGCGCGCATCGGCAAGAAGGCGTGCGCGCGAACACTGGACGGTCGCAGTGCCCGCCGCTAGCTTGATCCTCGGTCGACCGAATGAGGAGAAGGAGCGTCGATGGGCGAGCTTGAGCTGGTGGATCTGTACTGGACCAGCGCCGGACCGGTGGAGGTCCACTACGGGCGGGAGTGGAGCCTGTTCGACTGGCGCGACCGCTGCGCGCAGGCGGCGCGGGTCGGCTTCACGGGGCTCGGGCTGTGGCACGCCGACACCCTGCACCAGCTGGAGAGCCGCACTCTCAAGGAGATGCAGGCGATCTTCGCCGACGCCGGCCTGAAGTACCTCGAGGTCGAGTTCCTGGCCGACTTCTTCGCCGCGCCCGGCACCCCCGAGCGGACCGCTTCCGACGAGCTGCGCCAGCTCCTCTTCGAGGTGGCGGCGACGTTCGGCGCCCATCACATCAAGGTGGGCAACATCCCGGGCACCCCCTGCGACCTCGACACGCTGGCTGAGGCCTTCGCCGCCCTGTGCGACGACGCGGCGCAGCACACCGACGCGGCGATCATCTACGAGTTCATGCCGCCCGACGTCAACGTCCACGACCTGCCGACGGCGCTCGAGCTCGTCCGGACGGCCGGCCGCGCCAACGGCACGCTCGGCATCGACACCTGGCACATGTCCAAGCTGGGGATCGCCCCCGAGGAGGTGGCCGCCATCCCCGCCGAGCACATCGGCTGGGTCGAGCTCTCCGACGGCCAGTTTCAGAACATGGAGGATCCCATCGACGAGGTGACCAACCATCGCAGCCTGCCCGGCGAGGGGGAGTTCGACATCCCGGGCTACGTCGCGGCCTGCCAGCAGGCCGGCTACCCCGGGCCGTGGGGGGTGGAGGTCCTCTCCCAGGATCTGCGGGCCCTCCCCATCGAGGAGCAGTTCGAGCGAGCCTATGAGACGACCGCGGCGCAGTTTGCGCCGGCGGCCGCGTGAGAGAGGAGTCCCCGTTGGCCGATACCCAGACCGCCATGGCGGAGCTGAGCGCAGAGCGCAAGACCTGGATCTTTCGCCAGATGGCGCGGATCCGCGAGTTCGAGGAGCGCGTCAAGCGCACCTTCGAGGATCATCCCGGCGTCATCCGCGGCCACACCCATCTCGCCGATGGCGCCGAGGCCTCGATCGTCGGCTCGCTGGCGACGCTCAACGACTCCGACCAGATGATGGCCACCTACCGCTGCCACGGCTATCCGATCGCCCTGGGCACGGACACCAAGGCGATCATGGCCGAGATCTACGGCCGCAGGGACGGGCTGTGCGGCGGCTACGGCGGCTCGATGCACCTCGTCGACCCCGACGTCGGCTTCATGGGGACCAGCGGGATCGTCGGTCAGGGCATCCCCCAGGCGACGGGCGTCGCCCTCGCCGCCCAGCTGCGCAAGCAGGGGCAGGTCGTCCTCTGCTTCTTCGGCGACGGCGCCTCCAAGCAGGGCGCCTTCCACGAGTCCCTGAACCTCGCCTCGCTGTGGAAGCTGCCGATCGTGTTCGTGATGGAGAACAACAACTACAACGTCTCCACCCGCTCCGAGGACGAGGACGCCAACGCCGCCGCCGGCGAGCCGCTGGCCGTCAAGGCCAAGGCCTACTCGATGCCCGGCGTGACGATCGACGGCGGCGACCCCATCGAGGTCTACGAGACCGTCGGCGCCGCCGTGGCGCGGGCTCGCGCCGGGGACGGCCCGACGCTGGTGGAATCCAAGGTCTACCGCCTGTCGGCGCACGGCAACCTCATCGCCCCGCCCGGCGTGCCGCTGCACTACCCCGAGCACGAGGCGATCGCCACCTTCGGCAACGTCGAGGAGTACGAGGCCGCCAAGCGCGGCGACCCGGTCCCCCGCTTCCGCGCCCGCCTCGTCGAGGAGGGCACGCTGTCCACCGAGGAGGCGGACCAGATCACGCAGGAGGCCCGCGAGGAGATGGAGGCGGCGGTGCAGTTCGGCCTCGACAGCCCCTTCCCCGCCCCCGAAGACGCCCTCAAGCACGTCTACGCCTAGCGAGGAACCCAGACATGGCACGTGAGATCCCCTACATCGCAGCGGTCGAGGAGGCGCTCCACCTCGAGATGGAGCGCGACGAGACCGTCATCTTCTATGGCCAGGACGTCGCCCCCGCCGAGGACGACAAGTGGCGCCAGGCCTTCGGCTCAGAGCGCGTCCGCGTCAGCCCCATCTCCGAGACGGCCGAGATCGGCATGGCCGTCGGTGCGGCGCTGGCCGGCTACCGGCCGGTCGTCGAGCTGCTGATGGCCGAGTTCATGCTCGTCGCCATGAACCAGGTCGTCAACGAGGCACCGCGTCTGCGCTACATGAGTGGCGGCCGGGTCAAGGTGCCGCTGGTGCTCAAGGCCGGCTACGGCTTCACCGCCGGCTGGGCCGGGCAGCACACCGGCTCGATCTACAACATGTTCTGCGGCATCCCGGGACTGAAGATCGTGCTCCCGTCGACGGCCGCCGACGCCAAGGGCCTGTTCGCCTCGGCGATCCGCGACGACAACCCGGTCCTCTACCTCATCCACTACCTGCTCGTCCTCGAGCACGGCGACGTCCCCGAGGGCGAGTACCTGGTGCCCCTGGGGGAGGCGGCCATCCGCCGCCCCGGCTCAGATGTGACGATCGTCGCCACCGGCTGGACCGTCGGCCGGGCGCTGGAGGCCGCCGAGCAGCTGGCCGGCGAGGGAATCGACGCCGAGGTCATCGACCCGCGCACCCTGCAGCCGCTCGACATCCCGGCGATCCTCAGCTCGGTTGAGAAGACCGGGCATCTCGTCCTCGTCGACCAGGCCCCGCGTCACGCCGCCGCCTCGAACATCATCGCCGGCGAGATCGCCGAACACGGCTTCTCGGCCCTCAAGGCTCCGATCAAGCAGGTGACCGCGCTCGATGCCACGGTCCCCTACTCAGAGCCGATGGAGGCGTTCGTGCTGCCCGACGAGAACAAGATCGCGGGCGCCGTCCGCGAGGTGCTCGGAACGGCCGCGGTTGCCTGAGGTGGCGCGCCGCAGGACGCGGACGGCGCGGGCGCCGTCGCTCGACAAGGCGACGGCGCGCGGCCTGCTCGAGACGATGTGGCGGATCCGCTGCTTTGAGGAGCGCGTCGCGCAGCTCTACCGCACGCTCCAGGTCCACGGGCTGATCCACCTCAGCATCGGCACCGAGGGCGTGGCCGCGGCGGTGTGCGCTCACCTGCGCGACGAGGACGCCATCTACAGCGGCCACCGGGCCCACGGCCACGCCCTGGCCAAGGGCGCGCCGATGAAGGAGACGATGGCCGAGCTGATGGGCCGCCACGGCGGCCTGTGCCACGGTCTGGGCGGCTCGATGCATCTCGTCGACACCGCCCACGGCCTGATGGGCGCGACCGGCGTCGTCGGGGGCAATCTGCCGATGGCGGCCGGCGACGCACTGGCCGCCAAGATCGAAGGGACCGATCGGGTGGCGGCCATCTTCTTTGGTGACGGCGCCGTCCAGGCCGGCCACTTCCACGAGACGGTCAACCTGGCCGCCCTGTGGGAGCTGCCGCTCCTGTTCGTCTGCGAGAACAACGGAATGGCCGAGTTCACCCCGCGCTCGGCCCACACCAAGGTCGGGTCGGTGTGTGACGTGGTCGCCCCCTACGGCTTCCCGACCCGCATCGTCGAGGGGGTCGACGTGGAGGCCCTGCATGCCACCGCCGGCGAGTTCATCGACATCGCCCGCGCCGGGAAGGGGCCGTGTCTGATGGAATGCTCCACCCACCGCTTCCGCGGTCACTACGAGGGTGACCAGCAGGCCTACCGGGAGGCGCTGGAGGACTCCGAGACGGCCAAGCTCGACCCGATCGTCGCCCTCGAGCGCCTGGCGGTGGGCAAGCGATGGCTGCGCAAGGCCGACGCCCGGGCGATCGAGGCCGCCGCCCGCGACGAGGTCGAGCAGGCCGTCGCCTTCGGTCGCGACAGCCGGCCGCCGACGCAGGACGAAGCCGCGCACTACGTGTACGCGAGCGCCTGATGCCCCCGACGACCTTCGTGGCCGAGATCCAGAACGCGGTGGCCCGGGCGATGCGCGCCGACGCGCGGGTGATCGTGCTCGGCGAGGACGTGGCCGAGGGCGGTCCCTACCAGGCGACGCTGGGGCTCTCGGAGGAGTTCGGGCGCGACCGTGTGCTCAACACCCCGATCAGCGAGAGCGCCGTCGCCGGCGTCGCCATCGGCGCCGCCCAGGCCGGCCTGCGACCGGTGGTCGAGATCATGTTCATCGACTTCTTGACCCTGGCCTTGGACCAGCTCGTCAACCAGGCGGCCAAGGCCCACTTCATGTCCGGGGGCCAGCTGTCCGTGCCGCTCGTGCTCCGCACCCAGGGCGGCACGGGCGGGCGGGCGGCCGCTCAGCACTCGCAGAGCCTCGAGGCGTGGCTGACCCACATCCCCGGCCTCAAGGTCGTCATGCCGTCGACGGCGCTCGACGCGGCCGGGCTGATGGCGAGCGCGATCGCCGACCCCAACCCGGTGGTGTTCGTGGAGAACAAGTCGCTCTACTTCCGCCGCGAGGAGGCGCCCGAGGACCCCGAGGACCGGGCGCCGATCCCGATCGGGGAGGCGGCGATCCTCAGACGCGGGTCAGACGTGACGATCGTCGCCCTCGGTCGGCTGGTCGGCGACGCCCTGGAGGCGGCCGACCGGCTGGCGGCCGAGGGGATCGAGGCCGAGGTCATCGACCCGCGCACGCTCGTGCCGCTGGACCTGGAGCCGATCGCCGACTCCGTGCGCCGCACCGGCCGCGCCGTGGTCGCCCACGAGGCGGTCCGCTCCGGCGGGTTCGGCGCCGAGCTGGCGGCTGAGCTGCAGGACGCCGCCTTTGACTATCTCGATGCCCCGATCCAGCGCGTGGGGGCGCCGTTCACCCCGGTGCCGCTCAGCCCGGCCCTCGAGGACGCCTACCGGCCGGACGCCGACGACGTCTATGCCGCCGCTCGGCTGGCCGTCCAGTGGGCCGACGTGGTCGAGCCGGCAGCCATCGGCGAGCGTCCCGGCTGATGGCGCCGACGGCGTCCTCAGGCGGGTTCGGGCGTGGGCTCGGGGTCGGCGAGCGCGATCAGCGACGCCCCCGGGACGCGGGCGAGCTCGTCGCGGTGGTTGTCGACGGCGATCTCCAGGTGGGTCAGCGCCACCCGCGCGTGCTCGCGCGCCAGCGCCTCGGCCCGCGCGCTCTGGCGCAGCGCGATCGCCTCGATCAGGTTGGTGTGGTGACGATGACCAACGATCAGCAGGTCACGGGAGAGCGACAGCTCGGAGTCGGCGAGCACGAAGGCGCTGGCCCGGGCGAAGGGCAGCGAGACGATCCCCTCGACGGCTCGCTCGACCATGGGGCTGCGCGCCATCTTCATCAGCCGCGCGTGGAAGCTCTCGTTGAGCTGGACGTAGCGTTCGAAGGAGGCGAAGTCGGCCCGATGGGCGAGCTTGCCGATCGTCTCGTTGATCGCCCGCAGGGCGTTGAGGTCGCGGGCGGTGGCCCCGCGCTCGGCGGCGAAGCGGGCCGCGGTGCCCTCGAGCACCCCGCGCAGCTCGATCGCGTCACGGACGTCACCGCGCGTGAACTCCCGCACCACATACCCGCCGGCCGGCAGTCCGCGCAACAGGCCCTCGTGCTCGAGCTCGGCCAGCGCCAGGCGCAGGGGCGTGCGCGAGACCCCGAGTCGCTGGACGAGCGGAAGCTCGGACATGCGCTCGCCGGGCGAGAACTCGCCGTTGAAGATGAGCTCGCGCAGGCGCAGCACCGCCTTGGTGATGTGGGTGGGATGCGCTGGCCGGGGCACGGGATCGCCGCTCCGTCATGGGATCGCCGGCCGGTCCTTCCCGCCGGTCCGGCGCCCGAGAGCGCGCGCAGTCTATTCCAGGCCGGCTCCTGCATGCAAGCCCGTCCCCCCAGGCGCCTCCCTGGCGTCGATTATGGGCGTGTTAGCTCGTTCTTGCATGCAGCCGCTCGGCTGTTTAGTATGCCCGCGGCTCCGAGCGGATCTCGGGGCTGGCTGGGCATACGCTTGAGGAGAGGAGACTGTCGGTGAGCAAGTTCCACCCGAACGCGCGGTTACGACTCATGCTGGCGTTCGCTGCGGTGGTCGCATTACTGGCTCTGGCCGGGTGCGGCAGCAGCAGCAGCAAGTCAAGCAGTGCAGGAGGAGGCGGCGGCAGCAGCAGCACGGCCGCCTCCAGCTCGGGCGCAAGCACCGGGACGAGTACCGGAGCCAGCAGCGGCGGTTCCAGCGATGTGTCGTCGTGTGGGACCAAGCCGGGCGTCAAGGCCAGCGGCACGCCGATTCGCGTCGGCACCATCGACACCCATCAGCCGGGCACGGACTTCACGGACGGCCCGAACATGATCCAGGCGTATTTCAACTGCGTCAACGACAACGGCGGCGTCAACGGACATCCGCTGCAGCTGTTCGTGCAGCTGGATCAGACCCAGCCGTCCCAGGTCGCCGCGGCGGCCAAGAAGCTCATCCAGGGCGATCACGTCGTCGCCATCGACGGTGTCTTCGACCTGCTCGAGTGCACCATCGACCAGGGGTACTGGAAGCAGCTCGGCATCAACGAGATGGACGCCGGCATCGCTCCCGAGTGCTGGTCGACGCCCAACAGCGCGGCCGTGAACATGGGTCCGCGCTACAGCTCGGACGGCGCGGTCAACTACGCGCTGTCGGTCGTGCACGCCAAGAAGATCGTGTTCGATCAGTCCAACGTGCCGGGCACCGGCTACATCGCCGGTGGTCCGACGTCGATCGCCAAGGCGGCGAACGTCCCGATCACGACGACGACGGAGAACGTGCCGATCAACGACGCGAGCTCGGTCGCCCTGAAGCTCGTCCACGCCGCCGGCCCTGACGGCTCCGTGGTGTTGAACTTCACGCCGCCCGAGGCGCTTGTCATCCTCCAGGCCGTGCAGAAGCTCGGTCTCGAGGATCGCGTGAAGTCATGGGGCTGCTCGACACCGTGCAACACGGACTTCCTGGCCAAGGCGCTGGGACCGAAGTGGGACCACAAGCTGTTCGTCAACGCCGAGCTGGCCAGCCCAGACGATCACAACGGGCCGGAGATGCAGCTCTACAAGGCGATCCTGGCCAAGTACGGAAAGAGCGTCGCGGGTGGCGTCGGCTCGTTCAGCCAGATGGGCTTCCTGCTCGGGAAGTTCCTCACCCAGGCGCTGGAGACGGTGAAGGGCCCGTACACGATCAAGACCGTCAACGCAGCCATCCAGTCGATCAAGGAGCAGAAGACAGAGCTCCTGTGTGAGCCGTGGACATACGGGAAGGTCTCCCTGCACATCCCCAACAACGCGGACTACACCACCACGCCGTCCAACGGCAAGATGGTGACGGCTCAGGGATGCACCCCCATCCCCTCGTCGGATCCGCAGATCGCCCAGTACCACTCGGCGGCCAAGGCAGCCGGCATCTCGCCGAGCTGATCACCGCCTGAGCAGCCATGCGATTGGAACGCTGAACAGACATGCACCCACTCATCCACCTCGCGCTCTCTCTCCCTTCGTGGACTGACGAGCAATCGTTCGTGGTCACGGGACTGGCGCTGGGAGGGGTCTATGCCCTATCCGGCGTCGGGATGATCGTGCTGTACCGGACGACAGGCGTTCTCAACCTGTCGTTCGGTGCCGTGGGGGCGTTCGGCGCTCTGATCGCATGGCAGCTCATCAACCACTCCGGGGTCAACCAGTGGCTCGCCTACCTGGTGTGCGTCCTCTTCGGCGGCGTGGTGACGCTCGCCTACGGGATGGTGTTCGGCCGGGCCCTGGCCGGTCGTGATCCCCTGGTCAAAGCGACCGCCACCCTGGGGCTGACGCTCATCCTCCTGGGTGCGATGGACCTGCTGTGGACCTCCGGCGGCGGCGCATCGCGCGCGATCACGCTGCCCACCGACAACCACGGCTTCCTCATCGGACAGGTGCAGGTCACCACCACCGACGTGATCGCCGTCGCCATCGGGGTCGTGCTGACCATCGTCACCACCCTGTTTTTGCGCTACTCCAAGCTGGGGACGGCGATGCGCGCGATGGCCAACGACCGCGAGATCACCGCCACCCTCGGCGTGCCCGTGCGGCGGGTGGAAGCAGCCGCGTGGTTCGGATGTGGGATCCTGTCGGGCGTGGCCGGCATCCTCCTCGGGGACCTCGTCGCGCTCGACGCGACGACGCTGACCTTCCTGGTCATCTCGTCGCTGTCGGCCGCGCTCATCGCCCGCCTGAGCTCGATCTGGATCACCTTCGTGGCGGCGATCGTCATCGGCCTCGTCTCCGCCCTGCTCACCCCCATCGAGTCGCTGAGCAGCTACCGCGACATGACCCCCTTCGTCCTGGCGGCGGCCGCCCTGTTGATCCTCAACCGCCGCCGCGTGCTCTCCATGGCCCGGCAGGAGTTCTGAGGATGAGCACCGCCGAGCTGTCCAGCACCTCGCCGCAGACCGGTTCGCAGCCGCCGGCACCGCCGCGCTTCGAGCGCCGCGAGCTCATCAATGGCGTCGTCGCCGCCATCCTGGTGCTGCTCGTCATCTTCCTCCTGCCGCAGATCCTCAGCCTCTACTACGTCGACGCGCTGACCCAGGTCGCGATCTACGCGATCGTGGCCGTCGGCCTCGGCGTCCTCGTCGGCCGGGTGGGACTGATCTCCCTCGGTCAGGCGGCCGTGCTGGCGATCGGCGCCTGGGTGGCCGCGCGGCTGCTGTTCGGGACGTCACTGCCCTACGAGGTGGTGCTCCTGGCCTCCGGCGTCATCACGATGCTGCTGGGCACCCTCGTCGGCCTGCCGGCGCTGCGCATGCGCGGCCTCTATCTGGCGCTGATCACGCTGATGCTCGCCGGGGCGATCACCGTCGTGCTGGCCACCCTGAACTTCCCCAACGGCGGCAGCGGCTTCAGCGGCTACAACGGCGCGCTCGTCCACATCCCGCCGATCCGCCGGCCGGGCATCGCCACCAGCGACCCGGCGTTCTTCCGTTATGCGGTGGTCGTAGCGGCGGTCATGTTCCTCCTCGTCCTCGTCCACCTGCGGACCCGGCCGGGACGGGCCTGGGCGGCCATCCGCCAGTCAGAGCCGGCCGCCCTGGCCGCGGGGATCAACACCACGCTCTACAAGCTGTGGGCCTTCGCCCTGGCCTCGTTCGTCACCGGCGTCGCCGGGGGCCTGCTGGCCGGAGCGGCCCGCTACCTCTACTCGATCGACTTCCAGACGCAGGATTCGATCACGCTGCTGGCGGTCGTCCTCATGGGCGGCGCCTACAACCTGTGGGGCGCGGTCGTCGCCGGCCTGTTCTTCCAGCTGCTGCCGGCGATCCTCAACGACGTCGGCATCTCCCCGGACTGGCTGACGATCCTCTTCGGCGTCGGCGTCCTGCAGGTGCTGACGACCGCGCCCGCGGGGGTCGTCGATCAGATGCCCAAGGACGTCGCCAAGCTCTACAACAAGGTCAGCGGCCGCGCCGCCGGGCCAAGGCAGCGACGTCATGATCGAGGTCTCGGGATTGACGGTGAAGTTCGGCGGCGTCACCTCGTTGGACGGGATGGCCGTCCGCTTCGAGTCCGGGACGTGCGGGCTGATCGGCCCCAACGGCGCCGGCAAGACGACCTTCTTCAACGTGCTCTCCGGTTTCGTGCGCCCCAGCGCGGGCACCGTCTCGGCGTTCGGGGACAACCTGCTGTCGATGGCGCACTTCCGCCGCGCCCGCTGGGGGGTGCGGCGCACCTTCCAGACCGAGCAGGCGATCGAGGGGCTCAGCGTCTACGACAACGTCGGCATGATCGCCGAGCACTCCAAGGTGGCCGGTTCCGATCGCCGGGGCGATGTCCTCGGGGCGATCGGGATCGTCGGCCTCGAGCACGCCGCCTACAAGCGGGTGGGCACCCTCGGTGCCGGCGAGCGGCGGCTGGTCGAGCTGGCCCGGGCGATCGTCGGCAAGCCCCGGCTGGTGCTGCTCGACGAACCGGCGGCCGGGCTCCCCGACGAGGAGACCGCCCATATGGGCGAGGTCATCCGGCAGATCCCGGAGCGCACCGGCGCGCTGACGATCCTCGTCGACCACGACATGAGCCTCGTCTCCGGCTGCTGTGCCAACACGGCGGTGCTCGACTTCGGCAAGCTGATCGCCTCCGGTCCCACGGAGGAGGTGCTGCGCGACCCGAACGTCGTGCGCGCCTATCTCGGAACCGAGGAGGTCAACGCGTGAGCGAGTCTCTGCACCTCAGCGGCCTGACGATCGCCCGCGGCGGTCGCGACGTGGTGCGCGACCTGTCGATCGAGGTGACGCCCGGCGAGGTCACCGCGCTGCTGGGACCCAACGGCGCCGGCAAGTCGAGCATGGTGCTGGCTGTCGGCGGGGTGCTGCCCCTCAAGGCCGGCTCGATCACCCTCGGCGACCGGGAGCTGGCCGGGCGCCGGCCGGAGCAGATCCGCCGCGCCGGAATCGCCATCGTCCCCGAGGGACGGCGGCTGCTGCCCGAGCTGACCGTCGAGGACAACCTCAAGGTCGCCACCTACTCGCTGCCGGGCAACAAGGGCGCGGCCGGGCGCAAACGGGCGCTCGAGATGTTCCCCGAGCTCCAGAAGCGCCTCGCCAACCCGGCGCGCGCGCTGTCGGGCGGCGAGCAGCAGATGGTGGTGCTCGCCCAGGCGCTCGTCTCCGAGCCGGAGTTCGTGATCATCGACGAGCTCTCGCTGGGGCTGGCCCCGGTCGTCGTCCAGCGGCTCATCCCGACGCTGCGCACGCTGACCGAGGCGGGCATCGGCGTCCTGCTGATCGAGCAGTTCGCGGCCGTCGCCCTCGGCCTGGCCAACCGCGCCTACGTGATGGAGGGCGGCCGCATCCAGTATTCGGGCACCGCGCAGGAGCTGCGCGAGAAGCCCGACCTGCTGCATTCGGCCTACCTGCTGCGGGGCGATGGCGAGGCCCCGGCGGTGCCGTTGACGGTATCGGGCGAGAGCCTGCCGACGAGCGGATGAGCGACCCCTCGGGGTCAGCGCGCTCGATCACGTGCTCGTGCTGTGCGCTGACATCGAGCGCTCCCGCGAGTTCTACGAAGGTGCCCTCGGCCTGCGCACCGGCGCCCGGCCGCCCCTCGCCTTCGATGGCTTCTGGCTGTACGCCGGCGGCCGCTGCTGCCTGCACGTGGCCGACCGCCGCCAGTACCGCGCGCACGCCGAAACCCTCGGGCTGACCGTCCCCGACCACGCCGACGGTCCCGGGCCGGTCGACCACATCGCCTTCGTCGACCACGACTACGACGGTGCCTGCGCCCGCTTGGAGCGAGCCGGCGTGCCGGCGGTGCACAACGACGTGCCCGGCGGCGGTCCCCGCCAGCTGTTCTTCTCCGACCCCGACGGGGCGCGGGTCGAGATCAACGTCGCGGCGAGGGGGTGACCGGGCCTTGCTGACCGCCGTCACCCAGGGCGTCCGCTCGATGGCCGTCGTGCAGCGTCCCGAGCCCGGCGCCCCGGGCCCGGGGGAGGTCGTCGTCGCGCCCGAGGCCGTCGGCATCTGCGGCTCGGACTACCACATCTTCCTCGGCGAGCTCTCCGAGGATGCCGGCGGGACGTTCCCCCGGGTCCAGGGCCACGAGGTGGGCGCGATCATCGCCGCCCTTGGTGAGGGCTGCCGGCCCGAGCTGGCGGTCGGCCAGCGGGTGGCGCTGCTGCCGATCCACGCCTGTGGCGAGTGCTATCCGTGCAGCGTCGGGCGGCCCAACGCCTGCGACAACTTCCGTCTGATCGGCGTGCACATCGACGGCGGGCTGCAGGAGCGGTTCACCATCGGCCAGGATCAGGTGTTCCCGATCGCCGTCGACGACGGCGGGTTGGCGGCCATGGCCGAGCCGGTGTCGATCGCCGTGCGTGCGGTGCGCCGGGCCCGGGTGGCCGCCGGCGAGAAGGTGGTGATCCTCGGCGCCGGGCCGATCGGCCAGTGCGCCTGCCTGGTCGCCCGCGAGATCGGCGCCGACGTGCTGATGGTCGACCTCCAGGCCGCGCGCCTGGAGCTGGCCGCCTCGATGGGCGCGCAGACGCTCGTCTGGGCCGAGGCCGAGGCCGTCGTCGGCGCAGCCCGGAGATGGTCCGGGGGGGCCGGGCCGGCCGTCGCCATCGACGCCACCGGCGTCCCCGCCGCCGTGCGGGCGATGGTCGACATGCTCGCCTCCGCCGGGCGCGCCGCCCAGGTCGGCATGTCCAGCCACGAGGTGACGCTGCGGATCGGCAGCCTCACCGAGAAGGAGCTCGACGTGCTCGGCGTCAGCTGCTGCACGCCTGAGGACTTCGCCGAGGCGGTGGCAGTCGTCGAGCGCAACCCCGCGATCGTCGGCCAGATGATCAGCCACGAGTTCACCCTGGCCGACGCGCCCGAGGCGATGGCGTTTGCCATGAGCAATCCAACCGAGGTGATGAAGGTGGTGATCCGGTGAGCGAGCTGCACGTCCTCGACGCATCGCGCGCCCAGGCGGTGCAGACGGTCTGCGAGCAGATCGTCCCCGGCTGCGCGCGCGTCGGCGCGGAGGTCTACATCGACGCCGTGCTGGCGCGGATGGACGAGGCGACACGGGCGGCGGCGCTGGCCGCCTTCGACGAGCTGGCCGGGCCGGCCGCCGAGGGTCCCGAGGCGCTGGCCCCCCACGCCCTGACCCCGGCCTTCGGCCTCGCGCGGGCGATGGCGTGCGAGGCCTACTACTCGGACTTCGTCGCCCCCGGCGCCGCGGGCCCGGGGGCGTGGGCGGAGATCGGCTTCGCGCCGCCGCTGGCGACGCGGATCATCAAGGACTGGTCCTATCTGGGAGTGCGGTCATGAGCGCCGGTGAGCATTTCGACGTCATCGTGGTGGGCTCGGGCGCCGGCGGCGGGCTGGTCGCCGGCGAGGTCGCCGACAGCGGAGCGAGCGTGCTCCTGCTCGAGGCCGGACCGCACCGCACGGCCGCCGACTTCACCCGCTGGGAGGCCCACGCCAACCACGACATCTGGTTCCCCCCACGCTCGTCGAGCCGGCCGGTCCCGGCGCCCCGCCGCTGGCCGTCATCCGCGGCCGCTGCGTCGGCGGGACGAGCACCGTCAACACCAAAGTGGCGCTGCGCCCCTCCGACGAGGACTACGCCAAATGGCATGCCGCCGCCGGCCTGCTCGGTGAGGACGGCCGGCCATTTGACGCCGGCGACCTCGCGCCCCACCTCGAGCGCGTCGAGGCCCAGCTCGGCGTCCGCGAGCGCTCGGACTGGCAGACCTGCGTCACCACCGTGGCCCCGGGCTTTGCCTCCCTGGATGCCGAGCTGGAGTCCGTCATGTCCTACACCGACGCCAACTGCATGCGCTGCGGCTCCTGCCTGCAGGGCTGCCCGACCAACGCAGGCAAGAACTCGATGAACGTCTACATCCATCCGCCCTGGGTGGAGGGGCGGCTGACGCTGCGCGCCGGCGCCACCGTGTCGCGGATCGTCATCGAGGACCGCGGTGCGGGCCCGGAGGCGACCGGCGTGCAGTACGTCGACGCCGACGGCCAGGCGGCGCGGGCCGATGCCCACGTCGTCGTCGTCGCGGGCGGCGCCATGGCGACCCCGCAGCTGCTGCTGCGCTCGGGGATCGTCGAGGCCGCCGGCGGCTCGGCCAGCTCGCGGCTGGTCGGCCACCACGTCGGCTGGCATCCGGCCCGGATCATCGTCGGTCTGTTCGACGAGCCCCAGGACGCGCACATGGTCTATCCGATCACCGCGCACTGCATGAAGTTCCAGAAGGACGCCGACGGCGGCTTCATCATCGAGGCGGCCACCATCCAGGACCCGATCGGGTTCGGGGTGATGCTGTGCGACGAGGACGGGCTGCCGATGTGGGGCCGGGCGCTCAACGAGGCGACCAGCCGCTATCGCTACTACAGCGGCCTGCTGACGATGGTCACGGACGAGAACCACGGCCGCGCGTGGATCGACGAGGCGGGCCGCGACCGCTACACCTACGAATGGAGCCCCGTCGAGCAGGAGCGCGACCGTGCCGCCGTGGCCTTCGCCCGCGAGGCCCTGCTGGCCGCCGGCGCCCGGCGCGTGCTCCCCTCCAGCCAGTCGAGCACCCACGTCCAGGGTGGCTGCCGGATGGGCTCTGACCCGGAGCGATCCGTCGTCGATGCCCATGCCGAATCGCACGACGTCAAGCGGCTGTTCGTCGGCGACAGCTCCGTGGTGCCGAGCACTCTGTCGGTCAACCCGTCGCTGACGATCATGTCGCTGGCCAGCCGCCTGGCGTCCTATCTCAGCTCCGGGGATCACGGCTACTTCGCGCCGCGCTCGGCCGGTGATCGGGTGCCTGTTTGACGATCGCGGTCGTGGGCGCCGGCGGCGGCGTCGGTGCCTCGGTCATGTTCAACCTGCTGGCCGGTCCCCTGGACTGCGACGTGGTGGCGATCGACCGCGATCGCTCGATGGTGCTCTCCCACCTGTGGGACCTCGAGCAGGTGCTCGAGCAGCGTCCCGGCAGCACAGTGCGCGAGGGGACGCTCGCCGACCTGGCGAGCGCGGAGATCGCCGTGGTGGCCGCCTCGGCGCCGCTGACCGTCAACCAGTCGCGGATGGTCTACCTGGCCGACAACGCGCGGATCGTCGCCGAGGTGCTCGACGCGGTGCCGGCCGGCTGGCCGGGGATCCTCATCGTCGTCACCAACCCCGTCGACCCGCTGTGCACCTGGGCGGCGCGCCGGACCGGGATGGCCCGCGAGCGGCTGCTCGGCTACACCCTCAACGACTCACTGCGGCTGCGCACCGCAATCGGCCAGCGCCTCGGCGTGGAGGCCGGGGCGGTCGAGGCGTGGACGCTCGGCGAGCACGGTGACGCCGCCGTGCCGCTCTTCTCCCGGGTGCGGGTCAACGGGGTGGCGGCCGCGCTTGACGGGCGTGAGACCGAGGACGTCCGCCGGTGGCTGCGCGAGTGGTACGGGCGCCACGTCGCGCTGGACTCCGGCCGTTCCTCGACCTGGACCTCCGGCCTCGGGGTGGCGCGGATGGTGGCCGCCTGCCGTCAGGGATCGGAGGAGCTGTGGACGGCCTCCGTGATGCTGCGCGGCGAGTACGGCATCGATGGCGTCTCGCTGAGCGTGCCGGTCGTGATCGAGCCGGCGGCGTGCGCGCCATCGAGCAGTGGCCCCTGGCCGGCGAGGAGCACGATGCCCTCCAGGCCGCGGCGGCCGTCGTGCGCGAGGCCGCCGCCACGTCGGCTGACTCGGAGCGTTTCCGCCCTGGGCGCAACCTTCCCCGAGTCAGCACCGTCCGCGACTCGGGGAGTGTTCTCCGGCCTCAGGACGGACAACCTTCCCCGAGTCGGGGGAGTCGCGCACGACAGACGGCCGCAGCGCCCTGGGCGCGAACAGCCGGTCGACGGCCAGGGCGGCCGTGCCGGCGGTCGCGATGACGATGCCCATCGGCAGCGCGTCATGACTGCCCGCCAGGCCGACGAGCGGGGCGACGAGCGCTCCCAGCCCGAACTGACCGAGTCCGAGCAGCGCCGAGGCCGACCCCAGCGCCTGCCGCGAGCCACCCATGGCGGCCGCCGTGCCGTTGGGCAGGACGATCCCGTTGGCCGCCAGGAGCACGAAGAAGGCCGCCAGCAGCCAGCCCAGCCCGCCGTGGGCGGCGATGACGACGAGGGCGCGCCACGGAGGCCAGGAACGTGCCCCACAGCCCGCGGCGCAAAAGAACGGTCGGGCCGATGTGCTCGACCAGGCGACCGCTGAGCAGCGACATCGCGATCAGCGCCCCGGAGTTGACGGCGAAGATGAGGCTGAACACCTGCGGGGAGATCCCGTAGATGTCCTCGAGCACGAACGAGGATCCCGCGATGTAGGCGAACATCGCCGCAAAGGAGAGGGCGAAGGCCAGCGCGTAGGGGCTGTAGGAGCGGTCGCGCAGCAGGCGCCCGAAGGTGCCCACGGTGGCGCGCAGACCGCCGGTGTGGCGCTCGGCTGCCGGGAGCGTCTCCGGCAGGATCACGGCGGTGGCCACGAGCAGCGGGACCCCCAGCGCCGCCAACACGACGAACACCCCGCGCCAGGAGGTGACGAGCAGCACCTGACCCCCGATCAGCGGCGCCGCCACCGGGGCCACGCCGGTGATGCCCATCAGCAGCGCGAACATCCGGGCCGCCGTGACGCCGCCCGAGAGGTCGCGGACGATCGCCCGGGCGACGACGATCCCAAAGCCCCCGGCCATCCCCTGGACGAGCCGGGCGCCGACGAGGAGGCCGATGCTCGGCGCGGCCGCGCAGGCCACTGAGGCGACGCCGTAGGCCGCGATCCCCGTCAGCAGGGTGCCGCGGCGACCACGAGCATCCGACAGCGGCCCGGCGATCAGCTGGCCGACGCCGAGACCCAGCATGCAGGCGGTGATCGTCAGCTGACCGGTCGAGGCGGCGGCGTGCAGATGATGGGTCAGCGACGGCAGGCCCGGCAGGTACATGTCCAACGACAGCGGGCCGAACGCCGAGAGTGCCGCCAGGACGACGATCTGACGGCGGGCCGGCCCGCCGGCCACCCGCGTCGCCGCGCTCAGCTCAGCGCCACTTCGACGAGCAGCGGCTCGCGCCGCGCGGTCAATCCGGGCAGGACCTCGTCGAAGGTGGCGATCAGCTCCTCGTGGGTGCTGACGTTGATCGCCGGGCAGCCGAGGCAGCGCGCGATCCCGGCGATGTCGATCGAGCCGAAGGCCGGCCAGGCGGCCGGGCGCCTGGACCTGGCGCGCCAGGTTGTCCATCACCTTGTAGCGGCCGTTGGCCATCACGATGATGAGCACGCCGACCTCGTAGTGAGCGGCGCTCCACAGCGCCTGGATGGCGTACATCGAAGAGCCGTCGCCCACCACCGCGACCACCGGGCGGCTCGGGTTGCCCATCCGCAGCCCGATCGAGCCGGCGACCCCGAAGCCGAGCCCGCCGTTCCCACAGGCCATGTATCCGCCCGGCGAGCGGACGGCCACCCGGCGGTAGAGCTCGGGCTGGCTGGAGGGGGTCTCCTCGACGAGCACCGCCTCGGCGGGCAGGCGCTGGGCCAGGGCGTCGAGCACATGGGGGGCCTGGAGGCTCTCGCCGTCGGCCGGCAGCGGCTCTGCCGGCGGGCGCTGCAGGGCCGGGAGCAGCCGGTTCGTCGCGCGGCGCGATCTGCTCGGCGAGCGCCGCGCAGGCGGCGGCCACCGGAGCGACGATCGCCAGCGAGCAGGGGCTGCGATGGGCCTCGGCGGGGTCGTCGGTGAGCACCGCCACCCGGGTCCCGGCAGGCACCATCGGCCCGTCGTCGTCCATCAGGTACAGCCGGAAGGCGCTCGTGCCGACGGTGACCACGAGGTCGTGGGCGCCGAGCGTCTCGCGCATGGCGGCCCGCTGCCACGGGAGATGGCCGGCGAACTGCGGATGGTCCTGGGGGAAGCCGACTCGCCGGGTGAACGACTCCTGCCACACCGGGCACGACAGGCGCTCGGCGACGGCGGTCAGCGCCTCCCAGGCCTCGCGCTGTCGGCGCCGTGGCCGACGACGATGGCCGGGCGCCGCGCGCGGTCGATCATCTCGGCCAGCTCGGCCGACCTCGGCGGGCGCCGTCACCGCGGCGCGCACCGTCCGCTCCGGCCACCCGGCGGCGTGCTCGTCGGCCTGCACCAGCCAGTCGCCCATGGGCACGACGACGAGCGCCGGCCCGCGCTGGCTGACGGCCTCGTTGTAGGCGCGCGCCACCGCGCCGGGGACGTCCTGGGGGCGGCGGCGGGACATCGTCCACACCGGGTACTCGCCGGCCAGCTTCTCGAGCGCGCGGCCGGCCAGAAACGGCTCGTAGGCGAGCTGGCGGCGGTCCTGCTGGCCGACGAGCACGACCAGCGGCGCCCGGGAGTCGCGGGCGTTGGCGATGGCGTTGATGGCGTTGCCGAGGCCGGCGGAGGTGTGCAGGTTGACGAGCACCGGCTGGTTGCGGGCGAGGGCGTAGCCGGTGGCCATGCCGACCACGGCGCCCTCGTGCAGGCCCAGGACGAAGTGGATGTCGGAGGGCAGGCCGGTGAGGAACGGGATCTCCGTCGATCCCGGATTGCCGAAGATGGTCGTCATCTCCAGCCGGCGCATGACATCGAAGACTGCCTCTCGCACGGTCCTCACCGCCGCGACCGGTCGCTCGCGGTTCTCGGGCGGTGACTGCGCGGTGGCGGTGTGCGCGTGGTCGATCATCCTCGGGGCACGGGGAAGCTCTCCCGGGCCAACGCTATCACGTACGCTTTGAGAACATCCGGTCACCATGCGTACGAAACCGGCGCACGGTGACGTCTGCGAGGAGGGAGAGATACCGTGCCGCTGAGGGGACTGCAGGACAGGCTGAGAACGTGACCGACCCGGCCGACCTCGGCCTGCTCGAGGCGGCCAGCGCCTGCTGGCCGCGCGGGAGCTGACCGCGGCTGGAGCTGACCGACGCCTGCCTGGCGGCCATCGAACGGGTCAACGGCGGGCCGCCCAGCTTCGACGGCGCCCCGGGCGCGATCAACGCCTGGGTCCGTCTGTATCCCGAGCGCGCGCGCGAGGCCGCGCGCGGCCGCCGACGCCCGCCGCGAGCGCGACGGCGACGCCGCGCCCGCGCTGTGCGGCATCCCGCTGGCGATCAAGGATCTCTACGGGATCGCCGGGCTGCCGCTGACCGCCTCCAGCCGCGTGCTCGAGGGCCACGTCGCCGGTGAGGACGCCGCCGTGTGGGCGCGGCTGGAGGCCCAGGGGATGGTGGCGCTCGGCCACACCCACACCCACGAGTTCGCCGCCGGGGGGACGACCGACCAGGTCGGCAACCCGTGGGCCCTCGACGGGTGGCCGGCGGGTCGAGCGGCGGCAGCGCCGCCGCCGTGGCCGCCCGGATGGCGCCCGCGGCCCTGGGCTCGGACACCTGCGGCTCGCTGCGCATCCCCTCGGCATGCTGCGGAACGAGCGCCATCAAGCCGACGCACGGGCGCCTGCCCCTCGACGGCATCATCCCGCTGGCCGCCAGCCTCGACCATCCCGGCCCGATGGCCCGGACGATCGCCGACTGCTCGGCCCTGCTGGCCGCGATGGCCGACGGCGGCCCGCCGGTCGATCCCCTCTCCCCGCCGCCCGGCGCCGCTCGCGCCCTGCCGCAGAGCGCGCGGCCCGGGTCCGCGCCCGCTCGAGGGCGTGACCGTCGCCCTGACTGACCGCGTCGAGCGCGCCGGCACGCAGCCGGTGATCGAGCGCGCGCTCGACGACGCGCGGACGGCGTGCGAGCGCCTGGGGGCGCGGGTGATCGAGCGCACGGCGCCGTGGACGCTTGACTGGACGACCTCAGCCGATCCTTCTCACCGAGGTCGTGGGCCCAGCACCGCGACTACGCCGAGCGCCACGATCGCTACCGGCCGGCGATCGCCGAGTTCGTCGAGGCCGCCCGGCGACTTCACCGACGCCGGGCGCCTACCTGGCCGCCCAGCGCCGCCGGGCCGCCGGCGCGGCCGCCTGGGAGGACTGGATGGCCGAGCACCGGGTCGACCTCGTGCTCGAGCCGACGCTGCCGATCGAGCCCTACGGCCGCGGCCCCGGCTACGAGCGCGGACACGCCGGCGGGCCGGGGGATCCGATGATCGCGCTGACCGCGCTGTGGGACCTCACCGGCATGCCGGTGGCGGCGCTGCCGGTGACCTGGAACGCCGGGGTCTCGCTGATCGCCGCCCGCGGCGCCGAGGCGGCGCTGATCCAGGCGGCAATCGACCTGCAGGAGCACGCGCTCGGCGTTCCGCGCTGGGATCCGACCGCTGTCAGAATCCAGTGCCAGGAAGCACGAATGAGGACAGAGAGGCGGAGATGATCGGAGACATCCTGTGGTCGCCCCGGGAGGACCTGCGCCAGAGCACCGAGGTCGGCCGCTTCATGGAGTGGCTGCGCGAGGAGCGCGGCCTGGACTTCGAGGACTACGGGCCCTGCGCCACTGGTCGATCACGGACCTCGAGGGCTTCTGGGGCGCGATCTGGGACTTCTTCGAGGTCAAGGCGGGCGCGCGGCTACGACCGCGTGCTGGAGAACCGTCATGCCGGGCGCGAAGTGGTTCACCGGCGCCCAGCTCAACTACGCCGAGCACCTCGTGGGCCGCGACGAGGACCTCGACCGCGTGGCGGTCGTCGCTCAGTCCCAGACGCGAGCGCCCGAGGAGCTGACCTTCGGCGACCTGCGCGCCCGCGTCGCCCGAGCCCGCGCCGGGCTGCAGCGGCTGGGCGTGGGGCGCGGCGACCGCGTCGTCGCCTACCTGCCGAACATCCCCGAGACGCTCGTGGGGTTCATCGCGACCGCCAGCCTGGGCGCGACCTGGGCGACCTGCGCGCCCGAGTTCGGCGCTCGCAGCGTCGTCGCCCGGTTCGCCCAGATCGAGCCCAAGGTGCTGTTCTGCGTCGGCGGCTACGGCTTTCGTGACCGCTACATCGACCGACCGCCGAGGTCGCGGCGATCCGCGCCCAGATGCCGAGCCTCGAGCACGTCGTGTCCGTCCCCTACGGCGAGGCGGAGGTCCCCGACACGATCAGCTGGGAGGAGCTCGTCGCCGAGGAGGGCCCCCTCGAGTTCGATCCCGTGCCCTTCGATCACCCGCTGTACGTGCTCTTCTCCTCGGGCACGACCGGTCTGCCCAAGGCGATCGTCCACGGCCACGGCGGCCAGCTGGTCGAGCACCTCAAGAGCCAGGGCCTGGTGTGGAACCTCAAGCCGGGCGAGCGGCTGCAGTGGTTCTCGACGACCGCCTGGATGATGTGGAACGCGCTCGTCTCCTGCCTGCTGCTGCGGGCGTCGATCGTCATGCTCGACGGCGATCCCAACTGGCCCGACCTCGGCGAGATGTGGCGGCTGGCCGATGCCAACGGAGCGACGGTGCTCGGGTCGCCCCCCTACGTGATGGCCTGCCGCAAGGCCGGGCTGCGGCTCCGCGAGCAGTTCGGTCTCCGGCGCTGAAGATCGTCATCACCGCGGGCTCGCCGCTGCCCGCGGAGGGATACCGCTGGATCTATGAGCAGCTGGGCCCCGACATCCTGCTCATCAACGGCTCGGGCGGGACCGACGTGTGCTCGGGGCTGGTCTCCGGCAGCCCGGCGCTGCCGGTGTACGAGGGCGAGATCGCCGGCTCGTGCCTGGCCGTGGACGCCCGGGCGTTCGACGAGGACGGCCACGAGGTGATCAACCAGCGCGGCGAGATGGTCATCTGCCAGCCGCTGCCCTCGATGCCGGTCGCGCTGTGGGGCGACGAGGACGGCGAGCGCTACCGCGACTCGTACTTCAACGTCTACCCGGGGATCTGGCGCCAGGGCGACTGGATCCAGTTCACCGAGCGCGGCAGCTGCATCCTCTCGGGGCGCAGCGACGCGACGCTCAACCGCGGCGGGGTGCGGCTGGGGACCGGCGAGTTCTATGCGGTCGTCGAGGACCTGCCCGAGGTGGCCGACTCGCTCGTCGTCCATCTCGAGGACACCGGCGGCGGGATGGGCGAGCTGCTGCTGTTCGTCGTGCCCGCGCCCGGCGTCGAGCGTCGACGACGACCTGCGCAAGCGGGTGGTGACGGCCCTGCGCAGCCAGCTCTCGCCGCGCCATGTGCCCGACGAGATCATCGTCGTCCCCGGCATCCCGCGGACGCTGACCGGCAAGAAGCTCGAGGCGCCGGTGAAGCGGATCCTGCGGGGCGAGGCCGCCGAGAACGTGGCCAGCCGCGACGCGCTGGCCGACCCCAAGGCGCTGGACTCGTTCGTCGGCCTGGCCGCCGAGCGCTCCGGCCATGAGGCTGCAATAGGATAGGTGGGCCAGTTGGCCCGTCGGGAGGGATGAAAGGTATGGCTCCAGCAGAGGCGAAGGTGCGCGATGCGCGCGGCGCCCCGTCGTGGGCGGCGCAGCGCTGGCGGGCTCGCGGCAATGACGTCGTCGGCCGCCTGAGATCCTGGTCGGACATCCTCGCCGACACCCACCTGGCGTTCGACGTGCGGGCCACCCGCCGCACCCCCGCCACGTTCGCGGCGGCGGTCACCCGGCGGCCCATCGGCGACCTGATGCTGCTCGACTGCGCCGCCTCGCCGTTCGTCGGCCATCGGGGCGACGCCGTCATCGGCAGCTCCTCGCCGGCCCCCCACGAGGACGTGCTCGGCTTCCAGTTCGTCGGTCGCGGCGTCGAGCTCGTCCGCGAGGGTGATCGCCAGATGGCGCTCGAGCCGGGCGCCATGGTCCTGTGGGACGGCCTGCAGCCGACGGAGATCGAGATCGTCGAGCCCTTCCACAAGCGGACCCTGCTGTTCCCGCGCTCGCGCGTGCTGGCCGTCTGCCCCCGGCTGGGCGCGGTGTCGACGCTGCCCTCCCTCCAGGACAGCCCGTCGGCGCGCCTGCTCGTGCGCTACATGAACGCGCTCGCGGCCGAACAGCCTCAGCTCGACGCCGCCGCGGGAGCGGCCGCCGCCACCGCGGCGCTGGAGCTGCTGCGGGCCGCCGTCGAGCCCAACCTCCCGACCAGCCGGGCCGCCTCACGGGCCGCGATGCGGGCCGAGATCGGGCGCTACGTGCGCACCCATCTCCAGGATCCGCACCTCGGCCCCGCCTCGATCGCGCGGGCCTATGCGATCTCCGTCCGCACCCTGCACTCGCTGTTCGAGGATGCCGAGGAGTCCGTCGCCGGGATGGTGCGCACGGAACGACTGGCCCGCTGCCTGGAGGACCTCCAGCAGCCCAACGGCGGCTCCGTGACGGACATCGCGTTTCGCTGGGGCTTCTGCGATGCCGCCCATTTCTCGCGCGTCTTCAAGCGCGAGTTCGACGCCACGCCGTCAGACGTCAGGCAGTCGGCGCTGGCGGCGAGCTGATGGCGGTCGCCCGTGCGGCCGCCCAGCCGGTGAGCACGGCCAGCACGTCGGCGTGATTGCGCTCCAGCATCATGCCGTGGCCGTTGCCGTGGACCCCGTGGTCGGCGAGCTGGATGAGCTCGGCGTCGCAGCCCGCCTGCTCCAGGAAGGCCACCAGGTGGCGATCGAAGAGCCGGAACAGCGAGGCCTCAGCGGTGACGACGGCGATCGGGAAGCGGGTGAGGTTGGGCAGGCGCCGCGGCGGGTCGGCCTGGAGCGTCAGGGGCACCGGGCTGCCCTCGAGCTCTACCGTGCGCAGGCGCAGCTGCGACGGGTCGGCCGCGGGCGGGTCGTAGGTGAGGGGGGCCGCGGACACGCCCCAGGGCAGCTGGAAGCGGTCCTCGGAGAAGGGCGGCCCGACGGTCTCGATGGCGATCAGCGCCGCCACCCCGTCTGGATGGGCGTCGACGGCGGCGAACGTCCCCGGCCCGCCCGCCGAGTGGGTGACGACGATCGCCGGCCCGACCATGTCGAGCAGCTCGCCCAGGCGGTCGCGCTCGAGGGCGTGCATCTGCGCCCAGTCGGCGAGCATCGGGCCCGAGGGCGCCAGCCACTGGTCATAGACGGGATCTCCCGGCTCGCGGCCCCCCGGCCACTGGGTGTGCAGGGCCGACCACGGGTTCGCGTCGGGGCCGTCGGGGGGCGGGACGAAGATGGAGCGCAGCGCCTGCGCGCCCATCGGCGGCGCCATCGCCCCCAGCACGTCGGGATGGTGGGGGGAGCGGCCATGACCGGGGCGGTCGACGACGTACACGGTGTGGCCCTGGGCCACCAGCAGCCGCGCCCAGCCGGGCCGGCCGTCGGGGGTCGTCAGGTAATCCGTGCCCTGGCCGCCGCCGCCGTGGACGAGCACCCATGGCGGCCTGGGCTGCGGTGGGTCCTGCGCGGGAGCCTCCCAGGCGACGTACATCGGGCCGCGGGCCAGGGAGCCCCCGGGAGCGCCGACCGGCTCCGTGCCCACCCAGAAGCTGCCCCGCCGGGAGGTCGTCGGTTCGCCATCGGGGACGTGCCGGGATACCACGTTGGCCGCGATTCTAAGGGCCGTAGGGGAGTTCTTCTACGGGCCATGAAGGAGGTTGCATGACCGCTGTGCGTGAAGAGCCCGTCGCCGACCAGCTGGTGGCGCGCGCGCGGGCGCTGCGCCCGGAGCTGATCCGCGCCCAGGCCGAGACCGAGGAGCGGACCCATTACTCCCCGGAGCTGCACCAGGCCCTCCTCGAGGCCCGCTTCTATGAGATGTACGTCCCCCGCCGGTACGGCGGCCTGGAGGTCGACGTGCCGACGTTCATGCGCGTCGGCATGGAGCTGGCCCGCGGCGACATGTCGGCCGCCTGGGGCGCCTGCCTGGCCGCCAACCACGCGCTGCAGGTCGCCTCGTGGTTTCCCGAGCGCCTGCAGGACGAGGTCTTCGGCGGCGGCGACTTCCGCTGTGCCTCCGTGGCCGCGCCCACCGTCCGGGCGACGCGCGTGGACGACGGCTACCGGCTGGAGGGCGCGGTCGCCTACTGCTCGGGGATCCCCTACTCGACCTACTTCATGGGCCAGGCGATGCTCGGCGAGACCGATGAGCGGGGCATGCCGCGGGTCTGCCTGTACGTCGCCCCCCGATCGGCCTTTGAGGTGCTCGACGACTGGGGCGACTCCCTCGGGCTCAAGGGCACGGGCTCTGACTCGATCCGCTTCGACGGAGCCGTCATCCCCGACTACGCCGTGCTCGAGGACGTCAACATGATCGACGTCCGCGTCGAGGAGGGCACGCCGGGCGTGGCCCTGCACGGCAACCCGATGTACGGCGGCCGGGCGCTGGTCATCTTCACCCTGTCGCTCGCCTGCACGGTCATCGGCGGGGCCTACAACGCGCTGGACGAGTACGCCAACTGGACGCGCGACAAGCCGACCCCGACGCCCCCGTTCGTGCCCCGGGTGCAGAACCCCGACTTCCAGCGCTGGTACGGGGCGGCGCTGGTCAAGGTGCAGACCGCCGAGGCGGCGATGATGCGCTGCGCCCAGGAGCACATGGAGATGTGCGCGCTCAGCGCGAGCGGCGAGCGGCCCTACACCTGGCCGCAGGACGCCCGGCTGGCGGCCATCGCCCGCGAGACGATGATCCAGGCGTGGGAGGCGGTCGAGCAGCACCTGCTGCGGACGATCGGTTCCAGCGCGATCAAGAACGGGCAGCGCTTCGAGCGGCTGTTCCGCGACCTGGCGACGATGGCCGGGCACCGCAACTCGATGCTGCGCGAGGAGTTCTGGCGCCAGCTGGGCGCCAACGCGCTCGGGGTGCCCTATCCCAGTCCGGGCGGCACGTGGCCGCCGCCGGATCCGAGTCCCACCGGGGCCGGCGCGGCCGGAGCGGGCGCATGACGCGTGTCCAGACGACCCACGTCGGCTCGCTGCCGCGCCCCCAGAATGTCGTCGACATCATCTGGGCCGAGGACAAGGGCCAGCCGGTCGACGCCGAGGAGTACGACCGGGTGATCGGCGAGGCCGTCCGCGACCGGGTGGCCCACCAGGTGCAGTCGGGCATCGACCTTGTCTCCGACGGCGAGATGGGCAAGATCGGCTACGCCACCTACATCCGCCACCGGCTGAGCGGGTTTGAGATCGGTGACGTGCCCCGGGCCACCCCGGCCGACCTCGACGCCTATCCGGGCTTTCGCAACCGGCTGGCCTCCGGGCCCGCCGGCTACACCTACCAGCGCCCGATCTGCCGCGGGCCGATCGCCTACGAGCATCCCGAGCCGCTGGAGCGCGACCTGCGCCACCTGCAGACGGCGATCGAGGGCCAGCCGGTGGCCGGCGCCTTCATGAACGCCCCCTCCCCGGGGATCGTCGCCCTGTTTGCCCCCAACGAGCACTACGACTCACTCGACGACTACCTGAGCGCGATCGGCGAGGCGATGAAGACGGAGTACGAGGCGATCGTCGCCGCAGGCCTGCAGCTGCAGATCGACGCCCCGGATCTGGCGATGGGCCGCCACATCATGTACCGCGACAACAGCGACGAGGAGTTCGTGGAGAGCGTCGTGCGCCACGTCGAGGCGATCAACACGGCGCTGCGCGACATCCCCGCCGAGCGGGTCCGCCTGCACCTCTGCTGGGGCAACTACGAGGGGCCCCACCACTTCGACATCGCGCTCGAGCGGATCATCGACGAGGTGCTCAAGGCCAAGCCGCAGACGATCCTCTTCGAGGCCGCCAACCCCCGTCACGAGCACGAATGGGTGGTGTGGCGCGATGCCGCCATCCCCGAGGACAAGATCCTCTGCCCGGGGATGATCGACTCGACGAGCAACTACATCGAGCACCCGCGCCTCGTCGCCCAGCGGATCCGCACCTACTCGGACATCGTCGGTGCCGACCGGGTGATCGCCGGCACCGACTGCGGGATGGGGACCTGGGCGGGGTTCGGCGCCGTCGATCCGGACATCTGTTGGGCCAAGTTCCGCTCGCTCGCTGACGGGGCGGCGCTGGCTGCTGCTGCTGCTGGTTAGGGGCCTCTGGGGGATCGCTCACCGCCGCCCCACGCTTGTGCTCTTTCGGGGCGCGGGACGTGGTGTGGGGCGCCGACGGAGCGAGGCGTGGGGCGGCGGTGGCGACCCCCGGCGGCCGCGACCGCTGATCTTGGCCGGCGCGCCCGCGAGCTCGCTCGCTTGCGCCCAGTCGCCGTGGCGGAGATCGGCGGGTGGGTGTTTGGCTCAGCTTCGGAGGGTGGCGGTGATGGCGTCGGCGGCGGCGGCCACGGCGGCGCCGACGTCGTCGGGGTCCAGGCCGGAGATCCAGACGGCCGAGAGGGCGCCGGCGGGCTGGCCGACGGCGTCGAGGACGGCGCGGGCCACGCCGGTGGCGCCCGGCAGCAGCTGGCCGCTGGTGACTGACCAGCCGCGCGTGCGGGCCTGCGCGACCTCGGCGGGCTCCGCCGGGGCGGGCGGGCGGGCGGCCAGGATGGCCAGGCCGGGAGCGCCCTGGGTCAGGGGATGGCGCATGCCGGTGCGGTAGGTGAGGTGGATCATCTGGTCGGGCGGGACGGTGACGGTGGCCACCACCGCCTCGTCGCCGTCGGCGACGGTGAGCGCCGTGGTCGCCCCGAAGCGAACGGCCAGCTCGTGCAGATAGGGCTCGGCGCGCTCGCGCAGCCGGGCCTGCACGCCGCCGGCGAGGGCGAGCAGCCCGGGACCGAGCTCATAGCGCCCGTCTGCGCGCCGGGCGACGAGGTGATGCTCCGTCAAGGGGGCGAGCAGGCGGTAAACGGCCGGCCGGTGGGTCTCGAGCGCCGCAGCGAGCTCGGCCACGGAGAGTCCCTCCGGGTGGTCGCGGAGGATCGCCAGCGCCCGCAGCCCCCGGTCGAGGGTCAGCGAGTGGGTGGCGGCGGAAGGCGAGGCGGCCGGCATCGGCCCACGGTATCCGACTTCCGCTGTCTGTACAAATACGTGACGATTTGCACGGATGCGTTACATCCTGTTAGGCTCTGGCTGTCCGCGAGAGAGGAGCAGCATGGGAGCCCGTACCGGCCAGGAGTACATCGATCGCCTCGCCCAGGCGCGACCCACCATCGACCTCAACGGCGAGCGCCTCGAGGGGCCGCTGCCCGAGCACCCGGCGCTCGCCGGGCTCGTGCGCACCTACGCCGAGCTCTACGACCTCCAGCACGACCCGGCACTGCGCGACGTGCTCACCTACGAGTCGCCGACGAGCGGCGAGCGCGTCGGGACGTCGTTCCTGGTCCCCCGTACCGCGGCGGACCTCGAGCGCCGGCGGGCGGGCTTCAAGGCGTGGGCCGACCACAGCCTCGGCTTCTTGGGGCGCACCGGCGACTACCTCAACTCGGCGCTGATGGCGCTCAGCGAGGCCGGGGAGTGGTTCGCGCAGGCCGACCCGCGCTACGGCGAGAACATCCGCGCCTACTACGAGCGCGTGCGCGAGGAGGACCTGCTGACGACGCATACGCTCATCCCGCCCCAGGCCAACCGGGCGGTGGGCGCCGGCCAGCAGGTCGACGGCCGCGCGCTCGGCGCCCACGTCGTCAGCCAGGATGACAACGGCATCGTCGTCCGCGGCGCGCGGATGCTGGCCACCATCGGGCCGATCGCCGACGAGCTGCTCGTGTTCCCCTCCACCCTGTTGCGCGGCACCCCTGAGGACGAGCCCTACTCCTTCGCCTTCGCCATCAACTGCGACGCGCCGGGACTGCGCTTCATCTGCCGCGAGGGCATCGACTACGGCCGCCACCATCCGCTGGGCGGCCGCTTTGACGAGATCGACGCCGTGGTCGTCTTCGACGACGTCAACGTGCCGTGGGAGCGCGTGTTCATGCTCGGCCACCCCGAGCTGTGCAACGGCTTCTACTCAGAGACCGGCGCGGTCGTGCACATGACCCACCAGGTGACGGCGCGGACGACCGCCAAGACGGAGACGTTCCTCGGCCTGACCTCGCTGATGACCGAGGCGATCGGGATCGAGCAGTTCAGCCACATCCAGGAGGACGTGGCCGAGATCGCGGTCATGCTCTCGATCCTGCGCGCGCTCGTGCGGGCCGCCGAGGCCGACGCCGCCCCCAACCGCTTCGGCGTCCTCACCCCCGCCTGGGAGCCGCTCAACGCGGCGCGCAACTGGTATCCCAAGGCCTCCCAGCGCCTGCCGGAGATCGTGCGCAAGTTCGGCGCCAGCGGGCTGATGGCGATCCCCACCGAGGGCGACATCGCCGGCGCGGCCGGCGAGGACATCGCCGCCTACCTGCAGTCGGCATCGCTGCCCGGCGCCGACCGGGTGCGCCTCTTCCGCCTCGCCTGGGACGCCTCGACGTCAGCCTTCGCCGGGCGTCAGAACCTCTACGAGCACTACTTCTTCGGCGACCCCGTGCGGATGGCGGGGGCGCTCTTGAAGTCGATCGACCGCGAGCCCCAGAAGGCGCGCGTGCGGGCCTTCCTGGAGCGCAGCGCGCAGGAGCCTGCGGTCAACGCCGGCGTGTGATGATGCAGTCTCCCCTGGCCACCCCAACCGGAGACGACGATGACTGACATGCAGACGGCACATGCCCTCGCCGGCGAGGGCTACGGGGTGCAGGAGCACTTCATCGACGGCGGCTTTGCGCCCAGCGTGGCCGGCGACGTGTTCGAGTCGCTCAATCCGGCGACCAATGCGCCGCTGGCGACGGTGGCGGCGGGCGCCGCGGCTGATGTCGACGCGGCGGTCAGGGCGGCCCGGCGGGCCTTTGACGAGGGGCCGTGGCCGCGGATGAAGGCCACCGAGCGAGCGGCCGTCCTGCGGCGGATCGCCGAGGGCGTGCGGGCCCACGCGGTGCAGTTCATCGAACGCGAGGTCGCCGACATCGGCATGCCGATCGCTCAGATGAAGGGTCTGGCAGCGCGCACCGCCCAGAACTTCGAGTACTACGCGGGCGTCGTCACAGAGCTGCACGGCCGCTCATTCCAGGTCGGGGACGAGTTCCTCAACTACACGATCCGCAAGCCGGTCGGGGTGGCGGGGCTGATCATGCCGTGGAACGCCCCCCTGATGCTCTCCTCGTGGCGGATCGCCCCCGCGCTGGCGGCCGGCAACACGATCGTGCTCAAGCCCGCCGAATGGTCGCCGCTGAGCGCGACGCTGCTCGCCTCCGTGCTGCAGGAGGCCGGCCTGCCCGACGGCGCCTTCAACGTCGTGCAGGGGTTCGGCGAGACCGCCGGTGCCGCCCTGTCGGCCCATCCGGGGGTCGACCTCATCTGCTTCACCGGGGAGACGACGACGGGCCAGACGATCATCGCCGCCGGAGCCCCCACTCTCAAGCGCTCCTCCGTCGAGCTGGGCGGCAAATCGCCGGTGGTCGTCTTCGCCGACGCCGACCCGCAGCTGTGCGTCGACGCCGCGCTGGCGCAGATCTTCACCATGAACGGCCAGCGCTGCACCGCCGGCTCGCGGCTGCTCGTCCAGCGCGAGCTCTACGAGCCGATCGTCACCGCGGTGGCCGACCGCGCCCGCCACATCCGGGTCGGCGACCCCACGAACCCTCACACCGAGCTCGGCCCCCTCATCCGCCCCGAGCACCACGAGCGGGTGCTCGACTACATCGCCTCGGCCCGCGCCCAGGGCGCGCGGGTGCTGGCGGGGGGCGAGCGGCCTGAGAGCCTGCCCGAGGGCAACTACCTCGAGGCGACGGTCATCGCCGACGTGGACGAGACGATGCGCGTGTTCGCCGAGGAGATCTTCGGCCCGGTGCTCGTCGCCATGCCCTTCGACGAGGAGGCCGAGGCCGTCCGGCTGGCCAATGCCACCCCGTATGGCCTGGCCGCCTACGTCTGGACCAACGACATCCGGCGCGCCCACCGCGTGGCCCATGCCATCGACACCGGCATGTGCTGGATCAACTCCCAGAACGTCCGCGACCTGCGCACCCCCTTCGGCGGGGTCAAGGACAGCGGGATCGGACGAGAGGGGGGCGACTACGCGTTTGACTTCTACTGTGAGACGGAGATCGTCCACGTCGCCCTCGGCACCCACCACATCCCCCAGCTCGGCCTCGGGGACGAGAGCGACTGATACCGGGATCCGCCGGGTCAGCCACGACACCGACAGGAGGTTGGCGCCTTGACCGCCCGCACCACCGCCCCTTTCCGCGCCGACCACGTCGGCAGCCTGCTGCGCCCGCCGCAGCTGACGCGCGCCCGTAAGGAGCACGCCGCCGGCCGCCTCGACGCCGCCGAGTTGCGCGCCATCGAGGACGAGGCCATCCGCGAGGCCATCGCCCTGCAGCAGCGCGCCGGCCTGCAGACGGTGACCGACGGCGAGTTTCGCCGCGGGTCCTGGCACATGGACTTCATCTACCAGCTGGGCGGCGTGCAGCAGGCCGAGGGCGCCTTCACCTCGCACTTCCGCAACGACGAGGGCGAGATCACCTTCACCCCCTCGGGCATCGATGTCGTCGACCGCGTGCACCTCGATCACCCGGTGTTCGCCGAGGACTTCGCGTTCCTGCGCGACGCCGCACCCGACGGGATGACGCCGAAGCTGACCATCCCGTCCCCGAGCATGGTCCACTACCGCGGCGGCCGGGCGGCGGTCGACGAGACGCTCTACCCGGAGATGACGGAGTTCTGGAGCGATGTCAGCGCCGCCTACGCCGCGCAGGTGGCGGCCGTCGCCGACATCGGCTGCACCTACCTGCAGCTCGACGACACGAGCCTCGCCTACCTCAACGATCCCGCCCAGCGGGCGGAGATCGAGCAGCGTGGCGAGGATGCCGAGCACCTCCACGAGACCTACATCCGCGCCTTCAACGACGCCATCGCCGGCCGGCCGGACTCGCTGACGGTGACCACCCACCTGTGCCGCGGCAACTTCCGCTCCTCGTGGGTCGCCGAGGGCGGGTATGACTTCGTGGCCGAGGCGCTGTTCGGAGAGCTGGCCGTCGACGCGTTCTTTCTCGAGTTCGACGATGCGCGCTCGGGCGGCTTCGCTCCGCTGCGCTACGTCCCCCAGGAGAAGCTGGTCGTCCTCGGGCTGGTGACGAGTAAGCGGGGCGAGCTCGAGTCAAAGGACGAGCTCAAGCGCCGTATCGAGGAGGCTTCCCGCTACATCGCCGTCGAGCAGCTCTGCCTATCGCCGCAGTGCGGATTCTCCTCGACGGTCGAGGGCAACGCGCTGACGCTCGAGCAGGAGATCGCCAAGCTCGAGCTTGTCGTCGAGACGGCCGCCGAGGTGTGGGGATGAGTGACGTGACCGCGCTGGTACGTCAAGTGCCGGCGCCGACGCCCTTCGACATCCGGCGCTCGGCCTTCATCGAGCTGCACGTCACAGATCTCGACGCCTCCGTGCACTTCTACGCCGAGCTGCTGGGGATGATCATCTCCGCGCGGACCGATGACGCCGTGTACCTGCGCGCCTGGGAGGAGCGCCAGCATCACTCCCTGATCCTGCGCCAGGCGGATCAGGCCGCGGTCTCGCGTCTGGGCTTCCGGGTGGCGCGCGAGGAGGACCTGGACGCGCTGGCCGAGTGGTTCGGCGAGCGCGAGCTGCCCGTGCAGTGGCATGCGGCCGGCGAGCATCCCGGGCTGGGCAGGGCGCTGCGCGCCTGGGATCCCTTCGGCGACCCGCTCGAGTTCTTCTCCGCGATCGAGCAGTTCGAGACCCAGCATCAGCGTTTCGACCTCCATCGGGGCGCCCCGCTGCTGCGCTTTGACCATCACAACCTCCACACCCCCAACGTCGAGGAGAGCTTCCGCTTCTGGCTCTCGCTCGGCTTCCGCTGCTCGGAGTACATCGCCACCGACGGCGAGGACGAGCGCATCACCGGCGCTTGGCTGCTACGCAAGCCGACCGTCCACGACGTCGCGCTCACCGCGGGCACCGGTCCTCGGCTGCACCACTTCGCCTACTGGATCGCCGAGCCGGCCGGCGTGCTGCGGGCCTGCGATCAGCTGGCCGGAGGCTTTCGCTCGGAGGTGATCGAGCGCGGCCCCGGTCGCCACGGCGTCTCCAACGCCTTCTTCGTCTACCTGCGCGACCCCGACGGTCATCGCATCGAGCTGTACTCCTGCGACTACTACACCGGCGATCCCGACCATCTCCCCCTGCGCTGGTCCGTCAACGACCCGCGCTGCCGCTCCTTCTGGGGCACCCGGGCTCCCGACAGCTGGTATGAGGAGTCCAGCCGGGTCCTGGGTCCTGACGGCCGCCCGGTGCCGATCCGCCCGGCGGGCGTCGACGAGCGCGAGCACCACACCGAGGTGTTCGCCTGATGAGCCGGCCAGTGGTGCTGCCGGACGGCCTGACGGCGAGCAAGGTGATCGCCGTCCATCTCAACTACCACTCGCGGGCCGCCCAGCGCGGCCGGGTACCGAAGGAGCCCTCCTACTTCCTCAAGCCGGCCTCCTCGCTGTCGGCCGGCGGGGAGGTCGTCCGCCCGCAGGGCACTGAACTGCTCGCCTACGAGGGGGAGATCGCGGTCATCATCGGCACCCGGGCGCGCGACGTCGCCCCCGAGCAGGCGCTTGACCACGTCGGCTGGTATGCGCCCGCCAACGACCTCGGTGTCCATGACTTCCGGTGGGCCGACCGGGGTTCCAACCTGCTGGCCAAGGGCCAGGACGGCTACACCCCCATCGGCCCGACGATGGCCGCCGCCGGCGCCGACCCGTCCACCCTGCACCTGCAGACGACCGTCAACGGGGAGCTGCGCCAGGACACGACGGCGGCCGACCTCATCTTCTCCTTCGCCGAGCTGGTGGCCGACCTCTCCCGCTTCATGACCCTCGAACCGGGGGACGTCATCCTCACCGGCACGCCCGCCGGCACCGGGGTGGTGGGCCCGGGGGACGTCGTCGCGATCACGCTGCACGGCGCCGGCACCGTCACCAGCACCGTCGTGCAGGCATCCGCGCCGCTCGCGGCCTACGGAGCGATGCCGCGCGCGACTCCGGAGGCGCGGGCCTTTGCCACCGGCGTCAACGCGCCCCGGCCGGTGACGCTCTCCGACGACGCCCGGGCGGCGCTGCGCCAGGTCTCGACCGCCACCCTCACCGTGCAGCTGGACCGGCGGGGGATCCGCTCGACGTTCCTCACCGGCCTGCGGCCCACCCGCCCGGATCTGCGGATGGTCGGTTACGCGCACACGCTGCGCTACGTGGCCTTCCGGGCCGACGTGCGCGAGTCCCTGAAGGGCGCCGAGGATGCCCAGAAGCGCGCCATCGAATCCGTCAGCCCCGATGACGTCGTCATCATGGAGGCCCGCGGCGAGACGGGCGCCGGCACGATCGGCGACATCCTCGCCGCCCGCGTGCTGGCCCGCGGCGGTGCCGGAATCGTCACCGACGGCGGCGTCCGCGACACGCCGGGCGTCGCCGAGCTTCAGATCCCGACGTTCTACCGGGCGTCGCACGCCGCCTCGCTGTGGAGCGCCCACATCCCCCTCGACGTTGACGTCCCCATCACCTGCGCAGGCGTCCTGGTGATGCCCGGCGACGTCATCGTCGGCGATGCCGAGGGGGTGGTGGTCCTCCCGGCGGCGCTCGCCGAGGAGATCGCCCACGATGCCCTCGAGGTCGAACGGCGCGAGGCGTTCGCCCTGGAGCGCGTGCAGGCCGGCGAGAGCTTTCGCGGCCTCTTCCCCCTATCCGAGAACCGCCGGCCCGACTACGAACGCTGGCGCGACCAGCACGAGCAGGAGCGCACCCCATGACCAACCCGTTCGCCGCCGATCCCGACGCCGTGCGCGGCGCCATCACGCCGCTGATCACGCCCTTTCACGACGACGGCTCCCTTGATCTCGAGGCGATTCCGCGGCTGATCGACTGGCAGCTCGAGCATGGCTCGCACGGGATCTCCGTGGGCGGCTCGACCGGGGAGCCCACCTCCCAGACGGTCGCCGAGCGCATCGCGGTCATGCGGGCGGCGGCGGCCGCCCTGGACGGCCGCGCGCCCTTCCTGCCCGGCACCGGAACAGCGCTGATGGCCGAGACGCTCGAGCTGACCGCCGAGGCCCAGCGGCTGGGAGCGAGCGCGGCGCTGGTGGTGACGCCCTATTACGGCCGCGCCCAGCAGGAGGGGTTGTTCACCTGGTACGCCCGCGTGGCCGAGGAGTTCCCCGATCTGCCGATCATCGCCTACAACGTGCCCGTTCGGGCGGCCGTCGACCTCGCCCCGCCGACGGTGGGGCGCCTGCGGCGCGCGTATCCCAACATCGTCGGCATCAAGGAGACCACGCGCGACTTCGAGCACGTCTCCTATGTGCTCAACGAGGCCGGGTCGGACTTCATCGCCCTCTCGGGGATCGAGCTGCTCTGCTACTCGATGCTCTGTCTGGGTGGACGCGGCCACCTCAGCTGCGTGGCCAATTTCGCTCCCGATCCGGTGGCCCAGCTCTACGACGCCTTCGTGGCCGGCGACCACCAGCGGGCCCGAGCCCTGCACTACGAGCTGCATCCGCTCGTCGACGCCGCCTTCGCCGAGACCAACCCGGTGCCGGCGAAGTGGATCATGAAGGAGATGGGCCTGCTCGCCTCCGACCATGCCCGGGAGCCGCTGGCGCCCCTCTCGGAGGGGGCCCGCGAGCGGGTTCGGGCGCTGCTGGCGACGAGCCCGCACGGGGCCGGGGTGGGCGCGGCAGCCTAACGCGGTCCGGCGGTCGACGACGCGCACCGCCTTGCCCTCACTGCGGGGGACGCGTCCCGGCTGCACGACCTCGATCGCGATCCGCAGGCCCGTCTCCTCCGCCAGCCGGTGCTCGGCCGTGGCGCGCAGCGCCTGTGGATCCACGCCCGGGCGGCACTCGCACTCCAGGCGCAGCTCGTCCATCAGCCCCTCGCGCTCGACGAACAGCTGGTAGTGGCCGGTCATGCCGTCCACGTCGAGCAGGATCCGCTCGACCTCGGAGGGGTGCAGGTTGACCCCGCGGATGATCAGCATGTCGTCGCGGCGGCCGCGCAGCCCGGTGATCCGCACGGTCGTCCGCCCGCAGGGGCAGCGCTCGTCGATCAGGCTCGCCAGGTCTCCGGTCCGGTAGCGGATGAGCGGCAGCGCCTCCTTGGTCAAGGTGGTGAAGGTCAGCTCCCCCTCCTCCCCGGGGGCCACCGGGGTGCCGTGCAGCGGATCGACGACCTCGACGAGGAAGTGGTCCTCCTGGACGTGGAGGCCGTGACGGACGGCGCCGCACTCGGCCGCCACCCCCGGCCCGCACATCTCCGACAGGCCGTAGGTGTTGATCGCGGTGATCGGGAGGGCTCGCTCGATCTCGGCACGCAGCCCGTCTGACCAGGGCTCGCCCCCGAACAGCCCGAGCCGCAGCGGCAGCTGCGCCGGATCTCCGCCGCCGTCGACGATCGCCTGGGCGATGACGAGCGCATAGGACGGCGTCGAGACGAGGACCTCGGATCCCAGGTCGCGCAGCAGCATCGCCTGGCGCTGGGTGCGCCCGCCGGACACGGGCACCACGGTCGCCCCGATCCGCTCCCCGCCCTGGTGAAAGCCGAAGCCGCCGGTCAGCAGCCCGTACCCGTTGGCGACGTGGATCGTCATGTGGGGGCGCACCCCCGCGCCCCACATGAGCCGCGCCATGAGCATGCTCCAGACCTCGAGATCGGTCCGGGTGTAGGCGACGACCGTCGGCTTGCCGCGCGTGCCGCTGGAGGCGTGGACGCGCACCAGCTCCTCGCGCGCGACCGCCAGCAGGCCGAAGGGATAGTGCTCGCGCAGATCGTCCTTGGCGCTGAATGGGATCCCCGGCAGGGCGGCGAGGTCCGTGAGGTCCTCCGGCGCGGTGATCCCGGCCTCTCGCAGCCGCCCGGCGCCGAGCGGCTGCCGGTCGAGCACGCGGGCGACGGTGGCGCGCAGGCGATCGAGCTGCAGCGCCGCCAGCGCGTCACGCGAGCAGCGTCTCGGCCTCGTCGCGGATGGCGGTCAGATCGGCCGGCAGGCATGCGCGGGGCGGCTCACGGCGCCGCGGTCGGCGGCGTTCCAGTGGCGCTCGAGGTTGGCCACCAGCGCCGGGGAGAGATGGCAGTCGGCCTGCTCGCGCGCGAACAGCGCCATGTACTGGCGGAAGATGTCCACCGGCTCCTCCCCCACCCGCAGCGCCCGGCGGTTGGCGGCGGCGTTGACCAGACCGGAGCTGGTCAGCGCCTGCACGCGGGCGGCGATCGCCGCGTCCATCTCCTCGGGCTGACCACCTCGTCGATGAGCAGGTCGGCGTCGGCGTCGCCGGCGGTCCACTCCCGTCCGGAGAGGATCGCCTGGCGGGCGGCCCGGTCGCCCACGGAGCGGGGCAGCCGCAGGTTGGAGACGCCGGGGATGATCCCCTCCTTGCGGGCAGGCAGATAGAGCTTGGCGCCCCGGGTGGCGATCACATGGTCGACGACGTGCAGAAGCTGGCAGCCACCGCCGATGGCGTAGATCTCGACCGCCGCGAGCCACAGCTTCTCGCATCGGGCCCGCCGTCGGTGATGAGGCCGCGGTAGAGCTTGTTGACGAAGCCGAGGTCACGGGTCAGGTAGAAGAGGAAGTCGATCTGGCCGCGATACAGGCGGGTCAGGTTGATCCCCGAGCTGAAGACCCGCTGGCCCGCGTAGCGGCGATGCTCGACGACAGCGCCCCGGAGGACCCCGATCTCGATCTCGGGATCGAGCAGCACCAGGTCCACCGCGGCCTCGGTCAGCTCGAGCGTGGTGTCGTCCTCCGCGTTGAGATGGCGCGGGTTGCAGAGCTCGAGCACGCCCGCCGGCCCCTCCCGAGTGACCCGGGCGCCACCGAGGTCGACCCGCCGGTCGCAGCGCAGCTCGCGAGGTGCTCGAGGGCGACGGGGGGTGGGGCGCTGCATCGACTCGATCAGGTGGATCCCCGGCCCCGGCAGCCGCATGATCCGCTTCGACCAGCCGCCCCTGGGCGAGCTCCAGGCCGCGTCTTCTCGGCCAGCGGCCGCGTCCGCTCGGCTCCATCTGCCGTCGCGTGGGCACCAGCCCCGGCACCAGCTCCGCGGCTCCGTATGCGACCTCCTCGACGCGCAGCGGGCGCGAGCGGGCCTCCGTGAGCAGGTCATAGAGCCCTTCGGCGTGCACGGACAGGAAGGCGCCGCGCGCGGTCGTCAGCGCGTCCTCGATGGCCTGGGCGGCGGCCCGCTCGTCGCCATCGCGCGCGCGGGCGGCCGGCAGGCGATCGCGGAGCGCTCCTCCGGTCTGCACGTAGGCCGATAGAGCGGCGGCATCGACGGGGAAGCCGTCGGGCGCCGGCCGGGCGGGCGGCGCCCAGCGGTCGAGCTCCTCGTCGGGGAGCCCCACCCTGCGCACCGCATCGTTCAACGTCGGCTGGATCGCGTCCGTCATCTCCGGCATCCTCGCACTCCACCGCCCCCGGTCGCATCCCGAGCCGGAGCGGATGGGCCTCCTCCTGCTACGAACACACGTTCTGATCTGACGAGGACGAATCCCGGCTGCTTGGCTATGCTGTCAGGCCACTGCGGGGTCGTCTAATGGCAAGACGCCAGCCTCTGGAGCTGGTTATCAAGGTTCGAGTCCTTGCCCCGCAGCTGGCGGCGTGCCCGGGGGCGTCGACCCGCTAGAGCGCGTCCAGATCGGCCGACAGGTCGCCGAGCGCATCGGCGCGGTCGCCGAGCTCCGTGCCCTCGGCGATCAAGCGGCGGGCGACCGCGAGATCGTCGGAGCGCCCGACGGTCAGGGCCCCGGCGACCCGGCCCGACTGCAGGTAGAAGACGGTGAAGGCGCCCCCCTCGACGGAGCCGCGGATGATCTCGCGGTCCCACTCGTAGGCGGGGCCGACGTACTCGATCGCGGCCCAGTCGGAGAGGTCGGAGAAGAAGTAGGGCACCGCGTCGTGCACCGTGGGCGTGCCGGCCATGTTGAGGGCCACCGTCTTGCCGTGCTGCAGGGCGACGTCCCAGTGCTCGACGCGGAGGTGGCGCCCGCCGTGGATGACGCTCGCGTACTCGGCGACGTCCCCGGCGGCGTAGACGCCCTCGACGGCGGTCTGCAGGTGGGAGTCGACGCGGATGCCGCCCCGCTCGCCGAGCTCCAGGCCGGCCCCGCGAGCCAGCATCACGTCGGGGGTGACCCCCACCCCGATGACGACCGCGTCGGCCTCGAGCGCGTGCCCGTTCTTGGTCACGACCCTCGTCACCCGCCCGCCGTCGCCCTCGAAGTGGTCAAGCTCGTCCTCGGCATGGATGGTGATGCCGTGGCCGGTGAGCAGATCGTGGAAGTAGCGAGCGGCCTCGGGGCCGAAGGTGCGGCTGAGGGCCACCGGCTCCATCATCACCATCGTGCAGTCACTGCCGAGCTCCGTCAGCGTCGCGGCCACCTCGGAGGCGATATAGGAGCCGCCGATGAGCACGACCTTCTTGCCGGCGGCATCGGCGCGGATGGCGTCGCTGTTGCCGAACGTCCGCAGGTAGTGGATGCCCTCGAGCTCGGCGCCCTCGACGTTGAGCCGGCGGACGTTGGCCCCGGTGGCCAGCAGCGCCTGCCCGAAGCCGACCTCCTGCTTGTTGGAGAGCTTCACCGTCCGCTCCCCGAGGTCGAGCTTCATCGCCGAGACGCGGGTCAGCACCTCGATGTCCTTGCTCGCCCAGAAGTCGGCGTCGTGCATGACCGCGTCGGCCCGCGACTCCGTCCCCCGGAGGTAGCCCTTGGAGAGCGGCGGGCGGTCGTAGGGAAGGTCGGGCTCGCGGCCGACGAGCAGGATCGAGCCCTCGACGCGCGACTTGCGCAGCCAGCGCGCGCAGTTGGCCCCCGCCAGGCCACCGCCGATCAGCAGGAAATCGACGTGGCGGTCGGCCACTACTTGGGAGCCGACACGGACCCGTTGTGGGCGAAGCGCGGCGTGATGTCGCCCTCCAAGCCGGGGTCGAGGATCAGGAGCACCTGGTCGCCGGCCTCGATGATCGAGTCGGCCTTGGGCACGAAGCCGGTGCCGTCGCGCAGGACGGAGATGATGAGCGAGCCCTCGGGCAGGACGACGTCGCGCACGGCCTGCCCGGCCGCCGGCGACCCCTCCCCCACCTCGAGCTCGATGATCTCCAGGTGCTCCTCCTCGAGGGCGAGCAGCTGGACGAGTCCGTACTCCGGGACTTCGTGCTCGATGAGGCGCAGGATGAGGTCCGTGGCCGACACCGCCGGCTGGACGTTCAGGAGCTTGAAGTGGGCGAGGTTGCGAGGGTTGTTGACGCGGGCGACGATCCGCTCGCAGCCGTACTTCTCCTTGGCCACCTGGCAGATGAGGATGTTGTCCTCGTCGTCGCCGGTGACGGCGATGACCAGGTCGGCCCGCTGGATCCCGGCCCGCTCGAGGACCCACAGCTCGGTGGCGTCGCCGTACTGGGCGGCGTGCTCGAGCTCCTCCTCGATGATCCGGTAGCGGCGGTGGTCGGACTCGATCAGGGTGACCTCGCGGTCCTTGGCGATGAGCTCCCGGGCGAGGTTCCAGCCGACCTTGCCGGCGCCGGCGATGATGACGTACATCAGCGGGTCCTCCTCATGCCGAGAGGACCACCTGTTCGGCCTCGTCGATGGCGTGCTGGGTCGGGCAGATGGTCAGCAGGCCCTGCTCGGAGTACCAGGCCGCGCGGGCGGGGTCGGCGACGCGCACGACGACGCGGGGGACGTTGAAGCGCCGCTGGGCGATCTGGGCGATGACCAGGTTGGTGTTGTCGCCGCTGGTGGCAGCCATGAAGACGTCGGCGTCCTCGATGCCGGCCTCGACGAGGCCGTCGACCTCGAGGGCGGCGCCGACGGTGAAGCGGCCGCCGGCGTCCTCCCAGCTGGTCGACTGGTCCTTGTCGAGGCGTTCGTGGGAGAGCGGGTCGGAATCGAGCACGGACACCTCGTGGCCTGCCTCGAGGGCGCGCTTGGCCACAGCGGATCCGACGCGTCCGGCGCCGACGATCAGGATGTACATGACCGGGACTCTAACCATTGTCCTGCCGCGAACACTCAGGTCTCCGTTCGCAATGAGGACGGTTGTGCGGACGGGGCCGGGCGCGGGCCGGGTGGCGCCGGCGGCGGGGTCAGCGCCGCGGCCACGATCACCAGCGCAAAGGCCAGCAGGCGGACCGTCAGCCCCAGGCCACTCGAGGGCAGCGGCTCACCGAAGACGATTGGTCCGGCGGCGATCGTCGTCAGGTTCGCCGCGGCACTGGTCAGGGCGATCATGGGGACGGCGTCGCCCAGCTGCAGGCTGCGGGCGGAGATGAGCAGGCCCACCAGGGAGGCGATCAGGATGACGAAGGCCAGAGGGTGGATGAGCACCCCGATGCCGAGGTGATGGAGATGAGAGCTGAGCGCCTTGATCGAGGTGTCCGAGGCCGCCCACAGCAGCCCGGCCGACACCGCCAGTGAGGCGGGGCGCCGCGGGCGGGCGCCCAGGGCGAGCCCGACGGCGCCGACCGCACCGACGAAGATGGCCAGCCGGCCCGGTGGATAGGAGGAATGGGCGCTCTCGGCGACGCCGCCCAGCGTGGCCGCCAGGAAGGCGAGGCCGGCGGCGGTCAGCCCGACGCCGATGAGCTCGCGGCGGGTCACCTCGATCCCGAACAGCCGGTCGGCGACCACCGTGAGCAGCACCAGCCCGCCGGCGATCACTGACTGCACGAGCGAGATCGGGCGCCAGCGACAGCGCCCCCACGTGCACGCCCCAGGAGGCGAAGGCGATGACGATCCCCAGCGTGTAGACCGGGGAGCGAAACAGCTGGGCGGTCGAGTGCAGTGGGCGGCGCAGATCGACCGTCGGGGCCTCGCGGGCGCCGCGGAACTTGTAGAGGAAGCCGGCCACTGACCCGAAGGCGGTCAGCAGGGCGAGGACGAGCCCGAGCTCGACGGAGAGCGACATCGCAGCGCAATCTACGCGGCCGGCAGGCGCACGTTGCCGGTCACGGGGCGGGCCCGCGGGCGAGCCGGGGGTCCGGGCGGCCCAGATAGGGCCGCGCCGCGGCCGCCGCCAGCGCCCTCCAGCGCGCTCGGGGGACCCGCGGCCAGCTGGCGATCGTCGCGGTGATGAGGCGCTTGGCGTCCGTGGTCTGCACGTGGCGCTCGAGCGGAAACCAGTACGCGTCCAGCCCCAGATGCCCCACGTGCTGGGGCGCCGGCACCGACCGCCGCGCGGTGAACATCTGCGCCTCCTCCTCGGCGGCGCGCTCGAGCACCGCGTAGGGCTGCGGCTCCGAGTTGACGGACACCCACATCCGCAGCCGCCGCGACGGCACGGAGAAGACGCACTCCGGCGCGTTGGAGTTGTCCGTCGTCACCCGCGTCCGCACCGCCGCGGCGGACACGCGCACGGAACTGGCGACCGCAGAGACCGCCGCCCGCAAGCACACCGACGGCCTTGCGCGAGCCGCGGTGGTCGTGCGAGAGCTGCGGTGCGAGCTCCCGCACCCCAGAACAGCGAGCGCCAACAGCACCGCGACGACCGACGGGAGGAGGGGTCGGATGCCGCGTCGGACGACACTCGGTCGACCCGGCGCCAGACGTACCGGGCCCAGAACCCTGACCGGTGTCGCTCGACGGAGCGTCCGACTCCCCTACCGCACCAACTCAGGTAATCAGCGGAATGATGAGCAGGGCAACGATGTTCGCCACTTTGATCATCGGGTTGATCGCCGGCCCCGCGGTGTCCTTGAACGGGTCGCCGACGGTGTCGCCGGTGACCGCCGCGGCGTGAGCCTCCGAGCCCTTGCCGCCGAACGCGCCGTCCTCGATGAGCTTCTTGGCGTTGTCCCAGGCGCCGCCGCCGGCGGTCATCGAGATGGCGACGAACACGCCGACGACGATGACGCCGATGAGCAGCCCGCCGAGCGCCTGGATGCTGATCACCCCGACGATCACGGTGAAGACGATCGGGATGAGCGCCGGCAGGATCATCTCCCGCTGGGCGGCCTTGGTCACCAGGCTCACGCAGGTCCCGTACTCCGGCAGCTCGGTCCCCTCCATGATCCCGGGGTGCTCGCGGAACTGGCGCCGGACCTCCTCGACGACGGCGCTGCCGGCCCGTCCGACGGCCTCCATCGAGAGGGCGGCGAACAGGTAGACCATCAGGCCGCCGATGAGCAGCCCGATGAGCACCGGCGGGTTGCCGATCTCGAACGACGCGTTCTGATGGCTCTGCACGAGCTCCGTGGTGAACGCGTCGAAGAGCACGAGGGCCGCCAGGGCCGCCGAGCCGATGGCGTAGCCCTTGGTCACCGCCTTGGTGGTGTTGCCGACGGCGTCGAGGCGGTCCGTCACGTTGCGGACCTCCTCGGGCAGGTCGGCCATCTCGGCGATCCCGCCGGCGTTGTCCGTGATCGGTCCGAAGGCGTCGAGGGCGACGATCAGGCCGCACAGCGAGAGCTGGGCCATCACCGCCACCCCGATGCCGTAGATGCCGTGACCGAGCTTCCAGGCGCCGAAGATGCCCAGCGCGATGACGATCACCGGAGCGGCCGTCGCCTGGTAGCCCTGGGCGAGGCCCTGGATGATGTTCGTCGCGTGACCGGTCTGGGAGGCGCGCGCCGTCGACTTGACGGGCGCGAAGCGCGTCGAGGTGTAGTAGTCCGTGATGACGAACAACAGGCCGGTGACGATCAGCCCGATCAGCGCGCACAGGTAGAACTTGAACCAGCTCGGAGCGGTGCCGGCGTTGGCGGTGACGCCGTCCATCAGCCACTTGGTGACGGGGATGAAGACCACCGCGGCGATCACGCCGGAGACGGCAAGGCCCTGGTAGAGGGCCCGCTCGACGTTGCCCGTCTTGGACTTGACCGCGAACGTCCCGATGATCGAGGCGATGATCGAGACACCGCCGAGGACGAGCGGGTAGAGCGCCACCGCCGAGGTCTGGCTGAAGGTCAGCACGCCGAGGAGCATCACGGCGACGGCGGTCACCGCGTAGGTCTCGAACAGGTCGGCCGCCATGCCGGCGCAGTCGCCGACGTTGTCACCCACGTTGTCGGCGATGACCGCCGGGTTGCGCGGGTCGTCCTCGGGGATCCCGGCCTCGATCTTGCCGACGAGGTCGGCGCCGACGTCGGCGCCCTTGGTGAAGATGCCGCCGCCGAGGCGGGCGAACACGGAGATGAGCGAGCCGCCGAAGCCGAGCCCGATGAGGGCGTCGACCGCGTGACGGGTGCTCTCGCCGGCGATCCAGGTGAGGATCCCGTAGTAGGCGGCGACTCCGATGAGGGCGAGACCGACGACCAGCATGCCGGTGACCGCGCCGCCGCGGAAGGCGACGTCCAGGGCCTTGGAGATGTTGCTGCGGGCCGCCTCGGCGACGCGCGCGTTGGCGCGGACGGAGACGTTCATGCCGACGTAGCCGGCGGCCGCCGACAGCGCCGGCGCCGATGAGAAAGCCGATCGCCACGCGGATGTTCTGCAGCGGGATCAGCAGGATGAAGACCACGACGCCGACGGCGGCGATGGTCGTGTACTGGCGGTTCAGGTACGCGGAGGCGCCCTCCTGGACGGCCGCGGAGATCGAGCGCATGCGCTCGTTACCGGGTGACAGGGCGAGCAGCGACCGTGAGGTGGCGGCGCCGTAAACGATGGCGGCAGCCGCGCACACGAGCGCGACGATGACGCCATGGTGCGTCAGAAAGCTAGACAAGAGGGCCCTCCGAGAAGCTCTGAGTTGAGAAGCGCGACGTGCAGCGCTTGCAAACGACAAAAGGGGCCGCCGCCAAACGCGGAGGCCCCGGCTACCAAGCCGGGCGCGAGTCTAGCGTGCGCGATCGACGGACGTCGGCCGCGCGGCTCTTGACAGACCTCCGGGCGCGCGGCTTATTGACCGGGGATCCACAGGCGGCCGCTGCGCTGGGCCGGTCCCCCCTCGCCCGGCTTCGCCGGAGCCCCTTGGGGACCCGCCGGACCAGCGGGGGCGGGCGGATCGGGGCGCGGGGCGCCGGCCTCGGGCGCGGGCTGTACCCCGGCCGCGGCCGGGCCGCGCGGCGGCGGCATCGCCTTCGCCGCCCTCCGCGGGCGCGCCTCCGAGGCGCACGAAGGCCATCTGCAGCTGCGAGAGGGCGTCACGGATCTGACCGATCTGGCCCGGCGCGGCCTGGCCGAGCACGGGCAGCAGCGCCCTCACGGACTCGATCGCCACCCGCACCTGGCCGATGTCGCGCTCGTCCTCGGTGCCGGGCGCCAGGCCGGTGCGGCGCATGCCCAGGTTGATCAGGGACACGACCTGCTCGAGCACGATCTGCTCGACGCGGATCTTCTTGATCTCGGCCTCGTAGGCCGCGCGCAGCTCTTCCTCTGATGGCTCGCCGGTGGCGCTCATCTCGTCTCCTTGTTCGCGGGGCCTGCCCCGGTGGCCGCCCAGTCCAGCTGGGCGGACAGGGCCTGGGAATACGTCTCGCGGGTCTGTGCCTGGGTGGCGGCGTAGGCCTCGGTGAGGCTCAGCCCCGACCGGAGCAGGTCGCGCTGGCGCTGGGCGCCGTTGCGCGACGGCAGGTCGACGTCGATCCCGAGCTCTGAGCGGATCGGCGCGGTCCAGGCCAGCAGGCGGTCGAGGGCCTGCGCCGGCCGGATAGGGCTGCCGTCGCTCCAGATCGAGCAGCTCACCGTCCAGTCCGTAGCGCAGCGCGCGCCACAGGTTCTCCTCGATCAGGCGGCCGGCGAGATCCTGGGCGGGCACGCCCTCGTCGAGGTCGCGGGCCGCCTGGGCCACGCACGCGACCGCCAGCGCGGCCAGCCCGTCGGACTCACCGGCGGTCGCCTGCGCGTCGCAGATGCGGACCTCCACCGTGCCGAACGAGAAGTGGGGACGGATCGACCACCACACCTGGGTGTATTCCACGATCGACCGGGTCCTCACCAGGAACTCGATGTAGTCCGCGAAGGCCGCCCAGTCGCCGAACGGGTCCGGGATGCCGCAGCGCGGGAAGCTCTTGGTGAACGTCTGGGTGCGGGCGCTGGCCAGGCCGGAGTCTCGACCGTCGAGGAACGGCGAGTTGGCCGAGATGGCGAGCAGCACGGGCAGCACCGGTCGTAGCCGGTCGCAGACCGCCACCGCCCGGTCGGCGCCGCGGATGCCCACGTGAACGTGCAGCGAGAAGGTGTTGTTGCGCCAGGCGACGTACTTGAGCCCCTCCTCGACGCGCCGGTAGTGCTCGGTCTGGATGGTGTGCTGACGGCGATAGTCCGAGAAGGGGTGGGTGCCGGTGGCGCCCAGCTCGGTCCCCTGGTCGGCGGCCAGGGCGAACAGCCGCCGGCGAAGATCCTGCTGGGCGCCACGAGCCGCCGCGAGGTCCTCACCCCGGCCCGACCGGATCTCGATCTCGGAGTCGATCAGCTCGCCCGAGATCGCCTCGGCCAGCCGCGGGTCACTCCGGGCCGCGGCGTCGCGCAGCTGCTCGAAGCGCCCCGCCATCTCGAGGGTGGCCGGATCGAGCACGGCGAACTCCTCCTCGAGCCCGACGGTGTAGTCAGTCGAGGCGTCGAAGATCGCCCGGGCGGTGTCGAGATCGAGCTCCACGAGGGGTCTCGGGGATCAGGTCAGATAGAAGTACAGCGCGTAGAGCAGATCGACGGCCGGGCTGGAGGTGTGGACCGTCACCTCGGGCGGGACCTGCAGGAGGGCGTCAGAGTAGTTGAAGATGATCTTCACCCCCGCCTCGACAAGCTCTCCCGCCAGCTGCTGGGCGGCCGCCGAGGGGACGGCGAGGACGGCGACGACGATGTCCTGCTCGTCCACGACGGAGTTCAGCTCGGAGTTGTGGCGCACCTCGAGGGTCCCGATGTGCGTGCCCACCCGCTCGCGATCGACGTCGAAGATGGCCACCACCCGGAAGCCGTGGTCGGCGAAGATGTCCGAGGTGGCGATCGCGGTCCCCAGGTGGCCGGCCCCGAACAACGCGATGTTGTGCTGGCCGGCGGTGCGCAGGATCTTGCGGATCTGCGAGACGAGCGACTCGACGTTGTAGCCGACGCCCCGCTTGCCGAACTTCCCAAAGCCCGAGAGGTCACGCCGGATCTGCGTGGAGTTGACGTGCGTGTAGTCGGCCAGCTCCTGCGAGGAGATCGTCTCCTTGCCGATCTTGCGCGCCTGGGTGAGCACCTGGAGGTAGCGCGACAGCCGCGCGGCCACGCCAAGCGACAGTTTCTCGCCCGGCTTCTCGAGGCCCGGCACGGCGGGCTCGGTGCCGCGACCCACGGTGTAGCTCATCTCCGACAGACCTTAGCCGAGCCGGCGCGCCAGCTCGGACTCGTCGACGAAAAGCTCGAAGGCCTCCACGCCGTCGATCGTAACGACCGGGATGCGCTCGAGATAGGCGCGCAGGAGCGCGTCGTCACCGTCGATGTCACGTTCCTCGAAGCGAAACGGCCGCTGCTCGCGGACGCGCAGCAGGACGTCGCGGGCCTCCTCGCACAGACAGCAGCCCTCCCGGCCGTAGAGGACGACGTCCGCCATCAGGCCGCCAGCGCTCGCTCGCCGCTGGCGTAGACGTCGAGCGACAGGTACTGCGGGAAGGGCAGGGCGGGCACGTAGCGAGCCGCCGAGGCGATCATCGCCGCGTTGTCGGTGCACAGCGCCCGGTCGGGGATGTCGAGCTCGACGCCGAGCCCCTCCATGCGCTCGCGCAGCGGCCCGTTGGCCGCCACCCCGCCGCCGATTGCCAACCGCCCCAGGCCGGTCTGCGCCAGCGCCCGCTCGACGCGCACCGCCAGCGACTCCACGATCGCCCGCTGATAGGAGGCGGCCAGATCGGCCCGCCGGCGCTCGGTCTCGCCCGGACCGAGGTCGCGCACGCGGTACAGCAGCGCCGTCTTGAGTCCGGCGAAGGAGAAGTCCAGCCCCCGCAGGCGCGCCGCCGTGGGGAACGCGAAGGCCTCCGGATCGCCCTCGCGGGCCAGCCGCTCGAGCGCCGGGCCGCCCGGATAGCCCAGCCCGAGCAGCCGCGCCCCCTTGTCGAAGGCCTCCCCGGCGGCATCGTCGAGCGTCTGGCCGAGCACCCGGAATCCCGGCCCGCGATCCTCCACCCGCGCCACGAAGGTATGGCCGCCGCTGGCCACCAGGCAGACGAACGGGGGCTCCCAGGCGCCCTCGCCGAGGAAGCTGGCGGCCACGTGGCCGTGGAGATGGTCGACGGGAGCCAGCGGCAGGCCGTGAGAGGCCGCCAGCGCCTTGGCGCTGGCCATCCCCACGAGCAGCGCGGCCACGAGGCCCGGCCCGCGGGTCACCGCCACCAGCTCGATCTGCTCGAGGCTCGTGCGCGCCCGGCGCAGGGCGTCGACGACGGCGTCGTCGATCAGCTCGAGGTGGTGGCGCGAGGCGATCTCGGGCACGACCCCGCCGTAGCGATCGTGGATGCCCTGAGAGGAGATGACATTGGAGAGGATCCGCCCGCCCGGGGTGATGACCGCCGCGCAGGTGTCATCGCAGCTCGTCTCCAGAGCGAGGATCACGTGATCACGAGGCGGCGCCCGCGGCCGGGATGGTCTCGGCGGTCCGCCACATGATGACCGCGTCCTCCCCGGTGTCGCGGTAGTAGCGGGGGCGCTTGCCCGCCGAGCGGAAGTGCAGGCGCTCGTAGAGCGCGATGGCGGGAGCGTTGGAGGTGCGCACCTCGAGGGTGAACTGCTGCTCGGGCCCGGCCCGGCGGATCATCTCCTCCAGCAGCGCCCAGCCGACGCCGCGGCGGCGCAGGGTCGGCTCGACGGCCACGTTCATGAGGTGCCAGACGGTGTCATAGCGCGAGCAGATCAGGTAGCCGACGACCTTGGCGCTCGCCTCGTCCACGGCCGCCAGGCAGATGCCCGAGGGCTTGGACAGCTCGAGCACGAACATCGCCAGCGACCACGGGGTGGTGAAGGCCCGCCGCTCGATGGCGATCACCTGCGGGAGGTCGGCGTAGGCCAGCGGCCGGATGGTGGGAGGAGCGAGAGAGGTCATGGCCGTCGGGAGGCACGAAGAGTGAGCTCGGCGTCCGGGAGCCGGAGGTAGGCCGGGCGGACGTCGTCGTGGTTCTGTGAGGGCATGCCCATCGCCAGCCGGCAGTGATCAGAGGCACTGACGCGATGCAGGTCTGAGCCGTCGTCGGGGATGAGGTGGCGCCCATCCCCCAAGCGCTCGAGAACCGCCCGGAATTCTACCGCCCCCTCGCCCACCGCCAGCCACCCGGGCGCGGGCGCCGGCGAGGCGGCGGCGAGGGCCTCCGGCGCCAGCGCGGCCGGCGCGAGCAGCGGCCGGGCGGCGGGGTCGGCGACGTCGCCGGGCAGCCAGCCGGCGGCGAACACCTCGCTGCGCCGGGCGTCCAGGACGGCCAGCACCGCGCGATCGCGCCCGGCCGCCGCCCCGGAGGCCCGGTGCGCCAGCGAGCGCAGCGTCGAGACCCCGACGAGCGGCAGGCCTCGCGCCGCCGCCAGCGCCCGGGCCGTCGACACGCCGATCCGCAGGCCGGTGAACGTGCCGGGCCCGATCCCGACCGCGATCCGGTCCAGGTCGGCGAAGCCCACCCCCGAATCCCCGAGGACCTCGACGATCAGCTCGAGCAGGCGGGTCGTATGACGGGGACGCTCGCCGCGCCCCGGGTCGTCGCGGCGCTCGAGCACCGTCCCGCCCTCGACGTCGAGCAGGGCGGCCGTGGTGGCGCGCGTCGCGGTGTCGAGACCGAGGATCAGCATCGTCAGGACACGGTGACGCGCCGCCGGTCCCCGCCGGCATGCTCGAGGGTCACGCGGGCGGCGACCCGGCCCAGCTCGGCGAGGGAGGCCTCCCCCGCCTCGGGCCATTCGACGAAGGCGATCGCGGCCGGCTCCAGGTAATCGGCCAGCAGGTCGGGATCCTCGTCGGTCAGCGACTGCAGCCGGTAGAGGTCGAGGTGGGAGACCACCAGCCCCCCGGCGGCTGGATAGCGCTGCCCGATGGTGAACGTCGGGCTGGTCACCGGCACGGTGACGCCCAGACGGCGAGCCGCCCCCCGGACGAAGGTCGTCTTGCCCGCTCCCAGCTCGCCGGAGACGAGCACCACGTCGCCGGGCGCGAGGTCACCGGCCAGCCGGGCACCGAGCGCCTCGGTCTCCGACGCAGTGCCGCACTCGAAACTCCCCCGCACCGCTGCAACTCTAGAACCGGGCGCGACTCGTGCAGCGGCGCCACCCCGTTCGCTACCGTCCCCTGCCCATGACCACTCCGCCGACCGACCAGGGCCCGGGGCGGATCGCGGCGCTCATCACACGCGTCTCCGGCGGGCGCGAGGGGGTGCCCACCTCCCTGGCCGAGCTGCGCGGATCCGAGACCGCCAAGGCGGCCGGCCTCGCCGGGGCGATGATCGCCAACAACGTGATCGCGCTGGGCTCGACCGTCGTGTTCGCGCGACTGCTGTCGGATTACGGCTCGCTGGCGGCGCTCGTCAGCTACTTCCTGATCCTCTCCGTCGTCGGCCAGGCGATGCAGGTGGCGACCGCCCGCGAGGGCGTCCTCGGTCATCTGGGGACAGGCGCCGAGCTGCTTGCCACCGTGCGCCACTGGACGCGGATGATGGCGATGTTCACGGTGGCCGTATCCGTGGTCTCCGTCCTGCTGCGCCATCCGATCGCCTCGGCGGTCGGGGTCAAGCACGATCAGTGGGCGGCCGCGCTGGGCCTGCCCGCCGGAGCGCTGTGGCTGGAGCTGTCGATCCTGCGCGGCGCCCTGCAGGGCGTCGGCGACTACAGCGGGGTGGGCCTCAGCCTCATCGGCGAGCAGGGCGCCCGGCTCGTCATGGGCGCGATCCTGGCGGTGGCCGGACTGGGCGTCACCGGCGCCTATCTGGGCACGCCGCTGTCGTTCGTGGCGATGGGCCTCTACTGCTGGTGGCGGCTGAACCGGCGCATGGAGGCGCAGGCCGGTGCCGCGGCGTCGGGGGCCGCCGTGCCGCAGGCGGTCGTGACGCTGTGGGCCCACGTCAAGCGCGCCTGGGCTCCGATCGCCGGCCTGATCGTCATCGCCGTCCTGCAGAACATCGACATCATCGCCGCCAAGCACCGCTTCACCACCTCGATGGCCAGCTCCTACGGCGCCACCGCGGTGGCCGCCAAGGTGCTCATCTGGGTCGCCATGGGCGCCGGCTTCTACCTCGTGCCCGGAGGTCTCGCGCCGGCGCGCCTCCGGTGAGGACCCCCGCCCCATCCTCGGCCGCGCGCTCGGGATCATCGCCGTCTGCTCGGTCCCGGTGCTGCTCATCTTCGCCTTCGGGTCACACCCGTTGATCAAGCTCGCCTTCGGCGCCAACAAGTCCCACGCCTCCGGCTCGCTGTTCGTGCTCGGCCTCGCCTTCACCGTCCTCGCCTGCACCTACCTGGCGATCCAGTACCTGCTGGCTCTGCGGCGCACCTGGTTTCTCGTGGCGGTCGCCCTGGTGGCGGTCGCCGAGCCGATCGCCCTGCTCAACGCCTCGCGCCATCCGACGAACTTCGCGGCCGTGGTGCTGGCCATCCAGGCGGTGGGCGCGCTGGTGGCCTTTGCCTTCGCCCTGCAACGGGGCCCCGCAGGGCCGGTGGCGCCGGGCGCTGCGCGGGCCGCAGGCGTCCGAGCCCGAGCCGATCCCGGAAGCCGTCAGCTGACCGGCAGGCGACGCCGCCTCACCGTCAGGCGGCGCTGAGCCGGGCCTCGAGCGCGTGCTCGCCCGGCGGCCCCGGCAGCCGCCCGGCGACCGGCGGCGTCGCCGCGTACTGGGCGATGAAGGCCTCGACGACCCGGGAGTCGAACTGGCTGCCGGCGCAGCGGCGCAGCTCGGCCAGCGCCTGCTCATGGGTGACCGCCGGGCGGTAGGGACGAGGCGAGACCATGGCGTCGTAGGCGTCGCAGACCGCGATGATCCGCGCCTCGAATGGAATGGCCGCGCCGACGAGCCCATCGGGGTACCCGCCGCCGTCGACCCGCTCGTGAGTGGCGCGGACGATGGCCGAGACCCGGTTCATCGACGCCGCGGCGGCGAGGATCCGCTCCCCGACGATCGTGTGGCGGCGCATGTACTCCCACTCGCCGGCGTCGAGCGGGCCAGGCTTGGAGAGGATCGAATCGGGGATCGCCACCTTGCCGACGTCATGCAGCTCGGCCGCGTACCCGAGGTCCTGGAGCTCGCGCTCGGACAGGCCGAGGGCGACCCCGACGAGCTCGGCGGCGGTGGCCAGTCCGGTGAGGTGGGCGTCCAGCGCGGTGTGGCGGGCGGCCAGAGCGGCCAGCAGGACGTCGCGGGTCTGTCTGGCGGCGGTGGCCCGCCGGCTGTGCTTGGCGGCGTACATCCGGCGGTCGCAGATGCGCAGCGCCTCGGACGCATCACGCGTGTCATGGGGCAGCCGGGCGATGCCGCTCGAGGCCGAGATCGAGAAGCCCTCGCCGTGTTCGGAGAAGCACTCACGCCAGCGGGCGACGAGCGTCTGCGGATCGCGGCCGGCCAGTGGCCCGGAGAGGACGCAGAACTCATCGCCGCCGAGGCGATAGGCCCAGGCGTCCCCGCCGATGATCTCCGACAGCACGGAGGTGAGGCGGATGAGCAGGCTGTCGCCGGCGGGGTGGCCGAAGCGGTCGTTGTACTCCTTGAAGCCATCGAGGTCGAAGATCGCCAGCACGACGTCCTCGTCGGCCTCGAGCGCCCGCCCGAGGTCGAGCATCAGCTTGCGGCGATTGCGCACCCCGGTCAGCGGATCCGTCAGGCCGAGGTGCTCCAGCTCGCGCTGGGTGGCCCGCATGCGCTCGCGGACGCGCTCGTTGAAGCCCCAGGCGGTGACGCCCGCGACGCCGGCCAACCCGATGAACAGGGCGTGCAGGGCCGCCCATGCCCACGGATCGCGCCATGCGCGAGGGTTCCCGAAGACGGCCCGTGGGTCGATGGTGCCCATCACGCCGTGGTGGATGAGCACGAAGGCCACCGCCAGCAGGAAGGGGACCCAGTCCTCGTAAAGCGTCAGCACGACCACGACGACGAAGAAGCTGAAGTGCAGCTCCGTCATCCCGCCGCCGATGTCGACCAGCGTCGCCGAGGCGGTGAGCAGGCCCATCGACGCGGCCACGGAGCGCCACTTGCGTGACGCGCCCGCCCAGGCGGCGATCGCGATGAACGCCCCCAGGGCGGCGAACTCGCCGACGTAGCCGGCGAGATGCACCCGAACTGAGAGGGCCGCGTACAGGAGGTCGACGACGGTCGCCAGGGCGAGCATGACGACGATCACCCGGTGTCGCTGGCGCCATTCCGGGTCGGGCAGCGAGCCACCGTGAGGCAGCGCGCTCAGCCACCGCTTGGGCGGTGGCGGCGCCGGCAACGATAACTGCGGTCCGTGGCCCCTCATGCCAGCGGCTTGGCGTCCAGGCTCCAGCTGCGGGACGGCGGGGCGGGCGCGCCGTGGTGCAGCGGGCAGAAGAGGAGCAGCTCGGCCGGCGGGGGGGCGCCCACCAGGTGATAGCCGAGGATGAGCAGGTGGGGCCCCAGGGAGAGCAGCGTGGCCAAGGCGATGACCGCCGGCGGGATCAGGTGAGCTCGGGGCAGGAGCCTCATCAGATAGGGCATCGGCCGCTGAGGCCTGGGTCTTGAGCGTCAGAACAGCCCGAGTTGCGCCTCGCCGGGGACGGCCGGATCGCCGTCCGGGGGTTCGGCGGGCGGCGGACTGGCAGTCGCCTCGGCCGCCCGCGCGACCTCGGCGCGCTCGGCGACCGGTTCCGCGAGCGCCGGCTCGGGCTCCCCGGCGGGCTCGGGCTCGGGCTGCGCAGGCGGCCCCAGCGCCAGCAGGTCGGGGATCCGCTGGAAGTCGGCGCGCAGCGTCTCCAGGTTCGACGGCGTGTAGAGCGCTGCTGCAGGGTGGTAGAGCGGCAGCAGCCGCACCGCCCGGGGACCGATCACGCGCACCTCGTCGCGACCGTGCAGGCGCGAGATCCCGGTGGTGTCGCCGCGCAGCAGCTTGGTCGAGAAGTTCCCGAGGGTGCAGATCACCGTCGGCTCGATGAGCTGCACCTGGGCTCGCAGGTAGCCGTTGCACGCCTCGATCTCATGGGGATGGGGGTCGCGGTTGTTCGGCGGCCGGCACTTGACGGTGTTGGCGATGAACACGTCCGCGCGATCGAGTCCGATCTCGGTGAGCAGCTTGTCCAGGAGCTTGCCCGCCTGACCCACGAACGGCAGGCCGAGCTTGTCCTCGTTGGCGCCCGGCGCCTCCCCGATGAACATCACGTCGGCGTCCGCGTTGCCGGCCCCGAAGACGACCGTCGTCCGAGTCTGATGAAGGGGGCAGGCCACGCATCCCCGGGCGTCGTCGAAGACGGCCTTGAGAAGCTCCCGGCGCTCTGTGGCGCTTGTCACGCAGCCGCATGGTAGAGGCGGGCGGGGCGGGGTATCCTGTTTGACGCAGGACGCCACCGGATTCCGGAACGTACCTCGCAAACTGCAGGAAAAACTCTCCCCCCACCGACCGGTATTCCTAGATGCGGGAACTGGAACGGCACTCCCCCTCCTTCTCTGTCCACGCGCTCATCTGCCCCGAGCAGGTGACCATCGTCGGCCGCGGGCGCGTAGGCACGGCGCTGGCCGCGGCCCTCGCGCAGGCGGGCGTGACCGTCGAGGGCCCACTGGGCCGCAGCGCCACCGGGACCGGCGCCGATGTCGTGCTGCTGTGCGTTCCCGACGCGGAGATCGCCACCGCGGCGGCGGCCGTGATCCCCGGCCCGGCGCTCGGCCACTGCTCGGGAGCGACCGGCCTGGACGTCCTGGCCCCCCATCCGGCGTTCTCAATGCACCCGCTGATGACCTTCGCCGGCGGCGCCGCCCCCCGGCTGGCGGGCGCCGGGGCGGCCATCGCCGGGGACTCCCCGGAGACGCTGGCGCTCGCGCGGGCGCTGGCCGACGCGCTCGGACTGCAGCCGATCGAGGTCGCCGACGACGCCCGTGCCGCCTACCACGCCGCCGCCTCGATGGCCTCCAACTTCCTGATCACCCTCGAGGGAGCCGCCGAGCGGCTGGCCGCCACCGCCGGCCTCGAGCGGTCGATGCTCCTCCCGCTCGTCCGCGAGACGGTCGAGAACTGGGGACGGCTTGGGGCCGAGCGAGCCCTCACCGGGCCCGTCGCCCGCGGCGACGACGCGACCGTGGGCCGCCAGCGCTCCGCGGTGGCCGAGCGCACCCCGGAGCTGCTCGAGCTCTTCGACGGCCTGGTGGCCGCCACCCGCGCCCTGGCCGACCGTCAGGCGGTGGGTGCGTGAAGACGATCCGCACCGTGTCGGAGCTGCGAGCCGCCCTGGCCCCCCTGCGGCGCGCCCAGTGCGCCATCGGCCTGGTGCCGACGATGGGCGCCCTGCACGACGGCCACCTGTCGCTGATGCGCCGCGCCCGGGACACCTGCGACGTCGTCGTCGTCTCGCTGTTCGTCAACCCCTCTCAGTTCAACGATGCCGGCGACCTCGACGGCTATCCGCGCGACGAGGAGCGCGACGCCCGCCTCGCCGCCGAGCTCGGCGTCGACGTGCTGTTCGCTCCCTCGATCGAGGAGGTCTATCCGCCGGGCTTTGCCACCTCCGTATCCGTCGGCGGCGCGAGCGCGGGCCTCGAGGGCGAGCATCGCGGGCCGGCTCACTTCACCGGGGTCGCCACCGTGGTGACCAAGCTGCTGAACATGGTGGGTCCCGACGTGGCCTTCTTCGGCCAGAAGGATGCCCAGCAGGCGGTGGTCATCCGCCGCCTCGTCCGCGATCTCGACATCCCCGTCCGGATCGAGGTCTGTCCCACCGTCCGCGCGCCCGACGGCCTGGCGCTGTCGAGCCGCAATGCGCTGCTGTCCCCGCACGAGCGCTCGCGCGCCACCGCCCTGCATCGCGCGCTGGCGGCGGTGGCCGACGCGGTCGCCGGCGGCGAGACGGAGCCCGAGCGGGCGCTGGCGGCCGGCCGAGCGCAGCTGGAGGATGCCGGCGTGGTCCTCGAGTACCTCGCGCTCGTCGATCCCGCGTCGATGGAGCCGCTGGAGCGCGTCGAGGGCGACGCCCTCGCCGTCGTCGCGGCCGTCGTCGGCACCACTCGGCTCATCGACAACCGTCCCCTGACCGCGCCTGCGCATCCCGCGGGCGTGGGCCCGGACCGCCGGGCGAGCGCACCATGACGCAAACGCAGGACACCGAGATCCGCAGCATCGACAACGAGGTGGCGACCCTCCTCGGGGCGCCAACCGCGTAAGGAGGCAACGGCCATGTCCGCCACCCCACGAATCCCCGTCCCTCACGACCTCGACGGTCCCCTGCCGATGACGCTCCCCCGGCTGGCCGAGAAGAAGCGCCTCGGCGAGCGGATCGTCATGGTGACCGCCTACGACTACCCCTCGGCCCAGGTCGCCCAGGAGGCGGCGGTCGACATCGTGCTGGTGGGCGACTCCGGCGCCATGACCGTCCTCGGCTACCCGTCCACCGTGCCGGTATCGACCGATGAGATGCTGATGCTCGCCTCGGCCGTGCGGCGCGGGCTGCGCACCCCGCTGCTCGTCGGCGACCTCCCGTTCGGGTCCTACGAGGCCTCCGACGAGCAGGCGATCGCCACCGCCCAGCGCTTCGTCAAGGAGGCCGGCTGCGACGCCGTCAAGCTCGAGCGCGGCGGCACCAGCGTCCAGCGCGCCCGGGCGATCGTCGGGTCCGGGATCCCGGTGATGGGCCACCTCGGGTTGACCCCGCAGACGGCGACGGCCCTCGGGGGCTACCGGGCCCAGGGTCGGACCGCGGCCCAGGCCCTGTCCGTGGCCCGCGACGCCATCGCACTCCAGGAGGCCGGCTGTTTCTCGATCGTGCTGGAGGCCATCCCGGCCGCCGTGACCCGCGCGCTGATGCCGCGCCTGGAGATCCCGGTGATCGGGATCGGCGCCGGCGACGCCACCGATGGTCAGGTGCTCGTCTTCCACGATCTGCTGGGCATCTATGACGGCCACGTTGCGCGCTTTGCCAAGCGCTACGGCGACGTGCGCGCCCACATGGTCGCCGGGGTGGCCGAGTACGCCGCCGATGTCCGCAGCGGCGCGTTCCCTGCCCCGGAGCACTGGTATTCGATCGACGATGAGGAGCTGGCCCGCTTCGAGGCCGGCCTCGCCTGAGCGCGCCGGCCGTCGGATCCCGGCGGCCGGCTGTCCTGACCGTACCCGGCGGATCTCAGAGGACCGAGCGGCCCACTAGGATCCGTCGGGCATGCCCCGCTTCACGCAAGTGTTTGCGCCTCGCGACCGCGTGTACTTCGAGCTGTTCGAGGAGGCCGGCCAGAACGTCCTGCGCGCCGCCTCGCTGCTCTACGACCTGCTGCGCACCTATCCGGACGACAAGCATCTGGCTGCGGAGATCCTCGACCTCGAGCACGAGGGCGACCGGATCACCCACGACATCATCCACCGCCTCAACCAGACGTTCGTCACCCCCATCGACCGGGAGGACATCCTGGCCCTGGCCTCCTCGCTCGACGACATCGTCGACTACACCGAGGAGGTCGCCGACTACCTCGAGCTCTACAAGATCGAGGCTCCCATGGAGCAGTCGATCCAGCTGGCGCGGGTGCTCAAGGACGCCGCTGGGCAGATCGGCGAGGCGCTGCCCCTCCTGCACGGCTTCCGCGACATCTCGCGCTACACCGTCGAGGTCAACCGGCTGGAGAACGAAGGGGACCGGATCACCCGCGAGGCGGTGGCCGCCCTGTTCGACGGCGGCATCGACCCGATGGTGGTGATCCGCTGGAAGGACCTGTTCGAACGCCTGGAGGCGGCGATCGACGCCACCGAGAGCACGGCCAACATCATCGAGGGCATCGTCATCAAGAACTCCTAGTTGCGGGAGCCCCACCTGGCCGGCCCGGCGGGCTCGGGTGCCCAGCGGGCTACCATGCGGGCGGGGTCCACGGACAGGAGGGAAGGGAGAGCCCATGGCAGGTCTCACACGATGGCGGCAGGCGATGAACGCGCTGGCAGCGATGGCCGGGACGATCGCGGTCGCGCTGGCCGCAGCGGCCGCCCTGGCCCCGTCCGCCTCGGCGGCCATCGGCGCCCCCACCCTCGCCCTCAGCCCGACGTCGGCTCCGGCCGCCTCGACGGGCAACCTGGGCACCGACATCAAATTCGCCCCCACCGGCGGCGACTCCGTCAAGAACCTCGCCCTCCAGCTGCCCGCCGGCCTGATCGCCAACGCCTCGATCGACCACGGGGCCTGCCTGGCCAGCGGCTCGCCGCAGGCCGCCTGTGTCGTCGGCACCGGAACGGTCACCGCCACGGAGAACAGCCTGCTCGGCGCCTCGCTGAGCCTTCCCGCCCAGTTCAACCTCGTCAAGCCCCCCGCGCCCGCGGATCTGGCGGGCCTGCAGGTCCAGGTCAAGGACCCGACGTCGGGCGCTTATCAGCCGCTCGGCGCGCCCGCCGATGTCGTCGTGCGCCCGGCCAACGACCCGGCCGGCTTCGGGCTCGACCTGCTGTTCAGCAACATCCCGGACACCTACTCCGTGCCGGCCCTGGGGGCGACGTCGATCTCCGTCACGGAGATCAACGGCACCTTCAACGGCCTGCGCTTCCCCACCAGCTGCCCCTCGACGCCGGCCGCCGTGGTCGTCGCCGCAAGCTCGTATGCCGACGCGACGGTCCGCACGGCCAGCGCGCCGCTGAGGGTCACCGGCTGCTCCTCACTGCCGTTCACCCCCGCCTTCTCCGTGACGGCGGCTCGCGACACCGGAGACCAGGGCGTCGCCCTCACCACTGACATCACCCAGGGCGCCGGCCAGGCCGCTCCGAAGTCCGTCGCGCTGGCCCTCCCCCCATCGGTGCTCAGCCCCAACGTGAGCGCCATCGGCGGCCTCTGCCAGAGCCCGTCCTCGGGCGCGTGCCAGCCAGTCGGCTCGGCCTCGGCGAGCTCGCCGCTGTACCCCACGGCCCTGAGCGGGCAGGCCTACCTGACGGGCACCCCGGGAGCCCTGGCCGCTCCGTCGATCACGATCGTCTTCCCGCCGCCGTTCGCGCTGACGCTGTCGGGCGCGGTCGACCTGTCGAAGAACTCGACGACCTTCACCGGCCTTCCGGACATTCCCCTGAGCGACCTGCAGGTCAAGCTCAACGGCGGCAGCAAGGGCGTCTTCTCCTCCAGCTGCGCCTCCTCGTCGGGGACGGCGACGGCGACCCTCGTCTCGCAGAACGGTGACGAGACAGCCACCGCTCCGGCGCCCTTCGCCATCTCCAACTGCACGGCGCCCGGGTCCGGAGGCGGGGTCAACTCCGGCGGGAGTGGCTCGGCCAAGCACCTTCCCGCGCTGAGCGCCGCCCATCTGTGGGGCCTGCTGCGCGGCCGCGCCGCCCTGGCGTTCCGGGTCAGTGCCGCGGCGGGCGGACCGAAGCTGACCAGGATCACCGTCCAGGCGCCCTCCGGGCTGACCTTCGTGCGCCACCGCGTCCACCGCAGGCTGACGATCACCGGCGTCCGGGTGACCGGCGGCAAGCTCACGTCCGCGGGCCTCGCCCACGGCAGGCTCGTGCTCACCCTGCGCTCGCCGGCCACCGCGGTGACGGTCACCGTCGGCCGACTGGCCCTGCACGAGAGCCGGGGGCTGCGCTCCCGGGCCCAGCGGTCCAAGGTGAAGAGCCTGGCGCTGGTCGTCATCACCCGCGACGTCAAGGGGCGCACCGCCACCCTGCGCGCGCAGGTCACGCGCCTCGGTCTGCCGAGCTAACCGCGCGATTCGCCGGAGCTGACCTGCCGGATGACGCGCGCGGGGGCGCCCGCGGCGATGGAGAACGGCGGGAGGTCGGAGGTCACGACGGAGTTGGCGCCGATGACGCAGCGCTCGCCGATCGTGACCCCGCTGGTGACGACGACGTGTGCGCCGCACCACACGTTGTCGCCGATGCGGGTCGGGCCCTTGCCGATGAACCCCTGCCAGGTGATCGGCCGCTGCGGATCATCGACGCGATGGTCGGCGTCCGTGATGAAGCACCCATTGGCGAACATGCAGTGATCGCCGATCTCCACGAGCTCGAGGGCGGCGATCATCACCGACAGGTTCAGGAAGCACCCACGGCCGATCCGCACCCGCCCCGGCGCGGGCGCGGTGATCCACACCCCGGGCTCGAGCAGGGTGTCGGCCCCGATCTCCAGCCGCCCGTCGGCGAACGCCTCGAGCAGGTTGCCGTGCACCGGCCAGCGGGCGAAGGCGCCCCGGCGCATCATCTCCCAGTGGATCCGCGCCCGGTTCCAGGGCAGCGCGTTGCGCTCGTACCAGCGCCACTTCTGCGCCCACAGCTTCAGCTGCGCCGGCGTCGGCGCGCCGGGCGTCGGCACGCTCAGCGTGGGCTCGCGGCGGTGCGCCGGCGGCGCCCGGGCGTCCCGGTGGCCGTCGTCGCGCCGGCGTTCTTGCCCCCGGCGCCGTTGCCCTTGGCCGCGCCGTTGGTCTTCGCCGCGCCGTTCGTCCTGGCTGCGCCGTTGGTCTTGGCGGCGCCGCTGGTCTTGGCGGCGGCTCTTGGCGGCGCCGTTCGTCTTGGCGGCGCCGTTCGTCTTCGCCGTGCCGTTCGTCTTGGTCGCCGCCGAGGCGCGCTTGGACCCCGCCGGGCGGGCCGTGCGGCTGGCCCTGATCGGCAGCATCGCCGCCAGGAACTCCCCGGTGTGCGAGCTGGCCGCGGACGCCACCTGCTCGGGCGTGCCCTGCGCGATCACCCGCCCGCCTTCGTCGCCGCCCTCCGGACCGAGGTCGATCAGCCGGTCTGACACCTTGATCACGTCGAGGTTGTGCTCGATGACGACCACGGAGTTCCCGTTGTCGACCAGCCGCTGCAGCACGCCGAGCAGGCGCTGGATGTCGGCGAAGTGCAGGCCGGTGGTCGGCTCGTCGAGGATGTACATCGTCCGGCCGGTGGCCACCTTGCTCAGCTCGGCGGCCAGCTTCACCCGCTGGGCCTCACCGCCCGACAGCGTCGTCGCCGGCTGACCGAGCCGCATGTAGCCGAGCCCCACCTCGGCGAGGGCGTCGACCCGGCGGCGGATCTTGGGGATGTGGGCGAAGAACTCCAGCGCCTCCTCGATCGGCATCTCGAGCACGTCGGCGATCGTCTTGCCCTTGAAGCGGACCTCGAGCGTCTCCCGGTTGTAGCGCTTGCCGTCGCACTGCTCGCAGGGCACGTAGACGTCGGGCAGGAAGTGCATCTCGATCTTGATCTGGCCGTCGCCGCGGCAGACCTCGCACCGTCCCCCCTTGACGTTGAAGGAGAAGCGGCCGGGCTTGTAGCCGCGGGCCCGCGCCTCCTGGGTCTTGGAGAACAGCTCGCGGATCTGGTCAAACAGCCCGATGTAGGTGGCCGGATTGGACCGCGGCGTGCGCCCGATCGGCGACTGGTCGACGGAGATGATCTTGTCCAGCTGCTCGAGGCCGGTGATCCGCTTGTGCGCGCCGGCCCGCTGGCGGCTGCGGTGCAGATGGTTGGAGACCGCTTTGAGGAGCACCTCGTTGACGAGCGTCGACTTGCCCGAGCCCGACACGCCGGTGACGCTGCACAGCACCCCGAGCGGGATCTTGACGTCGATCGAGCGCAGGTTGTTCTCGGCCGCTCCCTCGATCGGCGATGAAGCCGGCCGGCTTGCGGCGCTTGGCCGGGATCTCGATGGTGCGCGTGCCGGACAGGAACTGGCCGGTGAGCGACTCGGCCACCCGCTCGACCTCCGCGGCCGTGCCCTCGGCGACGACGTGACCACCGTGCTCGCCGGCGCCCGGTCCCATGTCGACGATGTGGTCGGCGGCGCGCATCGTCCCCTCGTCGTGCTCGACCACCAGCACGGTGTTCCCGAGGTTGCGCAGCCGCTCGAGGGTCCCGATGAGCTTCTCGTTGTCGCGCTGGTGCAGCCCGATCGAGGGCTCGTCGAGGATGTAGAGGACGCCGACCAGCGAGGACCCGATCTGGGTGGCCAGGCGGATCCGCTGCGCCTCCCCGCCCGACAGGGTGGCCGACGCCCGGTCCATCGACAGGTAGCCGATGCCGACGTTCTCCAGGAACTGCAGGCGCTCCTCGATCTCGCGCAGGACGAGGCGCGCGATCCGCCGGTCCTGCTCGGAGAACTCGCGCCCGCGGATCCACTCCAGCGCCCGGCGCGCCGACAGGTGGGTGAACTCGTGGATGGCCGTGCCGTCGATGAGCACCGCTCGTGACTCCGGCCGCAGCCGCGCCCCCTTGCAGTCCGGGCAGGGCCGCAGGGTCATGTACTCCTCGATCTTCTCCCGCGAGAAGTCCGAATCAGTCTCGCGGTAGCGCCGCTCGAGGTTGGGCACGATCCCCTCGAAGCGGGTCGCGTAGGAGCGTTTGCGCCCGAAGCGGTTGCGATAGGAGACCTGGACCCGCTCGCCGTTGGTGCCGTAGAGGAAGAACTGCTGGGACTCCGCCGGCAGGTCCTGCCAGGGCGTGTCGAGCTCGACGTCGTAGCGCTCGGCGATCGCCTGGGTCAGCTGGTCGTAGTAGTTGGAGGCGCTCGCCGTCCACGGGGCGATCGCGCCCTCGCCGATCGACAGCGTCGGGTCGGGGACGACCAGCTCGGGGTCGATCTCCATCTGCGAGCCGAGCCCCGTGCAGCGCGGGCAGGCCCCGTGGGGCGCGTTGAAGCTGAAGATCCGCGGCTCGAGCTCGACGAGGCTCGGTCCGTGCACGGGGCAGGCGAACTTCTCCGAGAAGGTGAGGATCTTGCCCTCCTCGTCAACCAGCTCGATCTCCACGAGACCGTCGGCCAGCGCGACCGCCGTCTCGATCGAATCGGCCAGCCGCTTGCGCAGGTCCGTCTTCATGACCAGGCGATCGACGACGACCGCGATGTCGTGCTTGTACTTCTTGTCGAGCAGGATCTCCTCGTCGAGGCGCCGCAGCTCGCCGTTGACCTTGACCCGCCCGAAGCCCTCCGCGCGCAGCTCCTCGAAGCGCTTGCCGAACTCCCCCTTGCGTCCCCGCACGATCGGGGCGAGCACCATGAACCGAGTCCCCTCGGTCAGCTCCATCACCTGGTCGATGATCTGCTCGGCCGACTGGCCGCTGATCGGCCGCCCGCAGACGTGGCAGTGCGGATGCCCGATGCGCGCCCACAGCAGCCGCAGGTAGTCGTAGATCTCCGTGACCGTGCCCACGGTGGAGCGGGGGTTGCGCGAGGTCGTCTTCTGATCGATCGAGATCGCCGGCGAGAGGCCTTCGATGGAGTCGACGTCCGGCTTGTCCATCTGGCCGAGGAACTGGCGCGCGTAGGCCGACAGCGACTCGACGTAGCGGCGCTGGCCCTCGGCGTAGATCGTGTCGAAGGCGAGCGACGATTTGCCCGAGCCCGACAGGCCCGTGATGACCGTCAGCGAGTCCCGCGGAATCGTCAGGCTGACGTCCTTGAGGTTGTGCTCCCGGGCTCCCGAGACGACGATCTGGGCCATGGGTTGCACTCTAGTAGAGCGAACAGACGTTCCGGTACAGGCCGCCGCCGTCAGGCGTACAGTTCCCCGCAATGAGCGACGCAAGACACCCCGCCCAGCCTGCGCGCCTCCGACGAGGATCGTGAGCAGCTGGCCGACGAGCTGCGCGATCACGCCGTCGCGGGGCGGATCGACACGGACGAGCTCGAGCAGCGGCTGGACAGCGTCTACGCGGCTCGGACCCAAGCCGAGCTGGCCGCGCTGCGGGCGGATCTGCCGCCCACCCCGCGCGCGCTCGCGCTCAGCCACGCGCGGCGGCGCTCCCAGCTCAGCCGGCGAATGCTCCAGGAGGCCGGCGGCTCGCTGGGCCTGTTCATCGTCTGCACGATCATCTGGGCCGCCTCGGGCTTCCACGGCCAGTTCTGGCCGGTCTGGATCCTGATCGTCGTCGTGCTGGCCCTGGCCCGCAACGGCTGGGCGCTGTTCGGTCCGGACCCCGACCTCGACGCGGTCGAACAGCAGCTGGAGGCGCGCCGGCAAGCTCGCGCCGGCCATCGCGAGCGGGCCCTGGAGCGCCGCGACCGGCCCGTGGAGCGGCGTTCGCGACGCCGCGAGCGCTGAACCCCCGCTCAGCCTCAGCCTTCGACGCTGGCGTAGACCTCGTCGAGCAGCCCGTCGGCGTCCGACAGCGAGAAGTTCTCGCTCAGATAGCGGGCGGTCTCCTCCCGAGGGGTGCCATTGAGCGCCATGTTGAGGGCGATCAGGCGGGCGCCCTCGGCATCGTCGGCGCCCTCGGCGGCGCTCGCCTCGCCATTGGCCGTCGGCTCAACGGATACCTCCGGCCCATCCGCGCCGGCCTCGGCCTCGCCCTCCGGCGCCCCGTCGGCGGGCGCCTGCGCCGCGGCGACGGGCTCCTGCGCCGACTCGGGCTCCTCTGGCTCGAAGGCAGGCCGCGGAACGACCGTGCCCTGGACCTCTGAGAGGTTGCCCTCGAGCAGCTGGAGATCGGCCGTCAGGCGGTTGCCGCCGGTCCGCAGCGAGTCGATCAGCGACCCGAGCTCGGTCTCCATCGAGTCCAGGCGCTTGAGCATCGTGTCGGTCGACTCCGACACCTTGCCGACGTATTCGCGGGCCTGCTCGGTGGCCTGCTCGCGGGTGGCCTGGGCCTCGGCGTTGGCCTCGTCGCGGATCTCGCGAGCCTCGTTCTCGGCATCGCGCTGGATGTCGGCGGCGCTGGACTCGGCGGCCTCGACGATGGCGCGGACCTGCTCGGAGGCGGAGGAGGCCAGGGTGTCCGTGCGACGGCGAGCCGTGCGCTTGAGCTCTGTGATCTCATCGGCCAGCGCGGACAGATGGGCATCGACCGCTTCCGGGTCGTACCCCCGGCGCCCAACCGGGAAGTCCTTCTTCTCGATGCTCTGCCTGTCCAGCGCCACGCGAGTACCTCCGGTCGAAAGCTTCTAAGAGCAGGCGGAGCGTAGCGGAAACCCCACCGGGCGGCGGATGTTTGACCGCTGGCTCCGGATACCGGCGCGTCAGCCCGCCGCGACCGCCTGATCGAGCTCGCGTTTGAGGGCGCGAATCTCGTCCCGCAGCTTGGCGGCGTACTCGAAGCGGAGCTCCTCGGCGGCGACCAGCATCTCCTCCTCCAGCTCGACGATCGCCTTCTCGATCTCGGCGGGCGCCATCGAGCCGGCCGCCCGCTGGCGGCGCCGGCGCGACTTGGGCACCTTGGAGTCCGACATCAGGAACTCGGCGATGTCCGAGATGCCCTTGACGATCGTCTCCGGGGTGATCCCGTGCTCCTCGTTGTAGGCCCGCTGGATCGCCCGCCGGCGATCGGTCTCGCTGAGCGCCGACTTCATCGCCGCCGTCTCCTTATCGGCGTACATCAGCACCTTGCCCTCGACGTTGCGGGCCGCGCGCCCGATCGTCTGGATGAGCGAGGTCTCGCCGCGCAGGAAGCCCTCCTTGTCGGCGTCCAGGATGCCCACCAGCGAGACCTCCGGCAGGTCCAGGCCCTCGCGCAGGAGGTTGACGCCGACGAGCACGTCGTACTCGCCCAGTCGCAGCTCGCGGATGATCTGGATGCGCTCGAGGGTGTCGATCTCGGAGTGCAGGTAGCGGACCTTGAAGCCCATCTCCAGCAGGTAGTCAGTGAGGTCCTCGGACATCTTCTTGGTCAGCGTCGTCACCAGCGTGCGCTCGTTGCGGTCGACCCGTCCCCGGATCTCGTTCATCAGGTCGTCGATCTGATTCTTGGTCTCCCGGACCTCGATCTCAGGATCGACGATCCCCGTCGGGCGGACGATCTGCTCGACGATCCGTGGCGAGTGCGAGCGCTCGTACTCGCCGGGGGTGGCCGACACGAACACCATCTGGGGCGTGATCGAGAGGAACTCGGCGAACGTCTGCGGCCGGTTGTCGAGCGCCGAGGGCAGGCGGAACCCGTAGTCGACGAGCGTCTGCTTGCGCGACCTATCGCCCTCGTACATCCCGCCGATCTGCGGCACCGTCTGGTGGGACTCGTCGATGAAGCAGACGAAGTCGTCGGGGAAGTAGTCGAGCAGGCAGTAGGGGCGGTCGCCCGGGTTGCGGCCGTCGAGGATCCGCGAGTAGTTCTCGATGCCGCTGCAGAAGCCCAGCTCGCGGAGCATCTCCATGTCGTACTGGGTGCGCTGGCGCAGGCGGTGGGACTCGAGCAGCTTGCCCTGCTGTTCGAGCTCGGCGCAGCGGGCGTTGAGCTCAGAGCCGATCTCGGCCACGGCGTCCTCGATCATCCCCTCGCGCACGTTGTAGTGCGACGCGGGCCAGATGGCGACGTGCTCCATGTCGTCCTCGAGCAGCTCGCCCGTCACCGGGTCGAAGTGCTGCAGATGCTCGACCTCGTCGCCGAAGAGGACGATGCGATACGCCGTCTCGGCGTAGGCGGGGAAGATCTCCAGCGTCTCCCCGCGCACGCGGAAGGTGCCGCGCGACAGCGCCGTGTCGTTGCGGGTGTACTGGATCGAGACGAGCTTGCGCAGCAGCTTGTCGCGGTCGATCATCTCGCCCTTGTTGAGCGTCTGGAGGTTGTCGTCGTAGGTCTGCGGCGAGCCGAGGCCGAAGATGCAGGACACGCTGGCGACGATGACCACGTCGCGCCGGGCGAACAGGCCGGCGGTGGCGGCGTGGCGCAGGCGGTCGATCTCCTGGTTGATGGCCGAGTCCTTCTCGATGTAGAGATCCTTGGAGGGGACGTAGGCCTCGGGCTGGTAGTAGTCGTAGTAGGAGACGAAGTACTCGACGGAGTTGCTGGGGAAGTACGTCCGGAACTCGTTGCACAGCTGGGCGGCCAGCGTCTTGTTGTGGGCGATGATCAGCGACGGCCGCTGGACCGCCGCGATGGTCGCCGCCATCGTCATCGTCTTGCCGGTGCCGGTGGCCCCGAGGAGCGTCTGGAACCGCTCGCCGGCCTCGATGCCCTGAGAGAGCGACTCGACGGCCGCCGGCTGGTCGGCGGTGGGGACGAAGGCGCTGTCGAGCTCGAACGGCGGGCATGATCTCTAGGTTAGTGGCGCGGACGGCCGCGCCCGCGCCATTGCGGACAGGTCCTGACCGCGTAGCCGGAGCGGCGCGTCCTAGTGGTAGCCCAGCTGGCTGGCGTACTTGCGGCGGTAGTCGGCCCGGGCCTGAAGCACGCGCTGGACGTAGGCGCGGGTCTCGGGGAAGGGGATCTCGTCGATGCGCAGCGGGCCGTGAGCGCCCGACACCCAGCGGTCGACGTTCGCCTCCCCCCCGTTGTAGGCGGCGAGGGCCAGCACCCGGGAGCCGTGGTACTCGTCGAGCAGGTAGCGCAGGTAGTAGCTGCCGTAGGCGATGTTGACCTGGGGGGTCGAGAGATCGGCGGTGGTGAAGGTGGTCGCTCCCGAGCGGTGGGCGAGGAAGCGCGCCGTCTCGGGGAGGATCTGCATGAGGCCGACGGCACCCGCCGATGAGGTGCGCGGGTCGAACTTCGTCTCGGCGTAGATGACGGCGGCGACCAGCGCCGGATCGAGCTTCTTGGCCGCCGCCTGCTGGCGGATGACGCTCGAGTAGTTGAGCGGCAGGCCGAGCTCGTTGACCGCCTGCTTGGCCAGCGGCATGGCCAGCAGCACCGCCACCCCGATCGCCAGGGCGACCACGACCGCGCCGGCGACGTTGCGCCGGCGGCGGCGCACGGCCGCCCGGCGGCGAGCGACAGGCCCGGGTCCTCGCCGCTGCGGCGAGCGGCGAGCGGCCGTGGCGGTCGACGGACTCACCGCTGCAGTGTGTCAAGGATCGACGACAGCTTGGCCATCAGCTCGTCCTCGGTGCCGTCGTTGACGACGGTGTAGGTCGCACGCTGCGACTTTTCCTGCTGGGTGAGCTGGCGGGCGGTGCGCTCATCGAGCGCCTGGTGGCCGCGCCCGGAGGCGCGCTCGTGGCGGACCGCCTCGTCGGCGATCACCGCGATGGTGGCGTCATAGCCCCGGTCCAGTCCGGATTCGAAGAGCAGCGGCACCTCCACGACCAGTGCCTTCGGCGGCGGATCACGCTCCTCCTGCTCGCGGCGCCACGCCATCATCCGCTCGCCGACGCGCGGCCACAGCAGCTCCTCGAGCCACCGGCGGTCCTCGTCGGTGGCGAACGCCCGGCCGGCCAGCGCGCCGCGGTCGACCCGTCGGGACGGGCCGGGTCGAGGACCTCGCGCCCGAAGCGGCCGACGACCGCGTCGCGAACCTCAGGCGACTCGTAGAGCTCGTGCACCACCCGGTCAGTCGACAGGCAGGCCGCCCCCAGCCGCTCGAGCGCGGCCAGGGCGGTCGACTTGCCGGCGCCGATGCCGCCCGTCAGCCCGATGAAGGGCGGCACCGCGAGGTCAGGCTGGGGGGGCGTCCGACGCCGGGGACTCGGTCTCGGCCGACGCGCCGTTGGCGCTCGTCCTCGACGGGCTCGGCGACCAGCCTGCGGCGCCTCGGGCTCGGGCTCGGGCTCGGGCTCGGCGACCGCCTCGGCCTCGGCTCGGCGGCGCTCGGGCTCGGGCTCGGCGCACCGCGGGCTCGGGCTCAGCGACTGCCTCGGACTCAGCGGCCGCGGGCTCGGCGAGCAGCCGGCTCCTCCGCGGCAACGGCGACGGGCTCGGGCTCGGCTCGGCTGCGGACGCAGCGCTCCGCCTCGTCCGGAGCAGCGACCGGGCATCGTCGTCGGCGACGACGTCGGCGGCGGCGATCTCACCCGAGAAGACCTCCTCGGAGAGCCCCAACTCGGGCACGTCGTCCAGCGAGCCGGCATCGGCCTCGGTCGGCGGCTCGATCGGCCGGACCGGCAGCACCTGGCCCTCGACCCGCTTGATCGACAGCGACAGGCGGCGGCGCTCGGAGTCGATCTCGAGGATCTTCACGCGCACCGGATCGCCCGGCTGGATGATCTCCCGCGGGTTGTCGACGTGATGCTGGGCGAGCTCGGAGATGTGGACGAGTCCCTCGACGCCGTCGAGGATCTCCACGAAGGCGCCGAAGGTGACCACCTTGGTGACCGTGCCCTCGAGCTCATCGCCGATGTTGTAGGTGTCGACGACCCGCTGCCACGGATCCTCCTGGGTCTGCTTGAGACCGAGGGAGATGCGCTGGCGCTGGCGATCGATGTCGAGCACCTTGACGCTGACGGTGTCGCCGATGTTGAGGATCTCGCTCGGGTGGTTCACGTGCGACCACGAGAGCTCGGAGATGTGGATCAGGCCGTCGATGCCGTCGAGGTCGACGAACGCGCCGAAGTCGACGATGTTGGAGATCATCCCCTCCACGACCTGCCCGGGCTGCAGGCGATCGAGGATCCGCTCGCGGTCCTCCTTGCGCTGCTCCTCGAGCACGGCGCGGCGCGACAGGACGACGTTGTTGCGGCTGCGGTTGAGCTCGATGACCTTGCACTCGATGGAGGTGCCCATGTACTCGTCGAGGTTGGGCACGCGGCGGATGTCGACCAGCGAGGCGGGCAGGAAGCCGCGCACCCCGAGATCGATGATCAGTCCGCCCTTGACGACCTCGATGACCGCGCCCTCGACGGGCTCGCCGGACTCGGCCGCCGCCTCGATGCGCCGCCACGCCTTCTCGAAGCGGGCGCGCTTCTTGGACAGGATCAGCCGGCCGTCCTGGTCCTCCTTGGTGAGGACGAGGGCGTCGACCTCCTCGCCGAGGGAGACCTCGTCGGAGGGATCGACGGACTTGCGGATCGAGAGCTCGCCGACGGGGATGACCCCCTCGGACTTGTAGCCGATGTCGACCAGGACTTCGTCGTTGTCGATCCGGACGACGTGGCCGGTCACGACGTCACCCTCCGAGAAGGGGTGGATCGTCGCGTCGTAGTTGGGGACGATCCGCCCGTCGATCTCGAGCAGCAGGCCGTCGGAGCCTTCGACGATCTTCGCGTTGGGGAGATCTGCGGGGGGCGTCAGGGTTGAGGTTGAAGACATGAGTCCCCCGAGGATAGCCGCATGACCGTGCCCGTGAAGGCCGGTGCGAGCATCCTGCGGCCCTATCATCAGCCGCCCGATGCCGACGCGAGCCACCAAGCGCGGCGCCGATCGCGCGCCCCTGGATCGCGACTGCGACGTCCTCATCTGCGGAGCCAGCTTCGCCGGGCTGGCGGTCGCCCGCGAGCTGGCCTCCAGCGGCGCCGACGTGATGATCATCGACCGCTACGAGATCGGTGAGCGCCAGACCTCGGCCTGCGGGATCCCCACCGGCTGGCTGGACGCGCTCGAGCTGCGCGAGTCGCTGCAGCAGACCTTCGGCGAGCTCGTCATCCACACGCCGCACGCCACCGTCCGCTACGACCTGCCGTGGACCTTCTCGACCTTCGACTACCGCACGCTGTGCGGTCTGCTGGCCGCCCAGGGCCGTTTCCAGTTCGAGACGGCCAAGGTCGAGAGCCGCGACGGCGACGTCGTGCTCACCGACCGGGGCCCGATCCGCGCTGCCGCTGATCGTCGACTCGCTCGGCTGGCGGCGCGTCCTCGGCGTCGGCGCCAACGTGCAGCCCCCCGAGGCGCTGCTCTCGCGCGGGCTGGAGGTCCACCCCTTCGGCGGCGGCGAGGACCTGGAGATCTGGATCGACCGCTCCTACGTCCCCGCGGGCTACGGGTGGAGCTTCCCGGCCGGCGGGGAGCTGCGCATCGGCGTCGGCTCGTTTGACCCGCGGTTTCACGTGCGCGAGCCGACGGTGCGCCTGGCCGAGGATCTCCAGGCCGACACGGTCCGCTACCAGGGCAACTGGATCCCCCACGCTCTGCGCCCGGCGACCGAGGACGGGGTGTTCTTCGTCGGCGACTCGGCCGGCCACTGCCTGCCCCTGACCGCCGAGGGGATCCGCACCGCCCTGTACTTCGGGCTGGCCTGCGGCCGCGAGCTGCGCCGGGTGCTCGACGGCGAGCAGAGCCGCGCCGAGGCGCTGGCGCGCTACCACCAGTTCTCGGCCGCGTCACGCGCTGCCGTTCAGCTGGCTGCTGCGCGTCCAGCGAATGGTGCCGCGGATCGCCCCCCGGCTGCTGGCTCCCACCCTGCGGGCATGGGCGCCAAGCGCTTCGTCGACTGGTCGTTCGGGCACTACCTGGAGATCGCCCACCCCCGGTTCGTCGGAGCCGCCGGCGCCGCGGGCGCCCTCGCCGACCGCGGCCGCCTCGCGGCGTAGCCGACCGGTATCGGCCGGCGCCAGGACACCCTGAGGGCCGCCGCCGGGAGCTGAAGCCCCCTCGACGGCGGGGCCCCCGGCACGTAGGATCCGCGGCTTCCGCCCCACCTCCCGAGGAGGTCGCTCATGCCCAGTTCCGACGGCGGCCCCCGCCGCTTCCCCGCCCTCTCGATCCTGGCTGGCGATGATCGCCGCCGGACTGATCGCGGCTGCGCTCCGCGCAGTCGCCCGCATCGCCCGCGCCGCGGGCAGCACCGTCACCGTGGTCGAGCACGCCAACACCGACACGGAGATCCCCACCGGCGGCGGCAAGGACGTCAAGGGCAACATCCTCACCTTCGTCAATCCCGTGTTCAATGCCGCCGACACCAAGCAGGTCGGCCACGACGAGGGGTTCTGCACCCGGCTGGATCCCAAGCAGGGCATCTGGGAGTGCCTGTGGACGACCTTCCTCAAGGGCGGGCAGATCACCGTGCAGGGCCCGTTCTACGACACCAAGAACAGCACCCTGTCGATCACCGGCGGCACCGGCGCCTACAAGAACGACCGCGGGCAGATGAAGCTCAAGTCGCTCGACGGCGGAAAGAAGTACGACTTCGTCTTCCAGCTGAGCTGAGCGGGCGCGGCGCCGTCTCCGCGCCCTCCGGGGCGCGGGGGCGGTGAGGGTCCTACTTGGCCGCCAGCCAGTCGGCGCCGATGCCGGCCTCGACGGCCAGCGGCGGATCGAGCTCGTAGGCGTCGGCCATCTCGCGGATGGCGATCTCCTTGACCTGCTCGGCCTCCTCGGCGGGGCCCTCGAAGAGCAGCTCGTCGTGGATCTGCAGCACGAGCTGCGACCGCAGGCCCGACTCGCGAGCGCCCGGTCGCAGCGGACCATCGCCACCTTCATGATGTCGGCCGCGGTGCCCTGGATGACCATGTTGACGGCGAAGCGCTCGCCCTGCTTGCGCATGTCCCAGCGGCGGGCGCGCAGCTCGGGGACCTGGCGCCGGCGTCCGAACAGCGTCGAGACGTAGCCGTGCTCGGTGCCCTGTTCGATCGTCTCCGCGATGAACCGGCCGACCGCCGGGAAACCCGCGAGGTAGCGCTCGATGAACTCCTCGGCCTCGGACTGGGGGATGTCGAGCCGGTCGGACATCCCGTACGCCGACAGCCCGTAGACGATCCCGTAGTTGATCATCTTGGCCTTCGAGCGCATGCCCGGGGTCGATCTCGTCGGGCTGGACGCCGAACACCCGGCAGGCGGTCGCGGTGTGCACGTCCTCGCCGCGGCGGAAGATCTCCTTGAGCACATCCTCGCCGGCGATGTGGGCCAGCAGGCGCAGCTCGACCTGTGAGTAGTCGGCGGAGACGAGCAGGTTGCCGGGCTCGGCGACGAAGCAGGCGCGGATCTCGCGGCCCAGCTCGGTGCGGATCGGGATGTTCTGGAGGTTGGGGTTGTTGGAGGACAGGCGCCCGGTGGTGGCCGCGGTCTGGTTGAAGGTCGTGTGCAGGCGGCTGTCCGGCGTCGACGAGCGGGGGCAGCGCGTCGAGGTAGGTCTGGGCGAGCTTGGTCAGCTCGCGGTAGCGCTCGATCTTGGGGATGATCTCGTGCTCGGCGCGGATCGGCTGCAGCACCTGGGCGTCGGTGGAGTACCCGGTCTTCCCGCGCTGCTTGCGCGACAGGCCGAGCTTGCCGAACAGCACCTCCTCGAGCTGCCTCGGCGAGCCGAGGGTGAACTCCTCGCCCGCCAGGTCGAAGATCTCGCGCTCGAGCTGGTCGGCCTCGGCCTTGACCCGCGCCGAGATCTCCTGAGGCGCGGCCGTGTCGAGCTTGACGCCCGGCCTTCTCCATGTCGCGCAGGATGCGCACCGAGCGGCAGCTCGACCTCGCTGCAGCAGATCGGTCAGGCCCCGGCTGCGGATCTCCTCGCGCTGCCACTCGGCGAGCGCCGCCACCAGGCGGGCGTCGGCGGCCGGCACCCTCGTCGAGATCGGTGGCCAGGCCGCGATCCTCGCACAGCTCCCGGAACGCGTAGCTGCGCGCCGCGCGGCTCGAGCAGGTAGGCGGCGACCGCAGTGTCGTGGGCGAGGTGGCGGGCACCTCGCCGAGCGACTTGGCGTCGTGGGCGACGACCGGGCGGGTGCCGAGCGGCGGCGACGAGATCCTCGGGGCGATCGGCGTCGCCGGCGATGACGCTCTGCGGCCGCGGCGTAGGCGCCGAAGCGCCACTGCTGGTTCTCGCCGAAGAGCGCGCCCTCCGGCGTATCGGGCACGCGGACGGCGACCGACGACCTCGGCGTCGGCGGCAGCGCCTCGACATCGGCCAGCCGGCCCTCGCGCACGGCGGCCGAGCAGCGTCGCTCGGCGACGGGCGCGGGGGCCGCCTCGTCGGCCGAGCCCAGCGCCTCCTCGAGGCGGCGCAGCGGCTCGCGCAGCTCGAACTCGCGGAACACCTCGCGCAGCCGCGAGCGGTCCGGGCGCCGCGGACGACGAGCGGCCACGTCGAGCGTCGAGCGGGATGTCGCGCTTGGCGGTGGCCAGGTGCTTGGAGACGCGGGCGTCGTCGGCATGCTCGGTCAGGTTCTGCTTGCGCTTGGCGCCGGAGATGTCGTCGATGTGGTCGAGCACGTCCTCGAGCGAGCCGAAGCGCTGCAGCAGGTCGGCGGCCGTCTTGTCGCCGATTCCCGGGACGCCGGGGATGTTGTCGGAGGTGTCGCCTTTGAGGCCGATGAAGTCGGGCACCAGCTCGGGCGGGATGCCGTAGCGGTCGATCACCCCGTCGCGGTCATAGACGCGGGTGTCGGTGATCCCGCGCGAGGTGGTCATGATCGACACCTGGTCGTCGACCAGCTGGTAGGCGTCGCGGTCGCCGGTGACGACCATCACCTCGATCGGCGGGTCCTGGGTCTTGGCCACCTCGGCGATCGAGGCGATCACGTCATCGGCCTCGTAGCCGTCGACCCGCATGTTGCGGTAGCCGAAGGCGTCGACCAGCGGCTCCAGATGGGGCCACTGCTCGCGGAGCAGGTCGGGCCGGCTTGAGCGCTGGGCCTTGTACTCGGAGTAGACCTCCTTGCGCCCGCTCGAGCCCGCGTCCCACACGACGACGGTGGCCCGCGGGCCGTAGTCGGTGAGGATCTTCACCAGCATCGAGGCGAACCCGAAGATGGCGTTGGTGGGCACGCCGGTGGAGGTGGCGATCGACTCCGGCAGGGCGAAGAACGCCCGGTAGGCCAGGCTGTTGCCGTCGATCAGGAAGAGCTCGTCGGGCATGCCATCTGAGCCTATCTCGCGGGTCGGTCCAGACCCGGGGTTGAGGCGTAGGATGGGCGCCGCGATGGCCGCCACCCCCAGCGCCCAGTACAGCCTGACCCTGCGGGTCGAGATCGACCACCTGCCCGGGATGCTCGGTAAGGTCGCCTCGGCGATCGGCGAGGCGGGCGGCACGATCGGCTCCGTCGACCTCGTGGGGGTCGACGAGACCCACACCGTGCGCGACATCACCGTCGAGACCGGCGACGCCGGCGACTGGCCGCGGCTGACCGACGCGGTCGATGCGCGTCGAGGGCGCGCGCGTGCTCGACGCCACCGACCGGACGTTCATGCTCCACATCGGGGGCAAGATCGAGCAGCACAACAAGAACCCGCTGAAGACGCGCGACGACCTCTCGATGGCCTACACGCCGGGCGTCGCCCGGGTGTGCACCGCCATCCAGGAGGATCCCGACAAGGCCTTCCAGTACACGATCAAGCGCAACACCGTGGCGGTGGTCAGCGACGGGACGGCGGTGCTCGGCCTGGGCGACATCGGCCCGCGGGCGGCCATGCCGGTGATGGAGGGCAAGGCGATGCTGTTCAAGGAGTTCGCCGGCGTCGACGCCTTCCCCATCTGCCTGGACACCACCGATGTCGACGAGATCGTGCGGTGGTGCGCTCGATCGCCCCCGGCTTCGGCGGCATCAACCTCGAGGACATCTCCGCCCCGCGCTGCTTCGAGATCGAGAGCCGCCTGCAGGCCGAGCTCGACATCCCCGTCTTCCACGACGACCAGCACGGCACGGCGGTGGTGACGCTGGCCGCGCTGCTACAACGCGCTGCGCCTCACCGGGCAGCGGATCGACGAGATCCGGGTGGTCATCGTCGGGCTGGGCGCGGCCGGGATCGCCGTCTCGGACATCCTCCTGGAGGCGGGCGTGCGCCACCTGATCGGCTGCGACTCGCACGGCGCGGTCCACATGGAGCGTCCCGACTACCTCGACGGCTCGATGAGCGCCTTCAAGCGGCGCGCTCGCCGAGCGGACCAACCTCGACCATCGCGACGGACCGCCGGCGGCGGTGATCGAGGGCGCCGACCTGTTCATCGGCCTCTCCGGCGCCCGGGTCCTGCCCGCCGAGGCGCTGGCGACGATGAACCCGGACCCGATCGTCTTCGCCATGGCCAACCCGAACCCGGAGGTCTCGCCCGAGGAGGCGGCGCGCTACGCCCGCATCGTCGCCACCGGCCGGTCCGACTACCCGAACCAGATCAACAACGTGCTCTGCTTCCCCGGGGTGTTCCGCGGCGCCCTCGACGTCCGCGCCACCGCCATCACGGAGACGATGAAGACGGCCGCCGCCCGGGCGATCGCCGACATCGTCGCCGACGACGAGCTGCGCGAGGACTACATCATCCCCTCGGTGTTCAACCGCGAGGTCGCGCCGGCGGTGGCGGCCGCCGTCGCCGAGGAGGCCCGCGACAGTGGCGCGGCGAACGCCGACGGCACCGAGCTGGGCTTCGGCGCCCCGAAGGGTTGCTGGCGGGCTGCTGCTGATCCTCCCCTCGTGCGAGCCGCGCGGGGTGCGGCGCTCAGGCGCCGGAGGCCGGGGTGCTCGGCGTCGGCCGCGTCCGGAGGATCGGGGCGCTCGGCGCCGCGGTCCGGCGGCCTGGGACGGCGCGTCCGCGCGCTGCGCCGGCGAGCGTCTCCTCCGCCGCCACGGTGCGCGGCGCTTGGGCAGCGGGCCGTCCACCTTCCAGGCCGAGCCCGGGCGGCCCGGGAGCAGCAGGACGATGAGGAAGCCGACGAAGGTGAGGACGAGGCCGAAGGTGAGGCCGACACGCTCCGTGTAGCCCTTGCGCTCGGCCAGCCAGGCGGCGCCGGCGGCCGACAGCAGCCACAGGAAGAGGAGGTAGAGGGCCTTGGAGCCGATGGCGGCGGCGGAGACGATCATGCGGTCAGGTCCCCAGGTAGGCGCGCTGGACCTCGGGGTCGTCGCGCAGCTGATCGGAGTCGTTGGCCAGGACGACGCGGCCGGTCTCCAGGACGTAGCCGCGCTCGGAGATGTCGAGGGCGTAGTTGGCGTTCTGCTCGACGAGCAGGATCGTCACCCCGGCGCGGTTGATCTCGCCGATCGTCTCGTAGATGCGCTGGACGAGGATGGGCGCGATGCCCATCGAGGGCTCGTCGAGCATGAGCAGCCGGGGACGGGCCATCAGGGCTCGGCCGATGGCCAGCATCTGCTGCTCGCCACCGGACATCGTGCCGGCCTTCTGCTTCTCGCGCTCCTTGAGGCGCGGGAACAGGTCGAAGACGCGCTCGAGGTCGGAGCCGACCCCGTCGCCGCGGCGGTGGTGGGCGCCGAGGTCGAGGTTCTCGCGGACGGTCATCCGCGGAAAGCAGTGGCGGCCCTCGGGCGAGAGCGCGATCCCGTAGGAGACGATCTCGTGGGCGGGGACGCGGGTGATGTCCTGGCCGGCGAAGGAGATCCGGCCGGAGCTGGCGGGCGTCAGCCCCGAGATCGAGCGCAGGGTCGTCGACTTGCCCGCGCCGTTTGAGCCGATGAGGGTGACGACCTCGCCCTCCTCGACCGTCAGCGAAACCCCCTTGAGGGCCTCGATCGAGCCGTAGTGGGCCCGGATGTCTGTGACCTCGAGCAGCGCCATAGGGGCCTCAATCCTGCTTTCCGAGGTAGGCCTCGATGACCCGGGGATCCTCGCGGACGGTGGCGGGCGCGCCCTCGGCGATCTTCTCGCCGTGGTCGAGCACCCACACGCGCTCCGAGACGCCCATCACCACCTTCATGTCGTGTTCGATGAGGAGGATCGTCAGCTTGAGGTCGTCGCGCAGCTGGCGCATGAACTCGGTCAGCTGGGCGGACTCCTGGGGGTTCATCCCGGCGGTGGGCTCGTCGAGCAGCAGCAGCGTGGGCTCGGAGGCCAGCGCGCGAGCGATCTCGACCCGGCGCTGGTCGCCGTAGGAGAGCTGGGTGGCCAGCTGGTCGGCGGCGCCGGCCCGCAGCCCCACGTAGGTGAGCAGCTCGTGGGCGCGCTCGCGGGCGTCGGTCTCCTCCTTGCGGATCCAGGGCGGGCGCACGATCGAGCCGAGCAGGCCGGCGCGCATGCGGGCGTGGCGCCCGATCATCACGTTCTCGACCGCGCTCATGGCGCCGAACAGGCGGATGTTCTGAAAGGTGCGGGCGACCCCGTAGCCGGTGATCCGGTCCGGGCGGGCGCGGCTGATGTCACGGTCGCCGAGGAGGATGCGCCCGGCGGTGGGCTTGTAGAGGCCGGTCAGCATGTTGAAGAGGGTGGTCTTGCCCGCGCCGTTGGGGCCGATGAGGGACACGATCGCCTGTGCCGGGACGTCGATGGAGACGTCGTTGACCGCCACCAGGCCGCCGAACTCCTTGGTCACGCGGTCGACGCGCATGGCGGGCGCGGCCATCCCCGCGGGCGCCGGGGCGGTGGAGGCGCCGGCGCTCACGGGGCGCTGGTCTCCACCAGTTGCGCGTCCTCGGCGGCGATCTCGGCGGTCATCTCCATCCGCCGGCGCCGCTCGGGGATGAGGCCCTGCGGGCGCAGCACCATGACGAGCACCAGCAGGAAGCCGAAGATCCCGAACTCGATGGTCGTCAGCGAGAAGTTCAACCCCAGCTTCTGCGGCAGGTCGTTGAGCACGTCGGGGATCAGATAGTTGTTGATGTAGCCGAGCATCAGCCCGCCCACGACCGCCCCCCAGATCGACCCCAGGCCGCCGATGATGACCATCGCCAGGATGAAGATGGAGAATCCGAACTGGAACTGGCCGGCGTTGACCTCCGTGTAGTAGGTGCCCAGGAAGGCGCCCGACATCCCGCCGAACATCGCCCCGATGGCGTAGGCCGACAGCTTGGTGCGTACCGACGGGATCCCCATCGAGATGGCGGCCACCTCGTCCTCGCGCAGCGCCACCCAGGCGCGCCCGAGCCGGGAGTCGCGCAGGCGGAGGTTGACGAACAGGACGACGAACAGCACGAACAGGATGAGCCAGTACCACGGTCTCAGATTGAGCAGGTCGAACTGCCCGATCACCGGGAAGTAGGGCGGGTCGATCGCGCTGATGCCGAGCTGACCGGCGGTCAGCGTCATCCCGCCCCCGAGGTGCACGCTCTGGCCGTTGATGGCGATGCGGTCGATGATCTCCCCGAAGGCGAGGGTCACGATCGCGATGTAGTCGCCGCGCAGGCGGAGGGTCGGCAGCCCGATGAGCATGCCGGCGATGGCGCAGATGGCGGCCGCGCAGACGAGGATGAGCAGGAAGTTGAAGTGGACGCCGATCTCGGTGGCGGCCACGCCGGAGACGCCGAGGTGGACGTGGGCTTTGAAGAAGAAGCTCGAGCCGAACCACCCCATCGAGTACGCCCCCAGCGCGTAGAAGGCGACGTACCCGAGATCGAGCAGGCCGGCGAAGCCGACGACCACGTTGAGTCCGAGGGCCATGACCGCGAAGGCGACGGCGATGATCGTGGCGTTCATGAACCCGCTGTTGTTCGCAAAGGCGAACGGCAGCAGGATCCCGACGACGATCAGGGCGATGGCCAGCCCTCGCGAAGCGACCGTCCGCCCGGCAGGCGCGCCTCGGCCGCGGTGCGCCACTCCGTCAGCTGCGCGCGCAGCTCGCCCCAGCCGGATCGCTGGTCGGGTTCGCCGGTCGCGCTCATCCGGCCTCGCGGGTCTCCTCGCCCAGCAGGCCGCGCGGGCGCAGGATCATCACCACGATGAGGTAGCCGAAGACGACCGCCTCGGTCCACTGGGGGCCGATCCGGGAGTCCGAGAGCGCCTGGATGACGCCGATGATGAGCCCGCCGAGCACGGCGCCGCGGACGTTGCCGATGCCGCCCATGACAGCGGCGGTGAAGGCGATCAGTCCCGCCTCGAAGCCCTGGAAGTACCAGATGTTCGTCTCATAGAGCGCATAGACGAGCCCCGCGGCGCCGGCCAGCATCCCGCCCAGCAGGAAGGTCAGCGAGATCGTCTGGTTGACGTTGATCCCCATCAGCCGGGCCGCCTCCGGATCCTGGGCGGTGGCCCGCATCGCCCGGCCCGCCCGGGTGCTGGAGATGAACCAGGCGAGGCCGAAGACGAGCGGCACCATCACCAGCAGCGCCAGCAGGTAGCCGCGGACGATCGGCACCCCGGAGATGTGAAAGACGGTCTGGCCCTGGTGGATGAGGTCGTCGACGCCCTGGGGCGAGCCCCCCAGCCACAGCAGGCCGACGTTCTGCAGGATGAAGGAGAAGCCGACGGCGGTGATCAGCGGCGCCAGCTTGGGGGCGCCGCGCAGCGGCCGGTAGGCGACGCGCTCGATCAGCACGTTGAGCGAGCCGCAGACGAGCATCGTGACCACGAGCGTCACCACCAGGCCGGCGATCAGGCCGACGGGACCGGTGGCCAGCCCCAGGCCGAGCGTCCCCCAGAACCCGGCGCCGGTGAACGAGCCGATCATGAAGACGTCGCCGTGGGCGAAGTTGATCAGCTCGATGATCCCGTAGACGAGCGTGTAGCCGATGGCGATCAGCGCCCAGATGGCGCCGTTGGACAGGCCCTGGACCACGTTGAAGCCGAGCGCGGCTGAGGTCGTGATGGATCGCGGGGTGCCCGGCGACCACTCCGGCTGCGTATCCGTGGGTGAGGTCGCGGATGCCGTAGTACACCGGCAGGGCCGCGAGGGCCACGATCAGCCCCCAGCGGCCGGCGAACTGGCGGACCGCCGCCAGCGGGCGCACCGCCGGCGCGGGCAGGCGGGGCGTGAGCGAGGACGCTTCCACTGAGGCGGAGGAGACTATTGGGAGGGCGCGCCCGAGCGCGCCCTCCCCGTCGTCATCGGTGTGTCAGCTGACCGTCTTGGTCGGCGTGATCGTCTTGAAGAACACGGGCTCGCCGTTCTTGTCGACCTTGTACAGGCCGTAGGACTTGAGCGTCGTGTCGCCGTTGGCATCGAAGCCGTAGGTGCCGAGCACGGAGTTGCGGCTCTTGGTCGCCAGCAGGCCGCTGAGCACGGCTGACTTGCTGTTGCCGGCCTTGGCGATCGTCTCGAGGCCGAGCTTCATCACCTCGTAGCCGTAGATGGCGTACGGATCGGGCTCCGCCGCGCCGTACTTCGCCTTATAGGCGGCCAGGAACTGCTTGCCGCCCGGGTAGGCCGCCAGGTCCTGGGTGGCCACCGTGCACTCGATCAGCGGCGCGATGCTGGCCGGCACGCCACCCTTCTTCTGGGCGGTGTAGGAGTCCGTGCAGTCACCGTCGTCGCCGAAGATCTTGGCCTTCGGCAGGGCCGCGTTGACATCCTTGGTCAGCTGCACGGCGCCGTTGGACACGATGCCGGCGAACATGAAGCAGTCCGCGCCCTGGCCCTTGATGGTGCTCGCGTAGGAGCGGAAGTTCGGGGCCGTGGGATCGATTCCGGTGTTGGAGAGGATCGTCACGCCGTAGAACTTCTTCTCCAGGTTGAGCAGCGTCGCCAGACCCTGGCCGTAGGCCTCCTTGTCGTTGGCCACCGCGACCTTGGTGCAGCCGGCCTGCTTCATCGCGATGAGGTCGGCCGCGGCCTGGATCGAGTCGATCGGCACGACGCGCAGGTAGTTGCGCTTGCCCGTCGGGTAGTACTTCTGCGGCTCGCCCGGAGCACTGCCGGGCAGGTTGGTGGTCAGGCCGACATAGGTGTTGGCCGGGCTGACCATGGGGACGCCGGCCTGGTTGAGGATCGGGATCGAGATCTCCGATGCCCCTGAGTTGAACTCGCCGATGTAGTACACCGCCTTCGGGTCGGCCGCCACCTTACGGGCGTTGGCCGCCGTCTGACCGGGATCCCACTTGCCCGCAGCGGCGGTCGAGTCGTCCAGCGAGGTGAACTTGACGGAGTACTTGCCCGCCTTGTTGCCCGCCTGCGAAAGGGCCAGCTTCATGCCGTTGACCAGCGGATCCGTCTGCGCCGTTGACGCTCCCTGCAGCGGCAGGCTGGAATAGATGTCGACGGTCGAGCCGCCGCTGCCGCCGCTGCTGGCGCCGCCACCACCCGAGCTGCTGCTCGAACTGCTGCTGGAGCTGCTGCTCCCGCACGCCGTGGCTGCCACCAGTGAGCCCACGACCAGCAGCACCCTGATCGCATTCCCGAATCTCATAAACGTCCTCCTCTTAGAACGGCCGGGTTGTCGGTTGCCCGGTGGCGGGAGACTAAAGGGGCCTCCGGACCGCAGGCAACCCTGCGGTCAACCCCGGCGCCCCCCTAACAGAACCCAAACCTCGCCGGCGCTCCCTCATGAGCGGCCGCCAGTGCCCGTCCGGACGGGGCCGTCAGCCAGAAAGTGCCCGGTCGAACACGAGCTTCCCGTCCCGGATGCGATAGACGCCCCACAGCTTCACCGAGGTGTCACCGAGGCGATCGATGCTGTAGGTGCCGAGCACGCTGGGGCGGTCGCGGGTGGCGAACAGGGCGCGGGTCAGCCGCGAGCGCAGCGCCGGGGCTGTCCCGTGGTCCGTGGCGCGCGAGAGGGCGTCGAGCAACAGGCTCATCGCCTCGTAGCCGAAGATGGCGTCGGGCTGCCAGGCGCCGTAGCGCTTGCCGTAGGCCGTTTCGAAGCGCTGCCCGAGCGGGGGATAGTCGCCGGCCCGCAACGTCGCCACCGTCAGCACCATCCGCGCGGCCAGGGCGGGCGAGAGACCGCCGTGAGCGGGGTCGACGAACGCCTGCTCGGCCAGCCCGGCCGTGCCGAACAGCCGCACGTGGGGCAGGCCCCGGCCGACCTGCTCCGTGAGGGCCACGGCATGCTCCTGGGGCAGCGCGCTGATGAGGACGCAGTCGGCGCCGCTCTGGGCGATCGAATGAACGAGCGAGGTGTAGCTGGAGGCCGCGGGCTCGTACTGGTCAGAGGCGACCACCCGCAGTCCGATCGCCTTGGCGGCCACCTGAAAGCTCATCGCCGCATCGTTGCCGTCGACCTCACCGTCATCGAGCACGTAGGTCCTCCGGCAGCCGGCCTGCCGCTGGAGCCGGGCCTGCACCGCGGCCTGGACCGAGTCGTTGGGGATGACGCGCACGAACGTCCGCAGCCCCGTCGGGTAGTACTTCTGCGGCTCGCCGGGCGAGGCCTCGTCCCCGCCCCGGGTGAGCCCCACCGCGGTGCTGGCGGGGCTGACCTGCGGCACGCCCGCCTGGCTGAGCAGGGGGATCGAGACGGCGGTGGCGCCGGAGTTCAGGTCCCCGAGATAGGCGATCGTGCTGCGGTCATGGATCGCCGCCCGGGCGTTGGCGCTCGTCTGCCCGGGGTCCCAGCCCCCGCGGGCGGCCGTGGCGTCGTTGAGGGCGCGCAGGGCGATCCGGTAACGCCCGACATGGCCGCCGACCGCCGCGAGGGCCATCCGGGCGCCGCCCAGGACCGCCTCGCCGCTGGGGCCCGACGGGCCGGAGTAGGGCAGGCTCGCGTAGACCGTCAGCCGGTGGCCGCGGACGCGATTGCCGGGCAGTGCCCGCTTGGCGCCCGAGCCGCATCCGCTGAGCCCGGCCGCCGCCGCCAGGCTCAGCAGGAGGGCGAGGACGATCCGCCGGGCCGCCGCGGTCAAGGGGTGCGCCGGGCCGCCGGGGTCAAGGCGTGGTGCGGGGAACCAGCTTTCCGCCGGCCACACGGGCCAGCAGGAAGGACGCCAGGTTGGGGTCCCCGCTCGAGAGCGAGTAGGTGCCGAGCGCCGACGAGCGGTTCTTGAGGCCGCGGAAGCCCGCGACGACCTGCGCGCGGCTGGCGGCCTGCCGGCCGAGATCCTTGAGCACCGCCAGCAGCGCCGACATCGCCTCGTAGCCGTAGACGGCCTGAGGCGCCGGGGCGCGGCCGTACGCCGAGGTGAAAGCGGCGGCGAATGCCGTGGCGGCCGGCGGCCGGCTGCCCGAGGGCACGCCGGGCGTCGAGGCGTAGAGGTTGCGCTGCGCGGCCGAGCTGAGCCCGCTGACGAAGGTGTCATCAGCCAGCGAAGAGGGGACGAACAGCTTGACCCCGGGCCCCTTGGCGGCCAGCTGGTCGAGCAGCCCGGTGGCCGCCCGGCCTTTGACGGCCGCGACGAACACGCCGTCGGCAGTGGCGGGCGAGGCGGCGATGGTGATCCCGGCGGCCCGCGCGTCGCTGCGGACCTCGTCGGCCACCGAGGCTCCGTAGGTCGTCCCGTCGCTGGAGACGAGCAGCTTGGAGACCTGGAGCTTCTTCATGTCCGAAACGAGCGCCGTGGCCTCCGCGGCGGTCGTCGGTACCACCCGGGCGAAGGTGTGGTGGTAGGTGCCCTTGCCGGGGTAATAGTGGTCGGGAGCGTCGGGGACCGCCGGCGTGGATTGGGTCAGGTAGACGGCGGTATCGGTGGGGCTGACCTGCAGCAGGCCGATCTGGTTGGTGATCTGCAGGGAGACGCCGGACGTGCCGGGGCCGGTCTCGCCGAGGTAGGCGATCGCCTTCTTGTCCTGGACGGCACTGCGGGCGTTAGCCGAGATCTCGCTGCCGTGGGCGACGCGCAGGGTGACCGTGTAGGCCCCGGCCTTGCCGCCCGCCTGCTTGAGGGCCAGCCGCTCGGCATCGAGCACATCGCCGGCCACGGCATCGGGCGGACCCGGCGGCTGGGAGGTCCACACGTCAAGCGTCGAGCCCACCACGGTCACTGACGAGCTGGCCGGCTTGGCGTTCGTGGAGCAGCCAGCTCAGGGCGAGGGCGAGCGCGCTCAAGCAGCCGCAGAGCAGCGGCACCCGCCCACGTAGGAGCCCGACGGCGGCCACCGCGGAGGGGGTCTAGTCCCGCCGGCCGGGCAGGAACGGGAGGAGGTTGCGGACGCCGATCGCGATCAGGATCATCACGATGGCGATCAGGATGGCGTCCAGCCCGCTCACGTTGAGCGCCCAGATGATGATCCAGATGCAGAGTCCGGCGGTGGCGGTGATGACGAGGCCCATCGATCGCAGATCCTAACCAACGGCGGAGCTGGAGAGCGCTCTCGAGAAACCGCCCAGGAGCTCCGCCACCGCCTCCGCGGGGTCCTGGGCCTCCCCCGCCGCCCGCACCAGCCGGGTCCCGACGATCACTCCCTCGGCGCCCGCGGCGGCCGCGGCGGCCGCCTGCTCAGGGGTGCCGATCCCGAAACCGAGGGCGACCGGCACCTCGGCGTGCTCGGCCGCACGGGCGATCAGCGCGGGGATGCCCTCGCCGCTGGTCCGCTCCCCGGTCGTCCCGGTGACCGAGACGGCGTACAGGAAACCACTCGCCGTGGCCACGATCGCCGCCATCCGGTCAGGCGGGGTGGTCGGAGCGACGAGGGGGACGAACGCCAGGTCGCGCTCGGCGCAGCCCGCGCGCGTCTCCGCGGCCTCCTCGAGCGGGAGGTCGGGGACGATGAGCCCGCACACCCGGCTGGTGACGAGGTCGTCGAGGAAGCGCGCCAGCGTCCGCGCGGAGATGACGTTCGCGTAGCACATGACGACCACCGGGACGCGCTCAGAGACCTCGCGGGCCACCTTGAGCACCTGGCCGAGGGTCGCTCCGGCCCGCAGCGCGGTCGTCGCCGCGGCATGGATCACCGGACCGTCGGCGAGCGGATCGGAGAACGGAACCCCGAGCTCGATGAGGTCGGCGCCCGCCTCGGCGTAGGCGCGGATGATCGCCTGGGAGGCCTCAAGATCGGGATAGCCGCCCATCAGGTAGGGCATCAGCGCCGCCGCCCGGCCATCCGCGTGAGCCGCCGCGAAGGCCTCGGCGATCCGCTCCACCCCGTCCATCAGCTGTCGCCGAGGGCGACCAGGGCCTCGGCCAGGTCCTTGTCGCCCCGGCCCGACAGGCAGACGAGGTCGAGCTCGGAGCCCGGGTTGGCCAGCGTCCAGGCGAGCGCGTGGGCGCTCTCCAGCGCCGGGATGATCCCCTCCAGCTTGGCCACCCGTGAGAAGGCGGCGAGCGCCTGGGCATCTGTTATGCCCTCGTAGCGGGCGCGCCCCTGGTCGCGCAGCCAGGCATGCTCGGGCCCGGAGCCGGGGTAGTCCAGCCCGGCGGAGATCGAGTGGGCCTCGAGGATCTGCCCGTCCTCGTCCTGCATGATCGCCGAGTAGGCGCCGTGGAGCACGCCGGGCAGAGCGGCCGCGGTCAGCGGCGCTCCGTGGCGTCCGCTGTCCAGGCCCTCGCCGGCGGCCTCCACGCCGATCAGCTCCACCTCGGGGTCACCGGCGAACGGGATGAACATGCCGATCGAGTTCGAGCCGCCTCCCACGCAGGCGATGACCCGCTGGGGCAGGCGGCCCTCGGCGGCCAGGATCTGGGCGCGCGACTCGTCACCGATGACCCGCTGCAGGTCGCGGACGAGGGCCGGATAGGGCGCCGGACCCACGCACGAGCCGATGATGTAGTGGGTCGTCCCCACGTTGGCCACCCAGTCGCGGATGGCCGCCGAGACGGCCTCCTTGAGCGTCCGGGCCCCGGCCTGCACCGGCTCGACGCGGGCGCCCAGCAGGCCCATCCGCTCGACGTTGGGCTTCTGGCGGCGCATGTCCTCGGTCCCCATGTAGACGATGCACTCGAGGTCGAGCAGGGCGCAGGCGGTCGCCGAGGCCACGCCGTGCTGGCCCGCGCCGGTCTCGGCGATGATCCGCCGCTTGCCCATGCGGCGGGCGAGCAGCGCCTGGCCGAGGGCGTTGTTGATCTTGTGCGCGCCGGTGTGGTTGAGGTCCTCGCGCTTGAGATAGACGGTGTGCCCGGCGGCCTCGCTCAGCCGGGAGGCCCGGTACAGCGGCGAGGGCCGGCCGACGTAGTCGCGCAGCAGCCCGTCGAGCTCTGTGCGGAACGCCGGATCATCGCGGGCGGCCACCCAGGCGGCCTCGAGCTCGGCCAGGGCCGGCATGAGCGTCTCGGGCACGTACTGACCGCCGTAGGGGCCGAAGCGGTGCTCGACGGCGGTGCTCATGGCGCCGTAACGGCCGGGGCGACGGCGGCCGGCGGCTCATCCGCCGGCAGCTCATCAGCCGGCAGCTCATCGGCCGGCGGCTCGGCATCGGCCGGCACCTCGGCGGTCGAGGCCACGGCGGCGGCGAAGGCCGCCAGCTTGGCGTGGTCCTTATGGCCTGGCGAGCGCTCGACCCCGCTGGCGACGTCGACGGCATACGGGTGAACGGCGGCGATCGCCTCGGCGACGTTGGCGGGGGTCAGGCCGCCGGAGAGGATCAGCGGGACGGTCGAGCGCCGCCCGCCGACGAGCTCCCAGGCGAAGGTCTCGCCGCTACCGCCCAGAACGCCCGGCTTGTAGCTGTCGAGCAGGTGCAGATCCGTGTGGAAGGGAGTCAGGGCCTGGATGTCGGCCCGGGTGCGCACCCGGGCGGCCTTGATCACGCGGCAGCCGGTGCGGCGCGCGGCCTCGGCGCAGAAGGCCGGCCCCTCGTCGCCGTGGAGCTGGAGCATGGTGAGCCCGATCTCGTCGGCGGCGCGGGTCACCCGGTCAAGCGTCGGGTTGACGAACACTCCGACGATCTCGGACTGGCGGCGATGGGCGGCGGCGATCTCGGCCGCCACGGAGAGCCGGCAGTGGCGCGGGGACCCGGACCACAGGATGACGCCGAGCGCCCAGGCGCCCGCGCTCACCGCGGCCTCGGCGTCGGCCCGGTCCGTGATGCCGCAGAACTTGATCTTGGGGGCGGGGCTCGGATCCATCGCCTCACATCGTACGAAGCGGGCGACGGCGGCCCGCCGCGGTCCTCCGGTCCGGCTGGCTCATGGCGCCGCCGCCACGGCGGCCGTGCCCCCGCGGCGCCTTTTATGGCGAGGGCGGCGGCGGCGCCGGGCGGCTGCCGAGCTCGATGGTCACCGCCCGCAGCCGCCGATGCCGACGGAGGGTCAGCGCCAGGCTCTGGCCGGGGCTGCGGGTCGTCACCAGCGCCAGGACGTCGCTGATCGAGGCGACGGGATTGCCGTCGACGCGCTGGATGACGTCGCCGCGGCGCACGCCGGCCGCCGCCGCCGGGCCGTTCCGGGCGATGCTGGTGACCTGCACCCCGGTGGGGGAGTTCTCGACCGGGCCGCCGCCGAGGCCGATATAGGCGATTCGCACCGGCCCGGCGTGAGCGGCCTGGGAGAGGATCGGGTCGGCGGTGTCGATGGGAACGGCGAAGGCCAGCGCCTGGCCGGCGCGGGCGCCGTCGGGCGGAGTGGTGATCTGGGAGTTGACGCCGATGACCCGCCCTCCGGCGTCGAGCAGCGGGCCGCCGGAGTTGCCGACGTCGATCGGCTGGTCTGTCTGGATGACGTTGTCGATCGTCTCGCCGTCGGCGGCCTGGATGCGGTGCTGCAGGGCCGACACGATGCCGCTGGTCAGCGTCCGGTCGTCCCCGAAGGGATTGCCGATGGTCAGCGTCGGGTCGCCGACGCGGACGGTGCTCGACTCGCCGAGCGCGAGCGGCTGGATCGGCGGCAGGCCGCCGAGGTCGACGTGGAGCACCGCGAGATCGGAGGCGGGATCGACCGCCACCACGCCCGCGCGGCGCACGACGTCGCCCTCGAACTCGACCTTGACCCCGACCGAGCGGTCGGCGCCGTCGACCACGTGGTAGGCGGTGAGCACGTCGCCGCTGCGGTCGACGAGGAAGCCCGCGCCGGTCGAGGTGTCGTCCTGGTGGCTGTGGCCCAGCGCGAAGGGGCTCTGCACCGGCGCCACCAGCCGGGCGCGGACGTAGACGACGCCCGGGGCGTCGCGCTGGTAGATGTCATGCGGGGTCAGCCCGGACCCGCCGCCGCCGGTCGCGCCGGCCGGCTGGGAGGCCATCGGCGCCTCCTCGAAGATGGTCTGCGTGTGACCGCCCCCGGCCGCTCCGACGACGAAGCACGCCCGCGGCGACGACCAGCCCACCGAGCACCGCGGAGGCGAAGTGCGAGCGAACCATGCGTCCCATCTCCATCAGAGTCTCGACCCGCCGCTTTCAGTCGACCTCAACGGGGACCCCGGTCAGCGTCCGGCAGGCGGCCTCCACGTCCGCGAGCGCATCAGGGCCTCACCGACGAGCACCGCGTCGATGCCGGCGGCCGCCACCCGCTCGAGGTCTGACCGGGTGCGCAGGCCCGATTCGGAGACCGTCACCGTCCCGGCGGGGACCTGGTCGAGCAGCTCGAAGGTCCGCTCGGTGTCGACCACCAACGTCGTCAGGTCGCGGTTGTTGATGCCGATGACCTCCGGGCGCAGCTCGGCGGCGATCGCCAGCTCGGCCGCGTCGTGGACCTCGACGAGCACCCCCAGCCCCAGGCCGCGCGCCTGGCCGTAGAGCGCCGCCAGCTCGTGGGGCTCCAGTGCGGCCACGATCAGCAGGATGGCATCAGCGCCCGCCGCCATCGACTCGACGACCTGATAGGGGTCGACGACGAAGTCCTTGCGCAGGATCGGAAGCTCCGCCGCCGCCCGCGCGCGGCGCAGATCGTCGAGGGTCCCGCCGAAGCCGCCCTCCTCGGTGAGGACCGACAGCGCGGCAGCCCCGCCGGCCTGATAGGCGGCCACGACCTCCTCGATCTCCAGCCCCTCGCGGATCAGGCCCGCCGACGGCGAGCGGCGCTTGTGCTCGGCGATGACCGACAGGCCGGGGCGCCGCAGCGCCGCCGCGAAGTCCCGCGGCGGGTCGGCGGCGGCCCGCTGCGCGGCCCGGCGCTCCAGCGCGGCCAGCGGCGTCGTCGCCCGCCGCTGCTCCAGCTCGTCCCGCGTCCGGGCGACGATGCGGTCAAGCTCGTTCACGACGCCACGCTCATCTCGCCCGCCAGCCGGTGGGTGGCGGCCACGAACCGGTCCAGCGCCGCCATCGCCGCACCGGAGTCGATCGCTGCCCGGGCGGCCGCGACGCCCTCGGCCAGCGCTCGGCCCCGCCGCCGGCATAGATGGCGGCGCCGCCGTTGAGGACCGCCACGTCGCGCGCCGGGCCGTCCTCGCCGGCGAAGACGGCGCGGGTGATCTCGGCGTTGCGGGCCGGGTCACCGCCGGGAATGGCATCGGCGCCAGCGCGGGTCAGCCCCACCTCCTCGGGCGCGACCTCGTATCGCGTGATCTCCGCGCCGAGCACCTCGACGACCCGCGTCGGCGCGCAGATGCTCAGCTCGTCGAGGCCGTCGAGGCTGGAGACGAGCAGCGCGTGGTCAGTGCCCAGCAGGACCAGCGCCCCGGCCATCGTCTGCAGGTAGGCCGGATCGGAGACGCCGATCAGCTGGCGCGTGGCCCCGGCGGGGTTGGTCAGCGGCCCCAGGAAGTTGAAGATCGTGCGGACCGCCAGCTCGCGCCGGACGGGGATCACGAAGCGCGTCGCCTGGTGATGGGCGGGGGCGAACATGAAGCCGAAGCCCACCTCCTCGATGCACCGGGCGACCGCCGGCGGGCGTCAGGTCGATCCGGGCGCCCAGCGCCTCCAGCACGTCCGCCGAGCCCGACAGGCCGGTCGCCGAGCGGTTGCCGTGCTTGGCCACCGTGCAGCCGGCGCCGGCGGCGATCAGCGCCGCCGTGGTCGAGACGTTGAAGGTGCGCCGCCCGCCGCCCGTCCCCGCCGTGTCGAGCAGATCGCCGCGGGCCACCGTCACCGGGGCGGCCAGGGCCCGCATCGCGCGCGCCAGGCCCGCCAGCTCGGCGACCGTCTCCCCCTTGGTGCGCAGGGCGATCAGGAAGGCGGCGATCTGGATCTCCGAGGCGTTGCCGCGCATGATCTGCTCGAGCACCGCCTCGGTCTCGGCGGCGCTCAGGTCACGGCCGCCGGCCAGCGTGTCGATGGCGCGGGTGAGCAGCTCCGCGTCGCCGGAGCTCATGCGCCGGTCGACACGCCGAGGAAGTTGGCCAGCAGCTCCCGGCCCTGATCAGTGAGGACGGACTCGGGATGGAACTGGACGCCCTCCGCGGGAAGCTCGCGGTGGCGGACGGCCATCACGATCCCGTCGGCGGCGGCGCTGCGTTCCAGCACCGCCGGGAGGTCGGGCGCGGCGATCAGCGAGTGGTAGCGGCCGACCTGCAGTGACGGCGGCAGACCGCTGAAGATCGTGCGGCCGTCATGCTCGATGACCGTCGTCTTGCCGTGCACCGGCCGGTGGGTGATGACCGTCCCGCCAAAGGCCTGGACGAGCGCCTGATGGCCCAGGCAGACCCCAGGGTGGGGATCCGCGCCTCGGGGAATCGCCGGACGGCCTCCAGCGAGATGCCCGCCTCGTCGGGCGTGCAGGGGCCGGGCGAGACGATGACCCGGTCATAGCCGCGCACCAGCAGATCGTCGACCGTCGCATGGTCGTTGCGCACGACCTCGATGTCGGCGCCGAGCTCTCCCACGTACTGGACGAGGTTGTAGGTGAAGCTGTCGTAGTTGTCGACGACGAGCACGCGCATGGCGACTCAGGGCCAGTCCGGCTGGGCGACGGCCAGCTCGATCGCCTGCATGACGGCCCGCGACTTGGCCACGGACTCGCGGTACTCGTAGTCGGGCTTGGCGTCGGCGACGGTCCCGCCGCCGGCCTGCACGTGGGCGACGCCGTCCTTGACGACGACCGTCCGGATGTGGATGCAGGTGTCGAGCTCGCCCGTGTAGCTGACCCAGCCGATCGCGCCGCCGTAGCCGCCGCGCTTGACCGGCTCGAGCTCGTCGATGATCTGCATCGCGCGGACCTTGGGAGCGCCCGAGAGCGTGCCCGCCGGCAGCACCGAGCGCAGCGCCTCGAGCGGCCCGACGTCGTCGCGCAGCTCCCCGGTCACCGAGGAGACGATGTGCATCACGTGGCTGTAGTTCTCGACCGCCATGAAGCTCTCGACCTGCACCGAGCCGTACCGGCAGACGCGGCCGAGGTCGTTGCGGCCGAGGTCGACCAGCATCACGTGCTCGGCGCGCTCCTTCTCGTCGGCGAGGAGCTCCTCGGCCAGCTGCAGGTCCTCGTCGACCGTCGCCCCGCGGGGGCGCGTGCCGGCGATCGGCCGGGTGGCGACCCGCCGCCCGGCGACCGTGATCAGGGGCTCGGGGCTCGCGCCGGCGATCTCGAAGTCCCCGAAGTCCAGGAAGTACATGTAGGGGCTGGGATTGACGGCCCGCAGACCTCGGTAGATGGAGAAGGCCTCGACGGGCACCGGCGCCGACCAGCGCTGCGAGGGCACCACCTGGAAGGCGTCGCCGGCGTAGATGTACTCGATGATCCGCGCCACCATCGCCTCGAACGCCTCCCGGGACATGTTCGACTGAAACTCGGGGGCGGCGCGCCCGGTCGCCGGCGGGTGCGCGGGCCGGGGGACCGGCCCGTCCAGCCGCCAGCGGATCTCGGCGATCGTGTCGGCGGCGCTGGCGTAGGCGGCCTCGAGATCGTCGTCGGGGCCGGCGTAGACGTTGGCGATGACGGTGACGGTGTGCTTGAGGTGGTCGAAGACGACGAGCGCGTCGGTCATCATCAGCGCCAGGTCGGGCACGCCGACCGGGTCCGGGTTGGGCGCGCCCAGGGGCTCCACGGAGCGGACGAGGTCATAGGCGAAGACGCCGACGGCGCCGCCGGCGAACGGCGGGAGCCCGTCGAGGACGGGGACCCGGAAGCGTGCCAGCTCCGCGGCGGCCAGCGCGTAGGGATCCCCGGGATCGCCCAGCGACCAGCGCAGCACGTGGCGCGGCCGCCAGCCGATGAACGAGTAGCGGCCCACCCGGCCCTGGTCGGCGGACTCGAGCAGGAAACAGGGCTCGCGGTCGCCCCGGAGCTTGAGGAACGCCGAGACCGGGGTCTGGACGTCGTCGATGAACGTCTCGTGCAGCGGGATGAGGTTGTGGTCGCGGGCCAGCTCGCGAACCGTGGTCAGAGACGGCGACGGCCCGCGGCGGCCGGCCGCATGGGACTCAGCGCTGGCGACGGCCATCGAGCACCCGTTCGGCGTCGGCGAGACCGAGCCCCCGTCCGCGCAGCAGCACCGCCAGGTGATAGAGCACGTCGGCGGCCTCCTCGGCGACGCGCTCGTCGGACTCCTCGCGCACCGCCCGCACCACCTCCTCGGCCTCCTCCTGGACCTTGGCCCCGGCATAGCCGGGATCGTCGAGCAGCTGCGTGGTGTAGGAGCCGGCGGGCCGCTCATGCGCCCGCGAGGCGATCACCCGATCCAGGCCGGGCAGGACCTCGTAGGGGGCCTGGGGCTCGAGCTCGCCCCGGTGAAAGCAGGTGCGCTCGCCGGTGTGGCAGGCGGGGCCCGCGGGCTCCACGAGGGCCACCAGGGCATCGCCGTCACAGTCATAGCGGATCGCCCTGACCGCCTGGGTGTTGCCCGAGGTCGCCCCCTTGTGCCACAGCTCCTGGCGCGAGCGGCTGTAGAAGTGGATCTCCCCCGTCTCGCGGGTCCGCGCCAGCGCCTCGGCGTTCATGTAGGCGAGCGTCAGGACCTCGCCCGTGCGCCAGTCCTGGGCGATGCACGGCACCAGCCCCCGCTCGTCATAGGCGATCTCGGAGTCGTCCATGGCAGGACGACGATTCTAGGCGGCCGTCTGCCCCTGCCTGCGCCCGCGCCCGACCGGCGCGCCCAGGGCCACGATCTCCGAAGGCGACCAGCTCTCCAGCAGCGAGCGGGTGTCAGACGCGCTCAGGGCCCGGGAGAACAGGTACCCCTGGCCGAACTCGCAGCCCAGGGAGCGCAGCCGCCGCAGCTGATCCGGCGCCTCGATTCCCTCGGCGATGACCGGGAGACCCAGAGAATGGGCGAGGGCCACCGTCGAGCGGACGATCACGTCGCTGCTCTCCTCGCCGTCGGCTGAGATCGTCGACACGAAGCTGCGGTCGATCTTCAGCGCGTCGACGGGGAACTGATGCAGCGCGGTCAGCGACGAGTAGCCGGTGCCGAAGTCGTCGAGGTGCAGGCCCACCCCGGAGCCGCACACCTCGGAGAAGACGTGCTGGGTGCGCTCGATCTCCTGCATCAGGGTGCTCTCGGTGATCTCGAGCTTGAGCGCCTGCGGGGGCAGCTTGACTGAGTTGATCGCGGCCCGCACCTGCTCGGCGAGGCCCGGATCGTCGAGCTGGCGACCCGAGAGGTTGACGCTCATGCAGACGTCGTCGCCGATCAGCCCGTCGGCGCGCCAGCCGGCGAGCGTCTCCAGCGCGCGGCGCAGTACCTGCTGTCCGAGGGCGCCGATCACGCCCGTCTCCTCGGCGATGGTGATGAACTCCGAGGGGGCGACGTGCGGCCAGTCCTGCGGCCAGCGGGCCAGGGCCTCCAGGCCGCACACGGTGCCGGTGGCCAGGTCGACGATCGGCTGGTAGTGGATGTCCAGCAGGGAGCACTCGACCACCTGGCGCAGCTCCGTCTCCCGGGTCAGGCGGTCGACGACGCGCCGATGCATGCTCTCGTCGAACACCGCGCTGCGGGCGCGGCCGCGCCGCTTGGCGTCGTACATCGCGATGTCGGCGTTGCGCATGAGGTCGGCGGAGCCCAGCTGTGGATCGCTGAGGGCGATCCCGATGCTGGCCGACACGAACAGCTCGTTGCCGTCGATCTCGAAGGGCTCATCAAGCGAGTGCAGGATGCGGTCGGCGACGATCGTGGCGTCCTCGGACTCGAGCACGTCCTCCAGCAGGACGGTGAACTCGTCACCGCCGAGACGGGCGACCGTGTCCCCGGGGCGCAGCGCGGCCGACACCCGGCCGGCCAGCGCGATCAGCAGGTTGTCGCCGACGGCGTGGCTGAGGCTGTCGTTGACCAGCTTGAAGCGGTCGATGTCGAGGAACAGGACCGCGCAGCCGCTCTGCGGATCGCGGATCGACCGCTGCAGGATCTGGTTGACGCGATCCATGAACAGCGTGCGATTGGGCAGGCCGGTCAGCGTGTCGTGCAGCGCATCGTGCTGGAGGCGCAGCTGGGCGATGCGACGATCCGTGATGTCCGACAGCGATCCGGCCATCCGCGTGGGCCGGCCGTCGATGCCGCGGATCGCCAGGCCGCGCGTCATCACCCACCGCCAGGTGCCGTCGGCATGCCGCATCCGGTGCTCGGACTGCAGGTGCGGAGTCCGGCCGTCCAGATGGGCCTCGATCGCGCCGCGCAGCCGCAGCACATCGCCCGAGTGCACGAGGTCGAACCATGCCGACGGGTCCTCGTCGCCGGAACCGGGCCCCGCGGCGCGCCCGAGGATGGCGTACCAGCGGGGCGAGAAGTAGACCTGACCGCTCTCGAGATTCCAGTCCCAGATGCCGTCGTTGGCGGCGCGGACGGCCAGCGCGTAGCGCTCCTCGGACAGCAGCCGCTCGCGGATCGCCTTCTGGTGGCTGATGGCGTAGCGGATCGAGCGCTCGAGCACCTGCGGGTCGAGCTTCTGCTTGACCAGGTAGTCCGTCACCCCCAGCGCGGTCGCCTCGAGATCCATCTCATAGGTGGCCTCGCCCGTCAGCATGATCACCGGCGCCGAGGGCCGGGCGGCGAACCCCTCGCGCACGAGATCCAGTCCGGTGCGCGCGCCCAGGCGGTAGTCGATCAGGTAGATGTCGTGATTGCTCTCCCGGATCGCCCGCAGACTCTCGTGGTACTGCGAGCGCCAGTCGACGGTGAACCGCGCCCCCTGCTGGCGGGCGAGCATGTCGCGGGTGATCAGGTAGTCGTCCTCGTCATCCTCGACGAGGAGGACCCGCACGGGGTCAGCCGCGGACGTGGCCATGAGCGATTTCCCCGTTGGGCAGCTCGACGATCTCAAACCAGTACTGGGTCCAGGTCTTCATCACGTCGACCAGGCCGCCGAAGGTCACCGGCTTGGTGATGAACGAGCTGACGCCCAGGTCATAGGTGCTCAGCACGTCCGCCTCGTCCTTGGAGGTGGTCAGCACGACGATCGGGATACGGCGCAGCGCGTCATCGGCCTTGATCTCGGCGAGCGCCTCGCGCCCATCGAGCTTGGGCATGTTGAGATCGAGCAGGATGATCCCCGGGCGGGGCGAGTCCTCCTCGCTCCACCGGCCCTCGTGGCGCAGGTAGTCGAGCAGGTCCTGGCCGTCGACGACGAACTTCATCTCGTTGGCCAGGCGGGAATCCTGGAGCGCGTCACGCGCCAGCTCGCGATCCTCTTCGTCGTCATCGGCGAGCAGGATCGTGAACGGTCGGGTGGGGACCTCAGGCTGCGACATACGGCTCCTCTGTGGCTGTGGGGGCGCGCCCGGCTGGCTCGCCGCCGGTCGGGGGCGCGTCGGAGACGGCCTCCGTGCGCTGCGTCTGCATCGTCACCGTGAAGGTCGAGCCCTCGCCGGGGACGCTCCGGGCCACGATCGTCCCCCCGTGGCGCTCGGCGATCTTGCGACACAGCGCGAGTCCGATCCCGGTTCCCGGATAGGTCCCGCGGCCATGGAGGCGCTCGAAGACGCGGAAGATGCGCCGGCTGTACTGAGGATCGAAGCCGATGCCGTTGTCGGTGACGGTCATCGTCACCCACCCTGAGTCGACGATCGCCTCGACCTCGACCTCGGGGGGCACGTCCTCGCGGCGGAACTTGATCGCGTTGGAGATCAGGTTCTGCAGCAGCTGGCGCATCTGCGGGGCATCCCCGTTGATCGTGGGCATCGCCCCGACGTGCACGGTGGCGCTCGTCCGGGTGACCTGATCAGAGAGGTCCTCGAGCACATCCTCGGTGATGCGCCCGAGGTCGACGGGCGTGAACGGCCGGCCCTGGGTCGAGACCCGCGAATAGCGCAGGAGGTCCTCGATCAGGGTCTGCATCCGCTCGGCGGAGGAGTTCGCCCGGCGCAGGTAGTCCAGCCCCCGCTCTGAGAGGTTCTCGGCTTCGGTGTCGGAGATGCGCTCGGTGAAGGTCCGCACCTTGCGCAACGGCTCCTGAAGATCGTGGGAGGCGATCGAGGCGAACTGGTCGAGCTCCGTGTTGGAGCGCACGAGCTCCCGGGCCTGGCGCTCGAGCTCCTCGTTGGAGCGCCCGAGCGCGCTGTTGGACTCCGCCAGCTCGAGGTTGACCTCCTCCAGCGAATGCTTGGCCTCGGCCAGCTCGGCGTTGATGGCCGTCAACTGCTCGTTGACCTCGCGGACGCGCTCGGAGTCGTTGATGGCGCGACGCACGAGCAGCAGCGCCGCGGCGGCGACCAGGCCGAAGGCGATGAAGATGAACCACGGAAGCCACTTGCGCGACCCCGAGACGCTGGCAAACAGCGCCCCCTGGGGCGCCGAGAGGAAGATCCGCCAGCTGGTGTTCGACAGGCCGACCTGGTCGTAGTAACGACCCTCGATGGTGCCGTGGGAGCTGTGCAGCGCGTGCAGCTGTGCCTTGGTGTGCAGCCGGTAGCCCATCGGCCGCTTCGGGTTGGTCGAGGCGATGAACACGCCGTTGCCGTCCACCACGGAGCTGTAGGCCCCCGCGACCCCGGGGATCTCGCGCAGGTCGGAGTCCAGGAACGGGCCCAGCAGTCCCGGGGTCAGGCCCGTCAGCAGGTAGCGCGTCCCCGACGCCGTGTGCAGGGTCACGCCGAAGTTGATGACGCCCGTCTTCTTGTAGGGCAGGATGTTCCCCAGCGCCCACGGAGCGCCGCCGCGCAGGAGCTTGAACGTCTCGGAGATCTTGAGATCGCTGCGGGCCTGCGGGTCAAAGCCCGAGGAATGGGCGACGACGTGGCCGGAGGGATCGACGATCGCCACGTAGGCGTTGGTGCGCTGCGCCCGCTGGAGGATCGCGTTGGAGACGGTCGGCGTGCCGTAGATCTCGCGTTCCTGCGCGACCGTCGAGTGAGCCGAGGTCTCAAAGAGGCTGTCGAGCAGGGCTCCGGCGAGGATCCCCCGCTCGTGCACGCGGTTCTGGATCTCGCGGCGCGACTTGGATTGGTTGTCGGACAGCTGGACCGCGAAGACGGCCATCAGGGCGAGCACGATCACCGCGCCTGCCACGAGCACGGCCACTCCGTTCTTGCGTTTCATTCGGTCATCAGCTCCCCGTGAAAACCATCTTTCTGGTCCCCTGCCCTCTCGGTCTCAGCGGGCCTGTCTTGAGGGGACGCTTGAGGTTTTGCGCAGCTTGTTCGGCAAATCTCCCATGACAACCTCTATTCGATACCCAATCGGTCGAGCACGCGATCATCCGCGCGCCAGTGACGCCGGACGCGGACGGACAGCTCGAGGTGGACGTGCATCCCCAGCTCGCGCTCGATCGTCCGCCTGGCCGCCACCCCGATCGACTTGATCATCCGGCCGCCGGCCCCGATGAGGATCCCCTTCTGAGACTCCGTCTCTGAGAGGACGACCGCCTCGATGCGCACCAGGTCCGGCCGGGGATAGTCGATGTGCTCGACCTCGACCTCGACCGCGTGCGGGACCTCTTCCCGGGTCCTGGCGAGCACCTGCTCGCGGACCAGCTCGGCGAGGCGCACGAGGGGCTCCTGATCGGATCGCTGGCCGGCCGAGAAGTACAGCGGTCCCGCCGGGAGCATCGAGACGAGGTGCTCGACCAGGCGGGGCACGCCCGTGCCCGTGCGGGCCGACACCGGGAAGATCTCGTCGGCGATCCCGAGGGCCTCGGCGTCGGCCAGGGTGGCGGCGACCCGCGCCTTGTCGGCGCGGTCGACCTTGTTGACCGCCACGGAGACCGGGACCTTGGCGGGGCGCAGCAGGCTGGCGATGAACCGATCGCCCGGGCCGAGCCCCTGCTGGGCGTTGACGACCAGCAGGCACCCGTCCGCGTCGGCGAGCTCGCGCTCGACGCGATGCTGCATGCGCTCGGTGAGGGCGTCCCGGGGGCGCTGAACCCCTGGCAGGTCGACGAGCACGAGCTGCCAGCCGGGCCCGTTGGCCACTCCGCGGATCGCCCGCCGCGTCGTCTGCGGCTTGTCGGAGACGATCGCCACCTTGGTGCCGACGATCGCGTTGGCGAGCGTTGACTTGCCGACGTTCGGCCGTCCCGCGAGCGCGACGAAGCCCGAGCGCGTGGCCGGGCCGGATGACATCAGGTCACCCATCGCATCAGCTCAGCCTGCAGCGCGAGCATCTCGCCATCGTCGGTCTCGTGGTCCATGCCGCTCAGGTGCAGGGCACCATGCACGACCGCTTCGCGCACGTCAACCGTGTGCTCGGGACATATGACGATGTCGCCCAGCTCGCGTGGGCCGGCGCTGGGGGCATCCTCGTCGACGCCGAAGGAGAGGACGTCGGTCGGGGTGTCGATGCCGCGGTACTGGCGGTTGAGCTCCCGACTGCGCTCGGCGCCGACGAACTCGATCGCCATGTGGCCTTCGTCGATCCCGGCGGAGGAGAGCGCCAGCGCGCACAGCTCCTCGAGCTCGACGGCGGTCGGCGGAGCCGGGTCGGAGTCCGTGGAGACCTCGATCCCGATGACCTCGACGTCGAGCATCGCAGGGCGGCCGGGCCGCCTCCTACGCGCGCTTTCGCGGGCGCAGCTCGGGGGCCTGGCGCTGAGCGTGCTCGTCGTAGGCGGCCACGATGCGCCGCACCAGCTTGTGGCGCACGACGTCCTCATCGCCGAAGCGCACGAACTGCACGTCCTCGACGTGATCGAGGACCTCCGACACGGCCACCAGGCCCGAGGCCTGCTCCCGCGGCAGGTCGATCTGGGTGATGTCGCCGGTGACCACCACCTTGGAGTTGAAGCCCAGGCGGGTGAGGAACATCTTCATCTGCTCGGGGCTCGTGTTCTGCGCCTCGTCGAGAATGATGAAGCTGTCGTTGAGGGTGCGCCCGCGCATGAAGGCCAGCGGGGCGACCTCGATCACGCCGCGCTCGAGGTACTGGCTGACCCGCTCGGGTTCGAGCATGTCGTGCAGCGCATCGAACAGGGGGCGCAGGTAGGGGTCGACCTTGGCCATCAGATCGCCGGGGAGGAAGCCCAGGCGCTCTCCCGCCTCGACCGCGGGGCGGGTGAGGATGATGCGGTTGACCTCGCGCCGGCTGAGCGCCGCGGCGGCCAGCGCCACCGCCAGGAACGTCTTGCCGGTGCCCGCGGGGCCGATCCCGAAGGTGATGGTGTTGTGGCGGATGGAGTCGACGTAGCGCTTCTGGTTGACCGTCTTGGGGGCCACCTTGGTCGAGCGGTGACGCCACACCACGTCCTCGAGGATCTCCGAGGGCGACTGGTGCTCGTCGAGCGCGCGGGTGACCGCCTCGACCGTTCCGGGGGCGATCTCGTGGCCCTGGGCGATCAGCTCTGAGAGCTCGCGCACGACCGTGGCGGCGGCGTCGACCGCCGCTTCGTCTCCCTCCAGGGTCAGCACGTTGCCCCGCAGGAAGACATCGCAGTCGAGATGGCTCTCGAGGGCCCGCAGGATGACGTCCTGGCTGCCGGCCAGCTCGGCCGCGACGGCGTTGTCGAGCTCGAGGATCCGCTTGGGCAATTCGCCCGCGTGAAGGGTCACAATGCGCTGTTGCCGCAACGCAGAACCGATTCTCTCCCTCATCCGAGGACACCCTCGCCCCGTGCCTCCGCGGCCACTACGCGCTCAGCGCCTCGCGCACGGCCGCTGAGGCGCGCTTTCCGTCGGCTCGGCCCCCGGAGGCAGCCATCACCGCTTTCATCACCTGGCCCATGTCGCGTGGGCCCGAGGCGCCGGTGTCGGCGATCGCCTGGGTGACGAGCGCCGAGAGCTCCTCGTCCCCGAGCTCGGCGGGCAGGTAGTGGGCGATCAGCGCGGCTTCGGACTCCTCCTGGTCGGCCAGCTCGGGGCGCCCGCCCTCGCGGAACTGGTGCGCGGCGTCGAGCCGGCGCTTGCGCTCGCGGCGCAGGACGGCGAGTTCATCACCCGGGCCCTCCTTGAGATCGCGTTGCAGCTCGGAGAGGACGAGGCGCAGGGCGCCCACGCGCTCCTTCTCGCCCGCCTTCAGCGCGCTCGTCACGTCGGCTCGCAGCTGCTCAGTGACCGTCATCGTCTCCGTTCAGGATAGTCCCTGACCTCCCGGCAACGCGCAGCGCAGCACAGGACGGACTGACGGGAGCGGGCCCTTCACCGCGTGCGGGGCCACGCACTCACCAGCGAGCGCGTGACCCCGCCCAGCGGTTCAGCTGCGATAGCCGCTCGCGACCGGCTGACGTTCGTGCGCCTCGATCGTCATATCGACCGACGGTGTCCTCGGGACGGCACGCCGAGAGAGGAGAGAGGGCTCTAGCGGATGTCCGGCCCGAGGCTTGGGCCGTGGTGCGACCACGTCGAGGAGCAGGCCACCGATTGTCACGCCGATTGCGAGTGGGTTTGGCAACTGTCACCTCCTCATGTCTGATTCCTGGATCACAAGCGACGTGGGAAAGGATCGATCAGGGAGGCCGTTCCAGCATCGGCCCCATGTCCAGGATTGGGGGCGCGGAGGTTGTCCACGCGGTCGCGGCGATCAGGCGCGCGACAGCCGCAGCGCCGTCCACTCGCCCCGCGAGCGGCGGCGTCCTTCGGCGAGGCCGCGCCGGGCGAACGCCTCGGCGACGCGATCGGCCTCGACGGACAGGATGCCGCTGAGGACGAGCTGCGGCGGCAGGCGCTCCTGTGCCTGCGCCCAGGCGATGAGCGGGCCGGCGAGGACGTTGGCCACCACGAGGTCGGCGAGGGGGACCTGTTCGTGGCGCAGGTCGAACCGGCGAGCCTCGACGGCGGCCTGGTTGCGGCGCGCGTTCTGCACTGTGGCGGTCACCGCCGCCGGGTCGTAGTCCAGGGCGAGCACCGGCGCGTGGCCCAGCCGGGCGGCCGCAATGGCCAAGACACCCGAGCCGCAGCCGACGTCGACGAAGGAGCCCTCCGTCCGGGGCTCCGCGAGCATCATCTCCAGACACAGGGTGGTGGTCGCGTGGGCGCCCGTCCCGAACGCCTGCCCGGGATCGATGACCACGTCGAGGTCCGTGTCCCCCGGCGGCTCCCACGGCGGGCGCACCGTCAGCCGGTCACCCAGGACGAGCGGCCGGTGGAAGGCGCGCCAGCGCTCGGACCAGTCGTCGGCCACCTCCTCGGTGTGGACGTCGACGAAGGCGCCGCCGGCGGCCGCCTTGAGGTCGGGGACCTCCGGCAGCTCACCGGGCGCCCCGTAGACCGCGTACTCGATGACCTCAGTGCCGATCTCGACCTCCTCCACCCCGTTGGGGGCGAGCTCGAGCAGCTCGGCGAGGACCAGTTCGGCCTGGGCGCGGTGCACGCGGACGGCCAGGCGGATCATCGTGCCGAGCTTCGGCCGCGGCCCACGGGGGGACGATCAGCCGCCGAAGGCGCGCTTGAGCTTGCCCAGCACACCCTCATCGGTGCTCAGGTTGTGCTCGGTGAGGCTGTCGGCGAGGCGCTCGAGCAGCTCACGCTGCTCGCGCTTGAGATGGCGGGGAACGACGACGTTGACGACGACGCGGAGATCGCCGCGACGGTGGCCGCGCAGCCCCGGCATCCCCTGGCCGCGGATGGTCAGGGTCTCGTTGGGCTGGATCCCGGCGGGGATGGCCAGCTCCGTCTCCCCGTCGATCGTCGGCACCTGGACGGTCGTGCCCAGCGCGGCCAGCGGCGCCGCCACGTCGACGACGGTCACCAGATCATCCTGAGTGCGGACGAACCGCGGGTCCTCCCGCACGCGGATCTGCACGTAGAGGTCGCCGGGAGGGCCGCCGTGCTCGCCGGAGTGACCGCGGCCGGTGACCCGGATGCGCTGGCCGTCGTCGATCCCGGCGGGCACGTCGACGGACAGCTTGACCCGCTCGACCTTGCGGCCACGGCCGGCGCACTCGTGGCACGGATCCCGGGCGACCTTGCCGTCGCCTCCGCACTGGTCACAGGCGGTCGCCCGCACGACCTGTCCGAAGGGCGTGCGCTGGACGGCGCGCAGCTGGCCGGCGCCGCCGCACTTGGGGCAGGTCTCGATCGGGGTCCCCGGTTCGGCGCCGTTGCCGCGGCAGTGCTCGCACCGGGTGACCGCCTCATAGCTGATCTCGACCGCCGCGCCGGTGGCCGCCTGCTGCAGGGTGATCTGAGCGCTCGCCGCCACGTCGCCGCCCTGGGCGGGGCCGCCGGCGGCGCCACCGCCGAAGATGGTGCTGAAGCCCCCCGCCCCGCCGCCGCTACCGCCGAAGAACGCCTCGAAGATGTCGGCGACGGAACCGAAGCCCTCGAAGTTGGGGGCATAGCCGCCGGTGCGCAGTCCCTCGTGGCCATAGCGGTCATAGGTGGCGCGGCGCTCGGAGTCAGACAGCACCTCGTAGGCCTCGGCGGCTTCCTTGAACTTGGACTCGGCGTCGGGATCGTGGCTGTTGACGTCGGGGTGCAGCTCGCGCGCGAGCTTGCGAAAGGCCTTCTTGATCTCGGCCTCCCCGGCGTCGCGGGAGACGCCGAGCACCTCGTAGTAGTCGCGGGGCATCTGGGAGGCGCTCATGTCCTCACCGCTCGTCGTAGACGTCGACGACGAAGGTGGACAGCTGCGCGGCCGCCTCGCGGACGGCGTGGATCGCGCCCGCGTAGTTCATGCGCAGCGGCCCGATCACTGAGACCGCGCCCAGCGCCCGCTGGGGCAGCCCGTAGCCGGCGGCGACCAGCGCCAGCGACTGGAGCGCCGGCAGCTCGTTCTCGGCGCCGATCCGCACCGCCACCGTCTGGGTGGCGGTCAGCGCGAAGCGCAGGGCCCCCAGCAGGGTCACCCGCCGCTCGAGGGTCTCCATCAGCAGGTTGAGCTCGGAGACGTCCCCGATGCGCTCCGTCGTCAGCAGATGGGCGGTCCCGTCGACGTACAGGGTCGCCGTGATGGAGTCCTCGAGCTCTGTGAACACCGGCGCCAGCGCCTCCAGGAACTCGCGCTCGGTGACCCCCAGGGACGGATCCATGAGCCGGCTGTGGAGGATCCGGGCGCCCAGCCCGAGGCCCACCAGGCGCTCGTTGAGATAGCTGGCCGCCCAATCCGAGAGCCCGGTGTCGACGGGGCGGGGAAAGGTGAACAGCCGCTTGGTGACCCCGCCGGTGGAGGTGATGACGACGACCATGACCACCTGGGGCTGCAGCGTGAGGACCTCGACGTGGCGGATGGTCGAGGTCTCGATCGGCGGCGCCGAGACGATCGCCAGCAGGTTGGTGACCTGCGAGAGCGTCTCCGTGGTGACGCGCATCGCCTCGTCAAGCTCGCGGCGCACCAGCGACAGCGACAGCGAGGGGCCGGTGGACGGCTCGGGCAGCAGCCGGTCGACGAAGTACCGGTAGCCGGCCTCGGTGGGGATCCGGCCCGCCGAGGTGTGGGGGTGGGCGAGCAGGCCCAGCTCCTCGAGGTTGGCCAGCTCGTGGCGGATCGTCGACGGACCCCACTCGAAGGCGGCGCTCAGCGCCTTGGAGCCCACGGGGGAGCCGGCGTCGAGGTACTCCTGGACGAGGGCCCGCAGCACGTGCTCTTGACGATCTGTCAGCATCGCTGGCAGATTTTAGTTCGGCCCTCGACGGGCCCGGGATCGGCCTCGATCGCCTGCCCTAGGAGGTCACCCGGATCTCGGCCACGCCGTTGCGGATGATCCGCTTGCCGTTCTGCTTGGCCTCGGAGTCGACGACGGCGGTATCGCCCTCGATCTCGCGCACCGTCCCCGCGACGGTGATCTCCTGCTCGAGCATCCCCAGGCCGCGGAACTGGACCGACAGCCGGGCCAGCGCCTGCGGGCCCCCAAGCGCCTCCGTGTGGGCGCGCGCCACCTGGGCCATCGTCCACAGCCCGTGCAGGATGCGGCCGGGCAGGCCGACCTGGCGGGCGAACTCCTCGTCGATGTGGATCGGGTTGAAGTCCCCGCTGGCCCCCGCATAGCGGACGGTGACGTAGCGGTCGGGCGTCACCCGCAGCTCGAGCTGGTCGCCGGCGGTCATGCCCGCACGATATTGGTCCAGATGCCGGTGACGACCGTCTCGCCGCGCTGGTTGACCGAGACCGTCTCGAAGACGAAGAAGCCCATCTCGCCCCGCTCCGAGATGTCCGTCACCGTCGTCGTGGTGGCGATCTCGTCGCCGGCCACCACCAGCGGGCCCCAGCGGAACTCCTGGCCGCCGTGGACCATGTGGGCGAAGTCGATGCCGACCTCGGGGTCGAACAGCGCCGGGGTCATCGCCCGCCCGGCGAACACCACGGCGAACATCGGTGGGGCGACGACATCGGCGTAGCCGGCCCGCCGGGCCGCCTCGGGCTCGAGGTGCAGGGGGTTGGTCTCGCCGACCGCATGGGCGTACTCGATGATCTTCTCGCGGCCCACCGCGTAGCTGGTGGCGGGGTAGGTCTTGCCGATCGCTGAGGCGTCGACGGCCATCAGACTGAGGCGCTGACGGTCATCAGATGATCACCGGGACGGCGCCGCCGTCGACGGACCAGGCGGCGCCGGCGACGTCTGAGGCCTGCTCGGAGCAGAGGAACACGATCACCGCCGCGATCTCATCGGCGGTGCCGAGCCGGCGGAGCGGCAGGGCGCTGGCGGCCGCCTCGAGCACCTCCTCGCGCGTGCCCCCGCGAGCCGCGACCGTCTGGTCGGCGAGGCCCCGGGAGCCAGCCACAGATCGCCCGCCACCGGACCGGGCGTCACCGCGTTGATGAGCACGCCGTGGCGCGCGTAGGCGTCGGCGTAGGCCCGCGAGAGCGACAGCGTCGCCGCCTTGGACACCGAGTAGGCGACGTTGCGCTGGCCCGGGCGCTTGCCCGAGCTGGAGGAGATGTTGACCACCCTCCCCCACCCCGCGCCGACCATGGCCGGCACACAGGCCCGCATCAGCCGCATCGGCGCCATGACATGCAGCTCCCACTGCTGCTGCCAGTCCGCATCGGTCAGCTCCGCGATCGCCCGCACGGTGGACATCCCGGCGCCGTTGACGAGCACGTCGAGGCGCCCGAAGCGCTCCCGGCAGGCGGCCGCCACGCGCTCGCCGGCCTCCGCGGCGGTGATGTCGAGGGCCTCCCAGCCAAGGGCGCGCGTGGCCGTCGTCGTCCCGGCTGCTCTGGCCGAGCTGGGCCGCGGCGGCGCGCAGCCGATCGGCGGAGCGGGCGACGAGCAGGACGCGGGCGCCCTCGTCGCGCAGGCGGCGGGCGACGGCCAGCCCGATGCCCCGCGAGCCGCCGGTGACGACGCAGGCGCGATCCGCCAAGCCGAGTTCCATGAGAGCGATTGTTTCATTCGCGGCGGCCGCGGTCCGCTACCGTCGGCCCGTGAGCATCGCCCCGCTCGCCGCCGCCCTGGCCCCCGTCCACCAGCAGTACCTGCTGGAGGCCCGCCAGATGCAGGCGCTGTCGTTCGCGGTGCACATCCCGCTGGTCGCCTTCGGCATCTCGCTGCCGGCGATGATCGTCTTCTGCGAGTGGCTGGGGCTGCGCACCGGGGACCCGCTCTATCGCACGCTCGCCCGGCGCTGGAGCCGGGTGATGCTCTCGCTGTTCGCCGTCGGGGTGATCACGGGCACGATCCTCAGCTTCGAGATGGGGCTGCTGTGGCCGAACTTCACGGCGACCTTCGGCGGCGTCTTCGGCCTCGGCTTCGCCATCGAGGGCTTCTCGTTCTTCATGGAGGCGATCTTCATCGGGATCTACGCCTACGGCTGGGGGCGCATGTCCCCGCGCCTGCACCTGCTGTGCGGCATCCCGATCATCATCACGGGGCTGACCGGCTCGTTCATGGTCGTCGCGGTCAACGCCTGGATGAACAGCCCCACCGGCTTTCGCCTCGTCGGCGGGCGGGTGCTCGACATCGACCCGCTCAAGGCGCTGTTCGCCAACCACTTCGTGTGGTCAGAGCTCATCCACATGTACATCGCCGGCTACATGGTCACCGGCTTTCTGATGGCCGGCGCCTACGCCGTCGGCCTGCTGCGCAAGCGGACCCCGCCCACCCGCTATGAGCGCGCCGCGCTGACCATCCCGCTGACGATCGCCTCGCTGGCCGCGCCGGTGCAGGTCCTCGTCGGCGACTGGATCGCCCGCGACGTCGCCGTCCACCAGCCGATCAAGCTGGCGGCCCTCGAGGGCCTCTACAAGACCACCCGCGGCGCGCCCGAGCACATCCTCGGCTGGTACACCAACGGCCAGATCAAGCTCGGGATCGAGATCCCCCATCTCCTCTCGCTGCTGGCCTTTCACAGCTGGAACGCCACCGTGCGGGGCCTGAGCAGCGTGCCGGCCGCCCAGCGGCCGCCCGATCAACGTCACCCGCCTCTCCTTTCAGACGATGGTGGGCATCGGGACGCTGCTGGCCCTGCTGGGCGTCATCTACCTGGCGGTGCGCATCCGCCGCCGGCGCCTGCCGGACGGACGCTGGTTCTACGCGGCGGTCGCCCTCGCCGGGCCGCTGGCCACCGTCGCCCTGATCGCCGGCTGGGTGACCACCGAGGTCGGCCGTCAGCCGTGGGTCGTCTACCGGGTGATGCCCACCGCCGACGCGGTGACCGGGGCCGGCGGGATCCCGATCGGCTACGGCACCCTGGTCGTGGCCTACCTGGCGGTGGCCGGCGGCGTGGTGTGGATCCTGCGCCGCCTGGCCCGCATGCCGCTCGACAGCGAGGGCAGCGACGCGCCGCCCTCCTCGACCGAGGGTCTCCCGGCCTGATGCTCGACACCCTCCCGCTCGTCTTCATCCTCGCCGGCGTGGTCTTCTACGCGGTGCTCGCCGGGGCCGACTTCGGGGCCGGCGTGTGGCAGCTGCTCACGCCGGGCGGCCGGCGCGGCGAGCGCCATCCGCGACCTCGCCCACCACTCGATGGGGCCGGTGTGGGAGGCCAACCACGTGTGGCTGATCTTCGTCCTGACGGTCAGCTGGACCGCCTACCCGACGTTCCTCGGGTCCGTCGCCTCGACGCTCGGGGTGGCCCTGTTCATCGCCGGGCTGGGGATCATCTTCCGCGGCGCCAGCTATGCCCTGCGGGCGGGCGCCCGTGAACGCGAGATGCGGATCATCGACAGCGTGCTCGGGGTGGCCTCGCTGATCGCGCCCTTCGCCCTGGGGGCCGCCGTCGGGGGCATCGCCTCCGACCGGGTGCCGGTGGGCAACGCCTCCGGTCACCTGTTCTCCAGCTGGCTGAACCCCACCTCGCTGCTCATCGGCGTGCTGGCGGTGGCCTTCTGCGCCTATCTGGCCGCCGTCTATCTGGCCGCCGACGCCGAACGTCATGGCGAGCCCGAGCTGGTGGAGGCGCTCCGCCGCCGGGCGCTGGGCGCCGGGGCGGTGTCGGGCGCCCTGGCCGTCGCGGGGCTGTTCGTCCTGCACGATGATGCACACCGGCTCTACACGGGGCTGTTGCACGGCGCGCGCTGGTGGCAGTCATCGTCTCGGTGCGTGAGCGGCGTGGTGATCGTCGGGCTGGTCTGGGCGCGCCGCTTCGTCATCGCCCGCTACGGCGTGGCGGTGCCGATCGCGCCGTCATCGGTGGCTGGGCCCTGGCGCGCTATCCGACCCTGCTGCCCGGCCTGAGCGTGCACCGCGCGGCGCGCGCCGCACGACGCGCTGGTGTGCCTGGTCGTGGCCGTCCTGGCGGGCGGGGCGATCCTGTTTCCGTCGCTGGCGTTGCTCTTCCGTCTGGTGCTGGCGCGGCCACCTGGGGGAGGGCGGCGGCTCGGGCGCCGTCGGGCGGCTGGGCGGCGGTGGCGGGTGCGGGCGGCGGGATGGCGGCGGGTGCGGGTGCGGCCGCCGCCGGGCAGTTGCTGGGCCCCGGTCTGGGCGCGCGGCTCGCGGTGGCGTTGCTGATCGCCGGGGTCGGGCTGCTCAACGCCGCCGACGCCTCCTGGGCGCACGCGCTGGGGGTGGCCAGCCTGTTCGCCTTCATGATCGTCGCCTTCGCGACGCTCGTCCCCGGGCGCTCGCCGAGGACGCCGGCGGTTGAGGGCGGCGGTCTCGGCGAGCGCGGTCCGTCGGTCTCGGCCGTCGGGGCGGTCTCGGCGGCCTGTGCGCTGGGACGGGTGCTGCCAGCCGATCGCCGGGCCGATCTCGCGGGCGATCGTCTCCAGCATCTGGGCGTTGTAGTCGACGCCCAGCTGGTTGGGAACGGTGAGCAGCAGCGTGTCGGCCTCGCGCACGGCGGCGTCGCGGCTGAGCTCGGCGGCGATCACGTCGGGCTCGCCCGTGTAGCTGCGCCCGAAGCGCGCGTAGCGCGCCGTCGATATAGCCGAGCTGGTCGTGGCTGTCGCCCCGGCGGCCGAAGTAGGCGCGGTCCAGATCGGAGACGATCGGGATGACGCTGCGGCTGACCGAGATCCGCGGCGTCCGCTCCCAGCCGGCCTCCGCCCACGCCGAGCGGAAGATCGCGATCTGCTCGGCCTGCAGCTCGTCGAAGGGGACGCCGGTGTCCTCCGTGAGCAGCGTCGAGCTCATCAGGTTCATCCCCTGCTCGCCCGCCCAGGCGGCGGTGGCGCGCGTGCCGGACCCCCACCAGATCCGGTCGGCTCAGGCCCGGCGACTGGGGCTGGACGGGCAGCGTGCCGGCGGAGCCGGTCATCTGCGGGTCGGCCTGGGCCACGCCCGGCGCCGGCGATCGCCGCGCGAAACAGGGCCGCGTGGGAGCGGGCCATGTCGCCGTCGGTGTGGCCCTCGGCGCGGGCGATAGCCGAACGACTCATAGCCGCGCAGCGCGGGCTCGGGCGAGCCGCGGCTGATCCCCAGCTGCAGGCGCCCGCCGCTGATCAGATCGGCGGCTGCCGCCTCCTCGGCCATGTAGAGCGGGTTCTCGTAGCGCATGTCGATCACGCCCGTGCCGATCTCGATGCGGCTCGTGCGAGCCCCGATGGCGGCCAGCAGCGGGAAGGTCGCCGACAGCTGGCGGGCGAAGTGGTGGACGCGCACGAAGGCGCCGTCGATGCCGATCTCCTCGGCGGCCACCGCCAGCTCGATCGTCTGGCGCAGCGAGTCGGCGGCGGTCGGCGTCTGCGACCCCGGAGCCGGCCTGCCAGTGGCCGAAGGAGAGAAATCCGAGTCGCGTCAGCTCCATCGTAGGCAGCCGGTGCGGTCGACTTTTTCACGGTCCTGGTGGCATGAACGTCGACACACCCGGCGCGACCGCTGAACGGCCAGTGGTCACTTTTCCACGGCCTGGGCGAGCGCCACCCGCGCAGGGCTGATCCGGCCGACCTGCTCGCCCAGCTCGACGAGGTGGCGTGCGCCGGCCGCTGGCGGCCGGCGCACTGCGCGCCGTCTCTTATCGCGCTTGACGTAGTGGACGAGTACGCCCTGCCCGGGTCGTGGTAGCGCTTGAGGAACGCCGCGAAGTCACGCTTGGCGGCGGCCTTTGACCCGCGGTAGAGGACCTCGACGTCGTACTGCCCGAGCGGGTCACGTTGGTCACCTCGACGGTGATCCGCTTGCCGACGTAGGGCATCTGCTGGGCCGCCGGGTGCTTGGCCTCCTGGAGCTGGTGCTGTCGCTGGGGCCCGCGCGGATCCTGGCCCTTGACCGGGTTGGGTGGCCGGGGGCTGGGACAGGTAGGCCTCGATCCGGGCGCGCACCGCCGGGTCGGCGGCCTCGGCGGCGGCCACGTGGCCGTTGCTGCTCGGGCTCGGCGTAGCCGTAGACCGGGCCGCCCGTACCGTCGACGCTGCCGTGGGTGCTCGGGTAGAACGTCGACTCCAGGGCGATGCCGCACGGCGCGTCGGCCGAGTAGTCGTTGCCGTTCATGACGAGGATCTCGCCCGACGCGTAGCGCTTGAGCACGATCGCGACGTGCAGGCTGTTGCCCGGCGCTGCCGAAGAACACCATGTCGCCCGGCTGGGCCTTGCCGTGCGGGCCGAGGATGGTCGCGTGGCCGCCGCTGATGCCGTCGCGGCCACCGCCGAGCCGGCCCAGTACCACGGATCGCCCGAGTAGCCGAAGATCGGGATGTTGACCCCCGCCCGCTCCCATACCCAGGTGGCCATGACGCTGCACCATTCGCCGTCGTAGAGGTCGCCGGGGCAGATGAGGTTCTGCCGTAGCGATCGCAGTGGCCGCTGCGCGGCGCGTAGTTGCGCTGCGCCAGCGCCTGGCTGACGATCGTCCGGCGCACCGCGCTGAGCTTGGCGGAGCCGGGGATCGGCGCCGGCGTCGGGGGGCGGCGTCGGATGGGGGTTGGCGGGCGGTGCGGCGCGGGGTCGGCGGGGCCGTCGTGCGTGGGGGGCGAGCCATGGGCGCCGTTGCAGTTGGGGGCGTAGGCGAACTGGCCGTCATTGGCCCCGCCGGAGGCGTAGAGCGCGTTGGCCCAGCCGAGCCGCCGTGATCGGAGAGCGTCCACCCGTACCAGTCGTTGTGGTAGCTGCCGCTCGTGCGCTCGGCGCCCTGCTGCTGGCAGATGATCCAGTTGCGGCCCTGGTGCAGGTAGCCGACGATCTGCGCCGTGGAGCTGAGCACCGGGGTGCCGCTGGAGACGCCGTCGCCGGGCACGTACCACGAGCACGTGTAGTGCGCCGCCGCTCACCGTGCAGGGCACCTGGCCGGCCGGCGGCGGGCGGCGGCTTCGGCGTCGGCGTCGGCGGGGGCGGGGGCGGCTTGGGCGCCGGAGCGCCACCCGGCGGATAGCCGTGCGCGGTGCCGCAGGACGGCACGCCCTCGAAGTCGCCGTCGTTGGCGCCGCCGGAGGCATAGACGGCGCTCACCCAGCCGTACTTGTTGTCGTTGGCCAGCGTGTAGGCCCACCAGACGTTGTCGTAGGAGCCGCTGGTGACCTTCTCGCCCTTGGCCTCGCAGTAGACGTAGTTGGTCCCGTGGTTGAGATAGCCGACGCGGTGCCCGGCCGAGCTCTCGACGGGCGCGCCGGCCGAGATGCCGTCTCCGGCGGGATAGAACTGGCAGTCGTACTTGCCCGAGCCGATGGCGTGACAGGGAACCGAGGCCGGCGCCGCCGCGGCGGACCCGGCCGCCAGAGCCATGGCCAGGGCGACCGCCAGGCCGACCAGGCGACCAGGACGCCCACAGGGGCCCGTTGGTCAGCCATGGTCTCATCCAGTGCACCGGGTGAGTGCCTCTGCGCGCTCGCGTCATCGCCTGCCTCCTCGTTGCGGCTCGTGCCGGTTGACGTCGCCCCTGCCAGGGCAGCGCGAGTCTCCCACGCGTCCGCGCCCGGCACCACGGCGGAAAGTGATGATGCGCGCCCATCGCCCCGGAACAATGGGGATCGCGTTCCCCCGGCCGCGGGTAGGAAGGGCTCGATGGTGACGGTGCACAGCCCAGCCGGGTCGCGAGCGCATCGCGCCGGGGACGCCGAGAACCGCCCGCCGCCGACCGCGGCGGCGGCCTTCGGCGTGGCCGTGCAGGCGCTGCGCACCGGGATGGTCCTGTGCGCGGTGGCCGCGCTCACGGACTGGCTGTTTGCGGCGATCGCGGGCGCGGGCCCGGCGACCCATCTCGAGGGACTGGCGCTCTCCGCACTGGCGGTGGTCGCGGTGGCGCGCCCCGGCGCCGCCTCCCGGCTCCTCCTACTGCGGGGCGCGGTCCCCATCCTGGCCGCGCGTCTTCGCCCTGGCCGGCGCCGCCGACCCGGGCTTTCAGGGCCATTACGCGGAGGTCGCGCCGGCGATCGTGTTCGTGGCGGCGCTCGTCTCCTCGCTGGCGCTGGGTGGTCGTCACCCTGGCCATCTCGGCCGCGGGCTATCTGGCCGACCTGGCGCTGGCGGGCCACAGCCTCAGCTGGATGTTCGCCGGCGCCGGTCGCTCCGACGTGACCACCCAGTTGGCCGACCTCGTGCTCAACGGGCTCATCGGTCTGCTGCTCATCGCCATGCTGCGGCGCTTCGTGGCCCAGGCCCCTCAGACCCTGGCGGCCGCCCGGCGGGGCGACTCGCGCGCCATCACCCCGGCGCTCGCCGCCGCCGCTCGCGCGGGCGCCGGCGATGCTGCCGGCTCCCGACCCCGGCGCGCGGATCGCCAGCCTCACCCCGGCCGAGGTCGGCGTGCTCGATCTCCTGGCCACCGGGCTGGCCCCCAAGCAGGCCGCCCGGGAGCTGTCAGTGAGCCTGGCCACCGTCCGCTCTCACATCGCCGCTGCCAAGCGCAAGACGGAGGCCCGCACGCTCGAGCAGCTGGTGGCCATCTACGCCGAGGCGATCCGTGTCGGCTGAGGCGCAGGCACCCCGGCTGCCCGTCCTCGACGGCGGCGGCGTCCGGCCCGACGCGCCCGCCGGGCGCCTCATCACCCGCGCGGCCGAGCTCGTCGTGCTCGCCGAGGAGCTCTACCTGCGGCTGTTCGTCCTGGCGCTGGTGTTCGTCCTCGTCTCGGCACTGGTGTCGATCTGGTTCGCGGCGGGCAGCTCGGCGCCGCTGGCCGTGACCCTCCCCTTCTCGGTCGCGGCCGCCGCCTTTGCCGTGACCGGCCTGCGCTTCCCCCGGCGGCTGTACGGGTGGCTGCGCTACTCCGAGCTGGCGCCAGCTGGCCCCGGCGCTCCTCGAGTGCGGCGGCGATGGTGCCGACCGGCCCCGACAGCCCGCTGTGGTGGCCGGCGCTGGCGCTCGTCATCCTCGTCACGCGCGGTCAGCTCGCTGCGGCTCTCGCTCGCGGCGGCGGTCGCTCAGCGCCGCCGGGTACGTGGCCGGCACCGTGATCGGCAGGCGGGGCGATCATCCGCGGCGGTGCAGGCCGGGATCCTCGCCGGCGCGGTCGGCTTCGTCGCCTACACCCTCGTCGGGTCCTTCGTGTGCGAGGCGTTCGCCCGCTTCGTGCTCGGTTTCGAGCGGCTCGAGCGGCTGGAGGAGCAGGCGCCGGCCGGGGGCCCCGGCGACGGTGAGCCGCGGCGGGTGACCAGCGTCGTCCTCGAGGACGAGGCCCCGGGCAGGCATCCTGCACCCGCGTCCGCGCGCACAGCGCGGCCCCGCGACCGCCTCGTCGCCCGCCCGCGGCAACCCCGCCGGTGAACCCGTCGGGTCCAGCCTCAGTCTGACCCCGCGCCAGCTCGAGGTGGCGCTGCTCGTCCGCGACGGTCTCAACCAGTCCGAGGCGGCGGCCTGCCTGGGGATCTCCCGGCGCCAGGTCGAGCGGCTCCTCGGGGAGGCCCGGGCTCGCGCCGGCGCGGCCACCACCAGCCACCTGATGGCGATGCTGGTGGCCTGCGGCGACGCGCCGTGATCGCCGCCGCCGGCCGTTGAGTCCGGACCTCCGTCGCGCTAGCCTCGGCTGTATGCCGCACCGTGGCAGCCTCCGCGCCTCCGACGATGACCGCGAGCGGATCATCGAGCGCCTCCACACGGCGGCCACCGAGGGACGGCTCGCCGCCGAGGAGCTCGAGCAGCGCGTCAGCGCCGCTCTCAAGGCCCGCACCTACGGTGAGCTGAGCGCAACGGTCGCCGATCTGCCGGGGCCGCGCCGGGAGCGCGAGAGCCGCGGCCCGGTCCAGCGCCGGTCCGCCGGCCGCTGGGTCGTCTCCACCGTCAGCCACAACCCGATGCTGCTGCTCTTCGCCATCCCGGTGATCGCGGTCACCGCGGCGATGATCCTGGTCGCCACCGTGATGTGGATGGTCCTGATGGTCGTGGTCCTCGTGCTCGGCGGCAGGCCGCGGGTCGGGCCGCCACCGTGGGTGCACGCCCGCCGTCACCTGCTGGACGGCCGCCGGCGCGGCCCCGGCGGCTACTGGGCCTGACGGCGCAGCCGCCAGACGACGGCGACCATCTCGTAGGCGCCGCCGGTGACCGTCTGGCGATGGCGGTAGCGCTCGCGCGCGAGCTCCGTCGCCTCGACGCCGAGGCGGTCGCGCCACAGCTCGGCGGTCACGACATCGTCGGGGGCCGATCCGCGGATCGTGCATGTAGGCGACGAGGGCGTCATCGGTGAGCAGTCCGGCGATGGCCAGCAGGGCGTCCGTCGGCACCTGGCCGGGGAGCTCGCCGACCGGGGCGACGCACGTCACGGCGTTGGCGTGCAGCGCCCGCAGCCGCTCCGCTGACCGCGCTGACAGCGACAGCAGGTCGAGCGTCAGGTACTCGTCGTAGACGTCGGGGCGGTCGCGCAGCGCGGCGTCGCGCGCCGCCTGCACGATGTCCGTACCGAGCACCGGGCGCATGCCGGCGGCACCAGCTCCTCTCCGGAGATCCCGTTGCCGGCCGCCACGTCGATGACCCGCAGCGCTGACCGCGGCCACCCGCAGCTCGTCGGCCGCAGCGCCGAGCATGGCCGCCACCTTGGCGGGCGAGACGCAACCCAGTCGTTGCTGCACGATCTGCTCATAGACCCCGGGCAACGCGTAGAGCCGCTCGTAGTCGTGCAGGCGCAGCTCCTCCACGGAGCCGTCCTCACCGGTCACGCGGATCAGCTCCTGGCCGATCTCGGGGTCCTCCTGGTCAGCCAGCTCGGCGCGCAGGGCCATCGGGCAGCTAGCGGGCGTCGCCGAGCTCGAGGACGGCGAGGAACGCCTCCTGGGGCACCTCGATGCGGCCGACCTGCTTCATCCGCTGCTTGCCCTTCTTCTGCTGCTCGAGCAGCTTGCGCTTGCGGCTGATGTCGCCGCCGTAGCACTTGGCGATCACGTCCTTGCGGTAGGCCTTGATCGTCTCGCGGGCGACGATCCGCGAGCCGATGGCCGCCTGGATCGGCACGTCGTACTGCTGGCGGGGGATCTTCTCGCGCAGCTTCTCCGTCAGCGTCCGGCCGGCGCTCTGGGCCTTGGAGCGGTGGACGAGCATCGACAGGGCGTCGATCGGGTCGCCGGCGAGGAGGATGTCCAGCTTGACGAGATCGGAGTCGCGCAGGCCGATGAGGTCGTAGTCCAGGGAGGCGTAGCCGCGGGTGCGGGACTTCAGCTGGTCGAAGAAGTCGAGCACGATCTCGGCCAGCGGGAGGTCGTAGGTCAGCTGCACGCGCTCGGCCGAGAGGTAGTGCATGCCGGCGTGCTCGCCCCGCCGCTCCTGGCAGAGCTCCATGATCTGGCCGACGAACTCCTTGGGCGAGAGGATCGAGGCGCGGATGAACGGCTCGCGCACCTCGGCGACGCGCGCCGGGTCGGGGAAGTCGTTGGGGCTGTGGATCGGCACGACCGAGCCGTCCGTGAGGGTCACCTCGTACTCGACGCTCGGCATCGTCGTCAGCAGCTCGAGGTCGTACTCGCGCTCGAGGCGCTCGCGGACGATGTCCATGTGCAGCAGCCCGAGAAAGCCGCAGCGAAAGCCGAAGCCCAGCGCCTCCGAGGTCTCAGGCTCCCAGCTGAGGGCGGCGTCGTTGAGGGTCGAGCTTCTCCAGCGCGTCGCGCAGGTCCGGGTAGTCGTCGGAGTTGATCGGGAACAGGCCGCAGAAGACCATCGGCTTGACCTCGCGGTAGCCGGGCAGCGGCGCGGTGGCGCCGTCGCGCTTGGTCGTCAGGGTGTCGCCGACGCGCAGCGCCGAGACGTCCTTGATGCCGGTGATGACGTAGCCGACCTCGCCGGCGGAGAGCGCCTTGACGGGGGTCATCTGGGGGGTGAAGAAGCCGATGTCGTCGATCTCGGCCTCGGTGCCGGCCTGCATGGCGCGGATCGCCTCGCCCTTGGTGAAGGTGCCGTCGACGACCCGGATGTAGGCGATCACCCCGCGGTACTGATCGAACTCGGAGTCGAAGATGAGGGCGCGCGGCGGCGCCTCGGGGTCGCCGTCGGGCGGGGGACGCGCTCGATCAGCTCGTCGAGGACCTCGGTGATCCCCTCCCCCGTCTTGGCGCTGATCCGCCGCACCGTGTCGGCGGGCTCGCCGAGCAGGTCGGCCACCTCCTCGGCGACGCGCTCGGGCTCGGCGCCGGGCAGGTCGACCTTGTTCAGGCAGGGGATGAGCTCCAGGCCCGCCTCGACCGCCAGATAGGTGTTGGCGACGGTCTGGGCCTCGACGCCCTGGGAGGCGTCGACGACGAGCAGCGCCCCCTCGCAGGCGGCCAGTGACCGCGACACCTCATAGGTGAAGTCGACGTGCCCGGGCGTGTCGATGAGCTGCAGCTGGTAGGTCTGGCCGTCGCGGGCCGAGGTGTAGAAGACGCGGACCGCCTGGCTCTTGATGGTGATCCCCCGCTCGCGCTCGAGATCCATCGAGTCGAGCAGCTGGGCGCGCATCGCCCGCGGGTCGACGGTGTGGGTCAGCTCGAGGATCCGGTCAGCCAGCGTCGACTTGCCGTGATCGATGTGGGCGATGATCGAGAAGTTTCGGATGTGGGCCTGATCAGCCATGCCGCATTGAGCTTAGGACCCGCGGGGCCCGAAGGCCGCCGGCGAGACGAGGCCCGCCGGCCGCCTCGTGACGGGGCCCGGGGCCGCCCCCGGCGCGGGCGCCGGGGGCGAAGCATCGTTAGCGGCGGGAGCGGCGGCGCAGATGCCGGTAGTGCACGGTGTAGGTCACCCCGGGCCGTGCGTAGCGGTAGGCGCGGATGAACGCCCGGAAAGCGCGGCGCGCCGCCGCCGCGCTGTGGCGGTAGGTGACCCGCACGGAGAGCTTCGGCTGGCGGCGCGAGTGGCGGCTCGCCGCGGCGGCCGTCACCGTGGGGCTCGACTCGCTGCTGACGGTGATCGCCGCGCTGCGGTAGAGCTGGTTGGCGAAGTGGCTGGATCCGCCGGTCCCCGCCTGCCAGTTCTCGGCGCGCTGGATGACCTCGTTGGCGTAGTCCGAGGAGGCGCCGTAGTTCTTCACCGCCTGGTAGGTGCTGGCTGCGGCCAGGTTCTCGCCGGCGCCGTCGGCGTGCAGATAGGAACCGGTGGCCGAGATCGCGTCGAAGTCGTCATAGACGCAGGGATGGCCGCCGCGCGAGCCGCACACCGTCACCCCGGACTGCAGCGGGTAGTGGGCGGGCCGCGCCCCGCTGATGGGGGCGAAGGCGTTGCGGTAGCTCGCCCACGTGTCGGCGCTGGGGATGACGGAGAACTGCGTCGGGCCGGCACAGCACCCGGCGCCGTTGAGCCCGCTGCGCACGCCCGGCAGGCCGCTGCGCGAGAAGTTCGTCTCCTGGGCGTGAATCGAGGCGATCAGCAGCCAGTTGACCCCGTACTGTCGGCTCGACGCCTGATACATCGGCACATAGACGGGCGGGATCTCGTTGGGGGCCCCGCCGCTGCCTGGAGGGGTCGTCCCCCCACCGCCGCCGCTGCCACCACCGCCGCCGCTGGGCGGCGCCACCACGGGCCCCTGCGGGGTGGCTCCGTCGGCGCCGTTGCAGTGCGGCACGCCCGAGAACGGGCCGTCGTCGGCCCCGTCGCTGGCGTAGACGGCGTTGACCCAGCCCCAGGAGCCGTCGTCGGCCTCCGTGCGCCCCCACCAGTCGTTGTGGTCTGACCCGACGGTCACCTCGCCGCCCGTCTGCTGGCAGATGATCCAGTTCTTGCCGTGGTTGAGGTAGCCGACGCCCTGCTGGTTGGCCGCCTCGACGGGCGCGCCGCCCGAGAGGCCGTCGCCGGGCGGATAGAAGTCGCAGGTGTACTGAGAGGCCGCGGTGTGCCGGCAGGTGGCCGGGGCCGGCCCGCTCGGTCCCGGTGCGGGGGCCGGGGCGGGCGCGCCGCCCGGCGGGTAGCCGTGAGCGGTGCCGCACTGCGGGACGTTCTGAAAGGCGCCGTTGTTGGCGCCGCCCCGCGCGTAGTAGGCGTTGACCCAGCCGTAGCGGTCGTCGTCGGCCTGCGTGTAGGCCCAGGTGTTGTTGTAGACGGTGCTCGAGCCGACCTCCTCGCCGGTCGCCTGGCAGAAGACGTAGTTCTCGCCCTGGTGCAGGTAGCCGACGAGCGAGCCGTCGGCCGCGCGGACGGGCGTGCCGCCCGAGGTGCCGTTGCCCGCGGGGTAGAAGAAGCAGTCAAAGCGGCCGCCGCCGATGGCGGAGCACGGCACCTCGCTCGAGGGCGCCGCCGCGCTGCCGCCGGGAGGCGCTCCGTGGGCTCCCGCGCAGTCGGGCACGCCCTGGAACGGGCCGTCGTTGCCACCGCCCTGCGCGTCGTAGGCGCTCACCCAGCCGTAGCTGCCGTCGTTGGCCTCCGTCCACGCCCACCAGTGGTTGTAGGTCGTGGCGGTGCCCTGGCGAGCGCCGTAGGCCTCGCAGAGCACGAAGTTGGTGCCGTGGTTGAGATAGCCGACCTTCGTGCCGGCGGCGTTGACCACCGGCGCCCCGGCCGAGATGCCGTCCCCCGCCGGATAGAAGGTGCAGTCGTGCTGGCCGCCCGAGGCCGGCGTGCAGGGAACGGGCGCCGGGCTGGCCTGGTCGGCCGCGGCGCCGGCGACGCTCACCAGCGACGCCGCCAGGACGAGGAGCACGGCGAGGCACACGCTCCGGGCACGCGGGGACGAGCTGCGGGTTCTCATGGATGACTCCTCCTGCCGACGCCCTCGCGACGCCGAGCATCTGATCTCTCGTGGGCTCCCGACCGCGGTCCATGGTTTCAGCTGCGCGGGACCCCGGCCACGGTGAAATGTGATGAAACGCCCGCCTGACCGGGCGTTCGGGTGCTCAGCGACCGCGCAGGCGGCCCATGATGAGCGACTCGATCTGCCGGGCCTCCGGGATGCGCATCCACAGCACCAGGCGGGCGTAGAGCGCTCCGGCGAGGGTCAGGGCGATGCCCATGGCGAAGAGCTGCGCCACCAGCGACGCCCCGAGGAGGCTGTCCAGTCCCTTCCACACCGCGTAGGCGAGCGCCGCCATCACCACCGTGGCGACGAGGACCCGAGCGGTGATCATCGTCGTCTGGGCCATCTCGAGGCGGCCGTTGAAGCCGATGCGCAGCCGGTGCAGCTGCAGACCCGTCATGACGACGTTGGCCACGACCGTGCCGATGACCGGCCCGGCGATGCCCAGCGGCTTGTAGAGCGCGAGCGAGACGATGATGTCGACGACGACGTTGATGGCCGCCAGCTTGGTGGGGATCCACGGCCGCTGGAGCGCGAAGAAGGTCCGGCTGAGGAGCAGGTTGACGCCCGCGAAGGGCAGGCTGAAGGCAAACCAGAAGAGCGCCTTGGCCACCAGGTGCGTGGAGAAGGTGTGAAAGCTGCCGTGCTGGTAGACGAGGCGGGTGATCGGCACCGAGAGAATCGCCAGGACGGCCGCCGAGGGGATCAGCAGCAGGTTGATCTGGCGGATCCCGTTGCCCAGCGTGCGGCGCATCCCCTTCGGATCGCGAGCGCTGGCCATCCGGCTCAGCGTCGGGAAGAGCACCGTCGCCACCGCCACGCTGAAGATCCCCTGGGGCAGCATGTAGATGCGAAACGCGTCGTTGATGGCGATCGGCACGTGCTTGTTGACGAGCGCTCCCAGCCCCGCGTTGATGAAGATGTCGAGGTTGATGATCCCGATGCTCACCGTCACCGGGAGAAAGAGGATCAGCACTTGACGGACGCGGGGATCGCGCCAATCGAAGGCGAAGGCGAGGCGGAAGTCGACCCTGCCCAGGGCCGCGGCAATGAGCACGAACTGGACGACGGTGGCCACCAGCCAGGCGATCGCGTAGGAGTAGACGGCGTCGGCGCCGTGGAAGTGGGAGTGCAGGATGACCATCAGCACGACGATCACCAGGTTCCAGACCGCCGGGGCGAGCGCCGGGATCGAGAACTCGTCGTAGGACTGCAGGATCCCCACGAACAGCCCGGTGAGGCTGAGCAGCAGCACGACCGGGAACAGCACCCGCGACAGGCCGACGGCCAGCGCGGTCGACGTCGGGTCCAGGGTGCCGGTGAACAGCGGCATGACGAGCCCGGCGATCCCCATGTAGACGATCGTCAGGACGCCGAGCGCGAGCAGGATCAGCCAGAACAGCGACGCCGCCAGGCGGAAGGCCTCCTTCTTCTTACCGGCCTGCAGCAACTCAGTGAAGATCGGCACGAACGCCGCGCCGAGCGCCGCCTGCGAGAACAGGTTGGAGAACAGGTTCGGGATCTGGGAGGCGATCGTGAACGCCGACCCGGGCCCGCTGGTGTTGAAGAAGCTCGCCTGGACCACTTCGCGTCCCAGCCCGGCGACCCGGGAGAGGGCCGTGGCGACGGCGAAGATGGCGGTGCTGATCGCCAGTCTCCGACGCGGCGGGGGCGGTGGCGGCGACAGTGGCGGCACCCCGGCGTCTGGGCTCTGGACGGACACGGAGGGCGCTATAGTACGCGCCGGTCCAGCGGTCCTCCGCGGCCACTTTCGATATGGCCAACATCCACTCCCAGAAGAAGCGCATCCTGCGCGCCGAGCGTGAGCGGCTCGAGAATCGCCGCTACACGTCAGCGGTCAAGACCTACTTCCGGCGCCTGGAGAAGGCGGTCGAGAGCGGCGAGGCCGACACGGCCGAGACCGAGCACCGCCAGCTGGTCAGCACCATCGACAAGGCCGTCAAGAGCGGCGCTCTGCACCGCAACAACGGCGCGCGCAAGAAGTCCCGCGCCGCCCGCCTGCGCCGCGGCGTCTAGCCGCCGTCGCGCCGGCCCTCCTGGCACCGAACCCATCGGCTGATCGCTCTCTCATCCACCGCCGACCCCGATCGCGTCACCTTCGAGGTGGAGCGTCTGGCGGCGGTCGGGAGCGGGCGAGTCGAGGTGACGGGCAAGTGGTTTGGTGTGCGTGGCCGCCGCTTCGTGCGCCCCACGCTGACCCTGACCCTCGGTCCCGACGGCCCTGAGCGCCGCTGGCTGGCCGACCTGGACCACAAGCCGTGGGCAGCCGCAGGACGGCGAGCCATGGACCGCGGCCTTCCCCGTCGATGTGGCCCTCGAGAACGCCGCGGCGATCGAGCTGTCCGTGGCCCCTGACATCGAGATCGCGCTGCGCTCCCCCGATGGCCCCGGGGACGGGGACCCCGCGGCGCCCGGCGCTCGCTCGCCGGTGGCCAAGCAGGCACCACGCTCCCGGCGCCCCTCGGCGCGCGCCCAGGACATCGAGCGGCTGACCGCGCGGCTGAGCTCGGCCGAGGCGGCCATCGAGCGCGAGCGCGAGCGGCGGGGGGCGGCCGAGCAGGCGCTCGAGGACCAGCGGGCGCAGGCGCGCAAGCTCAGCGCCGAGCTGGGGCGGGCGCGCGCCGAGCTCGACCTGGCGGGCACCGTTCAGCGCGAGGGCGAGGCGGTATCGGCGGAGCTCGATTCGACCCGCCGCGAGCTGCGGGCGCTGGAGCGCCGCCACCGGGAGCTGGTGACTGAGCACGACCGCGTGATCGAGGCGCACGCCGGCGTCGAGGCCGAGCTGCGCGAGCGCAGCGGGGCGCTGGAGTCCGCGCGCGATGCGCTCGACGCCGAGCGGGAGCGCAGTGCCGAGGCGCTGGCCGCCGAGCGTGAGCGCAGTACTCAGGCCCTGGCCGCCGAGCGGGCCCGAGCGCGAGCGGTGCTCCAGGCCCACCGGGCTCGCCGCTCCACCCAGCCGCGCCGCCACCGCCACCGAGGTCGCGCCGGACCCAGATGGAGACAACGGCGACGGCGGGGCGCCCCAGAGGCTCCGGAAGCACTCGAGCCGGCGCGAGCGCACCCGCGATCACGATCACGGCTACGACGTCCGCGTCCGTGGCGCCGCCGCCCAGCGCATCGACCGCCCGATCAACCCGGCATTGCGCTCGCGTCCCAACTGGCTGGGCCGGATCCTCGCCCTGCTGGTCATCATCGCGGTCATCGTCGCCGTCTACCTCGTGCTGCACTCGACGATCCTGCACCACTGATCCGGGTGGCGGCCGGCGGACGGACGGCGGTCGAGGCTCGCAGCCGCGCGCGGCTGCTCAGCCCGAGCGGGTGATCCGGCCGATCGGCGAGCAGCGCCTCGGTGTCCTCGGTCCCGCCGCCCGGAGCGACCGCCCCGGGAGGCCAGCTCGAGGTCGGCGATCTCGCAGGTCGCCCGGCGCAGGCGGTCGGCGCCGGCGCGCTGGGCGTCGGCGATGAGCCGGTCGGCGGCGCGGGAGGGCATGCGCAGGCGGCGCTTGACCTGCGCCGCCGGCTCGCCGGCATCGATGCGCCGAGGCGACATCGTGGGCCTGGCGCACGCGCTGGGAGATCCAGTAGAGCAACCCCGCCAGCCGCTCACCCTGCTCGCGCAGTTGCAGGTAGGTGCGCACGGCCGCGGCCCGGTCGCCGGCCACCAGCGCGTCGGCGACCGTCCAAGCGCGCCGCTCGGCGGAGGAGGCGGTCATCTCGGCGACGTCGTCGGCATCCACCGCGTCGCCTCCGGGGTCGGCCCCCAGGGCGAGCTTCTCGAGCTCGCGCAGCAGCCGCTGCTGGCGGTCGCCGACGTGGGCGATGAGCGCCCGGGCGGCGTCGGGCTCGAGCTCGATGCCCATCTCGGCGGCGCGGGCGATCGTCCACTTGGGCAGCTCCCACGGCTTGAGGCTGCTCTCGGCGCTGATGTCGCCCTTGACCTGCTTGACCGCGGCATGGAGACGGTCGGGGGCCTTGTTGCGGCTGTCCTCGCGGGCGAAGAAGGCGACCGTGGTCTCGGGTGCCAGGTGCTCGACGGCGGCGATCAGCCCGTCGAGTTCCTTGTCCTTCCACCGCTCGACGCCCTCGACGATCACGAACCGCCGTCCGAGGGCGAGCGTCATCGCGTCCAGCGCCCGGGCGACCGCGTCCGGGGTGGCGTCCTCGCCCTCGAGCAGCTCGAGCCCCTCGCTGCCGCTCAGCGACTCCGCCAGCGAGCGCAGGCGGGCCCGGCGCTCGGCGATCCGGCCGTGATCGTCTCCGTGGATGAGATAGGCGGATTTGAACGTCGGCACGGCGGCCAGTCTAGGCGCCGCGCCGGCAGCGCTCGAGGGCACAACGGACGGCCTCGTCGGGCGTTGCGGCGCTCTGAACGCCGTCGATGTCCCACGTGCCCAGCCCGATCACCGGAATCTCGCCGACCATCGCCAGGGCGATCTCCGAGAGCGTTCCGTAGGCCCCGCCCACCGCGACGGCCGCATCGGCGGCCCGCACGATCAGGCCGTTGCGCAGCTCGCCCAGCCCGGTGGGCAGCGCGATGCTCACCCACTCGTTGGCGTGGCTGCGATCCGTGCCCGGCAGGATCCCGACGACGGTCCCGCCGGCCTGCGCCGCGCCGCGGCTGGCCGCCTCCATCACCCCTCCCCCGCCGCCGGTGATGACGATCGCGCCCGCCTGCGCCAGCAACCGGCCCACCTCCTCGGAGACCCGCTCCTGCTCGGCGGTCGCCGCCGAGGCTCCGATCACCGCCACGTAGGCCGTGCCGGCGCCCCCCGTCACCTGACGACGACGTTGACCAGCTTGTCGGGCACCACGATCACCTTGGCCACCTGGCCGCCGTTGATATGGGCCTGCACCCCCTGGCTGGCCAGGGCCAGCTGCTCGAGCTCCTCCCGGGAGGAGCCGGTGGCGGCCGTCACCCGGTCGCGGACCTTGCCGTTGACCTGGCAGACGAGCTCGAAGGTGTCGGCGATCAGCATGTCGGGGTCGGCGTCGGGCCACGGCTGCTCCCACACCCGCTGACCGGTCAGCCGCTCATAGACCTCGCTGGCCAGGTGCGGAGCGAAGGGGAAGACGAGCGAGGCGGCGGTCGCCACGGCAAAGCGCCGGGCCGCGGGGTCGGCGTCGCGATGGCGGTAGACGTCGTTGATCAGCTCGATGACCGCCGAGATCGCGGTGTTGAAGGAGAAGCGCGCCCGGATGTCCGTGGTCACCTTGTCGATCGCCCAGTTGGCCTTGCGCACCAGCGTCAGCCCGGCGTCGTCGCTGACCGGCGGCTGCTCGGCGGCCGTCGGCGCGCCCGCCTGCGCGAGCTCCTCACCGGCCCGCCATAGGCGGTTGAGGAAGCGATGGACCCCCTCGACCCCGCTATCCGACCACGCGGCATCCTGCTCCGGCGGACCGATGAACAGCACGTAGCAGCGGGCGGCGTCGGCGCCGAAGCGCTCGACGATCTCGCTGGGGGCGACGACGTTGCCCTTCGAGCTCGACATCTTGTTGCCGTCGGCGCCGAGGATCATCCCCTGGGTGAACAGCCGCTCGAACGGCTCCTGCGCGCCGAGCAGCCCCATGTCGTGCAGTGCCTTGACGAAGAAGCGCGCGTACAGGAGGTGGAGGATCGCGTGCTCGATGCCGCCGATGTAGGTGTCGACGGGGGTCCAGCTGTCGAGCACCTTGGGGTCCCAGGCGGCCTCGTCGTTGCGGGCGTCGCAGTAGCGCAGGTAGTACCAGCTGGAGTCCACGAAGGTGTCCATCGTGTCCGTCTCGCGCCGGGCCGGGCCGCCGCAGCGCGGGCAGGTGGTGGTGACCCAGTCCTCGGCCGCCGCCAGCGGCGAGCGCCCGCGGGGCTGGTAGTCCTCGATGTCGGGCAGCTCGACCGGCAGGTCCTCGAGCGGGACGGCGACCATGCCGTCGGTCTCGCAGTAGACGATCGGGATCGGGCAGCCCCAGTAGCGCTGGCGCGAGATGAGCCAGTCGCGCAGGCGGTAGTTGACCGAGGCATGGCCGACGCCCTCGCGGTCCAGCCAGGCGACGATCGCGTCGCGGCCGGCCACGGCGTCCATCCCGGAGAAGTCCCCGGAGTTGATCAGCCGCTCGTCGTCGGAGTGGGCGGTGAAGGCGCGGTCTGAGACATCGGGGTCATCGTCGCCGGCGGGGGCCACCACCGGGCGGACGGGCAGCTCGAAGGCCCGCGCGAAGTCATAGTCGCGCTGATCGTGGGCGGGCACGCCCATCACGGCGCCGGTCCCGTACTCCATCAGGACGTAGTCGGCGACGAACATGGGGATCGGCTCGCCGTTGACCGGGTTGATCACGGACCGGCCGAGGGCGACGCCCGTCTTGGGCTTGTCGAGATCGCCGCGCGACTCGGCCGACTCCGTCAGCGCCCGGTTGACGTACTCGTGGACGGCCTGCTCCTGGCCGGTGCCCGCCACCAGCTTGAAAACGTCCGGGTGCTCGGGCGCCATCACGAAGAACGTCGCCCCGAACAGGGTGTCGGGCCGGGTGGTGAAGACGTCGTAGTCGAGGCTGAGCTCCTCGCAGCGGAACGTCACCTCGGCCCCCTCGCTGCGGCCGATCCAGTTGCGCTGCATCGCCTTGACGTTGGCCGGCCACTCGATGTGGTCGAGGTCGTCGAGCAGGCGGTCGGCGTAGTCCGTGATGCGAAAGAACCACTGCTCGAGCTGGCGCAGCTCGACCTCGTGCCCGCAGCGCTCGCAGCGTCCGTCGACGACCTGCTCGTTGGCCAGCACCGTCTGGTCGTTGGGGCACCACTTGACCGCCGCCTCCTTGCGGTAGGCGAGGCCGCGCTCGTAGAGCTGGAGGAAGATCCACTGGGTCCAGCGGTAGTAGCTGGGCTGATGGGTCCCCAGCTCGCGCGACCAGTCGATCGAGATCCCCCAGCGGTGAAACCAGTGCCGGTAGCTGGCGATCGACTTGTCGGTCGCCTCCCGGGGATGGACCCCCGTCTTGATCGCGTTGTTCTCGGCGGGCAGCCCGAAGGCGTCGTAGCCCATCGGGTGCAGCACCCGCTGGCCGGTACGGCGGTGAAAGTGGGCGATGGCGTCGCCCAGCGCGTAGTTCTTCAGATGGCCGACGTGGGGCTCGCCGCTCGGGTAGGGCAGCATCTCCAGGACATAGGCCTTCTCCTGACCGGGCGGGTCCCCCTCGGCGTCGTTGGCGACCTCCCAGGTGCCCTCGCGCTCCCAGACGCTCTGCCACTTGGGCTCGATCTGGGTGGGGTCATAGCGGCTCTCGATCATCTCTGGTCGCTGAGGTTACTTGGGGCCGGTCAGCCAGAGGCGGCGCTCGGGCTCCACGGACGGCGGCCGGCGCCTCAAGCGGCCGAGCGTTGCTGGCCGCGCCGTCCCGCGCTGCGCCGGCGCTTGGACGCGAGCAGACGCTGGTCGGCGGCCGACAGCAGCGCGCCCGGCTCGACGCCGTCAGCAGGGAAGAGGGCGACCCCGAGGCTCGCCCGGACCGTCTCGAGGCCCACCGCCACCTCCGAGACGGCCTCCTCGATCCGCCCCGCCAGCCGGCCGGTGCCCTCCTCGTCGGTCTCGGGAGCGAGCACGCAGAACTCGTCGCCGCCCAGGCGCGCGACCGTGTCCTGCGCGCGCATGGCCCGCTGCAGCGAGTCGGCGATGTCGCGCAGCATGTCGTCGCCCGCCGGATGGCCGAAGCGGTCGTTGAGCGCCTTGAAGCCGTCGAGGTCGAGCATCACCACGGCGAAGCTCTGACCCGAGCGGCGGTGGCGCTCGATCTCGTAGTCGGCGCGGTGCAGCAGCGAGCGGCGGTTGGCGATCTGGGTCAGGGGATCCGTGAGGGCGTAGCGCCGCAGGGCGTCGCGTTCGCGCGCCAGCCGCAGGCCGACGACGATGTGCACCGCCGCCGTGGCCGCCACGACCGCCGCGAACAGCGGACGCCCGGCGGCCGCGCCGCCGCCGCGATGGACGACCGATGCCACCAGCGCGGCTGCGCCCACGACCGTGGCGGCCAGCGACGCCCCGGCCACGGTCGGCGCGCTGGTCGCCGCCAGCAGCGTCAGGGGCACGCACAGCCACAGCCCGGTCGTCGGGCCGCCGACGAGCACGAGCGCGACCGCCGCCAGGCACAGGGCAGCGACGCGCATCCCCGTGACCTGTGCGGGGGCACGCCGGCGGCGGGACGACCGTCGTCGGGGCGCGGGACTCATCTGCCGGGGAGTGTCGCGATCGCCGCGGACGTTGTCCGACGCCGTAATTGCACCTGCAAATCGCGGGGTCATTACCATGGCGCCGTGCCCCCCGCCAAGCGCACCTCCCCCGGCCGGAGCGCCGCACCCCCGAGCCCGGCCGCGGCCCGCGACTCCGCCGCGCCCCCCGCGTCAGCCGCGCCCCGAGCGTCGGCCGCTGACCGCGTCGCCTCGATCCTCGCGGCCGCCGAGGAGACCGCCGAGCAGATCCGCACCGCCGCCGAGGAGCGTTCGCGCGCCCGCATCGCCGAGGGCACCCGGGCCGCCGACTTCCGTGTGCAGGCCGCCGAGGAGGAGGCCGAGGAGATCCTCGCGTCCGCTCGTGCCGACGCCGAGCGCGTGCTGCGCGATGCCCACGACCGCGACGAGCAGGCCAAGACGACGGCCACCAGCGAGGCCCTGACGATCGTCGCCCGGGCCCAGGAGGACGCCGATCAGACGCTGACCGAGGCCCAGGAGGAGGCCGCGCGCAACCGCGAGGAGGCCGAGGCCTACACCCGGGAGCTCATCTCCGAGGCCCGTCAAACCGCCCAGGAGGTCCGCACCGAGGGGATGGAGCTCGTCTCCAACCTGCGCCAGATGGGCGATTCGCTGCGCGCCAACGCCGAGCGGATCCTGCGCGATGTCCAAGGCGTGCATTCCCAGCTGGTGGCCAAGATCGAGCGCCTCGAGCGGGCCACCCGGCCGCCGGCCTCCTCGGCGGGGCGCACCGACCGGGGCCGTCAGCCGGTGCGGGCACCCGACGGCGACGTCCCCGACGTCCCCGAGTTCATCCCCCGCCGCTGACCGCTTCGCGGGCGGCGCCGGGCGCGCCGGCCGCGCCGGGCGCCAGGGTGTATTACCCTTGCTCCTACCTTCGGGTCTCGAAGGGGCTGTAGCTCAGCTGGGAGAGCGCCGCCATGGCATGGCGGAGGTCAGGGGTTCGAGCCCCCTCAGCTCCATTTCACCCGCCGCCGGCCGGGTGCGCGGTCTGGCCCGGCGCTGCGGGCTAGCTCTGGGACTTGGCGGCCTCCAGCGCCGCCGGCGGATCCAGGGAGGCGTCCCCCCGGGTCAGCTCGAGGGCTCGGTCGGCCAGCTCGGCCGCCTCGGCGCCGCTGACGTCCTCGTCGCCGAGCGCCAGGGCGAGGAGCACCTGGCGTAGGAGCTCGGGGCTTCCGGTGTCCGGTGGTGGCCCGGCGGCCGGCAGCGAGCGGGCGGCCGCCAGCAGCCCGGCGGCGCCCGTCCCACGGCCGAACAGGCCCCCCGGGTGCTTGTCCGGAATGGTGGCCACGATCCCGCCGGTCGCCGGGTTGACGACCGAGATGCGGCTGCGCAGCCCGTGGCGCTCGAGCGCCAGGCGGTAGCCCGACAGCCGCAGGTACCCGAGCTGTGCGGCCAGGGCGATGAACGACTGGATCTCTGACTCGCTGCGCAGCTTGGTGTGGTGCAGGGCGATCTGGGTGCCGGCGTCGGGCAGCGCGGGGTCAGGGTCGGGAGCGATCAGCAGAAAGGCCTGCGGCCCGAGCCGCCCCGCGCCGACCCCGCCGACGTCGGCCAGCAGCTGGTAGCCGCCCAGCCCGAGCGCACCGACGATCCCGGGGGGCAGCGGGTGGGCGGCGAGGTGTCCGGTGGTATGGGTCATCAGTCAGGTCCCGGAAGGTCCGCGCTAGCGGTCCAGCAGGCCACCGACGATCCCGCCGATGACGTCGCCGCCGCTGCGCTGGGAGTTGCCGCCGGCTCCCTCGGACACCGGGGGATGGAAGTAGGCGCTCTGCAGGCCCACGCGGCCCGGCCCGGTGAAGCGGTTGAAGACGAGGTTGCCGGCCCCACCGGAGAGAAAGCCGGTCTTGAAGCCGTAGACCTCCTGGGACATCTGCACCGAGTGGTCGCGGTAGACCCATCCCCCGGGCTCGATGTCGATCGTCTCGCCGGCGTCGAGGACCTTCTCGAAGACGTTGCCGTAGCCGTGGACCCACACGACCCCCTCGTGGTCCCCGGCGTAGAACTCGTCGACGAAGAAGCCGCCGCCGTAGAGCATGTTGGAGAAGCCCTTGATCCGGCTGTAGTCGTACTGGACGTTGCCGGTGGCGGCCAGGAACTGGTGCTCGCGCACGACGATCCCGTGGCCGGCGTCGAGGTGCAGGGCGGCGATGTGGCCGGGGGCGTCACGGCTGAAGGCGATCTCGCCCGCGGACTGCGCCTCGATGAGCAGCAGCGGCATCCCGCCGAAGACGCGCCGCTTGAGGCCCTTCTTGAGCGGGTGCAGCCCGATCTGCATGTCCGGGTACTTCCACAGCAGGACGTGGTGCTCGAAGTAGACGGGCACCTTTCCGTCGAGCGCCATGTGGAGCACCGGCACGAGCTCGCCCTCCAGCCGGTAGTTGAGCCCCGGAGCGGTGCCCTGGGTGATCGTCGTCGGCAACATCGTTGGTGCGCTCGGCATCCGCTCTCCTTGTGTGGTTGGCCCCCGGGGCGCTCACCGTGCGCCCGGTACGGCGGAAAGTATCGCGATAATCGGCGAGTGCGTCCGATCTACGTCACCGGCCATCGCAATCCCGACACGGATTCGATCGCGGCCGCCATCGGGTACGCCGAGCTCAAGAGCCGGCTGGATCCCAACAACGAGTACATCCCCGTGCGCCTCGGGGACTGCAACTCCCAGACGCGGTGGCTGCTGGAGCGCAGCGGCGCCCGCGAGCCGCGCTACCTCCCCCACGTCATGCTCCGCGCGCGCGACGTGATGCGCACCCGCTTTCCGGTGACCCGCATGGACGAGCCGGTCCGCGAGGCGGGGCTGGCGATGGGCAAGGCCGACCTCGAGCTGGTGCCGGTCGTCGACGCCGACGGCGCGCTCACCGGCGTGCTGACCGAGCGCGCGCTTGCCCGGCGCTACATCCGCGACTCGCTGCGCACCTCGACGCTCGAGGAGACGCCCACGATCGTCGACGCGGTCGTCTCCGTGCTCGAGGGCGAGCTGGTGTGCGGCGACGGCGAAGCGGAGCTCTCCGGCCGGGTGTGGGTCTATGCCATGGACGTCGAGAGCGAGAGCGGCATCGTCGCCGGTGACGCCGTGGTCGTCGGCAACCGCCCTGACGCCCTGGAGCGGGTGATCGAGCTGGGGGCGGCCCTGGTCGTCGTCTCCAACGGCGCCCCCGTAGCCGACGAGGCCCGGGCGCGAGCCCGGGAGCGCGGCACGGCGGTCGTCGTCTCGCCGCTGGACAGCTACATCTGCGGGCGCATGATCACGCTGGCGGCCCCCTGCAGCGCTCTGATGGAGTCAGACGCGCTGACGGTGACCCCGGACTTCCTGCTCGACGACATGTCCGAGCAGATCAAGGAGCTGCATTACGGCGCCGCGGTGGCCATCGACGGCGACAACCACCCGGTGGGCCTGGTCACCCGCTCGGACCTGGTCAGCCCCGCCCGCCGCCGCCTCGTCCTCGTCGATCACGCCGAGCAGGCCCAGAGCGCTCCCGGCATCGGCCAGGCGGAGATCCTGGAGATCCTCGACCACCATCACATCGGCTCGATCGAGACGAGCGTCCCGGTGACCGCCACCTTCGACCCCGTCGGCTCGACTGCCACCCTGGTGGTCGAGCGCTTCCGCCAGGCGGGGATGGAGCCCAGCCGCTCGACGGCGGTGATGCTGCTCGGCGCCGTCCTCTCCGACACGGTCATCCTCAACTCGCCCACGACCACGCAGCGCGACCACGCCGTGGTCGAGTACCTCGAGCGGGTGCTGGCCATCGACGCCCAGGAGATGGGCCGGGCGATGTTCGAGGCCACCGCCGACGTCTCAGACCTCAGCGCCGACGAGATCGTCAGCCAGGATGCCAAGCGCTACCAGGTCCGCGGCGACCAGGAGATCTGCATCGCCCAGATCGAGGTCGTCGGCGACGCGCTGCTGGAGCGCAAGGACGAGCTGCTCGAGGCCCTCGCCCGCGAGCGCGAGGCCAAGGATCTGGCCCTCTACGCGCTGATGGTCACCGACGTGGTCGCCAAGGGGACGGAGATGCTCGTCTCGGGCGACGTCGCCGCGGTGGCGCGGAGCTTCGGTGTCGAGGCCAGCGACAGCACCATCGACCTGCCGGGCGTCATGAGCCGCAAGAAGCAGGTCGCGCCGACGCTGATGACCTCTCTGTAGCCGCCTGAGCGCCGAGCGGCGCCCGACGGCACGTCCCTACGGGCTGCTGAGCGCCTCGGCCTCGATCGTCAGCGACGGGGCGTCGCCCCACAGCTGCTCGAGCCGGTAGTACTCGCGCGTCTCCGGCGTGAACACGTGGACCACCACGTCCAGGTAGTCCAGCAGGATCCACCGTCCCTCACTGACGCCCTCCACCCGCCGGGGCAGCAGCCCGAAGTCCGACTTCATCCCCAGGTGGATGGCGTCGTGGATCGCCCGCGTCTGGCGGTCCGAGCGGCCCGAGCAGATGAGGAAGTAGTCGGCGAAGCCGACCATCCCGCGCAGGTCGATCTGGACGATGTCCAGCGCCTTGCGGTCGGCCGCCAGGTCGGCGATCGCCGAGGCGATGCTCTCGGGGGTCAGCGTCTCGTTGCTCATGCGTCCTTCTGACTGTAGAGGCCGTGGCGTCGGATGTATCCCTCCACCGGATCGGGGACGAAGTAGCGGATCGGCTGACCGGCCCGCACCCGCCGGCGGAGCATCGTCGAGGAGATCCCGATGCGGGGCATCGCGAAGAAGCGCGCCCGCTCTCCCCCCCGCAGCCCGCCGAGCGTCTGATCGACCGCCCCGCGGGAGGTTCCCCGCCGCTTGGCGATCGCCACCGTGGCCAGCTCGAGCACCCGCTCGGGCTCATGCCACTCGTGCAGCCCGGCGGCGATGTCACCACCGAGGATCAGCACGAGCTCGTCTTGGGGCGCTTGCGTGGTCAGCAGATCGAGGGTATCGACCGTGAAGGACGGCCCCTCCCGCTGGAGCTCCATGTCCGAGACGGCGAAGCGCTCGTCGCCGGCCACGGCCAGCCGGCAGAGCTCGAGGCGATGCTCCGGTCCGGGTTCGTGCTCGACGGCCTTGTGCGGCGGGATCCGCGCCGGGACGAACAGCACCCGGTCCAGGGCGAGCTCGCGATGGGCCTCCTGGGCGCACACCAGGTGGGCGAGGTGCGGCGGGTTGAACGTCCCGCCGAGGATGCCTAAGCGCACCGGTGCGGCAAACCGCTCAGCCGCGGGTGTGGCCGGCGCCCTCGACCAGGTACTTGACGGTGCACAGCTCCGTGAGGCCGATGGGTCCGCGGGCGTGGAGCTTCTGGGTCGAGTTGCCGATCTCGGCGCCCTTGCCGAACTGGCCGCCGTCCGTGAAGCGCGTCGACGCGTTGACGTAGACACAGGCGGCATCGACCCCGAGCTGGAAGGCCCGAGCCGACGCGGTGCTGCCGGTGACGATGGCCTCCGAGTGACCGCTGCCGTGAGCGTTGATGTGCTCGATGGCCTCCTGCGCTGAGTCGACCACCGCCACCGCCATCTCGAGCGCCAGGTACTCCGTGTCCCAGTCCTCGTCGGTCGCGGCGTCCATCGGCACCCCGGGCGCGGCGGCCCGGGCGGCGTCGTCGCCGTGCAGCCGCACTCCGGCATCGGTGAGCGCGCGCAGCGCGTCGGGCAGGAAGCGGTCGGCGACGTCTGAGTGGACGAGCAGCTTCTCGGCGGCGTTGCAGGTGCCGGGCCGCTGGACTTTGGCGTTGAGCGCGATGGCGAGGGCATCGCCGAGCTCGGCGGTGGCGTCGACGAACACGTGGTTGTTGCCCGAGGCGGCGTAGATCACCGGCACGGTGGCCACCGCCTTGAGCGCCGCCTTGAGGCCCTCCCCGCCCCGGGGGATGATGAGGTCGACGACACCTGACTGGGTGGCCAGCTCGGCCATCTCCTCGCGGTCCCCACCCCCCAGCAGCGCCATCGCGCCCTCGGGGAGACCGGCCTCGGTGGCCGCGTCGATGGCGATCGCGGCGAGCACGGCGTTTGAGTGAAGAGCCGCGCTGGACCCCCGCAGGACGACGGCGTTTCCGGACTTCAGGCACAGCGCGGCGGCGTCGATGGTCACGTTGGGGCGGGCCTCGTAGACGACGGCGATCACCCCCAGCGGCACGCGGACGCGGCGCATCTGCAGGCCGTTTGAGAGCGGTCGAGCCGTCGATGACCTCGCCGACGGGGTCGGGCAGCGCCGCGATCGTCCGCACGCCATCCGCCATCTCGGCGACCCGCGCCCCGTCGAGCGCCAGACGGTCGAGCAGCGCGTCGGAGAGGCCGTTGCGCTCCCCCGCCTCCAGATCGCGGGCGTTGGCGTCGAGGATCTGCTCGGTGGAGGCGACCAGCGCGTCGGCGATCGCGTGCAGCGCGCCGTTCTTGACCCCCGAGCCGAGGGTGGCCAGGGTGTGCGAGGCCCGCTTGGCGGCGGCGCAGGTCTCGGCGATCGAGAGGCTGGTCGTGGCCATGGTCGTCTCTAGCTTACGCCAGCACGAAGTAGTCGCGGTGGATGGCCTCCTCCGAGGCCCGCGGCAGCATCTCGCGCACCCGCGGCGACTGCAGCCCGCGCACCTGGCGCAGTTCCGTGGCCGAGTAGTTGGAGATCCCCTTGCCCACCGGCTGCTCGCCGTGGGCGATCTCCACCGCGTCACCGGCCTCGAACGATCCGGTCACCTCGACGATCCCGACCGGGAGCAGGCTCGTTCCCCCATCGCGCAGCGCCCGGGCGGCGCCGGCGTCGACGTGCACCCGCCCCCGCACCGGCTTGGCGTACTTGAGCCATAGCTTGAAGCTCGAGTAGCGCCCCTCGCGGGCGGGAAAGCGGGTCCCCACCGCCTCCCCGGCCGATGCCCGGGCGATCGTCCCCGGCTCCAGGCCGCCGGCGATGACCGTGGGGATCCCGGCGGCGGTGGCCATCTCGGCCGCCACCACCTTGGAGCGCATCCCGCCTGAGCCCAGCGGCGAGGGCGCCAGCCCGATGTCGAGGGCGTCCAGGGCGGCGAAGTCGTCGATCTCCGTGACGAGCCGTGCCGAGGCATCCGTCCGAGGGTCGGCGGTGAACAGCCCGGGGGCGTCCGTCAGCAGCAGGAGCTGCTCGGCGCCGAGCAGGATCGCGACCTGGGCGGCGAGGAAGTCGTTGTTGCCGAAGGAGATCTCGTCAGTGGTCGTCGTGTCGTTCTCGTTGATGACCGGCACCACGCGCCACTCCAGCAGCTTGCGCAGCGTCTGGCGGGCGTTGAGGTAGTGCGTCCGGGCGCTCATGTCAAAGAAGGTCAACAGCACCTGGGCCGAGCGGACGTCGCGGGCCCGCAGCAGCTCGTCGTAGACCTGGTAGAGCTTGCCCTGGCCGACCGCGCTGGCCGCCTGGAGCTCGTCGATGGCCCGGGGACGGGGGTGGGCGGGCAGCAGCTTCATCACTCCCATGCCGCGCGCGATGGCGCCGCTGGTGACGACGATCGGGGAGCGGCCCGCGCGGTGCAGGGCTGCCACCTCGTCGCAGATGCGACCCAGCACGTCGCCCCGGACGGCGCCGCTCTCGTCGGCGACGATGCTCGAGCCGAGCTTGACGACGATCGGACCCGTCATGGCGTCTACTGATCAGGGTCCAGGTCGAAGGCGACGCCGGCGATCTGGACCTCGTCGCCGGCGGCGAACCCCTGGGCTTCGAGCGCGCGCAGCACCCCGATGCCCCGCAGGCGGCGCTCGAGATGGGCCAGCGCCTCCTCGTTGTCGAGGTCATAGCGGGCCAGGAGCCGCTCGATCCCGGCGCCGTCGACCGCGAACGTCCCCTTCTCGAGCCGGCGCACCGTGTAGGAGCGCGGCGCCGCCGGGCGGAAGGTGCGGTGCTCGGCCATCTCGTCCCCCGTCCCGTTGACCTCGGTGGCGCCGGGCCCCTCGGCCTGCGGCGGGGCGGCCTGCACCGGGACGCGGCGCACGAGCTCGGCGGCGAGCTCGTCGAGCCCCTGATGGGTCGCCGAGGAGGTGACGATCACCGGGATGTCCTCCCCCAGGTGCTCGCGCCACATCGCCTGGGCGGCGGCCGCCGTCTCGGGGTCGACGAGATCGGCCTTGGAGAGGGCGAGCACGCGCGGCAGCGCGGCCAGCCGGGGGTCGTGGGCGGACAGCTCGCCCTCCACGGTGGCATGGTTCTCGACGGGATCAGTGCCGTCCAGGGGCGCCAGGTCGAGCACGTGGACGAGCAGGCGGGTGCGCTCGACGTGGGCGAGGAACTCGTGGCCGAGGCCCGCGCCCCCGGAGGCGCCCTCGATGAGGCCCGGGATGTCGGCGATGATCAGCTGGCGGCTCTCCGTCTGCAGCGTGCCGAGGCCCGGGGAGAGCGTGGTGAACGGGTAGGCGGCCACCTTGGGGTGCGCCCGCGTCAGCCGCGCGAGCAGTGAGGACTTGCCGGCGTTGGGCACGCCGATCAGCCCGACGTCTGCCAGGAGCTTGAGGCGCAGGGTCAGCCACGTCTCGCCGCCCGGCAGCCCCCGCTCGGCAAAGCGCGGCGTCTGGTGCGTCGGGTCCCGCGAAGCGCTTGTTGCCGCGCCCGCCGGAGCCGCCACGGGCCACCAGCGCCCGCTGGCCACCGCGGACGAGGTCGTGGCGCGTCCCATCGGCCTCGACGAGCACCTCGGTCCCGGGCGGGACGGCAAGCTCGAGGACCCGGCCGTCGGCGCCGTGGCGCAGCGCTCCCTCGCCGTGGCCGGCGCGCCCGGCGGAGAAGTGCGACCGCCGGCGGAAGGACTCCAGGTCGCGCAGCGAGTCATCACACACGAGCACGACGTCGCCCCCCCGGCCGCCGTCGCCCCCGTCGGGACCGCCTCGCGGCACGTGGGCCTCGCGGCGAAAGCTCAGGCAGCCGTCGCCGCCGCCCCCGGCCTCGACGTGGATTCGCGCGCGATCGTGCATGCTTTCACTCTATGGCCGATTCTGTCTTCCTCATCACCGGCGCCTCCTCGGGGATCGGTGCCGCCACCGCCCGGGCGGCCGCCCAGGCGGGCTACCGCGTGGTCCTCGCCGCCCGCTCCACGGACAAGCTCGACGCCCTCGCACACGAGCTCGGCGGCCCCGAGCGGGCGCTGGCGATCGCCTGCGACGTCACCGAGTTCGAGCAGCAGGAGGCGATGGTCGCCTCGACGCTCGAGCAGTTCGGGCAGCTGGACGTCGTCTTCGCCAACGCCGGCTTCGGCGCCAAGCGCGGGTTTCTCTCAGAGACTCCGGAGCTGTGGCGCTCGATGGTCCTCACCAACGTCTACGGCGCCGCGCTGACCATCCGGGCGACGATCGAACCGCTCCGCGCGTCGACGGGCCATCTGCTGCTGACCGGTTCCGTCGCCGGGCGCCGGGCGCTCGCCGGCTCGCTGTACTCGGCGACCAAATGGGCGGTCACCGCGCTGGGCGAGTCCGCTCGCCAGGAGCTCAACGGCTCCGGCGTGCGGGTCACGCTGATCGAGCCCGGCATGGTCGACACCCCGTTCTTCGACAACCGCCCCACGGACGCGCTGCACCCCGACGATGTGGCGGCGGCGGTGCTCTACGCGGTCGCCCAGCCTCCGCACGTGGACGTCAACGAGATCCTCATCCGCCCCACCTCGCAGGACGGCTGACCCGACGGGCGACCGGGGCCGGCGGCGGAGGCGGAGGCCGCCGCCCCGGCCGGTACCCTGCGCCCGCGATGACCATGCTCCAGGACTTCAAGCAGTTCCTGATGCGCGGCAACCTCGTCGAGCTGGCGGTGGCGTTCGTCGTCGGCGCCCTCTTCTCGGCGCTGGTCAAGGCGTTCATCGCCGACCTGGTGACCCCCATCATCACGTTGATCGTCGGTCAGCCCCGCTTCGGGAACCTGCACTTCACGATCAACCACAGCCAGTTCGCCTACGGCGACTTCCTCAACGCGCTCATCACCTTCGTGGCCACCGCCGCGGTGGTGTTCTTCCTGGTCGTGCGGCCCTACAACACGCTGATGGCCCGCCGCAGCCATGAGGACCCGAGCACCAAGGACTGCCCGGAGTGCACGAGCGCCATCCCCATCAAGGCGCGGCGCTGCCCGCTGTGCACCGCCCAGCTGACGCCCGCCTGAAGCGGGCGCGTGCCGCTACTCGGCGGCCGGCGCCTCGGGCGCGACGACGGAGATGACGCGGCCGCGGCGGCCGCGGGTGAACTGGACGTGACCCGCGGCCTTGGCGAAGATCGTGTCGTCCCTGCCGATGCCGACACCCTCGCCGGGCTTGAACACCGTGCCCCGCTGGCGGACGATGATCTCGCCGCCGGTGACGGTCTGGCCGGCGAAGACCTTGACGCCCAGGTACTTGGGCTTGGAGTCGCGGCCGTTGCGGCTGGAGCCGAGTCCCTTCTTATGAGCCATCGGTGCCTCCCGAGGTGGACGCGGCGCTCGCGCGGGAGCCTCCCGAGGACGACCCGCCGGTCAGGCCGAGCGTGGTGATCTCGATCCGGGTGAGGTCCTGGCGGTGGCCGTTGCGGCGCTTGTAGCCGCGCTTGGGCTTGAACTTGACGATCCGCAGCTTGGGGCCGCGCTCGTGGGCGACGATCTTCGCCTGGACGGTGACCTTGGAGATGTCCGCGCCGTCGACGACGTCTGAGCCGTCGACGTAGAGCAGCGGCAGCAGGTCGACGGTGGCGCCGTCCTCGGCGGCCAGACGCTCGACCAGCAGGGTCTCCCCCTGGGTCACGCGGTACTGCTTTCCACCTGTCTTGACTACTGCGTACATGGCTTCCCGAGGGGTCTCCGGAACTCTGACCCGGATGTTGCGGACAAGGTCACTCGCTGTCTGAGCCGCCGCCGGCGGCTGAGCCGGCCGTGGCACTCGAACGGCGCCGTCCGCCTCTGCGGCCGCGGCGCCGAGGCTTTGAGTCTAGATCATCGTCGCCGTCGTCCGAGTCTCCCCCGGCGGCCAGCCCGGGAACGTCGACGAGCGTGGCCACGGCAGCGGTCCGTCCCACCTCGTCGATCCGTACCAGGTGCTTCTCGCCGACGAACTTGGTCCCGCCCTTGATGGCGATCACGTAGCCGTCGATCTTGGCCACCGCGTCCCCCGGGTTGTACATGTGGGGCTCGACGATGTCGACGTGGACCTCCTCGCCCTCGCGGAAGGGCAGCGCCCGCTCCAGGACCTCCTCGCGGTCGCCCTCCAGGAGCACCGCGAAGTGCTCGAGCGGCAGTCCCTCGGAGCCCTCGAAGTGAAACCACTTGCCGGTCTCGGCCTCGACGGCATGAAGCACGCGGGCGTCGTTGCCGGTGAACTCGGCGCTGACGCGGGGGTTCATCTGGATGAGGATGGCGTCGGCGCTGACCTCCTTGGCGAGGTCGCGCATCTTGCGCTCGAACTCGATGGCGATCGTCTCCTCGGACTTGATCACGCCCTCCCCGTCGCAGGTGGGGCACGGCCGGGTCATGATCTCGCGCACACCCTCGGTGACGTTCTGGCGGGTCATCTCGACCAGCCCGAGCGGCGAGATCTCGACCACGAAGGTCTTGGTGCGGTCCTCGTCGAGCGCCTTGCGCAGCGTCTTGAGCACCGCGTCGCGATTGCGGGCCCGCGCCATGTCGATGAAGTCGATGACGATGATCCCGCCGATGTCGCGCAGCCGCAGCTGGCGCACCACCTCGTCGGCGGCCTCGAGGTTGGTCTTGGTGATCGTGTCCTCCAGCCGCGCCCCCTTGCCGCGGCCGATGAACGACCCCGAGTTGACGTCGATGACCGTCAGCGCCTCGGCGTAGTCGATGATCAGGTAGCCGCCGCTGGGCAGGTCGACCCGCCGCGACAACGTCGAGGCGAGCACGTTCTCGACGCCGAAGGCCTGCAGGAGCGGGGTCTCCTCCTCCCACAGGTCAACCTGGTCGACGAGCTCGGGCGAGGTCCGCGAGAAGAACGAGGTCAGGCGCTGGAGCTGCTTGGGATCGTCGACCACGGCCCGCTCGAAGTCCGCCGAGAAGATGTCGCGCACCACCCGCACGGACAGATCGGCCTCCTGGAAGACGAGCGCCGGCGCCTGGGTCTCCTCAACGCGCTTCTGCAGGACCTCACCGAGCTTGAACAGGTAGATGAGCTCGCGCTCGAGGTCGGCGCGCTTGGCGCCCAGCGCCGAGGTGCGGATGATCGCCCCGGCCCCCTTGAGCTCGAGCTTGGAGGCCTCCTTGCGCAGCCGGTCGCGCTCCTTCTCGTCCAGGCGCCGGGAGACCCCGACGCCCTCTCCGTAGGGGGCATAGACCATGTAGCGCCCGGCGATCGTCAGGTCCATCGAGAGGCGCGCGCCCTTGGTCTTGAGCGGGTCCTTGACCACCTGGACGACGATCTCCTGACCGGGCTTGAGCAGGTCTGTGATGTTGCGCCCGTCGCGGGTGCCGCCCCGGCCGCGTCGCGGGGCCTCGACCCCGGGGAGCACGATCTCGTCGACGTGGAGGAAGCCGTTCTTCTCCAGTCCGATGTCGACGAAGGCGGCCTCGAGGCCGGCCAGGACGTTGTCGACCCGGCCCTTGTAGATGTTGCCGACGATCGACCGGTTGCCCCGCCGCTCGAGGTAGAGCTCGGCGACCTGGTAGTCCTTCGAGGTCGGAGTCGGCTTACGGCGCCGGCGTGTCGCGGTCGAAGCCGGCTTGCGAGGGGCGGGCGTTCCGCTGGCCTCCAGAAGCGCCACACGCGTCTCTCCGCGGTCGACGCTGACCAACACTTGCTTCTTCAATTGTCGTCATTCCTTTGAAATCTGGGGTGGTGCGCGGATCTGATCGCGCACACAACACACCTATGAAAGTAGCGCGCGGTTGCGGCTTTTGGCCGCAAGTCGCCCCTGTATGTAGATCGACTGCAGCAAACCGATCGCGATGAAGGTCACGATCACGGAGGAGCCGCCGTAGCTGACCAGCGGTAGCGGCACCCCGGTGATGGGGGCGATCCCGAGGGTCATGCCGACGTTGACGAAGATCTGGAACATGAGCATCGCGAGGACGCCTCCGGCGATCAGGGTGCCGAACAGGTTCTTGGACATCGTCAGGATCCGCAGAGTGCGCCAGATCAGCAGCGCGTACAGAGACAGCACCACCGCGGCACCGGCGAATCCGTAGGTCTCTCCGACGGCCGCGAACACGAAGTCCGTGTCGTTGGCCGGCAGGAAGTTGAGCTTGGTCTCGAACGCCTTGTTGCCCCGCCCGGTCTTCTCTCCGGAGCCGATCGCGATCTGGGACTGCTTGAGCTGGTACCAGGGATTCGGCTGGCCGGGCTTGACCGTCCGTTCGGGCCCGATGAACGCCGTCAGCCGGTCCTGCTGGTAGGGCTTGAGCAGATGGACGCCCAGTGCGGGGGCGCCGGCGATCGCGATCACGACGGCCGCCAGGAACAACGCCACCAGGGCGCCCAGCTGCTTGAACGAGGTGCCGGCGAAGAACAGGACGGCGAAGCCGACGGCGACGAACACCATGCCCGTCCCCAGATCGGGCTGGGGGATGACCAGCAGCGCGGCGAACAGGGCCAACAGCATGATCCGGGCCGTTGTGCGCCACTCGTGCAGCGTCCGCGACCGGTCGACGGCGAACCCGGCCAGGGCCACGATCACGAGCACCTTGCCGAACTCCGAGGACTGGAAGTTGAGCAGCGGCAGCGGGATCCAGCGGTGGGCGCCGAGCTGCTGGGGCATCGCGTAGACCACGATGTTGAGCGCAGCCATGAGACCGAGCAGCCCCCAGCGATACTCCCGCAGTCGCGAGTAGTCGATCCGGCTGAGGATCAGGGCCAGCAGCAGCCCGATGCCCGCGAACAGGGCCTGACGATCGACGTAGTGAAACGGCTGGCCGGTGACGGCGTGAGCGGTGGCGCCCTTGAGCGTCATCAGCGAGATGGCGACCAGCCCGAGCCCCGCCAGCAGGAGCAGCGGATCGAACAGCGGCCAGGCACGCGACGGTGAGATCGCGGTCTCGTCGGCCGGCTGGATGGCGGGCGTCGGGCTCACAGGGTCTTCGAGGTGCCGGATACGTAGGGCCCGGGCTTGTTGAAGAACCACTGCGAGAGGATCTGGCGGGCGACCGGGGCGGCGGCGGTGTCGCCGAAGCCGCCCTTCTCGACGTGGACGACGACGACGATCGACTTCTTGCCCATTGGGACGAAGCACGCGTACCAGGCGGTGTCGGGCTGGCCGGTGTACTGGGCGGTGCCCGTCTTGCCGTAGACCGGCAGGTGCAGGCTGCCCATGACATCCGCCGAGGTGCCGCCGGCCTGGGAGGCGGCGGCCCGCAGACCGGCCTGGATCGTCGCCAGGTAGTCGCTGTTGATCGAGATGTGGCGGGAGGGAGGTGGGTTGATCGTCTGCAGCACCGTGCCGGCGTTGTCCTGCACGCTGAGGCCGAGGTGGGGCCGGACGATCGTCCCGCCGTTCTCCAGCGCGGAGTAGACGATGGCGAGCTGCAGCGGGCTGGCCTGTACGTCGCCCTGGCCGACGGCCAGGCTCTCGTTGTCGCCGATCGACCACGGCCGGTTGGTGCCGTCCGCGATGCCGCATCCCCCCGCCGGATGCGTCGGGCTGCGGTGAAAGCCCGGCTTGCGCTTGGAGCTGATGGCGGTACCGGACGCGTTCGAGTAGCGGTAGGCGCCCGTCGCGTGGTCGCACTCGGCCTCCAGCCGGTTGCGCTCCAGGCGCCAGGCCGGTGTGGGCAGGGTGCCGCTGGAGGCCCCCGGCAGGTCGATGTCCGTCGAGCGCCCGATGCCGAACTGGTGCGCCCACTCGCCGAGCGTCCCGCCGTCCGGATGCTTGGCCGGATCGTTGGGGTTGAGCAGCGCACCGAGGTGATAGAAGAAATCGTCGGAGGAGACGCGGATGGCGTTGATCAGGTCGACGCTTCCGAAGACCGCCTTGCCGGCGTTGTGGCGGCACTGGGTCGCCCCGCCCGAGCCGACGCAGAACGAGCCCGTGTCGTCGAACACGTCCCCGGTGGACCAGGCGCCGCTCTGAAGGGCCGCCACCGCCGTGATCGGCTTGAAGGTCGAGCCCGTCGGGCCGACTGAGCCGATCGCCCGGTTGAGCAGGGGCTGGCCGGCGGTGGTGCTGTTGAGCTCGTTGTAGGCCTTCTGCGAGATCGGGCGGGTGAAGATGGACGGGTCGAACGTCGGCGAGGAGCCCATCGCGTAGACCTCGCCGTTGTCGGGGTTCATCGCCACGAACGAGCCGCCCGAGCCGGCGTTCTGGGAGATCGACTGCGACAGCGCCTGCTCGCCGACCTGCTGCAGCCGGGCGTCGAGGGAGAGCTTGAGATCGTGGCCGGCGCGCGGCTGCACGGTGCGCAGCTTGGCGGTCGGTTCCCCGAGCGCGTTGATCTGCACCTTCTCCTGGCCGTCGCGACCCTGCAGGAAGCTGTTGTACTGCGCCTCGACGCCGGACTGGCCGATCACGGAGTCCGGCGCCACGCCGCGGTAGGCCCGTTGCTTGGTCTGCCCGGCGGTGATCCGCCCGACCGTGCCGAGCACCTGCGCCGCGAGGGTCTTGGACGGGTAATGGGTGACGTCGACCTTGGCGACGGTGACGCCGGGGAACTGGTTCTGGCGCTCGGCGATGTAGTACTGAACGTCGGAGGAGACCTGCGGTCCCTGCTCGATCTGAACGTCGGCGTACGCCACGAGGGTCAGCTGCTGGCCCACGGCGCAGGCGACGCGCGACAGCCGGAAGACGTTGTGGCCCCTGACGTGCAGCCGGCAGTTCTCGCGCCCGGTCGGCATCCCCAGCAGCCTGGCCAGCCGGTTGTAGACCGCGGCATCGCGCGCCGGCGGGCGCTCGAGCGTGGCCACATCGGCGAGGCTGACCGGCACCGGCAGGTCCGTCGGCGAGATCTCCACTGCCAGCGCCTGGCTGGAGTCCACGAGCACCTTGCCGCCGCGGTCCAGGATCGAGCCGCGAGCCGCCGCGATCGAGATGCCGCGGGTGCGGTTGACCGTCGCCGCCTTGACGTACTGCTGACCGGTGAGGATCTGCAGGAACCACAGGCGGAAGAAGATGATCGCGAACAGCGTCAGCGCCAGCGAGCCCACCATGGCGACCCGCAGCGCGAGCTGCGGGGTGAGGGGCGGGCGGCGATCCTCGGGCGGCTCGATCATCGGAAGGGGCGAGCTGAGCGGTTCATCGGACCGAGCCGTTGCGACGGGCTCTGCAGAGGGCTCAGACCGCCGGTCGTGTACGCGCGGCGGCGGCGGCGGCGCGGATCGTCGGGCAGCGCCGGCAGGATGATCCGGCGGACCAGCGCGTACACGGGCAACGCGATGAGCGTGTTGACGAGCACGGTGATGAAGATCTGCTGGAGGAGCAGCCAGCTCACGGGGGCGTCCACCCCGAGCAGGAACTGGATGATCGTCATCCCCACACCGGCCACCGCCGTGGCGGCGGCGCCGGCGGCCAGCGGCACCAGGCCATGGGACGGGTCGCGGATCTCCCGCAGCCGGCCCGACCAGTAGCCGATCGCGATGTAGAGCAGCGACGTCACGCCGAGCGTCTGGACGAGCACGGTGTCGACGAGCAGCCCGGTGGCGAAGCCGACCAGCGCTCCCGGCAGCGATCCGGCGAGCAGCCCGATCGACATCACGACCAGCGGGGTCAGGTCGGCGCTGATGCCGAAGATCGAGATCTGGGAGACGGCGGTCTCCTGGATGACGACGGTGGCCAGCACCAGGATCGCCAGCCGCGTCACGAGCCGGGCCGAGGGCACGTCTACTTCACCGAGGCCCGCTCGCTGCCGGCGTGAGGCCGCGTCAGGATCTGGACCGAGTCGAAGTGGCGGATGTCGGCCAGCGGCGCGACGGTCACCTGGCCGTTGTTGAGCAGCTCGTTCTGGTCGACCGGCTGGACCGTCCCGATCGGGATGTTGGGGGGATACAGCGACTGCAGCGACGGGCGCGTCGAGCTCTGGAAACCGGCGGTGACCACCTGCTGCGGGGTGCTGATCGAGGCGTGGTTGGGGAGGTCCTGGAGCAGCAGCTGGTTGGGGTTGCCCACCGCGGGCACGAGCACGCCGCTGTCGCCCTTGTTGTTGAGCACCTTGGCGGCCACCGCATAGGAATGATCGGTGATCAGGGTGACGATCGACGTCGAGCCGGTGACGCTCGTCACCTTGCCGACCAGGGCGCCGTCGCCGGTGACCGGGTCGTTGAGCTCAACCCCGTCGCCCGAGCCCTTGTCGACCTCGACCTGCTGATACCAGAGGCTGGGGTCGCGGCCGATGACGTCGGCGCCGAGCGGGTGATAGCTGTCGATTCCCACGCTGGCGAGGCCGACCTGCTTGGTCAGCTCGCGGTTCTGGATGGCGGCGCTCTGGTACTCGGCGACTTTCTTGTTGAGCGCCTCGACCTGCTTCTTGAGCTGATCGCGCTGGGACTTGGCCCGCAGCGTGTCCGAGACCCAGTTGGCGACGTCGCGCACCGGCGACAGCGCCTTGCTGGCGCCGGTCTGCACCGGCGACAGGACCGCCACGATCCCCCGCTGCACGCTGTGCAGAGGACTGCTGGGGGATTCGCCGAAGTAGGCGGTGAGCAGGATCAGGGAGACGACAACGAGCGCAACGAGCACTGCCCGGCGTCGTCGAACCTGTTTGTCGTGCACGAGATCTGAGTCCTCAAGGTGGTGTGCTCCGCGCCCGGTGAGAGGTCCCTGACGGAACCTATTACCGGCGGCGCCGGTTGCGGGAATTCTTGCTTGACCGGTGGATCGCTTCGAACTCCTCGAGCGATCGCCCGGATCCGACGGCGACGCACGTCAGCGGAGACTCCGCCAGGTGCGCGGGCATCTGGGTCTCGTGACGCAGACGCTCCTCGATCCCCTGTAGCAGCGAGCCGCCTCCGGCCAGCATGATGCCACGATCCATGATGTCAGAGGCGAGCTCGGGCGGCGTGCGGTCGAGCGTCTGCTTGACCGCGTCGATGATCTGCGAGACCGGCTCCTCGAGCGCGCCCCGGATCTCCTCGCTGGTGAGGATGACCGTCTTGGGCAGCCCGGAGACCATGTCGCGGCCGCGGATCTCCGCCTGGACCTCCTCCGGCATCTTGTGCGCCGAGCCGATCTCGAGCTTGACCTCCTCGGCCGTCTGCTGGCCGATGAGCAGCTTGTACTCCCGCTTGACGTAGTTGATGATCGCCTCGTCGAGCTCGTCGCCGCCCACCCGGATCGACTGGGAGACGACGATCCCGCCCAGCGAGATGACCGCCACCTCGCTGGTGCCGCCGCCGATGTCGACGACCATCGAGCCGGTCGGCTCCCCCACCGGCAGCCCGGCGCCGATGGCCGCGGCCATCGGCTCCTCGATGAGGTAGGCCTGCCGCGCCCCGGCGCTCAGGCACGCCTCCTCGACGGCCCGCTTCTCGACGCCGGTCACCCCCGAGGGGACGCAGACGACGACCCGCGGGTGCGCCCACCGGTTCTGATGCACCTTCTGGATGAAGTGGCGCAGCATCTCCTCGGTCACCTCGAAGTCCGCGATCACGCCATCCTTCAAGGGGCGGATGGCCGAGATCGTCCCCGGCGTGCGGCCGAGCATCCGCTTGGCCTCGATCCCCACGGCATGCACCTCGCCGCTGCGCGAGTCGACGGCCACCACGCTCGGTTCCGAGAGCACGATGCCCCGTCCCCGCACGTAGACGAGGGTGTTGGCGGTGCCGAGATCGACGGCCATGTCGCGGCCACCGAAGCCGGTCAGATAGGTGAAGAAGCCCATATTGTTCAGGTAGCAGACAGCATCGGGGCGGAGCGGCGGAAACGTCACCGGGGTTGGGGTGGGAGCACGTCCCAGGCCAGCTCCGTCCGAGGGCGAGTGTATCGAACAGACGCAGCTCCCAATCAGCCCGCTCGGCCCCGGACCGGCGAAATTCCCTGGAAAACGGGGCAGCCAAGGCCGGCGGAGGTCTGCATGCCGTCCTGCAGGCGCGTCGGACGTGCCAGGCGGCGCTGTGTCGGGCGGCGGGTAGCGCGGGCGGTCAGCCCTCCAGCAGCCAGGGCGCGAGATCGACGAGCGCCGCCACCGGCAGCCCGACGACGTTGAGGTAGTCGCCCTCGATCCGCCGGACGAGGAGCGCGCCGCGGCCCTGGATGGCGTAGCCGCCGGCCCGCTCGCGCCACTCGCCGCCGTCCAGATAGGCCTCGAGCATCGACGGGCTCAGCTCGCGGAACTCCACCATCGTGCGAGCGGCCGCCGTGCGGATCCGCTCGGGCGGGCCGGGCTCAATCAGGCACAGCCCGCTGATGACGGCGTGGCGGCGCCCGGACAACGCGCGGAGCGTCTCGGCGGCCTGGTCGCGGTCGGCCGGCTTGCCGTAGATGCTGGCCCCGAGGGCGACGATCGTGTCGACGCCCAGGATGGGCGTCTGTGTCGTGGCCGGGACCGCCGCCGCCTTGCGGTAGGCGTTCTCGAGGGCCACCTCCTCGGGCGGTCCGGCCGTCAGCTCCTCGGCTCCCGAGACGACGACCTCGAACCGAACGCCGATCTGCTCGAGGATCGCCCGCCGCTGCGGCGAACGCGAGGCGAGGATCAGCCGCGGGACGGGTGCCCCCGCGGCGGTTGTCGGCTCAGCCGAGATCGGGGAAGAACAGGCCGACTTCGCGCGCCGCGGACTCCGGCGCATCGGAGCCGTGGACCATGTTCTGCCCGACCGCCACGGCGTAGTCGCCGCGGATCGAGCCGGTGTTGGCCTCCAGCGGGTTGGTGGCGCCGATCACCTGCCGGGCGGCGGCGATCGCCGAGTCGCCCTCGAGGACCATCGCCACCAGCGGGCCGGAGGTGATGAAGGAGACGAGTTCCTCGTAGAACGGCTTGCCCTCGTGCTCGGCGTAGTGCTGGGAGGCCAGCTCGCGCGTCATCGTCATCAGCTGCATGGCCACCAGCCGCAGGCCCTTGCGCTCGAACCGGGCGACGATCTCACCGGTGAGGTTGCGGGCAAAGGCATCGGGCTTGACGAGAATGAGCGTGCGCTCCACGGCGAGGGGGTCCTTTCGGAGGGGGTGAGGGTGGGGCTAGGTGGTCGTCGACGGCTGCTCGGCCGCCGGCGGCTGCTCCATGCTGGCCGAACGGCGCCGCTGGCGCCGGGGCGTCGGTGCGGCCACGCCGATCTCGGCCTCACAGTAGGGGCAGACCTTCCACGAGGGATCCAGCGGGCGCCCACACGACTGGCAGGGGTCCTTGAGCTTGCGCATGCAGTTGGGACAGCGCAGGTAGTCGCGCTCCACCTCGTAATCGCAGTGCGGACACAGGTGGTACCCGAGCTCGGCCAGCCGCGCCTCGGCGGCCTGCATCTCGAGCTCACGCTCGCGGACGTCGTCGAGGTACTCCGGCGGGCGGACGATCATGTAGACGATCGTGCCCACGAAGGGGAACAGCGAGGCCAGCGTCGCGCACGTGATCAGCAGCGGGTCGGCCACCCTCCGGTGCGCGTCGGCGTACGTCCAGAAGACCAGCGCGAACCAGATGACCACCAGGAACAGGATCACCAGTTCGACGGCGAGGTTCAGGGCGCTGTTGTGAATCCCGAAGATTGCGTAGGGCAGCATTGAGGTCGCGAGTGTAGTGGGCACCAGGATCGTCAGGCACGTATCAATACGCCGTCGGGCCCTCGGATCCTCGTCGCAGATGATGCATTTATCCCGAAGGCCGACCTAAAGGAAGGCTCGTCCGAACAGGTAGCCGATGCCGAAGAAGACGAGGATGACGATCGCCACGATCAGCGCGACCAGCCCGATCATGGTGAGAAAGCGCGGCTGGTCGTCCTGGTCGTTCATAGGACGGAGGCCCGTTCGCGCGGTCCGCGGGCCAGCAGGTCGGCGATCAGGTACAGCGAGCCGGTGGCGATGACCACGCCCTCCGGACCGGCCAGCCGGCGGGCGTGAGCGACCGCCCGGAAGGGATCGGAGATGACCTCCGCCGGGGGCGCGTGGAGTTGGCGGGCCAGGGATTTCAGGGTCGGCGGCGGCAGAGCCCTCGGATTCTGACTGCTGGTGAACACCAGCGCATCGATGGGAGAGCTGTCCCCACCGAGGGCGCCGAGCATCCCGGCGGCGTCCTTGTCATCGAGGATCGACACGACCGCCACGACCGGATGGCGGCCGGCGGTGATCTCCGGCAGCGATTCGGCCAGCGCCCGCATCCCGTCGGCGTTGTGGGCACCGTCGACGAGGGTCAGCGGCTCGACATCGATCTGCTGCAGGCGCCCGGGCACGCGCACGTCGGCGGCGGCCGCGCTGACCGCCTCCGGCGAGAGGGTCCCCAGGAAGGCCTGCGCTGCGGCGATCGCCAGGGCGAAGTTGCGCCGCTGGTAGGCGCCCGGCGCGCCCACCGGGAGGCCCGGATCCGTCCCCGCGACGATGATCCGCGCGTGGCGCTCGGCGGCCACCCGCTCGGCGACCTCCATCACCTCGTCCTGCAGCCCGGCGCCGAGCACGAGCGTCTCGCCCGGCTGGACGACGTCGAGCTTCTCCGTGGCGATGTCGGTCAGCGTCGGGCCCAGCCAGCGCGTGTGCTCAAGCCCCACGCTGGTCAGCACCTGGACCTTGGAGGGGATGACGTTGGTGGCGTCGTAGCGACCGCCCAGCCCGGCCTCGATGACCGCCACCTCCACGCCGCGCTCGGCCAGCTCGGAATAGGCGGCGGCGGTCAGCGCCTCGAACTGGGTGACGTGGTCGTCCTCGTCGAGCGAGCGGTCGACGATCGCAGCCGCCTTGGCGGCCCGGGCGACGGCTCGTCCGAACGCCTCCGGCTCAAGGTCTGCGTCATCGATGCGGATGCGCTCACCGAAGGTGACGAGGTGCGGTGACAGATAGGCGCCGGTGCGCAGTCCGTGGTGGGCGATGATGGCGGCGATCATGCGCACCGTCGAGGACTTGCCGTTGGTGCCGACGACGTGGATCGAGTCAAACCGACGCTCGGGATGGCCGAGCGCGGTCATCAGCCGGCGCATGCGGTCCAGCCCGAACCGCATCCCGAACAGCTCCAGCGACAGCAGGTAGCGCTCGGCCTCGGGTCCGGTCATGGAGGCCGCCCGGGGCGGGCTCCCGCCACTGGTCACAGCGCGTCCAGCTCCTCACGCAGCCGCGTCAGCTTGTCGCGCTCGGCCTGCACGACGGCCGGCGGCGCCTTGGCGGTGAACCCCTGGTTGGCGAGCTTGCGCTCGGCCCGGTCGATCTCCGCGCGCAGCGTTTCGCGCTCGGCCTCGATCCGCCGCGCGGAGGCGCCGGGATCGACCTCGGGGCTGGCCAGGATCTCCACCACCCCGCCGGGCACCGGCACCGTGGCCACCGCGTCCTCGGTGGCGCCGTTGAGGGTGATCCGCGCCAGGCGGGCGACGTGCTCGGAGGTCTCGTCGTAGCCGTCGGCCGTCAGCCGCGCCGGCAGCGTCGCCCCAGCCTCCACCTTCTCAAGCGCCCGCCAGCGGCGTAGGGCCTGCACCGCGGTGATCGCCCGCTGCACGGTCGACTCGGCCGCATCGTCCATCGGCGGGGCCTGCGCCGCGGACACGCGGGCGGCCAGCAGCCCCTCGGTCCCGGGGATGTAGGAGTAGATCTCCTCGGTCTCGAAGGGGATCAGCGGATGCGCGAGGGCCACCGTCTCCGTGAGGACGTGGAGCAGCACCCCCGCCAGCTCCGGCTCGCCGGCGCGCAGACGCGGCTTGACGAGCTCCAGATACCAGTCGCACAGCTCGCCGTAGACGAACTCGTAGAGCCGCAGGGCGGCGTGGGAGAAGTCAAAGCCCTCGATCCGCTCGGCGATCGTCGGACTGGGCGCGGGCCAGCCGCGACAGCATCCAGCGGTCCTCGACGGCGTTGGGGGTGACCGCCGCGCGGGCGCTGTCGCCGACGCCGAGCAAGATCAGCCGGGTGGCGTTCCACAGCTTGTTGGTCAGCTGCTGGCCCTGGGCGATCTTGTCCTCGGCGAAGCGCACGTCCTGCCCTGACGACATCGCCATCAGTCCCCAGCGCAGCGCGTCGGCGCCGTAGGCCGGGAAGGCGCCGGGGTCCTGTCCGGGGGTGGGCGCGAACACCGGCGGCCGTGGGCCGCCCTCGATCAGGTCGATCGGGTCGATGCCGGTGCCCAGCGACTTGGACATGCGCCGGCCGTCGGGCGCCTGGATGATCGAGTGGATGTTGACGTCGGAGAAGGGGATCTCGCCGGTGAACTCGAGGCCCATCATGATCATCCGCGCCACCCACAGGAAGATGATGTCGCGCGCGGTGGACAGCGCGTCGGTCGGATAGAAGGCCCTGAGGTCCCTGGTCTCCTCGGGCCAGCCGAGCGTCGCGAACGGCCACAGGGCGCTGGAGAACCAGGTGTCGAGCACGTCGGGATCGCGCTGCCAGCCCTCACCGCGGGGCGGCTCCATGCCGACGTAGGTCTCGAGATCGCGGTACCACACCGGCAGCTGATGGCCCCACCACAGCTGGCGGCTGATGCACCACGGCCGGATGTTGCGCATCCAGTCGAGGTACACCTTGGTGTAGTTGTCCGGGTGAAAGCGGACGCGGCCGCTGGTCACCGCCTCGATCGCCGGCGCGGCCAGCTCCTCCATCTTCATGAACCACTGCAGGGAGATGAGCGGCTCGATGCGCTGTCCGGAGCGCTGGCTGAAGGGAACGGTGTGCTGATAGGCCTCGGTGCGAGCGATGAGGCCCGCCTGGCCGAGCTCGTCGACGACCTTGAGCTGGGCCTCGGCCGTGGTCAGGCCGCGAAAGCGCTCGGGCGCCTCGTCCGTGATGCGGCCGTCCTCACCGATGACCGACGGCTGGGGCAGGCTGTGGCGCCGGCCGATCTCGAAATCGTTGGGATCGTGGGCGGGCGTGATCTTCAGCGCCCCGGTGCCGAAGTCGGGCCGGACATACTCGTCGGCGATGATGCGCAGCTTGCGCCCGACGAGCGGGAGGATCGCCTTCTCGCCGATCAGCCGCCGGTAGCGCTCGTCGTCAGGATGCACGGCGATGGCGCTGTCGGCGAGCATCGTCTCGGGGCGTACCGTCGCCACCGTGATCGCCCCTGACCCGCTCGCCAGCGGGTAGTCGATGTAGTACAGGGTGTCAGTGACGTCGACCTGCTCGACCTCGAGATCGGAGATCGCCGAGCCCGACCCCGGGATCCCAGTTGACCATGTAGCGGTCGCGGTAGATGTAGCCCTTCTCATAGAGGGCCACGAACACCTTGAGCACGGCCTGCGCGTAGGCGGGGTCCAGGGTGAAGCGCTCGGCCTCGTAGTCGCAGGAGGCGCCCAGCCGCTTGAGCTGGGAGATCATCGTTCCGCCGTACTGCTCGCGCCACTCCCACACCCGCTCGACGAACTTGGGTCGGCCGAGCTCCGGGCGGCTGGTGCCCTCGCTGAGCAGCTGGCGCTCGACCTGGGTCTGGGTGGCGATGCCGGCGTGATCGGTGCCGAGGATCCATTTCGTGCGCCGCCCACGCATGCGGTGGTGGCGCGCGAGGCAGTCCTGGAGCGTGTTGTTGAGCGCGTGGCCCATGTGCAGCACCCCGGTGACGTTGGGGGGCGGGATGGCGATCGAGTAGTTCTCCTCCGCGGTGCCCTCCGGCTCGGGATGAAACAATCCGGATTGCAGCCACTTCTCCACGATCCGGGGCTCCACCTCGGCGGGGTCGTAGCGGGTGCGGCTTTCGAGCGCGGACATCGCGCTGAGTGTATTCGCGCTTCACGCCGCCCGGTCGCGGGCGAGGAAGTGGCGCAGGTCCCGCTCGATGCCGGGGCGGTCGTGGGCGAAGCGAAACTCAGTCACGCGCACGACGTGGATGTCGTGGCGCTGGAGCCACACGTCCTTGATCCGGTCGCGCTCCTGGTCGGCGGGCAGCGAGTGATACGGGCGGCCGTCGAGCTCGACGGCCAGCCCATGGTCGCGCCAGAAGAAGTCGATCTCCCAGCGGTCGGCCAGGATGATGTTGCGTTCGGGCGCCGGGATGTCCGGGAGGGTGGCCAGCCAGGCGGCGAACGCACGCTCCAGGCCGGACTTGTCCTGGGGCTCGGTTGGTAGGCCTCCAGAGCGGCCCTGAGGACCTTCGTGCCGGGTGACGCGGATGGCGTACGAGCATGCGCGTGATGCGATCGAGGTGGAGCATCCGGCGCCGTGCCGCCTCCGCGATCGAGCCGCTCGAGCTCGGCTCTGTCGTCTCGCGCTGTGCCAGCTCGAGCAGCAGCCGGTGGACGGCGCTGAGTGGCAGACCGTCGCGGGTGGTCAGCTCGTCGGGGTAGGGCTGCGGGCCGTGCGATGGACGTGGAGGCCGGGGTGCCGCGGCGTGTGCTGGGCGACGACCGTGACCTCGATGTCATGCAGGTTCATGGCGCGCAGCCCGTGAAGCCCAGCCGCGGTGCGATGGCTCAGAAACCCGGTGGGAACGAAGGCCAGGAGCGCCGCGAAAAGCTGGCCGCGTCGCGTGGGCGGCGCTGGGCGTCGAGCAGGACGCCCCGGTGGCGGCGGATGAAAGCACCGCCGGCGACCAGCCGGGCGATCTCCTCCGGCGAGAACCCCAACGCCTGGAGCTGACGGACCCCGACGGCCCCGTCCTGCCGGCGACACACGATCGCCATGCCATCGCGCTCCAGCTCGGGACCTCGTCGTCCCAGCCCAACTTGGCAGCGCTGGGAACTTTCGCCGTCCCCAGACCGAACAACCTTCCCCGAGTCGCGCACCAGCCCACGGTGACAGGAAAAACGTCACGCGTGGGTGGCGAATGGGTCAGTTATGCAGCGGCTTCTTCGTCGGGGACGGCCACCGTGACGAGCGTCGGCGACACGCCGTTGTCGATCGTCTCCCGGGTGACCACGCACTTCTGGACGTCGCGGCGGCTGGGCAGCTCGAACTGGACCTCGAGGAGGACCTCCTCGATGATCGAGCGCAGGCCGCGGGCGCCGGTCTCGCGCTCCAGGGCCTTGTCGGCGACGCTCGCCAGGGCCTCGTCGGAGAACACGAGCTCGATGCCGTCGAACTGGAAGAAGCGCTGGAACTGCTTGATCAGGGCGTTGCGGGGCTCCGTGAGGATCTTCATCAGCTCCGTGCGGTCGAGCTGATGGATGGCCGACATGACGGGCAGACGACCGATGAACTCGGGGATGAGGCCGTACTGGATGAGATCCTCGGGCAGGCAGTGCTCGAAGATCTCGCCGGTGTCGCGCTGCTCCTTGGACTGGATGGCGGCCCCGAAGCCGACGCCCTGGTGGCCGATGCGGCGCTCGATGACCTTGTCGAGGTTGGCGAACGCCCCGCCGCAGATGAAGAGCACGTTCGTCGTGTCGATCGACAGGAACTCCTGGTGGGGATGCTTGCGCCCGCCCTGGGGCGGGACGCGAGGCGGTGGTCCCCTCGAGGATCTTCAGCAGCGCCTGCTGGACGCCCTCACCGCTGACATCCCGCGTGATCGAGGGGTTGTCGGCCTTGCGGGCGATCTTGTCGACCTCGTCGATGTAGATGATCCCGGTCTCGGCCTTCTTGACGTCGTAGTCGGCCGCCTGGATCAGCTTCAGAGGATGTTCTCGACATCCTCGCCGACATACCCGGCCTCAGTCAGCGCGGTGGCGTCGGCGATCGCGAAGGGCACGTTCAGGATCTTGGCCAGCGTCTGCGCCAATAGGGTCTTGCCGCACCCCGTGGGGCCGAGCAGCAGGATGTTGGACTTCTGCAGCTCGATGTCGTGCTCATCGGACTGCATCATCTGCACGCGCTTGTAGTGGTTGTAGACGGCGACGGAGAGCGAGCGCTTGGCCTGCTCCTGGCCCACCACGTACTCGTTGAGGACGTCGTAGATCTCCCGCGGCTTGGGGAGGTTCTCGATGTCGAAGCTGGGGGGAGCGGTCAGCTCCTCATCGATGATCTCGTTGCAGAGGTCGATGCACTCGTCGCAGATGTAGACCCCGGGGCCGGCGATCAGCTTCTTGACCTGGCGCTGCGACTTGCCGCAGAAGCTGCAGAGGAGCTGTTCGTTGGAGTCCGTTGGACGTGCCATGGTTCCTTCCCCTCCCCGGAGTCGACTCAGTCGGGCTCGTCAGCGTCGAAGACTAATGCCTTCAGTGCTGCGAGATGACCCGATCGATGATTCCGTACTCCTTTGCCTCTTCAGAGCTCATGAAGTAGTCGCGCTCGGTGTCGTGGCGGACGGTCTCGAGATCCTTGCCGGTGTGCTTGGCGATGATCTCGTCCAGCCGCCGGCGCACGTCGATGATCTCGCGGGCATGAATCTCGATATCGGTCGCCTGCCCCTGGAAGCTTGAGCTCACCTGGTGGATGAGGATCTTCGCGTTGGGCAGGGCCATCCGCTTGTTGGGAGCGCCGCCGGCGAGCAGCAGAGCGCCCATCGACATGGCGATGCCGACGCAGATCGTCGACACGTCGGGCTTGATGAACTGCATCGTGTCGTAGATCGCCAGACCCGCGTACACGGAGCCACCCGGGCTGTTGATGTAGATCGAGATGTCCTTGTCGGGATCCTCGGACTCCAGGTGAAGGAGCTGGGCGACGATCAGGTTTGCGATCTGGTCGTCGACGGGCGTGCCCAAAAAGACGATCCGCTCGTTGAGCAGCCGGCTGTAGATGTCGAAGGCGCGCTCCCCGCGGGAGGTTTGCTCGACGACCATGGGTACGAGTGGGCTCATGTGCTCGGTTCTTTCGCGTGCTGCGCTGGAATCCTGCCGACTGTAGCAATCGCCCTCTGGCGCGCTGCGGCCTCCGGCGCGGGGGTTCAGGTCAGCTTCCGGGTGTCCAGATCTGGGAGGGCTGAGACCCGGCTCGCCCCCGGTCTCGAGGAGTCAGACCCTCCGGAACCGCTGCCGGAGCGCCGCCGGCGGCGACCGGTCGCCGGCCGGGTCGTCCTTGCCGGGGGTCCACAGCTTCTCGCGCGCCTTGGCCTGCTCGACGGTGATCGGCTTGGCCTCGGACACGAGCAGCTCGAGCGCCTGGCGGTTGGCGACGTCCTCGCGCAGCGAGTCCAGCCGGTTGGCCTTGCGCAGCTGCTCGACGAGCTCGGCCGGATCGGCGCCGTCGCGCTCGGCGGCCGGGGTGAGCGCCTCGACGAGCTCGGCGTCGCTGGGTTCGATGCTCTCGGCGGCCACGACGGCAGCCAGCACCGCCTCGCGGCGCAGCGCGGCGGCGGCGTCGGGCTCGGCGTCGTGCGCGATCTCCTCCTCGCTCTTGCCGGTGATCTGCAGATAGGTGTCCTTGTTGATCCCCTGGCGGGCGAGCGCCCCGAGCGTCTGCTCGACGAGCTCGTGCGCTCGCGCGTGAACGAGGGCCTCGGGCAGCTCGACGTTGGCCTCGTCGGCGGCAGCCTCGAGGACGGCCTCCTCGAACTCGCGCTCGACGCTGCGCTCGTCGGCCTCGCGCAGCTTGGTGGCGATGTCCTCCCGCAGCTCGGTCAGCGTGTCGAACTCGGAGGCCTCGGAGGCGAAGTCATCGTCGAGCTCGGGCAGGCGCTTGGCCTTGACCTCGTGGACGGTGACGTCGAACGTCGCATCCTTGCCGCCCAGCTCGTTGGGATAGTCCTCGGGGAAGGTGACCTTCACCTGGACCTCGTCGCCGGCGGACGCGCCGATCAGCTGCTCCTCGAAGCCGGGGATGAGGCGACCGCCGCCCAGCTCGATCAGCTGGTCGCGGCCCTCCCCGCCGTCGAAGGGGACATCGTCGACCTTGCCCAGGTAGTCGACGACCACCTGGTCGCCGGTCTGCGGCGGCGCGCTCCACGGTGTCCAGCGTGGCCAGCCGGTCGCGCAGCCCCTCGATCTGCTGATCGACCGCCGCCTCGTCGACCGCCGGCTCGCGCCGGCCGACCTCGAGGCCCTTGTAGCGGCCGAGCGTGGCCGTCGGGCGCACGCCGATCTCGATCGAGAAGGACAGCGGCTGGCCCTGGCCGGGCAGGTCGCCGACATCGAGGTCGGGCTCGCCGATGGGGGCGATCCCGGCGCCGTCGATGGCCTCCACGTACCAGCGTGCCGAGCGAGTCGCGCAGCGCCTCGTCGAGGACCGTCTCGCGGCCCAGCTGCCGGATGACGACCGGCGGCGGCACCTTGCCCTTGCGAAAGCCCGGGACGCGCAGCTGGCCGCCGAGCTTGCGAGCGGCCTGCAGGAGGCTGCGCTCAACCTCCTCGGCGGGCACCTCGGCCTCCACGCGCACGCGTGACTCGGGAAGCTCGGTGACGCTGGTCTTGACGCTGGTCATGGGGGGAGCAACGATAGCTTCACGGGGTGGCCTCGCGACTTGGAGCCCGTCTGCTCACCGGTCCGGCGGCCTTCCTGGTCGGCGGGCTGCTCGACCTGGCCACCGTCGCAGCTGGCCGCCCTGCGGGCCCGCCGGCGGCGTCGACCGACGTGATCCAGAAGGCAGCGCACTTTCTTTCGGAGGGCTCTAGGATGCCCGCGATGCGGCGGCCCCCGTCTACTCTCCTCGGCGTGCTGGCGGTCCTGCGTCGCGCTCGCCCTGGCCGCTCCCGGCGGGGCGCTGGCCTCCCACAAGCAGGCGATGATCCTCCAGGACGACGCCAAGCTCATCTACTCCTCGCCGCAGTCCGTGGCGCACCACGCTGCAGACGCTCAAGAACATGGGCGTGGACCGGATCCGGGTCTCCGTGGTGTGGTCCCTGGTGGCGCCCAAGCCCAACGCGAGCAAGAAGCCCAAGTTCAACGCCACCAACCCCAGCGCCTATCCGCCCGGCGCCTGGGGTCGCTGGGACTTCCTCGATCGCATGGCCACCCAGGACGGCCTGCAGGTCTACTTCCAGCCGACCGCGCCCGCCCCCAACTGGGCGACCACTCCGCGCGGAGCTGCCCCAGGGCTACCGCTTCGCGCACGATCCCAACGCCGCCGACTACGGACAGTTCGTCCAGGCGGTCGGCCAAGCGCTACGGCGGCCACTTCGCCGTCCCGATGGCTCCGGACAGCGGGTCACTCTGCCGGCCGTCCGCTACTGGGGCATCTGGAACGAGCCGAACATCGGCGGCTGGATGACGCCGCAGTGGAACAAGGTCAAGGGCGGCAAGAAGGTCGAGGCCTCGCCGGCGATCTACCGCGCGATGGTCGACGCCGCCTGGAAGGGCCTGGTCAAGACCGGCCACCGCCACGACACGATCATGATCGGCGAGACCGCGGCCTACGGCGCCGGCCACAAGGGCTACGCGCGCGAGCATGGATCCGCTGACCTTCGTGCGCGCCTTCTACTGCCTGAGCGCGCGCTACACGCCGCTCACGGGCACGGCGGCGACGCAGATCGGGTGCCCGAAATCCGGCAGCCGCGGCGAGCTTCGTGCACGCCCATCCCGGCGCTGTTCGACGCGGCCGGCTGGGCCCATCATCCCTACGACTTCGTGCACCCGCCGAGCTTCAAGCGCTCCGATCCCAACTCGGCGACCCTGTCGGGCATCTCGCGGCTCGAGAAGGCGCTGGATCGCAGCGCCCGGGCCTACCACCAGCGTGCGGGCAAGCCGATCGACATCACCGAGTGGGGCGTGCAGAGCCGCCAGCCGAGCCCGTACGTCGAGTTCTCGCCGAGCCGCAGCAGGCGGAGTACATCAACGAGGGCGAGTACATGGCGTGGCACGACGCCGCGCGTGCCGTCCTTCGCCCAGTTCCTGCTCGTCGACGACGCCCCCAACACGCAGTACAAGAAGGGCAGCCGCGCCTACTGGGCCACCTTCCAGTCGGGCCTTTTGACCTATCCCTTCGATCAGCCCAAGCCGGCCTACTACGCCTTCGAGCTGCCGATCTGGCTGCCCCACCCCAAGCACGGCGCGAACGTGCTCGTCTGGGGGCAGGTCCGCCCGCCCTCCCCGCAGACCGCCGTATTGCAGTTCAAGCCCCGCGGCTCGAGCGGCTGGGAGAACGTGGCCACCGTCAAGGGAACCGAACCCGAGGGCTTCTTCACCACCCACGTGCAGCTGCCGTCGGCCGGGGCGGTGCGCATCAGCTGGTCGGGACCGGGCGTCAGCTACACGAGCCGCGTCGCGCCGGTCAGCTGACCGCGAGCCGCCCGTCAGCTCTCGGGCACGAGGTTCTTGAGCTCGCGCAGGGCGACCGGCAGCGTCGTGGTGTCATAGGCGCGCGCGGCCTTGACGTCGGCGACCACGCTGCGTGACCGCTGCACCGCGGTGGCGTTGTCAGCCAGCCACTCCTCGATGGCCTCCGCCGCACCGCGGGACGGCCGGTGGGCGAGGACGTCGCGGGTCAGCGCGCGGTGCATCTCGTACAGGTCGTCGCGCAGCGCCGCTCGCGCCAGCGCCTGCCAGCGGTCGTCGCGCGGCAGCTCGAGGATCCGGTCGCGCAGCCAGTCCAGGCCAAGCCGGGAGCCGAGCCCGAAGTAGACCTCCATGACCACCGGCGGCTCGGCCCCGGTGAGCGCGGTCTCCTCGACGACGTCGAAGGCCGCCAGCAGGGCGGGCATCGCGGCGACCCGCCCGGCCAGCGCGGGGGGCACCCCGGCGGCGGCCAGCTCGACGAGCCGATCCTGGTAGGCCTCACGATCATGGCCGACCAGGACCTCGGGCAGCGCCTGGGCGAGCACGGCCGCGCCGGGCGCGAAGCGGGCGGTGGTGGCGGCGACATCGATCGTCGCCCGGCCCAGCGAGCGCACCAGCCAGCGGGCGGCTCGCTCGAGCAGGCGCCGGCCCTCGATCAGCATCGACAGCTGGGTGCCGGCCTCGATCTGGTTGTCGAGCGCCTCCACCTCGGCCCAGAAGTCGCGCATGGCGAACACCTCGCGGGCGACGGCGAAGGCGCGGGCCAGCTGCGGCTCATCGGCGCCCGTCTCCTCCCCCACCCGGAAGGCGAAGGTCATCCCGGCGCGATCGACGAGCTGGTTGGCGACGATGGTGGCCACGAGCTCCCGGCGCAACCGGTGGTCGCGCATCTGCGCCGCGTAGCGGGCGGGCAGCGGGTCGGGGAAGTAGCGCTCGAGATCCGCGGTCAGCGACGGGTCCTCCGGCAGGTCGGAGTCAAGCAGGCGGATGTAGAGGTGGATCTTGCCGTAGGCCATGATCGTCGCCAGCTCCGGAGCGGTCAGGCCGCGGCGCTGCGCCCGTCGCGTCGCCAGCGTCTCCTCGGAGGGCAGGAACTCGATCTCCCGGTCCAATCCGGCGACCGCTTCGAGGTGGCGGATGAGCCGCGCGTGGACGTCGATCATGGGGATCGCCTGGCGTAGCGCCAGGCTCATCGCCTGGGTCTGGGTGTAGCTGGCGTGCAGGACCTGCTGCGCGACCGCGTCGGTCATCTGGCGCAGCAGCTCGTTGCGCTGGCCGTCGGTCATCTGACCGGTGGCCGTCACCTGCCCGAGCAGGATCTTGATGTTGACCTCGTGATCTGAGCAGTTGACCCCGGCCACGTTGTCGATCGCATCGGTGTTGATCGCGCCTCCCGTGCCGTCGGGGCCGCCGCGCAGCGCGTACTCGATCCGCCCGCGCTGGGTGAGGCCGAGGTTTCCGCCCTCCGCGACGACCCGGCAGCGCAGCTGCGCCCCGTCGACGCGGACGCCGTCGTTGGCCCGGTCGCCGGCGTCCGCCGCGCTCTCCGTGCTCGCCTTGACGTAGGTGCCGATGCCGCCGTTGAACAGCAGGTCGACGGGCGCGCGCAGCAGCTGGGAGATGAGCTCGTTGGGCGCCAGGCTCTCCCCCTCGATTCCCAGGGCGGCCCTGACCTCGTCAGTGATCGGGATCGCCTTGGCGGCGCGGGAGTGCACCCCCCCGCCGGCGGAGATGATCGTGCGGTCGTAGTCGTCCCAGCCCGAGCGCGGCAGCGCGAACAGCCGCTCGCGCTCGGCGAAGCCGGCTGCCGGGTCGGGGTCGGGGTCCAGGAAGATGTGGGCGTGGTTGAAGGCGGCCAGCAGCCGGATGTGGGGCGAGCGCAACATCCCGTTGCCGAACACGTCGCCGGACATGTCGCCGATCCCCACCACGGTGAACGGCTGGCGGGCGACGTCGACCCCGAGCTCGCGGAAGTGACGCTTCACGGACTCCCAGGCGCCCCGTGCGGTGATCCCCATCCGCTTGTGGTCGTAGCCGTGCGAGCCGCCGGAGGCAAACGCGTCACCGAGCCAGAAGCCATAGCCGGCCGCCACCTCGTTGGCGATGTCGGAGAAGGAGGCCGTGCCCTTGTCGGCGGCCACCACCAGGTACGGATCGTCGCCGTCGTAGCGGACCACCCGCGGGGGGGGCCACCACGGCGTCACCGGCGTAGTTGTCGGTGAGGTCGAGCAGCCCGCAGAGGAACGTCCGGTAACAGGCGATCGCCTCTGCGACCTGCGCCTCCACGACGAGCCCCACAGCGCGCACAACGACGGCGGGCAGCATGGCGCCATACAGTCCATATTCGGGCGGAAGTCCCGCAAGCGTGGCAAACGCCACCCCCTGAGGAAGGACGATCATCGCGCTCACGAGGCCGGCGAGGAGGTCTGCGCGAAGGGTTTCGCGCGTGATCAGCCGCCGCCACGCCAAAAACGGAAACAGCTTGAGCGTCAGTGCGGAAAGCGGAGGAGAACGGGGAGGCACAGCCGCCATGATGCAGCGGGCGGCGGGCGGACGCAACATCGCGCATGGCGCGCGAGTTGCGTGCGCGACTCTTAGGCTACCGCGCGAGCGGCCCTGACCAGCGTGTTTTCGTGCACTTCGTGCACATTGGCAACCCGACCGGCGCGTGCGACGAGGGATGCGAGCACGCATGCGGCGGTGCGGACTTCCATCGAATCGCTACGACCGGCCAACACGACCGGCACCTTGGCGCCCAGCACCACGCCGGCCGCTAACGCGCCGAACATGCCCATCAGCATCTGAGCATCAGCGCGCCGGACTCGAGGCCGGGGACGATGAGCACGTCGGCCAGGCCTGCATCTTCGACTCGACGCCGTTGGCACGCGCTGACGCTGCGGACAACGCACTGTCCACCGTGATCGGTCCTTCGACGTGAGCCCCGGTGATCACGCCCTGCGTCGCCATCTTCGCCAGCGCCGCCGCGTCGCCCGTCGCCGGCAGCGCCGGCGTTACGCCTTCGACGGCCGGCAGGATCGCGACTTGTGGCGTGGCGATGCCCACCGCCTGCGCCAGCTCGATGGCGTTCTGCACGATCTCGCGCTTGGCCGCGAGCGTCGGCGAAATATTGAGCACCGCATCGGACAGGATGAAGGGTCGGGCATAACCCGGCACATCGACGAAGAAGGCGTGGGTAAGGCGGCGGTCTTCGCGCAAGCCGGAATCGGGCGCCACGACGGCGCGCATCAGGTCGTCCGGATAGAGGCTGCCCTTGATCAGTGCCCGGACCTCGCCGCCGCGCGCAAGCGCCACCGCCTTCTCGCGGCCATGAAGGGCTCGTCCGGCGTATCGACCAGCACCACACGCGACAGGTCGAGCCCCGCGTGCGCGGCCGCATCGGCGATGCGCGCTTCGGGACCGACGAGCACGGGCGCAATGTAGCCTGCAAACTGTCCCGACAACGCGAGCTGCAGCGAATCGCGATCGCAAGGATAGACGATGGCGGTCGGCAGTGCGTCGGTGTTGCGGACGCGCTCGACCAGACGCTGGAAGTGGGGACGTGATCATGCAGCGAGCGTCGCAAAGCGCGGCGCCCGTGTCAACCGATTCCGATGACCGGCCTTCGTAGGGGGGCAGCCGCGCCGAGCCTCGTCCGCCCGGCCTCAGGCCCACAAACCCGGATCAGACCGGCCCTTCCACGGGACCAGGAGCCGCTCGACGAGCGCATCAGCAGGTCGAATAGATAGGCAATGACGCCGATCACGACGATGCCCATCACGACGATGTCGGTGCGCAGGAAGTGGACGCATTAAGCACCATCTGTCCAAGGCCTGCGTCGCCGCCACCATTTCCGCGGCGACGAGCGTCGTCCAGCCGAAGCCGATAGAGATTCGCAGCGGTGAAGATTTCCGGCATCGCCGCCGGGCAACACCACGTGCCAGATGACCTGCAATTCGACCGCCCATCGAATAGGCCGCGTGAATCTGCTCGGCGACACCGAGCGCACCCGGCGCGCGCGCTCATCGCTAGCGGCGCAAAGCACGCGAGATAGATCAGGAAGATCTTCGAGGTCTCATCGATGCCGAACCAGATCACGATCAGCGGCAAATACGCAAGTGGGGCAACGGCCGATAGAACTCGATCGGCGGATCGAACAATCCGCGCGCGACGCGACACGCCCATGGGGATGCCGATGGGAATCGCGGTGACGCAGGCGAGAAGAAGGCGCTGAACACGCGGAGCGCGACCATCCGAAATGCGCGGCGAGCGGTGCATCCGTGAACTCGCCCGCGCGCCGATCCCACAGGCGGTGAACACTGTCTTCGGGCGTCGGCAGAAAGAGCGGCGGCAGCCAGCGGAAGTGGCTGGCAAGCCACCACAGGGCGAACAGCGCGACCATCGTGACGATCGAGATGAGCGTACTGTAGCCCTCGGCGATGCGGCGCTGCTGCATGCCTGGCTACGACGTATTGCTGGGGCTGGACAC
>CAWDBJ010000002.1:0-75940 GCA_963800545.1 uncultured Solirubrobacteraceae bacterium
AATGTGGTTGGCCTCGCTCTCGGAGAGGCCGTACGTGATGCCGACGACGCCGGCGGCGGCCAGGATGAGGCCGATGATGTCGAGGCGGCCGGCCTGGGCGCTGCTGGCCTCGTCATGGGGCAGGAGGCGCCAGGCCATGAAGAGGGCGAGGGCGCCGACGGGGGCGTTGATGAGGAAGATCCACTGCCAGCCGGCCGTCTGGAGGAGGAGGCCGCCGAGGGTCGGTCCGAAGACCGGGGCGAGCACGATCGGGACGCCGATGAAGCTCATGACCTTGGCGAGGTTGCGCGGGCCGGCGGCCTTGACGAGGATCATCTGGCCGATCGGGGTGATCATGCCGCCGCCGATGCCCTGGATGACGCGGAAGGCGATCAGCTCGCTGCTGTTGGTGGCCAGCGCGCAGAGGGCGGAACCGAGGGTGAAGACGACGAGCGCGATCAGGTACAGGCGGCGCGCGCTGTAGCGGCGCACGGCCCAGCCGGTCACCGGGATCACGGCCGCCAGCGAGAGGAGGTAGCCGGTGATCACCCACTGGATGCTCCCCAGGGAGGCGTGGAGGTCGCCGGAGAGATCGTGGAGGGCGACGTTGACGATCGTGGTGTCGAGCACGGACATGATCGCGCCGAGGATCACGACGATGGCGACGCGCATCACGTGGGGCTCGATGCGCCCCGTGTCAGGAAGAGAGGAGATGGCATGGAAGAAGAGGAAGTCATTTGCCTTCAAAAGATTAGCAGCCAAAAGGTTTGTGTCCTAATTATTCGGCGGGAGCGGCCCGAGACTTGAGGAGGACCCCGCGGAGTGGCTGCATCAACCGGGTCGCGGGCGGGTAGGGATTGCGGCACCGTGGCGCGGCTCGGGCACGATCACTCCATCCATCACGTCGGCAGCGAGCACGGCTCCTACGTGTGGGACAACCGCCTGGCGCCGGCGCTGGAGGTCGAGTCGGGGGCGGTCGTCGAGCTCGAGTGCGCCGATGCCTCGGGCGGGCAGCTGACCGCGCGGTCGACGGCGGCGGACGTCGCGGAGCTGGACCTGACGCGGGTCAACCCGGTGACCGGGCCGGTGTACGTCAAGGGCGCCCAGCCGGGAGACGTGCTGGCGGTGGAGATCCTCGAGCTCAGGCCCCACGACTGGGGGTGGACGGCGATCATCCCCGACTTCGGGCTGCTGGCGGACGAGTTCCCGGAGGCGTGGCTGAACATCTCGCGGGTCGACCCGGACACGCGGACGGTCGAGTTCCTGCCGGGCGTCAGGCTGCCGTTCGAGCCGTTCCCGGGCACGATCGGGGTCGCGCCCGAGCAGACCGGCGAGCATCCGACGCTCGTGCCCACCAAGTGGGGCGGGAACATGGACATCAAGCACCTGCGCCCGGGGACGACGCTCCTGCTCCCCGTCGCCGTCGAGGGCGCGCTGTTCGCCGTCGGCGACACCCACGCGGCGATGGGCGACGCCGAGGTGTGCGGGACGGCGGTCGAGACCGCGATGGACATCGCCGTGCGGCTGACCATCGACCCGAGCTCGCAAGGACCTCCCCTACCCCCAGTACACGATCCCGCCCAACGAGCTGAGCCGCACTGAGACCTCCGGCTACCACGTCTGCACCGGCATCCATCCCGACCTGACCGAGGCCGCGCGGGAGGCGACGCGGGCCACCATCGCGCACATCGAGAGCCGCTACGGCCGCACGCGCGAGGAGGCGTACGCGATCGCCTCCACGGCGGTCGACCTGCGCATCCACGAGATCGTCGACGCTCCCAACTGGACCGTCGGCGCGTTCCTGCCCGAGGCGATCTTCACGGAGGAGTCATAGCCGCCACCGACGGACCCCGCGACCCGCGGCACCGGTGACCCCGACGCGCGGGAGCCCCAGCCGCCCGCCTCCGGCCTGCGCCGCGAGCTGCGCTTCTGGGAGGCGATCGCCCTGTCGATCGCGATCATGGCGCCCACCGCCGCGATGGCGCTCAACGGCACCGCGCCGGCCTCCGAGATCGGGCGGGCGGTGCCGCTGGCGTTCATCTTCGCCACCGTCGGCGTGCTCTTCGTCTCCTACGCCTTCATCCGCCTGAGCCGGTACTTCGCCCACGCCGGCTCCGTGTTCGCCTTCAGCGGCGCGACCCTCGGTCCGCGGGCCGGGTTCTTCTCCGGCTGGGCGCTGCTCGGCACCTACTTCGCCTTCACCTGCGCCTCGACCGCCGAGGCGGGCGCGTTCGGCATCGCCTTCCTGAGCGGGACGGGCATCGACAAGTCAGCCGACTACGTCGTGATCGCGCTCATCGCCGCCGTCGTCATCGCCCTTCTGGCGTTCGGGGACATTCGCGTGGCGACGCGATCGCTGCTCGGCTTCGAGGGGATCTCCGTGACGCTGATCCTCATCCTGATGGTGGTCATCGTGGTCAAGCTGATCGGCGGATCGGCACCCCATCACCAGGGCGTCACCCTGGATGCGTTCAAGATCCCCGGGCGGCACCTCGCTCTCGGCGGTGGGTGCGGCGGCGGTGTTCGGCTTTCTGTCGTTCGCGGGGTTCGAGGGCGCCGCGTCGCTGGGCGAGGAGACGGCCAACCCCCGACGAGAGATCCCCCGCGCGATCCGCACCGCCGTGATCGCCAGCGGCATCTTCTACATCCTGTGCATCCTCGTGCAGACGTGGGGCTTTGGCACCGACGCCGCTGGGGTCAAGGCGTTCTCGACCTCGGGCTCGCCGCTCGGTGACCTCGCCCACAGCTATGTCGGCTCGGCGATGTCCGACGCGATCAACGCCGGCGCGACCCTGAGCGCGTTCGCCAGCGGGCTGGGCGCGGCCACCGCCGGCGGCCGGATCCTGTTCGCGCTCGCCCGCGACACCCCGCTGGCCAACCTGCTCGGGCGGACCTCGACCCGCACCGGCGCCCCCGCCGGCGCGCTGACGGTGACGCTGATCGTGGGCGTCGCGGCGATCATCCTCCAGCGCATCGCCGGGGTGTCGGCCACCAACGCCTTCTTCTATCCGGGCACGATGGGCGTGCTCAGCCTGCTCGTCGCCTACATCGTCACCAACGTGGGCGCGATCAACCACCTGTTCATCCGCGCCCGCCGCGCCCCGTTGTGGGAGCTCGTCTTCCCCGTTCTGGGGATCGCGTTCCTCGGCTACACGCTCTACAAGAACGTCACCGGGCAATCGTTCCCGTACAGCCGGTTTCCGCTGGTCGTCGTGATCTGGCTGGTCGTGGGGCTGCTCATCGTCCTCTTCACCCCGCGGCTGGCCGAGCCGCATCGGCGCCTCGCTGGCCCGCGACGAGGGCCTCGAACCGTCGAGCCGACCGCGTACGCTCGTGCCCGACACGACGTACCACCCCGCGGCCAGCCGCGAGCTCAAGGCCTATCTCGCCACCCCTGTCGGCGAGGGGCCGTGGCCGGGCGTCGTCGTCATCCAGGACGCTCCTCGGTCTCGGGGACGACATCAGCCTCCAGGCCGACCGGCTGGCCGCCGCCGGCTACCTGGCGTTCGCGCCCGACCTGTACTCCGGTCGCGGACCGCGCTGTGTGATCGCGACCCTGCAGGCCTCACGCTCGGGGACGGGCGAGGCCTACGAGGACATCGAGGCCGCCCGCCAGTGGCTGGCCGCGCGCGAGGACTGCACCGGCAAGATCGGGATCATCGGTTTCTGCATGGGCGGCGGCTTCGCCCTGATGTGCGCGCCCCGCTACGACTTCCAGGCGGCGTCGGTCAACTACGGCGAGCTTCCCGGCGACGCCGCCGAGCGGCTGGCCGGCGCCTGCCCGGTCGTCGCCAGCTACGGCAAGCGCGACCGGGCGCTCAGAGGCCGCGCGCAGCGCCTGGAGGAGACGCTCACGCAGCTGAACGTCCCCCACGACGTCAAGGAGTACCCCGACGCGGGGCACAGCTTCATGAACCGCATCAACGTCGGGCCGCTGGGTCCCGTGCTCACCATCGTGGGGCTCAACTACGTGCACGATGCCGCCGAGGATTCCTGGCGGCGGATCCTCGAGTTCTTCGCCGTCCACCTGCAGGCCTAACCGCCGCCGAAACCACCGCGCCGAACGATCCGGCTGCAAGATTCCGTGCAGCCGGAGGAACAGGCGTCACCGCATCGACGGCGTCTGTACGGTGTTCCCACCTTCAGCCGAGTCTCCGGGCCGCCAATCCGGAGAACGGGGAACCCACGTTGTTGGGGCGAGTCCCGCGGTGATCCGCGGGAAGCGGTCGCTCGAGAAGAGCGATCGCGAGCCCGTCAGCTAACCCCGCAGGCGCCGGCACCCCGCCAGCACACCGCCCAGCAGCTGCGTTCGTTCCCGATGCTCACCCGATCCCGGATCCGTGTCCCTATCCCGAGGGCCCTGGCCCTCGCCGCGCTCGCCGCTGTGATCGCGCTCGCGACCGTGGCGGCGCTGCCGCGGCAGCGCTCACGCCGCGCCGATCCGCCGCGTGCTGCGCATGGGCGACCACGGCCGCGACGTCGCGCACCCTGCAGCGCTGGCTGTCGCGGGTCGGCATCCGCACCTCCGCCGACGGGATGTTCGGGCCGGGCACCAAGCACTCCGTCCAGCGCTTCCAGCGGGCCGCGCACCTGTCGCCGCCGAGCGGCACGGTCGGCATCCACACCCGCTCGACGCTCGCCCGCTGGGTTCGCCGCGGCCGGACGGTGCGGATCCGCGCCGGCGGCGCCGACGGCGCGCTCGACGCGGTGGGTGTTCCCCATCTCCCCGCACCGCATCGTCGCCTCGCCCTCGAGCTGGACCCAGGATCAGGGCGTCGACATCGGCACCGTCAACAACGCCTGCGGCTCGAGCGCCACCGAGGTGGCCATGACCTCGGGGACGGTCGTCAAGGAGGGGATCGACGGCTTCGGCCCCGACGCGCCGGTGATCAAGATCGACAGCGGCGCCTACGCCGGGCGCTACCTGTACTACGGCCACGCCAAGCCGGCCCTCGTGCGCGTGGGCGCCCACGTCCACACCGGCCAGCCGATCGCCGAGGTGGGCTGCGGTCACGTCGGGCTGTCGGAGGCGCCGCACCTCGAGATCGGGATCAGCGCGCCCGGCGGGCCGCCCTGCTGTCCGGGGATGGGCGAGACCTCCAGCGAGATGTACGGGATCGTCCGCCAGCTCTACGGGCGCTGACCCGGCACGCGCGCCCGGCGCTGACCCGGCGGACCCGGCGGACCCGGCAGCCCACCCGCCGGCACTCACAGCCAGTCCGGCGCCTCCCCCACCCATCGCCCGCCGATCATCGTCGCGCAACCGCGCAGCTCCTCGTCGAGCACGACGAGATCGGCCGCTCGCCCGACAGCGATCGCCCCGTAGCGGTCACTGATCCCCAGCACGGCCGCCGGGGCGCTGGAGCCCAGCGTCACCGCCTGCGCAACGGAGAGCCCCATCAAGCGCACCGCGCCCGCCAGCGCGGCATCCATCGTCAGGGTGCTCCCGGCGAGCGTCTCCGTCCCCGGCAGCACCGCTCGCCCGTCGAGCGACCGCCACCGCCGTCGAACCGAGCGAGAACGCGCCGTCGCCCATCCCCGCCCCCGCCATCGCATCAGTCACCAGCCGCAGCCCGCCCAGCCCGCGCGCCCGCAGGGCGACCCGCATCGCCGGCGCCGACACGTGGAGCCCGTCGCAGATGAGCTCGCAGGACAGCTCGTCGAGCTCGAGGGCCGCGCCGGCGAGCCCCGGCTCGCGGTGATGAAACCCCGACATCGCGTTGAACAGGTGGGTGACGGAGCGCGCCCCCGCCCGCCAGGCCGCCAGCGCCACCGCGTACCCGCCGTCGGAGTGACCGAGTGAGGCCACCACCCCAGCGCCGGTCAGCGCGACGATCGCCTCGAGCGCTCCCGGCAGCTCGGGCGCGATCGTCATCATCGCCAGCCGTCCGCCGCCCGCCGACAGCAGCCGGCTGACCAGACCACCGCAAGGAACCAGGAACGTCCCCGGGTCCATCGCCCCCGGCCGGGCGGGACTGAGGAACGGCCCCTCGAGATGGACCCCGAGTATCCGCGCCCCCTCGCCAGGCCGGGCACGGACAGCAGAGACGGCCGCCATCGCCCGCTCCAGGTCGCCGACCGGCGCCGACACCATCGTCGCCAGCAGCCCCGTCGTCCCGTGCCGGGCATGGAAGCGGCAGGCCGCCCGCACCTCGTCGGGCTCAAGAGTGTTGAACTGCGCCCCGCCGCCGCCATGGACGTGGGTGTCGATCAGCCCCGGGATCAGCCAGCGGTCGCCGCATGTCGGCGCCGAGCGGACCCGGCCGGGCGACACGGAGACGATCTCCCCGTCCAGCACCTCCACGGTCGCATCAACCGGGCCCGACGGCACGACCACCCGCCGGCTGTGCAGCAGAGCAGTCGTCCCGGCCACAAACCTGGTCAGCCCGGCCGAGACCGGCTCAGAGCATCCGCGAGGACCACAGCAGCGCCGCCAGGATGACGCTGACGATCGACACCACCAGGCCGACGATCCAGCCCTGCGAATGGCTGGAGACCATGATGGCGGCGATGGCGACCCCGATACCGACGATCCCGCAGGTGGCGATCAGCCGGACGACGAGCCGTTCGAGCTTGGAGCGCCGGCGCTCGCGGTTGGGGAGCATGTTCGCCGACTCGGCGTGTGCCGGGGCGCTCCCGGCGGCGGGCGCGGCGGCCGGCGGACGTTCCTCATAGAGCGGCGGCGGCGCCTCGGCGGCAGGCTCGAGCCCCCGCCCGGGGCCCGGCGCCGACTCGGCCTGAGGATCGACTGCTGGGACTCAAGCTCCCCAGAGCCGGCCGGCTCGCCCTCGGCGGCCATGCCTGGATCGTCGCGGGGGGCGACGAGCGGCTCCTCGTCTCCGGCTGAATGCTCGGTGCTCACGTTTCGTGTGTATCACCGCGGCGGGCAGGCGGCAAACCCCGCACGGCCAATAGCATCGGCCCGGCGATGAGCCCGCCCTCCCCCTCCTCCGCCACGCTTGACAGCCACGACGCCGCGGCGCTCGACGCCGCCGACCCGCTCGCGTCCTTCCAGGAGCGCTTCACCGCCGCGCCGCCCGGCCTCGTCTACCTCGACGGCAACTCGCTGGGCCGCCTGCCGCTGAGCACCCCGGCGGCCATCAGCGATCTCGTGAACCGCCAGTGGGGAGAGCGGCTCATCCGCAGCTGGACTGAGGGCTGGATGGACTTGCCGACCGCCATCGGCGACCGCCTCGGCGCCCACCTGCTCGGGGCGGCGCCGGGCCAGACGGTGCTCGCCGACTCGACCTCCGTGTGCTTCTACAAGCTCGCCGCCGCCGCGCTCGCCGCCCGACCGCAGCGCCGGACGATCATCACCGACGCCGGCAACTTCCCCACCGATCGCTACGTCCTCGAGGGGCTGGCCGAGCAGTACGACAAGGAGATCGTGTGGGTCGATCCCGCCGACGCCGCCGCCGTCATCGATCAGGGCACGGCGCTCGTCACCTTCTGCCACGCCGACTACCGCACGGCGGCGATCAACGACATGGCCGCCATCACCCGGGCCGCCCACGACGCGGGCGCCCTCGTCCTGTGGGATCTCAGCCACTCCGTGGGGGCGGTCCCCATCGCGCTTGACGCCGACGGCGTCGACCTGGCGGTCGGCTGCACCTACAAGTACCTCAACGGCGGACCGGGCACCCCCGCCTTCCTGTACGTCAACCAGCGCCACCACGACACCCTGCGCCAGCCGATCTGGGGGTGGCTCGGCCGCGAGGACCCCTTCGCGATGGCGCCCGGGTACGTCCCCGGGCCGGGGATCGCCGCCTTCACCTCGGGGACGCCCTCGGTCCTGGGTCTGGTCGCCGCCCAGCAGGGGATCGAGCTCGTCATCGAGGCCGGCCTGGAACCGATCCGCGCCAAGTCAACCCGGCTCACCAGCTACGCGATCGCCCTCGCCGACCAGATCCCGGGGATCGGTGTCGGCTCGCCCCGCGAGGACGGCCGGCGCGGCTCCCACGTCGCCCTCACCCACCCGCAGGCGCGGCGGATCACGGAGGAGCTCATCGCGGCCGATGTCATCGTCGACTTCCGCGAGCCCGACGTCATCCGTCTCGGCCTCTCGCCGCTGACGACGACCTTCGCCGACGTCCGGGCCGGCCTTCAGGCCGTTCAGCGCAGCGTGGCCGGCACCCCGAACTGAGAGAGCGACTCGCCCCTCTCGGGGAAGCGGGTGACGGACTCGATCGCGCCGTCGCGGGTCGAGAAGACGAACAGGCCCGAGCGGGTCCACACGCCGTCGACCGGCAGGTAGTAGGCGTAGGCGGGCTGCAGATTGGCCCCGCTGGCCACGAAGAACCACGCTGAGCCGCGTCGCTCTGACCGTCCCCGCAGGAAGGCCCCGACCGCCTCCGGCCCCTGGTGCCACTCCGGTTCGGGTGGCATGCTGACGACCGCGTCCTCCGTCAGCATGGCGACCACCGCGTCGATGTCGTCACGCTCGAAGGCCTCAGCGAAGCGGGCCACCAGCTCGCCGTCGGCGCCGGGCACGCGCAGGCGGTCGCGGCCGACCGGCACCCGGGACTCCAGGCCGCCCCGCGCCCGCTGCAGCGCGCTGTTGACGGAGGCCACTGACGTGGCCAGCATCTCGGCCACCTCGTCGGCGTGGAAACCGAGCACGTCGCGGAGCACGAGGACCGCCCGCTGGCGGGGAGCGAGATGCTGCAGCCCCGAGACGAAGGCCAGCGCCACCGTCTCCTTGGCCTCATAGCGCGCGTCGGGGCCGGGGGCGGCGTCGACGATCCCCTCGAGCAGCCGGTCGGGATAGGGCTCAAGCCAGGAGACCTCGGCGTGGTTCTCGGCGGCGGCATGGACGAGCGCGGGGCGCCGCTTGCGATCGCGCAGCACGTTGAGGCAGCGGTTGGTGGCGATCGTGTACAGCCACGCCCGCAGCGAGGAGCGGCCCTCGAACTGCTCAAGGCCCCGCCAGGCGGCCAGCAGCGTCTCCTGCAGCAGGTCCTCGGCGTCCTGCAGGGAGCCGAGGATCCGGTAGCAGTGCAGCTGCAGTTCGCGCCGGTAGGGCTCCGTCAGCGCGGCGAAGGCCGCCTCGTCTCCGCGCTGGGCGCGGGCGAGGCGGTTGCGGCACAGCAGGTCCGCCGATGGAGTCATCTCGTGCATCACCCGACATGAGACACGACTTCGCCGAGAAAGTCATCGGTCAATTGAGCGGCCCTGGCGGGGTCTTTGCGTCTGACCCCACCTCGACGCAAGGAGACCGCCGTGAAAACCACCTCGACAGAACGCTGGGTGCTCGTGCTCAGCTCGATCGCTTCCCTGATGGTGGCGCTCGACGTGCTCGTCGTCTCGACGGCGCTGGGCGCCATCCGCCACTCCCTCGGAGCCTCCCTGACAGAGCTCGAGTGGACGGTCAACGCCTACGGCCTGAGCTTTGCGGTGCTGCTCGTGGGCGCCTCCTCGATCGGCGATCGCCTCGGGCGCCGGCGGATGTTCGCCGTCGGGCTGGGACTGTTCGTCGTCGGCTCGGCGGCGTGCGCGCTGGCGCCCTCCGCGGGGGCGCTGATCGCCGCCCGGGCGATCCAGGGGGCAGCGGCGGCGCTCGTCGCTCCGCTGTCGCTGTCGCTGCTGGGGGCCACCTTCCCGCCGCAGCGCCGGGCGTGGGCGCTCGGGATCTACAGCGGCATCACCGGCCTGGCGGTCCTGGGTGGGCCGGTCGTCGGCGGCGCGATCACCCAGGGCCTCGCCTGGCAATGGGTCTTCTGGATCAACGTGCCGATCGGGCTGATCGCCATCCCGCTGGTGATGGCGCGGGTGCCCGAGAGCTTCGGGCCGCGGGCCCGCTTCGATCTCCCCGGCCTGGGGCTGGTCACCGCCGCCGGGCTGGGCGTCGTCTACGGCCTGATCCGCGGCAACGCCGCCGGCTGGGGGAGCGCCGAGGTGCTGATCTCCCTGGCGGTCGGCTTCGTCTCGCTGGGCGCCTTTCTCGTGTGGGAGCGCCGCACCCCGGAACCGATGCTCCCCCCGCGCCTGTTCGCCTCGCGCGGCTTCTCGGCCGGGAACGCGAGCAACTTCCTGCTGTCGGCGTGCCTGTTCTGCGCGGTCTTCTTCATGGCCCAGTTCCAGCAGATCGCGCTCGGTCAGGGACCGCTGGACTCCGGGCTGCGGCTGCTGCCGTGGACGGCGACCCTGTTCATCATCGCCCCGATCGCCGGGTCGCTGGCCGGGCGGGTGGGCGAGCGCCCGCTCGTCGTCGGCGGGCTGCTGCTCCAGGCCGCCGGGATGGGATGGATCGCCCTCATCGCCTCACCGACGATGGCCTATGTCGGCCTGATCGCGCCGCTGGCGATCGCCGGCGCGGGCATCTCGATGGCCATCCCCGCCACTCAGAGCGCGGTCATGAACGCCGTGTCGCCGGCCGACCTCGGGAAGGCGTCGGGGGTGAGCATGATGATGCGCCAGCTCGGCGGCGTCTTCGGGGTGGCGATCGGCGCCGCCGTGTTCACCGGCGCCGGAAGCTACGCCTCCCCGCAGGCCTTCGGCGACGGCTTCGGACCGGCGCTGGGGATCGCCGCCGCCTTCTCGCTGCTCGGCGCCCTGACCGCCGTCATCCTGCCGCGCACGCGGCAGGGTGCCCGGTCGGCCGAGCGTGCGCCGGCGGCCGCGATGGAGGGCAGCGTCGCCTGACGCCGCAAACCTGTGCAAAGGCGGCCAGAACCGTCTGCGGGGATCTGGTCACGGCCATCCCGGCGTGTCATGCTGGCCTCCCGCGGCGCCGGGGAGCAGGGCCTCTGCGCGCGCCCAACGAGAGCAACACATTGGAGCGTGGATGACTGCAGAGCGGAAGGCCTCGCGCGCCGGGATGTTCGCCGACATCGACCGCATGGACGCCGAGGCGTGGGCGGCCTACCTGGCGCCCGATGCGGTGATGCGCTTTGGCAACGGCGACCCGGTCCACGGACGGGAGGCCTGCCGCGACGCGCTCGCCGCCTTCTACGACCAGATCCACGGCCTGTCGCATCACGTCATCGAGCAGTGGGAGCACGGCGCGGCCACGATCGTCGAGGCCGCGGTCACCTACACCCGGACAGACGACCGCGAGGTCACCGTCCCGGTGGTCACCATCTATCGCACCAACGCTGACGACCTGATCGCCGACTACCGGGTCTACATCGACCTGGCGCCGGTGTTCGCTAGCTGACGACGGTCTCGTCGGTCTCGATCGGCTCCAGCTGGGCGATCTCCGAGCGGCGATGCTCCCAGTGGGGCGGGATGCACATGTGCGTGCCCAGCTCCTCGAGGGACTCATCGATGAACATGCCCTCGGGCGCGTTGTAACAGAGCTCGACCAGCAGCCCGCTGGGGCTGCGGCAGTACATCGAGAAGAAGTAGCCGCGGTCCTTGGGCTCTGAGACATCCGTGAAGCCCAGCCCGACGATGTAGTCCTTGACCGTCTGCTGGTTCTCGGCCGAGAGGACGTCGAAGGCGTGGTGGTGAATCGTTCCCTCGCCGAAGTTCCAGGTGCCCTGCGGCAGGTCGGGCTCCTCGACGAGCTCGAGCATCCGGCCGTGGCCCTCCTCGTCACCGATCTGGAACTGGAGGTGGGCGCCCTCGGAGGCGGTGTTGACGGCGTTCATGCCCTCGGTCAGGAAGAACACCATCGGGTCGGGCTCGCGCACGGAGGTCGTCGTGCCGTAGGCGCCGCGGATACCGTGCTCGGCGGGCACCGGACCGTCGTGGGGCTCGCGGGAGTCCGGGCCGGGGTCGCCGACGAAGGCGTAGTCGATCCCGCAGGGATGCTTGAAGGCCAGGCGCTCAGTGCCGAACAGCTCGAGGCGCTCGTGCTGCACTCCCGTGCTCGCTCAGGCGGTCAGCCCAGTAGCCGATCGAGTTCTCCGGGACCGAGAGGTTGATGACCTTCGCCTGGTTGGTCCCGCGCTTGCCCATCCAGCCGGCCTGGCGGTAGGGGAAGGCGGTCAGCAGCGTGCTCGGATCGGCCGTCCGGTTGCCGTAGTACAGGTGATAGATGGGGATCTCACCGTCGAACAGGACCGTCTTCTTGACGCTGCGCAGGCCGAGCAGGCGCACGTGGAAGTCGTAGTCCTCCTGCGCCCCGCCGACGCAGAACGTCAGGTGGTGAGTGCCGCGCACGAGCCCTGGATTGGGCATGATCTCTCCTCTCGGTTGCCGCTGGCGCAGATCCTACTTGAGCGCGCAATGGCTGCACGCCACGCGAACACGTGGGCGCTCAGCGACCGGCGCCGTCCACGAGCGCGTCGGCGCCGACGACCGTTCCGGGCCGCGAGCGCTCCATCTCCCCCAGCAGTCCGAGCAGCCGCGCGACCTGCGCCAGCCAGGCCGGATCGAGCATCAGGAAGGGGTGCAGGATGATCACGTCGATCCCCGTGCCGTGGGCCAGCCGGTGGGCGAAGCGGTCACCCAGCTGCGCTGCGCCGAGCGGAGTGGAGTTCTCGCCGGCGCGCTCGCGCATCCCGGCGAAGCTCTCCATCAGCCCGAAGGCGTCGACGAGCGGCCACCGGTAGGTGACGTCGGCGAGCCGGTGGGGGCCGGGCGGGGGCGCGGGATCAGAGGCCGACAGTGACCACCAGGCGTAGCCGAGCGCCGCCAGCAGGTCCTCCGTGTGGGCGGTGACCCCGCCGCCCGGCGGCCGAAAGCCCCGCGGGGCCAGACCGATGGCCCGGAAGGCGTCACCGGCGCGGGTCAGCAGCGCGCGCTCACGGGCGGGGTCGCCCGACAGCTCCTGCCACGCCTCATGGCGCCAGCCGTGGACCCCCAGGCCGTGGCCGCGGGCCGCGATCTCCCGCAGCGCCTCGGGGTAGAGCTCGCAGTTGAGGCCCTCGACGCAGAAGGTGGCCGTCAGGCGGTGGGCGTCGAGCCCGTCGAGCAGCTCCGGCAGGATCTCCGTCACGGAGGGATGGCGGCCCAGCGGCTCGCTCGGCGGGCCAGATCCCGCGCTCGAGATCGGCGGCCTCCCCGAGGTTGTCGAAGGTCAAGACGACGGTCCGTCTCATCTCACGCTGTCCCCTGCGCCGTCGTTGTTCGTCTCACTACGTGAACACCGTCCTAGTATGTTCGATGATCTTCGTACAAACCGCGCCGCTGCGAGCCTCCTCATGACCCCTGATCCCGACACCGCCACCCCCCGCCACCTGACGGCCACGCTGCTGCTCGCCTGCCTGGCGCAGTTCATGGTCATCCTCGACGTCTCCGTGGTCAACGTCGCCCTGCCGGCGATCCGCGGCGGCCTGCACTTCTCCGAGGTCGACCTGCAGTGGGTGGTCAACGCCTACACCGTCACCTTCGCCGGCTTCCTGCTGCTCGGCGGCCGCGCCGCCGACCTGCTCGGCCGCCGCCGGGTGTTCGTCTCCGGGCTGGTGCTGTTCGCGCTGGCCTCGCTGGCCGGCGGGATCGCCGACAGCCAGGGAGTGCTCATCGGCGCGCGCGCCGTCCAGGGGCTGGGCGGCGCGGTCATCGCCCCGGCGTCGCTGTCGATCCTCACCACCACCTTCGCCGAGGGCGCGGCCCGCAACCGCGCGGTCGGCATCTGGGGCGCGATGGGCGGCGCCGGCGGCGCGGCCGGCGTGCTGCTCGGCGGCGTCATCACCGATCTGCTCTCGTGGCGCTGGATCTTCTTCATCAACATCCCGATCGGCGTGCTCGCCGCGGTCGCCGCGCAGCGCTTCATCATGGAGAGCAGGCGCGAGGGGGTCGCTCGCGACTTCGACCTGCGCGGTGCCCTGACCGCCACCGTCGGGCTCTCGTTGCTGGTGCTCGGCATCGTCCGCACGGACCAGACCGGCTGGGGATCGGCGCAGACGCTCGCCCTGATCGCCGCCGGCCTCGTCCTGCTGGCGGGCTTCGTCCTCATCGAGGGCCGCTTTGCCCGCGCGCCGCTGATGCCGCTGCGGATCTGGGCCTCGCGGACGCTGAGCGCGGCCAACGTCGTCGTGCTGCTCGTCGGCGCCGCGACCTTCGGCATGTGGTTCTTCGTCTCCCTCTACCTGCAACAGGTGCTCGGCTACTCGCCGATCCGCGCGGGCCTGGCGTTCCTGCCGATGACGCTGTGCATCGTCGCCGGCTCGACGATCGCCTCGCGCGCGGTGGCGCGGACCGGCGCCAAGCCGCTGCTGGTGGTCGGAATGACGCTGATGACGATAGGGCTGGCGCTGTTCACCGGCATCTCCACCCACGGCGACTACCCGATCGACGTCCTCATCCCCGGCATGCTCGTGGGTGTCGGCATGGGCTTTGCCTTCGTGCCGGCGACGATCTCAGCGGTGGCCGGCGTCGCCCGGGCCGAGGCGGGCCTGGCCTCGGGGCTGGTCAACACCTCGCGGCTGTTCGGCGGCGCCCTCGGGCTGGCCGTCCTGGCGGCGATCGCCACCAGCCACACCAACTCACAGCTCGCCCACGGGGCGGCGTGCCCACGCGGCGCTCGTCAGCGGCTTTCAGCTGGCCTTTGCGATCGGCGCGGGCGCCTCGCTCGTCGGCGGCGCTGGTGGCGGCCTTCGGGCTGCCCGCGCGTTCCGGCGCGCCAGGCGCAGGCGGCACCCGCCGCCGCGGCCGTGGCGCCGGCCGAAACCGCCTGACCGAGCGACGCCGTCGAGCCGTCCCACGCGCGACAATGCCGCGCGTGGCCCGCTGCTTTGTCACCCGCCGGCTCCCCGGCTCGGCGCTCGACCGGCTCGCCGAGGTCCACGAGGTCGACATCTGGCCCGAGCGGATGCCCCCGCCCTACGAGGAGCTGCGCCGGCGCACCGCCGACGCCGAGGGGCTGCTGTCGATGCTGACGGACCGCGTGGATCAGGAGCTGATCGACGGCTCGCCGCCGCTGCGGGCGATCGCCAACTACGCCGTCGGCTACGACAACGTCGACGTCGAGGCCGCCCGCGCCAAGCGGCATCCCCGTCGGCAACACGCCCGACGTCCTCACCGGCGCGACCGCTGACCTGGCCTTCGCGCTGCTGCTCGCCGCCGCGCGCCGGCTGCCGCAGGCGGCTGCCTCGATCCCCGCCGGCGAGTGGGTGACCTGGGAGCCCGACCAGCACCTCGGCTTCGACGTCCACGGGGCGACCCTGGGGATCGTCGGCAAGGGACGGATCGGTGAGGCGGTCGGCGCCGGCGCGCGGCCGGCTTCGACATGGAGGTGCTCGTGCACTCGCGCAGCAGCGGCAGCGTCGCTGGAGGAGCTGCTCGAGCGCTCGGACTTCGTCTCCCTGCACTGCCCGCTGACCCCCGAGACGCGCCATCTCATCGACGGCGACGCGCTGGCGCGGATGAAGCCGACGGCGATCCTCATCAACACCGCCCGCGGACCGATCGTCGACCAGCGCGCGCTGGCCGACGCCCTGCGCGCGGGCACGATCGCCGGGCGCCGCGCTCGACGTCACAGATCCCGAGCCGCTGCCCGCCGACGACCCGCTGCTCGAAGGCGCCCAACCTGATCGTCGTCCCCCACATCGGCTCGGCCACCCACGCCACCCGCGAGCGGATGGCCGACCTGGCGGTCGACAACCTCCTGGCGGCCCTCGACGGCCGGCCGATGCCCCACGCCGTGACGTGAACGTCGCCGTCGTCGACATCGGCTCCAACTCGACGCGGCTGCTCGATCGCCGAGCGCGACGGCGCCCGCGTGCGCGAGCTGGTGCGCGAGAGCACGGTCACCCGCCTCGGCCAGGGGGTCGACGCCGACGGGCGGCTGAGCGAGGAGGGGATGCAGCGCGTCTACGACACGCTCGAGCGCTACGCCGCCTGAGATCGAGGAGCACGACTGCGGCGCGGCCGTGGCCGTGCTGACGAGCGCCGTCCGCGACTCCGCCAACGGCCAGGAGTTCGCCGACACCGTGCGCGAGCGCTATCGGCCTCGAGCCCCACGTGCTCAGCGGCGACGAGGAGGCGCGGCTGACCTTCCTGGGGGCGACCAGCGAGCGCGACCCCGAGCGACCGCACCCCCACGCTCGTGCTCGACATCGGCGGCGGCTCGACGGAGCTCGTCATCGGCTCCGGCCACGACGTCGACTTCCACGTCTCCACCCAGGCGGGGGTCGTGCGCCAGACCGAGCGCCATCTGCCCACCGATCCGCCGGCCGACGACGAGCTCGACGCGCTGCGCGCCGACGTGCGGGCGATCATCGGCGAGGCCGTCCCGGAGCCGCGGCGGGCGGGCGTCGGCCACGCGATCGCCGTGGCCGGCACCGCCACCTCGCTGGCCGCCATCGCCCAGCATCTCGATCCCTATGACCCCGAGCGGGTCCACGGCTACCGGCTGGACCGCGACGAGGCGCGCCGGATCCTCGGCGAGCTGGCGGCCGTCAGCGTCGACGAGCGCCGCCAGGTGGCGGGCCTGCACCCCGACCGGGCGCCGACGATCGTGGCCGGCGTCGTCATCTTCCTCGAGGTGCTCGACCTGTTCGATCTCGCCCAGATCGAGGTCTCAGAGCACGACATCCTGCGGGGGGCGGTCCTCGGGCTTACCCGGTCTGACGAGAAATAACCAAAAGAAAACGCATTGCGCTATTGCCAGGTTTGGTGCAGATAGTGCATTATGTCAGCGGGGTGCGGACCGGAGTCAATCCCGGTTCGCTACCTGCACATAGATCCGGGCGAAGCCGCAGACATCGGCGCCTCCCGCCGCCCGGGTCACTCTAACCGGCCCTATCTGGCACGTACCCCTGCCCGTCCCGATTGGGCCACACCTGGATCGGAAGCCGCCCGCCTTGTGCGGGCGGTTTTCGTTTGTGCGGCAGCTGGGTCGTGTGCGACCGTGCGTCTGCGCAGCCGAGGACGCGGCCGTCAGGCGAGGTTCGACCGGCGCGGGTAGGCGACGCCCGGATCGGTGAGCACGTTGACCAGCGCCGGGCCGCCGGCGGCGAACGCGCGCTCGAGCGCCGGGCGCAGCTCGGCGGGCGTCCGCACCAGCTCGCCGTGGCAGCCGAGCGCCTCGGCGATCTCGTCATAGCGGGTCTCCGGCCGCAGGTCGGCGACCACCGAGTAGCCGTACATGCGCCTCCATCGGGTGCTTCTCCAGCGCCCAGATGCCGTTGTTGCCGATCACCCCCACGACCGCCACGCCGTGGCGGGCCAGGGTGTCGAACTCCATCCCGGAGAAGCCGAACGCTCCGTCACCGAGCAGCAGCACCACCTGGCGATCCGGGAAGGCCAGCTTGGCGCCCAGCGCGTAGCCGGGCCCCGAGCCCAGGCAGCCGTAGGGGCCGGGATCGACCCAGCAGCCCGGGCGGTAGGAGTCGACCACCCGGCCGGCGTAGGAGACGAAGTCGCCGCCGTCGCCGATGACGATCGCGTCGCGGTCGAGCAGCTGGGCGAGCTCGCCGTAGATCCGCATCGGATGCAGCGGGGCGCGCTCGTCGGCTCAGATCGCTCGCCTCGGCCGCGCGGCGCTCGTCCTCGATCGCGCGCAGCGACGCCACCCAGCTCGTCGCGCTCGGCGCCGCCGGCGCCCGGCGGCCGCGGCGCGCAGCGCGTCGAGGGTCGCCGGCAGCGCGCCGTAGAGCTCGGCGTCGGGCTGGCGCGCGGACTCGCGCTGCGGCTCGGCGACGTCGATGGCGATCGACCTCGGGCGTCGTCGGCGAACACCGCGCCGAAGCCGAGGCGGAAGTCGAGCGGCACGCCGATGACGAGCGCGACGTCGGCCTGGCCGAGCGCGGCGCTGCGGGCGCGGGAGAAGGCCAGCTCGTGATCGGCGGGCACACAGCCGCGGCCGAGGCCGTTGAGGAACACCGGGATCCGCAGCTGCCTCGGCCAGCGCCTGCAGCTGCGCCTCGCCCCGGCCCCAGTAGAGGCCGGTGCCGGCCATGATCACCGGCCGCTCGGCGTCGCGCAGCATCGCCGCCGCGCGGTCGATCTCGCCGGAGTCGGCGCCCGGGCCGAGCCACGGCTCGGGCAGCGCCTCGGGCAGCGGCGGCGGCGCCGGCGGAGCCGAACACCGCGTCGAGCGGGAAGTCGACGAACGCCGGCCCGGTGTGCGGGCGTGACCGCGGTGCGCATCGCCGCGTCGAGCACGTCGGGGATCTCGCGTGGTCGTCGCCGCCGTCGCCGCCAGCTTGGTCAGCGGCGCCACGAACGGCACGTGGTCGATCTCCTGCAGCGAGCCCTGCCCCCAGCGGAACGGCGGGCGCCCGGCCGCCGAGCACGAGCAGCGGCGAGTTGTTCTGCTGCGCCGAGGCGATCGGCGCTCATCCCGTTGGTCACGCCCGGGCCGGCGGTCAGCGCGCACACGCCGGGCGTGCGGGTCACCTTGGCCCAGCCCTCGGCCGCGAAGGCCGCCGCCTGCTCGTGGCGGGTGTCGACGAGCGCGATGCCCTCCTCGCGGCAGCCGTCGTAGATCGAGAACAGGTGGCCGCCCGACAGGGTGAACAGCTTGGTCACGCCGTAGGCGCGCAGCGCGCGGGCGACGAGGCGGCCGCCGTGCAGCTGCGTCTCGGTGTAGCCTCGGCCGCTCATCGATGCCGGGCACGCTAACAGCCGGACGGTCCAGTCCAGGCGAGTCAGTCCGTCGAGGCGGCCACAGCCGCAGGGCGTTGACGATCGCGCCGCTGAGGATGATCAGCGCCAGCACGTAGAACCAGCCGAGCACGATCAGGATGAACACGATCGTGCTGCTGGAAGCGGGCGATCGTCGAGATGTTCGTCAGGTAGACCGGGAAGGCGTAGTCGATCGCGCCGATGGCCAGCGTCGCCCCCAGCGCCCCCGGCCAGGTCGCGCGCCACGGCACGCGGCGATGGGGCACGCGCTTGTAGATGATCGCCAGGCAGCCGAACAGCAGGGCCAGCGACAGGGCCAGCGAGCCGGCGTAGACGACCACCGTGACATGGGCGAGGTCGAAGGGCAGCGCGTTGACGCCGGCGCGCAGGAAGCTCTGGGCGGTGGGCACGGCGACGGTGGCCACCATGAACACGAGCACGACGATCACCATCGACAGCGCGAAGCGCTTCTGGCGCCACCAGCGAGCGCGAGGGGCCGCCGTAGATGCGGCTGAAGGCGGTGTCCATCGCGCCCCAGAAGGAGGAGCCGAGCCACAGGCGAGGCGACCAGGGCCAGCACGCCGGTGCTCGTCGTCGAGTTGCGGACCTCGGAGAGCAGCGAGTCCAGCGTGTGGCCGGCGCTGCCCGGGAAAGACCTCGCGCAGGTCGGGGACGACGCTGTGCTGGACGGCGGGGCTCGAGAGCACCTGGCCGGCGACGAACAGGCCGAGCAGGGCGATGGGGATGACCCCGAGCAGCATGTTGTAGGCGACCATCGAGGACAGCCCGGTGATGTTGGCCTCCCAGGCCATGCTTCCAGAAGCGGCGCAGCGGGCCGGGGGACGAGCGAGCGGGTCAGCCGGCCCGGACCGCGCGCCGGCTCCACGGCGGGCGTCGGCAGCGGTCTGACCAGGGGCCGGCCGCGCGGCACCGCCCGGTCGACCGATGCTCCATGGCCCAAGTCTGCCGCACCCGCCGTGCGGTGAAACTCCGGCGACCCGGCACGGGCAGGCGACGCTCAGCCGACGGGGGCCAGCGGCCGGCGCCAGCGCTCGCGACTGAGCGCGGAGGCGGCCCGGCTGGCGAGGCTCGTCCTGAGCGGCGCCGGCGCGGGCCAGAGCGCAGTCGCCGGCGAACCAGCGTCCGCCGACGGTGATCGCCGGGAGCTCGCGGATGTCGTGCGCGCGAAGGACATGGCCATTTCCGTCAGTTCGTCGTCGCGCCAGCGCTCTCCTGCCGCCTCCAGGCATCCGTCGAGCGGAACGCCGGCGGCGGCGGCCGCCTCGGTGAGGGCCTCGGGGTCCTCGAGATCGAAGCCGCCGCAGAAGGCCAGGCGGCTGGCGGCGAGCGCGAACCGGGCGCCGGCACCGAGCTCGCAGGCGTAGGCGGCGGCGCGCAGCGCGCACGGCGTGCCGGCGCGGGAAGGCCTCGGGCCACACCAGCGGCAGGCGCAGCTGCTCGGCGCGCGCCTCGGCGTGGGCGCGCACCTCCTCGCGCTCCCAGGCGCGATCCGCGCAGCGCGGTGCCGTCGACCGCGACCCAGTCGACGTCGCCCAGGAAGCGCTCGACGCGCTCGGCGGTCAGGTACGAGAGCGGGTCAGAGACGTCGAAGAAGAACGTCGGCGGCAGGTCCATCGAGCGCCGCGGCGCGGTCGGCGCGGCGGGTGGTGAGGTCGATCAGCTCACCCATGGCGAATTCCTACGCGCGCCGGCGGAAGGTGCGGATCACTTGGGTCATCGGGAAGCTTCAACGACCGCCTCGCCGGCAAACTGGCGCAAACCGGTGGCGAATTTCCGGCCTTCCGTTATGCTGAATGTCGGGTAAGTGCAAAGACCAGAGGATTGGAGTTAGCCATCCCGCACGTACCACCCGCAAAGCGCCACCCGTATGACCAGTGGTCACCGGACGCGCGAGCACTTGATCTGGTAGGGGACAAGTGGACGTTGTTGATCGTGCGTGACCTGATTTCAGGTCCACGTCGCTTCGTCGAACTGCAGCGTGTGCTGCCAGGAATCTCCACCGAGCAGCTCCGCTCGCGGTTGAACCGGATGGTCGCTGATGGCATGTTGACCCGTAAGCGGTACCGCGAGGTTCCGCCGCGCGTGGACTACGAGCTCACCGAACGTGCGCGTGAGCTCGCACCCGTGCTCGGCGAGTTGGCTCGCTGGGGCTACGAATGGGCGTGGGGTCCCCCCCGCTCGTCGGAAGCGATCGACATCGGTGCGATCTTCCGCCTCATCCCCGGGCTCGTGGACGGCTGGCTCCAGCGCCACGGGCACCGTCGAGCTGACCGTCGAAGACGGCCACCACGGCGGAGCCGTCCGTCTACCTGGTGAAGTTCACGCCGCGGGCGCGCGACGCTCACCGAGGGAACGGACGGCAGCGCCGACGCCCACGTCACCGGCACGACCGATGCGTGGATCGCCGCTCTCGCCCCGTCCGCAGACCGCGGCGGGCTGCAGAGCACCGGCAACCAGCGCCTGGCCTCCGCCCTGCTGGATCTGCTCTCCCAAGGGCAGGACAGCGCGGCCTGGCCGTGACGGCCGACACCGCCGGCGACTGACCTAGCTCGACATACGGGCTCTTGAGCCGCGCCGCGGGGAACCGGCGCGGCTTTGGCGCGCCGGCCGCCCCCGCCGGCCTCGCCACCGAGCCGGGCCGCGGGCTACTTGCTGGAGAAGTGCGCCGGCGTGATGTGCGGGAACTTGCCGCTCTGACCCAGCAGCGCCTGCGCCTGGCTGCGGGGCCACCCAGCAGGCCGGGGTTCCCAGCTGGGTCAGCTGAGGCGAGACCCGTGCCGGTGGGCCGCGAGCCGTCGCCGCCGGCGCCGGTGTTGTTGCAGTCCCAGGACGGGAGGGCGAAGCTGCCCGGGTACTTGCCGCCGGCCGTGAAGTCGCGCTTGTCGGCCAGCCACAGCGGCGGCGGATAGGTGTTGCCGCGGTTGGCCGAGTCGCGGTTGGCGGCGAACGACAGCGTCTCGGGACCGAGCGGCTGGAACTGGCGCAGGTAGTGGCCGGTGCCGCCCCCGGAGAAGCTCGTCGTCTTGGCGGCCAGGCCGGCGGCGCCGTTGGAGATGAAGTCCGAGGTCAGCTGCTGGTGCTGGGAGAGCCAGGTGAGGATCGGGTTGAGCTGCTCGAGGAACGGCCCGAGGGAGGCGAGCAGCGGCGTCGCCCCGTTGAGCGTCGCGGCTGATCGCGGGCAGCCCCGTCTTGGAGGCGGTGATCAGCGGACCGAGGTTCGTCAGGAAGTTCTCCAGCGACGGCGCCAGCAGATCGACGTCGTGCAGCGTCGGCTTGAGGTTGCGGGCCACCGGCTCGAGCTTCTTGACGAGCGGATCGGTGTCGAGCGAGAAGCCCTTGAGGCGGGTCATCGTCTTGCGCGTCTCGTCCAGGAACGTCGGGAACACATGGAAGGTGGCGGCGATCGCGTTGTTGTTGGCCGCCGTCGTGTGGAAGGTCGTCTCCGCCGAGGTGATGAGGTTGCGCAGCGCGGCGGGTCCTTGTCGAGCGCGGCGAACAGGGTCCCGCCGTTCTGGATGAGGCGGACGACCGCGGTGTGCTGGACGTCGAGCACCTGGAGCAGGTCCGTGGTGTCGGCGGCGAACGTCGGCAGGTTGCCGATCACGTTGGAGATGTTCTGGTCGTTGCCCTTGACGCGCGACCGCCAGCTGCTGCTGCCACTGGCGGAAGGCGGCGCGCGTCTTGGGATCGAGCGCGTCGAAGATCTGGTCGAGCTGGACGGCGTTGGTCACCTGGGAGCGGGCCAGCAGCCCCCCGTCCTTGAGCATCGGGCTGTGGGGGGTGCCGGTCGTCAGCTGCACGTAGGTCTCGCCGAGGATCGTCTTCTGGCGCAGGATCGCCCGCGCGTCCTTGTGGATCGGCGCGAACTTGTTGTTCATCTGGATCGTGGCGATCGTCCGGTTGCCCTGCGGGTCAAGCTCCTTGGCGATCACCTTGCCGACGGTCACGCCCGCGATCCGCACGTCGGCCTGGTCGGCCAGCTGGCTGGCGTCCGTGAAGGACACCTTGAACTCATAGCCCTGCGGGTTGAAGGGGATCGTCCCGCCGAAGGACAGCCACAGGAACAGCATCAGCCCGATGACGGAGAGGGCGAACAGCACCATCGTGAGGATCTTGGTGATTGAGGGGCTGCCGGTGTCCATGGTCGGTGCTGGTTAGCGGGTGGGGAGCTTGGGGGCGAAGTTGCGACAGCGCGGAGACGACGCCGTTGGTCTGGCCGTTGGCGGCCGACGTTGTTGACCTGCTTGGCCGCGTTGGGGTGCTTGGCGGCGTACTGCTTGTAGGCGGCGCTCACCGCGGTCGCCTGCTGCGGGCAGATGCCGGCCGAGCCGACGAGCGGCGTCAGGTTGAACAGGCCCTCGAAGGCCGTGCCCAGCCCAGCTGCCGCCGACGTTGAGGTTGTCGATCAGCTGGGAGAGGGTCGCGCAGCTCGCCTGCAGGAACAGCGGGCGGAAGACGCCGTTGGCGTCCTGGACGGAGAACAGCGTGCGCACGTTGTGGTCCAGCCAGGCCAGCCACCACAGGTAGCCGTGCTGGCCGCTGCCGTCGGTGCTGTCGCCCGGGTTGTAGCCGAGCATGTTGACGAAGTGGTTGAGCACGACGAACGTCTTGGTCAGGTTCGGCGTGGCCACGGACGAGGTTGACGGCCGCCGGCTCGAGGTTGCGCACCAGCGGCCGGGAGGCGACGACGAACGGCCGGATCTGGTTCTTGATGATCGGCGTGCTCGGCTTGGCCAGGGCGACGAGCGCCTTGTTGGCGGCCGGCAGCGAGCGGGCGGCGGGCAGCAGGCTGGTGGCCGTCGGGCCCAGCAGCTTGGCGAAGCGCTGGACGCGCTGGAGCGTGTCCGTCGTCTGGCGCAGCGTGCCGGGCAGATCGACGATCGCGCGGCTGAGGTTGCCGTCCTCGGAGGCGAAGGCGCGGAACACCGTCGAGCTCGAGTCGATCAGCTGGACGATCTGGGACTGCTTGGTCGCCAGCGAGGTGTTCAGGCGCTGCAGCGAGTTGACCAGCTGGCTGAGGTCGCGCCCGCGGACGGCGACCGCCTTGTTGAGGCGCGCCAGGTCGCGGTGGGTGGGCTCGAAGCGCTCGAAGACCTGGGCGAGCTCCGTGCCGCCCTTGCCCTTGAGCCCCTGGCCGGCGCCGTTGACGAGCAGGCTCAGGTAGCTGCGGCTGTCGGAGTCCAGCGAGGAGAGGATCTCGTCGACGTTGACGTCGGGGTTGGTGTTGCCGACCGGGATGGTGAAGCCCTGCTTGGCCAGCGGCGCCTGCTTGGAGCCCGGGTTGAGCTCGACGAACATGTCCTTGAGGCCGGTCTTGGGGCGCAGCAGCGCGGTCGCGTCGGTGTGGACGAGGTGCTTGTACTTCTGGCTGATGTCCAGCCGCACGTCGGCGAGCCCGTTCTTGAGCGTGACCGCCCCGATCTGGCCGACGTAGACGCCCGACACGCGGACGGACTGGCCCTGGCCGGGGGTGACCGCCTGGGCGGTCGAGAACTCGGCGTTGAGCGTGTAGGGCGCGGCGTCGATGAAGGGGAAGCGGAAGCGCTCCTGGGTGAGCACGTAGCCGGCGACGACCACGGACAGCAGGAGCAGCACGATGATCGCGGCGAAGTCGACGGCGTGGTTCTTGATCGCGCGTTTCATCGCAGGTTGGCCTTGACCTTGCCGTCGTTGACCGCGACGCCCTGGACCTTGGCCTGCTCCTGGATCGCCTTGAGCGCGCCGGAGGCCGCGCCCACCCACTGGGCCTTGGCCGCGGGGGTGGTCAGGCCGCCCGAGTTGGTGCTCGACAGCGGGCCGCTGGTGGGGGTGGGAGGGTGGTGATCGCCGGCTGGGTCTCACAGGGGAGGTTCTCCTCGTAGGCGGGGCGCTTGCCGCCCGGCGGCAGCGTCGGCTGCACCGCGTCCAGCTGGGAGAGCGCCTGGCCGAACAGGCCCGGCGACAGCGAGTAGGTCAGGGTGCCGCCGGTGCCGAGGATGCGGATGTAGGGGCCGTTGGCGTCGAAGTCGCGCGACTCGCCGGCCAGGCCCGGGAGGTAGTCGACGGCCTCGATGTAGACCTTGCGCGGCGGGAAGCCGTTGGCGGCGGTGAAGTGGGAGTCCGGCACGGTCAGCTCCGTCCACGGGTGGATGACGTTGACCACGCAGCTCGAGGCGGGACGGACCTGGTCGCGCATCAGCGGGATCGTGTCCTTGGTCAGCGTGGCCAGCGCCGGGACGGTCACCTTGAGGTCGGCGGTCAGCCCGCGCAGCTCGGACGGCTGGACGAGCGCGTTGAGCTGGCTGATGAACGGCAGGCTGGCGTCCACCGTCCGGGGGGTCGACTTGACGCCCGGGATGAGCGCGCGCGACAGCCGGCGCAGCGGCGGGAAGGCGGCGTTGAGCGCGTTGAACGCCGGCATCGCCGCCTGGAGCGTGCGCGGCAGCTGGATGACCGTGTTCTGCAGGGACGTGTTGACGCGCGCGAACGCGTTGGCGGTCGTGTTGAAGTCGGTGATGAGGCTCTCCAGCCGCTGCGGATGGGCGTCGATGGCCCCGGCCACCGGGCCGCCGGCGGCGATCCAGTTCGAGAGGTCGTGGGGCTTGAGGCCGAGGGCGTCGTGGGCGACGATCGAGGTGTACTCGTAGGCCGGCAGCCAGTACTGGATCGAGTGGTTGTAGGCGGGGCCGCCGACCTTGACCGCCTTGCCGTACTGCTGGAGCAGCGTCTGCAGGTTCTGGCGGGTGTTGGACTGCAGGCCGGTCAGCACCTGGTCGAACTGGACGGGCTCGATCCCCTGCTGGATCGGGGAAGGTGTAGCCCTGCTTGGCGACCGGCGCCGAGGGCGTGCCCGGCGAGACGTCGACGAAGAAGTTGCCCTCGAGGAAGATCCGGGGGCGGATCGCGAACGTCGCGTTGCGGTGGATCGGCAGGCCCTGGTCGGTGATCGTCATCGACACCTCGGCGGCGTGGCAGAGGCTCTGGTCCTTGCTGTTGGGCTTGCAGCCGGGCTCGGGGGCCACCTTGGAGACCGTGCCGACGTTGACGCCGGCGATCCGCACGAACGACCCGGGCTGCAGGCCGTTGGCGTTGGCGAAGGTCGGCGTTGAGCGTGAACTGGGAGGCGAACGGGTTGGCGAACTTCGTGTAGGCCAGATAGGAGAACACGATCACGACGACGATCCCGATCGCCCCGGCGGCGAACTTGCTCATTCCCTTGCGGCGCTTGCGCTTGACGTCTCATGGGTTCGTCGGGTTGTAGGCCAGCTGCGGGCCGGTCTGGGGGTTGCGGGTGAACGTCTCGCCGGCGGGGACCCGGGCGCGGCCGGCGAAGGTCGGACCCTGGTCGCCCGGGCGTGTGGGCGTCGGTGGCCAGGTTGCGGCCCTGCGGGTCGAGGTAGTTGAGCTTCTTGGGGTAGCCGCGCTGGCCGGTCTCGCAGTCGGCGTTGCCCTGGTTGTCGATGGCCGCGCCGTACGCCTGGGCGTGCAGGAACTCGTCGCCGCCGGTGAGCACGCGAGGTGCTGCCGCCGCCGTTGACCGGGCGCGGTCGCGCCCGCGTGCCGACGCTGTTGGGCTGCAGCGGGTTGCCCATGTTGAGCAGCGACCCGCTGGGCGAAGCCGAAGCTCGTCTGCTCGGAGATGTGCTCGACTGAGATAGGTCCAGAAGTAGTTCCAGTAGTCACACACCGTCTGGTACGGGACCAGGTAGCGGATCATCGGGTTCAGGATCGCGACCGTGCTCTGCAGCCCGTTGATGGCGACGTTGGTGCCCGGCGCCTGGGACAGGTTCTTCAGCGCGGTCATCACCCCCTGCAGACCGCGTGTTGAGCGACCGGCGTGCGGATCAACGTCTGGGTGCCCTGCTCAATCGCCGGGTTGATGATCGGCAGCGACGACTTCAGCGACGCCGTCGCCGGCGCCAACTGCTTGCCCAGCGTGTTGAAATCGACCAGGAACGGCCGCTGGACCTTCAGCGAGTCGATCGACACATCCTCCGTCTGCGGTGACTTGGCGATCGTCTGCTCCAGCGCGTTGGGGTCACGGCCGATCGCCTCAAAGGTCGTCGCCATATCCGTGAACAGCCGCGCGTTGACGCGGCCACCGGCGCGACCGTGCCCATGAACCCCTCGAGGTTGTTCAGCAGCCGCGTCAGCTGGGTGTTCGGGGTCCGACAGATAGGCCGCCACCGGCTGCAGATGCCCCAACAGCGACGGCAGGCTCGCGATCGTGTCGTTCAGCGCCGAGCCCCGGCCCGCCAACGCATCGCCGAACCCGACCAGATTCTCATCGATCGCCTTACGCGTCTTGCCATCAAACGCCTGAAAGACATCCTCGAACTGGACCGGCACCCGCGTCTGGGTGATCGGCATCGTCGCGCCGTCCGAGAACACCTTCTTCGAGGTCCCAGATGCAGGTCGACGAACTTCAGCCCCAGCGCCGACCGCGGCCGGATCGCGGCCGTCGAGTTGACCGGAACGTTGCCGTAGGCCTTCTGCAGCTGCAGCGTCAGCTGCGCCGCGATCTGACCGCTCTTGAGCTGGATCGGCTTGAGCTCCTGCACCAGCCCGATCCGGAAGCCACCCTCGCGGACCTCGTTGCCGGCCACCAGATCAGACCCCGACGGCGATATCGACCTTCAACTCCCGCGTCGGCACGAACGGCAGCCCGTTATTCGCGTTATAGGACAGGAAGACGGCCACCATGATCACCAGCAGCGGTCATCGCGCCCACCAGCACCGGGTTGGTGAACGCCGACTGGCGGTTGCGCTCTGCTCTTGCCGTCGCGGCTCATGGGGCGAGGAGGTAGTTGAGGAGCGAGGTGGCCTGGCCGGCGCTGGTCGCCGTCGACCGGAGGAGCCCGCGCTCGCCGGCTGCGAGCCGCGGACTGGCGGCGCTTGCGCTCGGTGTCGTGGCGCGACATGCCGCCGAGCAGCTGGTTGAGCGTCTGGCCGAGGCTGATCGGCGGGCCGGTGGTCGTCGTCGGCGCCGGCGCCGCCCCCGGCCGTGGTGGTGGTCGTGCTGGTGCTCGTCGTCGTGCGGTGCTCGCCGGGGGCGGTCGTGCCCGGCGCGGCCGCGGTCGTCGTCGAGGTCGCGCTGGCGCTCGTCGTGGTGGTGCTCGACAGCGTCGTCGGCGTCTGGCTCGTGGTGCTCGTGGTGCTCGAGGAGCCCTGGCTCGAGGCCTTGGCGCCCGGTGCACGACGTCCTTGTTCTCCACCATGGCGGCCGTCAGCTTGCGGGCGCTGGTGGCGACCGGCCCTGGCCGGGCGGCTCGCCGCCGGGGTCGGGGACGGCGGCGCTCGGGTCCGACGGGTCGGTCTCGTTGACGCCCGGCTGGTTGGGGCCCAGCCACGAGTAGCACTGGCGGAACTGGGCGCCGTACTGCTTGATCGCCAGCGCGATCGTAGGCGGGCGTCGCGTAGGCGGAGCACATCGTGCTGGCGAACGCGTCGACCGCCAGGATGTGGCCCTCGGGGCCGTAGGTGTTGATCGCCAGCGCCTGGTTGAAGACGTAGCCGAGCAGCGCCTGCAGGCCGGTGAAGCCGTTGCCGCCGGGGCTGCGCGGATCGCGCTCGACCGCCCGGCTCGGGTCGTCGAGGTCATGCAGGACGATCGCCAGGTTGCCGGCCAGCTCCGGGGTCGGCTTGGCGAACGGCGTTGAGGTCCTTGACCGTCGGCGTGGCCGCGGTGACCGCCGCCTTGCCGGTGACCGAGGCCTGGCCGAGCGATCTGATCGCCGGCCGCGCCGAGCGCGAGAAGGCCGGCAGGTCGGTGAACAGCCGGTTGAGCTGGCCCGAGGCGGCGTGCAGGTTGTTGAGCACCGGCTGGTTGGTGTCCACCGTGGTGCCCAGCTGCTTGAGCGTCGGGCGCAGCTGCGTGAGCAGCGCGGGCAGCCGCTGGATGCGTGCCGCGCAGGTTCTGCTGCTGGGTGGCGGTGGCCGTCGCCGTCCTGCCCGCCTCGTCGATGAAGCGGTTGACCTGGGCGCTGTTGTTGGCCAGGGCGGTGATGACGCTGTCGGAGTCGCGGGTGAGGTTCTGGAGCGTCGTCGAGTCGTTGCCCAGCAGCGAGAGCAGGTTGTCGGTCTGGGTCAGCGCCGGCACGGCCCGGCGCAGCGCCGCCTGCAGGTCGCCCGAGCGCGCGGCCGCCGCGGCGCCGAGCTCGTTGACGATCAGCGTGAAGCGCTGGCGGTAGGGCATCCGCATGACGTTCTGGACGAGGTCGGCGGGGATCGTCGACTGCGTGTGGGAGACCGGGATCGTCCCGCCCGGCTTGATCACCGGACCCGAGCTGCCCGGGTTGCAGTCGATGAAGTACTCGCCGATCAGCGACTCGGGCCGCGAGTCGCAGGTCGCGTCGGTGTGGAACTGGCCGAAGCCGGCGCTCTTGATCTGGACGGTGACCACCGCGTGGAGGGACTTCTGGTCCAGCCGATCGTACTTGATCGTGCCCGCGGGCACGCCGGCGACCTTGAAGTCGGCGCCGGTGACCAGGCCGAAGGCGTTGTCGAGCTCGATCTTGTAGGTCCCGGCGGAGCTGCTCTTCTTGGCGCCGGTGGCGATCAACGACGAAGCCGACGACGGCCACGGCGAGGATCGCTGAGACGAGAACCCGTTTCAATTGCCCGTGGGGATCTCGGACGGGATTACAGGGGAAGCCACTCTCGGGGTAGTAGATGGCGCCCCGTTCCGCCGAGCCCGGGCAGCGGTCGCCCTGGCCGGTGACGAGCAGGCCCTGCGAGTTGCTGGGGTTGCCGCCGCTGCCGCTGCCGCTGCCCAGCCCGAGGATCCCGCCCAGGCCGCCGATGTTGCCCAGGCCCCCGAAGGCGAGGACGCCGCGCAGCGTCGGGTCAAGCAGCGAGGGCAGGAGGTTGAGCACGCCGTTCTCGATCGAGCCGACGCCGATGACCGGAGCGATGCGGCTCGAGCCGCCGTTGGCGTCGATCGTGCCGGGGTGGGTGTAGCCCTCGAACCAGCCGGTCAGATCGACGGCATAGGGGCGGGCGGTGGCCAGCTGCGGGGTGGACTCGTTCAGCGCCTGTGGTCGACTCCGGGAAGGCGCCGGGCCGCAGCTTGCCGTTGGCGGTGACGTCCTGGACGGTCGCCGCCGACAGCGGCACGCCCAGCTTGACGAGGTCGATCAGGTCGTTGGCGGCGCCCTTGCGGTGGATGATGTCCGACAGGTCGTTGAGGGTCGGCACGGAGTTGCGGGCGAGCGGGCGCAGCTGCACGAGCAGCTTCTGCAGCTTGGGGGCCACCGGCTTGGAGGCGTCGACGAGCGGCTTGAGGTCGTCCAGCGCGCCCCGCAGGTTGACGAAGGTCGTGTTGGCCACGCGCATGAAACCCGGCAGCCGCTGCAGCGACTGGGCGAGCGAGGTCCGCTGAGCGGCCAGCGCCTCCGTGGTGGTCGCCAGGTGCTGGATGAGGGCGCTCAGGTCGGCGCTGCGCGAGGAGGCGTCTGTGACGAGGTTGCCGGTCTTGACGATGAAGTTCGTGAACTGGCCGGTGTTGCGGTTGAGCTCCCGGAACAGCGCCGACGAGGAGGCGATCGCCGGGTTGAGGTAGGCCAGGGCGGCCTGCATCGCCTTGCCCTCGACCCTTGACCTGAGATGCCGACCCCTGGAAGACGTCCTGCAGACCCTTGCGGGTGGGGCCGTTGAGGGTGTTGAAGATCTGGTCGAGATCGACCTCGGAGGTGGTGCTGGCCGCCGGGATCGTCCCCGCCGTCGGGGATCTTCGCGCCGCTCGGCGGACCCGGGCGGATGTCGACGTAGCGGTTGGCGATCCCCGACAGCGAGGCCTCGCGGATGGTCGCCGTCGTGCCCTGCGCGCAGCGGGTCGTAGTTCTGCTTGTTGATCGACAGCGTCAGCTGCGCCTGGCCGTCGGGCGTCAGCGCGATGCCCGACACCGTCCCGATCGGGCTGCCGGCGACGTCGACGAGGTCGCCGGAGACGATCTGGCTGGCGTTCTGGAAGACCGCCTTGACCGTGTAGGACTGACCGCCCGAGAGCACGATGATGGCCACCGCGGCGATCGCCACCGCGACAGCCGCGATCGCGGCAACGCGGACGATCAGACTCGTGGTGCGCACAGCCCGGACCTGTTCAAAAGGGGATCTCCTCCGGCGCGAGTCAAGAGGAGCGTTGACCCCCGCGAATAGGAGCGCGAAGCTAGCAAGGGGCTCATTGCACTGTCAATTGGTAACCGTCGCGCGCGAGTCGGCTCCCGCTTGGCCGCCGACGCCTGAGCCGATAGCGTCTGAGCGGCCCGCCCGGGTGGTGGAATCTGGTTAGACACGGTCGCCTTAAGAGCGACTGCCTTCGTGGCATGAGGGTTCGAGTCCCTCCCCGGGTATTCCTTCACCACCATCGTCGACTCCTCCGGTTACGTCCGGCTCATCCAGGCCACATGTCCTGAATCGAAATCCGGGGCAAATCCTTGCGGAAAACCGCAACTTCTGCGCTGCTAGCGTGTCGCCAGCATCAGGAAGGAGTCTCGTTCCGACCCCCATGGAAGTCTCAGCGCTGAAATATTCCGGCGGGATCGGGCTGCACGGACGCTCACCGTTGCTGCGCCTGCAGTCCGACGAGCGGCTGATCGTCCTCATCCGCCGCGGGAATACGGCTGCCTTCGAGATGCTCGTCAGCCGCTACGAATCGCGGCTGCTGGCCTTCTGCCGTCATCTGCTCGGCTCCCGCGAGGACGCCGAGGATGTCCTGCAGGAGGTGCTGACCGCCGCCTTCAACGCGATCCTCGCCGACGAGCGGCCGATCAACGTCCGCCCCTGGCTGTACCGGATCGCCCGCAACCGCAGCCTCAACCACCTGCGGCGCATCCAGGCGATCGGCGTGGACTCGATGGACCACCACTTCTCCGAGCACGGCGCCTCGACCGCGGACAAGGTCCACGAGCGCGAGGAGTTCCGGATGCTCGTCGGCGACATCCACGATCTCCCGGAGACCCAGAGGACCGCGCTCGTCCTGCGCGAGATGGACGCCCTCTCCTACGAGCAGATCGCCGAGGCGATGGAGACGACGGTGCCCAGCGTCAAGTCGCTCCTCGTGCGCGCGCGGGTATCGCTGGCCGAGGCCGCCGAGGCCCGGCTGCTCTCCTGCGACGACGTCCGCGTCGAGCTGGCCGAGGTTGCCGAGGGGCTCCAGCGCCGGCCCAGCCCGCTCGTCCGCCGCCATCTGCGCGACTGCAAGCGCTGCAAGGTCTTCCAGGGCCAGCTCAAGCAGACCAACAAGGCGCTGGCGGCGCTGCTTGCCGATCGGTCCGCTTGTCGTCCTGCGCAAGTTCGCGCTCGTGCACCTCAGCCACTCGGCCGGCTCGGGCGCCACCGCCGCCGGTTCCGGAGCCTCCGGGGCCGGCGGGTGCGGGCGCCGCGGGCGCCGCCGGCGCGGGAGCCGCCGGCGCGGCGGCCGGCGCGGGCGCGCTGGCCAGCTCGAGCGGCCTGCTCTCGGCCGGAGTCGGCGCGCTCGCCGGCAAGGCCGCCGCCGGACTGGCCGCGGCCGCCCTGGTGACCGCCGGAGCCGTCGAGGTCGACCACCATTCCACCGTCCGTCACGCGGCGCATCCGCCGGTGGCCGCCGCGACCACCGTGGCCGCGGCCCCCGCGCAGCCGACGACCGTCGCCGCCGCGCCCCGCCCGGTGCAACAGGACGTGACCGTCCGCCCGGCGCACCGCCACCACCTCACGGCGGCGAGCACCGCCAAGCGGTCGGCCACCAAGACCGTGACGGCGGCAGCCGTCGACCACGCCGACGACCAGCTCGACCACCACCAGCGCGAGCTCCGACGACGCCGGCCGCCACGACGCCGACGCCGGCTCCGGGCCGCACCCAGACCCAGCAGGACCCGACGGTGCTGCCGCCCACGACGACGACGCCGGCTCCCACGATGGGCACGCCGCCCTCCGCGCCCGTCATCCCGACGCCGCCGACCACGCCGGCCCCGGCGCCCCCGACCACGACGACGCCGACGACAGAGACGACGCCGACGACCACACCACGGCCCCCACGACGACCACCACCGCGCCGACGACGACCTCGACACCCAGCACCGGGACGGGCACGACGACCACCCCCACGACCACCGGGACGACGACCGCGCCGAGCACCACCACGGCGCCGACGACGACCAGCCAGACCGTCACCTCGCCGACCGTCACCACTCCCGTCACGACGACCACGCCGTAGGACCCCCGGTGATCGACTTCGATCACTTCATGGAGGTCGACATGCGGATCGGCCGGGTGATCGCGGTCGAGGACTTCCCGGAGGCCCGCCGGCCGGCCTGGAAGCTGACCATCGACTTCGGGCCGGAGATCGGGACCAAGCGCTCCTCGGCCCAGATCACCCATTACACGCGCGAGGAGCTCGAGGGCACGCTCGTCACCGCGGTCGTCAACTTCCCGCCGCGCCAGATCGGGCCCTTCATGTCCGAGGTGCTCGTGCTGGGCGCGCTGGACCCCGAGCGCGGCGTGGTGCTGCTGCGGCCCGACCGCGGCGCCGAGCCGGGCGCGCGGATCGGCTGAGCCGGGACGGCTACGGACCGGGGACGGAGCCGACGACGACCGTCGCCCGCTTGGCCCCGTCGATGCTCAGGGTGTAGGTGCCCGTTGGGCGCGCCGGTGAGGTCCGTCGTCGTGTGCCCCGAGGCGGGGACGCTGACCGCCTTGAAGTGCGGGACGGAGAGCATCACCTGGTGAGGCTTGGCGTCATGGTTGGTCAGCTGCAGCTCGATGCGGACGTTGGGCGGCAGCGAGATGCTCGGCGGGGTGACCGATCCACCGCTGCCGATGACGAAGGCGGCGGGGATGCGCACCTCCGTGTCGGGCTTGATCGGTTTGCTGCGCTTGGGAGCTTTGCTCGTGGGGGCCTCGGGCGCGGTCGTCGACGCCGAGCTCGTCGTCGGGCCGACGGTCACCGTGCTGGCCGGCGACTCCCCACTGACCGTGTAGGTCGCCGTCGTCGGCTTGACGGCCTTCGGAGCCGTCGGTCGTCGAGCGTCGTGGCTCGCGCTGCTCGAGGAGGTGCTCTTCGAGCCGCCGCACCCGGCAATGGCGAGAGCGGCGACCGCGAGGACGGCGGCGGCACGAGCGCGTCGTCGGGGCATCGGGGCACTATAGGCCGCGTGCCCGTCGCCCTGGTCACCACCTTCCTCAGCGATTACCGGCTGCCGCTCTACCGCCTGCTGGCCGAGCGCTACGGAGTCGAGGTCCTCTGCTACGGGCGCGGCGAGCGCTATGCGCCGCCGTGGTTCTCAGACCTCGACCGCCAACTGGCGGCCGCCGACTTCCCGGCCCGGCGGCTCGTCGGCGGGCCGCGGGCGGCGATGGGTCTCGGGCGCCACTATGACGCGGTCATCGCCCCGTTCGCCGGCGGGTCGATGCTTCCGGCCGCCTACGCCGGGGCTCGGCTGTTCGGGCGGCCGTTCGTCCTGTGGGCGTCCGTGTGGCATCAGCCCCGCTCGCTCGTCCACGGCCTGTCGCTGCCGGTCACCCGGGGGATCTATCGCCACGCCGATGCCGTCATCGCCTACGGCGAGCACGTCCGGCGCTTCGTGGCCGCGATCCGGGGCCGCGACGACGACGTGTTCGTCGCCCCCCAGGCGGTGGAGTCGATGTTCGGCCGGCCTGTCTCAGCCGACGAGGTCGCGGCCTTCCGGGCGCGCTTCGGGCTGGGCGACGGGCCGCTGGTGCTCTACGTCGGGCGGATCACGGAGACGAAGGGGACTGACGTGCTGTTCGAGGCGGCGCCGCGGGTGCGCCATGACGCGACGATCGTCGTCATCGGCAACGTCGAGGCGGGTCCGCTGCCGTCGGGGGCGCGCTCGCTGGGCCCCCTCCCCCGCTCCGAGCTGCCGGTCGCCTACGCCGCGGCCGCGTTGACCGTCGTGCCGTCCGTCCCCACCCCCCGCTTCAAGGAGCCGTGGGGGCTGGTCGTCAACGAGGCGATGATGCAGGGGCGGCCCGTGGTGGCGACCTCGGCCGTCGGCGCGGTGGCCGGCGGGCTGCTGCGCGACGGCGTCAGCGGTCTGGTGGTCGCACCGCGCGACCCGGCCGCCCTGGCGGACGCGATCAACCGGCTGCTCGACGATCCGGCGCTGCGCGCCCGCCTCGGGGAGGTCGCCCGCCGGGCCGTCGCCCCCTACAGCTACGAGGCGATGGCCGACGGGATCGGGCGGGCGCTGGCCGCCGCGGGCGTCTATTGACCGACGGAGAAGAGCGCCTCGAGGTCGTGGCGCGAGTAGGCCTCGAAGGCGACCATCGTCTGCGTCCGGCGCACGCCGGGCAGCTGGGAGACCCGGCCGGTGACGACCTGCGCCAGCTGATCCTGCTCGCGCAGGCGCAGGATGGCGACGAAGTCCCACTCCCCGGTGACTGAGTAGGCCTCGGCCACCCCGTCGATGTCGGCCAGCTCCCCGCCCAGGGTGCCCAGGGCCGACCCTTCGGCCTGGATGAGGACGATCGCGTGGGTCATGCCGTGTGGGCCTGGCCGGGATCGAGCACGACGACGGTGGCGTCCAGGGCCTTCTCGACATCCGTCTGGAAGGCGCCCGCGTCGGTCTCGATCGGCGGGAAGGTGTTGTAGTGGCAGGGGATGATCGTCTTGGCGCCCACGAAGTCGGCGGCGTCGACGGCGTCATGGCGGTCCATCGTGAAGTGCCCGCCGATGGGGATGATCGAGATGTCGATCGGGTTGCGCTTGCCGACGAGCTGCAGGTCGGAGAACAGCGCCGTGTCACCGAGGTGGTAGACGATCGTGCCGGCGAAGCTGATGAGCAGCCCGGCGGGGGTGTTGACCGTGCCCTTGGGCGTCGTCGAGGTGTGCCATGCGGGGACGAGCTTGACCCAGCCCCAGTCGGTGGTGACGGTGCCGCCGAGATTGGGGTTTGAGACCTCCAGGCCCTCCTCCTCGAGCTCGCCGGCGAGCTCCGTGATGGCGATCACCGGCGCGCCGGTGCGCTTGGCGATGGCGACGGTGTCGCCCACATGGTCGGCGTGGCCGTGGGAGAGCAGGATCGTCGTCGCCTGCACCTCGTCGGCCGACACGGCCGCCAGCGGGTTGCCGGTGAGGAACGGGTCGATGAGGATGGTCGTGTCGCCGTCAGACAGCGTGAAGGCGGCGTGGCCGAGAAAGCGCAGGTCCATGGGGTCAATCCTCCTGTGGGGGTTCAGTGGCGTTGAGGGTGCGCGAGAGCTCGAAGCCGATGGCCACCCCGACCAGCATCCCGAGGCGGGTCTCCTCGGCCAGCAGCGTGCGCATCGCCCGCAGCTGGGCCTCGGGGTCGCCTTCGGCGAGGGCGTCAGTGATCGCCTGGCTGTGACCGGAGTCAAACCAGCCGCCCTCGGAGAGCGCCGAGGCCAGCACCCGCTGCAGGGAGGGCGCGGCGCGGAGCACGAGGTCCTGGGCGGCGTCCAGCCGTCCCGGCTCTGACAGCAGCTGCACGGCGGCGTCGAGTTGCTCCTGGGTGAAGGCAGGCTCGGGCACTGCGTGGAGAATAGGCGGGTGGCCGTCCCGCTGACCTCGCTCTCGCACGGCGCCGGGTGTGGGTGCAAGCTGCCCCCGGCGGCGCTCGGTCCGCTGCTGGCCGGCTGGGCGCCGGTCGATGACGGGCGGGTGCTCGTGGGTTTCGCGGGCCACGACGACGCCGGCGTGGTGCGCGTCCGCGACGACCTGGCGATCGTCTCGACCGTCGACTTCTTCACCCCGATCGTCGACGACCCGTTCACCTTCGGTCAGATCGCCGCCGCCAACGCCCTCTCCGACATCTACGCGATGGGCGCCGAGCCGCTCAGCGCGCTCAACCTCGTCGCCTTCCCCCTGGAGCGGCTGGGTGCCGGCGTCCTGACGGAGGTCCTCCGCGGCGGGGCCGACACCGCCGCGCGCGCGGGGGTGCCGATCGTCGGCGGCCACTCGATCGACGACCCCGAGCCCAAGTACGGGATGGCGGTCACCGGCACCGTCCACCCCGACCGGCTGCTGACCAACGGGGGCGGGCGCCCCGGGGACGCCCTGGTGCTGACCAAGCCGCTCGGGGTGGGGGCGGTGACGACCGCGCTCAAGCACGGGTTGCCCGCCGGGAGGTCGGGGCTCGAGGCCGCGGTGGCCGTGATGACTGAGCTCAACGCCGCTGCCGCCCGCGCGGCGCTCGCGGCGGGCGCTCACGGGATGACGGACGTGACCGGCTTCGGGCTGCTCGGCCACCTGCACGAGCTGGCGCTGGCCAGCGGGGTGGCGGCCGAGCTCGATGCCCGGGCGGTGCCGGCCATCGCGGGCGTCCTGGCGCTGCTCGAGCACGGCGACGAGGCGGCGATCGCCGGCGGCACGCGGCGCAACCGCGCCCACGCCGAGTCGTTCACGACCTTCGCCGATGACGTCGGCGCGGCGCACCGGTGGCTCGTCTGTGACGCGATGACCTCCGGCGGGCTGCTGGTGGCGCTGGCCCCCGCGGACGCCGGCGCGGTGCCGGGAGCGGTGATCGGCCGGCTGCGCGAGGGCGAGCCGGGGGTGGTGAGCGTCCGCTGAGAGCGCCCGTCAGCGTACGTTGAGGCGGGCCAGCGGCAGCCCGATGCCGAAGCCGGCCAGCACGCCGACGACATCTGACATCCAGCTGGCCTCGGGCAGCGCGAGCGGCATGAGCACGATCGCCGCCGCGATCGCCGCCGCCCCGATGAGGTCGCCCTCGACGTCCCCGCTGCGCCGCAGCTCGAGCAGGTCGGGGACCGCCCACGCGCAGACGAGCGCCAGGGCGGCGCCGTTGGCCCCCAGCGGCGACCGGCACCGCATAGAGCGCGGCGGTGGCGGCCAGACCGCCGACGCCGCCGACGACGAACAGCACGAGGACCGCCACCGGCCCGTGGCGGCGCTCGATCAGCCACCCGAAGAGGGCGATGGAACCGATGGCCACGAACGCGTAGCCGGTGTTGTCGTAGGTGAAGGCCGCGGTGAACAGGCGCCACCACTGCGCGCCCGGCTTGCCGAGGATGATCAGCTTGCTCTCGTCGATCAGCCCCGTGCGCCACAGCAGGCAGCCGACGAGCCCCAGGACGACGAGCAGCCCGGTCGCGTAGGGATGGCGATCGGCGCGGATCCCGGGGATCTCGCCGCGCTTGAGGCGGGGCAGCAGCGGCGGCGCCGAGCGACGGACCTTGGGCTGGGCCGGGCGACCGTCCCGGTCGAGCTTCGGCGCGCGCTTGCGCAGCCGGTTGCCGCAGTACGGGCACTCGGTGATGTAGGGACTGACCTCGGATCCGCAGCTCTTGCAGACCACGAACAGCTCTTGGCCGCCGGTGCTCACGAACCGATTGTAGAACCGGGCGCTTCCCGCCCGGAACCCTTCGTCTGCGCCCGCGGCCGCGCGGTCGGCCGTCGGCCAGCGCGGCCGGCCGTCAGGCCAGCGTGGCCGCGACGATCTCCGCCATCACCTCGCGCAGATCGTGATTGGCCTCGTAGACGACGACCTGGCGGGTCGCCCCGTTGCCCCGCGTCAGCAGGTCCTCGACCGCGTCGAGCTGGCTGACGGATCCCAGGTCCGTGGCGTGCTCGCGCATGCGGTCCAGCAGCCGCCGGGCGAGCGCCCGGGTGGAGACCCGGTCGGAGCTCGGCAGGTCGACGAGCTCGCCCTCGAGGCCGTGGCGGGCGGCCAGCCACTTGTTCTCGTCGAGCATCTCGAACGGGATAGGTGGAGAGCCGCTGGCCGGAGTCGAAGTGCTCGGAGAGCTCCTTGACCATCGCCTGGACGAGCGCCGCCAGGCCGAGCGAGTGCTCGAGGTGGGTCTGGGAGTCCATCACCCGGATCTCGACCGTGCCGAACTTGGGATGGGGACGGACGTCGTGCCACAGGTAGGTGTAGTCCTCGATCACCCCGGCGGTGATCATGAACTCGATCCGCCGCTCGTAGTCCTCCCAGTCCTCATAGGAGGGCGGGATGCCGACCCGGGGAAAGGCGCGGAAGATCGGCGTCCGGGTCGAGGCCATCCCGGTGCCGGCGGCCCGCCAGAACGGCGAGTTGGCCGACAGGCCGAGCAGCACCGGCATGTGGATCCGCATCCCGTTGGCGACGTGGATCGCCTTGTCGGGGTTGTCGATGCCGACATGGACGTGCATCCCGAAGATCAGCTCCTGGCGGGCGACGAAGCGCAGCGCCGAGATGAGGTCGCGATAGCGGGGGCGGGCGACGATCCGCTGGTCCTCCCACATGGCGAACGGGTGGGTGCCCGCCGACCCGATCGCCAGGCCCTTGCCGGCCGCGGTGGCCGCCACCTGGCGGCGCAGCGCCCGCAGCTGCTCGCCGGCCTCGGCGAGTGTCGCGCACGGGTCGGTGGAGATCTCCAGCACCGACTCCATCAGCTCGGGCTTGATCTCGCCCACGGGGCGGGCTCGAGCATCCGCTCGATCGCGTTGACGAGCTCGAAGCGGCTCGGCGTCGAGGATCATCAGCTCCTCCTCGATCCCCAGCGTGTAGGCGTGTCCCTCGAAGCGGTGCTCCACGCGCGGAGCGTATCGGCGACCGGTAGCGTGCCCCCGGGCAGTTCGCGAGCCGCTAGACTCGGTTCAGGCGACAAAGTTCAATTGAGAAGGGCGATCTCATGGCACTCGGATACGACGGCAAGCTCTACATCCTCGCGTTCGACCACCGCGGCTCGTTCCAGAAGAAGATGTTCGGGATCGAGGGCGACCCGACCCCCGAGCAGACCGAGACGATCTCCGACGCCAAGCGGCTGATCTACGAGGGCATGGAGGAGGCCGTCTAGCGCGGCGCCGAGGCCGGCGCCACCGGCGTGCTCGTCGACGAGCAGTTCGGCTCCGACATCCCCCAGCGGGCCAAGGAGCACGGGCTCAAGCTGGCGATGCCGGTCGAGAAGTCCGGCCAGAACGAGTTCGACTTCCAGTACGGCGCCGACTTCGGTGCCCACATCGAGGACTTCGACCCGGACTTCTCCAAGGTCCTCGTCCGCTACAACCCCGACGACCCCGACGCGGAGATGAACGAGCGCCAGCTGGGCCGCCTCAAGGAGCTGGCCGACTGGCTGCACGACCACGACCGCAAGTTCCTCTTCGAGCTGCTCGTCCCCGCCACCGAGGACCAGCTCGCCTCCGTCGACGGCGACGCCGACCGCTACGACGCCGAGCTGCGTCCCGAGCTGATGCGCCGCGCCATCGAGGACTGTCCAGGACGCGCGGGATCGAGGTCGACATGTGGAAGATCGAGGGCGTCGACGACCGCGAGGACGCGGTCATGCTCGCCGAGCAGGCCCGCTCCGGCGAGGGCCGCGAGGGCGTGCACCTGCGTCCTGCTGGGCCGCGGCGCCTCGACCGAGAAGGTCGAGCAGTGGCTCGCAGGTCGCCGCCACCGTCGAGGGCTTCATCGGCTTCGCCATCGGCCGCTCGATCTGGTGGGACGCGCTCAAGGGCTTCCTCGCCGAGGAGCTCGACCGCGCGGCCGCCGTCGTCCCAGGTCGCCGACAACTACCTGCATTTCGTCGAGGTCTACGAGGGCCAGAAGGTCGCCTGACGGCTCGCCGGCGCGGGGGCGCACGAGACGTTGCGTCCCGCGCTCTGCACGCGATCCTGCACCGATTGGTAGGCTCGCCGCGTGGCGATGAAGATGCGCCAGAGCCTCGCGCAGCTGGAGCAGGAGTTCCGGCACGAGGCGCAGCTGGACCGGAATCGTCGCGAAACGCTGCGCCGTCACGCCGTGCGCCGGTCGCGGCTGCGCACCCACGAGCGCGAGCAGCAAGCGCAGCTCGCTGCGCTACTGGGTGCTCGTGCTGTCGCTCATCGCCACGGCCCTGCTGGTGACCGCCGCGATGTTCGAGACGCTGTACCGGCTGCTCGGCTGACGCCTAGCAGCCGGCGCCGGGCGCGTGACTGCCTCGGCCGTCGCCGCCGAGCTCGGCGTCGCCGCCGAGGCCGCAGCGCCGCGTCGACCTCTTCGCGGGCGTCCGCTCGGCTCCTCGCCGAGCGCTCCTGCTGGATCTCGAGGTAGACCTCTTTGCGGAAGACCGGAACATCGCGTGGCGCCTGGATCCCGATCCGAACCTTCTCGCCCATGATCGCGAGCACCGAGACCTCGATGTCGTCGCCGATCATGATGCTCTGGTTGGACTTCCGGGTCAGGACCAGCATGCGTTGCCTCCCTGCTCGGCCTGCAGATACGAGTAGGGCGCATCCGCCACCCAGCGCGCTCCTGCCCTGCTGGCAGCATAGCGCCACCGCTCGAACGGTTCCAGACATCCGGTGCTTTTGCACGGGTATCGCTCGCATCTGTCCGAGACGGCGCAGGTCCCCCGGGCTCGTCGCCGTCGCCTGTACTAGTCTCCGCGCTCATATGGCCCGCAAATCACTCAGACCTGAGCTCAACCGAATCCGCGCCTGGGTCCGCCAAGGACGCACCGACGCCTGGATCGCCCACCAGCTGGAGGTCACCGTTCAGCAGATCCAAACTTTCAAGCGCGAGCAGGCGCTCGAGCCCGGCGACGACGCCGAAGGCGCTGCCGCGGCGCCGACTTCGACGACGAGATCGACCTGCGCGCCGAGGACGATGCGCTGATCGCCGCCGAGCTCGACGCCGCCGCCGCGGCCGCCGACGACGAGCGGAGACCGACGACGACGACGAGGACGACGAGGCGCCGACAAGCCGGCCCGCCGCCGTCGCGGCCGCCGCGGCGGACGCGGAGGCCGCGGCCGCCGCCGCACCTCCGGCACGCTGGAGGCGACCTTCGACCACGGCGAGGAGGGCTACGGACTGTGGCTCGATCCCGCCGTCCAGGACGATCCCGTCTACGCCGAGCACTGGGCCGGCCACCGGCCCGTCGAGGTGGCGATCGAGGAGGATCAGATCGTGATCCGCCGCGCCGGCGAGCCGGACTCCGACAACGACGACGATAGGACGCGGCTCAGCCGTCGGCGCAGACGGCGCCCGGTGGTGTAGTCGCTCGCCTCGCGCGCGTAGCGCGCGTAGGCGGCGCCCGGCACCGTGGTCAGATCCCAGGCCGCCGGGGTGCTGGGCGCGACCCGCACGGCCACGTCGAAGCACCAGTCGGTTCCCTGCTCGATGTACAGCTGGGCGAGCTCGGACGACGGTGAAGGGCCCGCCGAGGCGGCGGCGCAGCTGCACCACGAGCTCGTCGACGACCCGCTCGAGCGCAGGCCGGTCGGCCGGCGCGGCCTCGCGCAGGCGGCGCTGGCCCTCCTGCCACAGGCCGATCAGGTCCTCGTAGCGGACGCTCATCGGCGCTCCGGGGCACCGCGGCGCTCCGGCGTGGCGCAGCGGCGCGCGGCGTCAGTGCTGCGGGCTGCCGATGAGCGCGTAGGCCCGCTCGCCGGGGCGGACCATGCCCAGCGCGCGCGCGTCGCGCACGATCGTCGCCGGGTCGTTGAGCGCCTTGAGCTGGCCGCGCCAGCCGGCGGTTCTGGCTGCTCAGCGCGTTGACGATCGCCTGCTGCTGGTTGGACTGCGTGCGGGTCGAGAAGTAGGAGAGCGTGTGCTCGACGTAGAGCCCCACGACGATCGCCAGCACGACGAGCAGTCCGACCCGCCCGGCGCGGTCCCAGCGGACGCGCAGCGCCGGGGGGCGCAGGAGGACCTTGTGGGGCTTGGGCGGCGGGCGGCGCGGGCGTCCCGGAGCGGTGCGCGGCGCACGGCGCGGGGCGGCGGAGGCTGAGGCGGAACGGGCGGGCGGCATCCCTTGACGCCTTCGTTCGACGCGGCCGTCCTCCTTCCTGCTGCAACGCCGGGTGCATCGCCTCTCGCCCTACCCCGGCCAGCGGCCGACCCTCAGGAGCGAAACGCCGTCCGGCCCGGGTAGCTGGCGTCGGGGCCGAGCGCCTCCTCGATGCGCAGCAGCTGGTTGTACTTGGCGACGCGGTCCGAGCGCGCCGGCGCGCCGGTCTTGATCTGCCCGCAGCCCGTGGAGACCGCCAGGTCGGCGATCGTCACGTCCTCGGTCTCCCCCGAGCGGTGCGACATGACCGCCGAGTAGCCGGCCTCGCGGGCCATGCGGATGGCGGCGAACGTCTCGGTCAGGGTGCCGATCTGGTTGACCTTGATGAGGATCGAGTTGGCCACGCCGGACTCGATGCCGCGCTTGAGCCGCTGGGTGTTGGTGACGAACAGGTCGTCGCCGACGAGCTGCATGCGGTTGCCCATGCGCTGGGTCAGCGTCGACCAGCCGTCCCAGTCCTCCTCGTCCATCCCGTCCTCGATCGAGATGATCGGATAGCGGCCGGCGAGGTCGACCCAGTAGTCGGCCATCTGCGTCGGCGCTCAGCGTGCGGCCCTCGTGCTCGAGCACGTAGCCCTCGTCGGTGTGCAGCTCGGAGACGGCGGGGTCCAGCGCGATCGCCACCTGGTCGCCGGGGACGTAGCCGGCGGCGCGGATGCCCGCCATCAGCGCCTCGAGCGCCTGCTCGTTGGACTCGAAGTCGGGGGCGAAGCCGCCCTCGTCGCCGACCGCGGTGGAGTGGCCCTGCTCGTGCAGCCACGCCTTGAGGTGGTGGTAGACCTCGGTGCCCATCCGCAGCGCCTCGGCGAAGCGTCCGGGCGCCCACGGGGACGATCATGAACTCCTGGAAGTCGACGGCGTTGTCGGCGTGGGCGCCGCCGTTGAGCACGTTCATCATCGGCACCGGCAGCACGTGGGCGGTCTCGCCGCCCAGATAGCGCCACAGCGGCAGCCGCTCCTCGGCCGCCGAGGCGTGGGCCGCCGCCAGGGACACCGCCAGCAGCGCGTTGGCGCCCAGCCGGGACTTGTTGGGCGTGCCGTCGAGGCTGATCAGCATGCGGTCCAGGGCCGCCTGGCTGGCCGCGTCCTGGCCGCGCACCGCGGTGGCGATCTCCCCGTTGACGTTGTCGACGGCGTGGGTGACGCCCTTGCCCATCCAGTCCGAGCCGCCGTCGCGCAGCTCGGTGGCCTCGAACTCCCCGGTCGAGGCCCCGCTGGGAACGGCCGCCCGGCCCCAGGCGCCCGAGCGGACGCTGAGCTCGACCTCGACGGTGGGGTTGCCCCGGCTGTCGAGGATCTGGCGGGCGTGCACGTGCTCGATCTGGCTCATCGGTTCTCGTCGTCTCCTTCGGCGAGGCGGGCGCGGGCGTAGTACTCGAGCTGTCGCTCAGGCGGGAGATCGTCCCAGCTTCCGCCGTCGGATGCGGCCTGCTCGGCCGCGACGGTGATCCGGCTCGCGAAACGGCCGGAGGCCGCGCGCAGCGCGAGCTCGGGGTCGAGGTGCAGCTTGCGGGCGACGTTGACGGCCGCGAAGAGGACGTCGCCGAGCTCGTGAAAGCGGGCGTCGCGGTCGTCGGCGGCTGGGCGGCGTGCTCGAGCTCGTCGAGTTCGTCGCGCACCGCCTGGAGGGGAACGCTCAGATCATCGTCGTGGAAGTCAAAGCCAGTGGAGGCGACGCGGCGCTGAACCTTGCGGGCATGAAGCAGGCCCGGCAGGTTCTCGGGCACCTCACCGAAGATCCCCGGCTCGCGGCCGGGCTCTGACTTCTTGATCTCGTCCCAGTTTCTGCAGAACGTCCGTGGCGGTGTCGGCCTCCGTCTCGCCGAAGACATGCGGGTGGCGGCGGATCAGCTTCTGGGTGACGTGCTCGGCCACCTGGGCGAGGTCGCCGGCGCCGCGCTCCTCGAGCAGCAGCGACAGGAAGTGGACCTGGAAGAGGACATCGCCCAGCTCGTCGAGCAGCTTGGCGTCATCGCCCTGGTTGGCCGCGTCGGCCAGCTCGTAGGCCTCCTCGACGGTGTGGGGCACGATCGTGCGCTCGTCCTGCTCGCGGTCCCACGGGCACTCGCGCCGCAGGCGCCGGGTGATCTGATCCAGGTGGGTCAGCGCCGCCGCGGCGTCCCGGTCCTGGTCGGCCACTTACTTGCTGGTGGTGGCGGTGGCGCTCGAGGAGGCGCTGGCCGTGGCTGACGGCGCCGGCGTCGTGCCGGTGGCGCCGCTGCTGGGCGCCGGGGTGCCGCTGCTCGGGGCGGTGGCCCCGCTCGCCGGGGCGGTGGCGCCGGTCGCCGGGGCGGTGGCCGTCTTGGGGGCCTTGTAGCCCTTGCAGTCGGCCATCGCGTAGATGCGAGCGGCAGGTCGTCTTGGACAGCCAGTCCTTCTTGGCCTGGGTGTCGACCGCGGTCTGGGCGGCCTGCTGGAGCTGGCCGGTCAGCGTCTGCTTGATCAGCGCGGTCGACTGGGCAAGGCTCTTCTGGGTCGACGGGGTGATCTTCGTCACCTCGACGATGTAGTAGCCGAACTGGCCCTTGACCGGGCCCGACGAGCTTGTTGGGCTGGGCGGCGAAGGCCGCCTTGGAGAGCGCCGCGTCCTGCTGGCCGGCGGTGACGCCGGTGAGCGACGCCGCCCTTGCTCTTGGTCGTCGGGTCCGTCGAGTACTTCTTGGCGACCACCGTCCAGCTCTGGCCCTTCTGCAGCGCCTTCTTGGCGGTGGTGGCCTGCGCGGCCGTCTTGGTCAGCACGATCCGCATGTCGCGCGACTCGGGGGTGCCGAACTGCGCCTTGTGCGCGGCGTAGTAGGCGCTGATCTTGGCGGGGGTGACCGTCGTCGGATGCTTGGCGGTCAGCTTCATGAAGATCTGGTTGACCCGTACGCGGTACTCGATGTCGGCCTGCGTCTGGCCGCTCTGCTTGAGGAACGCCTGGAACTGGGCGGCGGTCGAGAACTGGCCCTTCTTGGCCTTGACGAGCGCCGCCTGCACCTGCTTCTCCGTCAGGTTGATGCCCAGCTTGTGGGCGGTCGCCTGGTACCAGTAGGCCTTGATCAGGAAGTCCATGACCTGCGAGGACAGCGAGGTGAAGAGCTGCTTGCAGTCGGCCCGCAGCGTCTTGACCGGCGTCTTCTTGAGGCTCGCGATCTGCGAGCGCGCCTGGGCGATGCAGCCCGTGAACTGCGGCGGATCGTTGGGCACGATCACCGGCTGACCGGGGCTCTGGGCCGCCTGACCCTTGGCGTCCACGTACATCCAGTGGTTGAACGCCTTGAGGCTGATCGGGTTGCCGGCCACCACGGCCACCGAGTTACCGGGAACGCTTGACCCGCAGGCCGAGAGGGCCATGGCTACGAGCACAAAAAAGGCGCCAAGCGCCGGGATGGACTTCCACGTCTTCATACGACTCGGCCGATAGTAGCGACCCGCTTGTGATGAAGCGGTTGCGTCGCGGTGACTCTTACGGGCCTCATAAGCGCGCCCGCCCGTGCGGGGCGACAGGGGTCAGGCGCTGACGGGCACCCGCTCGCCCGCGTCCTCCTGCGCCCCGCGGGTCACGGACAGCAGGACGTCGGCCGCCCGCACGATCGCCGGGAACTGCTGCTGGGGATCCTTGGGCACGCGCATCGAGAGCTGCGACTTGCCGGACTCGTAGAGGGCCTCGGGGATCTCGGCGCGGATCGCCTTGGCCCGGGTCGAGTCAAGCTCGATCGGCGTGACCGCCAGCCGGTCGGCGCGCACGGTGACGGACTGGGCGCCCGCCTGGCCGAACTTGATCCGCGCCTGCTGGAGGAGGATGAGGTTGCGCAGGGGATCGGGCTCGGGGCCGAAGCGATCCTCGAGCTCCTCGCGCAGCGCCATCAGCTCGGAGACCTCGCGGGCGCCGGCGATCCGGCGGTGGACCTCGACCTTGGCCTGCTCGTAGGGCACGTAGTCAGACGGGACGTAGGCGTCGACGTTGACGTCGAGGCGGACCGGCTCCCAGTCGTCCGTCGGGCTGCCGCCGGCGGCGTCGGCGGCCTCGACCGCCTCGTCGAGCATCTGCATGTAGAGCTCGAAACCGAGGGCCGCCACGTGGCCGGACTGCTCGTCGCCCAGCAGGTTGCCGGCGCCGCGCAGCTCGAGGTCGCGCATCGCGATCTTGAAGCCGGCGCCCAGCTCCGTGTAGTCAGAGAGCGCGCTCAGCCGCTGGCCGGCCTCCGGCGTCAACGCGGCCGCTGAGGGATACAGCAGATACGCATAGGCGCGCTCCTTGGAGCGGCCCACCCGGCCGCGGATCTGGTAGAGCTGGCTGAGCCCGAACTGGTCGGCGCGCTCCACGATCAGGGTGTTGGCCTGGGGGATGTCGATGCCCGACTCGATGATGCTCGTGCACACCAGCACGTCGCCGTCGCCGCGCAGGAACTCGAGCATCCGCTCCTCCAGCTCGCCCTCGTCCATCTGGCCGTGGGCCACGAGGAAGCGCATCCCGGGGCACAGGCCGCGCAGGCGGACCGCCGTCTCCTCGATCGTCTCCACCCGGTTGTGCAGGAAGAACGCCTGGCCGCTGCGCTCCTTCTCGCGGATGAGCGCCCGGCGCACCAGCTCCTCGTCGTACTCGCCGACGTAGGACTTGATCGGCCGCCGGCCCTCCGGCGGGGTCTCGATGACGCTGATGTCGCGGACCCCGGCGAGTGACATCTGCAGCGTGCGGGGGATCGGTGTGGCGCTCATCGCGATGACGTCGACGCGCAGCTTGAGCTGGCGCAGCAGCTCCTTCTGCTTGACGCCGAAGCGCTGCTCCTCATCGACCACCAGCAGCCCGAGGTCGCGCGCCCGCACGTCGCGGGAGAGCAGGCGGTGGGTGCCGATGAGGATGTCGACCTCGCCCTTGCCGAAGCGGGCGATGGCGTCCTTCTGCTCCGCCGCCGAGCGGAAGCGCGAGACGTGCTCGATGGTGACCGGATAGTCCTTGAGCCGCTCGGAGAAGGTGCCGAAGTGCTGCTGGGCGAGGATCGTCGTCGGAGCCAGGACCATCACCTGCTTGCCGTCCTGGGCGGCCTTGAAGGCGGCCCGCAGGGCGACCTCCGTCTTGCCGTAGCCGACGTCGCCGCAGATGAGCCGGTCCATCGGCCGCGCCGACTCCATGTCGGCCTTGACGAACTCGATGGCATCACGCTGGTCAGGCGTCTCCGTGTAGGGGAAGGCGTCCTCGAACTCCCGCTGCCAATCCGTGTCCATCGGGAAGGCGTGACCCTCGCGGCGCTTGCGCTCGGCGTAGAGGTTCAAGAGCTCGCCCGCCAGCTCCTGAGCGGCACGCCGGGCGCGGGCCTTGATCGTGTCCCAGCGGGTCCCACCGAGCTTTGACAGCGGCGGATGCGATCCCCCCGCCGCCACGTAGCGGCTGATCTTGGCCAGCTGGTCGACGGGGACGAACACCCGATCTGAGCCGGCGTACTCGAGGTAGAGGTAGTCGCGGGTGACGTTGGCCACCGTCTTGGTGTCAAAGCCGGCGAAGCGGGCGATCCCGTGGTCCTCATGGACGACGATGTCGCCGGTGCGCAGGTCGGCGAAGCTGCGCAGCACCCCGCGGGCCCGGCCCCGCTCGCGGCCGGGGCGCTCGGAGGCGCGGCGGCGGGCGAACAGCCGGTGGTCGGGGATGACCGCCAGGTGAAACTGGGGGGCGATGAAGCCCAGCTGGACGCGGGCGTTGGCGAGGGTCAGCAGCCCGGCCCCGGCGGCCGCGTCCGGGTCCTCCTCCAGCCAGCGGACCTTGAGCCGGCCGAGGTTGTAGGCGAAGCGCTCGCCCTCGCCGCGCCCGGCGAAGGTCAGCACCGTGCGGTACCCCGAGCGAGCGAGCTTCTCCAGCTCGGGCTCGGCCTCCTTGAGGCCGCGGGCGGCGATGTCGGCCGTCTGGGCGCGGAAGGCGAAGCGCTGGTCCTGATCGATGCTGCTCAGGCGGATCTGCACCCGCCCGGCGAGCGCGGCGCATGATCTCGTCGGGGTCGACGTAAAGGGCGTGGGCGTCGGCGTCGTGGAAGGCGGCGGTGACGTCCTGCCAGTGGTCGGCGAGCGCCGGGCTGAGCTCTTCGGAGCCGGCGATCATCACGGACGCCTGGGACCCGACCAGCTCCAGCAGCGGATAGAAGCTGCTCGACGGGCAACAGCTCCGTGATCGGCGGGCGATCCCCCGCGTCCTCGAGGGCGGCGATCTCCGCCAGCTCCCGGTGCTCCGGAGCCAGCTCGGCCGCCGGCGCGACCTCCACCACGTCGGCGTCGCCCAGCGAGCGCTGGGTGAAGGTGGAGAACCAGCGCAGCGACTCGATCTCGTCGCCGAAGAGGTCGACGCGGACGGCGCGGTCCTCGGTGGCCGGGAAGAGGTCGAGCAGGCCCCCGCGGATCGCGAACTGGCCGCGGTCCTCGACCTGGTCGACGCGCTCATAGCCGGCGGCCACCAGGTCGAGCGCGGCCTCGTCGAGGTCGATCAGCTCCCCGGGGCGTAAGGCGAAGCCGTGCGGGCGCATCGCGCGGTCGGGCACCTTCTCGCTGAGCGCCACCGCGCTGACGACGACGACCGGCGCCGCGCCCTCCGCGGGCTCCAGGAGGCCGTCGAGGGCGGCGATCCGCAGACCGACGAGATGCGGCGGCGGCGCCAGGTGCGACTCGTAGGCGACGCCGCGGCTGGGGTAGTAGCGGACGCTGCGGGGGGCGAGCCAGGCCTTCAGGCCGGCCGCGAGGTCACGGGCGGCCCGGTCGTCGCTGGCGACGACGATCGCCGGGCGCTCGGGATCGCGGTCCAGCAGCGCGGCGATGAGGTACGGGCGCAGCGACTGGGAGACGAAGGCATCGCCGCCGTCGCGGGCGAGCGCGGCGGTCTGCGGATCGTCGTCGGCGTGGGAGAGGAGCGTCGAGAGCATCGAGGGGGGCCATTCCCAGTCTAGGAGCGCCCGCTCCCCTGGCCGGACGCCCTACTCCAGGCCGTCGCGCACCGCGCGCTCGGCGGCGTCGGCGGCCGCGTCGACGAGGGCGGCGACGTCCTCGCGGGGCTCGGCGAACCGGCCGAGGACGTAGGCGGCCACTCGATCGGGGTCCGTCGTCGCCGGGCGCCCGACGCCCACCCGGACGCGCCCGAAGTCCGTCGAGCCGAGCCCCTGGCGGAGCGACTTCAGCCCGTTGTGGCCGGCCAGCCCACCCCCCAGGCGAACCCGGATCTCACCGAAGGGAAGGTCGATCTCGTCGTGCAGGACGAGCAGGCGGTCGAGGTCGCCCTCCAGCAGGGCGCCCCGGGCGGGGCCGACGGACTGGCCGGCCTCGTTCATGTAGGTCTGGGGGAGCAGCACGGCCACCCGGGGTCCGGGGCGGTCGGTGGCAGGCAGCCGCCCCTCGGTCAACAGGCCCCGGAAGCGCTGCTTGGGCTTGGGCAGCTCCCAGCGGTCGATGAGGGTGTGGGCGATCTCGAACCCGATGTTGTGGCGGGTGCGGTCGTATTCCGGTCCGGGGTTGCCCAGACCGACGATCAGCCAGTCGGCGGGGGCGCCGCCGCGTCCCGGCGGAGCCATGAAGCGACCCGCCGGGCGCTAGGCGCCGGAGTCGTCGCCGCCGCCGCTCGAGGCGTCGGCCGCGTCGCCCGAACCAGCGTCGTCGTCGGCAGCAGCCTCGCCCTCGCCGACGACCTCAGTCTCGGACTCGATCTCCTCGTCGGCCTCGACCTGGAGACGCGGCGGGCTGAGGGTGGCGATGACGGTCTCGGGATCGTCGATGAGGACGACGGACCCGGGAGTCTGGATGGCGTCCAGGGTGATGGTGTCGCCGATCTGCATGGTCGAGACGTCATGGGTGAGCCCGTCGGGGATGTCGTTGGGCAGCGCCTCGATCGTCAGCTCGTGCGTGATCTGGTCCAGGACGCCGCCGTCGACGGTCCCCGGGGCATCCTCGATCCCGGTCAGCTCGAGGCCGACGGTGGCCTGGATCTTGACGTCGAGGCGCACGCGCAGCAGGTCGATGTGCAGCGTCGCGCCGTTGACCGGATGGCGGACGAGGTCCTTGACGACGACCGGGGTGGTGGTGCCGCCCTCGATGGTCAGGTCCATGACCGCGCCGGCGTCGGCCAGCGCGTGGCGCAGCGTGCGCTCGGGGACGAGGAAGCTCAGCGGGTCCTCGTCGCCGCCGTAGACGACGCCGAGGACATTGCCCTCACGGCGCAGACGGCGGGCCTGGCGCGAGCCCATCGGCTCCCGCGGGGCGACCGTCAGGCTGGTTGTCGCTTTCACTGACATGGCGGCGTTCGATGGTAGCGGCCAGCGGGCGAAAACGCTGGCGCACCCCGGGGGAGCTGCGGTAAAGTTGTGTCCATGTCGGAGGGAGCACAGCTGATGCTGTGGATCGCAGGGGTTCACCTGGTGGGTCTGGCGTGTGTGGCAGTTCTCATGATTCCCGCCCTCAAGGACACCCCGGCGCCCAAGCCCCGTCGAGACGGCGAGAGCGACGACGGCTGGGGCCGCGGCCCCAAGGTGCCCCCCGCTCCGCCCTCTCCCCCGCGCGGCGGCATCCCCCTTCCCGACGCCGTTCCCGCCGGCGTTCGCCTGCGCGAGCACGGACGGCTGCGCGACCGCCGTCCCGCTCCCGCCCGGCGTCCGGCACGCGAGCCGGCCCGCCGGCCGGTGCGCACGCCGCACCGCTAGCCCGCCGGCGCCTCAGTAGCTCCGCGGGCAGTCGATGTCGGACTTGATCCGCGCGCTGATGTGCTGCAGCTCGATGGTGTAGCCCTCGAGGATCCCGCCGGCGCGGCGGACGCGAACGCACTGGACGCGCGGCAGCGATTTGCCCACCACCCAGGCGACCCGAGCGGTGCCGGTGGTGGCACCGAAGGAGAAGCCGGCCGAGTGGAGGATCTGGACGACGGTCACGGCGCCGGGGTGCCCGAGGGCCCGGGCGTTGGCCTGGGCACGGAGCTGGCAGGCCGTGTCCCGGCGGCAGCCGTCGATGAGGGCCACGATCCGGCCGGCGTCGCCGTGGGCCTCGGCGGTGACGAGCCGGGTGATGGCGGCGTTCTCGGCCCCGTCGAGGCTCAGCGCCCGGGCGAGCAGCCCCGAGATGACCAGGAAGACGACGACCCCGGCGGCGATCAGGGTCACGAGCTTGCGGCGCCGCATCGGGCGCGGACGGTAGCGCGCTCTAGGTGTCGCTGATCTCGAGGAAGCGCAGCACGGAGGCCTCCTGGTGCTCGAGCTTCTCGGCGAGGCGGAGGGCGTGCTCGGCGGCGAGCGCCAGGAAGTCCTCGACGCACCGCTCGGGATCGTCGGCCAGCGGATAGACGCGGGCGAACTCCTGCTGGGCGCAGGCGATGCCCATCGGCGGGCGCCCGTCGGCCAGCGTCCGGGCGCTGCACACGGGGGTGACGACGAGCTGGGACTCCGTGGCCACCAGGGCGGTCGGCAGCAGCCGGTGGGCGGGGAGCTTGACGGACAGCTGCACGGAGTGGTTGATGGCCACGTCGCTGTGGGCGAGCTCGGACAGCGGCTCGCGCCACACGTCGAGCACCGTGTCGGCGCCGACGAGGGTGTCGCGCAGCAGCGTGGCCTGCTCGACGTAGAGCTGCTCGGCCGCCTCGCGGTCCTCGGCGTCGGCGAGGTCGAGGTCGCAGGGGACGCGCAGCAGCTCACTGGCGGAGACGGTCGCCCCCGCCCCCCGGCTGCCGGCGGTCACGTAGGTCTGCAGCGTGCCGAGATCGCGCCGGCCGTGGAAGATGACGGTGACGGCTTCGGACAGGGGCAGGCCGTCGACCCGCAGCGAGACGGCAACCGCCGACGATTCATCGAGCAGGGCGCGGCGCAGCAGGTCCTCCGCGGCGGCGCCATCCTGGGTGTGATCCTCGTCGAGCATGAGCGCTCCTTTTGCAACAGATCGGCAGCTACGCCTCGATATTTAGCCACGCCGGCCGGTCAGTCACAACCGCCAACTGGAGCATCGGGCGTGGCCGGCCCTGGACATCGGGCGCACCGGCGGTGTCGCGATAGGCTCCAGCGCCATGAGGCTCCTCTACAAGCCGTTTGCGATCCTCACCGGGATTCTCGCCCGGTTGCTGGGCCGCCAGACCTTCCGCGCGCTGTGGTCGCGCGTCGACGAGGAGCCTCCGCCCCAGCCGCTCACCGGCCAGGGCGGCACCGCCAAGGTGGTGGCCGCCCGTGCCCTGCAGGCCGGCGTGATGGCCGGCGCCGCCGCGCTCGTCGAGCGAATGGCCGCGCGCGCCTTTCACCACACGATCGGGATCTGGCCGAAGAAGCCGCCGGATCCCGACGACGACTGACTCACGCCCGCTGGCGATACCAGGGCTCAAGGCCCGCGCGGGCCCACTCGGGGATCGGTGTCTTGGTGGCCGTCGCCCGGTCGACCCACACGTGCCGGGTCTCCGCCTCGAGCAGGGTCGCCCCGTCTCGGGTGCGGGTGAAGCGGTGATCGGTCGACATGCTCGTGGTGCCGAGATGGGTGACGAGCGCCGCCAGGGCGATCTCCTCGTCAAAGCGGGCCGATCCCCGGAAGCGCAGGCTGGCCTCGGCGACGACGATGTCCACGCCGCGGTCGAGCATCGTCTGATAGCCGCCGTAGGCGGCCCGCCACAGCTCCGTGACCGTGTGGTCGATGTAGGCGAGGTAGTGGGCGTTGAACAGCACCCCCTGGGAGTCGCACTCGGAGTAGCGGACGCGCAGGTGGTGCACGAACGGCTCAGCCACGGCCGCCACCACCACCGCCGCCCCGCAGGATGAAGCCCCGCTCGGCAAAGGCCTGCAGGGCGTCCTCGAAGGCCGCGAAGTCGCGGGCCAGCAGCGCGTCGAGGGGGGTGCCGTGCGGCCCGGCCGAGCGGACCCACCGGCTGAGCATCGCCGGGCCGGCCTGGGCCTGCACCTGGGCCTCGTCGATCAACGTCAGCAGGATGGCCAGCTCCGGGCGGTGATCGAGCTGGCCGGAGAGGAGGGTCAGCGGGTCGACGCCCAGCGCCGTGCAGAGCTCGTCCTCGGTGAGGCCCAGCAGCTCCATCAGGCGGGCCGCGCCGGCGCTGGCGGCGATGTGTCGGTCGGCGTCGATGGTCCCGATTGTCGCGAGCCGCGGCCCGAGGCGTCGCGGCCCAGGCCGTATGCTCCGGCGATCATGCTCCTGAGAAAGGCGGAGGCGCGATGAGCGGCCTGGAAGACGAGATCAAAGAGCTGCTCTCGGGCCACCGGCTCAGTCAGGACCAGCTCCAGGCGCTGCAGCAGGGCGAGTCCGACGCGGACACCGTCCGCAGCCTGCAGAGGATGCTCGCCAACACCCAGAACGCGCTCCTGCGTCTCGCCCGGGAGATCGACGAGCTGCGCTCCCCTGGGGCCTGACCGCCGACCCGGGGCGGTCAGGGAAGTCGCGAGATCTGTTCGCTGGCCTGGTCCCCGATCAGCGTCTCGAGCGTGGGTGCCGTCATCGGCTGCGCGAAGTAGAAGCCTTGGCAGGAGTCAGCGCCGAGGTGGACGAGGTGACCGTATTGCTCGTCGGTTTCGACGCCTTCGCATACGACTGACAGTTCCAGGCTGTGAGCGAGTTGGATGATCGCCCTGATCATGGCTTGGCTTGCCGGGGTGCCGGTGAGCTGGGTGATGAACGATCGGTCGAGCTTGATCTTGTCGATCGGGAGCTGGTCGAGGTAGCTCAGCGAGGAGTACCCGGTCCCGAAGTCGTCGAGAGCCAGCCCCACGCCGAGGTCCTTGAGCTCGCCGAGCACGACCCGGGCGCGCTGCTCATCGCCGAAGAAGACTCTCTCGGTGATCTCCAGCGTCAACAGTCCTGGTCGGGTGCTCGAGCCGGCGAGGACCGTCTCGACCGTGTCGGCGAACCCGACGCTCAGGAGTTGGTGGGCCGACACGTTCACGGAGAGCGCGATGTCCGCCGCCCGGTGGCATTGACAGCGGTCTCGGTCATCGCAGGCTTGCTCGAGCACCCAGCGGCCGAGGTCGATGATCTGTCCGGATTGCTCGGCGAACGGTATGAACACGTTTGGCGACACCGGCCCGCGGCTCGGGTGTGTCCAGCGCATGAGGGCCTCAACTCCGGTGAGAGATCCGCTGAGCGTGTCGATGATCGGCTGGTAGACGACGTGCAGCTCGCCACGGCCTCTGACACCGGGCATGGCGTAGGCGAGGCCGGCGTGCTGTTCGGCGAGATGCAGCTCGCGGAGATCCAGGACGGCATCGGGACTGGTGCGGTCGCGCTTTTTCTCATACATCGCAACGTCCGCGGCGTGGAGCAGATCCTCCGCTGCGTCGATGCCACGGCCGGCGAAGGCAACCCCGATGCTGGCCGAGATCGTGAGCTCCACGCCGGAGAGGCGAAACGGCTCGGTCAGGGCGCCATCAAAGCGCCGCGCGATGAGGTCGGCCTCGCCGGGCTCGTGGAGGTCCTCGCAGAGGACGACAAACTCGTCACCGGACAGCCGGGACAGGCTGTCCCCCGGGCGAAGCATCGCGGTCATCCGTTCGGCCGCCGCCACCAGCAACTCATCGCCCACTCGATGCCCGTGGGCGTCGTTGATGTCCTTGAACTTGTCGAAATCGACGAAGAACACCGCGGATGGGTGGCCTGACCGGCGGGAGCGGCGAAAGGCATGATCCAGGAGCTGCAACATCAGCACCCGGTTCGGCAACCCGGTCAGCGGATCATGCAGCGAAGCTTCGCGCGATTGCTCAGATGAGTCCTGCAGGTCAGACCGCGCCTGAGCATTGATCAGATATGCCGCGGCGACGTCGGCGAGCGTCTGAGCTCCGATCATCGACCTCGCGGTCAGCCCGTCCGGGGTGTCGCGGTACAGGTCAAGCGCTCCGAGCCGCACGTCATCGTGACGCAACGGGAACGTAAACGCCGCCGCCAGCCCCGCGTCCAGGGCCCGCGGTGTGAACGTGGGGAAGCGGCCGTCACGGCGAAGATCCGGGATCGAGATCGCCGTGCCGGAGTGATACGCGGCCAGGCACGGTCCCTCGGCGACCTCGTCTGCAGCATCTCAAACCGCAACGCCGACGCGTCGGACGCGGCGACGTAGCGAGGCACCAGGCCCGGAGCGATCAGAGTCACGCCCGCGGCGCTGATCGGCATCACATCAACGATCCGCTTGACCAGGTGATCCAGAATCCCCTGAATCGGGAAGTCGGTCACCATCGTGCGAGCGAACTCGCTCAGCACATCTGCGAGTTCCTCGCTGTTCATCGCCGGTCCTCTGGTCGATGCATCGCCCGCAGCTGCTGCGCGGTATTCACGGGACGAGACCACCTCTCACGTGTGACAACACCGGAAAGGGCGATCAGCAGGCACGGCAGCCGCGGTGCGGCTCCTCTAGCCATCCCATGACCCAGCAGCAGCGACACTGACCCCAAGTAGCAGTCAGATAACTACTCAAGGAAACTATACCGCTAGACGCGGCTCAGAACAGCTGGTTCTCGCCGCCGAAGACGTCGGACACGGATCCGTCGGTGAAGATCTGGCGGATCGAGTTGGTCAGCAGGTCGGCGCAGGAGAGGACCCGGACGTTGTCGGGCGCGCCGGGCGGAAGCGGGATGGTGTCGGTGACGACGACCTGCTCGAAGTCGGCCGCCGCCAGGTTCTCCCAGGCGCGGCCGGAGAAGTTGCCGTGGGTGGCGGCCGCGTAGACGCGGCGGGCGCCGGCGTCGCGAACGGCCTGGGCGGCGGCGGCGAGCGTGCCCGCCGTGCCGATCATGTCGTCGACGAGCAGCGCGGTCTTGTCGCGCACGTCGCCGATCACGTAGGTGATCTCGGCCACCTGCTGGGCGGGGCGCTCCTTGTTGAGGATCGCCAGGTCGGCGCCGATCTTGGCGGCGAAGTTCTTGTTCAGCTTGACCCGGCCGACGTCCGGCGAGACGACCACCAGGTCCTCGAGCTGGAGGTCTGCGAAGTACTGGGTGAGCATGAACAGCGCCGTCATGTGGTCGCACGGCTTCTGGAAGAAGCCCTGGATCTGGCCGGAATGCAGGTCCATGGTGAGCAGCCGGTCGATGCCCGCGGACTCGAGCATGCGGGCCACCAGGCGGGCGCTGATCGGCTCGCGCGGGAGCGGACTTCTTGTCCTGGCGCGAGTAGCCGTACCAGGGGGTGACGGCGATGACCCGGTGCGCCGAGCCGCCGACGGCGGCGTCGACCATCTCGAGCAGCTCCATCAGCGCGTCGTTGGGCGTCAGCCCCGCCGCGGCGTTGGCGCAGGTCGGCTGGACGATGAACACGTCGGCCCCGCGGACGGACTCCTCGTAGCGGCAGTACACCTCGCCGTTGGCGAACGTCTTGAGGTTGGCGTCGGAGAGCTCGACCCCGAGCTTGTCGGCGATCCGCCCCGCCAGCGCCGGATTGGCCCGGCCGGTGACGAGCATCAGACGCTTGTCGTAGTCGCGACGGAGGGCCGTGTTCGCGCTCTGGGTCTGGACGACGCCCATCTCGCCGACCAGTGTAGGGGCGAGGGGTGACGACTCGGTGAAGGTCATGGCCGCTCTTTGCGGGGTTGCGGTTCGGCCTGCGCCCGGTCGGCCTCGGCCCGCTCGCGGCGGCGCTCGGCGTAGCCCTCGAGGTTGCTCTGCCGGGCCCGGGCGACGCCCAGCGCACCCTCGGGCACGTCGTGGGTGATGACGGATCCGGCGCCCGTGTAGGCGTCGTCGCCGATGGTCACCGGGGCGACGATGGTCGTGTCGACGCTCGTCTTGACCCGCGCGCCGATCGTCGTGCGGTGCTTGCGATAGCCGTCGTAGTTGGCGGTGATCGTCGCCGCCCCCAGGTTCGTCTGCTCCCCGATGTCGGCATCGCCGATGTAGCTGAGGTGGGGCACCTTCGTCCCCGGGCCGACGTCGGAGTTCTTGATCTCGACGAACGTCCCCGCCTTGGAGCCCTCGCGCAGGATGGTCCCGGGCCGCAGGTAGGCGAACGGGCCCGACGCTCACCCGATCGCCGACGATCGCCCCGTCGATGTAGGCGTGGAGGATCTTGCGACCCCTCCCCCACGGTTGCGTCGATCAGCGTCGACCGCCGGGCCGACCGTCGAGCCGGCGCCGATCCGCGTCTGCCCGTGGAGGCTGGTGAAGGGGGCGATGACGGCATCGGGGGCGATCTCGACGTCGACGTCGATGACGGTGGCGGCCGGGTTGACGATCGTGACCCCGGCGAGCATGTGGCGGGCGTGGATCTGGCGCTGGGCGACGGCGGTCACCTCGGCGAGCTGGCATCCGGTCGTTGATACCGAGCATCTCGTCGGGATCGGCCAGCTCGTAGGCGTCGATCGTCCGCTCGTGGGCGCGCAGGATCGGCAGCACGTCGGGCAGGTAGTGCTCGCCCTGGGCGTTGTCGGCCCGCACCTCGGCGAGCGCGGCCACCAGCGCCGGCGCGTCGAAGGCGAACATCCCCGTGTTGACCTCGCGGATCTGCAGCTCGAGCGCTGAGGCGTCGCCCGGGGCCTTGGTCTCCGCGACCCGCTCGACCGTTCCGTCCGGCGCCCGCACGACCCGGCCGTAGCCGCGCGGGTCCTCGAGCACCACCGTGGCGATCGTCCCCGCCGGTCCCGAGTGCGCGTGCTGGGCGACGAGCCCCCGCAGCGACTCGACGCTGACCAGCGGCGCGTCGCCCCTGAGCACCACCACCGTCTCGGCGTCGCCGAGGCGGGCGGTGGCCGGCCGCACCGCGTCGGCGGTCCCCAGCGGCCGCTCCTGGACGACGAGCTCGACCTCGTCGCCGACGATCGGACTCCAGCCGCCGCTCGGGCGAGTCGACGACGATGATCCGCCCGGCACCGGCCGCCTGGGCGGCGGCGATCGTCCAGGCGATGATCGGCCGCCCGCACAGCGGATGCAGCAGCTTCGGCAGCGCCGAACGCATGCGGGTGCCCTGGCCCGCGGCAAGGATGACGACGACCGGCGCAGCCACGGCGGCTGATCCTACCCCGGCGGACGTGCGGAGCCAGCCGGGGCACGACAGCCGCGGCAGCTGTGGGGCCAACGGGCTCACGCTGCGTCCTGCCGCTCCGCGGGCGCGCCTCATACCAGCGAATCCACTTGCGCACGGCGTTGTCGGAGACGCCGTAGCTGCCGGCCGACGGCGCTGAAGCCCATCCGCTGGGTCTCCGCGAGCAGCGACGTCGTAGGGCGGCGCGCTCCACCTTGCGCCGCTCGGGAAATGGCCGTCGCGGTCCCTGGCGAATGGACACCGCAGCGCTGCGAGCAGTACCGCTGCTGGGGGTACTTTGGAACGAACGACCCGCCGCAGTGCAGGCAGGCTCGCGTGGCGCGCGGTCGATCCGGCTCCGGCGACCGCAGTGAGTGTCGAGGGTCGCCGCGCAGTTCGGGCACACGATGCGGAGGTTCTCGAGCCGGTTGTCGTCGCCGACACCGTTGATGTGGTCGAGGATCAGCGCCATCGTGGCGCCCTGCCAGGTCTCACCCTGGCCGCACAGCTCACAGGTCCGTTGCTTGAGGCCGGTCTCGTACAGGCGCCGCTTCAACTTGCCCGCGCGTGATACGGACGAGCGCTCGACGAGCACCTCCTCGAGCGGGATCGCCCGGGCCGGTGGTCGGCCGCGCCGGGTCCAGTTCGGATCGAAGTGCGCCGTCGAGATTCCGTAGTGCTCGATGAGCCTGCCGAGCGTCGCGAAGTTGCTCCCCACCGGCCGCAGACCCAGCAGACGCAGCGCCGCGGACTTACTCATCGAGCTTTCAACCGCCTCACGCACCTCCTGCTCGCGTGTAGCGCGGGACCCACGTCATACGCGAACATTAGGTCGTGCCCAGGACGGAAAAGTCGTCCTCTGCAGGCAGTCTGTGAGCTGGGGAGCCGGGATTTGAACCCGATCTTCGTGGGTCAAAGCCACGCGTGCTGCCGTTACACCACTCCCCAGAGACGATCGGTCCCTCAGAGGCTAACTCAGCAGGGCCCGCAGGCTCGTCGTCGAGCAGCGGATCGGCCAGCAGGGCGCTGACGTCGGCGGGCTGGCGCAGGCCGCGCTCGGTGCGCAGCAGGCCGATGGCGAAGCCGGAGGCCTGGGCGGCCTGGGCGGCGAGACCGATCGGGTCCGGGGTCTGCCAGGCGTCGTCGCCGAGCGCGAGCAGCGCCGGCACCGGGCGGGCGAAGGCGACGAGGTAGAAGCCGCCGTCGAACATCGGTCCCAGGGACAGCTCACAGCCGTCGGCGAGGTCGTCGAGCGCCGCGTCGGCGTGCTCGGGCCGCCAGCGGACGAGCTCGGGCCAGACGAGCGAGCACCGGACCGTCGCCGGCGGCAAAGCAGCGCGGCGACGCGCGGCCCGGCGCCGCTCCGACACGTCGCGGACCGCCCCGCGCGCGACCGCCTCGGGCCCAGACGCGCGCCCGCGCGGCCAGCTCCGCCTCCACCGCCGGCGAGCGCGACCCGGCGGCCGCGGGCGCCGCCATCAGCAGGACCCGCGGGGTCACGGCGGGCGCGAGAGCGGAACATCGTGCCCGCGGGCGGCCACCGGCGCGGCGGCCAGCAGCGGGCACCGCCACCTCGAGCACGGAGGCGAACACGGCGGTGCTCGAGGCCATCAGCTGACCCAGGGTCGCCACCGGCGTCGGCTCGCCCGGGATGACCTCGTTGGCGTAGTCGGTGACGAAGCCGATCAGCGCGTAGGGGAGCTCGAGCTCGCCGCAGAGCACCGTCTCGGGCCCGCCGGTCTGGCTGACGGCGGTCACGCCGCAGGCCGCCAGCTGGGCGATCTCCGTGGGCGTGTTGAAGCGCGGCCCATCGACGTGGCCGTAGACGCCGCCGTCGCGGGCGTCGTGGCCGGCCTGAGCGGCGCCGGCGAGCAGGGCGCCGCGCACGCCGCTCAGAGAACGGGCTGCCGTGGAGGATCCAGTGGCCGCGCCGCGGGATCGCCGGGCTCAACGAAGAACGTGCACAGCGAGCCGTCGGGCAGCCGGTTGGAGGGGAAGTGCAGGTCGTCGAAGACGACGAGGGAGCCGAGCGCCAGCGACGGGTCGACGGCCCCGCAGGCGGTGCAGCCGATGACGGCCGTCGCGCCCAGCTCGCCCAGCGCCCAGATGTCGGCCCGATGGGTGACCTGGTGAGACAGGCGCACGTGGCCGGCGCCGTGGCGGGAGACGTGCAGGACCTCGACCCCGGCAAACGTCCCCCGAGAGACCTCGACCGCGCCGAAGGGCGTCGCCACCGGCTCGGCGTCTGACCCGCTCGAACCCGGGTAGCGAGTGGGTCCCCGAACCGGTGATGATGGCGACGGACATGGCGCGCGACTCTACTTCAGCCCCCGACGATTCCTGGGTCGTCCTCTACGACGGCGAGTGCAACTTCTGCCGCACGCTGCTGGCCGTCATCCTGAGCGCCGACCGCGGGCGCCGGCTGCGCCCGCTGGCCATCCAGACCCCCGAGGGCGAACGGCTGCTGGCCGACCTCACGCCCGAGCAGCGGCTCGCCTCCTGGCACCTCGTCGCCCCCGACGGCCACCGCGAATCGGCCGGCGCGGCCGGCGCGCCGCTGCTGCGCCTGCTTCCCGGCGGCGCGGCCCCCGCGGCGCTGGTGGCCCGGGCACCGCGCCAGACCGAACAGGCCTACCAGTGGGTGGCCGGCCACCGCACCCAGCTCAGCCGGCTGGTCCCGAGCGCCGCCAAGCGCCGGGCGGCCGGGGTGGTCAGGCGGCGGACGGAATAGCCGCCCGCTCGGCCTCGTGCTCGGCCAGCCAGGCGTCGAACACGTTGGCCTTGTGGGTGTCCTCGTAGACCTCGTACTCGGTCAGCCGTCCCCAGCGCAGCGTCCCCCAGATGACGAAGCGGTTCTCGTAGACCCGCTCGCCGCCGGGCCCATCGAGCATGGTCGTGACCGCGGACGCAGACGGTCGTGCGCCACGGGAAGCCCTTGAGCACGACCTCGTCGGGAAACGTCATGACCCCGGCCCGGACGAGGCGGCGCAGCCAGCGCTCGACCTCGGTCTTGCCGCGGAACACCCCCGACCACGAGTTCTGCCCGGGGAAGGTCAGCTGGACCTGCGGGTGGTCAAGCAGCAGCGTGGGCCGCAGGTCGCCCTGCCGGGTCCGCCCCATGACGAACGAGATGAGCCTGTGTCCGAGCCAGGATTGCATCGCCAACCTCCGTACTAGATAGATCGCTCTATCGGGTACCGTACCGGAGATGACTGACACTCGCGAGCGGATCATCGACTCCAGCGCCGAGCTGTTTCGCCGCCAGGGCTACACCGCCACCGGCGTCAAGCAGATCGTCACCGCCGCCCGGGCGCCCTTCGGCTCGATCTACCACCACTTCCCGGGGGGCAAGGAGCAGCTCGGAGCCGAGGCCATCCGCCGCTCCGGCGCCCTCTATGAGCTGCTCATCCCGGCGGTCTTCGACCCCGCTCCCGACCTGCCGAGCGCCGTGCGGGCGTTCTTCGCCGGCGCGGCCGCGCACCTCGTGGAGACCGACTACGAGGACGCCTGCCCGATCGCCACCGTGGCCCTCGAGGTCTCGAGCTCGAGCGAGACGATGCGCCAGGCGTGCGCCGAGGTGTTCGAGAGCTGGATCGCCGCCGGCCTGCCCCGGTTCACGGCGCGCCGGGCTCGACGACGACCGCCGCGCGCGAGCTCGTCGATCGGGATGATCTGCGCGCTCGAGGGCGCGTTCGTGCTGGCGCGGGCGACGCGCAGCCACGGAGGCGCTCCACGTCGCGGGCGAGCTGGTCGGCCGCGCGACGCGTCGAGCGCGAGCGCTCTAGTGCGGGACCCGGCCGCCGCCGGCGCCCGGCTCGCGTGGCCGGGCCGCGCGGCGCGGCGATGCCGAGCACCCGCATCGCCTTGAGGCCGAGCGACAGCTTCTCGCGGCCGTCCGTCGAGGAGACGTCGAGGCCGGTCAGCTCGCGGACGCGCTCGAAGCGGTAGCGGATCGTGTGGCGGTGGGTGATCAGCCGCGAGGCGGTGGCGTTGACGTTGGCGTCGCAGTCCAGGAAGGTCGCCAGGGTGCCGAGCAGATCGGTCTCGTACTGCTCGTCGTAGGCGACGAGGGGGCGCACCGTCTCGGCGTAGAAGCGCTTGAGCTCGGCCGGGTCGCGACATGTAGGGCAGCAGCAGCTGGTAGGTCCCGGTCTCCTCGTAGGCGAGCGTCATCCGCTCGGCGTCGCCCTCGACGACGTTGAGGGCCAGCAGCGCCTCGTTGTAGGCGCGGCCGAGGTCGAGCGGATCCTCGACGCGGCGGCTGCGGCCCAGGGCGAAGGCGAAGCCGGCCAGGCCGGACTCGAGCTCGCGCAGCACCGCGGCGGCGACGCGGCGGCCGGTGTCGCCGTCGCCGTCGGGGACGAGCATCACCACCTCGCCGGTGTCGGCCTCGGTCGGGGCGGCGATCGAGCCGGAGGCGATCGAGCGGGCGCCGCGGGCGCTGACGGCGAGCAGGCGGCGGCGCCAGTCGTCCTCGGTGGGGTTGCGCGGATGGGCGCGGACGACGGCGACGCTGGCGCCCGAGGACAGGTCGGTGCCGAGCTCCTTGCCGCGGGCGAGGAGGTCCTCGCGATCGTCGATCTGGCGGGCCGAGCACCGCGCGCTGGAAGTCGGTGGCGGCCTCCTCGGAGGCGCGCTCGGGCGCGCGGACGCGCTCGACCTCGGAGGCGATGAGCGTCGTGACCAGCCGCAGCAGCGCGCTGTCGGAACCGGACTCGCCCGCGCGGCTGCGCATCCGCAGCTGGCCGACGGTCGTCTCGGCCACCCGCAGGTCGAGGGTGGTCACGCCGTCGGTGTCGCGCATCAGCGAGCGCTCGTCGGCCGGCGAACGCGCGGCGACCGCCAGCACGGTGGCCGAGCGATCGATGAGGATGAGGCTGGCGTCGAGCGCCCGGGCGGCCGCGCGGAGGATCTCGGGCAGCCCGGCACCGGCCTCGACGGCATCCGTGATGGCCGCGTAGGCCCCGAAGTCGGGGGTCCCGCCGGTCGATGAGCCGCCGCGCTGCGCGCTCTGAGCCAGGTCGCTCACCTCGGGGGTCTAGAAGATCCGCGGCCACTCGAAGATGATCAGCGCGCCCAGGAGCACGCCGATCCCGACGAAGGCCGCCAGCACATACAGGGACAGAAAGGCGGCCGCCAGGCGATGCAGGGGCCGGCGATACGACGACATCGCGGGCACGAGCACCAGCGTGGCGAAGGCGACCACGACGATCAGGGCACAGCCGGCACCAACGATATATGTGATGGTCTGATTGCTCACGCGTCCAACCCTGATTGTGCCGAATGGCGGGGCGGACCGAGGTCGACGCGCCACGTGGGCACCGCATCGAGCGCAAATTGCGGGCTTGTCGCTCAGTCGTTCGGCGCGAAGCGGCCATCCCCTGCGCGCACCGGCGTGGCCGCCACGCCCTCGCCGAGCTCGCCGGCGGCGTGGGCCGCGCGGGCCGGGCCGTCGGGGCCGACGAACAGGCCGATGACCGTAGGTCCCGAGCCGCAGACGAGCGCGTGGTCGGCGCCGGCGTTGCGCGCGGCCTCCAGCGCCTCGGCGATCCGGGGGGCCAGCGAGAGCGCCGCCGGCTCGAGGTCGTTGACCGCCCACTCCGTCTCCCCGTTGGTCATCCGCTCGAGCTCTGACGCCGAGCGCCCCAGGCCGAGCCGATCGGCCTCGCGGTAGACCGCGGCCGTCGAGAGGGCGAAGGGCTGCGGGAGGACGAGGACGCCGTAGGGGGCGAGCCCGTCAAGGGGGGTGATGACCTCGCCGGCCCCGGTGCCGAGGCTCGGGCCGGGGCGCAGCTGGCCGGGGACGTCGGCCCCCAGCGCGGCGGCGATCTCCGAGAGCACGTCGTCGTCGACGGCGGCCAGGCGCGACGCGCACCGCAGGACGGCGGCGGCGTCGGCCGATCCTCCGCCCATCCCGGCGGCCACCGGGATGCGCTTGTCGATGGTCACCCGGACCGGCGGAGCATCCCAGCCGGCCGCGCGCAGCGCCCGCAGCGCCTCCCCCACCAGGTTGGGGCCGCTGACCCCCGCGCAGCGGACCTCGTCGCCGGTGCCCACGCCGACCTCGAGCTCGAGCTCGTCACACAGGTCGATCGAGTCGAACACCGTGACCAGCCGATGGCGGCCATCGGAACGCGGCGGACCCAGGAACAGGCACAGGTTGATCTTGGCCGGCGCTCGCTCGAGCATCAGGCCAGCCGGGCCGCGAGCTCGCGGAACTCCGAGGGGCGAGCCGCTCGGCCCGCTCGTCGGCCGGGTGGCCGAGCTCGACCAGGGCCTCCCGTCGCCCGCTCGGCGCACGTCGCGATCGAAAGCGGGTGACAGGGCGAGCGAGCCCGCCAGCGCCTTGCGGCGGTGCGCGAAGGCCCCGTGGACGACGGCCCGCAGCGCGGCGTCGACATCGGCAGAGCCCGGCCGCCGCGACAGCCCCAGCAGGACGGAGTCGACGTTGGGGACCGGGCGGAACACCGTGCGGGAGACCGGGCGCAGGACCTTGACCTCGCAGGCCAGCTGGGCCAGGACCGAGGGCACCCCGTAGGCGCTCGTCCCCGGCGCGGCGGCAAAGCGCTCGCCGACCTCGCGCTGGACCATCACCACCCACTCGGTGACGTGGTCAAGCTCGGCGATCGACTTGAGCACGATGGTGGCGGCCACCCCGTAGGGGAGGTTGGCGACCATCTTGGTGGGTGCCGGGACCAGCCGCGCGAGGTCGAGCGCCAGCGCGTCGGCGAAGTGCAGGGTGACGGTGTCGCGGCCCGCCAGGGCGGTGCTCAGCCGCTCCTTGAGCCGCGGGTCGACCTCGACGACATGGACCCAGCCGGCGGCGTCGGCCAGCCGCGTGGAGAGCACCCCCAGCCCCCCACCAATCTCCAGCACGACGTCCTGGGCCGACACCGCGGCCAGGCGGGCGATGACGTCGAGGATGTTGGGGTCGACCAGGAAGTTCTGGCCGAGCTCCCGCTGGCGCGCCGAGCGCGCGGGCATCGAGCTCACCATCCGAAGACGGCGGCGGCGCTCTCCTGCACCTCGCGCTCGAGCTCGTCGTAGCCGACCCGCCGCTGCGCGGCGATCGCCTGAGCGGTCAGCGCCACGTTGGCCGGCTGGTTGGGTTTGCCACGTCGCGGCTGGGGCGAGAGGTAGGGCGCGTCGGTCTCGACGAGCAGGCGCCGGCCGGGGACCGCCAGGGCGGCGGTCATCAGGTCGGCGTTCTTCGGGTAGGTGGCGTTGCCGGCGAACGACAGCCACCAGTCCTCGTGGGCGAGGCACTCCTGCACCCGGGCGGCCATCGAGAAGCAGTGCAGGATCACCCTCAGCCCGCCGGCGTGCTCGTCGAGGATCGCCAGCGTGTCGTCGTCGGCCGCGCGGGTGTGGATGACGAGCGGCTTGCCGGTGGAGCGCGCCAGCTCGATGTGGGCGAGGAAGGCCCGCTTCTGATCCTCGGCGGGGGCGCCGTCGCGGTAGTAGTCAAGGCCCGTCTCGCCGATGGCCACGCACTTCTCGTGGGCGGCCAGCGCCTCGAGCTCGGCGAGATCGGCGTCGTCGAAGCCGGTGGCGGAATTCGGGTGGCGGCCGATCGCGGCGTAGACCTGGGGGAAGTCCTCGGCGGCGGCCAGGGCCGCGCGGCAGGAGGCGCCGTCGGTGCCGACGGTCACCATCCGGGTGACGCCCGCCTCCTCGGCGGCCGCCACCAGCTCCGCGGTCGACGGCTGGCAGAGATGCAGGTGGGTGTGGCTGTCGATCAGGGCGGTCGCCGTCTCGGGATCAGCGCTTGGGAAACAGCGGGGGCAGCTCGCTGACCGCCGCCCCGCTGCCGCGCGCGGCGAAGGCGCCCGCCTCGATCCGCGTGTCGGGCGCCCTGAGCGCCTCGAGCAGCTTGGCGGTGCTGTCGGGCATGTAGGGCGTCAGCAGCACGCTGAGGACGCGCAGCCCCTCGGCCAGGGAGGCGAGGACGCGATCGAGCTCCTCTGAGGAGGCCGGGTCCTTGGCCAGCTGCCAGGGGGCCTGCTCCTCCACGTAGCGGTTGCAGCGGCGCACCCGCTGCCAGATGAGGCTGAGGGCGTCCGTCACCTCGGCGGCGTCGACGAGGTCGATGACGTCATCGGCCAGGCCCGCGAAGTCGGCGGCCAGCGCCTTGTCGGTGTCGACGGCGGGGACGACGCCATCCCGATAGCGGCGGATCATGGCGAGGGTCCGGCTGGCGAGGTTGCCGTACTCGTTGGCCAGCTCGCCCTCATAGCGGGCGGTGAACGCCTCGATGCCCACCGCCCCGTCGGCGCCGAACTGGACGTCGCGCAGGAGATAGAAGCGCAGCGCGTCCGTGCCGTACTCCTCGAGCACCTGGAAGGGGTCCAGGACGTTGCCCAGCGACTTGGACATCTTGCGCCCGTCGGCGCCGAGCAGGAAGCCGTGGACGAAGACATGCTCGGGCAGCGGGAGGTCGGCGGCCATCAGCATCGCCGGCCAGAAGACCGTGTGGAACTTGAGGATGTCCTTGCCGATGACGTGGAACTGGGCCGGCCAGAACCGGTCCGTCAGATCCTCGCCGGGGCGGGCGTAGCGCAGCGCCGTGTAGTAGTTGAGCAGCGCGTCGAACCACACGTAGAAGACGTGTCCCGGATCCCACGGCACCGGCACGCCCCAGTTCATGCGCGCGCGGGAGAGAGACACGTCCTGGAGGCCGGAGAGGACGAACGCGTGAGCCTCGTTGTAGCGCTGCAGCGGCATCACGAAGGCGCGCTGCTCCGCGTACAGGCGCTCGAGGCGGTCCTGGAACGTCGACAGGCGAAAGAACCAGTTCTCCTCCTGCTCCCGGGTCAGTGGCGTCTCGTGGATGGGGCACAGGTTGCCGTCGAGGATCTCGTTCTCGACCTTGAAGTCCGCGCACCGCGGGCAGTACCAGCCCTCATAGACGCCCTTGTAGGTGTGGCCGTTGTCGTGGACGCGCTGGAGCACCTCCTGCACCGCCTGCTTGTGCTCCGCGTCCGTCGTGCGGATGAAGAAGTCGTTGGAGATGTTGAGCAGTGGCATCAGCGCCTTGAAGCGCTCGGCGTTCTGGTCGGCCAGCTGCTGGGGGCCCATCCCCTGGGCCTTGGCGGCGTCGGCCACCGGTTCGCCGTGCTCATCCGTCCCCGTCAGGAAGAAGACGTCGTCGTTGCGCTGGCGCATGTGGCGCGCGATGACGTCCGTGGCGATCGCCTCGTAGGCGTGACCGAGGTGGGGCACGCCGTTGACATAGGAGATGGCGGTGGTGATGTAGAACGACGACATGGCCGGAATGACAGGCTATCCGCCGTCGTCTGGGACCGAGTGGCGCACGGCGGCGAGATAGCCTGACGGCATGACCACCACCAGCGTTCGCACCCTCGATAACTACGTCGCCGGCCGGTGGGTGCCGGCGAGCGCCGCCACCGGCGAGCTTGACGTGACCAATCCGGCGACCGGGGAGGTGCTGGCGCGGGTGCCGCTGTCGGGCCGGGCGGATCTCGATGCGGCGGTGGCGGCGGCGCGGGGGGCGCTGGCGGAGTGGCGGGCGGTGTCCGTGATCGCGCCGGGCGCGCAAGCTGTTTGAGCTGCGCGAGCGACTGGTGGCGCGCTCGGATGATCTGGCGCGGTCGGTGATGGCCGAGATGGGCAAGACGATCGGCGACGCGCGGGCCGAGGTGGCGCGGATGATCGAGATGGTCGAGGCGGCGTGCGCGGTCCCGACGACGATGCAGGGACGCATCCTGGAGGACGTCTCGCGGGGGATCGACGCCGAGACGGTCCGCCAGCCGGTCGGCGTGTGCGCGGCGATCGTGCCGTTCAACTTCCCGGCGATGGTGCCGTTCTGGTTTCTGCCGTTCGCGATCGCCTGCGGCAACACGTTCGTCCTCAAGCCCTCCGAGCAGGTGCCGCTGACCCAGCAGATCGCCTTTGAGGAGATCGACGCGCTCGGCCTGCCCGACGGGGTGGTCAACCTCGTCAACGGCGGGCGCGAGATCGTGGAGGGGATCCTCGAGCATCCGGGGATCGACGCGGTGTCGTTCGTCGGCTCGGCGCCGGTGGCGCGGCTCGTCTACGAGGGCGCGGCCCGGGCGGGCAAGCGGGTGCAGGCGCTGGGCGGGCGCCAAGAACCACATGGTGGTCATGCCCGACGCGGTGATCGATCCCACGGTGGACGGGATCATCGGCTCGGCGTTCGGCGCCGCCGGACAGCGGTGCATGGCCGGCTCGGTGGTCGTCACCGTGGGCGACGCGCACGGCGCGCTGCTGGAGCCGCTGGCAGCTGCCACGCGGGCGCTGCGCGTCGGCGGCGGCCTGACGGAGGACACCGATGTCGGGCCGGTCATCTCCTGCGCGGCCCGCGACCGGATCGCCGAGTGGGTCGACCGCGGGGTCGCTGAGGGCGCCGCGCTGGTCGTCGACGGCCGCGACGTGAGCTCCGCCGGGGTCGATCCCGGCGGGCGCGTTCCTCGGCCCGACGATCCTCGACGGCGTGACCGCCGAGATGGCGATCGCCCAGGAGGAGGTGTTCGGCCCGGTGCTGTGCATCATCCACGCCGAGTCGCTCGACGAGGCGATCGCGATCGTCAACTGCAGCCGGTTCGGCAACGGCACCTCGATCTTCACGGAGTCCGGCGCCTCGGTGCGGCGCTATCGCCACGAGGTCCAGGCCGGCATGGTCGGCGTCAACATCGGCGTGGCCGCGCCGGTGGCGTTCTTCCCCTTCAGCGGCTGGAAGGACTCCTTCCTCGGCGACCTGCACGCCCACGGGACCGACGCCGTGGACTTCTACACCCGCAAGAAGACGGTCACCAGCCGCTACTACTCCAGCGGCCAGGGCAGCGGGCCGTACTTCGTCGAGCGCTAGAGCCCGGGCGTCAGTCGTGGCCGCGGGCGAGCTGGAGCGCCCGCGCCATCGCCTCGACATGGGCGGGCTTCGACGGACTCCGGATCGGCGAGCGGGTGGTGGCCGTTGTGCCCGGCGTCGGTGGTGCGGGGCGGATCCCGGCGAACAGCGGCGGCGAGTACCAGGCCGGCTCGCCGGTCTCCTCCCAGTGGGCGATGTCGGGAACCTGAAGGCGGCCGCGGCCGAGCACGAACACGTAGAGCGAGACCAGCGCGCCGGTGGCGACGATCGCGAAGCACACCCACACGGCGATCTGCGTGCCGCCGGCCGCCGAGCCGCCGGCCGTCGTCGCCAGGTGGATGATGATCGGTCCGGCGGCGAAGGCGGCAGCGCCGCGCAGCAGCTCGAGCATCGCGAACACCCGGGGCAGCTGACCGGCGCGCAGGGAGAAGCCGGTGGCGAACAGGGCCGGCGCCACCGAGGAGCCGAGGCCGAGGCCGACGAGCCCCGAGCCGACGAGCACCAGGGAGTCCGGACCGGTGGCCACACCGGTGAGGACGGCTGCCCCGGCGGCCAGCGCGAGCAGCCCGCTCCAGGCGAGCAGCGGCACGAAGCGCGTCCGGATCAGCGCGCCGAAGAGGAAGGCGGTCAGCACGGCGCCGCCCAGCTCGGGCAGGAAGAGGACTCCGACATGGGCGGGTGCCTCGTGGGTGGAGAGCGCCGTCTGCGCGAGCTCGATGAGCGCGACGATGCCGGCCCCCGCGGAGATGGCGATCGTCACCGCCGCCACCGGGAAGGTGCTGAGCAGCTGGCGCATCGGCATCAGCGGGTTGCGGGCGAGCAGCTGATGGACGATGAGGGCGGCGATGAGGCCGACGCCGGTCAGCAGCGGCGCGAACACGACGAGGTCGAGCATCCGGTGGGTCTGAAGCTCGGAGGCGCCGAAGAAGGCGGCGGCGCAGCCGGTGCCGGCGAGGATGATCGCCCACCAGTCGCGCGGCGCCTGCGGGTCCTGGGCGGGCGAGTCCTCGAAGGTCAGCAGCGACAGCAGGAAGGCGAGGCCGCCGATCCCGGTGACGATCCAGAAGAGGGGCCGCCAGGCGTGCGCCGCGGCCTGCACGCCGCCGATCGCCGGACCGGCCGCGACCGCGCCGAAGATCCCCATGTTCATCACCATGGCGGTCGTCGGCAGCCGCTTGGTCGGCCAGCCGAGCACCAGCGCCGGGGCGGCCGCGATCAGCATCATGCTGGTGAACAGGCCCTGGATGACGTGGCCGGCGATGAACAGGCCCGGGCGTGAAGGCGGTCGCGCTGAGCGCCGAGCCGAGGGTGAAGATCGCCGCGTAGATGACGAGCAGCCGCCGCTGGGGATAGTGGACGGCCAGCTGCACGGAGACGCACCGTGCCCAGCGCGTAGGCGGCGTTGGAGAGCCCGAGGGTCAGCGACAGCGCCTGGGTGCTGAGGTGCACGTCATGGCCGATGATCGGCAGCAGCGGGCCGGCCGCCGAGCTCAGCGCCAGGAAGGGGACGAGCGCTGAGACGACGAGCAGGACGGCCGACCAGTAGCTGTTGACCAGCGGGCCGCGGAACTTCATGACCGGACCCCCGCCCGGCGCTGCAGCGCCGACAGGTCCGGCGAGGTGATCGGCGCGGATCGCGGGCGTCGCCGACCTGCATGCCTCGGTTGAGGCCGAACTCGCGGACGACGAGCCCGAGGGCGCCGAGCGCCGCCAGCGCCGGCGCCGGCGCTGAAGTGCAGCCACCGGCCGTGGTCGGCGAGGACGCGAGCGCCGACGATCGCCCACGCGCCGACGAGCGCGATGGCGACGTCGGCGACGCGCTGGTAGGCGCCCTGATGGGCGAGCGCGAAGTTGGCGAGCGCGAGGATGATCGCCGTGCCCCCGGCGCCGACGCTCGACCCATCCGGCTGTGGCGTTGGAGAAGGCGAAGCAGACGGTCACCAGCCCGGCGCCGATGAGCAGGACGACGAAGTTGGTGGCAAAGCGCGCTGACATCGGGGTCAGCATCGAACCTAGCGTCGGCTTATGTGACCTCTGTCACAGTCATCTGCGGGCGGCGGTCAGCGCCCGGTACAGGGCGTTGGCGCTGGTGCCGGTCAGCTCCGCCACCACGCCGGCGGCGGGGCGCGGCTTGGCGCCCGCGTCGACGAGCGTGCGCAGCGCCTGCAAGGGCTTCTCGAGGTCCGGGGGCGCGGCGGTCGCCGGCCCGACGACGAGCACGATCTCGCCCTTGGGCGGATCGCCGCCGTAGCGCTGCGCCAGCTCGGCGGCGCTGCCGCGGACGATCTCCTCGTGCAGCTTGGTCAGCTCGCGGCAGACGGCGACCGGGCGGTCGGGGTCGGCGGCGGCCAGTGCGTTCAGGGAGGCGCCGATCCGGCGCGGGCGACTCGAAGGCGACGAAGCGTGTCGGGCGTGGCCAGCACGGCGCTCGAGCTCGGTCTTCTTGCGCGGGAGGAACCCCACGAACTGCCACCGCTCGGCCGCCAGCGCCACTGGCCACCAGCGCGCTCAGCGCCGCCGAGGGTCCCGGCAGCACCTCCACCCCGAGGCCGGCGGCCATGCAGGCCTGCACGAGGATCAGCCCGGGATCGGAGACGAGCGGCATCCCGGCGTCGGAGACGAGGGCGACGGTCGCCCCGTCGCGCATCCGGGCGACCAGCTCGTCGGAGCGAGCGCGCTCGTTGTGCTCGTGGTAGCTGACGAGCTTGCCGGCGACGCCGTAGCGGTCGAGCAGGACGCGGGTGCGGCGGGTGTCCTCGCAGGCGACGAGGTCGGCCTCGCGCAGCGCCGCGAGGACGCGGAGGGTCACGTCCTCGAGGTTGCCGATCGGGGTCGGGCAGACGATCAGACGGCCGCCCGCGCCGCCGGCGCTCATGCCGGCATCGCCCGGGCGATCTCGTCGTAGGCGAGCGCCGCCGCGCCGACCATCCCGGCCTCGACGCCGAAGCGGGCGGGGACGATCTTCGGCGTGGCGCGCGAGGAAGGGGAGCACCCGCTCGGCGACGACCGCCCGGGCCGGACCGAGCAGCAGCTCGCCGGCGGCGATCACCCCTCCCCCGACGACGATCACCTGGGGGTTGAAGATGTTGATCAGGTTGGCGAGCAGGATCCCCAGCCGCATGCCGATGATCTCGATCGCCTCGCGCGCGGCCGTCGTCGCCGTCGTGCGCCAGCTCGGTGACCAGCGGCCCCGCGAGCGCGCGGCCGGAGTGCAGGCCCGGGCGAGGCCCGACCCGGGGCGGATGGCGCCCAGCCGCTCCGCCTCGCGCACGAGCGCCGTACCGGAGGTGTAGAGCTCGGCGCATCCGCGGTTGGGGCAGTTGCCGACGCAGGCGGGGCCGTCGAAGTCGATGACCATGTGGCCGATCTCGCCGGCGGCGCCGAGCGAGCCGCGGTACAGCTCGTCGCGCAGGATGAGGCCGCTGGCGATGCCGGTTCCGAGGGTGAGGACGATCGCCTCGGAGGCGCCGCGGGCCGCTCCGGCGCGGTGCTCGGCGAGAGCCGCGGCGTTGCCGTCGTTGTCGACGAACACCGGCAGGCCGAGCCGCTCGCCCATCACCTCGGCGAAGGCGATGTCGTGCAGCGGCGTGTTGACGCCGATGACGGCCCGGCCGGTCCTCTGGTCCATCAGCACCGGGATCCCGAAGCCGACCGCTTCGACCTCGGCATCGGCGGCCTCCAGCGGCCTCCGTGACGGCGTCGACGGCGATGTCGAGGACGGCCGACTGGTCCAGACCCGTGACGATCCGCTGCGTGCGGAAGTGCACGCCGAGCCCGGGGTCCACCACTCCCGCGAGCAGTTTCGTGCCGCCCAGGTCGACGCCGATGATGCGCCGCTGAGGCATGGCGTCACTATAAGAGCCCGGGAAGTTCGCAAGGCGCCGCCCGCCGGTTCGTCGCCGATCGCGTCACAATTGCGGGGCTCGATGCCTGATCGACGACGCGATCGAGCGCCCACGGACGACCCGCCGTACAAGGTCTACCGGTCTCCCGCTCCCGGCGGACCGGACGACGCGGGGACCGAGGAGCGCCCCTACACCCTCTATCGGTCCCTGCCCCGGGGGCTGCGCTCGCGCCTGCGCGGCGAGGACGAGTCAGCCGATCTCGAGCGCGGCGGAGATCGCGGGGGCGGTCGCTTCGACGACGGGGGCGCAGGCGCGGGCGGTGGGCGCAGGCGCTTCTGGCGCGGGCCGGTCACCTGGCGGCGGGCGCTGAAGTGGGTCGTCGGGCTGATCGTCGCCTGGCTGCTGCTCTCCGTCGTCCTGTTCCTCGTCTCCGCGCAGATCCAGAGCGGCACCATCCCCCAGTCGGCCCAGAACGCGCTGGCCTCCGGGGGCAACATGATCACCGGCGCGGACACGGTGCTCGTCCTGGGGACCGATCAGCGGCCCAAGGGGACCCACGAGGCGGGCGCCAACACGAGCGACACGGGCAGCCGGTCAGACACGATCATGCTGTGGCGGATCGGCGGCGGCACCTCCCGGCGGCTGTCGATCCCCCGCGACACGGTGGCCGACATCCCCGGGCACGGGCGGGACAAGATCAACGCCGCCTACGCCATCGGCGGGCCGGCGCTGACGATCAGGACCGTGGAGGGCTTCACCGGGGTCAAGATCAACCACCTGATCATCGTCAACCTGGCCAACTTCCCGAAGTTCATCGACGACCTCGGCGGGATCGACGTCGCCACCGGCCGCATCTGCTCGAACATCAGCGGCGGGGTCAAGAACGGCGGGTTCTCGCTGTTCCTCAGGCCGGGCACGCACCACCTGACCGGCATCCAGGCGCTGACCCTGGCGCGCACCCGCGAGAACGCCTGCAACGCCGCCTCCAACGACCTGACGCGGGCCGGCTACCAGCAGAAGATCCTCAACGGGATCAAGTCAAAGCTCCTCTCGCCGGGGATCTTCTTCCACCTGCCGTGGGCCTCATGGGACGCGCCCAAGGCGGTCCGCACCGACATGGGCGGCTTCACCCTGCTCAGCCTGTTCGTCGCCGCCGAGATCGGCGGGTCGGCGCCCGCAGACGTGCTCAAGCCGGCGGGGTCGACGGTCCTGCCCAACGGCGGTGACGCGCTCGAGGCCACCCCCGGGCAGGTCACCCGGGCGGTGCACAAGCTGTTGAACGGCTGACCGCGGCCCTCCGGCCGCTTGCGCGTCAGCCCTCGGACTTGGCCGCCGGCTTGGCGGAGTCCGAGGAGGCGGGCTTGGAGTCCGACTTGGACTCACTCTTGGACGAGTCGGACTTGGCGGAGTCGCTCTTGGCCGCGCTCTCGCTCTTGGCATGCGCTTCCTTCTCGCGCGAGCGCTTGCGGGTCCCGTAGTCCGTGTTGTAGAAGCCCGAGCCCTTGAAGTGGACGGCCGGCGCTCGGAAGACGCGCGAGGCGGTGGCGCCGCAGACCTCGCAGACCTCGATCGGATCGTCGCTGAAGCTCTGCCTGACGTCGAACGTGTGGCCCTTCGTGCACCGGTACTCGTAGATGGGCATCGCCCCAGAGAATATAGCTGGCACTCACGCACCCAGAGTGCCAAGCGGCCGGCTGGCTACCATGGCGCCGCATGGCCACCGACGCCGTCACCATGGACAAGATCGTCTCGCTGTGCAAGCGGCGGGGCTTCGTCTTCCAGTCCTCAGAGATCTACGGCGGGATCGGATCGAGCTACGACTACGGCCATTACGGAGTCCTGCTCAAGAACAACGTCAAGGGCCAGTGGTGGCGGGCGATGCTCCAGGAGCGCGACGACATCGTCGCCCTGGACTCGGCGATCATCCAGCACCCGCAGACGTGGGTCGCCTCCGGCCACCTGGCGGGCTTCACCGACCCGCTCGTCGACTGCCGCACCTGCAAGCTGCGCTTCCGCGCCGACCACCTCGAGGTCTCGGCCTGCGGGCGCAAGCCCTCCAAGCATCCTGGCGAGACGCCTGACTGCGACCTGACCGAGGCCCGCGACTTCAACCTGATGTTCGAGACGACCGTCGGCGCCGTCAAGGAGGAGGGCTCGACCGTCTACCTGCGCCCCGAGACCGCCCAGGGCATCTTTCTCAACTTCAAGAACTACCTGCAGTTCTCCCGCAAGAAGCCGCCGTTCGGCATCGCCCAGATCGGCAAGAGCTTTCGCAACGAGATCACCCCCGGCAACTTCATCTTCCGCACCCGGGAGTTCGAGCAGATGGAGATGGAGTTCTTCGTGCCCCCGCCGGAGGCGCCGCAGTGGTTCGAGCACTGGCTGACGGAGCGGCGCGACTGGTATCTGCGCCTCGGCATCCGCGCCGACCACCTCCGCCTGCGTGCCCATGACGCCGACGAGCTCAGCCACTACTCGAGCGCGACCAGCGACGTCGAGTACCTCTTCCCGATCGGCTGGCAGGAGCTCGAGGGGATCGCCAATCGGGGCGACTTCGACCTCACCCAGCATGCCCAGCACTCCGGCCAGAAGCTCGAGTACGTCGACACCGCCAGCGGCGAGCGCTACGTCCCCCACGTGATCGAGCCCGCGGCCGGCGCCGACCGGGCGACGCTGGCCTTCCTCGTCGACGCCTACGACGAGGACGAGATCGGCGGCGAGGCGCGCACCGTGCTGCGCCTGCACCCCCAGCTCGCGCCGGTCAAGGTGGCGGTCCTGCCCCTCGTGCGCAAGGACGGCCAGCCCGAGCTGGCCCAGCAGATCCACCGCGACCTGCGGGAGCGGATGCAGACGGAGATCGACGCGTCGGGAGCGATCGGCCGGCGCTACCGCCGCCAGGACGAGATCGGCACCCCGTGGGCGGTGACCGTCGATCACCAGTCCCTGGAGGACCAGACCGTCACCGTGCGCGACCGCGACAGCCTCGAGCAGACGCGGGTGCCGATCGCCGAGCTCGGTGACGAGCTCGAGCGGCGGCTGCGCACGCCGTGGAGCAGTCCGAAGCTCACCGGGTGATCGCGAGCGGCGCCGAGGCGCCGGCGGCAGTGCGGGCGTCGGCGGCGGTGCGGGCGATCACCGTGAAGACGCCGACCCCCAGCGTGGG
>CAWDBJ010000003.1:0-220264 GCA_963800545.1 uncultured Solirubrobacteraceae bacterium
AGTCGCGCCCGACCTGGCCCGCAGCGGTCGTGAGCATCGACCGGGCCTGACCGACGCTCACGGAGGCCAGCGCCCGCATGCGCAGCGCCACCGTCCGGTAGTTCCAGTTGACGTAGTTGTAGGCGAACTGGCGCACGGCCTGCACCGGCGAGGTCCAGCCCGCCGCCACCGTCTCGGCCGGTGCGGGCGTGGGCACTTCATGCGTGCTGGCCGCGGCCGTGCTGGGAGGTGACGTTCCGGCCGCCTTCGCCGACGGCGGGGCGGCCGGTCGGGGCGTCGGCGGTTCGGCAGGCGTTGAGGACGATTCGCTGGCCGCGGGTAACGGCCGACTCGAAGGCGAACCGATTGCGCAGCCGGCTGGCAGCGCTGCCACCACGAGGACGAGGGCCAGCCGTCTCACAGCCCCACCGGGTGGCGGACGACGAACCCTGTGGCGTCACGCACCAGCGGATGCCAGCCGATCCCGCTGCTCCCGTCGTCGGGGCCGGCGGCGTTGTGGGTGTCCCACCGCAGGCCGGCCACGTACAGGAACACGTGATCGGCGCTCGCGTAGATGGTCACCCACCGGCCGGGTCCGGGCAGGCCGAACGACTCCAGCGTTCCCGACGCCGCGTCATAGTCAACCGGCAGCAGACGGCCCCCGTAGAGCAGGTGCTCGACGCTTGAGGAGCAGTCATAGGTGGAGGCCACCTCGTCCAGGGGTGTCCCGTGCCCGCCGCCGTACGTGTAGGGCTTGCCGACGATCTGGTTGCCGGCGGCGATGATGCCCTTGACGGCCGGCGGGGCGCCCGCGGGCGCGGCCGCCGTACCGCCCGCCAGCAGCCGCGCCTTCGGACCCGACGTCACCGGCAGCGGTCCGGCGCCCGATGATCCGGAGCAGCCGTTCGGCACCAGGGCGGCGGTCGCCGCGAGCGGTACGGCCTGAGCCGCCGACTGGTCGAGCACGGAGCCCGAGCCCGCGACCGGCGGGCGCTCGACGGTCACCGCCCCGGACCACAGACCGTTCTCGTAGGGGATGCCGAGCGCCCCGGCGAGCTGCCACCACAGGTCGATGACCCGCGGCAACCCCGCCACCGGACCGCCGCCGAACCCGAAGTCCCGTTTGTAGGCGATCGCCGAGTGGTTGCCCCAGGTGATCCGCAACGGGGTCATGTAGGCCAGGCCGCCCATCGCCCGCGCGGTGGCGAACGTCAGGCCGCCGAGCTCGGCGTAGCTGTCGGGGTGGGCGAGCAGGCTCTGACCGGACGCCCCCACCGTCCGGCTGGAGCGGTCGCCCGGTCCGCCGTACTCGGTGGCGCCGACGCGCTGCCCGGTGCCGGCCGGCCCGAGCCGGATCGAGACGCGCGATCCGCCGGAGCCGCCGGAAGCGCCCGAGCACGACGAGCTCGACGAGGCCGGCAGCGCGACGGTCACCACGAACAAGACGAGCCCCAGGCCGACGGCGAGCATCGCGCCGGCGGTCCCGCCAACGACGATCACGGCACGGGAGCGCTGGCGATGCGGGGGCCGGTCGGGCATGGTTCGCCCACCATAAGCCGGACCGGAGACCTAAGAGACTAACTGAGGCCATTTGAATACATATTGATACAGAGATGCTCGGCCTCCGAAACGCTCCCGACACATCCCGCCCTCGCTAACGTTCATGGGCGATGCCGCGCATTCTCGATGTCGAAGCCGCCCTGCTCCTGCTGGAGCTGGAGCCGCCCTTCGACCAGCGCGAGGTCCAGCTCGCCCGCCGCAGAATGGCCAAGCGCTGGCATCCCGACATCGCGCCTCCGGGACGGCGCCATGAGCACCAGCGCCATCTGCAGGCGATCAACGAGGCGGCCGACGAACTCGAGCGGCTTGCCGAGGCCTCGCGCGGGGGCAGCGTCAGCCGCAATGCCGTCAAAGCGTCGGCGGCCGCCACCCGCCGGGCCCGCGAGGACGCGGGGCGCCGTGCCTACGAGAACGAGCAACGCTCGCGCGCGGCCGCCGAGGACAAAGCCAAGAACGATCCCTTCGGCTCACGCGTGCCCGACCACTCGGTCGTGCACCGCTACGCCCGGTGCATCTCCTATCCCGAGTGGGGCGTCGGCACGGTGACCGGGATCTACTTCTCCGGCGACGAGGAGGCCTCGCAGCAGTGGGCGCGGGTGCGCTTCCAGGTCGGGGTGCGGACGATCCCCGCCGGCTCGCTGCAGTTCGTGGACTTCTCCAAGCCCGATCCGGCCGCCGAGCGCGTGGAGCGCTTCATGACCGCGGCGCAGCACGCGCTGGCCGAGGGCGACGCGGAGCTCGCGGCCCAGCGGCTCGTCTATGCCCGCGATGCCGAGCCGGACAACCCCGCCGTTCTGCGACTCCTCACCGCCGCCTTCTGGCAGGCGGGCAACCTCGCCGCCGCCGGGCGCACCGTGCGCGACTGGGCGCGCGTGGAGACGGACCGGCCGACCCCCGAGCGCTACGCCTCACGCATCTACGAGGACATGGGCGCTCTCGATCTCGCGGCCGAAGCCGCCGAGCGCGCGGCCGCCCGCGCCCCCGCCGACGCCTCGGCCTGGGAACGGCTCGGACGGCTCCGGCTGCGAATGATGGACCGCAACGCGGCGATCACCGCGCTCGAGCGCGCGCGGCTGGCGGGCCCGTCACTGGAGGGACTGCTCGACCTGGCGCTCGCCTATCACCTCGCGGGTGACGTGGGGGGCGAGGTCTCGACGGCCGCCGCGGCGACCCAGATCGACCCTGATTCGCGACGCGCCTGGTCGACCTACGCGCACGCGCTGGCGCGCACGGACCGCCTCAGTGAGTGCGAGGAGGCCTGCCGCCGGGCGCTCGAGCTGGGTGCCGATGCCGAGGTGTCTGACCTGCTGGCCCGGGTCGAGGCCATGGCGCCCCGCGGGCTGTCGGCCCGCAGCGCCGCCTGACGCACCCACGCCGCCACCGGCGGTAAGGTCTGCCGCGTCCAGACGGGAGAGAGGAAGCTGATGTTGCGGATGAACATGCGCCAGCTGCTGGCGGGGGTGCTGGTGGTCGCGGGGAGCCTTCTGAGCGCCGGTGGCGCGACGGCAAAGGTCCCCAACGATGCACCGGCAACGTTCGGGGTCATGACGCGCAACGTCTACCTCGGTGCCGACCTGACCGCCGGCGTGCAGGCGACTGACCTGCAGGGGCTGGCCACGGCAGCCGGTCAGATCCTCAATCAAGTGGACGCCAACCGCTTCCAGGTCCGAGCGCGAGGCCTCGCCGCCGAGATCCTCGGCAAGCAGCCGTCGCTCGTCGGGCTGCAGGAGGTGGCGCTGTGGCGGACGGCGCCCTGCACGGAGAATCCGCTCCCGCCCAAGGCCACGCACGTCCGCTACGACTATCTGAAGCTGCTGCTCGCCCAGCTCAACAAGGGCAAGCGCCGCTACCGCGCCGTCATCGCCGAGCCGGAGTTCGACTTCGAGGTGTGGGCCAATACCGACGGCAACATCGCCACCGGCGGCCCCGGCTGCCCGCTCGGCAGCGAGATCAACGGCCGGCTGACGATGCGCGACGTGATCCTGGCCCGCGTGGGGGCGGTCACGACCTCAAACGCCCGCGGCGGCCACTTCCATACGCTGCTGCAGGAGAAGCCGGCGGGAGTGGCCCTCAACATCACCCGCGGGTGGACCCGGGTCGACGCCGCCCTGCCGACGGGCACGAAGTTCCGCTTCGTCAACACGCACCTCGAGTCGTTTGACAGCAGCGCCGCCAACCTCGAGAACACCGGACCGACCGTCGGCAACGGACAGATCCGCGAGGCGCAGGCCAAGGAGCTCATCGCCAAGGGCGGCCCCGCCTCCGGGACGGCTCCCGGTCGTGCTCGTGGGCGATCTGAACTCCGACCGCAAGACTGCGATCAAGCCCGGTGACGGGCTTGCCGACCAGGCGCTGCTCAAGGCCGGCTTCGCGGAGCGGAGCACCACCGTGCCCCTGGGATGCTGCCTGAACGCCAGCGTCCTGAACGCCGGCGGCAAGGGCAAGCGCAGCGACTTCGACCACAAGGTCGACCACATCATGACCAACGCCCCCAAGAAGATCACGCTGCTGAACTCCTCGGTCACCGGACTCAAGCCGGCGCACGGCTTCTGGGACTCCGATCACGCGGGGCTGTTCAGCACCCTCGCGATCAACTAGCCTCGCAAAAGCAACGAGGCCCCACGCCGCGGGCTAGAGCGATCGTGGGCCTCGTTGATTACTCAGGATAGCTCCACAAACCGGTGCATTCAAGACGGACCGGTGTGATGGTCCGCAAGCGGACCAACCCGGGCGACACGCGACCGAGCTACGACGAGGCGATCGAGCCCTCGCGCCCGCACACCGGGCAGGACTCGCTGGGGCCGAGCGCGCGACCGCCGCAAGCCGGGCACTGCTCGAGCTGCTCGAGGACACCGAGCAGTTCGCCGACGCGGCAGACGAGCAGGCGCTCCTCGTCGACCTCGACCCAGGCGCCCGCCGAGGCCGGGAAGACGACGTGGTCGCCGGGCTTGACCGGCATGCGGATGCCCGCCTGATCCCACCAGTCCAGGCCGGGCCCGACGGCGAGGACGATGCCGTGCTGGGGCGGCGGCTCGTCGGAGCCGGGCGGCACGAGCAGGCCGCTGCGGCGGATGCGGTCCGGGTCGAGCTCCTTGATGACGACGCGGTCAAAGAGGGGGCGCAGCTGGTTTCTCATTGCACCCGATCATAGGCAGGGCACCGGTGCTGCGGAAAACGCGCACGTTGCGGACAGCGACCGCCGGCGAGGCCGCTTCGGTCCGCCGCGAAACCTAAGCTCCACGACCTCATGCGTTTGATGGTCGCCCGCTGCTCGATCGATTATTCCGGCCGCCTGACCACCCACCTGGCGGAGGCCACGCGGCTGCTCATGACCAAGGCCGACGGCACGTTCATGGTGTGGTCAGACCACGGTGGGCCATCAGTCAAGCCGCTGAACTGGATGACCCCGCCGACGGTCATCGAGGAGCAGGAGGACCGGATCATCGTCCGCAAGCACGCCGGCTCGACCGAGGACAAGCTCGAGATCGCGCTGCACGAGGTCATCTCCGACACCACCCTGGAGATGGGCTCTCCCGACGCCGATCACGCGCTGGCCAAGGACGGCGTGGAGGCCCACCTGCAGGAGCTGCTCGCCGAGCAGCCGCAGTGGTGCGGCGAGGGCTTTCGCCTCGTCCGCCGCGAGTGGGCGACGGACATCGGGCCGGTCGATCTCATGTGCCGCGACGCGCAGGACGGCTGGATCGCGGTCGAGATCAAGCGGGTCGCGGGGATCGACGCCGTCGAGCAGCTCACCCGCTACCTCGAGCGCATCCGCCTCGATCCGACGCTCAGCGCGTGCCGGGGCGTCCTCGCCGCCCAGCACATCAAGCCCCAGGCCCGAGTGCTCGCCGAGTCGCGGGACATCGTCTGCGTCGAGGTCGATCTGGCCGTCCTGCGCGGCGAGCGCGAGCCGGACCTGAGATTGTTCGCCGCATGAGCACAGACACAGACACCCAGCCCGTCCTCACCGAGCGCCGCGACCAGGTGCTCGTCATCACCATCAACCGCCCGGACCAGCGCAACGCCGTCAACGCCGCCGTGGCCGAGGGGATCGCGCACGCCGTCGACGAGCTCGACGGCGACGACGGGCTCGTGCTCGGGGTGCTGACCGGCGCCGGCAAGGGATTCTGCGCCGGCATGGACCTCAAGGCGTTCGTCACCGGGGAGCGGCCGTGGTTCGAGGACCGCGGCTTTGCCGGCATCACCCAGCAGCCGCCGGTCAAGCCGATGATCGCCGCCATCGAGGGCTTCGCCATGGCCGGCGGGCTGGAGGTCGCCCTGGCCTGCGATCTGATCGTCGCCTCCAAGGGCACCCGTCTCGGGATCCCGGAGGCCAAGCGGTCGCTGGTGGCGGCCGGCGGCGGGCTGCTGCGGCTCCCCCGCGTGCTGCCCCGCAACGTCGCCATGGAGATGGCCCTCACCGGTGACCCGATCGACGCCGAGCGCGCCTACGCGCTCGGGCATGGTCAACCGGCTGGCCGAGCCCGGCCAGGCGCTCGACACGGCGCTCGAGCTGGCGGCGGCGATCGCCGTCAACGCGCCGCTGTCGCTCGTCGGTTCCAAGCGGATCCTCACGGAGTCCATCGACTGGCCCGACAGCGAGTTCTTCGCCCGCCAGCAGGAGATCTCCGGGCCGATCTTCGACTCCGAGGACGCCAAGGAGGGGGCCACGGCGTTCGCCGAGAAGCGCGCGCCCGTGTGGAAGGGCCGCTGAGCTCGCCCGAGAGGCTCGTCAGCTGGTGGCGGCGGCCACGAAGGCCGCCACATCCTTGATCTGCGCGTCCGACAGCTTGCCGTCGAACGCCGGCATGCCGCCGCCGCCGTGTTCGACCTGCGAGCGGACGGCGGCCGCCGTCGGCTTGGAGCTGATCGAGGTCGGGACCGACGTGGCCGGTCGCTCCCGCTGCCTTCAGGGCGTGGCAGTCCCCGCAGCCGGCGCTGTCGAAGACCTTCGCGCCCGGCCGGGATGGGCGCGACCCGCCGGGCTGGAGGTGGCGCTCGAGCCGCAGCCGGCGACGGCGCAGGCCATCGCGGCCACCGCTGCCACCACGGCCGCCGGCGCACCGCCCAGAACCGGCCGCTCATTCGCCCCACGCGGTCGCGACCACGGACCGAGGCCCGCCGCGGTCGCGGTGCTCGCACAGGTAGATCCCCTGCCACGTCCCCAGCGCCGGCCGGCCGTCGGCTACCGGCAGACGTCAGCGACGGGCCGAGCAGGGCGGCCTTGATGTGGGCGGGCATGTCGTCTTCGCCTTCCAGGGTGTGCGTCCAGAACGACGCGCCTTCGGGAACGGCGCGATTGAACCAGGTCTCGAAGTCGCGCCGCACGTCGGGGGAGGCGTTCTCGTTCAGCGCCAGCGAGGCCGAGGTGTGCTGGATGAGCAGGTGCAGCATTCCGACCCGCAGATCGCCCGAGCTCGGGCAGGGCCGCGCAGGACCTCCCCGGTGACCAGGTGAAAGCCACGCGGCCGGGCCTCCAGCCGGATGCGCGCTGGATCCACATCAGTCCGCGGCCTCCGCGGGGAGCCGCGCAACGGCCATGTCGACCCGCTCGCCGCGGAAGGGCACGCCCTCGGCCATCAGCCGCCGCCGCTGGCGCCGCCCCTTGGCCAGCGAGCCGTCGGCGCGGACGATGCGGTGCCAGGGCACGTCGGGATCATCGCACTCAAACAGCACCGTCCCCGCGAACCGCGGCGCGCCCGGCGAGACGTCGCCGTAGGTGCGCACGTATCCCTCGGGGACCGCGCGCACCCGGTCGAGCACCGCCGCGGCGCGTGCGAATGCGAGGAGATCACGCCGTCAGGATGACGGCTCCAGGACGATCTTGCCCCGCGTGTGGTTCTCGGCCAGCTCGCGGTAGGCGTCGCGCACCTGCTCAAGCGGATAGCGGGCCGCGATCGGGACCTCCAGCTCGCCGCGAGCGATCAGATCGGCCAGCTCGGCCAGCGTCGACGCCGAGGCGCCGACGGCGTTGCCCTCGGACTTGACCCCGTGCTTGCTCCATGGCCGCGAAGTCGGCGATCGTGTTGATCCGATCGGGGGCCACCCCGAGCTCCAGGGCGAGCTCCACGTAACCGCCGCCCACCATGTCCAGGAACGCGTCGACGCCATCGGGCGCCGCCTGGCGGATGCGGTCGGCCACACCCTCGCCGTACGTGACCGGGACGGCGCCGTGGGCGCGCAGCCACTCGTGATGGCGCTCGGAGGCCAGGCCGATCACCGTGGCCCCGGCCCGCACGGCCAGCTGCACCGCGATGACGCCCACGCCGCCGGCGGCGCCCGAGATGACCACGGTGTCGCCCGTTCGAGAGCCCGACGGCGCGCACCGCGGCCCACGCGGTGGCGCCGGCGACAATGAGCGATCCCGCCACGTCCCAGGGGACCCCCGGCGGCTTGGGCGTGGCGTTCTCGGCCGGGATGACGACGAGCTCGGCCTGACTGGCGCGATCGTCGGTGTAGCCGATCACCTCGTCGCCGGCCGCGAACGAGTCGACGCCCTCGCCGACCTGCTCGACGACGCCGGCCAGGTCCGAGCCCTGCCCGGAGGGGAACGTGGACGGCCAGAGCTCGGCCAGCGCGCCCTCACGGATCTTCGCCTCGCCGGGGTTGATGCCGGCCGCCCTGACCCGACGAGCAGCTCGCCCGGTCCCGGGACCGGGTCCTCCACCTCGACGACGTTCAGGACATCGACGTCGCCGTAGTTGTCGTATCTGACTGCGCGTGACATTGCGAGGCTCCTTGAGGTTCGGATGTGGGGGTGATCAAATCGCACCCGACGCGGGGCTTCAATGCTTGACTACGCCGAAAACATATGCGATCGTCTCTGACATGGACGTTCTGACTGATCTGCTGCAGCGCTCACGCGCCCGCGGGGCCGCTTTCTCCCGCACCACCGCGCACGGCGCATGGGGGCATGACGTTCCCCGGGAGCGCCCCGATCTCGGTGCACGCGCTGTCCAGGGCGAGGCGCACCTGTGGTCGGCGGACCACGAGCGCAGGCGCTACATGTCTTCCCGGGCGACGTGGTCCTCATCCGCGAACACACGCCGCACCACCTGGCCTCGCAGGCCGGAGGCCCATGCGTCCCGCTGGCCGAGGCGATGGCCACGGTCAGCGGTGTCGGCAGACGGCTCGAGGTCGGCGACCCCGGCGTGCCGGTGGCCGCCACGTTCTTCTGCGGCGCCTACCGCTTCGAGGGCGACCTGTGCCAGAGCCTGCTGCGGGCATTGCCGGAGATGCTGCCGCTGCGGCCCGCGGCCGGGAGCACGCTGCGGGCAACCATGGACCTCCTGGCCGGGGAGATGCTGCGCGACGATCCCGGACAGCAGACGCTGCTCGACCGGCTGCTCGACGTGGCCCTCGTCCAGATCCTGCGCGAGCACTTCACGACCGCCGCAGCGACCGCGCCGGGCTGGTTCAGGGCATCCGGCGACGCACGGATCGGCCCTGCGCTGCAGGCGCTGCACGCCAACCCCGGCCATCAATGGACGGTCGCCGAGCTGGCCGAACATGCCCTGCTCTCGCGCTCCGCGTTCGCGCGCCAGTTCACCGAGCTGCTGGGCGTCCCGCCGCTCACCTACCTCAACGACTGGCGGATGGCGCTCGCCCGCGAGCGGCTGCGCGACTCCGATGCGCGACTGGCCTCCATCGGCGCATCCCTGGGCTACTCCTCGGAGTTCTCCTTCGCGGCCGCCTTCAAGCGTCATCACGGGACCGCCCCGGGACGGTGGCGGCGCGACGCGCATCGCTGAACAGCGCCCTGCTAAGGTCGCCGCGCCTGCGGGTTTTCCCCGCAAATCGCGGATTATGTCTACTCGCACGCCCCCCGCGCGCCGCCGTCGCGGGACGGGCCCCGCCCATGCCCCGTCCGTTTCGCATCCTCCCGCTTCTGATCACCGCCGCCGCCCTGGCGGCGATGAGCGTCACGGCACCGCGGGAGCAGCGAGCCTCGGCCAGCTGCATGACCAGCTCGGCGCCCAGCAGGCCCACGAGCACAGCCTGGCATCGAGCATCAGCTCCCTGAACCACCTGATCGACGGGCTGGACGCGCAGATCGCGCTCGTCGAGAATCGCGAGGCGGCGGTCTCCAGCGAACTGGCCGACGACCGCGCCAAGCTGGCCAAGGTCCAGCAGGAGCTCGTGGCCGAGCGCAGGCGCCTGGTGATCCTGCGCCACCGGCTGGCCATCGCCCGCCAGCGGCTGAGCCGCCAGCTCGTCGGCAGCTACGAGCAGCCAAGCCCGACCTGATCTCGGTGGTCCTCGACGCGCGCGGCTTCAACGACCTGCTCGAGCAGCTGGACTTCCTGGGGCGCGCCGAGCACGCCCAGCAGGACGTCATCACCGCCACGCGGACCGCCAGGGCGCAGGCCGACGCAGGCGGCCAGACGGCTGGCCCAGCTGCAGCGCACCGATCGCCAGATCACGCAGGCGACCGCGATCCGCGCCCGGGCGCTGGCCGGCATGAACTCGCTGCTGCAGTCCAAGCAGGCGCGCGCTGCAGAGCGCCCGCGACGCCCAGCAGTCGGCGCTGGCGGCCAGCCGCGCCCGCGGCGCCGCGCTGCAGCCGGCAGATCAAGCATGTCGAGGCCCAGCAGGCGGCGGCCGAGGCCGCCGCCCGGCGGGCCGCCCAGGCGCCGGCCCCGACGAGCACGAACCCGCTGGGAGCGACCGGCGGCAGCGGCGGCTGGGCGATCCCGTATGCGATCGTGCTGTGCGAGTCCGGCGGGCAGAACCTGCCGCCCAACAGCGCCGGCGCGTCCGGCTACTACCAGATCATCCCCAGCACGTGGAAGCTCTTCGGCGGCACCGGTCCGGCGGCGTACCTGACCTCCAAGGCCGAGCAGGACCTGGTGGCCTCCCGGATCTGGAGGGGCGGCGCCGGCGCGTCGAACTGGGTGTGCGCCGGGATCGTCGGCATTCACTGACCGCTCGCCGCGTCCGCAGGCTGCTGGCCGCGGCCATCCTGCTGGCGGCGCTCGCCGTGCGCGATCGGGTACGTCGAGCACACGCCGTTCAAGGCGGTCAACGATGCCGGGACCTACAACCGCCTGGCGTCGAACGTCGCCCAGACCGGGGACTACGACACGGGCATCGCACCGGGCTCGGGCGCCGGCGGCTCACGCGGGCCGACCGCCTACTTCCCGCCCGGCTTTCCCTACTTCCTGGCGGTGGCCGATCTCATCGACGGCCACGCCTCCGGCCACAAGCCGGCGCTGGAGGGCGAGCGGATCGAGCAGGCGCTGGCCGGGACGGCGGCGGTCGGGCTGCTCGGCCTGGTGGCGCTGGAGCTGCTGGGCGGCGACGGCCGGCGCTGGTGGCGATGGCTGCTGGCCGCCGGCCTATCCCGTGCTGATCGAGCAGACGGGGACGCTGGTGGCCGAGAACCTGCTGGTGGTGCTGGAGCTGGCGGCGGTGTGGGCGGCGCTGCGGGCGGCCGCGCTCGGCAGCATCCGTACCGCTGGATCGCCGCCACCGGCGTGCTGACCGGCCTGGCGACCCTCACCCACCAGAACGCGGTCCTGCTCGCTCCTGCCGCTCGGGGTCGTCGCCGCGCGGCTCGCCCGCGCGACGGGGCGTCGCGCTGCTGGTGGTGTGCACCGCCGTGACGATCGTCGCCCTGGACGATCCGCAACGCCGTCGAGCTGCACAGCTTCATCCCCGTCTCCGACGAGACCGGCATCACCCTCGTCGGGCACCTACAACCCGTACTCGGCCGCCGAGACGACGGTGCCATGGAAGTGGCGGTTCTTCTGGAAGATCCCGTCCGACGCCGGGCTGGTGCAGACCGCCGGGCGCTACACCGAGCCGCAGCTCGATGCCCGCCTGCGCTCCCAGGCGCTGCGCTACATCAGTGATCACCCGGCCGCGCCGCTGAGCGCCGGCTGGCACAACCTCGTGCGGATGCTCGAGCTGGAGGGCTCCGCGGCCTGGCACGCCTCGGCGCTGGCCGTGGGACTGCACGTGGACGTGGCCCGCACGGGAGTGATCGCCTTCTGGATCATGGCGGCGCTGGCGCTGGCCGGCGCCTTCACCCGGCTGGCCCGGCCGCGTCCCCGGCTGGCTGTGGGCGATCCCGGTGCTGCTGGCCCTCAGCGTCGTCTTCATCAACGTCGAGACGCCGCGCTTCCGCGAGCCGATCGAGCCGTTCCTGGTGCTGCTGGCGGCGTGCGCGGTGACGACCGCCGGCGCGGCGGTGCGCTCAGTTCTGCGCGGTGCGCCAGTCCGGGGTGGTGGGCGAGCGCCCGAGCTGGCGGGCGGTCATGCTGAGCGTGTCCAGATGGTCCAGCGCCTGTCCTGAGCCGACGGCGACGCAGGTGAGCGGCGAGTCGGCGCGATAGACGGGCATGCCGGTCTCCTGGGCGACGAGGTCGTCGAAGCCGCGGATGAGCGTGCCGCCGCCGGCCAGCAGGATGCCGTCGCGGGCGATGTCGGAGGCCAGCTCGGGCGGGGTCTGCTCGAGCGTGTCGCGGATCGCCTGCAGGATCTCGCGCAGCGGGCCGGCGATCGCCGCCCGCACCTCCTCGGAGCGCAGCATCACGGCGGTCGGCAGCCCGGTGACCAGGTGGCGGCCGCGGACCTCGAAGGTCCGCTCGTGCTCGCCCAGCGGCAGCGCCGAGCCGAGCTCGATCTTGATCGTCTCCGCCGAGCGTGATCCGATCGCCAGCTGGTAGACGGAGCGGATGTAGTGCGAGATGGCGTCGTCCATCTCGTAGCCGCCGACCCGGACCGAGCGCGCGATCACGATCCCGCCGAGCGAGATGACCGCCATCTCGCTGGTGCCGCCGCCGACGTCGACGACGAGCCGGCCGATCGGCTCCTCGATCGCCAGACCCGGCGCCGATGGCCGCCGCGATCGGCTCCTCGATGAGGTGCACGCGCCGCGCGCCGGCGGCCAGCGAGGCCTCCTCGACGGCCCGCTTCTCCACCTCGGTGACGCCGCGAGGGCGCGCACACGATCAGCCGCGGGTGCGCGGTCCGGCGGTCGATCACCTTGCGGATGAAGTAGCGCAGCATCTCCTCGGTGACCTCGAAGTCCGCGATCACCCCGTGGCGCAGCGGCCGGGTGGCCGAGATGGTCGCCGGCGTGCGACCGATCATGCGCTCGGCGTCGGCGCCCACCGCGTGCACCTCACCGGTGGCCAGATCCGAGGCGACGACCGACGGCTCGGAGACGACGATTCCCCGGCCGCCCACATAGACGAGCGTGTTCGCCGTGCCGAGGTCGATCGCCATGTCGTGGACGCCGAGACTGGGCATGAAGGTACGGCGGGAGTTGTCGCGACGGGAGCCGTCTCTGCGAAACCTCACCCGGACAGGTTCGCAGACGGCGGCTCGCAGGGACAATCCCTGCATGCGATCTGGCCCTCCTCGCCCCCGCCGGTCGCTCGTCGCGTTGCTTCTGGTGCTCGGCTTGTCTGGCGACATTCGCCGGCAGCTTCGCCTGGTGGCTGGACCGCCAGGCACTCAGCCCGTCCGGCTGGCAGGCCACCAGCTCGCAGCTGATCGCCAGCCCGCAGGTCCGACAGCCGTCGGGACGCTTCGCCGTCGATGAGCTGTTCGCGCGCACGGGCGCGGCGCAAGACCGCTGCACGTCGCGCTGCCGGGCGCGGTGGCGGACGCACTGGCGCGGCGGCTGCACGCGCTCGGCCTGCGGCTGGCCGCCGGGATCCTGGCCAGCCGCCCGGCGCGGACCGTGTGGAACACCGCCAACCGCCAGGCGCACCGCGACCTGCTGCGGATTCTCGATCACGGAGGCCGGCGGGGAGAGGTGGCGCTCAACCTGACCCCGCTGCTCGTCGACCTGGTCCGCGGGCTGGACACCAGCGCCCCGCTGCAGGTGATCCCTGAGGCCGATCGGGCGCAGCTGTTCTCGCTCAGCGGGCCGCGGTCAGGCGAGCTCCCGATCCTCAGCGCCGATCAGGTCGACAAGGCCCGCGCCGCCGTCAACGTGCTTCGCGGGCTGTCGGTCGCGCTGGCGATCGCGGCAGTGGCGCTGCTGGGCGGGGCGATCGCCCTGGCCGGCGGTTGGCGGGCCGCCGCCGTTGCCCGGGTCGGCGTCGGGCTGATCGTGGTCGGGGCGATCGTGCTCGCCGTACGCTCCGCTGCTGGCGCCGGCGCTCGCCGACGCGCTCGTGTCCTCCTCGACCTACCGACCCGCTGCCCGCGCGGCGTGGTCGATCAGCACCACCCAGCTGCGGACCACGTCGGTGGTCATTCTCGTGCTCGGCGGCGCGCTGTTGGTGCTCGGGGTGGCCGTTCGCGCCGTCCGGCGCGGGTGATCAGCGCTCGCCGGGAAGCTTGCGCGGGTACTGCGAGACCGTCAGCGAGAGGTCGAGCGCCGTGGAGATGATGCGCTGCTGCTCGGTGGCGTGGGCGATCGGGTAGCCCTCGCCCGAGGCGGCCCGCTCGGGGCGGCCGATGTAGCCGAACTGGAGATGCTCGGGCAGGACCTGGAGCAGGCGCGGGGACATGTAGGCGCGGGCGCCCATGTTGCGCGGCTCCTCCTGGACCCAGACGACCTCCTCGAGCTTGGGAAAGCGCTCGACGAGCTCCAGGATCTCGGCCTGGGGGAAGGGGTAGAGCAGCTCGACCCGGCCGATGGCCACGCCGGGGTTCTCCTCGCGCTTGGGGGAGGCCAGCAGGTCGTAGTAGATCTTGCCGGTGCACAGCACCAGGCGGGTGACCTGCGCGGGATCGACGCTGGAATCGCCCAGCACCGGCTGGAAGCGGCCGTCGGTCAGCTCCGAGACCCGGCTGCCGGCCTGCGGCAGGCGCAGCAGGCTCTTGGGGGTCATCACCACGAGCGGGCGCTGCTTGGCGATCCGCGCCTGGCGGCGCAGCAGGTGGAAGTACTGGGCGGGGGTCGTCGGATAGGCGACGCGGATGTTGCCCTCGGCGGCGAGCTGCAGGAAGCGCTCCAGGCGCGCGGAGGAGTGCTCGGGGCCGGAGCCCTCGTAGGCGTGGGGCAGCAGCAGCGTCAGCCGTGAGGTCTGGCCCCACTTGGCCAGACCCGGAGACGATGAACTGGTCGATGATCACCTGGGCGCCGTTGACGAAGTCGCCGAACTGCGCCTCCCAGAGGACGAGCGTCTCGGGGCCCTCCTGCGAGTAGCCGTACTCAAAGCCGACGCAGGCCATCTCCGACAGCGGGCTGTTGTGCAGCTCCATCGGGGCCAGCGATCCCGGCAGATGCTGCATCGCCGAATGCTCCTGCCCGGTCTTGGGGTCGTGCAGGACGAGGTGGCGCTGGGAGAAGGTGCCGCGCTCGGTGTCCTGGCCGGTCAGGCGGATGGGAATGCCCTCGGTCAGCAGCGAGGCGAAGGCCAGCGCCTCGCCGTGGGCCCAGACGATCTTGGGGTCGTCGCCCTCGAAGGCCTCGCGGCGCTGCTCGAGCTGCTTGACGAGCTTGGGGTGGACGGTGAAGCCGTCGGGCACCGCGAGGAGCTCCTCGTTGAGCACCTGCAGCCGGTCGAGCGCCACCGCCGTCTTGACCTCCGGCGAGGGCGTGCGGTCCAGCTGGTACTCGCCGGTGGCGTGATCGACGTCCTTGGCGGCCGCGATGCGCTCCTTGAGCTCGGCGTGGGCGTCGGTCAGGGTGGCCCACACCGCGTCGGTCATCTCCGTGGACTCCTGCTCGGTGACGACACCGCCGTCGACGAGCTGGCGGGCGTAGAGCTCGCGCACGGACGGATGCTTCTTGATCACCTGGTACATCTCGGGCTGCGTGTAGGCGGGCTCGTCGGCCTCGTTGTGACCGAAGCGGCGGTAGCCGATCAGGTCGATGAGCACGTCGTGGCCGAACTCCTGGCGGAAGGCGAAGGCGAGGCGCACCGCGCTGATGCAGGCCGCCACGTCGTCGGCGTTGACGTGGATGATCGGCACGTCGAAGCCCTTGGCCATGTCGGAGGCCATCGTCGTCGAGCGGGCGTCGTCGGCGTCGGTGGTGAAGCCCACCTGGTTGTTCTGGATGATGTGGACCGTGCCGCCGACGGTGTAGCCGTCCAGCGCCTGCAGGTTGAGCGTCTCGGCGACGACGCCCTGGCCCGGGAAGGCGGCGTCGCCGTGGAGGATCACCGGGATGGCGGCGTTGGTGTCCTGATGGGCGTGCGGGCCCTGGCGCGTCGTCTGGGCGGCGCGGGTCGCGCCCTGGGCGACCGGACCGACGAACTCCAGGTGCGACGGGTTGGATTCCAGGCGGACGATGATCGACTCGCCGCCGGGCAGCTGGTAGGAGCCCTGGGCGCCGTGGTGGTACTTGACGTCGCCGGTGCCGCCCTGCGGCAGGGTGGTGATCGGTTCCAGGGTCGAGGAGCCCTCGAACTCGGCGAAGATCGAGTCGTAGGGGCGGCCGAGGTTGTGGGCGAGCACGTTGAGCCGCCCGCGGTGCGCCATGCCGATGACGACCTCGCGAGCACCCCGGGTCGCCGACAGCTGGGTGAGCTCGTCGAGCATCGGGACGGTCATGTCCAGGCCCTCGACCGAGAACTGCTTCTGGCCCAGGTAGGCCTTGTGCATGAAGCGCTCGAAGGCGTCGACCTCCGTGAGGCGCTTGAGCAGCGCCTTCTGCTCGGCGTTGGTCAGCGGCTTGCGGTACGGCGCCGGACTCGATCGCCTCGCGCAGCCACAGCCGCTGGCGGCCGGAGGCGATGTGCTCGATCTCGTAGGCGATCGTCCCGCAGTAGGTCTCGCGCAGGTGCGGCAGCGCCTCGGCGAGCGTCGTCGCCGGGCACGTACACGCGCAGGATCCGCGTCGGGATGCGCTCCATCAACTCCGGGGTGAGCGCCAGCGGTCCGGGGTCGAGCGACGGGTCGCCCTCGGGCTCGCGGCCGAGCGGATCGAGGTGGGCGGCCATGTGGCCGTGCGTGCGATGGGCCTTGATCAGCGAGGTGGCGGCCTGCACCGCCTGCATGAGCGTCTCGAGGTCGTCGGAGTCCGTGCGACGCTCGGGGACGCCGGAGTGCTCGGCGGGCGCGGCCGCGGCGGCGGGCGCGGGCAGGGCGGCGGGCTCGGGCGGGGCCGGAAGGTCCGGCAGGCTCACGCCCAGGTCGGAGAAGACGCCCTCGTAGAAGTTCTCCTCGCCCTGGAGCAGCGCCTCGATGCGCTGCAGGAAGCGGCCCGACTCGGCGCCCTGGATGATCCGGTGGTCGTAGGTCGAGGTCATCGTCATGACCTTCTCGGCCCCGATCGCCGCGCCGATCCGCTCCAGCCCGACCGGGTAGGCGATCGAGCCGGTGGCGACGATCGTGCCCTGGCCGACCATCAGCCGCGGGACCGAGGCGATCGTGCCGATGCCGCCCGGGTTGGTGAGGGTCAGGTTGCCGCCGGTCAGATCGTCGGCGCCCAGCGTGTTGGTGCGGGCCTTCTCGACGAGCGCGTTGTAGGCGTCGAGGAACTCGGCGAAGCTCTTGCGTCCGGCGTCACGGATCACCGGGACCATCAGCGTGCGGGTGCCGTCCTTCTTGGCGACGTCGACGGCCAGCCCGAGGTTGACCGCGTCGTCGTCGAGCCGGTAGGGCTTGCCGTCGCGCTCCTCGAAGTGGTGGGCCATGACCGGCATGTCCTCAGTGGCCACGCGGGCGATCGCGTAGGCGATCAGATGGGTGAAGGAGACCTTGCGCTCGGCCGCCTTGAGCTGCTTGCGGCGGGCGTCCAGGGTGGTGACGGTGAGCGTGCGGAAGGAGGTGGCGGTGGGGATCGAGCGGCTCTGGTCCATGTAGCGGGCCAGGGCGGCGCCGCTGCCCTTGATCAGCTGGGCCCCGGCGGAGCCGGCCGCCGGGGCTGGCGCGGTTGCGCCGTTGCCGCCGGTGCCGCCGTTGGACTGGGCGGCGAGCACATCGGCCTTGGTGATCCGGCCGCCGCGGGCGCTGACCCTGCACGCCGGTGAGATCGACGCCCTCGGCGGCGGCGACGCGGCGGGCGACCGGCGAGGCGTTGGCGTCCGAGCCGTTGGCGCCGTTGGTCGCGGCGGGCGGCCGATGGGGCCGCCGGGGCGGCGGCGCGGGACTGCCGGGCGCCGGTGCGGCGAGCCGGACGCGGCGGCGCTCGACGCGGTCATGCGGCCGATGACCTGCCCGACGCTGACGGTCTCGCCGTCCTGGGCGAGGATCTCCGTGATCGTGCCCGCGGTCGGCGCCGGCAGCTCCATGTCGACCTTGTCCGTGGAGATCTCGACGACCGTGTCGCCGTCGGCCACGGTGTCGCCGACCTTGACCGACCACTCGAGGATCGTGCCCTCGGTGACGGACTCGCCGCCGGTGGGGGTGACGATCTCGACGGTCTCGCCGGAGCTGGCCTGCGTCTCGGCGAGGCTCTCGGCCTCCTGGGCGGCGCCGGCGACGGCCTCGGCCTTGGTCGCGGGCGGCGACTCGCCGGACACCGGGCCCGCCTCGGCGGGTGGCGCGGAGTGGCCGTCTGCCGCCGTTGGAGGCCGGCGCGGGGGCATCGCCGTCGGTGGAGATCTCCGCCAGCACGGCGCCGACGGTGACCGTGTCGCCCTCGGCGGCGTGGATCTTGACCACCGTGCCGGCGACGGGAGACGGAACCTCGGCGTCGACCTTGTCCGTGGAGATCTCGACCAGGGTCTCGTCGACGGCGATCGAATCGCCCTCCTGCTTATGCCATTCCAGGACCGTGCCCTCGGCGACGGAGTCGCCCATGGCAGGCATCACAACTTCGACAGTGCTGGTCTCGACCGACATTCAGAGGCTCGAATTGACTTTACTGCGTCGTGAGCCGCCGCCGGTCGGCGATCACGAAACCGATGCTCCCGGCAAATGGGCCCAGGCCGCCGAGCACGGCGACGGTGACGGCCAGCCAGAACGGGATCACGTGGGCGCGCGCGGCGGCGATGCACACCAGCGACATGACGATCCAGATCACGCCGTGGGACAGCCCGAGGATGAACGTCTCGGGCTGCGGGTTGGAGAGCACGAAGGCGCAGACGAGCAGCGCCAGGTACACGAGGGAGTGGGTGAACGACGCCATCTCGAGGCGCCGGAAGGTGACGATGGGCGGCGCCTGCATCTACGGCGGCGTGCGAGAGCAGCTCGGCGGTCCGCCGCAGCGGATCGTCGGCATGCTCGGGCCAGTCGGCGACATCGGCCGGCCACCAGGCGAAGTCATCGTGCTCGGCGTCGGGGGTGACGGCCGCTCCCTCGGGCAGCCAGGCCATGCCGACGAGCATCGTGATCTGGGTCGGCAGCTCCACCAACGCCTCGACGGTGAGCCGCTCGGGCGCCACCGCCCACTCCTCCTGCAATTCTCGGACCAGGGTCTGCGCCGGGTTCTCATCGACCTCCACCGAGCCCGCGGCGCCCAGCGCCCAGCGCCCGGCCCAGGTCGCCAGCCACGCTGCCCGGCGGCCCGCCAGCCAGCGGCCGTCGGCCGAGCGCACCACGCACAGCGCCGACAGCGACTGCACCGCCTGGCCGGGCAGCAGCCGCAACGCCCACCGGACCGGCTCGCACTCCAGGCGCAGCTTGCCGTCGGAGACCTCGAAGTCCCGCAGGCGTGCCGCCAGACCATCGTGGCTGGGCGATCCTCGGTCGCGCAGCGCGGCCAGCGCTTCGTCGGCGTCGTCGTCACCGTCTGCGGGCGAGGACGTACGGCTCGCTGCGCCAGGTGACCTCGACGTCCTCCGGACGCCAGGGCCCGCGCGCGAGGATGCCGGACGTCGCAGCCATGGTTACAACCGTACCGGCGCGCGGCCACGGGGCCGGCGGCCGCTTCAGCCGCCGCCTGGGCCGCGAGCGTCCAGCCGGGCGAGCACGTCGCCGGCCACCGGCCACTGCTCGGCCGGAAGCCGGCCGAGCAGCTCGCGCCATCCGGGCTGCTGGGCGACCGCCGAGGCGATCAAGCCCGAGGCCGTCGTCGAGCTCGCCGCCGCTGGGCCGCCGCCCAGGCCCGCCCAGAAGCGCAGCTCGTGGGAGTCGGGCACGAGCGCGTAGGCCTGCTCGTAGAGGCGCGCGGCCTCGTCGAGCTGGCCGGCGGCGGCGCGCTCGTCGGCCTCGCCGGCGAGCGTGTAGGCGTCGTGGAGGACGAGCAGCCGGTCGAGCTCGTCGAGCGGCTCGGGGTGGTCCTCGACGCGCAGCGAGACGACGCGCTCCCACGGTTCGCCCGCCGCGGGAGCCACCTCGATCGCCGCCGACTGGCGTCCGCGGAGGTCTCCGCCGGCGTTCTCGGCGGCGCGCAGGGCGGCCATCAAGCCGGCCCGTCAGCGGCCCGGATGCGTGTCCTCGAAGGCGGCCAGCATCGCCGGCCAGACCTCGAGGCGAGGCCATGATGTTCGCCTGGCAGGACGACGCCGTCGCCGGTGACATGGCCGGCGAACGCGCATGCAGTCTGCGCCGGTGTGCGCCGCCGCTCCGCCGGCGGCATCGACGATCGCCACCTGGCGGGCGGCGCTCAGCGGGTCGGCGGCGAGCGAGCTGGTCGAGCGCGGTCTGCGCGTCGGCGCCGCCGGCCAGCAGCTCGAGGCCCCGCGGGCCCGTAGGAGACCTCGATCGCCGCCTGGGTGGCCACCGCGCCCACGCCGGGCGCGACCCACGGCACGAGCGGCCCGACGGAGAACCAGTGCGACTGGACGGCCACCCCGAGCTCCCCGGTCTCCGCGTCCCGGGCGACGATCGAATACGTCACAGCGGCCATGATGCCCGATGCGCCGCACTTGGAGCGGGTTTGCGTCGCCAGGCGGCGGAAAACCCGCTCCGAGTCGGCCCGTCAGGCGGCGATCGTGCGGTTGAAGCGCCGCAGGGCCAGCGGGATGCAGACGGCCATGATGACCACACACCAGCCGACCATCGCCAGCTCGGGATGTGCCAGCTGCCAGGAGCCGCTCGTATGGACGCCCTGGGTCAGCGAGCGCACCGTCGCCACCAGCGCCGAGATCGGATCCCACTCGGCGATCGCCCGCGGGATCGCATCCATCCCCTTGATCGGGACGAAGGTGCCCGCCATGAAGGTCAGCGGCAGGATCACGATGAAGCCCATCCCCTGCACCGCGTCGGGCGAGCGCACGAGCATCCCGACGAGCACGCCGCACCAGGTGAAGGCGAACATGCCCAGCGCGAGCAGCGCGAACAGCTCGATCCCGTGCAGCCAGCGTCAGGTGGGGGCTCCAGCCCAGCGCCAGGCCGAAGGCGACGGTGATCACCAGGCCCAGCAGCTGCTCGCAGAACTGGCCCACGACCTCGCCGCTGATGATCGCCAGCCGGCTGACGGCATCGAGCGGAAGCGATCGATCACGCCCTCGGTCATGTCCGCCGCGGTGGCCGTGCCCGCGCCGATCACCCCGAAGGCCAGCGACTGGCCGAGGATGCCCGGGAAACAGGAAGTCCTTGTAACTGATGCCGTGCACGTGGATGGCCGAGCCGAACACGTAGAGGAACAGGAGGATGAAGACGATCGGCTGGATGGTCACGTCGAGCAGCCGCTCCGGGACCCGCGGGATCGCGCGCAGGCTGCGCCCCGTCAGCAGGGCGGTGTCGCGGATGAGAGCGGACCGGGCCGCCGCGGCGACGAGGCGCGACGACGGCGGGAAACGGCGGTCGTCATGCGGCGACCTCCTGAGGATCGGCGGTGCTCCGTCGGGCACCGGCGCAGAGGTCGGCGGGGTGGCCGGTCAGGGCCAGGAAGGCGTCGTCCAGCGTGGGACGGCGCAGGGCGATCTCGTCGACCTCGATCCCGGCGGCGCGCACGGCGGCGGCCACCTGCTCGAGATCGGCGGTCTCGTCGGGCGCGGCGACCGAGACGGTCCGCAGCTCCGGCAGCGGCGTGATCTCGAAGCGATCGGCCAGGACGCCCGCGCAGCCGCTCGAAGGCGACGCGTCGGCGGCGACGACGTCGACGCGCTGCTGGCCGACCTGAGCCTTGAGCGACGCGGGCGTGCCGGCGGCGACCTCCCGGCCGTGGTCGATGAGCACCACGCGGTCGGCCAGAGCGTCGGCCTCCTCGAGGTACTGGGTGGTGAGCAGCAGGGTGACGCCCTCGTCGACGAGCTCGCGGACGGTGGACCACACGACCTGGCGGCTGCGCGGGTCCAGTCCCGTGGTGGGCTCGTCGAGCACGAGCACGTGCGGGCGGTCGATCAGGCTGGCGGCGAGGTCGACGCGGCGGCGCTCGCCGCCGGAGAGCTGCTTGACCAGGCGGTCGCGGAAGTCGCCGACGTCGAAGCGCTCGATCAGCTGATCGGCGACGACGCGGGCCGCCCGGCCGTTGCGCCCGCGCAGGCGGGCCATCAGCACGAGGTTCTCGCGCGCGGTCAGGTGCTTGTCCAGCGCGGCGAACTGGCCGGTGAGCGAGATCCGCTCGCGCACGCGGGCGGCGTCGGCGACGACGTCGTAGCCGGCCACGCGGGCCGAGCCGCCGTCGGGCGCGATCAGGGTCGCCAGCATCCGCACGATGGTCGTCTTGCCGGCGCCGTTGGGGCCGAGCAGCGACACCACCGTCCCCTCGTCGACCGCGAGGTCGAGGCCGTCGACGGCGACGAACGACCCGAATCGCTTGGTCAGGCCCTCGGTGAGTATGGCTTGTTTCTGTCATGGCCCGTAAATGTACAGAGACTGAAAAGATTCTGCAAGTGAACCGTCGATGGGCATATCCTGAGCGGAGACCGGCTCCCGACCGCGAAACTGATCGCTTGGCCACCGACCACCCCCCCGCGCCCGACGACGAGGTCCTCCCCGACCCGCCCGGCGACGAGTCCTCGACCGCCTCATCTCCGACGAGATGGGCGACACGATCGCCGAGGTGATGCGGGCCGCCCGCCGTGCCCAGGAGGCCTGGCACCGCGCGCGGCATCCGGAGGAGGGACTGCGCGAGCGCAAGCGGCGCCTCACCCGCCAGCTCATCTCCGACGTCGCGACGACGATGTTCGCGACCCGCGGGTTCGACAACGTGCGCGTCTCCGAGGTGGCCGACCGCGTCGGCGTGTCGGAGAAGACGATCTACAACTACTTCCCCACCAAGGAGTCGATGGTCCTCGACACGGCCGACGAGGCCGGTCAAGCAGCTGGCCGACGCGCTGCGCAACCGCGGTCCCGAGGAGACGATCACCGCCGCGGTCGTGCGGGCGATCAACGGCCGACATGGCGCGCTTCGACGACGCGCCCGAGAGCTGCTGCAGTACATGATCCGGCGTTCATCGAGATGGTGCAGTCGAACGCCCGCGCTGCGGGCCGCCTGGCTGGAGCTCCACGATCGCCTGGCCCGGGTCGCCCGCGACGAGCTGGCGGCCCAGGCGGGCGTCGATCCCGAGGACCCGGAGCCGATCGCTGCCGGCCGCGCGCTGGCCGGCCTGGCGGAGGTGGCCATGCAGTCGCGGATGCGCCGCATCCACGAGGGGCTGCGCGGCAGGAGCTGCGCGACGCCGTGGCGGACGACCTGCAGCGGGCCACCCGCCTGCTGGAGACGGGGCTGTGGTCGTTCAGCCTGCTGGCGCTGGGAGCCCGCGCCAAGCGCCAGGCCCGCGACGTCACCGAGGCGGCGGAGATCACCCGGGCTCAGGTGGTCAAGGCGATGGAGCAGGCGCGGACCGCCTTCAGGGAGGTCGGTCGCCAGGGCCGCGAGGCGATCCGCCAGGCCAAGGACGACGCCCGCGAGGCAGGCCGTCAGCGGCACCGCCGGCCCGGTCGATGAAGATCGCCGTGCTCGGTGCCGGCGGGGTCGGCGGCTTCGTGGCCGCCGCGCTCTCGCGCGCGGGGACGAACGTCGTCATCGTCGCCCGGGAGCCCGCGGCCACCGCGCTGACGCTGACCGGTCTGACCGTCCGCAGCGCGCTGCTCGGCAGCTTCACCGCTCACCCGGGCGTCGTCGGCACGCTGACCGAGCCCGTCGACGTCCTGCTCGTCGCCACCAAGGCCACCGGCCTGACCGAGGCGCTGGACGCGCGTCGAGGCCGAGCCCGGGCTCGTCGTGCCGCTGCTCAACGGCGTCGAGCATCTGGCGACGCTGCGGGCCCGGTTCGGTGACGGGCGGGTCGCCGCCGGCGTCATCCGGATCGAGTCCGACCGCCCGCGCGCCGGCGAGATCGTGCAGACGAGCCCCGGAGCGCGGGTCGACGTCGCCGGCGACGAGCCCGGCGGTGACTGCGCTCGCCGAGACCCTGCGCGCCGCGGGCCTCACCGTCCGCACCGGCGACAGCGAGCCTGACGTCATGTGGTCAAAGCTCATGCGGCTGTGCCCGCTGGCGCTGACGACGAGCGCCGCCGACCGCCCGCTGGGCTTCGTGCGCGACCGATCCGCGCTGGCGCTCGGCGCTGGACAACGCGATCGCCGAGACCGGCCGGGTCGCCGCCGCCGAGGGGGCGACCCTCGACCCGGCGGCCACCGTCGCCGAGCTCGAGGCGGCCCACGCCGAGCTGGGCTCCTCGATGCAGCGCGACATCGCCGCCGGGCGCGAGCCCGAGCTGGACGCGATCGCCGGCGCGGTCCTGCGCGCGGGGGCGCGGCACGGCCTCCGCTGCCCGACGATCGGCTGGCTGGCCGGGCGGGTCGCTCAGCGGGCCGGCATCCCGGCTCCGGCGTCCGTCTAACGAAATCAACTTTTATTTCGTTTGAAGAGGCGGTACCGTCGTGCCTCCGCCCATGGCTCGCCTGGACTAACGTAATCAACGTTGTAAACGACACCGTGCCGACCACATCAGCCAGCACCCTCACGTCGCGGCCGCTGCGCGACACGTTTCGCGACCATGCGCTTCTTGTCGATCGGGAGGACGAGCTCGCCATCGCCGAAGGGACGCTGCGTAACGGCGGCAATGTGCTTGTGCTGGGTAGCCGCGGGAGCGGCAAGACATCGTTCCTGCACGCCCTGAAGCATCGTCTCGACCGCGAGAAGCGGGTCATCGTCGTCGACGGTCGCGCAGCAAGCTCCCTATCTGACTTGCTGGCCCTCCTGCACGACCGGCTGCGCACCGGCGCGCATCGTCACCGACTCGACACGCCTTCCATCTGCCGCGCCTCGAAGCGAGACCCAGCTCTTGCTGAACGAACTCGAGTCACTGCGAGTCGCCCTACCAGAGGAGGAGACCCTCCTCCTCCTGGACGAGACGCCGACGCCCAGCGTCGCGCGAGGATTGTTCGGCCGCCTTCGCGACGAGCTGTGGGAATTGCCGATCACATGGTGTGTCGCCGCAGATGCGAGGGACCGTGCTGCTTACGTGGAGGCGCCCGCCGACGCCTTCTGGAGACGCGTCCTGACCCTTCCTCCGCTCACTCCGGCCCAGGCCAGAGAGCTCCTGCGCGCGCGGGCGACGGAGATCGAGCTTCCGGAGGAGGCGCTTGCCGTGGCCGTCAGCGAAGCGCATGGCAACCCTCGTGACTTGATTACGCTCGCCCACGCGACCGCCGTTGAGGGAAAGGATCCCTCAGGCGCTGCTTGAGGAGCGGCAGGCCCGGCAACGTCTCGTCGACGGGTTGAGCGAGGCCGCCAGTCGACTGCTCGCCGAGCTCGAGGCCGGCGGTCCGGCCAGCCCCTCGGATGAGGCCCTCCTGCAGAGGGTGAACTGGTCTCGGAGCCGCGCGTCTCAGGTTTTCAAGGAGCTTGAGCAGCTCGGTCTCGTCCGATCATCAACACGGCAGACCGGCCGGCGGCCTCGGCGGGTGTTCGAGGCGGTGCAGTGACGTCGGCATCGGCCCTGCTCGAGTTGCTTGACCGGGCCAACGCATTCGAACCGGTGCCGCTGCCCGGCAATCGTCGCTCGATGTACGTCCCGTTCGAGGAGCTCCTCGCCGGCAACTACGAGCGTCGACTCGCTCGCGATCTGAGGGCATGCCGGCGCACGGCGTTGATCGGACCGATCGGCACCGGCAAGTCCAGTGTGCTCGAGTACGTCCTCGAGGACGGGGCAGAGGCCCTGGCACCAATCTGGATCTCGGCAGCCCACGAGGACCTTCGAAACCCTGATGGACCCGCCCGACTTCGCCGGCATCTCCTGCGAGAAGATCCTCGAGCTGGGCGCGAACCGCGGGCGCGATGTCTGAAGTTGAGTATGCAGTCCTTCATCACTGAGTCGGCCCGCACACTCCCCACCCGGACGCGGCGAGCGATGCGATCGACCACCCTCGCCTTTGCCCTCAAATGGATTGAGCCGCGCTGGAGCCGAGAGATTGAGCAGACACTCGCCGACCCGGAGATCGAGCGCGCCCGTGGAGACTTCATCGCGAGCCTGGATCGGTTGATCGAGCTCATCCACGAGGATCTCGATCGCAAGCCGGTCCTGATCATTGATGACATCTGACCGCTGGCTGAGAGTCGACTCAGGACCGCGTGATGCGCTGTTGAACGCGTTCTTCAGCGTCACCTTTCGCATGCTGGCGGAGCGCAACTGGGGGATCGCCATGGCGGTGCATCCCGAGTACTGCTCAGATCGATCGTTCCGCCACGCGGTGGCCAACGGGTATTTCAACGCCGCAATAGATCTCCCGCGGTTCGAAACGGTGCAGCCCCTCCTGGAGATGTTCGATCACCGCATTCGGGTCGCTGCCGAGTTTGCTGCCGACGAGGAGCAGGCGACCGGCGTCGGGGCCGGCGCCCAGGAACTCGCAGCGCAGGGACGCGCAGCTGTGTTCGAGGACGGCTTCGAATCAGTGCTGTTCGAGTGCTACGAGCGTGAGGACGGCAACCTTCGATTCGTGTTCACGGTCGCCGATCACGCCTTGCGGGAGACGATCGGCAACGGCGAGCCGCGCATCACCGCGGCCACGCTCCGAGAGGCTGCGCTGGCCCTCGGACGGTGAAGGGCTAGAGGGGCGGCCTGACCGGCGGCGGCTGGGACGGGCGGCCCGGACTCGACGTAGACGGGCTCGCCGACCTCCTCGGAGGCGACCGCGTCGACGACGTCCTCCTCCTGCATCTCGCCCTCGCCGTCGTGCTCGCCGTCGCAGAGGACCCGGAAGTTGCCGGTGCCGCCGCCGTCGGCCTGGAGGACGATCCCGGGGAGGATCTCCTCGCCCTCCTCGAGGTCGAGGCGCTCGATGTCGAACTTGGCCATCCCGATGCCCCAGCTGTTGTGGTCGGGGTTCTCGCGATCGTGGGAGGCGACGCCCTGCGCGAAGCGCTCGAGCAGCTTTCCCATGGTGGCGTTGTCGACCATCAGCGCGCCCTATGATAGGAAAGCGTTGGTTCCGTGAGGATCTGGGGCGATGGCCACCGCGGGGGAACCGATGGTTCACATGGGCAGACTGCACGACGGTTCGTCGGCGCCCCGATTGCGCCCACTGTTGTGATGGATATGGATTTCCGACACGCCGCCACCTCACCCCGACGCAGCGCCCGCGCTCGCCCGGCGCTGGTTCGCGCTGGCGACATTCGTCGCCGCGCTGTTCGCGCTCTCCTCCGGGGCCGGCCGCGGCATCGGCGGCGGTCTCCACGACGTTCGGCACGCAGAGCGGGGTGTCTTCGAGCGGCGGCGCGCTGGCGCCGGCCTCGTTGGCCACGGTGGGGTCGCCGAACGGCGTCAACGTGGTGCGGATCGGCGGCGGCACCCCGTCGGCTTGCGATGGATCAGGTCATAAAGCTTCTCGCGCAGGCGGGCGACGCCGCGCTGCCGGTGCTGGGAATCCCGTGCGACACGTCCGGATGCCCCAGCACCGTGGTCTCCGCCGCCGGAGCGAAGCGGCCAAGCACGATGAGCACGGTCATCTCCGCAGTTCGCACAACGCTACGGCGCCGGCGGAACGTTCTGGCTGACGAACCCCACGGTCCCCTACCACCCGGTGCAGGAGTTCGAGATCGGCAACGAGGAGAACCTGTTCAAGGAGTGGGTCGTCGACGGCACCCATCTCCACTGGGCTCCGCAGAGCCATGACGCACCCCGACACCGATGGTCCCGCGCGACTACGCGCATCGTCTACAACGCCGCCCGCACCGCGCTGCATAAGGTCGACCCGACCGGGATCGCCCTGGTGGGCGGCCTGGCCGACAGCGCGATGCTCAACGTCGACGTGCAGTCGGCCGAGCGCTATGTCGCCGCGCTTGCCGAAGGGGGCCGTAGATGCGGTCGGCTACCACGACTGGGTGTTCGACGTGTCCACCCAATCGATGACGACGGCCCAGTTCACGGCGCTCGAGGAGCAGGACCCGGCGGCTCTGCGCGCGTGGATGGAGACCCACGGCTACTCGGGCGTGCCGATCAGCGTGACGGAGATCGACGCGTGCAACCAGACGCCGGGGACCACGGTCGACAGCAACTGCTCGGTCAACCACACGGACGCGCAGTGGGCGCCGGTGATGGCGAACTTCACCAATTGGGCGACATGCACGCCCGGCATGAACATCAACAACATCGACGCCTACTGGTGGGGCGGCACGGCGAACACCGCCTCCAACGGCTGGTTGGCCGCTCGTCGACTCCGGCGGCACGCCCACCGCCTACGGCCAGGCCTTCATGGGCGCGGCCAAGAACCTGACGACCAACGGCTGCCCCGGTTCGACCGCCCCCAAGCCGGCGAACACCAGCGCTCCGTCGATCAGCGGGACGTTCGCCGTCGGTCAGACGATCACCGGGTCGGCCGGGCAATGGAGCGGAAGTCCGAGCCTGAGCTATCAGTGGGTGCGGTGCGCTGTCGACGGGTCCAACTGCCACAGCATCGGCAACGTCAACGGCCTGAGCTACGTGCTGACCACCGCGGACGTCGGCTCCCGGATCCAGCTGAGCGTGACCGCCACCAACAGCGGCGGCGTTGCCTCGGCCCAGAGCCCGCTGAGCCCGGTCGTCACGGCCCTCCCCACCACCTCAGCGCCGCCGCCCACCACGAGCACGACAACCCAACGCCCCCGCCGGGCAAGGGCAATGGCGGTCACGGCGAAACGCTCGATGAAGCTCCGGATCGCCAAGATCGTCCGCCGGGGCACGAGCATCACCGTGACGGTCGATTACGCGGCGAAGTCCGGCAAGCTGTCGTCAACGGCCACCGAGGTCGTCAAGAAGCACCACCGGGCACGTCACCGGCGCCTCAAGGGGCACCGCAAGAACGCGACGACGATGACGTTCACCGCCCGGCTCCCGGTTGGCCGGTGGCGGATCTCGATCACCGGGAAGCCCGCCAAGGGCTACGCCGCCCCGAAGGCCTGGCACCGGACGATCCGCATCAGCCCGGCCCGCCCGCACGACGCACAAGCGCCCGTAAACGCCGGCCCAGGCACCAACCGGGCCCAGCCCGGGGCGGGTCTAGCCCCGTTCGATGAGCTCGATGCGGTAGCCGTCCGGGTCGCGGACGAAGCAGATGCGACTGCCGCCGGCGCTCACCGTGTACGGCGGCTTCTCGGGCTCGATGCCCTTGGTGGCGAGCTCGCCGAGGGTGCCGTCGAGGTCCTGGGTGGTGATCGCGATGTGGCCGTAGCCGGTACCGATCTCGTAGGGATCAGTCACGCCGAAGTTGCAGGTCAGCTCCAGGCGGGGCTCGTCGCCGTCCTCGGGGAGGTTCATGAAGACGTTGATGGCCTCGTCGCGGATGGGGGCGCGGCGGATCTCGTGGAAGCCGAGCGCCTCGTAGAACTCGACCGAGCGGTCGATGTCCAGGATTCGGTAACAGGTGTGGATCAGGCTCATGTCAGACGAGAGCGTACCCACACGGCGGGGCCGTTACGCTTGACGACGTGATCGTCGAACGCTCCATGAGCGACTCCTGGCTGTCGAACACCTACGTCGTCGCCGACGAGATGGGCGGCAGCGCGGTGATGGTCGACGCGGGGGGTCCCGTGGCGCCGCTGCTGGAGTACATCAACCGGGGCCAGTTCGACCTCACCCACATCCTGCTGACCCACCATCACCACGACCACGTGGCCGATCTGGAAGCGGTCCTGCGGGCGTGGCCGGGCACGCCGGTGCTCATCCACGAGCGCGAGCGCCAGCTCGTCGAGCAGGCCACCGGCACGATGGCCGAGGGCGAGACGATCCAGTCCGGGGCGCTGAGCATCGAGCCGCTGCACACCCCCGGCCACACCTCCGGGATGCTCTCGCTGCTGTTCGACGGCAGCGACGTGTTCACCGGCGACACGCTCTTCAAGGGCTCCGTCGGGGGCGTGCGCGCGCCCGACTCGACGTCGTACGCCGACCTGAAGTCCTCGATCATGGACAAGCTGCTCGCGCTCCCCGGCGAGACGCGCATCCATCCCGGCCACACGGATCCCACGACCGTGGCCGGCGAGCTGGAGAACAACAAGTTCGTGCGCATCTGGCGGGGCCTTGACCCCGAGGGGACTGAGCAGTGCACCGCCATGGGCGAGACGGCCACGCTCATCCTGCTCGGCGACGACTACGACGGCGGGCACAAGGCGTGGGTGCGCTGGCCCGACGGCGCGGACGACATCGTCCCCGGCTCGCAGGTCAAGCCGGCCTAGCTCGGCGAGCCGTGGCCAAGGACAAGATCCCCACCTCGCGCGTGGGGCGCACCGCACGCATCGGGTCGCTGGCGGCCGGTCAGGCCATCCGCCAGGCCGGCACGCGCGCGGCCAACGTGGCACGCTCGGAGGAGGGCCGCAGCCAGGCGCTCGAGAAGCGCCACATCGAGGCCGCCGAGCAGATCGTCGAGGCGCTGGGGACGATGAAGGGGGCGGCCATGAAGGTCGGCCAGGTCCTCTCCTTCCTCGACGTCGGGATGGTGCCCGAGGAGTACCGCGAGGAGTTCCAGCGCAAGCTGGGCGCCCTGCGCGACGCCGCGCCGACGGTCACCTTCCGCGACATGAGCAAGGTGATCGAGCAGGAGCTCGGCGAGCCCCTCAAGGAGGTGTTCGCCGACTTCGACACGGAGCCGATCGCCGCCGCCTCGATCGGCCAGGTCTACCGGGCCAAACTGCTCGACGGCCGCGAGGTGGCGGTCAAGGTCCAGTACCCCGGGGTCGCCGCCGCCGTGCGCGCCGACATGCAGAACCTGGGGCTGATCCTGCGCCTGGCCAAGCGGATCGCGCCCGGCATGGATCCGAAGGCGATCGGCGAGGAGATCCGGTCGCGCATCGGTGAGGAGCTCGACTACGAGCTGGAGGCCCAGAACCAGCGCACGCTGGCCCGGATCTTCCGCGGCCACCCGTTCATCGTCATCCCCGACGTCGTCACCTCGCTCTCGCGCGAGCGGATGATGGTCTCCGAGTACGTCCACGGCGCCGGCTTCGAGGACCTCAAGGGCCGCCCCCAGGAGGAGCGTGACCGGATCGGGGAGATGATCTTCCGCTTCTACTTCGGTTGCCTCTACATCCACGGGCAGTTCTCGGGCGATCCGCACCCCGGCAACTCGATGCTGCTCGATGACGGCCGCATGGCCTTCTTCGACTTCGGGCTGTTCAAGCACATGCCGCCGGGAGGGGTCGAGCTGGAGATCAGCGTGGCGCGGGCGATCATCGAGGGCGACACGGAGACGATCATGCGGTTGGGAACCGAGGTCGGCTTTTTCCCCGACCCCGAGAAGTTCAACCCCGACCGGGTGCTCGCCCACTTCCGGGCCGCCACCTCCTGGTACACGTGCGACCGCGAGATCGAGCTGACGCCCGAGTACGCCACCCAGGTGCTGATCGACATGTCGGACCCGCGGTCTGAGTACTTCAGCTACCTGCGCCACGAGTCCGCGCCGCCCGACCACATCTTCGGCCGGCGGATGGAGGTCCTCACGCTGGCGGTCATCTCCCAGCTGCACGCCCGCGGCAACTTTCACCGCATCGCGCGCGAGTGGTTCTACTCAGACGCCCCGTCCACGGAGCTCGGCCGCCAGGAAGCCGAGTTCTACGGGCGCGCCGCCGCCTGACCGGTGGCCTCGGTGTGGACGATCGCTCGCCGCCGGCGGCGCGACTGCAGGGCCCGGGCGAGCGCGTAGGAGCCGTAGACGACGAGCAGGGCGAGCGCCTGGGCGACGATCCCCTCCCAGGTCGCGTACAGGCCGAGCCACCGCCCCCAGCCGAGGCCGATGGTCACGCCGAGGGCATCCGTGGGCAGCCAGCCGAGTCCCTGGAGGGTGTGGACGGTGACGCCGGTCATGATCGCCAGGACCACGCCGATGAGCACGCCGGTGGCGATCAGCATCCGGCGGTAGGGGAGCTTTCGCTCGAGCAGGAAGGTCACCGAGCCGACGGCGAGCGTGGCCGCCAGGCCGATGGCCACGCCGAGGACGGTGGCGCCGGTGCCGGCGCTGACCTGGAGGTTCTGGAGGAAGAGGACGGTCTCAAAGCCCTCCCGGTAGACGCTGGTCAGCCCCAGCAGCAGGAAGCCGACGGTCTGGCCGGAGATGAAGCCCAGGCGGTCCACCTGCTCGAGCAGCTTGCGGCGGCGGTGCAAGCGCCGGATCCAGTCGCTCCAGTAGATGCGGTGAAAGAACCAGTTGGTGACGATCAGGAGCACGGCGATGGCCAGCAGGCCGGTGATCGCCTGGAGGCGCAGGCCGCCGTCGCCGAAGGCGCCGACGAGCGTCTGGGCGATCGCGTAGGTCGCCGCCGTGGCCAGCAGACCGAGCAGCGCGCCCGATCAGAACCGGGCGGCGCAGCCGACGGCGAGCGCCCGTGAACGAGGCGGTGATGGCCGCCAGGATGAGCACGGCCTCGAGCCCCTCGCGAAACACGATCACCCCGGCGTCGACCACGACGGTGGCCCGGCTGACGGGGACGTCACCCAGGGCCGTGGCGGCGGTCTGGACCAATCCGCGCGCCCGCGCGAGCGCCGCGGCGCTGCCGGGCTGGCCCACAGCGGTCACCGCGCTGCCACAGCGCCGCCCCCGTCTGGTTCGCGAGCGCGCCGTTGCCGGCAGCGGCGAGCCGGCGCGCCGGCCCGACCTCGAAGAGCGCGTAGGCCGCCACCGGATCGCTCCCCACACAGTCGATCGATCGCGTCATAGGGGCGCGCCATAGGCGGGGCGCGTACCCCGGCCGCCCGCAGATCCCGGACAACCTGCCCGCTCACAGAACGGACGGTCTGGGGCAGCGGCCACGGCTGCAGCCGGTCGCGCGTCGCGGCCAGCACCCGGACGAGGTGCCGCGCGCGGGACCGACGACGGCTCACGCGCGGCCACCGCCGCCGCCATCACCCGCACGCGGTGCGCCGCTGCCGCGTCGTGGCTGCGATCGGCGGCGCTGAACTGCGCCGGGATCAGAGCCAGGACCGCCAGCAGCGCGGCCGGGTTCACGCGCCGCTGACCTTGGCGGCCACCGTCGAGAGGGGCTCGTCAAGCGCGTCGACCTCAGTGGCGAACCGTTGGCGATCGGCCGGGGTCAGAGAGCTGTACAGGGCGAAGCCGAGGGCCGTCGGGCGCCGGTAGCGATCCAGGCTCGACTGCACCGCGGCAAAGCGCGCATCGATCCTCGCCGCCAGCGCCGCGTGCCCGGTCTGCTTGAGCGCCGGCTTGAGCAGGCCAAACGCCTCCCGGGAGCCCGCCAGGTTGCCCTGGAAGTCCGACAGGTCCGTATGCGAGTAGCGGTCCTCCTCGCCGGTGATCTTCGAGTTGGCGACCTCGTTCATCAGCTCGACCGCGCCGTTGGCCAGCTGGGCCGGCTGCAGGCCGATCGTCCTCACCTTGGCGTTCAGGGTGTCGACGTCGCGCGTGAGCTTGGCGGCGTAGCGCGCGGTCCCCCGGGTGGTGCCGCGCTGCCAGAGGATCTGCTCGATGCGATGAAAGCCCGTCCACTTGCTGACGCTGGCCACGTCATTGATGCGGGCATCGATCTCCGGATCGAGATTGCCGAAGCTCTCGGCGACCGGCTCGATCGACTCGTAGTGCAGCCGGGCCGGACCGAACAGGGCCTTGGCCCGGGTCGTGTCGCCGGCGGCCAGGGCGGCGACGAAGCGGCGCGTGTCGCGGGTCAGCTGCCTCGCCTCAGCGATCACGTAGCGCTTGTAGGAGGCGGTCGCCGTGGACAGCAGCGCCGCCGAGGCGCCGCTCGCTTGGCGCGTCGCCTTGCCGGTGGCCACCAGCTTGCCCTGATCCTCAGTCGAGCCGTTGGGGCAGTTGAGGACGTAGCGGCCGGGCTTGAGGTTGAGGGTGAACGTCCCCGGCACGCCCTCGACGACGTTCTCGGACTCGCCGAGGATGATGCCCGAGCCGTTCTTGAGCTCCATCTCGGAGACCTTGGAGGTGCCGCCGTTGGTGACCTCGAAGGTCACGGGCCCGGCCGCCACGGTCATCTGCCGCGGCGTACAGCCCGCATCGACGAGGGTGACACCGAGCTTCCGGGCGCCGGCACCGCCGGAGCTCTGACCGCAGCCTGAGACGGCGAGCGCCAGCAGGGAGACCGCTGCGACCAACGCGGCCGCTCGACACGACTTCACTTTCACGTTACCTCCGGTGTGGGTGTGGGGCGGCGCGCGCGGCGGCCCTGGGGCCAGAGCACGAACGCGAGCATGGGAACGGCGTACAGCAGGTAGACGGCCACCTCGGCCGTGGTGGGGAGCGGCTGCAGGCCGAGCATCCCCGTCAGCAGCGACGAGGTGACCGTCCCGGGGACGACGAGCCAGCTGAGATCCAGCGCCTGGCCCTGGAAGCCGTTGAGCCACGCCGCCTCGTGGGCGGTGTGGGCGGCGCTGGCGAGCAGGCCGGCGGCGACGATCACCAGCAGCACGCTGGTCACGCGGAAGAAGCGGGCCAGGTTGATGCGGACCCCGCCGCGGTACAGGCCGACGCCGATCGCGGCGGCGGTGAGCAGGCCGAGGACCGCACCCGCGCCGGCGGTCAGCGCGTTGCCGGACGCCTGGAAGGCGGCCAGCAGGAACACCGCCGTCTCCAGTCCCTCGCGCAGGACGGCAAAGAAGGCCATCGCCACCAGGGCCAGGACCGAGCCGTGGGCCAGCGCGGCGGCGGCGTGCGCCTCGAGCTGTGAGCGCAGGCCACGGGCGTGGCGGCGCATCCACAGGATCATGAAGGTCACGATCCCGACGGCGGCGACCCCGACGACCGTCTCGAGCTGCTCCTGCTGGCGCTGAGGGAGCTCCTGATCGACGACCTGCAGGACGACGCCGGCGGCCACGCAGACCGCCACCGCCAGGAGCACGCCCAGCCAGACGAAGCGCAGCGCGCGGGTCTGCCCCTGCTGTCGCAGGAAGGCGGCCACGATCGAGACGATGAGCGCTGCCTCGAGTCCCTCGCGCAGCCCGATCACGTAGGTGGCGATCACGGCGTGGGACCGTAGCATTAATTAGGGCACCCTAATTAGGTAGCCCTAACGGCGGACGGACTTGAGCCCCGCGCGCCAAATGCCGGACATGCGTCCAAGGCGTCCAGAGGGCGTCCAAAACGGATGGTGGGGAGGTCAAGCGGCGGTCGGCGCCACCCGAAACCAGGGCGCATGCCCTGCTTCAAGAAACTCATCTCCCTGCTGGCGACGCTCGTCGCGGCGGTCGTTCTCCCCGCGACCGCGAGTGCCCATTTCTTCACGGATCCCAACGGGTTCCACCTCGACGCCTCGGCCTACTCGGTCACCCAGGACGCCGGCAACGCGACGATCACCATCGAGCGCACCGACACCTCGCGGGAGGCCCAGATCCGCTACGAGACCCTGCCCGGCACCGCCGTGCGCTGGCAGGACTACACCCCGGTCAAGTCGATGATCGACTTCATGCCGGGCCAGTCGAGCGCCACCTTCTCGATCCCGGTCTACGACCACCACATGACCGTCCTGCCCAAGACGGTCCGCATCGCCCTCTTCGGCCCGCACTCGCTCGGCGTGGCGACGCCGTACACGGCCACGCTGACGATCCAGTCCGGTGCGGTGGCCACCGTGGCCCGCGACCCGCTCAACCCGCTGGCCCTGACGAGCCCGCCCCCGGCCGACGATCCGCTGACCGGCGCGACGCCGTTCATCGACCACAAGTACGGCCTGGCCAGCATCTGGCAGCGCAAGCTCGCCCGCACGCACCCTCAGGAGGCCGCCCTGCTCGGCGTCATCGCCGACGAGCCGGAGGTCCACCGCTGGGGCAACTGGACGGGGCCCAACCCCGGCATCCAGGTCTCGCAGTACATGGTCCGCACCCAGGAGGAGGAGCCCGGCACGGTGCCGCAGTTCGCCACCTACTGGCTCGTCGACCCGCCCCGGATCCACCCCCACTGCGGCCACTACGTCGACCCGGCGTGGCGCGTCAAGGCCTACCACAACTGGGTGGAGAGCCTGGCCCGCGGCGTCGGCGACACCCACGCGATCATGTACGAGGAGATGGACTCGCTGATCACCGTCGGCTGTCTGTCCAAGAAGGGGCTGGCGGTCCGGCTGGCGATGCTGCGCGACGCCAACCGCATCCTCTCCCAGGTGCCGCACCTCGTCGTCTACGAGGACGCGGGCGCCGCCGACGGTCCGCAGACCGCCCCCTACATGGCGAGCCTCCTGCGCCGCGCCGGCGTGGGCATGATCCAGGGCTTCTTCGTCAACTCGACCCACTTCGACTGGACGATGCACGAGATCCAGTACGGAGAGCAGGTCAGCCGGCTGATCGGCGGCAAGCACTTCGTGGTCAACACCGCGGAGAACGGCCGCGGGCCGCTGCACCCCGCGGGACCGTGTCCACCAGGGCAACGAGGTCATCTGCGACCCGGCCGGTCGGGGTCTGGGCCCCAAGCCGACGTTCGACACCGGCTACCCCGAGGTCGACGCGTTCACCTGGATCGCGAACCCCGGCAAGTCCGGTGGCAGCTGCGGGCGCGGCATGGCCCCCATCGGCTTCTTCGATCCGCGCCTGGCGCTCGAGCTGGTCAAGAACCGCGACTTCTCCGTGCGGTGATGACCGGCGGCCAGGCCCACCAGCTCCCTGGGTAGGGAGAGACGACCACGGGCATAACCCGTCCCGGTCAGAGGTTGGGAGACCTCGGCCGGGGCGGGGGTCGTCCCAGTTGGGCATCGACAACGGCCTCGCCACCTCGGCGGGGCCGTTGCTCGTTGCCCGGGAGCCGCTAGACCTCCTGGACCTGGAAGAGGCTGGTCGTGCCGGGCCGGCCGCTCGGCAGCCCCGCGGTGATGCCGACCCGCTCGCCGGGCTTGAGCCAGCCGAGCTCGACGACCCGTCGTGCCGAGGCGGCGATCAGCTCCTCGGTCACCTCGTGGCGGGCGATCGAGGCCGCCTGCACCCCCCACATCAGGCCGCAGCGCCGGACCGTCTCCTTGCCCGGCGACAGGCAGTAGATGGGCACCTCGGGACGGTGCGCCGAGATGAGCCGCGCCGAGCGGCCCGACAGCGTCGGGATGACGAGCGCCGCCAGACCGAGGTCCCGCGCGGCGGCGCAGGCGCTGTAGGCGATCGTGTACGCCGGGTCGCGCGCGTCGCGGCGGACGCGCTCCTCATTCCAGGTGGCGTACGGCAGGGTCGTCTCGGTGCGCTCGGCGATCGAGGCCATCATCTCCACCGCCTCGACGGGGTAGTTGCCGATCGCCGTCTCCTGGGAGAGCATCACGGCGTCCGTGCCGTCGAGGATGGCGTTGGCGACGTCCGTCGCCTCGGCGCGGGTCGGCCGCGAGGAGTTGACCATCGAGTCGAGCATCTGGGTGGCGGTGATCGAGGGGCGGGCCAGCCGGCCGGCGATCCGCAGCAGCCGCTTCTGGACGATGGGGACGTCCTCGATCGGCAGCTCGATGCCGAGATCGCCCCGGGCCACCATCACCGTGTCGGCGGCGCGGATGATGTCCTCGGCGTTGTCCACCGCCTGGGGCTTCTCGATCTTGGCGATCAGCGGCAGGCGGGTATGGCGGCGAACGGTGAGCACGTCCTCGGCGGAGCGCACGAACGACAGCGCGACGATGTCGACGCCGATCGACTCCCCGAAGCGCAGCATGTCGAGGTCCTCCTCGGGCACGGCGGCCAGCCCCCGGGTGGAGCCCGGGATGTTCAGGCCCTGGCGGGTGGCCACCGTCCCGCCGACCTCGACCGCGGTGTCGATCTCGCAGTCGCCCGAGCGGACGTGCTTGACCCGGAGGCGGATCGCCCCGTCGGCGAGGTAGATGACGTCCTCGGGGTCGACCGCGTCGGCGAGCCCGCCCCACGAGACCGCGATCCGCTCGCCGTCGCCCTCCTCGGTGGAGCCGCACATCAGCACGAGCTTCTCGCCCGGCTTGAGCTCGACGATGCCGTCGCGCAGCTTTCCGATCCGCAGCTTGGGCCCGGGCAGATCCTGGAGGATCGCCACCTGGCGCCCGGCGGCCGCCGAGGCGGCGCGCACCAGCTCGGCGTTCTCGGCGTGCAGCTCACGATCGCCGTGGGAGAAGTTGAGCCGGGCGACGTCGAGTCCTGCGGCCACCATGCGCGTCAGCGTCTCCAGATCACGCGAGGCCGGCCCGATGGTGGCGACGATCTTCGTACGACGCATGTGAGCGCTCACAGTAGCTGACCAGCCGGAGCCGAGGTTAGGCGGTTGTGTTCATACCAGCAGCGCGCCGTCTTGCACCACCGGCTCCCCGTCCGCCGAGATGCGCCCGCCGTCGCGCAGGTCGCAGATGAGGTCCCAGTGCAGCGCCGATTCGTTGACCGCGCCGGTCTCCGGGTAGGAGCGCCCGAGGGCGAGATGGACGGTGCCGGCCATCTTCTCGTCGAGCAGGATGTGCCCGGTGGCGCGGTCGATTCCGGTGTTGGTGCCGATGCCCAGCTCACCCAGGAAGCGCGCGCCCGCGTCGGTCTGCAGGGCCGCCGTCAGGTAGTCCTCGCCCCGCTCGGCGCTGTGGCTCACGACCTCGCCGTCGCGGAAGGTGAGGCTGACGCCGGTGACGGTCACCCCGCGCGGGCCGGTCGGCACGGTGAAGCGGATCGTGCCGGTGGCCGAGCGCTCGTGGGGTCCGGTGAACACCTCGCCGGAGGGCATGTTGCGCCGGCCGTCGGAGTTGATCCACGTCCGGCCGGCGACGTCGAGGGTGACGTCGGTCCCCTCGGCCTCGATGCGGATCTGCTGGGCGGTGGCAAGGCGCTCGGTCAGCCGGGCCTGGCGGGCGCTGAGCTCGCGCCAGGCCGTGACCGGGTCCTCGCGATCGAGGAAGAGGGCGCGGGTCACGAAGGCGGCGTAGTCCTCCGTCGACATGGAGGCCAGCTGGGCGAGCGCGGGGGTCGGCCAGATCGTCCCGCACCAGCGCTTGGCCATGCGGATCTCGCGCAGCGGCACCCGCGCCGCCGCCGCCCGGGCGATGAGCGCCGGGTCGACGCCCGAGAGGGCTGCCGTGTTGGAAGGGGCGTCGATCGAGAGGGTGCAGTCGACCGCCTCCATCTCGGCGAGGTCGACGGGGGCGATGCCGTCGAGGTGGCGAGGGCCGGCGTGGCGGTAGAAGTCGGCGCCCTGGGTGGGGAGAGCCACGCGCAGGCTCGGCCAGGCGTCGCGGTCGAGCACGGCGGCATGCAGGGCCCGCAGGAGCGGCTCGGCGAGCGTCGTCGAGGAGATCAGCACCTGCTGGCCGGGCTGAGACCTCCAGGCACCAGTCGCACAGCAGGGCGGCAAAGGCGTCGGGCGGCGGCCCGCCGGCGCCGGTGCCGTGCTCAGCGGTCATGGAGCCTCGACGTCGGGGAAGTTCTCGGCGAGGTGGGCGCGCAGGGAGGCCAGCACGAACTCGCGCTCGGCCGCCGAGGCCATCCGGTAGCGGCCGATCAGCTCCTTCTGGCGGGTCATCTCCAGCCCCGAGATCGTCCAGCCGGCGACCAGGCGCTCGAACAGCAGCTCGATCGCCCGCTGCCGGGCGTCCTCACGATCCAGGCCGCCGCTGAGCGTCTCCGCGTACTGCGCCCGGGTGGCCGGCGTCAGCGATCCCCGCAGCCGCAGGACGTTGTCTTCGGGGTCGCGGTATTCGCTGGACGGGGCGGCGAGCTTGGTCCGCTGGCGGTGACGGCGTCCCACCGGACCTCCGTCAGAGCGAGGCGCTCGCGGCCCGCTCGAGCTGCTCGGCGACGTCGCCGGTGACCGGATCGGCATGACCGGGCCACACGACCGCCGGACTGAGGGCCGCCAGCTTGCGGATCGACGCCCGGGCCTGCTCGGTGTCGGCGTCAAAGGCGGGGTGCGGGATGCTCGCGGGGCACCTTGCGGCCGGTCTGCGGATCGACGGTGTAGACGAGATCGGAGACGAGGGCCAGCCGATCTGACTCGCGGAAGAGGCCGATCTGGCCGGGAGCGTGGCCGGGCAGCTCGACGACGCGGAAGCCGGCCACCTCGTCGCCCTCGGACACCGTGCCGGCGATCGGCAGGGCACCCCCGTCCCAGGCGGGGAGGATCCGCCGGTAGTACGGGCGCGCGTAGGCCCTGAGCTTGCCGAGGTCCCAGTACTCGCGGAAGGTGACGTCGGACTCGGCCGCCGCCCGGTCGGCGGGGTGGCAGTGGACGGGCGCCTCGAGGGCGGCCGCGGCCCCGCGATGGTCGGCGTCGGCGTGACCGAGCACCACCCGCGCCGCGCCGCCCAAGCGTCGCGCAGGCCGCGCGCAGGGCGCTCCCCATGGCCGAGATGCCGGCATCGAAGACGGTCACCCCGGCGCCGTCCTCGATCAGGTAGACGTTCATCAGCCTGACCGGAAAGCCGCCGCGGACGATCCACACGCCGTCGGCGATGCGCTCCGTCTCGACGCCGTGGATGGCCAGCCCGATCCGGGTGCGGAGGTTGGCCAGCTTGGTCAGGCGAGCCTCGGCGGGCGAGCCCGTGGGCGGAAGGACGCCCAGCTGGCGGGCGATGACGCCGCTGTCGACGAACGCGTCGTTGTGGACGATGAGCTCGTCGGCCACCGACACCACGTCGCAGCCCTCGAAGTCCAGCCGGGCGTTGTTGGGGGCGAACCCCTGAAAGGTCCCCGGGCCGGCGAAGGTGCCGGTCGCCCGCCAGCGCACGGCGGTGCGCGAGCGGTAGGTGGTCAGCTCGAGCACCTCGAGGTGGAAGTCCGGGATGGCCTCGAAGATCTCGCCGAAGTAGGCGCGGATGCCCTCGGGGGCGACGAGCTCCATCACGCCGACCATCCGGTCGATCGCCCCCGGTTTCCAGCAGGCGGTGGCCGCGTCGAGGTCGTGGGCGGCGAGGGCGGCGAAGTACCGCTTGGCGATCTCACCGGTGGTAGCCATGAAGTCCGCGCAGTCTACGCACCACGAATATGGTGGGTCGAGCATGCCCGTCAACAAGGAGCTCGGTCGCGGCGAGCGGGTCCTGCCGGGCCTGTGGCGGCTGCGCCTGCCGCTGCCCTGGCCGGGCGTGCCCGCACGGCAACGCCTGGGCGATCGCGGCCGGCTCGGGGATCGTGCTCGTCGACTGCGGCTATCACGGGCCGGGGACGCTCGGTCAGCTCGAGCGGGCGATGGAGATGGTGGGGCTGCGCCTCGAGCAGGTGCGGCTGCTCGTCATCACCCATGCCCACACGGATCACTGGGGCGAGGCCGCCTCCGTGGTGGCGCGGGCGGGCTGTGAGATGTGGATGCACCCCGACAACGCCCATGGCCGCGACCGCCTCGACGACCCGGAGGCGGCGCTGGCCCGCCGGCTCGAGGTGGCCCGCCAGAGCGGCGTCTCGGCGGCCGCCGTGGCCGGCTTCGCCGAGCGCGCCAAGGAGAGCCCGACGGGGCTGGCGGGCGTGATCGATCCCGACCGCGAGCTGGTCGACGGCGTGGAGGTGGAGACGGACCTGGGGACGTGGACGACCTACGAGACGCCGGGCCACGCCCCCTCCCACGTGTGCCTGTACCAGCCCGAGCGCCGGGTGCTCATCTCCGGCGATCACGTGCTGGGGCGGATCGCCCCGTACTTCGACTACGGCTACAGCCCGGACCCGGTGGGCGAGTTCCTGCGTTCGCTTGACCGGGTCGACGCGCTGGGGGCCCGGCTGGCGCTGTCGGGGCACGGCAAGCCGTTCCTCGACGTCCCCGGCCACATCGAGGGCAACCGCCGGTTGATCGCCGAGCGGCTCTCGGCGACGCTGGCGGCCGTCCGTCGGGAGCCGCGCACGGTCGTGGAGCTCGTGCCCGAGATCTTCGAGCAGGAGCTGAGCCTCGAGAACGCCAGCCGGCTGATCCCCGAGACGATGAGCTATCTCGACCCACCTGCGCCTCCAGGAGCGGGTGCAGGCTGCGCGTGAGGGCGATGCGGAGCGCTGGGGGACGCGTGTGAGCGGGGGCGGTTGGCGTTGTGCCCGGTTGACGGGGTCTTGCAGTAGCGGGAGCGCTGGTGTAGGTTGCCGCCGCCCGACGGCGTCCCGCGGATCCCGCGTGGACGAGGGCGTATATGGGGACGCACATGACACCCGAGGCGGCGGTCACCGCCGGGACCGCTGACGAGCAGGCGCGGCTGGCTGCGCTGTATCAGCTCGAGATCCTCGACACGCGCCGCGAGGAGCCGTTCGACGACATCGTCGGGCTGGCCGCGACGATCTGCGACACGCCGATCGCGATCATCAACTTCGTCGACGCCGACCGCCAGTGGGGCAAGGCCCTCGTCGGGCTGGAGAGCTCGGAGGCGCCGCGGGCGGCCTCCTTCTGCGCCCAGACGATCGAGCAGCACGACGGCATGCTCGTCGTCCCCGACACGCTCGCCGATCCTCGCTGGGCGGGCAACCCGCAGGTGGTGGGCGAGCCCGGCCTGCGCTTCTACGCGGGGGCCGCGGTGCGGACCGGGGACGGTCACGCGGTCGGCTCACTGTGCGTCGCCGACACGACGCGCCCGCGGGACCTCGATGCCGCGCGCCAGGGCGGCGCTACCGCGCTGGCCCGCCAAACCGGGGCTCTGCTGGCGATGCGCGAACAGGCGATCAAGCTGTCGGCCGCCTACCGGCAGCTGCGCAGCCTGGCGATCACCGACCCGCTCACCGAGCTCGTCAACCGGACCTTCATGGAGCACTCGCTGTGGCTGGGCCTGCGCGGGCGCGAGCGCTCGGGCCGGCCGCTGGGCGTCCTCTTCTGCGACCTCGACGGGCTCAAGCAGGTCAACGATCGCGACGGGCACGCCGCGGGCGACCACCTGCTGCGGGTCGTGGCCGAGCGCCTCGGCCAGACGGGGCGGGCGTCAGACCTCGTGTGCCGCTTCGGCGGCGACGAGTTCGTCGTCATGTGCCCCGACCTGCAGGCCGAGGATGACCTGGACGTCATCGCGCGAGCGCCTCGCCGAGCGGGTCGCCGAGCCGGTGGTGCTCGAGGGCCAGCGCCTCGAGCCGCGGCTGAGCATCGGCCGTGCGATCGCGCGCGACGGCGACGACGTGGCGGCGCTGCTGGGCCGGGCCGACGAGGACATGTACCGCGCCAAGCGCGACCGCCGGTAGAGGTCGGCGGCCCTGCGCGGCCACGACCGCCCGCAGCAGCCGCCACGCCAACGTTGACACGATCATGTCAAGGTTGCTAGGCTGCCCGCATGCGCATCGATCAGATCATCGCCGCGGCCGACGAGCCGCTGTTCTCGTTCGAGTTCTTCCCGCCCAAGTCAGACGCCGGCGAGCGGGTCCTGGGGCTCGCGCTGGAGTCGCTGCGGGCGCTGTCGCCGGACTTCGTGTCGGTCACCTATGGCGCGGGGGGCAGCTCGCGCGGCCGCACGCTCGAGCTGACCAAGTGGATCAAGCAGGAGCTGGGCATCGAGGGGATGGCCCATCTCAGCTGCGTCGGTTCCACGCGCGAGGAGCTGCGGGCGATCGTCGAGGACATGAGCGCGGCCGGGATCGAGAACATCCTCGCCCTGCGCGGCGACCCGCCGCGGGGCCAGTCCGACTGGGAGCCGCACCCCGGCGGGCTGAGCTACTCGACGGAGCTGGCCGCCCTGATCGCCGCCGAGTTCCCCAACGTGTGCGTCGGCGGAGCGTGCTTTCCCGAGATCCATCCCGAGGCCCCGGACCTCGCCCACGACCTGCGCTTCCTCAAGGAGAAGGTCGACAACGGGGTGTCGTTCCTGGTCTCCCAGCTGTTCTTCGACAACGAGCTGTACTTCCGCTTCGTCGACGAGGCCCGCGCGGCCGGCATCGAGGTGCCGATCCTGCCGGGCGTGATGCCGATCACGGATCTCAGCCAGATCAAGACGATCACCGGCATGTGCGGGGCGACGATCCCGCCGAGTCTCCTGGAGGCGCTGGAGTGGCGCTCCCACGACCCCGAGGCGGTCCTCCAGCTGGGCGTCTCCTACGCCACCCTGCAGTGCGCCGAGCTGCTGGCCCGCGGCGCGCCGGGGATCCACTTCTACACGCTGAACCGCTCGCCCGCCACGCGGGCGATCCTGTCGGCGCTCAAGGTCCACCAGCCGTGGATGGCGCGCGACTTCGTCAAGTCCGCCGCCTGAGCCCGACTACTCGGTCACTCCGAGGGCGGCGTGATCGCCAGCCCCTGGGCGACCATCGGCCGGCCGTCGACCTCGTAGCGAACGTCGATCGAGTCGTTGCGCTTGTAGGTCCCGATCCCCCAGAAGCCGAGGAACCACGCCCAGCCGCTCAGCTTCTCGCGCACCAGCTCGCGCTCGAAGAGCAGCTCCCCCTCCGCCACCCGGTAGTCGGAACCGAGCTCCTGGCGGACACCGTTGACGTAGACCTCGAACGGCGGCCGGACGCCCGGGGGCAGCACCACGCGCCACTCCTTCATCGGTCCGGCACGCCCAGGTCCGAAGCGATCAGCGAGTAGACCGCGGCATCCACGCGACGGCCGCCCTGGCGCAGATAGCCGCGCAGGACCCCCTCGGCGGCGAAGCCGGCAGATGCCGCGGCGGCGGCCAGCGCCTGGTTGGACGGGTGCGAGAACAGCTCGACGCGCATCATCTCGCAGGTCTCGAGCAGCCACCGGCCGGCCAGCGTCAGCGCGCCCGAGCCCAGGCCGCGGCGGCGATCGCCCGGCGCCACCCACAGCGACAGCCCGGCCCGCCGGTGGTCCCAGTCGACGTCTGCGACCTCGAGCTGGCCGCGGCAGAGATCGGATGACCCGTCGAGGATCGTCAGCCACACGCCGGCGCCGGCGGCCCGCTCGCGCCCCTCGGTCTCGACCCGGCGTCCCAGCTCGGCGCCGCTCGGCGGGCGCTCGAGCCCGAGCATGGTGGCCAGCTGCGGATCGTCCTGATGGGCGATGAGCACCTCGGGGATGTCGCGCTCGGCGACCGCGCGCAGGGTGGCGGCGGGGCCGCGCAGCGGCGGGCCGAGTTCGGGGAAGGCGGGCATGTCGGGGCCTGACCGTACTGTGTCTTCGTGGCCGTCCCCGCGCCGACCCAGATCGCCTACACCGTCCGTCGCTCCGAGCGCGCGCGGCGCGTGCGCGTGACCGTCGATGCCGCCCGCGGCGTCGAGGTCGTGCTCCCCCGGCGAGCGGCGGAGCGTGAGGCGGCGGCCGCGGTGCGCGAGCTGGGGCCGTGGATCGGGCGGCGGCTGGCCGAGCTTGACCGCGCGCGCGAGACGGTGGCGGCCCGGGGGGACGCCGTGCCCTACCTGGGGCGGATGCTGAGCGTGCGCCCCCAGGCCGGGCGCACCCGTGTGCACCGGCGCGGCGACGAGCTGCTGACGCCGGCGGGCGACGAGCGGACGGATGCCCTCGAACGCTGGTATCGCCGGGCGGCGCGGGACGAGATCGCCCCCCGGCTGGACCGCGCCTGTGCCGCGGCGGGCAGCCGCTACACGCGCCTGTCGATCCGCGGGCAGCGCACCCGGTGGGCGAGCTGCTCGCGCAGCGGCGCGATGAGCTTCAACTGGCGTCTGCTGCTGGCGCCCGAGCCGGTGCTCGACTACGTCGTCTGGCACGAGGTCTGCCACCTCGAGATCATGGATCACTCGCCCCGCTTCTGGGCGCTGCTGGGCCGCCACTGCCCCGACTACCGCGAGCACGTCGGCTGGCTGCGCCGCCACGGCCAGACGCTCGTCCTCTGAGCGCGACGGAGATCGCCCGGTCTCAGCCGCTCTCAGTCACGGCGCGGCGCAGGGCCGCGATCGCATCCGGATCGGCGTCGCGGGCTCGATGACCTCCCGCCGGACCCGCCCCCGGTAGGCCGCCAGCGAGCCGTCCCCGCGGACGTCGACCCCTGCCCGCACGCTCGGGAGGAAGCGCTGGGGTCCGGCGAGCTCCAGGCGGGCGACCACCTGCTCGGCGGGCTCGAAGCGCTTGAACTTCACGTCGACCACCTCGTCGGGGGCGGTGCGGATGAGGGCGCGTGCCCGGGCCTCGAGCTCCTCGAGAGCGTCGGCGGCGTCGGGATGGGTGGTGCGCGTGACCTTCGGCCCGGTGCGTACGGTCAGCGTCCAGCCCACGCCGCGATGATCGCAGGCGCGAGGCCGTCGGCGGGGGCCGTCGGCGGGCCGGGAACGGCAGGCACGGCGGCGTCCTGGGCGGCGGCCAGCTCGATCTCGACCTCGGACACGGAGCCCAGGGTCCGGCGCTTGACCGGCCCGGCCGCGACGGATTCCGTCAGGCGGCGGATGGCGAGGTTGTCGGCGAGCATGGTGGCGCGAAAGCGGGTGATGCCGTGGGCGACGGCGGCGTGGGCGAGACGGGCCATGAGCTCGCCGGCCAGTCCCTGGCGCTGGTAGTCGTCGCCGACGACGATCGCGAACTCAGCGACCGAGGGCTCAGTCGGCAGGCGGATGTAGCGGGCGACGGCGACGATCGGCTCGGCAGGGTCGTCGGGCAGCGTCGCCACCAGCGCGAGGTGGTCGCGGCCGTCGACCTCGACGAGATAGCGGGCGTCGGCCGAGGTCAGCTCCGGCTTGGTGGCGAGAAACCGCCGGTAGCGCGACTCGGGCGAGAGCCGGGCGTGGGAGGCCCGGAGGCGATCATGGTCATCGGGCGTGATCGGCCGGATGGCCACCTGCCGGGAATCACGAAGGGTGTACAGCTCCATCAGATAGACATTCGACCACCGCGGCCGGGTCTTTAGTGACCCTGCGCACAGCGCAACCCGACGCTAAGAAAGCCGCACCCGGCCCCTGGCCCGCGGCCCCCGCGCGCCCTGGCTACAAGGCGGCCAGGAAGCGCAGCCGGCTATCGGTCACCTGGCGCCCGGCGCCCGACTCCGGCACGAGGATGTCGAAGGCGTGGGGAACGCCCGGGATGACGTGCAGCTCGACGGGGACGCCCGCCTGCTGCAGACGGGTCGCGTAGGCGACGTCCTCGTCGCGGAAGAGGTCGAGGCCGCCGACGTCGATGTAGGCCGGCGGCAGGCCCATCAAGTCCGCGGCGCGTGCGGGGGCCGCGTAGGGCGAGACGGACCTGTCGGCTGCGCCCGCCGCGCCGCCGAGCAGCGCCGTCCACCCGGTGACGTTGTCATCGACGGTCCACATCAGGGCGTCGGCCATCTGCGGGTCGGCGGCGGCCGTGCGGTCGTCGAGCATCGGGTAGATGAGCAGCTGCCGGGCGATCGCCGGCCCGCCGCGGTCGCGCGCCATCAGGGTCACGCCGGCCGCCAGGCCGCCGCCGGCGCTGCCGCCCATGACGGCGATCCGCTGGGGATCGATGCCCAGCTCGCCGGCGTTGGCCGCCGCCCAGCAGAGCGTCGCGTAGCAGTCCTGCACGGGAACGGGATCGGGGTGCTCGGGGGCCAGCCGGTAGTCCGGGGTCAGCACCGGCAGCTCGGAGCGGGCGCTGAGATTGCGCATCAGCGCCTCGTTCTGGTCAAGCGTCCCGGCGATCATCCCGCCGCCGTGGAAGTCGACGACGAGCGGCCCGGGCCGCGCCCGGTCGGGGCGGTAGAGGCGCAGGGGAACCTGATAGCCGTCATCGGCCGGGGCGACGTGCTCGGTCACGGTGACGGGCTGGATGGGGATGCCGGCCCGCTGGGAGACGATCTCGAAGAGCAGCTTCCCGTTGTCGCGGCGGGTGGCCACGTCGCCCACCGCAGGCAGGCCCTGCTCGGCCCGCGCTTGCAGGAGCGGCGTCATCGCGGCCAGCACCTCCGGATCCCAGGGCAGCGGCACCGCGTCCCTCAGGCGAGGTTGAAGGGATCGCGGGTGGCGCCGGTCAGCTCGATCCACACCGTCTTGAGCTCCGTGTACTCCAGCAGCGCCTCGATCCCGTTCTCGCGACCCAGCCCGCTGGCCTTGAAGCCGCCGAAGGGCGCCATCGGACCGACGGCCCGATACGAGTTGACCCACACCGTGCCGGCCCGGACGCCCTGCGCCATGCGGTGGGCCCGCTGGACGTCGCGGGTCCAGATGCCGGCCGCCAGCCCGTAGGCGGTGTCGTTGGCCAGGGCCAGCGCCTCCTCCTCGGAGCCGAAGCGGATCGCCGCCGCCACCGGCCCGAACACCTCCTCGCGCGCCAGGCGCATGTCGGCGCCGACATCGCCGAAGAGGGTCGGTTCCACGAAGAAGCCGTCGGCCAGCTCCGGCGCGTCCGGGCGACCGCCGCCGGCCAGCAGCCGGGCGCCGTCCTCCCGAGCGCCGGCGATGAACGACTCGACGGTGTCGCGATGCTCGGCGAAGGCCACCGGGCCCATCTCCGTGTCGGGCGCCAGCGGATCCCCGAGGCGGACGGCGGCGGCGCGGAGGGCCACCCGCTCGACCACCTCGTCGTAGACCTCGTCGGCGACGAGCAGTCGTGAGCCGGCCATGCACGTCTGGCCGGTGGCGGCGTAGATGCCGGCCACGATCCCGTTGGTGGCCGCTTCGAGGTCGGCGTCGGCGAAGACGATGTTGGGCGACTTGCCGCCCAGCTCGAGGCTGACGTGGGCGAGGTGCTTGGCCGCGCCGCTCATGACTGCCGATCCGACCGCCGTCGAGCCCGTGAAGGCCACCTTGTCGACCCCGGGATGCTCGGCCAGCGGCGCGCCGCAGTCGGGACCGAATCCCGTGACGACGTTGAACACGCCGGGCGGGAACCCGGCCTCGTCGACGAGCTTGGCGAACTCCAGCGTGGAGGCGGGCGCCTGCTCGGCGGGCTTGACCACGAACGTGCAGCCCGCGGCCAGCGCCGGCGCGAGCTTCCAGCTCATGAGCAGGATCGGCGAGTTCCAGGGGGTGATCGCGCCGACGACGCCCACGGGCTCGCGCACCGTGTAGATGAAGAAGTTGGAGCGGTCGGAGGGGATCGTGTCGCCGTGCACCTTGTCGGCGGCGCCGGCGAAGTACTCGTAGTAGGCCGGCAGCCCGCGCAGCTGGCCCTCCATCTCGCGCAGCAGCTTGCCGTTGTCGATGCTCTCGACGATTGCCACCTCCGCCGCGCGCTCGGCGATCAGCTCACCGAGGCGGCGCATCATCCGGCCGCGCTGGACCGCCGTGGTCGTGCGCCACGGACCCTCGTCAAAGGCCCGCCGGGCCGCCCTGACGGCGTCGTCGACGTCGGCGGCCCCGGCGCGCGGGAGTTCGGCCCAGACCGCGCCGGTGAACGGGTCGACGGACTGGAAGGTCTCCCCGCTGCGCGCGTCCACCCATTCGCCGCCGATGTACATCCGGTAGCGGCGCGGAGGGTGCGCGGGATCGGGTCTCCGTGCCGGGACCTCAGGGGCGGACGCGGCCGGCATCAGCGCTCATGCATCGGCACGTACTCCAGGCTGCGCTCGCCGGTGTAGATCTGGCGCGGACGCGAGATCTTCTGCTCGGGGTCGTCGATCATCTCCAGCCACTGGGCGATCCAGCCGCTGGTGCGCCCGATGGCGAAGAGGACGGGGAACATCTCGACGGGCATCCCCAGCGCCTCGTAGATGAGGCCCGAGTAGAAGTCGACGTTGGGGTAGAGCTTGCGGTCGATGAAGTACTCGTCCTCGAGGGCGATCTTCTCGAGCTCGGTGGCGATGTCGAGCAGCGGGTTCTTGCCGGTGACCTCGAAGACCTCGTCGACGGCCTTCTTGATGATCTTGGCCCGGGGGTCGAAGTTCTTGTAGACGCGGTGGCCGAAGCCCATCAGCCGCTCGTCGCCGTTCTTGACGCCCTTGATGAAGTCCTGGACGTTGTCCGTGGATCCGATCCGCTGCAGCATGCGCAGCACCGCCTCGTTGGCGCCGCCGTGGAGCGGGCCGTAGAGGGCGGCCACGCCGGCGGCCATCGCCGAATAGGGATCGACCTGGGAGGAGCCGACGCTGCGCACGGCGCTCGTCGAGCAGTTCTGCTCGTGGTCGGCGTGCAGGATGAAGAGGACGTCGAGGGCGTGCTCGAGCCGCGGGTCGGGCTGGTACTTGAGCTCGGCGATCTTGTAGATCATCGAGAGGAAGTTGCCGGCGTAGCTGAGGTCGTTGTCGGGATAGACGTAGGGCATGCCGCGGTTGTGGCGGTAGGCGAAGGCCGCCAGGGTCGGCATCTTGGCCAGCAGGCGGATGACCTGGATGTAGCGGGCCTCCTGATCCTTGATGGCGCTGGCCTCGGGATAGAACGTCGACAGCGCGCCGACGGAGGCGAGCAGCATCCCCATCGGGTGGGCGTCGTAGCGGAAGCCCTGCATGAACTCCTTGACGTTCTCGTGCACGAAGGTGTGGGTCGTGATGAGGTGGTCCCACTCCTCCAGCTGCTTGCCGGTGGGCAGCTCGCCGTGGATGAGCAGGTAGGCGACCTCGAGGTAGTTGGACTTCTCGGCCAGCTGCTCGATCGGGTACCCGCGGTACTCGAGCACCCCCTTGTCGCCGTCGATGTAGGTGATCGCCGAGCGGCAGGAGGCGGTCGCCATATAGGCGGGGTCATAGGTCATGAGGCCGAAGTCGTCCTCGTTGACCTTGATCTTGCGCAGCTCCGTCGCGCGGATCGTCTCGTCCTCGATCGGGACCTCGTAGGTCTTCCCGGTCCGGTTGTCCGTGATCGTGAGCGTGTCGCTCGACGTGGCTACGCCGCCGTCGCCATTCCCTGAGTCTTGAGTGTCGGTCGTCATAGCACTCCTTCGCGCGATTGCCGGGGTTCGGTCGGTGCCAGCCCCGGGTCGAGGGGGCGACCGTCTAGAAGAGGGTATTACCCGCGGAATGCTCAGTCCGACACCGGCGCTCGCAACGGTGGGTCAGGAGCTGAGCACGGCCGCGCCGATGGCGACCACCACCAGCGCCAGGCTGATGGCGATGACGCCGCGCTGGCCGCCCGCGTTGCCGGGGAAGTCCGGGCGGTTGATCCCGATCGCCGCCAGCAGCACCGCCCACACCGCCAGCGCCCCGCCGCAGATGTAGAACGGGACCTTGGAGGGCTCCGAGGCGGCGAGCAGCAGCAGGTGGGTCACGGCCGGACAGCCTACCTGACCCGCGGGGCCCCGGGCGCCGCGCCGTAGCGGCTCGCGGTGGCCGCTCGCTGGCCCTGATAATGACTCCCCAGTCCCTCCGAGCCGTACGGTCGCAGGGCGGGGCGGTCAAGCGTCATGAAGGAGAGCTGGGCGATGGGCTTGCCGGGCGCGAGGACGATGGGCACGCGGGTGAGGTTGTTGAGCTCGAGGGTGAGCGTGCCCTTCCAGCCGGGGTCGCAGAAGCCCGCGGTGGCGTGGACGATCAGCCCGAGCCGGCCAAGACTCGACTTCCCCTCGATTCGCGCGACGATGTCGTCGGGCAGCTCGACCCACTCCAGGGTGCGCCCCAGGCAGAACTCGCCGGGGTGGATGACGAAGGTGTCGTCCGCGGCGACGACCACTTCTTCGGTGAGGTTCTCCGGGGGATCGCGCAGGTCGATCGTGGAGGCCTTGTAGTTGTGGAACACCCGGAAGGAGTCGCCGAGGCGCAGGTCGACGCTCGCCGGCTGCACGAGGTCCGGATCCCACGGATCGATGCGGATCCGGCCCGCCTGGACGAGATCGATGATCGTGCCGTCGGAGAGGACGGAGGCGGGCGCGGGCGTCGGGGCGTCACCGTTCATGGCGCGCAGTGTGACAGCGGGCGAGGCCGCTCAGTGGTCGACGGTACGCGCGCGGGCGCGCGTGGTGCGCACGCGGGCGGGCGGGTGCGGCGCCGGATCGCCGTGCGGGCCACGGCGGGGGCGGCGGGGGAACGGCTTGGGCGGGTGCGGACGGGGGCGGAGCTTGACCCCGCCGTCGTCATCGGAGGACGAGGTGTCCTCCGGCTCCTGCTTGATCGCCCACCAGACGAGATAGATCAGCGCCGCCAGCGGGATTTTCAGCGCGAGCATGATCCACAGAAATCCCCAAGTCACGAAGGGCGGATCCTATACCGTGACCGCCGTCGCGCCAAGGTAGGGTTGCGGCCATGCGCGCGATCCAGATCTCCGAGTTCGGTGGGCCCGAGGTGCTGCATGAGGTGGAGCTGCCCACTCCGCAGGCCACTGACACCGCGGTCCTCATCAAGGTGGCGCGGGCCGGGCTGAACTTCGCCGACACCCACCAGCGGACCGACTCCTACCTGACCCGCGCGGAGCTGCCCTTCGTGCCGGGAACTGAGGTCGCGGGCGTCCGCGAGGACACCGGCGAGCGGGTCGTGGCGCTGACCGGGATCGGCGGCTACGCCGAGTACGCGGTGGCGCCCGAGGCCCTCGTCTTCCCGATTCCCGACGGCATCGACGACGGCACCGCGCTGGCGCTCGTCGTCCAGGGGCTGACCGCCTGGCATCTGTACGCCACCTCGGCCCGCGTCCGCCCGGGGGAGTCCGTGGTCGTCCATGCCGGCGCCGGCGGCGTGGGAACGCTGGCCATCCAGCTCGGCCGCCACTTCGAGGCCGGCCGGGTGATCGCCACCGCCTCGACGGAGGACAAGCGCGAGCTGTGCCTGGAGCTCGGCGCGGCCGCGGCCGTCGACTCCTCCCCGGATGACCTGCGCGACCGGCTGATCGCCGCCAACGAGGGCCGGAAGGTCGACGTGGTGTTCGAGATGAGCGGCGGCGACGTGTTCGGCCAGTCCCTGCGGGCGCTGGCGCCCTTCGGGCGGCTGGTCGTCTACGGGATGGCCTCCGGGGACACCGGGCGGGTGACGCCCGGGGAGCTGATGCAGGGCTCGACCGGAGTGATCGGCTTCTGGCTGATCCACTGCCTCCAGAACCGCGAGATGGCCGTCCAGGCCCTCCAGGGGCTGTTCGACATGGTGCTCGCCGGCGAGCTGCGGGCGGTCGTGGGGGCGACCTACCCCCTCGCCGAGGCGGCCCAGGCCCATCGGGACCTGGCCGCCCGCCGGACGACCGGCAAGCTGCTGCTCGACCCCGCCGCCTAGCTGGAGGACCTGCGCCGATGCCCCTTGCGCGGCGGGTTGTGGGGGTCGTTGCGGCGATCCTGGTTGCGGCGCTCCTCGGGGCGGTGGCCGCTCAGGCGTCGGCGCGCCCCCTGCGCCTGGGCACGGTCACCCTGCACCCCTGCCCGGCGCACGCGTCGGGCTGGTGCGGCTCGATCCGCCGAGCGCTCGATCCCGGGCTGGCGGGCGGCCCCCGCATCCCCATCGCCATGCACTGGTACCCCGCCGCCGCCCGCCATCCGCGGGGCACGATCGTCGCCGTCGAAGGCGGGCCCGGCTATCCCTCGACCGGCAGCTCGTTCGAGTACCTCGGCACCTTCGCGCCGCTGCTGCGCCAGTGGAACATGCTGCTCGTCGACAACCGGGGCACCGGCGGATCGGCGCTCGTCGACTGCCGGGGGCTCGATCGCTTCCCGCTGACCGCCCGCGCCTCCGGACCGCGCTTCGACGCCCTCGTCGGCGCCTGCGGACGCCGGCTGAACCACCGCTTTCAGACCTCGAGCGGTCAGCCGGTCCACGCCTCTGACCTGTTCGCCACCGCCTACGCCGTCGACGACCTGCGGGCGGTGCTGCGACGCCTGGGCCTGCGCCGGGTCGACCTCTACGGCGACTCCTACGGCTCGTGGTTCACGCAGGCCTTCATGGCGCGCTACCCGGGCGTCCTGCGCTCCGTGATCCTCGACTCGACCTACGCGATCCGCGACCTCGATCCCTACTACGCCTCCTCGGGTTCGAGCGGCCGCGCGGCTCTCGATCGCGTGTGCGCCCGTGACCCGGGCTGCGCGGCGGCCGGCCGGGGACGGGGGACGCCGATGACCCGGCTGGGGACGCTGCTGGCCCGCCTGCGCCGCGCGCCCATCCGCGGCACCGTCCACCGTCCCGACGGCACGGAGCAGCGGGTCGAGGTGACCCCGCGCCGGCTGGCCGACCTCTTTCAGAACGGCGGCTCGGAACCGCTCGTCCTGCGCGACTTCGACGCGTCCGTGCGCGCGGCGCTGGCCGGTGACCCGACGCCGCTGCTGCGCCTCGTCGCCCTGGCGGCGGGCAACGGCGGCTACCCGGACCCCGGCTACTTCTCCGACGGCCTCTACATGGCGGTCGGCTGCACGGACTACCCGCAGCTGTTCTCGATGGACGCGACCCCCGCCGCACGCCGCCGCCAGCTGGCGGCCGCCGCCGGCCGAGCGCCCGCGGCGGCCTTCGCTCCCTTCACCACCGCCGAGTGGCTGACCATCTCCGCCTACTCGGAGACCTACGACGCGTGCCTGGACTGGCCCCGCCCGGTCCATCACGCCCCGGTGGTGCCCACCCCCGACCGCGGGCTGCCCGCGTCGGTGCCGCTGCTGGTCATCGGCGGGGACCTCGACGACCTGACGCCGCTGGCCGACGCCGCGCGCTTTGGCCCGCGCCTGGGCCGGACGGTCCGGGTCGTCGACCTGCACAACACCGTCCACGTGACCTCCGAGGGCGACACCAACCTGTCGGTCGGCGCGGCCTGCGCGCGCTCGATCATCGACCGCTTCGTAGCCGCCCCCAGCCGCCTGGGCCACCTCGACACGGCCTGCGCGGCCCGCATCCCCCACGTGCATACGCCCGGCGCCTACCCGCTGACCCTCGGACAGGCGGTCCCGGCGACCCTCGTCTCCGGACGCGACCCGGGCCTCCCGGCCCGGCGGGCGGCGACGGTCGCCGCCGGGGCGTTCGCCGACGCCACCGACGTCGCGCTGAGCACCGGCGACGCGCGAGGGCTCGGTCTGCGCGGCGGGCGCTTCACCGTCGCCCACGGCCGCTTCACCCTCGACGAGGACCGCTTCGCCGGCGACGCGACGGTGTCGGGCGCCGGGACCTACCGGGCGGCCGACGGCGCGGTGCGCTGCCAGCTGACGGTCAGCTCCGGCGGGCTGCACGTCGACGTCGTGCTGCGCTGGTCACAGCGCTCGCGGTTTGCCACCGCCCGCGTGGCCGGCGCCCGGCTCACGCTTCCCGCCCCATAGAGGTCGCCGAGCACGGCGCCGAGGGCTGCAACTACCTGCTGCGGCTTCATGCCGGCCATCAGCGGGTTGGCGTAGCGGCGCCGGCGGTGCGGAACCCGTCAGCTCGGCGAGCGCGGGCGGACGCGATCGATCGACGGACGCGCCTCCTCGAGGCTGTCGAGCGAGATGTCCTCCGGGCGGCGATCGGCCAGGGCCTGCAGCCGGACCTCGTGCAGATAGGTGACATGGCGTTCGAAGGCGTCCGTTGCGGCGTGCTCGTCGCCGTCGGCGATCGCCTCGTAGATGGCGCGGTGCTGGGCGGCGATGGCCTCGATCTCCAGCAGCGGCGCGATCATCGCGTTCGTGTAGGGCCGGACGGCGTGGATGGCGGTCATGGCGAGCTCCATCACGGGGTTGTGGGCGGCCCGGCAGAGCGCGTCGTGGAACTCGATGTCGAGGGCGAGCATGTCGTCGATGTCGACGCCCGGGAGTCTCCATCGCCTCCACCGGCCGGCGGATGTTCTCGAGGTCCTCGTCGTCGCGGCCCTGGCTGGCCATGACGACGCACCCGTGCTCGATCCAGGCCCGAGCGTCGTTGACCTGGGCCAGCGAGGTGCTCCCGGCGTTGAACCACAGCGTGATGCTGTCGGCCATCGCCTCGGCGACCTCCTTGGGCTCGGGATGGCGCACGACCGTGCCGCCCTTCGCCCCGCGCGTCGATTCGACGAGCCGCTGGGCGGCGAGGATCTTGATCGTCTCGCGGATCGTGCCGCGGCTGACGTGGTACTCGGCGGCCAGGTCGGCCTCGGAGGGGAGGCGATAGCCGTGGGGGAGCTGATCGGAAACGATCGCGTTGCGCAGCTGCTGGGCGATCTGGGCGGCGGCGCTCAGCGTCTGGATCGGGCGAGCGACAAATGGCTCCCGAGGCGCGTTTCGTTCCACACCGGTTGAGGGTAGCCGAGCGAAAGGACATTCACTTGACGTTCAAATGTCCAGCCTTTATATAACCGGAACCATGGACCACCCCGCTGCCACTTCATCCGAGCGCCCCTCCGCCCCCGCACAGCGGTCGATCGACATCAACTGCGACCTCGGCGAGAGCTACGGCAACTGGCGACTGGGCGACGACGAGTCGATCATGCCGCTGGTCACGACGGCGAACGTCGCCTGCGGCTTTCACGGCGGCGACCCCCTCGTCATGGCCCACACCGCCGCGCTGGCCCGCGAGCACGGGATCTCCGCCGGCTCGCACCCCGGCTATCCCGATCTGCTCGGTTTCGGGCGCCGGGCCTTCACCCTCGCGCCCGACGAGGCGGCCGCCTATATCCGCTATCAGACGGGAGCACTGCGGGCCTTTCTCGACGCCGAGGGGCTGGCCCTTCACCACGTCAAGCCCCATGGTGCGCTGGCCGGCTATCTCCGTGAGGACGCCACGGTGGCGGCGGCCGTCGCCGATGCGGTGGCCGGCTTCGGTCCCGACGTCGCCTTCTACTTCCCGGCGCCGGTGACCGGCCTCCCGCTCATCGAGGAGCTGCGCGATCGCGGCGTCCGGGTCGTCGGCGAGGTCTATCCCGACCTCACCTACAGCCCGGAGGGCGAGCTCGTCATCCAGCGCGCCAAGCTCGAGACCGATGTCGCCTTCGCGGCCGCGCAGATGCGCCGCTGGCTGGCCGACGGCACGGTGCAGGCCCAGGACGGGACGCTCGTCGAGCTCGAGGCCGAGAGCGTGTGCGTCCACGGCGACGGCCCCAACGCCGTGCAGGTCGCCGCAGCGGTCCGCGGCGAGATCGAGTCCGCCGGGGCGCAGGTGCAGGCGGTGGCGTCGTGAGCGAGCAGTTCACCACCCGCTACACGCACGGCGGCGACGAGTGGATCCTCGTCGAGCTGGCCGAGGCGATGAGCCTCGGGGTCAACATGCGCGCCCAGGCGATCACCAAGCGGCTGGCGAGCGAGGGCCTGGAGGGAATGCTCGACATCTGCTGCTCGAACGCCTCCTACCTGGTGCGCGTCGATCCCGATGTCCTGGACCCCCGCGCGGCCGTCGAGCACCTCCGCACGCTCGAGGAGGAAGTGGGCGATGCGGCCGAGTTCCGGCTGCAGACCCGGGTCGTCGAGGTCCCGATCCTGTGGGAGGACGAGTGGACGCTGGCGGTGCTCAAGCGCTTTCGCGACCGCCACCAGACGCCGGACAAGACGGACATCGAGTTCGCCGCCGAGCTCAACGGCTTTGACACCGTCGACGCCTTCAAGGAATCCGTCTGCTCGACGCCGTTCATGGCGACGATGACCGGGTTCGTGCCGGGGCTGGCGTGGTGGTATCCGCTGACCACGCCCGACAAGCTGATCGAGGTCCCCAAGTACGTGCGGCCGCGGACGGACACCCCGGAGCGTGCCTTCAGCTGGGGCGGCGCCTTCGCCGCGATCTATCCCGTCCAGGGAGCCGGCGGCTATCAGCTGCTCGGCATGTGCGCCACCCCACAGGTCGACCCATCGCGTCGCCTGCCGGACTTCCGCGAGGCCGACTGGTTCTTCGGTGTCGGCGACCTCGTCATCTTCACCCCGGTCGACCGCGCCGGCTACGACGCCATCCGCGGCGAGGTCGAGGCCGAGCGCTTCGCCTACCGCCAGGCGCCCTTTGAGTTCATCCCCAGCGAGTTCATGGCCGACACCGCGGCCGTCAACGCCGCCATCACCCGGAGCCTCCATGGCGCTTGAGATCCTCAAGGGCGGACTGCAGAGCACCGTGCAGGACGAGGGCCGGACGGGCGTCTACGCCGCGGGCCTGCCGCCGTCGGGCGCGATGGACAAGCACGGCTACCGGATCGGCAACCTGCTCGTCGGCAACCCCGCGGGCGCAGCGGGCCTGGAGATGACCTATCTGGGAGCCGAGGTGCGGTTCACCGCGCCGACCGTGTTCGCAGTCACCGGGGCCGAGATGGCGCCGGCGCTCGACGGCGAGCCGATCGAAACGTGGCGCTCCTACGACGCGGCAGAGGGCTCGACGCTGTCCTTCGGCTACCTCACCTCCGGCGCGCGCTCCTATCTGGCCGTGGCCGGCGGCATCGACGTGCCGCTCTACGAGGCGAGCCGCTCGACGTACACGCTCGTCGGCCTCGGCGGCTTTCAGGGACGGGCGCTGGCCCCGGGGGACATCCTCGCCGTCGGCGAGGGCGTGGAGGGCACCCCTGACAAGGTGCTCCCCGAGGAGATGCGCCCTGCCTACTCGGGCGAGACCGAGCTACGAGTCGTCGTCGGGCTGGCCAGCTACCGGCTGGAGCCGGAGTCGCTGGCCTCGCTGTTTGAGACGACGTGGACGGTGACCCCCGACGCCAACCGGGTGGGCTATCGCTACCGCGGCGGCCAGCTGCACTTCATCGAGCGCACCCAGCCCGTCGGTGCCGGCAGCGATCCCGCGAACGTCGTCGACTTCGGCTACCCGGTGGGATCGATGCAGGTCCCGGGCGGCATCGAGCCGATCTGCCTGCTCAACGACGCCGTCACCGGCGGCGGCTACGCGACCGTGGCCACCGTCATCTCCGTGGACCTCGACCGCCTCGGCCAGTCCAAGAGCAACGAGCCGACGCGCTTCACCGAGGTCGATCTCGATCAGGCGCTGCAGGCCCGCCGTGATCGCCAGGCGGCCATGGCCGCCATCCACGACGCCATCAAGACCCAGTGAAGGAGACCCGACTTGGCCGATGAGGACGTCATCCGCGCGCAGATCCCCGGGATCTTCTACCGCCGCCCCGACCCGGAGTCCGAGGCGTTCGTGCAGGAGGGCGAGGCCGTCGAGCCGGGAACGGTCGTCGGCCTCGTGGAGGTGATGAAGCAGTTCCACGAGGTCACCGCGGAGGTCGCGGGGACGATCGCCGCCTTCGAGGTGGAGAACGAGGGGATGGTCTCGCCCGGCGACGTCGTCGCACGGCTGGCGACATGACGGCGGAGCCGGCGCCCTTCGAGAAGGTGCTGATCGCCAATCGCGGCGAGATCGCGATCCGCGTCATCCGTGCCTGCCGGGACCTCGGCATCAGCCCGGTCGCCGTCTACTCGGAGGCCGACCGCGACGCCCTCCATGTCGCCCTCGCCGACGAGGCGATCGAGATCGGCCCCGCACACGCCACCAAGAGCTACCTCGTCCCCGAGCGGATCGTGGAGGCGGCGCTCGAGGCGGGCGCGCAGGCGGTCCATCCCGGCTACGGCTTCCTCTCGGAGGACGCCCGGCTGCCGCGGGCCTGCGAGGCCGCCGGCCTGACCTTCGTCGGGCCGCCGGCCGAGGTGATGGCCGCGGTCGGCGACAAGGTCCTCGCTCGGGAGGCCGCGCAGGCCGCCGGCGTGCCCGTCGCGCCGGGCAGCGACGGGCGGCTGGCCAGCGCCGAGCAAGCCGAGGCGATCGCCGCCGAGATCGGCTTTCCCCTCATGCTCAAGGCGGCGGCCGGCGGCGGCGGGCGTGGCATCCGCGTGGTACAGAGCGCCGACGAGCTCGCCCCCGCCTTCCGTGGCGCCTCGGCGGAGGCTCAGGCGGCCTTCGGCGACGGCGGCCTATTCGTGGAGAAGCGGCTCGTCGACGCCCGCCACGTCGAGGTCCAGGTCCTCGCCGACACCCACGGGACCGTGGTGCACCTCGGTGAGCGCGACTGCTCGACTCAGCGGCGCAAGCAGAAGCTGATCGAGGAGGCTCCGGCGCCCGGCCTCGATCCGGAGGTGCGCGACCTGCTCTGCACGGGGGCGGCCGAGTTCGCCCGCGGCGTCGGCTACGTCGGCGCCGGCACGTGCGAGTTCCTCATCGATCCCGAGGGCAACGCCGCCTTCTTGGAGATGAATGCTCGCATCCAGGTCGAGCATGGCGTCACGGAGCTCGTCACCGGGATCGACCTCGTGGCCGAGCAGCTGCGCATCGCCGCCGGGCTGCCGCTCTCCTTCGCCCAGGAGGACGTCGCGCTGCGCGGCGCGGCGATCGAGTTCCGGATCAACGCCGAGGATCCCGACCAGGGTTTCATGCCCTCGCCGGGCACGATCACGGGCTGGCATGTGCCTGACGGCCCCGGCGTCCGCGTCGACACCGGCTTCGAGGCCGGCCGCGTCGTCCAGCCGTACTACGACTCGCTGGTGGCCAAGCTGCTCGTCCACGGCCGCGACCGCGAGCAGGCGCTGGCCCGCGCCCGGCGGGCGCTGACCGAGTTCCAGGTGGAGGGGATCACCACCACCCTGGAGCTGCACCGCCGCCTGCTCGACTGGGACCTGTTCGTCCGCGGCGCCGTCGCCACCGAGGCGCTCGAGAGCCATCTGCAGGCGGTCACGGCGTGATGCGGTTTGCCACCAGCTACGGCTTCGCCGCGCCCGCCGGCAGCGGCATCACCTGGCAGACGATGGCCGCGGAGTGGGTCGACACCGTGCGCGAGCTCGAGGAGCTCGGCTACGACGCCGTGCAGACGGTCGAGCACCACTTCCAGCCCGACGGTCATCTGCCGAGCCCGCTGCTCGTGCTCGCTGCGGCGGCAGCGGTCACCGAGCGGCTGCGGCTGACGACCAACATCCTGCTCGTCCCGCTCTACAACCCGGTCAAGCTGGCCGAGGACGTCGCCGTGCTCGACCAGCTCTCGGCCGGGCGGGTGACGCTCGGCGTGGCCCCCGGCTACGTCCGCGACGAGTTCGACGGGCTGATGGTCCCCTACGCCGAGCGCTTCGCGCGCTTCGAGGAGGCGCTCGACATCCTGCAGCTCGCCTGGACGAGCGAGACGTTCGAGTACGAGGGCGCCCATTACACCGTGCCGCAGACGCGGCTCAGCCCGCGGCCGGTTCAGCAGGATCCCCATCCGCCGATCCGCTACGGCGTATCGGGGCCCAAGCTGCTGCGCCGTGCGGCCCGCCGCGGCGCGGTGCTCGCCGCCAGCCCGCGCCACACCGAGGGCGAGCTGACCGAGCACTTCGCCGCCTACGACGCCCACTGCCGGGAGTACGGCTTCATACCCGCCGAGCGGCCGATCATGCGCGGCGTATTCGTCGCCGAGACGCGGGAGAAGGCCGTCGCGATCGCCGGCCCGGCCGCCACCCACCTGTTCCGCGAGCTCTACGGCAAGCACTCGGCCTCGGGCGAGCGCGCGCTGCGCAACGACGCCGGCGAGCAGGTCGTCGACGACGGCACGGTCGACTTCGAGAGCTTCCGCGACCGCTACATCGTCGGCACGCCCGACGACGCGATCGCCGCCATCGGCCGGCTGCGCGACGAGCTCGGCATGACCGAGCTCTCGTGCTGGATGCAGCTGCCGGGCATCTCCAACGACGACGCGCGGGCCAGCGCCCGCCTGTTCGCGCACGAGGTCATCCCCGCCTTCGCCGCCGAGCGGGCCGGGCGCCCGTGAGCCGTTTCTCGCCCGTGAAGCCAGTCCGACCACGACCACCCGAAGGGACCTACTGATGGCCACGACGAGAACCACCGGCGCGGGAGTCGAGCTTCCCCAGCTCGAGCTGTCAGTCGAGGACGATCCCCGCGTCCTCAAGGAAGCCGCGACGGAGGACTACTCGCTGCACGTCGTGCCTCCGACGTGGCGGATGGACAAGGGGCAAGCTCACGATGGCCTGGTACGCCGTGATGACGGCGTTCTTCTACATGTACTTCGCGTCGTTCATCGCCCTGGCGTACGGGACGGTCAACGCGCTGATCGGGATCGTCCTCACCGTGGCGGTCTACACCGGGGTCAACATGGTCCTCTCGCGCGTCGCCTCCCAGAGCGGGCTGACGGTGGCGCTGTTCTCCCGCAGCATGTTCGGCTTCGTCGGGGCCGGCATCGCCACGGCGATCTTCGCCGCGACGGCGATCTACTACATCGTGTTCGAGGGATCCGTCATCTCGGTGGCGGCGCAGAGCTTCTTCGGCGGCCCGATCAAGCTCTGGTACGCGATCGTCATCGTCGCGCTCGCGCCGCTGGTCTGGCGCGGGGTGCGCACGTGGCTGGATCGTCTCAACACCTTGCTGCTGCCCTTCTACGGGATCGCGCTGCTCGCGGTGATCGTCTGGGCGCTCGCCTCCAAGGGCTACCACGGCTTCCTGCCGGGCGCCAAGGCCGCCCCGGGCACCACCCTCCCGTGGTTCCAGGCGTTCTCCGCGTACATGGGCATCTGGGTGCTGATGCTGTTCACCTTCGACTTCGCCCGCCTGGCCCGCCCCGAGGACCGGCGCTATCACGACGCGGTCACCTTCGGCTGGCTGTACTACACCCTGACCTTCCTCGTCAACGGGCTGATCGGGATCCTGCTGTGCTCCACGTTCGGGATCACCTTCGCTCAGCTCGCCGGGCAGGAGAGCGCGCTGCCGGTGCAGATCGTCAGCCTCACCGGTGTCCTCGGCCTCGTGCTGATCGTGATCACGCAGATGCGCATCAACACCGTCAACCTCTACCTGGCGTCGACAAACCTGCAGAGCCTCGCATCGCGCGTGCTGCGCCTGACGCTGCCACGCACCGCCTGGGTGATCGGCGCCTGCATCATCGCCTACCTGCTGATGCTCACCAACATCTTCAGCTATGTGCTGGACGCGCTGAACTACCAGGGGATCGCGATCGTCGCCTGGGTCGGGGTGGCCCTCGGCCACGTCGTCTACCTCAAGCGCAACCAGATCGCCCTCGAAGGGGTCGAGTTCCGCCCCGGCCGGGTCCCGGCGTTCAATCCCGGCGGCATCCTCGCCTGGACGATCGCCACCGTCGTCGGGGTGGTACTCAAGATCGAGCAGATCCACACCGGGCAGTTCTTCGCGCTGTGGGGGCTGCCGCTCACGTTCGTGCTGGCGATCGGCATCTACGGGCTGTCGCTGATGGCGGCCAAACGGGGCTGGATCGAGCTCTCCCGCCCCTACGACCCGATCGACGAGGTCGACGACGCCTGGAACGTGCGCGCTCGCTGTCACGCGTGCGACCGGTCCTACGTCGTGCGTGAGATGGACCGCGACCCGGTGGCCGGCCACCAGGCGATCTGTGCCTCCTGCGCGACCGGCTCGGCGTTCTACGCCGCCGCCCGCAAAGAATCCGTGACCCTGAGGAGGGGTCCTGTGCCGACTCACACCAAGCCCGTCATCGCCGTCGACGTCGGCGGGACGTTCACCGACGTGTGCCTGCTCGACCCGGAGTCCGGCCGGCTCGAGGTCGCCAAGGTCCCCTCGACCGCCGACCCGATCGACGGCGTGCTCGCGGGCGTCGAGCAGGCCGGCGTCGACCTGGCCGACATCGCCCTGTTCAGCCACGGGACGACCGTGGCCACCAACGCGCTCATCACCCGGCGCCTGCCGAAGGCGGCGATGGTGACCACGCGCGGCTTCCGCGACGTGATCGAGATCGGCCGCGGCACGCGCGATGACCTGTGGGACGCCTACAAGGACAACGCCCGCCCCTACATCCGCCGTCGCGACCGCCTCGAGGTCACCGAGCGCGTCGACCACCGCGGCCAGGTCGTCACCGAGCTCGACGAGGACGAGGTCCGGGAGGTCGCCCGGATCCTCGCCAAGCGCGAGGTCGAGACGGTCGCCGTCTGCTTCATCAACGCCTACGCCAACGCCGCCAACGAGCGGCGCGCGGCCGAGCTGCTCGCCGAGGCGCTGCCGGACGTTCGGATCTCGACCTCGGCGAGCGTCCTGCCCGAGCTCTTCGAGCACGAGCGCTTCTCGACCACCGTCGCCAACGCCGTGCTCAGCCCGCTCGTCGCCGGCTACGTCGAGGAGCTGGCCGAGCGCCTGAAGACCGAGGGCTACGGCGGCGACCTGCTCATCCTGCACTCCGGCGGCGGGGTCATGACCGCCGACGCGGTGCAGGAGTACGCCGTCCGCCTGGCCGCCTCGGGCATCGCCGCCGGCGCCGTCGCCGCCCGCCACACGGCCGGCACCGCCGGCTTCGAGAACGCGATCGGGCTCGACATGGGCGGCACGAGCACCGACATCTCGCTGATCTACGACGGCGAGCTGCGCACGACCAACGAGTGGTACGTCGAGTACGGCCACCCGATCGTCTTCCCGTCGATCGAGGTGCTGACGATCGGCGCCGGCGGCGGCTCGCTGGCCACGATCGACGCCGCCGGCTCGCTGCGCAACGGCCCGCAGTCGGCGGGCAGCGATCCCGGCCCGGCCGCCTACGGACAGGGCGGCACCGAGCCGACCAACACCGACGCCAACCTCGTCCTCGGCCGGCTCGGCTCGCGCCTGGTCGGCGGCGGGATGACACTCGACCGCGACGCCGCCGAGGAGGCGATCCGGTGCAAGGTCGCCGAGCCGCTCGGGCTCGAGCTGCACGAGGCGGCCGGCGCCATCATCGAGGTCGCCAACGCCAACATGGCCAACGCCGTGCGGCTGATCAGCCTGCAGCGCGGCTATGACCCGCGCGAGTTCGCGCTCGTCGCCTTCGGCGGCGCCGGCCCGCTGCACGGCGCCGCGATCGCCGCCGAGCTCGGCATCCCGACGGTGCTCGTGCCGCCGCGCCCGGGCGCCTGGTCGGCGCTCGGCTGCCTGATGGTCGACATCCGCCACGACCTCTCCGAGATGTTCCTGGCCGCCGTCGACGACGCCGACCCGGAGGAGGTGGAGGCCGCCTTCGCCCGCATGGAGGACCAGGGCCGCACGCTGCTCGAGGCCGAGGGCGTCGCGCCCGAGGAGGTGCGCCTCGAGCGCTCGATCGCCATGCGCTACCTCGGCCAGTGGCGCTCGATGGAGGTCGCCGTGAGCAAGGGCTCCGGCTCGACGACGGCCATCGAGCGGTTCCACGCCGAGCACGAGCGCGAGTACTCCTACCGGCGCGACGACGCCCCGGTCGAGCTCTACCGCCTGCAGCTGATGGCCACGGGCCCGGCGGCCGACCTGCGCCTGCCCGAGTCCGAGCCCGACGACAGGCGGCGATGCCCGAGCCGGCGCGAGCGGCGCCGGTGTGGTTCGACGGCCGCGACGAGCCGGAGGACACGCCGGTCTACGCCCGCGACGACCTGCGGCCGGGCATGGCGTTCACCGGGCCGGCGATCATCGACCAGCTCGACACGACGACGCTCGTCCCCCCCGGCGTGAGCGCCGAGGTCGACCGCACGGGGACCATCCGCATGACGATCTCGCAGGAGGACTGACCGCATGGCGACCAGCGAGCGCACCCTGGATCCCGTCACCTTCGAGGTCCTCAAGAACGCCTTCGTCACCGTCGTCGACGAGATGGCCGAGCAGATCCTGCGCACCTGCCACTCGTTCGTCATCTACTCGCGCGACTTCTCCTGCGCGCTGTGCGACGCCAACGGCGACACGGTCATGCAGGGCTCGCAGGACATCGCCGTCCACGTCGGCACGCTGCACCTCAAGGCCAAGGCGGTGCTCGAGGACTTCGAGGACGACATCCACGAGGGCGACGTATTCGCCGTCAACGACCCCTACCGCGGCGGCACCCACTTCCCCGACGTCAGCCTCATCCGCCCGGTGTTCGCCGACGGGGAGATGATCGCGCTCGCCCAGGCCAACGGCCACTGGGCCGACGTCGGCGGCTCGGTCCCGGGCTCGTTCGACGTCGGCGCCACCGACCACTTCGGCGAGGGCCTGCGGATCCCGCCGGTGCGGGTGGTCGACCGCGGGGTCACGCGCGACGACGTGATCGCGATGATCGCCTCCAACTCGCGCTCGCCGGACGACATCGTCGGCGACTGCCACGCGCAGATCGAGGCGACGCGCGTCGCCGAGTCCGAGCTGTTCCGGCTGATCGACAAGTACGGCAGGGACACCGTCGTCGCGGCCTTCGGCGAGGTGCAGGACTACGTCGAAGGCCTCACCCGCGCGCGGATCGCCGAGCTCCCCGACGGCACCTGGGAGACGATCGACTACATCGACTTCGATCCGGGCGGCGAGGAGGGCCTCGTCGCCGTGGCCCTCAAGCTCACCATCGAAGGCGACGAGGTCCACTACGACCTGTCCGGCTCTGACCCGGCGATCGCCAGCTTCCTCAACGCCGGCGCCGGCGCCGCCTTCTCCGGCGCGATCGCGTCGGCCAAGACGTTCCTGCCGGAGATTCCGCTGAACTCCGGCTTCTACCGCGCGGTCACCGTCGACGTCGGGCCGGAGGGCACGGTCGTCAACGCCGGCTGGCCGGTCGCGGTGACCGGCTCGGTCTCCGGCGCCTACGAGAAGATCATGAACGCCGGCTTCGAGCTGTGGTCGCAGATGATGCCCGAGCGGGCGATGGCCTGCTGCTTCAACCTCGAGTACCTGCTCGTCGGCGGCCGCGACGGCCGGGTGCGAGGAGCGGCCGTTCTTCATGTGGTACGACTGGATGGCCGGCGGCTGGGGCGGGCGCCAGGGCCGCGACGGCCAGGACTGCACCTCGCCGGTGTTCGGCGTCGGGCTCGCCGTCCAGCCGCTCGAGGGCCAGGAGCGCCTGACGCCGGTCCTGACCGCCAACCACGAGATCATCACTGACTCCGGCGGCCCCGGCAAGCACCGCGGGGGCGTGGGCGTGAGCAAGGGCGGGACGCTCACCCAGGTCGAGGGCGCCGTCATGTCCTACTGCTGTGACCGCGCCCGCAGCGTCACCTGGGGCATCAGCGGCGGCCTGCCCTCGATCCCCCACGGCGTGTGGCTCAACCGCGGCACCGAGCGGGAGCGCTTCCTGGGAGCGAACTTCTCCGGCGTGCCCGTGGAGGAGGGCGACTTCTTCGAGCGCCCGAGCGCCGGCGGCGGCGGCCTCGGCGACCCGCTCGAGCGCGACTCTGCAGGAGGTGCTCGAGGACGTCGACGACGGCTACGTGAGCGTGCGGCGGGCGGCGCTGGACTACGGCGTCGTGGTCGAGGAGGTCGACGCCGACCTCGCCGAGTACCGGATCGACGAGGCGGCCGACCGAGAAGCTCCGCGCCGAGCAGCGCGAGACGACGCGCCGCCAAGCTCGAGGAGGATGCCGAGGCGGTGGCCGAGCGCTTCCGCGCCGGCGAGCTCGACACCATGGACCTCGTCCGCCACTACGGCGTCATCCTCGACTGGGGCACCGGCGAGCTGCTGGCGCGCACCACTGAGCAGTACCGCGAGATGCTGCGGCGCCGGTCGGCGGCCGCCTGGACGGGGTAGCGCGAAAGGCGCGCGTCCTATACCTTCGCCCGCGTGCACCTCGAGGAACTGCGCACCCGGGTCGACGCCGGCGAGATCGACACCGTCCTGCTGGCCCTGTGCGACATGCAGGGGCGGCTGCAGGGCAAGCGCCTGACGGCGCGGCACTTCGTCGACGAGGTCGCCGAGCACGGCGCCGAGGGCTGCAACTACCTGCTGGCCGTCGACGTCGAGATGAACACCGTCGCCGGCTATGCGATGAGCTCGTGGGAGCGGGGATACGGGGATTTCGCGCTGGTGCCCGACCTGCACACCCTGCGCCCCATCCCGTGGCTGGAGGGCACCGCCCTGGTGATGTGCGACCTGCACTGGGAGGACGGCTCAGACGTCGTCGCCTCACCACGGCAGATTCTGCGCGGGCAGCTCGAGCGCCTGGCGCAGCGGGGCTGGAGCGCCAACGCCGGCACCGAGCTCGAGTTCATGCTGTTCAAGGACAGCTACGAGACGGCCTTTCACAAGGGCTACCGCGGCCTTGAGCCGGCCAACCTCTACAACCTCGACTACTCGCTGCTGGCCACCTCGCGGGTGGAGCCCCTGATCCGGCGCATCCGCAACGGCATGGAGGGGGCCGGGATGGCCGTCGAGGACTCCAAGGGCGAGTGCAACTTCGGCCAGCACGAGATCAACTTCCACTACGCCGACGCCCTGCGGGTGGCCGACGACCACACGATCTACAAGAACGGGGCCAAGGAGATCGCCGCCCAGGAGGGCATGGCGATCAGCTACATGGCCAAGTTCGACGAACGCGAGGGCAGCTCGTGCCACATCCACTTCTCCCTCGCCGAGGCCGACGGCGGCGGCCCGGTGTTCGCCCGCGACGAGGAGGTGTTCCACGCCTTCCTGGCCGGCCAGCTGGCTTGCCTGCGCGAGCTGACGCTCCTGCTGGCGCCGAACGTCAACTCCTACAAGCGCTACGCCGAGGGCTCGTTCGCGCCCACCACGATCGCCTGGGCGCGCGACAACCGCACCTGCGCGCTGCGGATCGTCGGCCACGGCGCCGGGATGCGCTTCGAGAACCGCGCCGGCGGCTCTGACCTGAACCCATACCTGGCGCTGAGCGCGATCATCGCCGCCGGCCTGCACGGCGTCGAGCAGGGGCTCGCTCTCGAGGAGCCCTACGTCGGCAACGCCTACCTGGCCACGGACAAGCCCCGGCTGCCGAGCACCCTGCGCGACGCGCGCGACCTGTTCGCCACCTCCGAGGTGGCAGTGGCCGCCTTCGGCGAAGCGGTCGTCGGGCATTACGTCAACGCCGCCGACGTCGAGCTGGCCGCCTTCGAGTCGGCGGTCACGGACTGGGAGCGCGTCCGGGGGTTCGAGCGGTTGTGACCCCGGCGGTGGGCGAGCGCTCGCCGGTCGCCTCATCGCTGGATGTCATCTTCGCCCCCGTCCCCTCGCAGACGGCCTTCGAGGAGACGGTCGACCGGCTGGGCACGGCGATCCGCCTCGGGCTGCTCGCCCCCGGGACGCGGCTGCCGGCCGAGCGCGAGCTGTGCGCCCGCCTGGGGATCGCCCGCTCGACCCTGCGCCAGGCGCTGCTGGCCCTGGCCCAGAGCGGTCATCTGCACGCCACCCGGGGCCGCGGCGGCGGCACCTTCGTGGCCGACCCGCTCCCCCCGGCCCGTCCCCCCTCGGTCGAGCTGCTGGCCGGCTGGCGGGCGGTGTGCGACGAGCGGCTCGTCGTCGAGGTCGGGGTCGCGGTGCTCGCCGCGCAGCGCTCGACGCCCGCCGCCGTCGGCGCCCTCGAGGACCTCGTCGGCCGGATCGACGGGGAGCTGCACGACTTCCCCGCCTACCGGCGGCTCGACATCCGCCTGCACGTCGGCCTGGCCGAGATGACCGGCAGCCGACGGCTGGTGGCGATGATGACGGAGATCCAGGGGGCGATGAGCGGGCTGATCTCCCACATCGCCCACCCCCCGGAGGTGCTCGATGCCTCCAACGACGGCCATCGCCGGCTGGTGGCGGCGGTCGGCCGCCACGACGCGTCGGCGGCGGCGCGGGAGATGACGGAGCACGCGCAGGGCACCGAGCACGTCCTGGCGGGCCTGCTGCCCCAGACGTGACGGTTTGGCCATCGGGCGCTTGACGGCGCCCACCGGCGCGAATATGTTGGCCGCCACGTAAGGACGGATGACCAGACCTTTTCCTTTCAGGAGGACCGGATGAGCAGCTCCAGCGGAACCCTGGCCACCGACGAGCAACGGTTGGCCGAGCTGGGATACGCCCAGGAACTCAAGCGCGGCTGGAGCTCGTTCTCCAACTTCGCGATCTCCTTCTCGATCATCTCCGTGCTCGCCGGGTGCTTCACCAGCTACGGCCAGGCGTTCAACAACGGCGGGCCGGTGGCCATCTCGATCGGCTGGCCGGTGATCAGCCTGCTGATCCTGTGCGTCGCCTTCTCGATGTCGGAGCTGGCCTCCGCCTTTCCCACCGCCGGGGGAATCTACTTCTGGGCCTCGCGGTTGGGCGGTCCGGGATGGGGCTGGTTCACCGGGTGGTTCAACCTCATCGGACTGGTCGCCGTGGTGGCGTCCGTCGACTACGCGGCGGCCAGCTTCCTCGACGCGCTGCTGTCGCTCTACAACGTCCACTTCGTCTTCAACTTCGCCTCCAGCAACGTCCACTACGGCGCCCACGTGGTGTTCGCGCTGTTCGCCGTCATCCTCCTCATCCACGGCCTGATCAACGTCTTCTCGGGCCACCTGGTGTCGATCTTCAACGGCGTCTCGGTGTGGTGGCATGTGATCGGCGTCGCCGTGATCATCGTGCTGCTGATCGCGGTGCCCAGCCACCACGCGAGCTTCTCCTACGTGTTCGGTCACCGCACCTACGGGATCGGCGGCTTCAGCCACGGCATGTACTGGTTCTACGTGCTGCCGCTCGGCTTCCTGCTGACGATGTACACGATCACCGGCTATGACGCCTCGGCCCACGTCTCCGAGGAGACTCACGGCGCCAGCGAGTCGGCGCCCAAGGGCGTGTGGCGCTCCGTGGCCTACTCCGCGGTCATCGGTTGGTTTTTGCTGCTGGCGCTGACCTTCGCCGTGCAGAAGGCCAAGATCTCCGACATCAGCTCGGCCGGCTTCCCGGCGGTCGCGATCCTCGAGACGGCGCTGACCTCGGCGGCGGCCAAGGCGGTGCTGCTGATCTCCACCATCGGCCAGCTGTTCTGCGGGATGGCGTGCGTGACGAGCGCCAGCCGGATGACGTTCGCGTTCTCGCGCGACGGCGCGATTCCGGGCCATCGGCTGTGGCGGCGCGTCGGCGCCAACGGCACCCCCACCTACGCGGTGCTGTTCGTGTGCATCGCCGCCCTGGTGATCACCATCCCCGCCTTCTTCCCCAACGCCGCCGGCTTCCCGGTGGCCTTCTTCGCCGTCACCTCGATCGCCGTCATCGGTCTCTACATCGCCTACACGATCCCGACGTACCTGCGCTGGCGGATGGGCGACGCCTTCGAGCCCGGTCCCTGGACGCTGGGCTCCAAGTACCGCTGGATCAACCCGATCGCCATCGTGTGGGTGGGGCTGTGCGTGATCATCTTCTGCCTGCCGACCTCCCAGGCGGGCGTCTACTTCAAGCACGGCTTCGACTGGAACGCCGTCAACTACGCGCCCATCGTCACCATCGGGGTCATGCTGGCGGTGACCATCTGGTACCTGGTGTCGGCCAAGAACACCTTCAAGGGGCCGGTGAAGACGATCGCCTTCGCTGACGACGGCGTGACCGTCGTCGATCCCGACGCCCAACCGGCCTGATGCGCCTCGCCGGGAAGGTCTGCGTGATCACCGGCGCCGCCGGAGGCATCGGCGGCGCCACCGCCACCGTCTTCGCCCGCGAGGGCGCCCGCGTGGTGGGGGTCGATGTCCGCGAGCACGACGTCGGTGAGCTGGCGCTGAGCGCCGATTTGACCAGCGAGGAGGCGGTGAGCGCCCTCTACGCCCGGGTCCGCGAGGAGCTCGGGCGGATCGACGTCCTCTTCAACAACGCCGGCATCTCGCCCACCGACGACGCCTCAGTGACGGAGACCGCCCTCGAGGCCTACGAGCGGGTGCAGGCGACGAACCTGCGCAGCGTCTTCTTGTGCTGCAAGCACGGCATTCCCCATCTCCTGGACGGCGGAGGCGGATCGGTCATCAACACCGCCTCATTCGTGGCGACGATGGGCTCGGCCACCTCGCAGATCGCCTACACGGCCTCCAAGGGCGGCGTGCTGGCGATGTCGCGGGAGCTGGGGGTCGAGTTCGCCAAGCGCGGCGTGCGCGTCAACGCGCTGTGCCCCGGTCCGGTCGACACGCCGCTGCTGCGCGAGCTCTACGCCTCCGATCCCGTGGAGGCCCAGCGGCGGATGGTCCACGTGCCGATGGGCCGTTTCGCGCGGGCCGAGGAGATCGCCAACGCCGTGCTGTTCCTCGCCTCCGATGAGTCGTCCTATGTCAACGCGACGACCTTCCTCGTCGACGGCGGCATCAGCGGCGCCTACACGACCCCGCTGTAGCGCTCAGCGACCGGAGGGGGCGCCCCGGCGCTCGCGCTTGGCGGCGAACATCGCGGCGTCGGCCCGGCTGAGCAGCTGCTCGGCGTCGGCAGCCTCGCCGGGATGGGTCGCCCGGCCGATGCTGGCGGTGACGGCGAGGCGGTGTCCGCCGACCTGGAAGGGCTCGGCGAAGCAGGCGCGCAGCCGGCCGGCCACCGCCTCCACGGCCTCGGCCGTAGCCCCTGACTCGACGACGATCGCGAACTCGTCTCCGCCGAGACGGGCGACCACGTCGCAGGGACGCATGCTGGCCCGCAGCCGCTGCGCAATTGCGGCGAGCAGCGCGTCCCCGGTGTCGTGGCCGAACTCGTCATTGACCGGCTTGAAGCCGTCGAGGTCGAGGTAGAAGGCGGAGACCTCATCGCCGCGCACCCGGGCGTCGCGGACGGCGGCGGCGAGCCGGTGCTTGAAGTTGGGGCGGTTGGCCAGCCCGGTGAGGTCGTCATGGGTGGCCTGGTAGGTGATCTGGTCCAGCAGGCGGCCGTTCTGCAGCGCGGTCGTCGCCTGGGCGGCCACTCCGGAGATCCGGTCGAGCAGGTCCTGGGTGGGCCGCAACCGGGCCGCCCGCTCCGTCACTGACACGGCGAGGACGCCCAGCAGCCGGCCGGGGATGACGAGCGGCACGATCAGGGAGGCCACCGCGCCGGCGGCGCCGAAGAACTGGCGCAGCAGCGGATCGCCGTGGTCGGGGTCGACGAAGATCGGCTCGGGCGTCGGATCGTCGAGGAGGCGCTGCAGCGGCCCGCCGGGCGTCGGCTTGGCGCGCAGCGGCTCCTCGTGGCGATCCTCGTGGCCGGGGTAGCTGACCGTCCGCTCGGCCAGCTCGCCGAGCTCGTCGTCCCACAGGGCGACGGCCACGCGATCGCAGTCGATGACCCCCGGCACGGCGCTGGCGAGGCGCTGGGCGATCTCATCGCTGGCGCCCGCATCGGCGAGGGCCCGGGCGAGGCTCAGCAGCGCGCTGGACTGGCCGTTGCGCTCCTCGGCCTCCTTGAGTGCCGTCGCCGAGTCCAGCGCCGAGGCCGCGTAACGGGCGTAGATCTCGAGCAGTCCGCGCTCCTCGGCGAAGAAGGTGCGGTCCTCGCCGTAGAGGGCGAGGAGCCGTCCGTAGTCGCGGCGGCTGGAGCGGACGGGGACGACCAGCCAGGACTCAGGCAGGGCGGCCGCGGGATCGGCCAGCACCCTTTCGGCGTAGGCGATCGCGCGGTCGTCGTCGATCCCGCGGTGGTGGCAGAGGATCGGCCCGTCCGGGGTGGTGCGGATGGCCAGCAGATAGCTGGGGGCGCGGATCTCGACGGCGGCACGATCCGTGATGCGCGCCAGGACCTCTGAGAGATCGTCGGCGCCGATCAGGTCCGACGCGGTCGCGAACATGCTGTGCAGCCGCTCCTTCATGGCCTCCAGCTGGCTGAGCAGGGCGTCGTTGCGCGCCGACTCGCCGTCGTCACCGCCGTCGCTGGTCTCCCACCGGACGCGGTAGCGGCAGACCTCAGCCCCCAGGGCCGCGCACTCCTCGTGCTCGACGACCGCCGGTGGCAACCCGAAGAGGATCGTCGGCTGGGTCATCAGCCCGGCCGTCCAGGCGCAGTGGTCCGGGCTGCGCGGGAAGCCCTCCGAGGGCTGGGCGATGATCTCGGCGAAGCCCGGCCCGACGTCGATCGTCTCCAGGCGGGTGGCCACGCTGTACTTGGTGGCGGTGGTCGCGATCTGCTGAAAGACGCGCTCGGGAGAGCCGAGGGAGCGCAACAGCGCGGCGATCGGCGAGCCGTTGAGGCGGCGGGCGGCGTCCTCTCCGACGGCGCGGGCGAACTGCGGATGATGGGTCACCACCGCCCCGGCGCGCCACAGCGCGACGGCCTCCTCGTAGGAGATCCAGTTGACGATGTCGGCGAGGTACTCGGCGGAGCGGCGGCTGCCGGCGAGCTCGAGCAGCTCGGCGACCGCCTGCGGACCACCGTAGGCGTGCACCCGAGCGACGAGCACCGCGCTCATCGAGCACGAGAAGTGGTTGCCGCGCGACAGGAAATCGGAAGCTCGCTCGGTCGCCGTCGCCATACGCGGGTGATCGGCATCCGGGGAGCCGCCCTGAAGCCAGAACCCGGTGTGTCGACGGTTATCCGGGCGGCAGCGAGGCCTTGACCCGCAGCAGCCGGGCGGGCACGGCCGGCAGCCACCAGTTCCAGCGTCCGAACAGCGATACGACCGCCGGGACGAGCAGGGCCCGGATGACGGTGGCGTCGAGGATGATGCCGGCGGCCAGACCGGTGGCGAACACCTTGACGGTGGTGTCGGGCGCCGAGGCCATCGAGGCGAAGGCGAGGAACAGGATGAGCGCCGCACTGGTCACCAGGCGCCCCGTGCGCCCGATCCCCCGCACCACGGCCGCGTCGGTCGAGCCGGTGGCGTCGTACTCCTCACGCATGCGCGCGAGGATGAACACCTCGTAGTCCATCGACAGCCCGAAGAGGAAGGCGAAGACCATCAGCGGGATCCAGGCATCGACCGAGTGGGTGGCGGCGATCCCGAAGATCGCGTCCGAGCCGTGGCCCTGCTGCCAGATGAGGGTGATCACCCCCCAGGCGGCACCGACACTGACGATGTTGAGCAGAACCGCCTTGAGCGGCAGCAGCAGCGAGCGGAAGGCCCGCGCCAGCAGGAGGAAGGTGAGCACCGCGATGAGGGCGATCATCAGCGGAAAGCTCGAGTAGATCGCATCCACGAAGTCGCGGTTCTCGGCGCCGATCCCGCCGACCCGAGCCCCGGCGTTGAGATCGTGGGCGGTCCTCTGCACGCGCTTGATCGTGTCCTGGCCGGCGCTCGAGGAGTTATCGGCGACCGCCAGCGCGTCGAGCACCGCCGTGTCACCGCGGCGCCACTGGGCACTGGCCGGCGCGACCGCCCCGCGGACGCCGTCGACCCGGTCAAGCGCGCGGCCACGCGCTGGGCGCTGCCCGCCGGGGCGGTCACCTCGATGGGGGCCAGCGCCCCGGGACCGATGCCCGCGCGCTCGAGGGCCAGCAGACCGGTGCGGGCATCGCCCTTCTGGCTGAGGGTGTTGACGTCGGCCTGACCGGGCTTGAGCCCGGTGGCGGCGATCACCAGGGCCGCGAGGACGACGATCGCCACGGCGGCCGACACCCAGCGGCGGCGGACGACGAACTGCGCCCAGCGCGTCCACGAACGGCTCGCCTTGTCGTCGGAGCGCACGTGCGGCCAGTCGAGGCGGTTGCCGGCGCTCAGCAGCACGATCGGCAGCAGCGTGGTGGCCACGATCACGCTCACCAGCGGGATGAGCATCCCGGCGAAGCCGATCGAGCGCAGGAACGGCAGCGGCAGCACGACCATCGCCAGCAGGCCGATGGCCACGGTGGTCCCGCTGAAGGCCACCGCCCGGCCGGCCGTCTCCATGGCTCGGATCACCGCCTCCTCACCCTCGAGCCCGTGGGCGCGCTCCTCGCGCCAGCGCACGACGACCAGCAGGGAGTAGTCGATGGCCACCCCCAGGCCGATGAGGGCCACCAGGAACTCGACGATCATCGAGACGCTGGTGATCTGGCTGACTCCCCAGAGGACGAGGAAGGTGGCCATGATCGAGACGATCGCCATCACCAGCGGGACGAAGGCCAGCAGTGAGGCGAACACGAAGGCGAGCACCACGAGCGCGCCCAGCCCGCCCAGCAGGGACTCGAGGAAGACGCCCGGGCCGCCCGAACCGCCGGTCTGGTTCTGCAGAGCATCGATGCCGGTGACGTGGATGGGAGCCCCCGCGATCCGCTGCCCGGCGAGTGCCGCCTGCGCGCGCTTGGCCGCCCGGGTGTTGTTGTTGAAGGCCTCGTTGTCGGGCGGCGGATAGGCGAGGACGAAGGTCGTGCGCCCGTCGTGGGAGACGAAGGCCCGGCTGCGGGTGGAGGCGTAGGAGACCGTGCGCACCCCCGGGATCGCGGCCCGCAGGCGGCGCTCCACCCCGCGCAGGCCGCTCAGCGCGGCCGGCGAGTTGACTGAGGTCCCCGCCGGCAGGGTGACCACCGGCACCAGCGGCGCGCTGCGGCCACCGGTGTGCACCAGCCTGAGGATCTGCGAGTTCGTCTCAAAGCCCTCGCGACCGGGGACGCTGAACGCCTTGGAGAACGACTTGGTCGACTGCGACACGGTCGCCATCCCGACGATCAGCACCACGATCCAGAAGGCGGCGACAAGGCGTTTGTGGGCGAGCACGGCCCGGGTGACGGTGGTCATCATGAGTGATGGGCGCTCCTCATAGTTTCTTCAGCGCATCGTTTCTAGCACAAACTGTTTCCTGTGGCAATGAGCGTCGGTAAGCTGCTCGTTGAGATGAGCGAGCAAACCCCCGGCCTGCACGACGCGCTGATGCGCCACACCGGCTACCTCCTGGCGCGCGCCGGGGCGACCGGACAGCGCCAGTTCGGGCAGCGCCTGGAGCAGCTGGGCCTGACCACCCGCAGCTGGGGAGCGATGAACGTGCTCGACCACGAGGGCCCCTTGACCCAGCAGGCCCTGGGACGGCTCACCCTCACGGACCCGAGCACCATGGTGGCCACCATCGATGAGCTCGAGAGCCGCGGGCTCGTCCAGCGCCGCCCCCACCCGACGGATCGCCGGGCCCACCAGCTCCACATCACCGAGGTCGGCCACGACACGCTGCGCCAGGGCCGCGAGCTGGCCCGCCAGGCGCAGGCCGAGCTGCTGTCGCCCCTCGACGACGACGAGCGGGCACAGCTCCACGACATGCTGCGCCGCGTCGTCGAGCACGCGGGGGCCGCTCCCCCCTGGTTTCGGTCGCCGTCCGGCTGACGGTCGCCGACGCCGCGCCGGCGGCGGTCGCTCAAGACCGGGCCGTCAGCGACCGACACAGGGGGTATGACCCTTCAGCCGAGCGCGACCGCCGCAAGTGGCGCGTCCGCTCAGCCGCGGCGCCGGCGTATCGGGCGCCTGATCGCGCTCGCCGTCGTCCTCATCGGAGTCTCCGGCTCCGTGGTCGTGGGTCTGCTCGTGTACTCGGGTCAGCGGACGGCGCAGCGCCAGGTGTTCGCCACCGCGGCCACCACGTTGGCCTCCGACCTCAGCACGCTCGTGGGTCGCGACGAGGACTTCGCCGCCACGATGCGGACGGTCCTCACCCTGAACCCCCGCCTGACCGCCACACAGTTCAACACGTGGTACGCGGGCCTGACGAGTGAGAGCCGCCAGGCGGGGGGCGTCGGGACGGCGGTCATACGAATCGTTCCCGCCGCCCGGCTGAGGGCCTTCCAGGCCCAGCGCAACGCCGACCCAGCCTTCCTCAGGCTGGTACGCGATGACCTCGAGCCGGTGAACAGCTCCCAACACGGGCGCATGTGCCTGGCCGCGGCGGGGGTCGCCGGACGGTCTCGGCCCGCTCGACGCCTTTCTCCAACTCGACTGGTGCGACCGCCAGACCGTCCTGGGGAGCTTGGAGGCCGTCGCGCTGTCGCAATCGGCCGAAACCGAGCGGCTGATCATCAATCCGGTCAACTCGCTCGGGCTGAACACCACACTGCTCACCGCCGCCTTCTACCGTCCGGGCGCCCCGCGCCGGACGGTCGCGCAGCGACGTGCGGCGGTCGCCGGTTGGCTGGTCTCATCCTTCGACATGCCCGCCCTCGCCCGTCAGGCCCTGCGTGGCCAGCCCAACCTGGGCGTGCGTCTCACCTTCACCCCACCGGGCGGCCATCCGGTGCCGGTCGTCGAGGTCGGCCACCTCGTCGGCGGCGACCTCGTGCACCTGGACACGGGTCTGGCCGAGACGGGGTGGGCGGCCCAGATCACGGGCGTGCGGCGTGAGCGGGGTCTCTCGCCCATGGACCAGCAGCTGATCGTGGCGATCGGCGGGTCGCTCCTCACGCTCCTGCTGGCGCTGCTCATCCTCACGTTCTCGCGCTCGCGACAGCGGGCGCTGGAGCTGGTCGACGAGAAGACCGGTCAGTTGCGCCACCAGGCGCTGCACGACGCGCTGACCGGGCTGCCCAACCGGGTGCTGGCCCTGGATCGCGCCGAGCGGATGCTCGCGCGGGCCCGCCGGGAGGGTCAACCGGTCGCCGCCCTGTACATCGACATCGACGGCTTCAAGCAGATCAACGACACCTTTGGCCATGCCGTCGGCGACCGCTTCCTCACGCTCGTGGCGGGACGCCTGGGTCAGGTCGTGCGCGACGCCGACACCGCGGCCCGCCTGTCCGGCGACGAGTTCGTGGTCCTGGTCGAGGGCTCGAGCCTCGATGTCGGGCCCCAGCTGGTCGCCGAGCGCGTCCTGGACGTTCTGCGCGAGCCGTATGACCTGACAGACCAGATCGGCCGCCGGCTCACCGTCACCGCCAGCATCGGCGTGGCCCACGGGCTGCGCTCGACCGCCGAAGAGCTGCTCGCCGAGGCCGACGTCGCCCTGTATGCCGCCAAGGAGAGCGGCCGTGACCGCTTCGTCGTCTACGAGTCGGGCATGCAGACGGCCGCTCAGGAGCGAGTGGCGCTGGAGATGGATCTGCGCGACGCCCTCGACGCCGGGCAGCTGTCGCTCGTCTACCAGCCGACGCTCGAACTGAGCTCGGAGCGGATCGTCGGCGTCGAGGCCCTGCTGCGCTGGAACCATCCCGAGCGCGGCTCGGTCGAGCGGGAGCTGTTCATCCCGATCGCCGAGCGCAGCGGGTTGATCGTCCCCATCGGGCGCTGGGTGCTGCAGAGCGCCTGCGCGCAGGCGGCACGCTGGCGCTCGGCCGGGCACGAGTTGACGGTGGCGGTCAACGTCTCCGGCCGTCAGCTGGACTCCGACGACCTGGTCGACGACGTCCTTGCAGCGCTGACCCTGGCCGGCCTGCCGGCCGCGGCGCTCACGCTGGAGATCACCGAGACCGCGTTGATGCGCGACCCCGACGCCACCGCCCGGCGCCTCTGCGACGCTCAAGCGGATGGGCGTGCGCATCGCCATCGACGACTTCGGCACCGGCTACAGCTCACTCGGCTACCTGCGCCAGTTCCCGATCGACACGCTGAAGATCGACCAGTCGTTCGTCGGCGGGATCGACGACTCCAGCGAATCCGCCGCGCTCATCCGAACCTTCATCCAGCTCGGCAAGACGCTCGGCCTGGAGACCCTCGGTGAGGGGATCGAGCTGCCCGCCCAGCTCGAGCAGCTCCAGCGCGAGCACTGCGACTTCGGCCAGGGCTTCCTGTTCGCCCACCCGATGGGGCCCGAGGAGCTCGGCGACCTGCTCGACGGGCGCTCCGGCGCCGGCGGCCGCCAGCGAGCGCTCGCAGCCCGCCCGAGCCGCCTCGCAGCCCCGGCTCGACCGGGCGGCGCCGGCCCCGGTTGCAGGCCGGACCGCGAGCCGGACAAAGCTCCCACCGCGGTCCCGCCGGCCAGGTGGGGAGCCTTTCCGGGTCATCGCCGGACAAAGCTTCCCGCCACCGCGGCCTCCCGCCGGTGGGGAGACTTGTCCGGCAGGCGCGCGGGACACCGGCGCGCGCCCGGGCGCGTACCGGCACGCCCCCTGCGACCGTGCACGGCGGCTGCGCCGCGGCCCCTACCCGGCGGTGCGCGGAGGCCGGTTCGGCGGGCGCCGGGGAGGGCCGCGCGTGCCGCCGCCGCGGCCAGCGAGACACCGATTCCCAACAGCGCCCAGGTGACCGGATCCTCCAGGAAGTCCGCGTACAGCATCGTGTGGAAGATGAGCGCGGCGAAGGCCGCGCCCACCGCCGAGCGCAGCGGGTCGCCGCGGGCGTGGCCGAGCAACACGATCAGCGCGGTCACCACCAGGGCGACGTAGGCGAGCTCGCCGATGATCCCCTGCTCGGCGCCGATCGTCACCGGGATGGTGTGCGACGCCGACAGGTTGGTGGCGGTCCGGCGATGGTGGCGCCGGTACTCCTTGACAAACGAGCCCGAGCCGTAGCCCCAGACGGGCCGGTCGGCGAACAGCGACAGGCCGCCGCTGACCAGGCCGCCGCGCCCGCTGGAGGCGCCGTTGATTCCCTGGTTGAGGCCGAAGGTGGTCGGGGAGGCGGCGATCGCCGAGGCCCCGACGGCGATCACCACCACCGCCACCACGAGCGCTCGGGAGGGCCGGTAGCGCAGCGCCGCCAGCACGGCCAGGCCGACGAGCAGCGCCCCCAGGCTGGAGCGCGACAGGGTCAGCACCAGGCAGGCCCACAGCACGGCGAGGATCGGCGACGATGCCGAGATGCTCGCGCCGGGCCCGGGGATAGAGCAGCAGCGAGGCCGGCAGGATCATCGTCAGCGCCAAAAAGCGGCCGAAGATGTCCGGGTCGAAGAACACCGAGTTGACGGTGAAGTAGGTGTGCAGGTCGTTGGCGACGACGAGCTTGGAGTTGAGGATGATCGTCTTGGTCGCGTACTCGACGAACCCGATGACGCTGAAGATGAGGGCCAGCACGAGCAGCAGCCGCAGGCGCGTCGCGGACGAGCGCCGGCGTCCACTCGAGCGTGCGCAGCAGCCGGTAGAGCAGCGCGAAGGGGACGTAGAAGAAGACCATGTTCTGCAGCGCCGTGGTGAAGTCCGGCGAGTAGATCGGCCTGGATGCCGTAGAGCACGACGAACAGCGCCAGCAGCCGCTCCAGCCACACGATCGCCGGCGGCGCGGCCGGCGGTGGCGGCGGGGCGGCGGCCTCGGGGAGGGGATCGGCGCCGTGACGGCCCTCGGGACGGCGGGAGAACACCTCCGCCCGGGCCCGGCGCTCACGCCGGCCCTGCATGAGGGTCGGGACGATCCACGCCAGCGCCCCCGCGGCGATGACGAAGTACAGGGGGACGAGCAGATTGGAGGTCTTCCCGGCGGCCTGGATCGGGATCCGGAAGGGCAGGGCGAACACGGACAGCAGCGCCAGCAGCGGGGGGCGGCGGGCGATCAGCAGCGCCACCGCGCCCAGGACGGCGAGCGCCACGACCGCCGCCACCAGGGCCGGCAGCGGGTGGCGATGGACGAGGCGCAGCTGCGGCGAGTCCCAGATGTCGGACAGCAGCAGCACCGGCGAGAGCACCAGCGCGCCCGAGCATCGCCGCCGCCTGGAGCGCGCGGACCCGCCGGCGCCAGCAGGACCGCCGCGACGAGCAGCGCGGCGGCCACGACACGCCGGCCTTGGGCAGCGGTCCGGTGAGCGCGGCAGAGACGAGCATGCGCTGAATCATCCTCTACGCTCTGGCGTCATGTCTCGCGCGAAAGCCGCGCTGGTCGTCGGCCTGGCCGCGGTCTCGCTCTCAGCCTGTGGAAACTCCGCCAAGCCGGAGGCCGGCACGCCGGGGGCGATCACCAGCAACAAGAAGAACGTCGACGACCCTCGCAAGAAGCACATCACCTGCCTGCACGAGGAGCACATCCCCGTCCGGCGGGTCGACCGTCGACGGCCTGCCGGGGATGCAGATCGGCGTGCGCCCGTCCGGCCCGACGGTGCTCTTCCAGTCGACCCCGGGCGAGGCCCAGGGCGAGCAGATCGACGGCAAGGCACAGGGCGCCGAGGTCATCGGATCGGCCCTGCTCTATCCCAACCAGGCTCCGGACAAGCTCCTGTCCAAGGTCGAGACGTGCGTCGCCAAGGGGGTGCAGGGGTAACGCAGCTCGCGCTCTCGCTGCTCGCGGTGATGGCGCGGCGTCCACGCCAGCGCGCGGGCGATTCCCGTGCCCGCCTCACCGGCCAAGCTGCTCGGCCAGCGGATCATGGTCGGCTTCTCGGGCACCACCGCGCCGGCGCTGGCTGCTGCGGGCGGCCCGCTCCGGCGAGGTCGGCTCAGTCATCCTGTTCGCCGCCAACATCCAGTCCCGGGCGCAGACCTAGGCGCTCACCGGGGCGCTGCAGCGGGCGGCACGGGCCGGCGGCAACCCCCGGCTGCTCGTCTCGATCGACCAGGAGGGCGGCGAGGTCAAGCGCATCACCAGCCTGCCCCCGACGCTGTCGCCGCCCCAGATGGTGGCGACCGGGTCGGTCTCGACGGCCACCTCCCAGGGCCGCGCGACCGGCACGGACCTGCGTCGCTGGGGCATCAACTGGGACCTGGCCCCGGTCGCCGATGTCCCGAGCTCCGGCGACTCGTTCATCTCGCGCCAGGGCCGCGCGTTCTCGTTCAGCGCGCCCACCGTCGCCCGGTATGCGACGGCCTTCGCCACGGGCCTGCAGTCGCGCAGGGTGGCGGCCGCCGCCAAGCACTTCCCCGGGCTGGGAACGGCCGGCACGGACACGGACTTCGCCCATCTCGAGCTGCACCCGACCGCCGGCCAGCGGGCCGCCGCGCTGGCGCCCTACCGGGCGATGATCCCGGCCGGGCTTGACTCCGTGATGGCTGCGGTGGCCGGCTTTGACGCCTATGACCGTTCCGGGACGGTGGCGGCGCTGTCACACCCGATCATCACCGGCCTGCTGCGCGGGCAGCTCGGCTTCGACGGAGTGGTCATCACCGACGCGCTCGGCAGCTCGACCGGCCACGACGAGACGACCGCCGGGGTGCTGGCGGCCGCCGCCGGGGCCGACGTGCTGCTGTACACGGACTCCGCGCCGGGCGAGCTCAGTGCGCTGCGCGGCGCGCTGCGCCGCGGTCAGATCGCCCGCGCCGACGCCGTCGCGTCGTACCGGCGGATCGTCACCCTTAAGCGCAAACTCGGCCTGGCCTAACAGGCCGTCCACGCGCGCGCGGGTAGAATCGCGGCGTCGCCGTTGTGGCGGTGGCCAGCCCGTCAGCTGGAGTATCGGCCGCCCCCCGGCGCGCTAGCGTCCGCCGCGCAGCCGCTCCCTCGCCACGTGCCCCGACGACCGCTCGCCACCCTGCTCTCCGCCTCGACCACAGACGTTCCGCCCGCCCGCTCCGTGCCGCCCTCGCTCGCCGCCGACGACACTCGCAGCGGATCGAACCCGCTGCTGTCGGCGCGCAGCTTCTACCTCGGGCTGGTGGCCGTCTCGCTGATCGTCGCCGCGGCCTCGCTGGCGACGCCGTCGACGCCGAGCTATGACCCGTTCGCGTGGCTCATCTGGGGCCGGGAGATCATCCACCTGGACCTGCAGACCACCGGCGGCCCGACATGGAAGCCGCTGCCGGTCATCTTCACCACGATCTTCGCGCTGTTCGGCAAGATCCAGCCCGACCTGTGGCTGGTCGTCGCCCGCGCGGGCGCCTTCGCGGCGGTGGTCATGGCCTTCCGCCTCTCGATCCGCCTCACCCGCCAGATCGGCAGCTGGTTCGTGAAGCCGGCCGGGGACCCCGGGTGGCTGCTGGAATGGCTGCCCGGGCTGGCCGCCGGCGTCATGTGCGTGCTCGGCCTCGCGCTGTCGGGCGGCTACCTGAGCTCCAACGCCCTCGGCTATTCCGAGGGGCTCGCGCTGGCCCTCATCCTCGTCGCGCTCGAACGCCATCTCGACGGCCACTCCCGCCAGGCGTTCGCGCTCGGCTTCTTCGTCGCACTGGACCGGCCCGAGATCTGGCTGTTCTGGGGCCCGTACGGGCTGTGGCTGTTCTGGAGGGACCCGGGTGCGCGCAAGCTCGTCCTCGGTCTGTTCGTGCTCATCCCGATCCTCTGGTTCGCGCCGGAGTACTGGGGCTCGGGCCAGTTCCTGCGCGGCGCCGACCGCGCGCAGCACGTCCGTTCCAACAGCCTCGCCCTCACCAGCTGCCCGTTCTGCTCCGAGCTCAAGGACGCCGCCTGGCCGACCGTGCTGCTCCGTCTGAAGGTGGCGGCCGCTGTGCTGCTCATCGCGACGGCGGCGATCGCCCGCGGCGTCGCGCGGCGGACCGGCGCTCGCGGCCTGCTCACCTCCGACCCGCGCGTCCGCGCCCAGGTGGTCACGGCTCTGTGTGCCCTGGGCGGACTGGCGTGGTTCGTGGTCATCGCGATCATGACCCAGGCCCACTTCTCCGGAAACAACCGGTACCTCGTCTTCGGATCGGCCCTGATCGACATCTGCGGCGCGGTCGCATTCGGGTGGGCCGCTCAGGAGCTCGCCAACCTGATCGCCCTCGGCGCGCGGCGGGGCCGGGCGGTCGGCGGCCGGCTGCTGGCCTCCGGCGCGATCGCCGCGGGGTCGGCGATCGCCGGGATCGTGTTCCTGGAGGCGCCCAACTGGGTCGGCCACACCCTGATCGACATCCCCGCCACCCATGGCTCGATCGTCTATCAGGGACACTTGCGCGACGGGGTGAGTCGACCTCGTCAAGCGCTATGGCGGCAGGGAGAAGGTGCTCACCTGCGGAACGGTGATGACCGAGGGCTTCCAGGTCCCGCTGGTCGCGTGGACGCTCGACGTCAAGATGCTGCGCGTCCAGGCCCCGCCAGCGGCCGGCACAGATCCCGGCACGCTGCCCGCCCCCAACGTCATCCTGCAGACGCGCGCCTCGCGCAACCTGTCGCTGCTGCCGCTCGTGCACTGGTGGCCGAAGGTGCACTACACCTACGACGGCACGAGCGGACCCTTCCGGATGTTCACCCACTGCCAGAATCGCACCGCATGATCGTGATGGGGAAGCACTGATGGCCGCTGTCACCGCGCCGGCCCCCGGCGTCAGCGCCCCTGAGCGGGAGGACGGCTCCGGATGGGTGCCGCGGACCCCCGACTGGGTGCGCCGCGTACCCGGCTGGCTGTGGATCGGCGGCGGGCTGATCGCCCTGATGGCGCTCTCGGCGGTGATGCGGGCCCAGTATCTGAGCGGCCAGCTGTGGATGGACGAGGCGATCACCACCGGCATCTCGCATCACGCGCTGACCGCGATCCCCGGCGTGCTGCGCTACGACGGCAACCCGCCGCTCTATTACATGCTGCTCCACATCTGGATGAGCCTGTTCGGGACCGGGGAGGCCGCCTCGCACTCCCTGTCGCTCGTCTTCGGCGTGCTGACGATCCCGATCGGCGGGTGGGCCTGCTGGACCCTGTTCGGGCGTCGCGCCGGGATCATGGCGGCCCTCGTGTTCGCCTTCAACGCGTGGCTGACCGCCTACGCGCAGGAGACGCGCATGTACGAGCTGATGGCCCTGCTCGGCGTGATCGCCACCACCGGCTTCGTGCTCGGCTTCATCATGCGCCGCCGCCGCTTCCTGTTCGTCTTCGGGGCGGCGCTGACGCTGATGCTCTACACCCACTCCTGGGGGTCGTTCTTCTTCGCCGGCTCGATCATCGCGCTCGTCCCCGCCTACCTGGCCAGTGAGGACCGTCGCGGACTGATCCGCGACGCGGCGATGACGTTCGTCGGCGCCGGGGTCCTGTTCCTGCCGTGGGTGCCGACCCTCCTCTACCAGGTGGCGCACACCGCCGCGCCGTGGGACTCGCCGCCCCGGCTGGGCGCGCCGGTGCAGATCTCGCGCAATCTCCTCGGAGGTGACCGGATCACCGCCGTCCTCATCTTCTCGGCGGTCGTCGGGCTCGCCCCCCTGATGACCCGCGCGCATCGCCGCAGCCGCGAATCGACGATCCTGTGGACGCTCATCGCGCTGCCGGTGGCCACCCTCGGCCTGGCCTGGATCTCCTCGCAGCTGACGCCCGCCTGGGCGCCCCGCTACTTCGCCCCGGTGTTGGGCTCCCTGCTGTTCCTCATCGCCTGGGGCTGCTCCCGGGCCCGGCTGCTCGGGGTGCTGGCGATCGCGCTCTCGCTGCTCTACCTGCACAACCCGGCCGTGTTCAGCCCGCAGTACAAGTCCGACATGCGTGACGTGGGGGCCGAGATGCAGCCGCGTCTTCACCAGGGCGATCTGGTCGTCGTCGGCCAGCCCGAGCAGACCCCGCTGAACTGGTACTACCTGCCGGCCGGCCTGCGCTTCGCCAACACGGCGGGCGGGATGGTCACGGACCCGAGCTACTTCGACTGGGTGGATGCCCTGAAGCGGCTGAAGCACACCGCGCCGGGGCCTGCGCTGACCAGGCTGGTCGACGGGCTGTCACCCGGCCAGCAGCTGCTGTTCGTCCGCCCGCTCACCGAGGGCGCGCAGAACTGGCAGGCCCCCTGGACCAAGCTCGTGCGCCGGCGCTCGGCGCAATGGAGCCAGCTGCTCACCGAGGATGTCAGCCGCGGCATCCTGGCGCCGGTGGCGGTCGCCCCCCACAACTACCGGGGCGCGTGCTGCGTGGCCGACAGCGCGATGCTCTACCGCAAGGTCTCGTAAGGGGTGAGCACCACCGCCCCGCGGCGCCGCCGGCCGCTGCACTCCTACATCGACGTGCCTCCGATCCAGGAGGTGCATGCGCCCGCGTGGTTCGCCCGGCATCCGCGCTGGCTGACCACGACGGTGATCGTCGGCGGTCTCATGCTCGTCTCGGCCTTTCTGCGCACGCGCCAGCTCGGCGGCCAGCTGTGGTTCGACGAGGCGGGGGCCGTCGGGATCGCGCAGCACTCGCTGGGTCAGATCCCGGGCATCGTTCGCGACAACGGGGGGGCTCCCCTCTACTACTGGCTGCTGCACATCTGGACCCGCATCTTCGGCTCCAGCGAGTCGGCGACGCATGGGCTGACCGTGCTGTGCGCCGTGGCCACCATCCCCGTCGGGTTCTGGTCGGGGTGGACGCTGGCGAGCCGTCGGGCCGGGCTGTACGCGGCGATCCTGTTCGCCTTCAGCGCCTACGTGACCCACTTCGCCCAGGAGACGCAGCCCTACGTGCTCCTCGTCCTGCTGGGCCTGATCGCGCTCACCGGCTTCGTCGCCGCGTTCGTGCAGCGCCGCCGCTGGGGACTGTCGACGTTCGCGCTCGCGCTGATCGCGATGCTCTACACCCAGGGCTCCGCAGGGCTGTTCGCAGTCGGCGCCCTGGTGGCGTTCGCCGTCGTGTACCGCCTGACGCCGGCGGCGGAGCGACGGGGGCTGGTGCGCGACGGCCTGATCGCCTTCGGCGTCCCTTTGCTGGTGTACGTCCCGTGGATCCCGACGACGATCCACCAGATCGCCCACGCCACCTCACCGTGGCACTACACGCCGCTGCGGGGCGCCGATGTCCCGGCGGATCTGATGGGTGGCGAACGCGTGGACGCCACGCTGCTGGTCGCGGTCATCGTCGGCTTCGCCCCGCTGCTGATACCGGCACGGCGGCGCTCGCGCGAGGCGCTGACGGTCGCCGTCCTGATCGCGGTGCCGGTGGCCGGTCTGCTGTTCGCCCGGATCGCCTCGGTGGCGGCCACCACATGGGTGTCGCGCTACTACGCGCCCCTCACGGCGGCGCTGCTGCTGCTGGCAGCCCTGGGGGCCGCGCGGGCGAAGGTCGTGGGGCTGGCGGCGATCGTGCTGTGCGTCGGCTTTCTCGCCAACCCCGGCTCCTTCACGCCGACCTTCAAGTCCGACCTGCGCGATCTCAACGGCGAGATCGGGCCGCTGCTGCACACCGGCGACCTGGTGGTCGTCGGTCAGCCCGAGCAGACCCCGCTGGCCTGGTACTACCTCCCGGCCGGCGTGCGGTTCGCCAACACGGTGTCCGGCCTGGTCAAGGACCCCACCTACATGAACTGGTCAGACGCGCAATCGCGCCTGCGCGCACGCCGTCCCGGCCAGGACGCTCGGGCCCCTCGTTGCTAGTCTCAAGCCAGGCCAGCAGTTGCTATTCGTGCGCCCGTTGACGGAGGGCGTGTCGAATTGGAACCAGCCGTGGACGAAACTCGTGAGGCGACGCGCCGCTCAGTGGGGTCAGATCCTGACCAATGACGTCGCCAACGGGACTCTCAAGCCAGTCGCCTGGGCACCCCACAATTACAGAGGCGCTTGCTGCGTGGCCAACAGCGCAACGCTCTACCAGAAGGCTTCCTGAGATACCGAGACGATGACTGACATCACACCGACAGACACCTCCGAGCACGGGGCCGACATCACCCCCGAGCACCCCGTCGTCGTGCTGGGCGCCGGTCCGGCCGGCCTGACCGCGGGCTACCAGCTGGTCAAGCAGGGCAAGCCGGTGGTCGTGCTCGAGTCCACTGAGTTCGTCGGCGGCATCGCCCGCACCCAGGTGCGCGACGGCTATCGCTTCGACCTCGGCGGCCATCGCTTCTTCACCAAGGTCAAGGAGGTCGACGACCTCTGGCACGAGATCATGAAGGAGGAGTTCCTCAAGCGCCCGCGCCAGTCGCGGATCTACTGGAACGACAAGTTCCTGGAGTATCCGCTGCAGGGCATGGACGTGATCAAGAAGCTCGGTCCGGTGGAGCTGACGCGGTGTCTCATCTCCTACATGTGGGCGGCGGTCAAGCCCAAGGGCCGCGAGGACACGTTCGAGGCGTGGGTGTCCAACCGCTTCGGCAAGCGCCTGTACCAGCACTTCTTCAAGACCTACACGGAGAAGCTGTGGGGGGTCTCGGCCGACGAGATCCGCGCCGAGTGGGCCGCCCAGCGGATCAAGGGCCTGTCGTTCTTCTCCGCCGCCAAGGCCGCCTTCTTCGGCAACGAGGGCAACAAGATCAAGTCGCTGATCTCGGAGTTCAACTATCCCCGCTTCGGCCCCGGCCAGATGTGGGAGCAGATGACCGACGACATCCGAGCGCAGGGCGGCGAGATCCGGCTCAACGCTCCGGTGACCAAGCTCAAGATCGCCGACGGGCGCATCACGGAGGTCGTGGCGGGCGGCGAGACCCTGTACCCCTCGCACGTCATCTCCTCACTCCCGCTGCGCACGACCGTCGGCATCGCCGAACCGGAGGCTCCGCTGGAGGTCCGCGACGCGGCCCGCGGCCTGCGCTACCGCGAGTTCTTGACCGTCCTTTTGGTGATCGATGGCGACGACCCGTTCCCCGATAACTGGATCTACATCCACCAGCCGGGCGTCCGCGTCCTGCGCATCCAGAACTTCAAGTCGTGGAGCCCGTGGATGGTGCCCAAGGGGGAGACCGCCTCCTCGATCGGCATGGAGTACTTCTGCTTCGAGGGCGACGAACTGTGGAACATGGCCGACGACGACCTCGTGGCGATGGCCGCCCAGGAGATCGAGAGGCTCCACCTGGCGCAGGCGAGCAAGGTCCGCTTCGGCTTCGTCGAGCGCGTTCACAAGGCCTATCCGATCTACGACGAGCGCTATGCCGAGCGCGTCAAGACGATCCGCGACTGGCTGGAGACGATCGGCAACCTCGCCCAGGTCGGCCGCAACGGGCTGCATCGCTACAACAACTCCGACCACTCCATGCTCACCGCCATGCGCGCGGTCGACAACATCCTCCTGGGCACCGACCACGACATCTGGGCGGTCAACGTCGAGAGCGTCTACCACGAGGAGCACCAGGAGAACGAGGACCCCTACAAGCGCCCGCCGACCACTCCGGCGATGGAGCAGCCGCTCGCCTCCGAGCGCTAGCTCGGGTCTGGGGGCTGACGGTGGCGGGAGGGTCGTGATGGGGCGCAATCGGGCGGTTCCTGACCGGGCACGGCGGATTCGGGCGCTCGCGTGCCTGACAGTCGTGCTGTGCGGTGTGGCGGTGCTCCGTCCGCGGCTCTGGCCGCCGGCGCAGCGAAGAAGTCCTCGGCGAGCGTGAGCGCCACCGCGCCCGCGCCGACCGCCACCACGCCGGTGCCGACGCCGCCCAGCGCCTCGGGCGGCTCGCTCGGCGGGGGCCTGGCCGCGCCCGGCGGCGGGCCCACCGTGAGCAGCACGACGCCGACCGTCATCAACGTCTCCACGGCGAGCACGGCCGGCTCCAGCGGCCTGTCGAGCGGCAGCGCCATCGTCATCGCCATCGGCGCGTTCGTCGTCCTCGCCGGGATCGCCTACTTCATCTGGCGCGACGCCCGGCGGCGCGCGCCCGTGGCGGCCCGCGCGGGCGACGGCCTCGACGGCCGCCACAACCGGCCGGGCTCCCGGGCTCCGCCCAAGGCGCGCAAGCTGAGCGCAGCCGAGCGCAAGCGGCGCAAGCGCGGCCGCGCCAAGCGCTGACCGCCGACCCGGGAAGTGATACCCGCGGGTCCGCGGCGGCGCCGCGGGCGAGCGACCTGATCGGCTCAGAACGGCGGGAGATCATGCCGCCTGCGCCCCGAGCGTGCGCTTGGCCCGCTCGAGCTGGCGCTCGACGGTCCGGGACGTGGTCCCCGTGTTGCTGGCCATCTCGTCGTAGGTGAGGCCGGCGGCCTGCAGCCACATGAGGCGCTGCTGGCGGCTGGGGAGGGATCCGATCGCCCGCAACCGAGCCCGCTGCTCGGCGAGCTCATCGATCAATGGCGGGGTCCGCCGCGGCGCCGGAGCATCGGGATCCTCGCCCCACACCTCGAGGGAGAAGTCGCGCGCTTCCCGCTGCATCTGCTTGAGCACCTCGTGCATGGCGGTGCGCACCAGCCACGCCGTCGCCCCCTCGCGCCGGACGCTCTCGCGGCGCTGCACGAGCCGCATCCAGGCGAGCTGACAGGCGTCCTCCACCAACTGCTCGGAGCCGCGCGCCCGAGCGCGAACCATGCGCCGAACACGCAGTGACTGCTCGGCGAACAGCTTGCCGACCTCCTCCATCTCGGCCATGTCGCCCTCGCCTGTCCTCCGTCGCACCTGAGCCCACGATGCCGCCTTTCTAATTGAGACTAATTCATTACAACTTGACCTAACGAGGTGACGTTGTATCAGATAGTCTGGTCGGTAATCAATTGGCTCAATTAGATTCAAGGAGGCATCGATGTCATTCAGTGCGGCGCTGCTGGCCGTGACCGCCCACCCCGACGTCCACGGGTTGCCGGGGAGCAACGTGCTCCAGCAGCTCGTCAACGGCGCGGAGGCCTGGGCGCTGGCGATCGCTCTGCTGGGCGCCTTCATCGGCGCGGGCCTGTGGGCGGTCGCCTCGCATTCCCACAACCACCACTACGCGGCGCGTGGGCGGATGGCGGCGCTGACGTCCGGGGCGGCCGCGCTCGTCGTCGGTGCCGCCCCCGGGCTCGTCAACTTCTTCCAGCACCTCGGGACCACCGCCAAGTGACCCGGACCGTGCTCGCCCTCCTCCTGGCGCTCGCCCTCGCGGCCGCCGTCGCTCCCGTCCCCGCCCACGCGGCAAGCCGTCCGCTCACCGTCCGGCCGCACTCGATTGTCTGCAAGGCGTTCGGCCTGCTCAGCGGCGTGGCCGGGCAGGGCGTGCACGGTCGCCTCCCACCCCAGGACGATCTTCAAGGCTGGCAAGAAGCTGATCGGCGGAGACCCCGGTGGTGCCCTCAAGACGGTCGCTCGGTGTTGGCGGCAAGGCGGCAAGCGCCGCCGTCGGGCTCGCCGCCGTGGTCGCCTGGGTCAGCGGCGGAGCCCGGGCCGCCCTGCACGAGACCGCCAAGCTCGTCGACGAGAGCTCCCGTCCCAACCTGCAGAGCACGTGGTTCTCGTCCGCCTATTGGCGGGTGGCCGCCGTGTCGGCTCTGCTGACGCTCCCTTTCCTGTGCGCGGCCGCCATCCAGGCCCTCCTGCGCTCCGACATGACGCTGCTCGCGCGAGCAGCGCTCGGCTACCTCCCGCTCGGCATGCTGGCCGTGGGGATCGCCGCGCCGGTGACCATGCTGCTGCTGGCGGCCTCCGACGAGATGGCCGGCGTGGTCTCGACCGCATCGGGCAACGCGGGCACGACGTTCCTCGGCCACGCGGGGCTTCCTGGCCGCGGCCGCCGACCCGTTCGTGGCCTTCCTGGTGGCGGTGCTGACGGTCACCGGGGCCATCGCCCTGTGGATCGAACTGGTCGTCCGCGAGGCGGCGGTCTACGTCATCGTGCTGATGCTCCCGTTGTTCTTCGCCGCGCTCGTCTGGCCGGCGCGGCGCGTCTGGGCGGCGCGGGCCGTCGAGCTCCTCATCGCCCTGATCCTGTCGAAGTTCGTGATCGTCGCCGTGCTGGCGCTGGGAGGCGCCGCGATGGAGCACGCGGCCGCCCTGAGCATCACCTCGCTGCTGGCGGGGCTGGCGCTCGTCCTGCTGGCGGCTTTCTCGCCATGGGTGCTGCTGCGCCTGCTGCCGCTGCACGAGATGGCCAGCGCCGCCGCCGCGGGCTTCCAGCACTCTCCGTTCCCGGGACTGCGCTCCGGGAGCGCCACCGCCGCCGGCTACACCGCTGGGGTGGGTGAGCTGGTCGAGGCGCTGCCCTCGCGGCTGAGCGAGATGGCCGCCCAGGCCCGCGGCCGCGGCGGCGCGGAGACGCCCTCCCTGCCGCCTCCCGCCCCGGACGCGCCAGGCGACGAGCCACGGGTCAGCGACGCCGCCGAGGAGGCAGCGGCGGCCGTGGCCGCCAGCGGCAGCGGTGCGGCCGCGCCCGCCGCGGACCCCGGTGCGCCGCCGGGCGACGACAGCACGACAAACCCGCCGCCGCCGGACGAACCTCCCTCCGGGCCCCCGGATCTCTGGCAAGGCCCAGAGCCGACGGTCGCGCTCGGCCCGGAGATGCTCGACCACACTAAGGACGGTTCAACGGTGGGCTCCGGCGCCGACGGCTCGTCGACGGCGGCCTCCCCCGCGGACGGCGCGTCCGTGGACGGCGCGCCCGCGCCCGGGACGACGCCCCCTCCGGCGCCCGTCGCGCCCCCGCCCACAGCCAGCCTGCCGCCCGTCGAGGACCCGCCGCCCCTCGAGCCGCCCATCCTCCCGAACCCGGACCCGCTCGGGCCGGACGACGAGACCGCACCATGACCGAGGCTCGCCAGACGTACTCCTTCGGGCCCCTCGAGCGGCGCGGGATCTTCGGCGGCGTGCGCGCCGGTCAGGTGGCGGCGCTCGCCGCCGGCGCGGTGACGGCGATCGTCGCCCTCGACCGGGCACCCTCGGCGGCCGGCGCGCTGGTGGCCCTCCTCGTCTGCGCGCTCGCGGCCGCCGTGGCGTTCGCGCCGTGCGGGAGCCGGACCGTGCAGGAGTGGGCGCCGGTGGCCGCGTCGTTCACCTGGCGGCGGCTGAGCCGCCGCCACCGCTTTCGCTCCCCGGCCCCCACCGCCGGGACCACCGCCCATGAGAGCGGGGACCTGGAGCCTGCGCCACCGGCCGCTCCGGAGGCGCTCGGCGGTGTGCGCATCGTTGCCCTGGAGCATCGCGGCCGGGCGATCGGTGCGCTCTCGGAGCGCGCGGGGCGGCGGCTGACAGCCGTCCTGGCCTGCCGTGTCGGCGCCTTCTCGCTGCTCGACCACGATGCCCAGGAGCGGCGGCTGGCCCGGTGGGGCATGGTGCTCTCCGGCGCCGGCGGGACAGCTATCCGCCGGCTGCAGTGGATCGAGCGCACGGCGCCCGCCCAGGGCGACGAGCTGGCGCGCTGGGTGCATGGCGAGCGCGATCCCGCGGTTCCGCTGCGGGGGACGGCGATGATCGAGTCCTATCTCGAGCTGATCTCGTCGAGCACCCGCGTCACCCAGGAGCACGAGGTGCTGCTCGCCGTGCAGGTCGACGGCCGCCGGGTGCGCGAGCGAGGACGGGACGCGGTCGCCGAGGCGCTCGTCGAGCAGACCGAGCGCGTGGCCCAGGGACTGGAGGCCGCCGAGGTCACGGTCCTCGGTGCGCTCAGCCCCGGGCAGCTCGCACGGACGCTGCGCACCGCCTTCGATCCGTTCGCGCGGTCAGAGCTCACGTCCTTGGAGGCGGCCGACCCCGAGCGGGACGGTGTGGGCGAGAACGGCGCCTGGCCGCTGGGCGCGCGCGAGGCGTGGGATCACTATCGCTCCGACGGCGCCGTGCACGCCACCTACTGGATCGGCGCCTGGCCGCGGGTCAACGTGTCGCCGATGTTCATGGACGCGCTCCTCGGCCACTCGGGAGCGGTCCGCAGCGTGGCCGTCACCTTCGAGCCGCTGGCAGCCGACCGCTCGACGCGCGAGATCGAGGCGGCCGTCACCCGCGACCGCGCCGACCGGGAGCTGCGGGCGCGGTTCGGGCAGTCCGAGACAGCCCGTCAGCGTCAGGCGGCCGAGGCGACGATCCGGCGGGAGGCCGAGCTCGCCGCCGGCCACGGGGAGGTCCGGCTGAGCGGCTTCGTGACCGTCTCAGGGCGCGACCGAGAAGATCTGCATCGCGCCTGCGGTGAGGTGCTCGAGCACGCCGCCCGAGCCCGGCTGGAGCTGCACCGTCTCTACGGCCAGCAGGCCGAGGCGTTCGCCTTCACCCTCCCGCTGTGCCGGGGGCTGCGATGAGCCTGCGCGCCGTGGAACGGCCCGGGCACCGCTGCACGACCCGCCATGCCCAGGCGGTCTATCCGTTCGTCAACGCCGGGGGCCTCGGCGGACGCGGGGTGTTCGTCGGGCGCGACAGCAGCGGCGGCGCCTTCTGTTATGACCCGTGGGTCCTCTACTCCGAGGGCCTGCTCGACGATCCCAACGCGATCGTCCTCGGCAAGCTCGGTCAGGGCAAGAGCGCGCTGGTCAAGACACTCCTGTGGCGCATGCTGCTGTTCGGCCGCCGCGCCTTCGTGCTCGACGTCAAGCGGGAGTACGGGCCGCTGTGCGAGGCCGTCGGCGTGCGGCCGATCTCGCTCGTGCCCGGCGGCGGGGTGCGCCTGAACCCCCTCGCCTCCCGGCCCGAGGAGCACGCCCAGCTCGAGCTGCTGCGGGCCGTCACGGTGACCGCCCTCGGCGACCCGCTCACCCAGCTGGAGGCGGGAGCGCTGCGCGAGGCGCTGCGGGTGGTCCGCGCCCGGGGCGCCGGCGAGCCGACGCTCCCGGACATCTCGTCGATCCTGTTCTCGCCGACAGCCGAGATGGCGCAGCGGCTGCAGACCACTCCGGAGGCGCTCGCCCAGGACGCCCGGCGGGCGGCGCTGGCCCTCCAGGACCTCTGCGAAGGCCCGCTGCGCGGGATGTTCGACGGGCCGACCACGCCGGGCCTCGACCTCGACGCCAAGCTGCTGGTGCTCGACCTGCACGCCGTGCGCGACTCACCGGCCGTCGGGATCCTCATGGCGTGCGCGACCGCGTGGATCAGCGCGCTGCTCGCGCGGACCGCCGAGCGTCCCGGCCGCGAGCGGCTCATCAACGTCGCCGACGAGTCGTGGAAGATCGTCCAGCACACCGGCCTGGGCGAGTGGTTTCAGTCCAACTTCAAGCTGGCGCGCCAGTTCGGGGTGATGAACCTCGTGGTGCTCCACAAACTGGCCGACCTGCAGGCCGCCGGGGACGCCGGATCGCGGGCGGCGCGCATCGCCGAGGGGCTGATCGCCGACGCCTCGACCCGGATCGTCTACCACCAGGACGAGAGCCAGGTCGCCCTGACCCGGTCGCTGCTGGGACTGTCGCAGTCCGAGGCCCAGCTCATCTCGATGCTGTCGGCCGGGCAGGCGCTGTGGCGGGTGGGCTCCCGCTCGTTCGTCGTCGCCCACCACCGCTCGCGGATCGAGGCGGCGCTGACGAACACCGATGCGGGGATGGACGTGAGCGCGCGGACGGGGAGGCGGCGATGAGCGCCCGGCGGACGAGCGCGATCTCCGACGGCGCGATGCTGGCCCTCATCGGGATCGCGGCGGCGCTCGTCCTCGCCGTGTGGCTGTGGGGCGGCCTGGCAGGGGTGCTCTTCGGCTCGGGGTGGCCGCGGGTGTCCTCCGGCGAGCTGGCGACCGTCATCGTGCGCCTGCCGTCACGGCTGGGCGACCCGGCCAGCGCCTGGCCGCGCGGGGCGCGGCCGCTGCTCCCGGAGGCCGCCGGCTTCTACGGGGCCCTGGCGCTGCTGGCGGCCGGCGCGGGCGGGCTCGGGGTCGCCGTCTCGCGGCTCGGTCTGGTGTCCGCCCTGCGTGGCCGCTCTCCGGGCGCGCGGTGGGCGAGCGGCGGCGAGCTGCGCGCGCTGCACGGGGCGCGGGCGGGACGCGCCGGCCGGCTCGCCCTCGGACGGTGCGGCGGGCGGCTGCTCTATGCCGAGGAGCGCCACGCCCTGGTGGCCTTTGGCCCTCCGCAGTCGGGCAAGTCGGCCGGCCTGGCCGTCCCCGCCCTGCTGGAATGGGACGGGCCGGCGGTCGCCTCGTCGATCAAGACGGACCTTCTCGCCTGCACGGAGGCCCGGCGGCGGGCGCTCGGGCGGGTGTTCGTGTTCGACCCCTTCGCCCTGTCGGGCGTCCCGGCGGACACGTGGTCGCCGCTGCGCGCCGCCGCCACCTGGGACGGCGCGCTCGAGGTGGCCTGGCGGCTGGCGGCCGCCGGAGAGCTCGACCAGCGGGGCGTCGAGGGCGGCGACTTCTGGGCGATCGCCGCCGAGCAGCGGCTGGCCCCGCTCCTCTACACCGCGGCGCGCACCGACGCCGGCATGGAGGCGGTCGTGCGCTGGACCTACGGCCAGGGATCGCGCGAGCTCGACGCCGCCGTCTCCCAACTGACCGGCGCGGCCCAGACGGAGGAGGAGCTCGAGGGAGCTCATGCCGCCTATGACGCGCTGCGCGCCTTCGAGGCCCAGGCCGACCGGACGCGGACCTCGATCGAGGCGACCGCCCAGGGCCTGCTGCGCGCCTATCGCTTCGCCCGCGTCCTGCGCTCGGCCCAAGGGTGCGACATCGCGCCGGACCGGCTGCTCGACGAGCGGGCGACGCTCTATCTCATCGGCGACGCCAAGGCCTCCAAGCTGCTGCGCCCTATCTTCCTCGCCCTCCTCTCCGAGATCGTCGACCGGGCCTACGAGCGGGCGACGCTCGCCGGCGGGCGGCTCGAGCTGCCGCTGCTGCTGTGCCTGGACGAGGCGGGCAACGTGGCGCCGCTGCCCAACCTCGCCGAGGTCGCCTCGACGGCGCCCAGCCACAACATCCAGCTGGTGTCGATCTTCCATGACCTGGCGCAGGCCCGCAGCCGCTACGGCAAGCAGGCCGAGACGGTCGTCAACAGCCACCGGGCGCGGATGCTCCTGCCAGGGGTCGCCGATCTCGACACGCTGCGCTACTTCTCCGGCCTGGCCGGCGAGGAGGAGGCCCGCGACACGACGCGGACCTGGAGTGCCGAGGGGTCGAGCCGGACGAGCGGCCTGCGGCGCCGGCCGCTCATCGCCCCCGAGGCGCTGCGCCAGCTGCCCGCCGGGCACGCGCTGCTGCTCTACGGCCGCATCGCCCCCGCGCGGGTCCGGCTGCGGATGTGGTTCGCCGACCGCCGTCTGCGCGCGCTCGCAAAGCGGCAACAACCGGCGCCACCGACGGGAGCGACGACATGAGCTGGGATGGCGCCGGCGGCTGGCCGGAGGACCTGCCGCCCGAGGACGAGTGGCCCGAGGACGACGCCGGCCGCTGGCCGCTGACCTGGCGAGGGCTGCTCCCCCGCGAGCGGTGGATCTGGTTCGAGCGGCTGTGGACGGATGTCTGCTCGCTGCAGGAGCGCTACCGGCTGGCGGTGCGCTCGCAGTGGTGGGAGGACGATCTCCAGGTCGAGGTGCTGGCGGCGCTGGCCGCCTGGGTGGCCCGGTATGACTCCGGCGAGTGGGACGACCCGCCCGGGAAGCTGTCGCTGCTGTTCGACCTGGAGCGGATCGCGGGGATGCTGCGCGACGGGATCGAGCCGTTCTATCCCGACCGGGACCGGCTGGCGTTCGTCCGCCATCTCGTCGATCTCGGCTGCCAGCCGCCGCCGGGGCGGAGGGTGCCCGACATGTGACCGCGGCCCCGCCAATAACCTGAGACTGCCATGGCTGTCGACGATCGCACCCTCGCATACCCGGTCGGGGCGTCGATCACCCTCGAGGAGCTCGACCGCGACCCCCATCCGGCGCACGCACGGCTGCGCGAGCGCGAGCCGGTGTCCTGGCTGCCGAGCCTCGGTGGCTGGCTGGTGACCCGCCACGACCTCGCCCTGGCGGCGATGCGCGACGCGGAGACCTTCACCGTCGATGACCCGCGGTTCTCAACCGGCCAGGTGATCGGCCCGAGCATGCTCAGCCTTGACGGGGAGGCCCACGCCCGCCACCGCGCGCCCTTCGCCGGGCCGTTTCGCCCGGCGGCGGTCAAGGAGCGGTTTGCCGGGGTCGCCCACGAGGAGGCCGAGCGGCTGACGGACCTGGTGCAGGCCGCGCCCGACCGGCGCGGGGAGCTGCGCCGCGCGTTCGCCGGCCCGATGGCCGCCGCCATCGTGACCCGGGCGCTCGGCCTCTCCGGCGACGAGGTGGCCGACGTGCTGCAGTGGTATGACGCGATCGTCGCCTCCGTGACCTCGATCACCGCCGGCGACGGCCCGCACGGACGCCGGCACGACCGCCTTTGCCCACCTGCGGGCCCGGCTGGAGACCGTCATCGCGGGTGGTGAGCCGACGTCGCTGCTGGCCGCCGCCGCCGCCGACACCCCGCTGACCCACGACCAGATCGCCTCCAACGCCGCCGTGCTGCTGTTCGGCGGGATCGAGACGACCGAGGGGATGATCGCCAACGCCCTGCTGATGGCGCTCGAGCGTCCCGAGGCCCACCGGGCCGCCGCCGCCGACGCGGCCGTGCTCGACGCCGCGATCGACGAGTCCCTGCGCCTCGAGCCCGCCGCGGCGGTCATCGACCGCTACGCCACCGCCGACGTCGTCCTGGGCGACGCGCGGATCGCCCGCGGCGACCTCGTCCGCCTGTCGATCACCGCCGCCAATCGCGATCCCGCCGTCTTCCCCGACCCCGACGCCTACGACCTGGCGCGCGGGCGTCGCGGCAACCTCGCCTTCGCCCAGGGCCCGCATGTGTGCGTCGGCGTCCACCTCGCCCGTCTCGAGGCCCGCACCGCCGTTGCCGCCCTGCTCGTCCGGCTGCCCGAGCTGCGGCTGGATCCCGAGCGCCCGTCAGTCGTCCGCGGGCTCGTCTTCCGCAAGCCGCCTCGCCTCGACGTCCGCTTCTGAGCCGGGCGGCCGGACGCGGACCAGGTGCCCGAGCTCGCTGGGCGATCCCGATCGTCGGACCGCCGATCAGCACCCACGAGCGCGTGATGCCGATGAGGAAGCAGACGATCACCAGGATCGCGATCTCGCGCACGTCGCCGACGATGTCGGGATGGGCGGCGACGGCGATCCCGTCGGTGATCTCGAGAACGCACACCGCCACCAGGCTGATGAGGAACGTCGCGTCGCGCCATCGGCTGGCTCGGGACCCGCCCGTGCGCGCCCGCCACAGCGACAGCAGGGAGGCGAGCACGAAGAGCAGCCCGATGATGCCCACGGCGATCGCGGTTCCCCCGAGTTCCTGGCCGGGGATGAGCCCGAACAGGGAGATCGTCAGCGCGTTGGTGAAGGCGGTCAGCGCCGCGGCGGCGCCGATCGCGGTGCACCTGGGCATCATCGGCCTCGAGCCGCTCGCGGGCCACGGAGATGGCCACGAACAGCAGGCCGATGAGCGCACCGGCCACGCCCGCGCTGGCCACGAACAGGTCGTGGAAGCTCTCCTCGGCCACGTGACGGAGATCAGCGGGGCGGGCGCTCGACCATCACCGAGGTCGCCTTGACGGTGGCGGTCGCCTCGACCCCGGGCGCGAGACCGAGTTCCTCGACGGAGTCCCGGGTGACCGCAGCGGTGATGAGGAACGGCCCCGCCTCGATCTCGACCAGCGCCATCACGCCGTCGACCTCGACCGAGCGGACGATCCCGGCCATGCGATTGCGGGCCGACAGCTGCCCGCCGGTGGCGTGACGCTGGCGGCGGCGGCGGCTCAGGCGCGCCACCTCGTCGGCGGAGACCATGCGGCGGTTACGCTCGTCGCGGAAGGTCTTCAGCTTGCCGTCGCGATCCCACCGGCGCAGGGTGTCCGGGCTGACCCCGATGGCGCTTGCCGCCTCGCCCAACGTCAGGTTGGCTTCCACGCGGTAAACATTGCACAGGCGCGGCCCGGCCGTCATCCCGGCAGCCGTCCGCCGGCCCCTCACCACGCAAGGAGAAGCCATCGTGAAGCTCAGTGCCCGCAATCAGCTCACCGGCACCGTGTCGGAGATCCGCCGCGGCGAGGCGATCGCCAACGTCGTCCTCGACGTCGCCGGCCAGCGACTCGTCGCCTCGATCACCGTGGAGGCCGTCGAGGAGCTGGGCCTGCAGGAGGGCTCGGCGGTGACGGCCATCGTCAAGGCCTCCGACGTGCTCATCGCGACCGAGTAAGCGCGTGCCACTGAGCGCCCGGCGCCCCGAGCGCCGCCACAACCGCAAGATGACCCTGCCGACCCAGGGCGTGGCCGACGGCGAGATGCCGATCGACAGCCTGCCGGCCGGCGGGGTCGGCGTCGACGCCGCCTACGAGCTGATCTCGTCCGAGCTGCTGCTCGACGGCCAGTCACGGCTCAACCTGGCGACCTTCGTGACGACCTGGATGCCCTCGGCGGGCGCGCGGCTGATGGCCGAGACGGCCGACAAGAACATGATCGACAAGGACGAATACCCGCAGACGGCCGAGATCGAGGCGCGCTGCGTCAACATCCTCGCCGACCTGTGGGGCTCTCCCGAGGCCGAGAGCGCGACCGGGTGCTCGACCACGGGCTCCAGCGAGGCGGCGATGCTCGCCGGGATGGCGCTCAAGTGGCGCTGGCGCGAGCGCCGGAGAGCCGCCGGCAAGCCCGCGGACCGCCCGAACCTGGTGATGGGCTCAAACGTCCAGGTCTGCTGGGAGAAGTTCTGCCGCTATTGGGAGGTCGAGCCGCGGCTGGTGCCGATGGAGGGCGAGACCTTCCACCTGACCCCCGAGCGGGCGGTCGCTCACTGCGACGAGAACACCATCGGGGTGGTGGCGATCCTCGGGTCGACGTTCGACGGCAGCTACGAGCCGGTCAAGGAGATCGCCGACGCCCTCGACGCGCTCGAGGCCGACACCGGGACGGCCGTGCCGATGCACGTCGACGCCGCCTCGGGCGGCTTCGTGGCCCCGTTCCTGGCGCCCGATCTCGAGTGGGACTTCCGCATCGCGCGGGTGCAGTCGATCAATGCCTCCGGCCACAAGTACGGGCTCGTCTACCCCGGGGTCGGGTGGGCGATCTGGCGCGACCGGGAGGCGCTGCCGCGAGATCTCGTGTTCGACGTCAACTACCTCGGCGGTCACATGCCGACGTTCTCGCTGAACTTCTCGCGGCCGGGCAGCGAGGTGATCGCGCAGTACTTCATGTTCACGAGCCTCGGTCGGCGGGGCTACACCGACATGATGGAGAACCTCCGGCGGACGGCCATGCACATCGCGCAGTCGATCTCCGAGATCGGCCCCTACCGGCTCATCTCCGACGGCTCCGAGCTGCCGGTGTTCGCGTTCACGCTCGACCCCTCGGTGACCAACTACACGGTGTTCGACGTCTCAGACCGGCTGCGCGAGCGCGGCTGGCTGGTGCCGGCCTACACCTTCCCGGAGAACCGCCAGGACCTCAGCGTGCTGCGGATCGTCGTCCGCGCCGGGATGCACATCGAGATGGCCGACCACCTGCTGCAGTCGCTGCGCGAGCTCACGGAGTCTCTCGAATCCCTCGATGGGCCGCTGCCCCGGCCGGTCGCCAGCCACACGCAGGCGTTCGCGCACTGACGCCTCCCCCTCCGTCACCGGCCGGCCCTTAGAGAACCGCCCCGAGCCGGCGGCCAGCCTCACGCAGCTCGCTGATCGTGCTCGCCTCGAGCACGCGCTCGAGGTCGAGTACGCGGGCCCCCATGGCGTCCAGCTCGCGGGTGCCGACGACCGCGCAGCAGGGGATCCCCGCCTGGCGCGAGCGCGTCGCCACCTCGGAGACGACCTTGCCGACGAGCGACTGCTCGTCGAGCTTGCCCTCACCGGTGATGACCGCCCGGGAGGCCCGCATCCGCGCGTCGAAGCCGACCTCGTCGAGCACGAACGAGGACCCGGAGACAAGCTGGGCCCCGAACGCCGCCCACAGGCCGCCGGACAGGCCACCGGCCGCGCCGGTCATCGGCTCGCCCCGGGGATCGCGGGGCAGTCCCCGCGCCTGGGCGTTGAGGCGGGCCGTCAGCCGCCTGACCTGATCGGGGTCGGCGCCCTTCTGGGGACCGAACACCCGGGCGGCGTCGGCGAAGGTCGTGCGGACGTCGCAGAGGACGACCAGCCGCACGCCGTCGAGGCCGCCGCCCTGCTCGATCGCCCGGATCGCCCCCGCCCCGCCGTCCGTGGTGGCGCTCCCCCCGACGCCCAGCAGGATGGTGGTGGCCCCCGCCCGGGCGGCCGCCACCAGCAGCTGCCCGGTGCCGAAGGTGCTGGCCTGCATGGCATCGCGCTCGGCGGCGTCGACGAGCCCCAGCCCGCTGGCCGCCGCGGTCTCGACGATCGCCGTCGAACCCGCCAGCGCGAACTGCGCCTCGATCTCGCGCCCCAGCGGGTCCGTCGCGGTCACGGTCTCCCGGCGGGCGTCCATCGCGGCCGCCAGCGCGTCCATCGTGCCCTCGCCGCCGTCGGCCGCCGGACAGAGGTCGACGGCGCGCCCGGCGTCGCGCAGTCCATCGCCGATCGCCTCGGCCACCTCGACGGCGGTGAACGTCCCCTTGAACGAGTCCGGGGCGATCAGCACCGTCTCCCGGATGCCGGCGATGCGAGCCACGGCGGCAGTATCGGTCATCGCGGGCGCGGGAAGGATCAGCGCCCGGCGGGGTCATACACCTCGACAGCTGACGATCCGGCGGCTGCCAGCGGTGACGCGGGGGCGTCTCGTCGACAAACGAAGGGAGTCAGCACCATGCACAGCCCATCCACCTCGCCCGAGCCGAGCCGGCTGTCTGACCGGCGATCGTTTCTCATCGGCGGAGCCGCCGCGGGCGCGCTCGGCGCCGGCCTGCTGGCCGACGTGCCGCAGGCGCTTGCCAGGAGCGGGCTGACCCGGGGCGATGCGGACATCCTGCGCTTCCTGTCGGCGCTGGAGATCCTCGAGACTGATCTCTGGCAGCAGTACAACGAGCTGTGCGGCGTGCAGGACGCAGAGGTTCCCGGCGGCAGCGGAAACCCGGCGTTCACCAAGGCGCGTCGCCGTGCTCGACTCCGACATGGCGCAGTACGTCCACGACAACACCGAGGACGAGTTCACCCACTTCACCTTCCTCAACGCCTATCTGCGGGCGCGGGGCGGCAGGGCGGTCAGCCTCGAGCGCTTCCGGACCCTGCCGAGCAGCACGGCGACCGGGGCCCAGCAGATCAAGCGGCTGACCAACCTGATGGAGCTGACCGTCGACACCAGCTGGTACACGCGCTATCGCAGCGGCCACCGCAACCCGGACCTGGGTGACACGCTGCCCCAGGCGATTCCCGGGCTGGCCAAGGGCCGGTTCCCGGCGATCCCGCGCAGCGATGCCGACCTCACGCCCAAGGATCACCTCCAGGCGATCGCCAACACGGCGGGCTTTCACTTCGCCACCATCGAGCAGGGCGGCACCAGCCTCTATCCGCAGCTCGCCCAGCGCGTGCACGACAAGGAGGTCCTGCGCGTCCTGCTGAGCATCGGTCCCACGGAGACGATGCACTTCCAGACCTGGCAGGACAAGGCCGGCAACGCCCCGCCGCTGACGGACCCGACGAACGGCCTGGTGTTCCCCGACCTCAACGCCCCGCCGCGGGGAACCGAGCTCTACCAGACCAACCTGATCATGCCCGAGCCCACGAAGTTCCTGCGCCGGAAGTTCCCGGCGGTCTCGGTCATCCGCCCGACGGAGACCGCCGGCGCGGCGATGGGCGCGCTGACCTTCCTGACCGACGACGGGCTGTTCCGCGGTCAGTCTCCCGCCTTCTTTGCCTTCATGACCAAGCTCGCCCGCGCGGCGGACGCCGCGCGGCCCTAGGGCTGGGGGCCCGGCCCCGCGGTGCTGCCGGCGCCGCGGGGCCAACCGGCGCGGCTCAGTCGCCGCCGTCGGCGGGCTCGAGCACGAAGACGGGGATCTGGCGGTCTGTCTTGGTCTGGTACTCGGCGTAGTCGGGCCACACCTGGACCGCGCGCTCCCACCACTGCGAGCGCTCCTCGCCGCTGAGCTCGCGGGCGGTGTAGTCGCCCTTGGCGGTCTTGTCCTGCAGCTCGACGAGCGGGTGCTCCTTGAGGTTGCGATACCACGCAGGATTCTCCGGAGCGCCACCCTTGGAGGCGACGGCGGCATAGGAGCCGTCGTGCTCGACGCGCATCACCGGGTGCTTGCGCAGCTTGCCCGTGCTCGCGCCCTTGGAGGTGAGCACGACCGTCGGCACGCCCCGCATCTCTGTCCCGCTCGTCCCGCCCGAACCCTCGTACTCCTCGACCTGGTCACGGACCCACTTGGCGGTGGGCGGCTCGTAGTCACCTTCCAGCGGCATCTGTCGCTCCTTTCATTGGTGCATCTGTTCCAGGCGGCACTCGCGCGGGGGCTTGTCCTCACGCCAGCGCAGGATCTTCGTCCCGTGGCGGATCCGGCCCTCGGAGGCATGGTCGAAGGTCACCTCGACGACCAGCTCCGGCCGCAGCGAGATCCACTCGAGATCACGCTCGGACTGCCAGCGGCTGGGATCGCCGTGGCCGCGCTCGCCGGTCTCATAGGGCTTCAGGGTGTCGACGAGGGCGCGCTTCTCGGCGGCCTTCAGGCCCGAGGAATGGCCGACGACGTGCAGGGTGCCCTCGGTGTCGTAGAGGCCGAGGATCAACGATCCCACCGTGCCGTCCTCCTTGCCCGGCCGGTAACCGGTGACGACGGCATCGATCGTCCGCAGCCGCTTGACCTTGACCATCCCCTTGCGCTCGCCGGGGCGGTAGGGAGCCTGCACGTCCTTGGCGACGACGCCCTCGCCGTGCGCGAGCCATGGCTCGGTGGCGGCCGGGTCCTCGCGTGAGCGGGGTCAGGCCGATGCCCATCGCCTCCGTCAGCCGCTCCAGCGCCCGCCGGCGCTCCGCGAAGGGCAGCTCGAGCAGCGCGCTGTCGTCGAGCGCCAGCAGATCGAAGGCGAGATAGTGGGCGGGCGTCTGCTCGGCCAGCAGGTTGATGCGCGACACCGCGGGGTGGATGCGCTGCTGCAGCGCGCCGAAGTCCTGGACGGGGTGGTCGGGATCGGAGTCGGCGTCGATGACGATCTCGCCGTCGATGACGTAGCGGCCGGGCGCGAAGGAGAGCTCCGGGAAGTAGCGCCCCAGCGGCTTGCCGCTGCGCGACTGGATCGTCAGCTCGTCGCCGTCGACGAACACGATCGCCCGGAAGCCGTCGAACTTCGGCTCATAGGCCCACTGCTCGCCCTCCGGCAGCGTCTTGGCCGAGCGCGCCAGCTGGGGATCGAGCGGCGGCGTGAGCGGCAGCGACACGAGGACCGATCCTAGTTGAGCGCCGGAAAGCTTCACACCACGGGCGCTCTTGCGCAGTACGATGACGCGGCGCACGGGGCGCGGCGCAGCGCGGGGCGCGCCCGGGGACATGGAGAGGGGGATCGAGGTGCTCTATCGAGCGATGCTGGGATCGATCGTGGCGGTCGCGCTGGCGGCTGCGGGAGCCGGGGCGGCGGCGGCGGCGCCGGTCGTGTTGTCGACGACGGGCAGCGGCCACTCAGCCGGAGCCGTGATGGACGGCGCCGGCAACCTGCACGTGGTATGGGCCGATGCCACGGCGGACGGCAAGCTGGCCTACCGCTATTGCCGCATTCCCGCCGGCGGGCACGGCCTGCGCGGCGCTTGATCCGACGCGACACGAGCGGCGACAGCCACAGCTGGTCGTTCCCGGAGAGCTACACGACCTACGGCGAGCGCGCCAACGCGTTCTTCGAGGCGCCGAGCACGATCATCCTCGCCGTCTCGCGGGCCGCTGCGCCCGCCCCCTCCGACCAGGGCGAGGACCTGATCGTCTCGACCGACGACGGAGCCACCTTCGGTCCGCCCGCCCGCTACGCGGCGGTATCCGACGGCGGTGTGACCGACGAGTTCTCCAACGGCTCGATCCTCCCCAACCTCGGCGGCTCCGGCGTGCTCGCCGCCTGGGACGGGTACTTGCTCGGTGCGGGCGACGGATCCACGTCAGCGACGACGTCGCTCGTCTCGGGCACGATCGGCGGCCAGCAGTCGATGGCGCTGGACACCGATGGGCGGCCGCTGGCGGTCGTGTCCAAGAGCGGCACCCTGTACTGGACGAAGTACGGCTCGACCACCTTCACCGTGACGGCGCTGACCCAGCCGAGCAACTGGAGCCCGGCCGCCCAGGTGCCGGTCCCCGCCGCCGACGGCAGCGCCGACGCCAACAGCCTCTCCTCCGGGCCCCGCGGACTGTTCCTCTCGGTGCAGGGCCACGAGAAGATCCAGCACTTCGACACCGCCAGCGCCACCTGGCAGGCGCCGGTGCTCTCGCCCGTGCCCGCCCAGCGGCTGGCGCAGGACGCCGCCGGCCGCCTGTACGGCTACGGCAATGACCTCAACGTCGCCGGCGGCACCACGGAGTGCGTCTCACACACGGACACCGCGGGGGCCAACCCGAGCACGCCGGCCACCCTGCCGATCTCGATGAACCCGGTGTACTCCCGCTTCGCGCTGCCGGCCGACGGCAGCCTCGGCGGCTGGCTGGTGGGCGGCAGCTACGACGGCCGGGTGGTGGCCGTCCCGCTGAGCGACGCGACGCCCGATGGCCCGGCGTGCACCGGAACGAGCAGCAGCGGCGGCGGTGGAAGTGGCGGTGGTGGCGGCGGCGGCGGTGGTGGTGGTGGCGGCGGTGGCGGTGCGGGCACTCCAGCGCGTCTACCTGCGCGGCAGCTTCACCGTTCATCCCGACGGAACGATGAGTTTCCGCTTCGGATGTCCGACCGGTGGCTCGAGCTGCACGGGCACGGTGACGATCACCGTCAGCGTGACGGGGCGGGCGGTGAGCGCCACCGCGGGCCGGCGCGCGCCCAAGAGCAGGCGGGTGACGATCGCCACCGCCCACCTGAAGGTGCGCGCGGGTCACACCGCGGCGGTGACCGTCCGCCTCAACGCCGCCGGGCGCCGGCTGCTCTCCAGGCACAAGAGCCTCGCGGCGACGTTTGCCGTCGCCAGCCGCGTGGGCGACCGGACCGGTCCAGAAGAGGACGCGGAAGGTGACGCTCAAGCGGGCGGCCACGGTGAAGAGGAAGCACCGGTAGACCACGGCGGGCGGTGAGGCGCCCGCTAGCATCAACATCCCATGGCCGATCACGCGACCGTCGCCGAGCAGGAGTATCTCGAGTCGCTGTTCTGGCTGTTCGAGGCGGGGTTTCCGATGACCGGCGCCAACCTGGCGCGCGCCATGCGCCTGTCGGCGCCCACCGTCCACGAGATGCTCGGCCGGCTCGAGCGCGACGGCTACATCGCGCGGGGCGCCGCGCGCGGCATCGAGTTCACCGACACCGGCCGCGAGCACGCCGAGCAGGTCGTCGGCCGCCACCGGATGATCGAGCGGTTTTTGACCGACGTCGTCGGCGTTCCCTGGGACGACGTGCACGAGGAGGCCGAGAAGCTCGAGCACGCGATGACGCCGCGCTTCGAGGCCTACGTGCGCTCGTCCGTGGGTGACGCCACCACCTGCCCCCACGGCCATCCCGATCAACGTCGGCCAGCGCCTGGCCGGCGTGCCCCTCGCCGACTGCGAGGTCGGCGCCACCGTGCAGATCCTGCGCCTGGAGAACGAGGCCGAGGATCTCCTGCACTACCTCAAGACAGCCGGCATGGACCCCGGCGCCGAGGGGTCAGTGACCTCCAATGACGGGGAGACGGTCGGGCTCGAGCTCGGCGGCAGCCCCACGACCATCACCTTCAGCGTGGCCGAGACGGTCTCCGTCCGCGCCGATCCCTCGCCGCCCCCGCGGACCGCGCTGCCCGAGCAGCTGGTGCTCGGCGGCGGACGCTACGGCCGCTAGCGACCGGCGCCGCGGCGCCGCTCGTTCAGACCGACACGGTCAGCTCGCGGCCGGTGGTCAGCCACCGGCGGATCTGCGCGTAGACGGCCGGGTGGTTGAGCAGGTCGAAGTGCGTGGCCCCGCCGAGATGGGTGTAGTGGTCAAGCGAGAACTGCAGCTGCTCTCCGCGGCCCTCGTGTGACCAGGCGCTGGCGCGCCGCACCAGGAGGTCGCCGATGAGGCGGCCGAGCGGATGCTCGGGGTCGCGGGTCACCGTCGCCGAGACGAAGTAGTGGTTGGCCGACTCCAGGAAGGGGACGACGGTTCCGGTGTTGGACCAGAAGGCGTCGGGGTCGTGGCCCTGCCAGTCCTCGTCGACGACGTAGCCGTAGCCCAGGTCCTTGACGCCCACCGCCCGCACCTTGATCGGGGTGGCGAAGGGGCGCGTCTCGGGCAGGCGCGACAGGGCATGGCAGGCGGCGTTGGCGGCCAGCTCGAGCGGCGCCCCCTTGTGCGGCGAACCGAGCATGAAGACATGGCGCACCCGCTCGCGCCAGCTCCCCTCGGCCGCGTAGTGGCAGGCGCCCCGCGCCACCAGCCCGCCCATCGAGTGGCCGACAAGGGCGATCTCGGCGACCGGCACCGGCCAGTGGGCGGTCAGCTCGTCCAGCAGCGCGCCCAGCGCGCGCCCGTTGTGGGAGATGTGCAGCCCGCTGTTGTAGCGGACGTAGAGCGGGGTGTAGCCGAGTTCGTGGCGCAGCCGGTCGCCGTAGGGAGCGTGCCGGCGGGCGCGCAACCGCCACGCATCCTCGGTCTCGCCCAGCCCGTGGGCGAAGATGACCAGCCGTCCGGTCGCGTCCGGGTAGGCGCGGTGAAGCGCCCCGGCGTCGCAGCGCCACGTCCTCGCCGCCGCGACGCAGGGCCATGGGCGTCTCCAGTGGGCTGCCGCTGGCGCGCAGGTGATCTCCCCAGGCGCCGTTGATCGCCCCCACCACTGAGCGACCGCGCGGGCGGTTGACCAGTGGCGCAGCGCCGTCGGGCTGGGTCAGCCCATAGGCGAAGGCGGCCCCGCGAACGAGCCCGGCGGTCAGCGCGCGCGCTGCCGCGTAGGCCCCGGCGGCAGCCTGGTCGTGGATGAAGCGAGCCGGGGCGGCGGGCGCTCCCAGCAGGCCGAACACCCGGTCGGCGACCCCCGCGTGCACGTCACGAGCCTGGGTGGCGATCCCCGCGGCCGCCCGGCCACCGAGCTCGCCGAGCGCCCGTGCCTCCTCAGGCCGCATGGGCGGGGGCGCCGACCTCCGCGTAGGCCTCCGCCAGGCGCTTGACGCCCTCGGCGATCTGGTCGGGCGTGACGCCCGAGTAGGCGAGGCGCAGCGACGTCTCGCCTCCCTCGAGCACGAAGTCCGTGCCCTTGACGAACTGCACGCCGCGGGCCGCGGCGGCGTCGAACATGGCGGCGACATCGGTGCCGTCGGGGAGGTCGACCCACAGGAAGTAGCCGCCCTCGGGGGCCACGAAGCGGGCGTCGGGCAGATGCTCGGTGAGTGCCTCGCACAGCGTCCGGGCCCGCACCCGCAGCGCCTCGCGCACGGTCTCGATCGAACGGTCGATGGCGCCGGAGCGGGCGAACTGGTTGACGATCCCCTGCGCGACCATGTTGGGCGAGATGTAGGTGCTGGTGGCGAGCTTGGCGATCGCGGCGATCAGCTCCGCCGAGCCGACGAGGTAGCCGACGCGGATGCCCGGGCAAACCGTCTTTGAGAACGACGACGCGTAGACGACGGTGTCCGGCGCCATCGAGACCATCGTCGGCAGCGACTCGCCGCTGAAGCGCAGCGACACGTAGGGGTCGTCCTCGAAGATGGTGAAGTCGTGGGCGCGCGCCAGCTCGATCAGCCGCTCGCGCTTGGGCGCCGACAGGGTGTAGCCGGCCGGGTTCTGGAAGTTGGGGATGATGTGGGCGAGCTTGGGACGGGCTCCGGCGGCCAGCACCCGGCCAAGGGCGGCGGTGTCGATGCCGTCGGGCTCGAGCTCGACCATCCGCACGTCGGCGCCTCGCTGGCGCAGCGCCAGGAGGGTCCGGTCGTAGGTCGGCAGCTCGACGACGACGGTGTCGCCCCTGCCGACGAGGGCGTCGAACAGGAAGGCGTCGGCCTGCATCGAGCCGTTGGTGACGAGCACCTGCTCGGGCCCGACGCCGTGTCGCTCGGCGATCCACTCGCGCAGCGGGACGTACCCGACTGAGGTCCCGTAGCCGGTCATCCCCGCCGGATCGTTGCTGAAGGCCTGCTCGGCGGCGGCCTTGAGGCCGTCGACGTCGATGATGTCGAGCGAGGGAGCGCCGCGCGCGAAGGAGATCGTGCCTGCCATGTCTACAAGACTACGAAATCGGCGTACGGAGGTGAACGTCGAGCACGGCGCGCTCGGTACCGAGGTACTCGCGGACCGTCACCTCGCGCACCTGCGGCAGCGCGGCCAGGGCGCTGCGGAACGCCTGCAGTGCGGCAGTGTCCGCAAACGGCCCGGCGGAAACGGAGACAGCGGGCGCAGCGCGCGAGAGCAGGTCGGCCTGCTCGATGAGCATGTCCTGGGTGGCCGCCAGCAGCCGCTCGTGAGCGGCCGTCAGCTCGGCCAGTCGGGCGGTGAGGAGCGCCACCTCGCTGTCGCCGTCGTCCTGCGGTTCCGGTGCGGGTCGCAGGACCGTCGGCGGCGGTGGCGGCTCGCGGAGCGTCGCCTCGGGGGGCGGTTCGGATCCGGGCTCGGGATCGCGGTCTGGCACCGGCTCCAGGCCGGACTGGATCATCCGCAGGCGCCGATCGATCTCGGCCAGACGTTCGTCCAGGATCGACGGCTCGGGCATCGCTGGCGAGCCTACCGCCGGTCGCGGCGGAGCGGGAACCAAAACCCCGGAAACTGCGGTCAGCTGCCGCCGAGCAGCGAGACCGCGGCTTCGGCGACCTGCGTCGGTGTCTTGCCGACGGTGACGCCCTTGGACTCCAGCGCCTCGGCCTTGGCGGCGGCGGTGCCGCGCGAGCCGGAGACGATCGCCCCGGCGTGCCCCATCGTCTTGCCCTCGGGGGCGGTGAAACCGGCGATGTAACCGATCACCGGCTTGGTGACGGACTGCTCGATGAAGTCGGCGGCCCGTTCCTCGGCGTCGCCGCCGATCTCGCCGCACATCACGATGAGCTCCGTCTCGTCGTCCTCCTGGAACATGCCCAGGACGTCGATGAAGTCCGTGCCCGGCACCGGGTCGCCGCCGATGCCGACGATCGACGAGTTGCCAAAGCCGCTCTGGGCGAGCACGTTGCCGATCTGGTAGGTCAGCGTCCCCGAGCGCGAGACGACGCCGACGTTGCCGGCGCTGAAGAACGAGGCGGGGATGATGCCCACGCTCGCCTTGCCCGGCGACAGGATCCCCGGGCAGTTGGGGCCGATGAGGCGCGCCCGGCCGTTCTTCTTGAGCGTGTTGTAGACGCGCATCTCGTCGTGGGCGGGGATGCCCTCGGTGATGCAGATGATCAGCTCGATCCCGGCATCCTCGGCCTCGAGGATCGAGTCGGCGGCAAAGCGCGGCGGGACGAACACCATCGCCGTGTTGGCGCCCTCCTTCTCGACGGCGTCGTGGAAGGTGTTGAACACGGGGATGCCCTCGACGTCCTGGCCGCCCTTGCCCGGCGTGACGCCGGCGACCACCTGGGTGCCGTACTCGCGGTTGCGCAGCGAGTGGAAGGTGCCCTCCCGGCCGGTGATGCCGCTCGTGCACAGGCGCGTGTTCTGATCGACGAGGATGCTCATGTGCTCAGCGGCTCTTGGCGAGCTCGACGACCTTGGCCGCGGCGCCGTCCATGGTGGACTCGGAGTGGACGTTGGGCAGTTGCGCCTCGGCCAGCAGGGCCCGGCCCTCCTCGCCGTTGGTGCCGTCGAGGCGGACGACGAAGGGGACGTCCGTATCGATCTGGTCAAAGGCCTCGATCAGCCCCTTGGCGACCTCGTCGCAGCGGGTGATGCCGCCGAAGATGTTGAACAGCACCGCCTTGACCTTGTCGTCGGAGAGGATGACCTCGACGGCGCTGGTGATCGCATCCGCGCGCGAGCCGCCACCGGCGTCGAGGAAGTTGGCGGGCGTTCCGCCGGCCTCGGCGACGACATCGAGCGTCGACATCGAGAGGCCCGCGCCGTTGGCGAGGATGCCGATGTCGCCGTCGAGCTTGACGTAGGTCAACCCGCGCTCCTTGGCCATGACCTCCTGCGGATCCTCGGCCGAGAGGTCGCGCAGGTCGGCGTTCTGGCCGTGGCGATACAGCGCGTTGCCGTCGAGGGTCACCTTGGCGTCGAGCGCCTTGACGTCGCGGTCGGGGGTGATGATCAGCGGGTTGACCTCGACGAGGGTGGCCTCCTCGGCGGTGAACACCTCATACAGCCGGGCGAGCATGGCGCCGATCGGCCGCACGACATCAGCGTCGACGCCGGCCTCGAAGGCGAGGCGACGGCCATGGAAGTCCTGGAAGCCGACGAGCGGATCGACGTGGAGGGTGGCGATCGCGCCGGGATCCTCGTCGGCCACCTGCTCGATGTCCATCCCGCCCTTGGTCGAGAGCATCATCAGCGGCGCCTTGGCCGAGCGATCGAAGATCACGGAGGCGTAGTACTCGGCGGCGATCTGCGAGGCGCCCTCGATCCACACTTCATGGACGGTGAGGCCGCGGATGTCCATCCCGAGGATCGCCCGGGCGTGCTCCTCGGCCTCGTTGCGGTCGTTGGCGATCTTGATCCCGCCGAGCTTGCCGCGACCACCGATCTGCACCTGGGCCTTGATGGCGCAGGGGTAGCCGATCTCGTCGGCGGCGGCCACCGCGTCCTCCACGGTGCGCGCCGGCTGGCCGTCGGGCACCGGCACGCCGTGCCGGGCGAAGAGCTGCTTTCCCTGGTACTCGAGGAGGTCCATGCGGCGCCGGACTCTAGTCGCTGGCGATCCGAGACGGCATGCAGAGGCGCCGCCATGGCATCATCCGCCGCACATGGCCATCCCGAAGACAGTCTCATTCGTGACCTTCGACGTCTACGGGACGCTCATCGACTGGGAGACCGGTGCCTACGAGGCGTTCGCCGCCGAGGGTGACCGCGACGGCTTCACGGTGGAGCGCGATGAGCTGATCCCCCTGTTTCACGAGATCCAGCAGCAGATCGAGGCCGGCTCCTATGAGCTGTACGCCGAGGTGCTGCGGCGCACGGCGGTCCAGATCGCCAAGCAGCTCGGCTGGCCGCTGGAGCCCTCGCGCTCCGGCTTTCTCCCTGACTCCGTCCATCGCTGGAAGCCGTTCAAGGAGACCAATCCGGTGCTCGCCAAGATCGCCAAGCAGTACCGGACCGGCCTCATCTCCAACATCGACGACAAGCTGCTGGGCCAGACCCGGCGTCACATCCCGCTCGACTTCGATCTCGTCGTCACCGCCCAGCAGGTCCGCTCCTACAAGCCAGACCCCGCCCACTTCACGGAGTGCGAGCGGCGCATCGGCACCAAGAAGGGGTGGGTCCACGTGGCCGCCAGCTACTACCACGACGTCGAGCCCTGCCTGAAGAAGAAGGTGCCGGTCATCTGGGTCAACCGCACCAAGCAGCAGCTCGAGCCCGGGCAGAAGAAGCCCGACGCGGAGGTGGCGAGCCTGCGCGAGGCGGCCAAGCTGCTCGGCATCGGCTGATCGCCGCGCCTGGCGCCCGTGGTCGTCGCTGATGCGCGCCGTCGCCCTTCACGCTGACGTCATCGTCTTCGTCTCCGACGCCTGGCAGACGACGGCCACCGCCGCCCGCTCGGGCGACGAGGGCTTTCTCATCGACTCACCGGTCTTCCCCGAGGAGCTGCGGGCCCTGCCCGACGTCCTTGCCCAGGCCGAGTTCCCGGTGTCGGGCCTGTTGGCCACCCACGGCGACTGGGATCACCTGCTGGCCCGGCTGGCCTACCCCGGCGCGGCGCTCGGAGCGGCCGAGTCGACGGTGGCCCGGGTGGGCGCCGAACTGGGCGACGCCCAGCGGCGGCTGCGCGCCTTTGACGAGGAGCATTACGTCTCTGATCGCGCGCCCCTGCAGCTGGGGGCGCTGCAGTCGCTGCCCACCCCGGGACGGGTCGAGCTCGGCGCCGACCGGGAGCTGGAGCTGCACCCCACGGCCGGCCACACGGCCGACGGCACGGCCTTCTGGCTGCCGTGGGCGCGGGCGCTCGTCTGCGGCGACTACATCTCCCCGGTGGAGATCCCGATGCTCGGCGCGGGCGGCTCAGTGGCCGCCTATCGCGAGACGCTCGTCGCACTCGGCGCGCTCATCGCCCAGGCGGAATGGGTCATCCCCGGCCATGGTGCGCCGATCCCCGCGGGTCGAGCCCAGGAGGTGCTCGTCGAGGACGATGCCTACCTGGAGGCGCTGGCCGCCGATCCGGCGAACGCGGCCCTGCCGGCCGGCCGCTCCACCGCCCACCAGCGCACGATCCATGAGGCCAACGTCGCCAAGGTGACTGCGACCGAGGGCGTAACCGGGGGCCGTCGGGGCGGCCGGTGGCGACGGACGCTGGGGTTAGGGCGGGGCCAACCGTGGCAGAATCCCCAACGCTCATGCCGCACCAAACTGATCGACTAACTCACCTAGAGCGCCTCGAGGCCGAGAGCATCCACATCATGCGCGAGGTCGCCGCTGAGGCCGAGAACCCCGTGATGCTCTACTCGATCGGCAAGGACTCGGCGGTCATGCTCGACCTGGCGCTGCGCGCCTTTGCCCCCGCCAAGCCGCCCTTCCCGCTCCTCCACGTCGACACCACCTGGAAGTTCCGCGACATGTACGCGCTGCGCGACCGGATCGCGGCGGAGACCGGGGTCGAGCTGATCGTCCACGTCAACCAGGAGGGCGTCGAGCGGGGCATCAACCCCTTCGACCACGGCTCCGAGGTCCACACGACGATCATGAAGACCGAGGCCCTCAAGCAGGCGCTCGACGAGCACGGCTTCGACGTGGCCTTCGGCGGCGCCCGGCGCGACGAGGAGCGCTCCCGGGCCAAGGAGCGGATCTTCTCCTTCCGCACCGCCCAGCACACCTGGGACCCCAAGAACCAGCGGCCGGAGCTGTGGCGGTTGTTCAACGCCCGCAAGCGCAAGGGCGAGTCGATCCGCGTGTTCCCCCTGTCGAACTGGACCGAGCTCGACGTGTGGCTCTACATCTACCGCCACGAGATCCCGATCGTGCCGCTGTACCTCGCCGCCGAGCGCCCGGTGGTGCAGCGCGACGGGACCCTCATCATGGTCGACGACGACCGCTTCCGGTTCGAGCCCGGAGAGGAGCCCGAGCAGCGCAAGGTGCGCTTTCGCACGCTCGGCTGCTACCCGCTGACCGGCGCCGTCGAGTCCGAGGCCGAGGATCTGGCGGGCGTCATCCAGGAGATGCTGCTGACCACCTCGTCCGAGCGCCAGGGACGCGTCATCGACCACGACAGCGCCGCCTCGATGGAGCGCAAGAAGCGGGAGGGATACTTCTGAGTGCCGTGACGGAGATCCCGGAGCTGCTCGAGCTGCACGAGAGCAAGGGCCTGCTGCGCTTTCTCATGTGCGGCTCGGTCGACGACGGCAAATCGACGCTCATCGGCCGCCTGCTCTACGAGACCCAGGCGCTCTATGCCGATCAGCTGGCGGCGCTCGAGGACGACTCCCGGCGGGGCGGCACCCAGAACGGGGGGCTCGACTTCGCCCTGCTCACTGACGGCCTGGCCGCCGAGCGCGAGCAGGGCATCACCATCGACGTCGCCTACCGCCACTTCTCCACCGAGCGCCGGCACTTCATCGTCGCCGACGCCCCCGGCCACGAGCAGTACACCCGCAACATGGTCACCGGCGCCTCCACCGCCGACTGCGCGGTCATCCTCATCGACGCCCGCCTCGGCGTCTCGCGCCAGACGCGCCGCCATTCCTATCTGGTGGCCCTGCTCGGCATCGAGCACGTCGTGGTGGCCGTCAACAAGATGGACATCGTCGACTTCGCCGCGGAGCGGTTCGCGGAGATCGAGAGCGCCTACCGCGACGTCATGCGGCGGATCGAGTTCGCCGGCGAGGCCACCTGCATCCCCGTGGCCGCGCTGCACGGCGACAACGTCGTCGACCGCTCCGAGCGGACGCCGTGGTACGAGGGCCCGACGCTGCTCGAGTACCTGGAGGGCGTCGAGGTCGACCGCTCGACGATCGAGAGCCCCTTCCGGCTGCCCGTCCAGTGGGTCAACCGCGCCTCGTCGGACTTCCGCGGCTTCGCCGGGACGGTCGTCAGCGGCGAGGTGGCGGCCGGCGACGAGGTCGTCGCCCTGCCCTCGGGCCGGCGCACCCAGGTGGAGCGCATCGTCACCGCCGACGGCGACCTGGAGCGGGCGATCGCCGGCCAGGCGGTGACCCTGACGTTCGCCGAGCAGATCGACTGCAGCCGGGGCGACGTGATCGCCGCCCCCGCCGAGGCGCCGACCGTGTCAGACCTCGTGCAGGCGACGATCGTGTGGATGCACGAGGAGCCGATGCTGCGGGGACGTTCCTATCTGATGCGCATCGGTGAGGCGACGGTCAGCGCCACCGTCTCGCCGCTCAAGTACAAGCTCAACGTCGACTCGCTCGAGCACGTGGCCGCCACCAAGCTCGAGCTCAACGAGATCGGCCGCTGTGACCTGGAGCTGAGCGCGCCGGTGGCCTTCGATCCCTACCGCGAGAACCGCGACACCGGCGCCTTCATCCTCATCGACCGGATGACCAACGAGACGGTCGGGGCCGGCCTCATCGAGTTCGCGCTGCGCCGCTCGAACAACATCCGCTGGCAGGAGGTGACCGTCGACCGGGCGGCGCGCTCGGCGGCGCTCAGCCAGAGCCCGTGCGTGCTGTGGCTGACCGGCCTCTCCGGCGCCGGCAAGTCGACGATCGCCAACCGCGTCGAGGCCGAGCTTCACCGCCGCGGCCATCACACCTACCTGCTCGACGGCGACAACGTCCGCCACGGGCTCAACCGCGACCTGGGGTTCACGGATGCCGACCGCGTGGAGAACATCCGCCGCGTCGCCGAGGTCTCACGGCTGATGCTCGACGCCGGGCTGATGGTCATCGTGTCCTTCATCTCGCCGTTTCGCTCCGAGCGGCGGATGGCCCGCGAGCTGTTCGACGACGGACAGTTCCTGGAGGTGTTCGTCGACACCCCGCTGGCGGTCGCCGAGGAGCGCGACACCAAGGGCCTCTACCGCAAGGCCCGCGCGGGCGAGCTGGCCAACTTCACCGGCATCGACTCGCCCTACGAGCCGCCCGATGATCCCGAGATCCGCCTGGAGACGACGGCGCAGACGGTCGAGGAGAGCGTCTCCGCCGTGCTCGAGGCGCTCGAGTCGCGCGAGCTGGTGCCGCGAGTCTGAGCTCGAGGCGGCCGCGGGGGCTACTCGGCGGCCGCGGCGGTGATGACGGCGAGCGTGTCGCCGGTGCTGACCGAGCCGCCCACGGTGATCGGCAGCTCGGACACCGTCCCGGCCTTGTGGGCGGTGATCTCGTTCTCCATCTTCATCGCCTCGATGACGGCGATGAGGGCCCCCTCCTCCACGTCGGCGCCCGCCTCGACGGCGACCCGCAGCACCGTGCCCTGAATCGGTGAGGTGAGGGTGTCGCCCCCGCCCGAGGCGCCCCCCGCGCGCTCGCTGCGCCGGGGCGGCCGGCGGCCGGCGGCCGGAGTCCCGCCGCCGTTGCCGTTGGGCATGGCCGCCGCGCCGGCGAACGGCGGACCGATGACCTTGACGTCGAAGCGCTTGCCGGAGACCTCGACGGTGTAGGTCTGCTCCGTGCTCGGGTCCTCGTCGCCGTCCTGCTCGGACTTCGCGGCCGGGGGGTCGAAGGCGAGCTGCTTGAGCCACTGGCGGTCCTCGATGAGGTCGCGGCAGGTCTCGGCGTTGGCCCACTGCTCAGTGGCGAGGATCGCCTGGTGGAAGGGGATGAGCGTCTTGAGCTCCGTGATCTCGTACTCGCCCAGGGCTCTGAGCATCCGCCGGGTGGCCTGCTCGCGGTCGACGTCCCACACGATCAGCTTGGCCACCATCGGGTCATACATGGGGCTGATCTCCGAGCCGGGACCGACCCCTGAGTCGACGCGCACCCCCGGGCCGGTCGGCTCGCGGTAGTCGCCGATCGTCCCCGGGGCGGGGGCGAAGTTCTTGGAGGCGTCCTCGGCGTTGATCCGGCACTCGATGGCGTGCCCGCGCAGGACGAGGTCGTCCTGGCTGATCGACAGCTTCTCCCCGGCGGCCACGCGGATGCCCTCCTTGACGATGTCGATCCCGGTGACCATCTCCGTGACGCAGTGCTCGACCTGGACCCGGGTGTTCATCTCGAGGAAGAAGTACTCCCCGTCCTGGAGCAGGCCCTCGATCGTCCCGGCGCCGGTGTAGTTGACGGCGGCGGCCGCCTCAGTGGCGATCTTCCCGATCTTGGCGCGCAGCTTCTCGTCGACCGCAGGCGCCGGCGACTCCTCGATGAGCTTCTGGTGGCGGCGCTGCAGCGAGCAGTCGCGCTCCCCGAGGTGGATGACCGTCCCGTGGGAGTCGGCCAGGACCTGGACCTCGACGTGGCGTGGGTCCGGTAGGTAGCGCTCCAGGTAGACGGTGGCGTCGCCGAAGAACTTCTCGCCCTCGCGGGCGGCGCCCTCGAAGGCATCCTTGAGCTTGTCCTCTGTGAGGGCGACGCGGAAGCCCTTGCCGCCGCCGCCGCCGGCCGCCTTGACCGCCACCGGATAGCCGATGGTGTCGGCGATCACCTTCTCGGCGTCCTCGATCGTCTCCACCGGCTCCGTGGTGCCGGGCACGATCGGCACCCCCGCCTTCTCCATCAGCTCGCGGGCCTTGGTCTTGGATCCCATGGCGTCGATGGCGGACGAGGGCGGCCCGATGAAGACGACGTCGTTCTCCTCGAGCGCTCGGGCGAAGGCGGCGTTCTCGGCCAGGAAGCCGTAGCCGGGATGGACCGCCTCGGCTCCGGACTGCTCGATGACCTCGAGGATCTTGTCGATATTGAGATAGCTCTCGCTGGCGGGCCCCGGCCCGAGCAGGTAGGCCTCGTCGGCGCGCTTGACGTGCAGCGCGTCACGGTCCAGCTCGGAGTAGACGGCCACGGTGGCGATCCCCAGCTCCTCGCAGGCGCGGATGATTCGGACCGCGATCTCGCCGCGGTTGGCGATCAGGACCTTCGAGAACATGCGGCGGGCCACTTTATCGGCCTTTCTGCCGCCGGGAGGTGAGGGCTCGCACGGTTGCCGCGACGACCGCCAGCGGCTCGTCGCGCAATTGCCGCCAGGTGAAGCGGATGACGTCGATCCCCGCCACCGTGAGGCGCGCGTCCTTGTCGTGGTCGTGCTCGAAGCGGTGATGGGTGCGGTGATAAGTGAAGCCGTCGATTTCGGCCGCGACGCCGTGCTCGGGCCACAGGAAGTCGATCTCGAAGCCATGGCGGCGCACGTTGACCAGCGGCTGGGGCAGCTGAGCGTCGCGGACGAGCTGGAGGAAGCGCTCCTCGGCGTCGCTGCGGGTGAAGGTGGTCGTGGTGTGGTGCTCGAGGAGCGCCTGCAGCGCCCACCGGCCGTGGTGGCGCCCGCAGCGCCGCAGCAGCTCAGCGACGTCGCCGAGACGGAGCACCCGAGAGACGAGGCCCTGGTCGAGCAGGCGCTCGAGGTCGCGGTCGGCGCTCTGGGGCGCGAGGTCAAGCAGGACGCGGGCCGGCGAGGTGACCGGGAGCCCGTGGCGGACCCGCAGGTCCCGGGTGGTGAACAGGCCGCTGCGATGCATGATCACGCCGCTCGGATGGCCGCCGGGGCTCCCCGGGACGGTCAGGTGGATCGGCGCCTCGTCGGGCAGCGCGGAGGTCATCCCCCACAGCACAGCGGCCGAGTGATGGCTCAGGGCGGCGCCGTCGCGGATCGCCAGCAGCGCCGCCGTCTCGGGACCGAGGGGGATCGGCGCGCGATGGCCCACGGAGAAGACGGCGCGGTGCACCGGACGCAGCCATCGACCAGCGACGTGTCTGTCGATGGTCGTCGACGGCACCCCGGCGGCGAGCAGCTGCCCACGTGAGGCGTAGCCCCGCTGCTGGTCGGCGATCGCGGTCATCCGATCACGCGACGAGCCGAAAACGGGGGTTGCCGATACCGAACCCAGCAATCTGACCCAGCCGTATCCGGAGGCCCCGGCGTCCGGGGGCTGCGGATACGGCTCGGCGTTTGGGGCAGATGCGGTATCGGGAGCACCCGCGGCGTGAAAGGCCATGTAGGTAAGAGCCTGCGGGAGGCCGATCCTCACCCCCCCGTAGTCTTCACCGCCGTGCCCGCCACTCCTCGCAAGCGTCACGCGCTCACGCTCTTTCAGGGACTGCCGCGGTTCTATGACCAGGTGGGGGCGGTGATGAGCTTCGGCCAGGACCCGCGGTGGCGCCGGGCGCTCGTCGCGGCGATCGACCCCCAGCCGGGCCAGCGGATCCTCGACGTGGCCAGCGGGACCGGGATGGTGGCCTTTGCGCTGGCGCGGGCCGCCCCGGGCGCGGACATCGTCGGGCTTGACCAGTCGGCCGACATGCTGGCCGTCGCCCGCGCAGCGCAACGGGCAGCGGGTGCGCTTCGAGCAGGGGGAGGCCGAGCACCTGCCGTTCCCCGACGCCACCTTCGACGCCCTGTCGTTCACCTACCTGCTGCGCTACGTCGATGATCCGGCGGCCACCCTGCGCGAGCTGGCGCGGGTGGTCAAGCCCGGCGGGCGGATCGGCATGATCGAGTTCGGCGTGCCGCCCCGGCCGGGGCTGCGGGCGCTGTGGCGCGTCCATACCCGCGTCGGGCTGCCGCTCATCGGCCGCCTCGTCTCGCGGTCCTGGTACGAGGTCGGCCGCTTCCTCGGACCGAACATCGAGCAGTTCCACGCCGCCTACCCGGACCTGCCGCGCCTGTGGCGCGAGGCGGGCATCACCCAGGTGAGCGCGCGGCGGATGAGCTTCGGGGCGGGCCTGGTCATGTCGGGGGTCAGGGACGGCGGCGCGCCCGCATAAGCTCGGCGACCGGCCGGCCTTCTACGCGCTGGCCCCCGGCGGGTGGCGTGATCTGGTCACGCTGCTGCACCCGCCCTACACGGCGTGGCATCTCAGCTACGTGGCCATCGGCGCGGCCGCGGTCGCGCAGGCCCACGTGCACGGCGGCCGCCTGGTGGCCGCCCTGGTCGCCGTTCTTCCTCGCCGTCGGGGATCGCCGCCCATGCTCTCGACGAGCTCCAGGGACGGCCGCTCAACACCCGGCTCAGCGACACGACGCTCGTCGCCCTGGCGGTCGCCGGCCTCGGCGGGGCCGTCGCCATCGGCATCGCCGGCGCGATCTCCGTCTCGGCCCTGCTCATCCCGCTGGTCGCCGCCGGCGCCTTCCTGGCGCTCGCCTACAACCTCGAGCTGGGCGGCGGGCGCTTTCACTCCGACGTGTGGTTCGCCATCGCCTGGGGCGGCTTTCCCGCGTTCACGGGAGCGTTCGCCCAGACGCTGACCATCCGGCCGGCCACACTGCTGGTGGCCGGCGCGTGCGCGCTGACGAGCCTCGCCCAGCGGCGCCTCAGCACACCCGCCCGCGACCTGCGGCGGCGCACCCAGGCGGTCTCAGGCGCCCAGCAGTTCACCGACGGCCGCGTCGAGTCCCTCGACGCCGAGCGACTTGCCGGGCCTTTGGAGGGCGCGCTGCGGGCGCTGGCCGCCGCCCACGTCATCCTGGCCGTCGGCCTGATCGCGGCGCGAGTCTGACCCGTCGGGTCAGCGTGCGTTGAGGATCATCCCGGCAGCGACGGTGTCGTTGGTCGACTCGTCGATGAGGATGAAGCTGCCGGTGGTGCGGTTGCGGCTGTAGGGGTCGACGACGAGCGGCGAGGAGCAGCGCAGCTGCACGCGGCCGATCTCGTTGAGGCCGAGCTGAGACGCATCGACGTGCTCGAGGGTGTTGATGTCGACGCGGTAGTCGAGCTGCCTCGATGATCGCCCGGGCGGTGCGGGTGGTGTGCTTGATCGAGTACTTGCCGCGGGGCTGCATGGGCTGCTCCGACATCCAGCAGACCATCGCCTCGAGCTCGCGGGCGGCGGCCGGCTGGTCCTCGCGTCCGACGAGCATGTCGCCCCGGGAGACGTCGATCTGGTCGGCCAGGCGGACGGCGACGGACATCGTCGGGAATGCCTTCGTGACCTCGGTCTCGTGGGCGTCGATACCGGCGATGGTCGAGCGCTGGCCACCCGGCAGGACGGTGACCTCGTCGCCCGGGGAGAGGATGCCGCCGGCCACCTGGCCGGCGAAGCCGCGGTAGTCGTGGTGGGAGTCCGACATCGGGCGGATCACCCACTGCACGGGGAAGCGGACGTCTGAGAGGTTGCGGTCGGGCGCGATGACGACGTGCTCGAGGTGGTAGAGCAGCGTCGAGGCGCCGTACCACTGCATGCGATCGGAGCGCTCGACGACGTTGTCGCCCTTGAGTGCGGAGATCGGGATGAAGGTGGTGTCGGGGATGGCCAGCCGGGCGGCCCAGTCGGTCATCTCCTCGAGGATGTCGTAGAAGACGTTCTCGTCGTACTTGACGAGGTCCATCTTGTTGACGCACACGATCACGTGGGGGATGCGCAGCAGCGAGGCGATGTAGGCGTGGCGCCGGGTCTGCTCGGAGACGCCCTTGCGCGCGTCGACGAGCACGATCGAGACGTCGGCGGTCGAGGCGCCGGTGACCATGTTGCGGGTGTACTGCTCGTGGCCGGGGGTGTCGGCGATGATGAACTTGCGCTTCGTCGTCTGGAAGTAGCGATAGGCGACGTCGATGGTGATCCCCTGCTCGCGCTCGGCGCGCAGGCCGTCGGTCAGCAGCGCCAGGTTGACGTAGCCGTCGCCGCGGCGCTCGGAGGTCTGCACGACGTGGTCCATCTGGTCGGCGAGGATCGCCTTGGAGTCGTAGAGCAGCCGGCCGATGAGCGTCGACTTGCCGTCGTCGACCGAGCCGGCGGTGGCGATCCGCAGCAGCTCGGTGTTGCGCTTGGGCATCGAGTAGGTCGTGCCGTTGCCGTTGGGCGAGGGGGTCGTGGCCGTCATCAGAAGTAGCCCTCGCGCTTGCGGTCCTCCATGGCGGCCTCGGTCACCCGGTCATCGGCGCGGGTCTCGCCCCGTTCGGTGATGCGGGTGGCGGCGATCTCGGCGACGACCTCTTCGAGCGTCGTGGCCGTCGAGCGAACCGCCCCGGTGCACGTCATGTCACCCACGGTCCGGTAGCGCACGGACTCCGTGAACGGCTCCTCGCCCTCCATCATCTCCATGAACTCGTTGCGGGCGTAGAGCATCCCGTCGCGGGCGAACACCTCGCGCTCGTGGGAGAAGTAGATCGAGGGCATCTCCAGCCCCTCGGAGGCGATGTACTGCCAGACGTCGAGCTCGGTCCAGTTGGAGATCGGGAACACCCGGACGTGCTCGCCCTTGCGGATCCGCGCGTTGTACAGCGCCCACAGCTCCGGCCGCTGGCGCTTGGGATCCCACTGGCCGAAGTCGTCGCGGAAGGAGAAGACGCGCTCCTTGGCCCGGGCGCGCTCCTCGTCGCGGCGCGCGCCGCCGAAGGCGGCATCGAAGCCATGCTCCTCGATCGCGTCGAGCAGGGTCGTGGTCTGCAGCCGGTTGCGCGAGGCCCGCGGGCCGGTCTCCTCCGTCACGCGGCCGGCGTCGATCGAGTCCTGCACGTGAGCCACGATCAGCCGCTCGCCGAGCTGGGAGACGAGCCGGTCGCGGAACGCGATGACCTCGGGGAAGTTGTGGCCGGTGTCGACGTGCATCACCGGGAAGGGGAACTTGCCCGGGCGAAACGCCTTCTCGGCCAGGCGCAGGAGCACGATCGAGTCCTTGCCGCCGCTGAACAGGAGCACGGGGCGCTCGAACTCGGCGGCGACCTCGCGGAAGACGTGGATCGACTCCGCCTCCAGCGCCTGGAGATGGGAGAGCTCGTAATGGGTGGGGCTCATAGGTCTGCCGGGGAGGTGGGGTGGGAGGTGAGCTGAGCCGTCACTGGATCTCCACGTGAATCCCGCATTCGGTCTTCTCAGAACCCGCCCAGCGGCCCTCGCGGCCGGAGCCGGGCAGCGTGCAGGGGGCGCAGCCGATCGAGGCATAGCCCGCGTCATGCAGCGGGTTGTAGGGCAGGTCGTGCTCGAAGATGTAGCGCCAGACGTCCTTCTCTGACCAGTCGGCGAGGGGGTTGAGCTTGCCGATCCCCCGGCGGGCGTCGTGCTCGACCTTGGGGGTCTGGCGCGCGGGTGGGGGCCTGCTCGCGGCGGATGCCGGTGACCCAGGCGTCAACGCCGGTCAGCGCCTGCTCGAGCGCGGCGACCTTGGCGGTGCCGCAGCAGTTCTCGACCGTCCACGGCTCGCCGGGGCTCGAGGCGTCGATGACGTCGATCGGCAGCTCGAAGCGCTCCTCGAACAGCTTCCAGGTCGCCAGCGTCTCGGGGAAGAGCACGCCGGTGTCGATGGCGAACGCCCGGATCCCCTCCCGGCCGCCGCGCAGCTCGGAGAGCATGTGGAAGAGGACGGACTCCTCCTTCTGAAAGGAGCAGGCCAGCGTCAGCCGCTCGAACCGCTCCACGGCGAACGCCAACACCTCCTGAGCCGGACGGCCCTCGAGATCGGGGAGCGTCGCGCTCAGACCGCGCACTCCCCTTCGCCGCGCTGGACCTCGAAGGGCACCTCGCGGTTGAAGTCGATGAACTGGTTCATGTTCTCAAGGTTGAATTCGATCGGCAGCGTCAGATCCTTCACGCGCGCCTGGAAGGCGTCGGCGCCGACCCGGTCGACGAAGGCCCGGAACGTCTCGCCGTCAGAGCGATCGGACTCGTAGAAGCGTAGCCAACGCTCCACGGCCTCCGGCACGCGCTTGGCGGGCAGGCGGGCCTTGAGCCGCTGTCCGTAGCGGACGTCGCCGCCCTCGTAGGAGCCGCCGACGTGCGGGATGTAGGCCGGGATGGTCCGCTCCCCGACCTTGATCGAGGCGCCGTAGAAGCCGATGTCGGCGATGTGGTGCTGGCCGCAGCCGTTGGGGCAGCCGCTGTTCTTGATGTGGATGCGCCGGGTCAGCGGGTCCTCGATGTCCAAGCTGGCGATCCGCTCCTGGATCGCCTGGTTGAGCCCCATCGAGCTGGTGATCCCCAGCTTGCAGGAGTCCGTTCCCGGGCAGCTGACGCCGTCGGAGATCTCGTTGGCGCCGGCGTCACCGAGCTCCAGCGCCGACAGCGCCCGCCACACCTCATAGACGGACTCGTCCCGGACCCAGCGCAGGACGAGGTTCTGATGGACGGTCGTGCGGGCCGCGCCGCCGCAGTAGCGGCGCATGAGCTCGGCCAGGCCGCGCAGCTGCTCGGGCGTGAGGTCGCCGCGGACGACCTTGACCTCGACGGTGGAGAAGCCGCGCTGGCGCTGCGGGGCCGACGTTGGAGTCGGCGAAGCGGTCGAACTGGCGGCGGTCGCCGTTGGGGCTCTCGAAGCTCGTCCCCGGCGGAGGGCGCGGCCGCCTCCTCGTCGATGTCGAAGAAGATGCCGTCGAGCGAGAAGTCGCGCTCGGCCACCCAGTCGCCCTGCAGCTCCTCCTCGACGAGGTCGCGGAAGGCGTCGATGCCGATCTTGTCGATGAGGACCTTGATCCGCGCCCGGGCCCGGTTGACGCGCAGGAAGTCCGTGCGGTCGAAGATCCGCATGCACGCCTCAGTGACCTTCAGGTAGTCGCCGTTGTCGAGCTCGACGAACTCGTAGAGCACCGGCGCCAGACGGGGCATGATCGAGGTGCCCCCACCGACGCGGACCTCGACGCCGCGCACGCCGTCGCGCTCGCGCGGCGTGAAGGCCATGTCGTGGATCTGCGTGATCGCGTTGTCATCGTCGGTCGCGGTGAAGGCCGTCTTGACCTTGCGCGGCATCGCCTGGGTGGTGGGATGGCGGACGAAGTAGCGGACGTAGGCGCCGGCGTAGGGGGTGATGTCGAACAGCTCGCCGTCAAGCGTGCCCGCCCGCGGGTCGCCGGTGACGTTGCGCATCGTGTTGCCGCAGCCCTCGCGGGAGGACAGGCCGGCGTCGCCCAGCTCGCGGATCAGCTCCGCCGCGTCGGGGAGCGGCACGTGATGCATCTGGATGTTCTGGCGCGTGGTGATGTGGCCCTTGCGCAGCGGAACGTACTTGTCGATGACATCGGCGAAGGCCTCGAGCTGGTCTGGGGTGACCCCGCCCATGGGCAGCTTGACGCGGACCATCTGGACGTCGGGCTGGCGCTGCCCGTAGACGCCCTGCTTGAGGCGGAACTTGATGAAGTCCTCCTCGACCAGCTTGCCCTCGAGGTACCGCGTCGACTCCGTGTCGAAGTCGTCGAACTCGCGCTCGAGGATCGGGATCACGTGCCCGGGAACGTTCTCGACGACCTCTGGGTTCTCCAGAGAGCCGGTCCGCGGCGTCTTCTTCGTCTCAATCGAGCTGGGCTCCATCGGATTCCTTTGGGTAGCGAGCGTCGGGCGGGACAGACAAAACTACCAAAAGGCAATCCGAATACAGCCTTTTAGATCGCGGCAATCCTCACAGATATGGTGGTGTTGACCCCGCCGGCGTCGCGGATCGTCACGGTGAGGGGCAGCCAGGAGCCTGACCGGGGCCCCAGCACGAGGCGCGGAGAGGCGGCCGTGATGGTCAGCCGCCGTGCCGCCGCCGACGGCAGGGCGAGGATCAGCGACCCGCTGCGGACCTGCGCCCGGAAGCGGACCGCGCGCCCGCCGGCGGTCACCGTGATCGCGCCCGGGAGAGCCTGCCCGGCGAACCGCAGGCTCGCCCGAGGGGCGGCGATCGAGACGCCGGCCACGGCGGGGGCCCTCGCGCCGGCGACGACGGTCACAGACAGCACCGGCCGCCCGAAGGGGTCGCGCCGCAGCGACCCGGATGAGACCGACGGGCGCCCGGCGATCGTCCAGCGCACGGTGGCGCTGCCCCGGGCGCCGCGGCTGTCGGAGGCGGAGATCGTCGCCGTCCACACCCCGGCGCGCCACGGCGTGCCGGCGATGAGACCGCGGCGAGCGTCGATGTGCAGCCCCGCCGGGAGGCCGGCGGCCGCGTAGCGCAGAGCCAGCCCGGCGCTGTCCGCCGCCGCGACGGACAGCCTCACGGGCAGGCGCACCCGCCCGCGCTGGGGACGCGGCCTGGTCACGGTCACCGCCGGCAGCGGCGGGACGGCGATCGGGGGCGTCGCGGTCCGGGCGGGAGCCGTGGCGGTGGTCGTCGTCGCGGTCGTCGCGGTCGTCGCGGTCGTGCTGTCGAGGTGGTCGTCGAGGTGGTTGTCGTGACCGTCGAGTCGCCGACCGCCACACAGCGCCGCTGCCAGCGACGATCCGCTGGGCGCTCCCAGGCCCGAGGCCATGTCAAAGCCGCCGCCGGCGAGATAGCCGGCGGTCCCCCCGAAGGCGTTGCTGCCCGACACGACATCCGTGAACCGCCCGGGAGAGGCAGCCGCCGCGTACAGCGCCGGGTTGGCGAACCCCACCGCCTGGCTGCAGGCCGGCGACGCATTGGCCAGCGCGATCAGGGCCGCCCACGTGGGGGCCGCCGCGCTCGTGCCGCCATAGACCTGCCAGCTGCCGCCGTCGTGGACGACGTAGCCGCTTCGGGGGTCAGCGTCGGCGGCCACATCCGGGACCTCGCGGCACGTCGTCACCGCCGACCCGCAGGTGATGCTCGTCTGGGCGAGGGCGATACCCGTCTGGTATCCGGGCTGGGGCCACCGGCGCGAGACGCCACCGCCCCCGGCGCCCTGGCTGCTGTTCCACACCGTCTGACCGGCGGCCGCCCCGGCGAGCTCAGCCGCGTGCCGCCCACGCCGGTCACGTACGGCTGACTGGCGGGGTCATCGACGGCGGGGACGTCGGTTGCCGCAGTCGTTGGAGCCGGCGTCGCCGGAGGCGGCCAGGACCGTCTGGCCCTGGGCGGCGGCCTCCTGCAGGAGCGTCGCCTCCGCGGCGGCCTCGCCGGTGCCGAGGTGGCCCTCGCAGAGGCCCCACGAGGTGGAGACCACCTGGGCGCGGTCGTCGGTGACGATCTGGGCGAGCGTGTCGTAGGCCCCGCTGCTGGTGTTGGGACCCTCGTAGACGTCGATGGCGGCGTGCGGCGCCAGGCCGATGACGTCCTCGATGTCGAGATCGGCTTCGTCGGTGGCCGTATCCGTGGACGTGGGGCCGCCGTCGACGGGGACCGTGGTCACCGCGGTGCTCGTGCCGTAGCAGGCCTGGTAGGCGGCCACATCGGCGGTCCCGTAGGGCTGCAGCTCATAGAGGGCGACCGTCTGGCCGTCGCCGAGGACGCCGGTGCTGTAGAGCCCGGTGAGACCGTTGGCGGCCGCGATCTGATCGGCGGTGTTGGCCGAGCCCGACTGGGCCGTCGTGGTGGCGGCACTGCAGGGGGCCGGCGCGCCGGAGAGTCGCGGCTCGGCGACCTCGGCGGTGCGGGCACGCGGCGGCGCGTCGCGGAGGCGGCGCGGCGCGTGGCTCAGGCCCGCGGGGACCCGCCAGTCCAGCGTGTCGAGACCGAGCACCGCCTCGATCGTGCCGGTGACGTCAGTGGGGAGCGACGGAGCCGCACGGTTGGCATACCCCGTCCGGCCGCCGGGCAGGCGATAGCGGACAAAGCCGTCGAGAAGGCCGCCGCCAGCCGGGCGGCGGGGCCGCGCACCGGGATCGAGAGGCGGTCGGCGGCGGGGGCGCCGGGCTGCAGACCCGCGGCGGCGAGAGCAGCCCGTGCGAGGTCGACGTCCGCCGGGGCGGCCCCGAAGCGCTCGGCGAACTGAGCGACGCTCAGGTAGTGGTGATAGACGGCGGAGCCGGGGGTGGCCACCTCCCGGGCGTAGTCGGCGAGCCCCTGCGGGTCGCGCGAGGCGAGGGTGACCGTGGCCTGAACGGTGGCCGATCCGGGCAGCGCGCCCAGCGACTGGGCGCCCGCGGGCAGGCGGGGCGCCGAGCCGATCCGCGCGGTCGAGCTCGCCGGCTCGGGCGCGAGCGGAGAGGCGAGCGCGGTCGCGGGCGCGAGCGCGGCGGCGACCAGAACGGCGCAGGCTGTGGCCAGGCGCACCGGCGGCTACATCCAGGGCGGGAGGTGCTCGGGCGACCGAGCCACTCCCTCTCGCAATGCCGCCTGCTGCCAGGCATCCCGTCGCGGGGCCGATGAGCGCCGGCACCGGCGCGGTCTCCCGCATGAAGCGCTCGAGCGCGGCCACCACGGCGGCGGCCTCCTCGGGAGAGGCATCCGGGGCCACGATGGCGAGCTCTGGACGACGGTTCATTGCCTGACCGAGGCTATCGTCACCGGGCCGTGCCGCCTGTCCCCGTCCTCGCCCACGACGCCGTCCTGCGCGCCGTCTCGCCGGCCGACGCCATCGAGCGCGTCCGCGAGGGCTTTGCCCGCTATCACGCCGGCGAATGGACGATGCCGGCCAAGGTGTATCTGCCCAGCCCGCCGCACGGCGACTTCCGGGCGATGCCGGCCCGCGGCGGAGAGCTCGCGCTGCTGAAGTGGATCACGTCGTTCCCGGGCAACCCGGCGCGGGGCCTGCCGACGGTCATGGGCGTCATCTGCCTGTCGGACGCGACCACCGGCGAGCCGCTGATGCTGCTCGACGCCCGTTCGGTGACCGCGCTGCGCACCGGTGCGGTGGCCGCCGTGGCGGCGCGGGCGCTCGCTCCGGCGTCCGCGCGGACGCGTGGGGATCATCGGTTGCGGGCTGCACGGCGCGTGGACCGCGCGCTGCCTGGTGGCGGCGGGCTACGGCCCCGGCGTCTGCTGCGATCCGAGCGAGCCGGCGGCCCGCGCCCTGGCCGACGAGCTCGGCTGGCGCGCCGGGGACCGCGGCAGCCGCCGTCGCTGCCGACGTCGTCTGCTGCGTGACCCCCGGCAGTGAGCCGGTGATCGGGATCGAGGACCTCCGTCCGGGGCTGCATCTCAACATGCTCGGCGCCGACGGGCCCGGCAAGGCCGAGGCGACGGTGGAGGCGGTGGCGCGCGTGCACGCTGTTCTGCGACGAGTGGGCGCAGGCCTCGCACGGCGGCGAGCTGACCGGCGCGATCGAGGCCGGCCTGGTGCACCGCGTCGCAGGTCGGAGAGCTCGGGGCGGTGCTGGCCGGCGACGCGCCGGGGCGTCCCTGCCCGCGAGGCGGTGACGCTGTTTGACTCGACCGGTCTGGCGATCCAGGACCTGGCGGTGGCCGCGGCCGCCTACGCGGCCTGGCAGGACGGCGCGGTGCAGGCGCAGACCGTCGAGCTCTAGACCCCGCCGGCCACTAGACCCGCTGGCCGGTGGGCGGATGCGCCAGCGAAAGACCGCCCGGGCGGCTGCGCCGGCCGAATCGGTGACCCGCACCGTCACTCGGGCGGCGCCGGTCCGCAGCGGGTGGCCGGTGATGACGCCGGTGCGCGGGGTCCAGGCGCAGCCCCGGCGGCAGCCCGGAGGCGGCTGTAGCGCAGGGCCAGGCCCGCCCGTCGCGCGCCCGGATGCGCAACCGGATGGGGGACCCGACGGTCGTCGACGCGGTCTCGCGAGCGCCGCCAGGGTGATCGCGGCGGCGCGCCGAGCGCGCCGCCGTGCGTCTGCGCCCGCGGTCCGGTCACCGTCCAGGGAAGGTGGACCAGGCGGCTGGCGCCGGCGGCGTCAGTGGCGGTCACGGTCACGGTGTAGCGGCCGCTCGCCGTCGGGGCCCCGGTGATGGCGGCGCCGGAGACGGCCAGGCCGGGCGGCAGCCCGGAGGCGGCGTAGGTGACCGCGGCGCCGGAGGAGCTGGTGGCGCTCAGGGCGAGGCGCTGCGCCTGGCCGGCCGCGGACGCTCTGCGCAGCGGGAGTGGCCAGGGTCAGCGCCGTCGCCGCACAGCGCGGGCACGAGGGAGCGCGCGTCGGGGGTGCCCAGGCCCGAGGCCATGTCGTAGCCGGGGCCCGCCGCGAAGCCGGGGACCCGGTCGAAGCCGTTGCTTCCGACGGTGACGTCGCCGAAGTTGGCCGCGTAGGCGGTGGCGGCGAGCGCGTAGAGCGCGGGGTTGGCGAACCCGACCGGCCGCCCGGCGCAGGCCGGCGAGGAGTCGGCCAGCGCGACGACGGCGGCCCAGGTGGGCGTGGAGATGCTCGTCCCGCCCATCGTCGCCCAGCTGCCGTTGTAGCGGACGACGTAGCCGGTGTTGGGATCCCCGTCGGCGGCGACGTCGGGAACCTCGCGACAGGCGCGCGCCGCGCTCGATGCCGCAGCTGACCGCGGTCTGCGGCTGGGCGGCGGAGGCCTGATAGGCGGGCCGGCCCCAGAGCCGCGAGACGCCCCCGCCGGTGGCGCCGTAGGCGTTGTTCCAGACGCTTTCGCGGAGCGGGCTCAGCGAGGTGGCGCCGACGCCGGTGACCCATGGCTGGCTGGCGGGATCATCGACGGCCGGAGCGCGATCGCCGCAGTCGTCGGCGCCCTGGTCGCCGGTGGAGGCGAGGATCGTCTGCCCCTGGACCGCGGCCTCCTGGAAGAGGGTCGACTCGGCGCGAGCGGCGCCGGCGCCCTCGTCGGCTTCGCACAGGCCCCACGAGGTCGTCACCACCTGGGCGGCGTCGTCGGAGACGATCCGCGCATAGGTGTCATAGGCACCGACGCCCGACGCGGGGCCCTCGTAGACGCGGACGTCGGCCTGGGGAGCGAGGCCGAGGACATCCTCGATGTCCATCGCGGCCTCGCCGCTGCCGGCGCCGGTGCCGGCGCCGCCGTCGACGCGGACGGTGCGTGACCGCGCCGGTGGAGTGAAAGCAGCGCTGGAAGGCGGCGATGTCGGCAGCCGCGAACGGCTCGAGCTCATAGACGGCGACCGTCACGTGGCGGCCCTGAAGGCCCGCCGCATAGAGGCTCGAGAGGCCATAGCGGGCGGCGATCTGGCTGGTCGTGTAGCTCGCGTCGGCGGCGGCCGCCGAGCCGTGCGCCGGCGCAGTCGGCCGCGCCGGCGGAGGCGTGCGCGACGAGGTGGGGACGGGGCGCGGTGGGCGCCGGCGTGCTGAGGCCGACGACGCCCTGCACGAGGCGGGCGATCCGGGGATCGACCGTCGGCGGCCGGCGGTGGGCCAGGCCCATGCGCGCCGTCGGGGAGAGCGAAGCGCCGCAGCGAGGTCGCAAAGGCGCTCTGCACGACGGCGGCGCGAGCGGTCACGGCGAGCGCCAGGCCGTTGGCCGACAGCGCGCCGGTACGCAGGCCGTGGGCGCCCAGGGAGGCCCGACGGCGGCGACCTGCGCAGCGCGGGGGGCAAAGCGCCGCGGCGAACTGGCCGACGCTCAGATACCGGTGATAGCCGGGTGCCGGGCGTCGAGACCTCGTGCGCGTAGCGCGCCAGGGCGGCCGGGTCACGGGGAGCCAGCGCCACCGCGGCACGGACGTCGCCCGGGCGGGCAGCGGGCCGAGCCGGCGGGCCCCGCCGGCATGGCCCACGGGCCACGGTGCAGGATCGCCGCCGGCGCCGTCGCCGGCGCGACCACCACGGCCGCCAGACCGCCAGCACGAGCAGGGGTCGACATCGCAGGAGCGCACCATGCCGTCGTATCGACGGCATGGAGCCGCGCCTCAAGCCGAGGCGCGATCTCTGGACGGCGCTAGAGCGGAATGTTGCCGTGCTTGCGGCGCGGGCCGGGCTCGCGCTTGGTCTGCAGCGTGTGCAGCGCGGTGATCACCTTGGGCCGGGTCTCGTGCGGGATGATCACGTCGTCGATGTAGCCGCGCTCCGCGGCCACGTACGGGTTGGCGAAATGGGCCTTGTAGTCCTCGATCAGCTTCTGGCGCGGGTCGTCGGGCGTCGGCGAGGAGGCGATGTCGCGCCGGTAGATGATGTTGACCGCGCCCTCGGGGCCCATCACCGCGACCTCGGCGCTCGGCCAGGCGAAGTTGAAGTCGGCCGCCAGGTGCTTTGACCCCATGACGTCGTAGGCGCCGCCGTAGGCCTTGCGGGTGATGATGGTGATCTTGGGCACGGTCGCCTCGGCGTAGGCGTAGAGCAGCTTGGCGCCGTGGCGGATGATCCCGCCCCACTCCTGGGTCGTGCCGGGCAGGAACCCGGGAACGTCACAGAAGGTGACGATCGGGGTGTTGAAGGCGTCGCAGGTGCGGATGAAGCGCGCCGCCTTCTCCGAGGACTCGATGTCCAGCACGCCCGCCATCTGGGCCGGCTGGTTGCCGACGACCCCCACGGAGAAGCCGTCCATCCGGGCGTAGCCGCAGACGATGTTGCGCGCATAGTGCTCGTGGACCTCGAGGAACTCGCCGTCGTCGACGACCCGGCGGATGACCTCGCGCATGTCGTAGGGCTTGTTGGGGCTGTCGGGGACGACGGTGTCGAGCTCGGGGTCCTCGCGCAGGGGATCATCAGTGGGCTGCACCCGCGGCGGGATCTCGAGGTTGTTCTGCGGCAGGTAGGAGAGCAGGTAGCGCGCGTCCTCGAGGCACTGGTCCTCGTCATCGGCGGCGAAGTGGGCCACCCCGGACTTGGAGTTGTGCGACATCGCCCCACCGAGGTCCTCGAAGCCCACCTCCTCCCCGGTCACCGTCTTGATGACGTCGGGGCCGGTGATGAACATGTGCGAGGTCTCCTTGACCATGAAGATGAAGTCCGTGATCGCCGGCGAGTAGACGGCGCCGCCGGCGCACGGCCCCATCACCAGGCTGATCTGCGGGATCACGCCGCTGCAGCGCACGTTGCGCAGGAACACGTCGCCGTAGGCCCCGAGGGAGACGACCCCCTCCTGGATCCGCGCCCCGCCGGAGTCGTTGATGCCGATCACCGGGCAGCCGATCTTGGCCGCCAGGTCCATGATCTTGCACATCTTCTCGGCCATGACCTCGCCCAGCGAGCCGCCGAAGACGGTGAAGTCCTGGCTGAACACGCACACCCGGCGCCCGTCGATCGTCCCGTGGCCGGTGACGACGGCATCGCCCCACGGCCGGTTGCGCTGCATCTCGAAGTCGAGCGTGCGGTGGCGCACGAAGGTGTCGAGCTCCTGGAAGCTGCCGGGATCCAGCAGCTTGTGGATCCGTTCCCGGGCGGTCTGCTTGCCGCGGTCGTGCTGCTTGTCGACCGCCGCCTGGCCGGCGTTGTGGATCGCCTCCTGGCGCAGCTCCTCGAGCTGGGCCAGCTTCTCCTCGTAGGTTTCCGGTGCTTTCTCGCGCATAGAGCGCGCGAGTCTACGGGGCGCCTCTGCGGTCAGGCGCGCGAGTACGGACGGTGATGCGCGCGGCCCAGGCTGTCCAGGGCGGCGTCGAGGGCCTCACTGGCGGGGGCCTCGGTCTCCGGGGGCGTCGGGGTCACGTCGACGTCCTGCGCCGGGGGGGCCGGCTGGGCCGGCACCCGGCGCCAGCTCAGGAAGATCCGGCGCAGCCGGCCGGGGCGGGCCTCGGGCGCGAGCTCGAGAGCGGGCGGGTCGCGTCGGGGTCGGTGTCGCTGTCGGTGGCCGGGTCGGCGGGTGGGGCGTCCTGCGCCGTCAGGATGACGCGGGTCCCCCATCCCGACGGCTCGAGACGCACCGTGCCGCGCACGGCTTCACCCTCCCAGGCGACGGCGGTCTCGGGCTCGAGCTTCGTGATTCGGATCTCGCCAAAGGCACCGAGGTGCTTGGCCAGGGATGCCGCCTCGCTGCACTCCGCCCACAGCTCCGGGGCGGACTTGACGAGCGTGCGGCTGGCTGTCTGATCGGGCATCGCCTCGGTTTTCGGGCACCTGCCGGGGACTCCTTCCCGCGGGGGCGACTGCATGGACGCGCCCGGCAGCCGGATGTCAGGGACGCGCGGCCCGGGCGACGAGGCCGTCGAGGAAGACGTCGATCGCGAAGGTGAAACGCTCGTCGCCCGATCCGCTGGTGAGCAGCGCGCGATGGCTGGTCAGATTGGGGAACCGCTCGGGCGGCAGCCGGGAAAACGCCTCCGTCATGCGCGCGACGGTCGCCTCCTCGGTGCGGCCGTGCTCCACGTGGACCGCGGCCTCGACCGCCACTGCGGTGGTCATGAGCGGCAGGATGTCCAGCGCCCAGGCGGCGTCCTGGGGCCTCACCCCTCCGGTCAGCAGGATGGCCAACAGGGCGTCGGCGCCCTGGAGTGTGCGCTCGGAGGTCGGCGGGTTGCCGACGGCGACGGTCGCGATCCCCGGATGGGCCTCCATGGCCCGCCGCCATCCTCCCAGGAGGTCGTGGACCTGTTCGCGCCAGCGCGCGGGATCGGGAGGCTCCAGCGGCACTGAGGCGGTGACGCGATCGAGCATCGCCCATCGCAGCTCGTCACGGCCTCCGATGTAGACGTAGAGCGACGCGGCACCGGTGTCGAGCTCCGTGGCGACGCGCCGCATGGTGACCGCGTCCAGGCCCTCCTCGCGGAGGATCCGCAACGCGGTCTCGACGATCAGGTCCTCGCTCAGCGGGGGCTTGGCCGGGCGGTCCCGGGTGCTCCGCCGTCGGACCGGTGACTCCACGGCGAGAAGCCGTACTTGACACGACCAGCGTTCGTTACGTACGCTGTTCGTTACGAACGTTGTTCGCGACGAACGTAGTACTGACCAGGAGATCCGCATGAGTGCTTCCGCCCCACCCATTCCCGCATCGTCAGCAACCCGCTCCGGCGCTGAGCGGGGGCCCTACCGCTGGCGGTGGATCGTGCTCGCGGTCGTCCTGGCCGCCGAGGTCATGGACCTGATGGACGCGACGATCGTCAACGTCGCCGGCCCGTCGATCCGCGCCGACCTGGGCGGCGGGGCGACGACGCTGCAGTGGCTGTCGGCGGCCTACACGCTGGCCTTCGCCGTGCTGCTGGTGACCGGCGCCCGACTCGGCGACATCTTCGGCCGCCGCCGCCTGTTCCTGATCGGTTCCGCGGGCTTCACGGCGATGTCGGCGGCCTGCGCCGCCGCTCCCTCTCCCGGGGTCCTGATCGTGACGCGCGCGCTACAGGGGGCGTTCGGCGCCCTGCTCATCCCCCAGGGCTTCGGGATGCTCAAGGAGGTCTTCGCCGAGGAGGAGATGCCCAAGGTGTTCGCCGCCTTCGGCCCGGTGATGGGCCTGTCGGCGATCGCCGCCCCGATCCTGGCCGGCGTGCTCATCGATGCCGACCTGCTGAGCACCGGCTGGCGGCTGGTGTTCCTCATCAACCTGCCGATCGGCCTGTTCGCCTTCATCACCGCCGTCCGCGTCCTGCCGCGCGGGGCGTCGCACCACGGAGTGAGACTCGACGTCGTCGGCATGCTCCTCGTCGGCGCCAGCGCGGTGGCGATCATCTACCCGCTGATCCAGGGCCGGGCCGACGGCTGGCCGGCATGGACGTTCGTGATGCTGGGTGCCGGATTCGCGCTGCTGATGGCCTTCCTCGTCTACGAGCGCCGCCGCGCGCGAATCCCCGCTGATCGAACCCGGTCTGCTGCGCAACCGCACCTACGTGACCGGCATCGCGGTGGCGCTGGCCTTCTTCGCCACCTTCGCCGGGCTGCTGCTGCTCGTCTCGCTCTTCTGCCAGCTCGACGAGCACTTCTCGCCCACCCACGCCGGGTTGACGCTGATGCCGATGACGGTCGGCATGGTCATCGCGATGGTCCTGTCGTTCGCGCTCGTCGGCAGGTTGGGACGCCACGTGATCCACATGGGGGTGGCCGTGGTGGCCGTGGGCACGATCATCCTGGCGCTCACTGTGGGCGGAGCGCGCTCCGTGTCCTCGTGGGCACTGGCGCCGGGGCTGTTCGTGATCGGCGTGGGCGCCGGGTTCAGCTTCGGGCAGCTGTTTGACTTCATCCTCGCCGGAGTGGCAATGGACGAGGTCGGCTCGGCCTCCGGCGTGCTCAACGCGATCCAGCAGCTGGCCTCCGCGCTCGGCGTCGCCGTCCTGGGGACGGTGTTCTTCAGCCGGACCGGCGCCGGCCATCTGCCGACTGAGGGACTGTCAGTCAGCGCCTGGGTGTGCCTGATCCCGCTGGCGTTGGCCGCCCTGCTCGTGTTCCGCCTGCCGATGCAGGCCCGCCAGGAGCAGTAGGTCCCGACCGCGGAGGGCGGGGCGGCACACCGAGCCCACGGGCTACAGCAGGGTCGCCGCCCCGAGCTCGGCCGGGCCGGTGGGCAGCGGCAACGCGGGGTCGGAGAACCGCTCGGGCCGGGCCCAGGCGTCGAGGGCGCCGCTGGAGAACAGCGCCCGGAGGGCTTCGACGGCCGTCGGCATGAACTGCCGTCCCGACAGGGCGCTGCACTCGTCCACCGCCTCGGCGACGGTGCGGGCGGGGCTGTAGACGCGACGGGTGACGATCGCCTCGAACGCGTCGGCCTGGGCCAGCAGGGCCGCCCCGTCGTCGATCTGGCCGGCGCCCAGGCCGTCCGGATAGCCGGCGCCGTCGGGCCGCTCGTGGTGGCCACGCACCCAGGTGACCTGCTCCATGGTGAGGACCCCCTGGAGCATCTCGGCGCCCATCGCCGCGTGGCGCTTCATCTGCTCGTACTCCTCGCGGCTGAGCGCTCCGGGCTTGAGCAGGATCGCGTCGGGCACGCCGATCTTGCCGACGTCGTGGACGAGCGCGGCCTCCTGCAGGCGGGCGATCGGCGCCGGCGCCCAGCCGGCGATGCCGGCCAGCCGGGTGGCCAGCGCGGCCACCCGGTCGGAGTGGCGGCGGGTCGCCGGGTCCTTGGCGTCGATCGCCCGGGCCAGCGCCGAGATCCCGATGAGGGCCCTGGTTCGCTCGAGCTGCTTGGCGCGGTCGGCGGCGCTCAGCTCGCGCACGACCGAAGGATCGAACACGCAGGCGCGATTGCGGCCGTGGGCCTTTGACCAGTACAGGGCACCATCGGCGAGTTCGAACAGCCGGTCCCCCGAGCCGGCCGTCGAGAGGTCGCAGATCCCCACCGAGGAGGTCACCACGGAGCCCCCGGCCCGGCGCACCGCCGCCGTGAGCGCTGCGCGGGCCCTCTCGACGGTGGCCAGGGCCGTCATCGCGTCAACGCCCTCGAGCAGGAGCGCGAACTCGTCGCCCCCCACTCGGGCGAGCACGTCGCCAGGCCGGGGGAAGGCGCGCAGGGCGCGGGCGGCCGCCGCCAGCAGGGTGTCGCCGGTGCGGTGGCCGCGCATCTCGTTGACGACCCGGAAGTCATCGATGTCGAGGAGCGCCAGCGCGAGGTCGGCCCCCGCGCTCTGCGCGTGGGCGACGGCCTCCTGCATCCGCTCCTGGAAGGTGCGGTGGTTGATCAGCCCGGTCAGCGGGTCGCTGGTCGCCAGGCGGACGAGCTGCTCCTGGGCCTCGATGTTGCCGATCGCCTGGCCGGCCAGCTCCGAGAGCTCGATCTGGCGGCGCGCATCCTCGCCGGTGTAGGCATCCGGGTCCAGCGACGCGGTGATCAGCCCGCCCCAGAGCCGACCACCAGCGTAGATGGGCACCGCGAAGGCGGCCTGGCAGCCGGCGGCGGCGAACACCTGGCTGAGCGTCCCGTCGGCTGCGGAGGAGCGCACCGGGCGGCCGGTGCGCACAGCACGGCGAAACTCGTGATCGGGGTCTGAGACACGGATCCCCAGCCGCAGCTGGAGGTCTCCGTCGGCGGTCCAGTTGCCGAGGACCTCCGTGTGGGTACCGCCGAGATCCCGGCCCACCGAGACCGCCCGCACCCCCAGCAGCTGACCCAGCTCTGAGGCGATCATCTCAAACAGCTTCGCGGGCTCCGTCCCACGGACGACGGCTTCGGCGACCCGATGCAGCATTCCGTGCTCGGCGGCCAGATGCGAGGCCTGCTCCTCGGCGGCCTTCTGCTCCGTGATGTCGAACAGGGAGACGAGCAGTCCCTGGGGGAAGGGCCGGATGTGGGTCCGGAACCAGCCGGTGAAGCCCTTGGCCATGAACTCGCGTTCCTCGTCGCGTTCCATCGCCTCCCGGTAGTTGCGCTCGACCATCGTGCCGTTGATCCGCGGCAACAGCTCCCACAACGTGCGGCCGATATCAGTGGTGCCCGAGATCGGGAAGCGGCGCTCGAACTCACCGTTGGCAAACAGGATCCGCCAGTCGCGATCGACGGCGAAGAGCATCACCGGCGCGGCGGTCAGCAGCGCCTGTTCCCACCACCTGTCGTGCTGCTGATCGCTCACCCGCGCGCCTGACTGCTCACAACCACCATGTCTCTCCCGAGGTCCGAACCGGGCACTTGAAACAAGCGTATTGACCCGCGGCGAGATTTCCTCTCCCCACCGCTCAGAAATGTCGAGTTTTGGACCGCCTTCGCCACGAATGCGCAACGAAAGTTCTTGCCCAAGTCGGCCCAGGAGCGTGGTGCTGCGCCTGCCGCCGGCCTCGCCGGCCGTCGTTGCGCGCCGCTACTCGTCGTCCGTGAGCACGACGATGCCCGAGGGGGCCGTCAGCAATGGGATCGTCCGCCGGGCCGCGTCGGCGACGTTGATCCGTGGCGGATCCGGCGGCTCGGACTCGTAGAAGGTGCCGGTCCCATACAGCTGCCCGTAGCGCACGACCACACCCCCCGCCTCGAGGACGAGGCGCTCGAAGCGCTCCATGGCCGCTCCGCGTTCGCCGGGCACCTCCCAGGCGATGCTCTGCACGAGGATCGTGCCGACGCCGGCCGCCCGGGCAGCCGCCAGGAGGTTCGCGGTGCCCTCGGTGCGGATGCGCAGGTTGCGCTCTGCGTACTCGGCGAGGCGGTCGGGGTCGTCGGGGAGGTCAGTGAGCTGGTGGATGATCGCCTGCGGTCGGAAGCGCCCAACAGCCTCGACCAGCGCCTCACGGTCGTACACGTCGCAGACGACCGGCTCGGCGCCCGCGTCGGTGAGCAGGCCGGCGTGAGCGGGGGTGCGGGTCATCCCGGCCACTCGGTGGCCGTCCCCGATCAGCAGCGGAACGAGCTGACGGCCAATGACTCCAGTGGCGCCGGCGACGAAGATCCGCACGGCGCCGGTCAGGCGCCGAGGTGCAGCGCCATGAAGAGGACCGTGAGCACCACGATGAGGCTCTGCAGGGCGCCGGCGCCCCGCAGCTGGCGCAGGGTCGTCGCATCCGTGCCCCCACCACTCGCCGAGGAGAGCGTCCTGAGCCGTGGCGTCATGACCGCCCCCTCGATGCCGCCGAGCACGATCACGGCGGCGATCCCCCACTGCACGTAGAAGGCGCCGAACTGGTGCTCCTTGGCGGCCAGGTAGATGCCGCAGACGAGCACGACCAGCAGCCCCGGGTTGACGAGCCGCTGGCTGACCAGCCGCAGCACCCGGAAGGTGGCGGCGTCGGCCGCGGCGAGGAGCAGCGGGTAGGCGAACGTGACCCCGAAGCCGGCGACCACGCCCAGGATGTGCAGGGCGAGGACGAAGTCCGTGAAACTGGCAGCGGGAACGAGCAACTCAGAAGGCGGGGCGGTAGTCGCCGAACACGTCGCGCATGGCGCCGCAGACCTCGCCCACGGAGCAGCGGTCCTTGAGGGCCTGGCGCAGCGGCGGCAGGAGATTGTCCGTACCGGCGGCCGCCGTGCGGACCTCCTCCAGGCGCGTGGCCACCAGCCCCTGGTCGCGCTGCTCCTTGAAGGCGGCCAGGCGGGCCACCTGCGCGCGCTCGGACTCGGGGTCGACCCGCAGGATCTCCTGGACCTCCGGGGTGTCATCGACGAACCGGTTGACTCCCACGACGACGTCCTGCTCGGTCCGGTAGCGCTCGTGGTAGCCGAAGGCCGACTCCTCGATCTCGGCGGTGATGAACTCGATCGCCTGGACGGATCCACCGAGCTGGTCGACCTTGTCGATCAGCTCCTGGGCGCGGGTCTCGATCTCGTCGGTCAGCGCCTCGACGAAGTAGGAGCCGGCGAACGGGTCAACGGTGTCGGCCGCGCCCGACTCGTAGCCGATGATCTGCTGGGTGCGCAGGGCGATCCGGGCGGCGCGCTCGGTAGGCAGCGCCAGCGCCTCGTCAAAGCCGTTGGTGTGCAGCGACTGGGTGCCGCCGCAGACGGCCGCGAACCCCTGCAGCGCGACCCGGACGATGTTGTTCTCCGGCTGCTGGGCGGTCAGCGTCACCCCGCCGGTCTGGGTGTGGAAGCGCAGCCGCCACGAGCGCTCGTCCTGGGCGCCGAAGCGCTCACGCATGATGTGCGCCCACATCCGGCGGGCGGCCCGGAACTTCGCCACCTCCTGAAAGACGTTGTTGTGGCCGTTGAAGAAGAAGGCCAGCCGGGGGGCGAAGCGGTCGATCTCGAGGCCGGCGTCGAGCGCGGCCTGGACGTAGGCGATCCCGTTGGCCAGCGTGAAGGCGACCTCCTGGACGGCCGAGCAGCCCTTCTCGCGGAAGTGGTAGCCGGAGATCGACACCGTGTTCCACCGCGGGATGCGCTCGTTGCAATAGGCGAACAGGTCCGTGGTCAGCCGGATCGCCGGCTCGGGCGGGTAGATGTAGTTCCCCCGCGCGATGTACTCCTTGAGGATGTCGTTCTGGGTCGTGCCGCGCAGCTGCTCGGCGGCGACGCCCTGCTCCTCCCCGACCAGCTCGTAGAGGAGCAGCAGCACCCCGGCCGGCGCGTTGATCGTCATCGACGTCGACACCTGGTCGAGCGGGATCTGGTCAAAGGCGGTCCGCATGTCGTCGATCGTGTCGATGGCCACCCCGGTGCGCCCCACCTCCCCCAGGCAGCGGGGATCGTCAGAATCCAGCCCCAGCTGGGTCGGCAGATCGAAGGCCATGCTCAGCCCCGTCGAGCCGTTGTCCAGCAGGTAGCGGTAGCGGGCGTTTGACTCCTTGGCGCTCGCGTACCCGGCGTACTGGCGCATCGTCCACAGCTGCTTGCGGTACATCTCACGATGGACGCCGCGCGTGTAGGGATACTCGCCCGGCTCGCCGAGCCGCTCGCTGAGGTCCTGCGACAGATCTCGCTCGTCGTAGAGCGGCTGGACCTCGATCCCGCTGTCAGTGAAGTGCCGCGGATCGTCGGGCCCCACGACCGGGGCGATCGTCCGGTTCTCGTCGGCAGTCGCCATGCGGTTGTTGACATTACCGGGGGCCGGGCGCGGGGGGATGCCGCTCGCCCCCCATTCCGGTGGGCGCCGGGCAGCGAGCGGGTGCGATCGTGATCCTGCCCGAGGAATGGGGGGCGAGGGCATCCCCCCACGCCCGGCTCCCGGCACGCCCGCGCGCCCCGGACGTCAGCGGGCCCGCGAAGCGGCGGGTCGCGGCGATCGCCGGCGCGTTCCTCGGTCGCCCGGTTCAGCGACACCACCGACGCCGATACCCCAGCCGAGGGCGACCACCGGAACGCGCAGGCGGTCGCCGCGAACCCGCCGCAGCGCCTCTACAAAACCTTGTGCAGAAACGTCTGAGTCCGCGAATGCTGCGGGTTGTCGAGGACGTCGCCGGGCTTGCCCGTTTCCACGACGACCCCTTCGTCCATGAAGACGACCGTGTCGGCCACCTCGCGGGCGAAGCCGACCTCGTGGGTGACGACGATCATCGTCATCCCGTCGAAGGCGAGGCGGCGCATGGCGTCCAGGACGTCGCCGACGAGCTCGGGATCGAGCGCCGAGGTGGGCTCGTCGAAGAGCATCAGCTTGGGCTGCATGGCCAGCGCGCGGGCGATGGCCACCCGCTGCTGCTGGCCGCCCGACAGGGCGACGGGGTAGACGTTGGCCTTGTCGGCGAGCCCGACCTGCTCGAGCAGCGCCTGGGCCCGCTCGCGCGCCTGGCTGCGCTTGACGCCGCCGACGCGGGTGGGGGCCAGGGTGACGTTCTCCAGGGCGGTCATGTGGGGGAAGAGATGGAAGTGCTGAAAGACCATCCCGATCTCGGCCCGCTTGCGGGCGACCACGGACTCGTGCAGCTCGTGCAGCTTGCCGCCGGACTCGCGGTAGCCGACGAGCTCGCCGTCGACGGACAGCCGGCCCGAGTTGATCTTCTCCAGGTGGTTGATGCAGCGCAGGAACGTCGACTTGCCGCTTCCGGAAGGACCGAGCAGGCACATCACCTCGCCGCGCTGGACCTCGAGGTTGATGCCGCGCAGGACCTCGAGGCGCCCGAAGCGCTTGTGCACCCCCTCGGCGAGGACCATCGGCTTGCTCATGCGACCCCCCGGTTGCCCATCCAGCGCGCCCGCATCGTCATCTGCTCGGCGCGGGAGAAGCCACGGCCGAAGCGGCGCTCGACGAAGTACTGGCCGACGTAGAGAACGCTGGTCATCGCGAGGTACCAGATGGAGGCCACGATCAACAGCGGAATCGTCTGATAGGTGGCGGCGTAGATCTGCTGGGCGCTGAACAACAGCTCGAACACGGACCCCAACACGATCACGAGCGACGTGTTCTTGAGCATCGAGATCGTCTCGTTGCCGGTGGGGGGGATGATCACGCGCATCGCCTGGGGCAACACGATCAGCCGCAGCGTCTGCAGGCGTGACATGCCCAGCGACTGGGCGGCCTCCGTCTGACCCTCGTCGACGGAGATCATCCCCGCGCGGACGATCTCGGCCATGTACGCGCCCTCGTTGAGCCCGAGGCCCAGCAGCGCGGCCACGAACGCGGTGATCAAGGTGTTCGAGTTCGCCGTGATGATCGCCGGGCCGCCGAACGGCACGCCGAGGGAGATCTTGTGAAACAGGGCGCCGATGAACCCCCAGAACAGGAGCTGGACGAGCAGCGGCGTCCCGCGGAAGAACCAGATGTACAGCCAGCTGGCCCCGGAGACGACGGGATTGGGCGACAGCCGCATCACCGCCATCAGGACCCCGAGAAGGATCCCGATCAGCATCGAGATGACCGTCAGCTCGAGCGTCTTGAGCACGCCGCGGATGATCCGGTGGTCGAACAGGTACTGCCCGACCACGCTCCATCCGAAGCCGGGGTTGATGATGATCGAGCGGACGATCGACGCCGCGATGATCAGCACGATCACCGCGGCGACCCACCGCCAGGGGCGGCGAACCGGCACGGCCTGGATGTCGTCAGGCCGCGCCGGTGAGGCTGTCTCGGAGAGCTCGGGCGGGGTCACCTCGAGCGTGTTGTATCGCCTACGAGGTCGCGCCGTTGATCTTGGGCGCCGAGATCGCGCCCGACTGCACGCCCCAGGTGGTCAGGATCTTCGTGTAGGAGCCGTTCTTCATCAGCGCCTCGAGCGCGGCCATGACCGGCTTGGCGAGCCCGCTCTTCTTGGGGATGGCCAGGCCATAGGGGGCGGTGGCGAAGGTGGCGCCGACGAGCTTGAACTGCCCGTTTGACTTCTTGACCGCGTAGGCGGCCACCGGAGAGTCGGCGAAGCCGAGCTGCGCGCGTCCCGAGGAGAGGGCCAGGTTGGCTCCGTTCTGGTCCGGGAACGACAGGACCTTGACGGCTCCCTTGGAGCCGCACTTCTTGCTCTGTCCCTGAGCGTCCGTCTCCTCGACGGTGCCCTTCTCCACGGCCACCGTCTTGCCGCAGATGTCGGCCAGCCCGGAGATCGACGTCCCGCCGGAGGCCTTGGTGAAGAAGGACTCGCCGGCCGAGAAGTAGTCGACGAAGTCGACGGTCTTCTCACGCTCCTTGTTGTCCGTGAAGGACGAGGCGCCAATGTCGTACTTTCCGGCCGCCAGGCCGGGGATGATGCCGTCGAAGGTCTCGTTGACGACCTTGGCCTTGAGGCCCATCGTCGCCGCCAGCGCCTTGACCAGATCCGCGTCCATCCCGATCACGGTCTTGCCGTCGGGGGCGAAGAACTCGTTGGGCGCGTAGCTGGCGTCGGCGGCCACGGTCAGCGTCCCCTTGGACTTGACCGCCGCGGGCACGAGCTTGACCACGGAGGCGTCGGCGCCCGAGGCCGGCGCGGCGCCCGAGGCCGAGGCCGAGGTGCTCGCGCTCGAGCTGGACGAGCTCGACGATGCGGGCGCCGACGAACTCGAACTACTGCTGCTGCTTCCGCACCCCACCAGCGCCGCGGTACAGATCAACGGGACCGCTGCGGGGAGCCACCCCCTCCATGAACGCATAGCGCTCCTCCGAATTCGATGTCGATGTTCTCCCAGAAACGTCGCGCCAGGATAGGGAACGGATGTTCCGAGCGCACGGCGCACAAGCCGCTCCTAACAGAGGCGTAGCCTTGGGGCCATGCAGGTGCGAATCCGATTGTTCGCCGGTCTGCGCGAGCGGGCCGGCACCGCCGAGGTCTCCCTCGAGCTCCCGGAGGGGGCGCGCGTGGCCGATGCGCTGGCCCGGCTGCACGACGTCACCGGCGACCTCCGGGTCGTCATGGCGGTCAACCAGGAGTACGCCGACGAGCAGCTCGCGCTGCACAGCGGCGACGAGCTGGCGCTCATCCCCCCGGTGTCGGGAGGCTCAGTGGGGGTCACCCACGTGCGCGTCACCGACGAGCCGCTGACCCTCGACCCGCTGATCGAGCGGGTGCGCGATCCCCGAGCGGGCGCGGTCGTCACCTTCTCGGGCGTCACCCGGGAGGTCGCCCAGCTTGACTACGAGGCCTACGCCGAGATGGCCGAGCGCAAGCTCCAGCAGATCGTCGAGGCGGCCGTGGAACGCCACGGGCTGTGCGCCGCCGCCGCCGAGCACCGCATCGGCGTGGTGCCGCTGTCCGAGCCCTCGGTGACCGTCGCCGCGTCGGCCCCGCATCGCGGCGAGGCGTTCGCGGGGGCGCGGGAGATCATCGACGAGATCAAGGCCCAAGCACCGATCTGGAAGAAGGAAGAGGGCGAGTGGAAAGAGGGGACCCTCCCGCCGGTCGACCGCTGAGGTCGCTGCCGGCGGTCCACGAGGTCGCAGCCGCCCTGGCGGCACCTCACGCCGATGCGGTGGCGGCCGCCCGCCGGGCGGTCGCGGAGTGCCGCGAGGCCCTGCGCTCCGGGCGCGACCCCGTGGATCCGGTGCAGCGAGCCCGGGCGCACCTGCGGCCCTCACTGCGGCGGGTGCTCAACGCCACGGGGGTGATCGCCCACACGAACCTCGGTCGCGCCCCGCTGGCCGCCGCCGCTCAGGAGGCGCTGGCCCGCGCCGCCGGTGGCTACACCAACCTCGAGCTGGACCTGGAGAGCGGCCGGCGGGGGTCGCGCCAGGACCACCTCGTCACCCCGCTGCGTGAGCTGACCGGTGCCGAGGATGCGCTGGCGGTCAACAACGGGGCGGCCGCCGTGCTGCTGGCGGTGGCCGCGCTGGCGGGGCCGGGACGACCGGTGATCGTCTCCCGGGGCGAGCTGGTGGAGATCGGCGGGGGGTTCCGGATCCCCGAGGTCATCGCCCAGGCCGGAGCGCCGCTGGTCGAGGTGGGCACCACCAACCGGACGCGCCTGGCCGACTACGCGAGCGCGCTCACCGGCGACACGGTCGATCCTGCGCGTCCATCAGTCCAACTTCCGCACGGTCGGCTTCGTGGCGGCGCCCACCATCGAGGAGCTGTGCGGGCTGGGGGCGGCGGTCATCGACGACGTCGGCTCGGGCGTGGTCGCCCCCGACGCGCCGCTGCTCGCCGACGAGCCGCCCATCCGCCGCTCGATCGCTGCCGGCGCCGCGCTCGTCTGCTGCTCGGGCGACAAGCTGCTCGGCGGCCCCCAGGCGGGCCTGCTGCTCGGCAGCGCGGAGGCGATCGCCGCCGCCCGGGACCATCCGCTCGCCCGCGCGCTGCGCATCGACAAGCTGTCGCTGGCGGCGCTGGAGGCCACCCTGGCGCTCTATCGGGACCCCGCCCGCGCGCGGGCCGAGATCCCCGTCCTGCGGATGCTCGAGCGCACGGATCTGACGGCGGTCGCCGAGAACCTGGCGGCGGCGATCGGCCCCGCCGCGCGGATCGTCGAGACGGTGGCCCGCGTCGGCGGCGGGGCGCTGCCCCTGACGGAGCTGCCCGGGCACGGCGTGGCCGTGGCCGGCGATCCGGTCGCGCTGGCCGCCGCCCTGCGACACGGGGAGCCGCCGGTGATCGCCCGGATCCACGACGGCGAGCTGGTGCTCGACCCCCGCACGCTGCTCGAGGGTGAGGCCGCGGTCGTCGCCGATCGCGTCCGCACGGCGCTGGCGTGCCCCTGACCCTCGGCACCGCCGGCCACGTCGACCACGGCAAGACGGCCCTGGTGGCCGCGCTGACCGGGGTCGACACCGACCGGCTGGCCACCGAGCGCGAGCGGGGGATCTCGATCGAGCTCGGGTACGCGCCGCTGGAGCTGCCCGGCGGCCGCCGGCTGTCCCTCATCGACGTGCCCGGCCACGAGCGCTACGTGCGCACCATGGTCGCCGGGGCGACCGGGATCGACCTCTTCCTGATGGCGATCGCGGCCGACGACGGCGTCATGCCCCAGACCGGGGAGCACGCGGCGATCCTGCGGGCCCTGGACATCTCCCGGGGGGTGGTGGCACTGACCAAGTGCGACCTTGCCGATCCCGGCGCCGCCCGCGCCCAGGCGGCCGAGCTGTTGCCCGGCGTCGAGGCGGTGGACGTGTCGGCGGCGACCGGGGAGGGGCTGGACGCGCTGCGGGCGGCCCTGGAGCGAGTGGCCGCCACCGCGCCCGGTCGCCCCGACGGCGCCGGCGACGGCCCGCCGCGGCTGCACATCGACCGCGCGTTCACCATCCGCGGCGCGGGAACGGTGGTCACGGGCACGCTGTGGTCGGGCGCGATCGCCCGCGGCGACGAGCTGGTGCTGTCGCCCGGCGAGCGGCGGGTCCGGGTGCGCGGCGTCGAGGTCTTCGGCGCGGCCGTCGAGATGGCAGCGGCCGGGCAGCGAGTGGCCGTCAACCTCGGCGGCGTCCGCGCCACCGAGGTCTCGCGCGGCGACGTGCTCGGACGGGATACAGCCGAGACCTACCGGGTGGATGCCCAGCTCGACGTGCCCGACGAGGCCGAGGGCCGGGTCGCCGTGCATCACGGGACGCGCGAGACGCCGGCCCGGGCAGCGTGGCTGGGTGGCCGCTTCTGGCAGCTGCGCCTCGAGCGGCCGCTGAGCGCCGTCGCCGGCGACCGAGTCGTCATCCGCCGGATCGCGCCCCCGGACACGCTGGGGGGCGGGGTGATCCTCGATGCCGGGCCGCGCCGGCACGGACCGAGCCGAGCCACCACTGAGCACCTGGCGCGCCTGGCCCGCGGCGAGCCGGCTGAGCCGCCGGCCGAGGCCACCGCCGCCCCACCGCGCACCGGCGCCTCCCGTCCCCCTGTCTCCCTCGGCGCTGGCCACGGAGCAGCGTCTGCGCGAGGGGTGGCTGGCCCCGCCGGCCGACGGCGAGCTCGACGCCGGCGATCTCGCCGCCCTGCGGGCCCACGGCCGCGCTGCGCGCCTCTCGCCGGCGCTCCACTTCCACGTCGATGCTCTCGCCGACGCCCGGCGGCGGATCGTCGAGCTGGCCGGCGGGCCCGGCGGGGCGGTCACGCTCGCCCAGGTCCGCGATGCCCTGGCCACCTCGCGCCGGTTCGCCGTCGCCCTCCTGTCCCACCTCGACGCCGAGCGGGTCACCATCCGCCGCGGCGACGCGCATGTGGTGCGGAGTTGCCGATAGATTGGCCGCTATGCCCACCTGCCTAGTCACCGGGGGCGCCGGCTTCCTCGGCTCACACCTGTGCGACGAGCTGCTCTCCCGCGGCAACCGCGTCATCTGCATCGACAACTTCGAGACGGGGTCGCTGGAGAACATCGAGCACATCCGCACGGATCAGTTCGAGTACCGCCAGATCGACATCATCGAGCCGTACTTCATCGACGAGCCAGTCGACTTCGTCTACCACTTCGCCTCCCCGGCCTCCCCCATCGATTATCTGCGGCTGCCGCTGCACACCCTCAAGGTGGGCTCCTACGGCACGCATCACACGCTGGGGCTGGCCAAGAAGCACCGGGCGCGGTTCCTCACCGCCTCGACCAGCGAGGTGTACGGCGACCCCAAGGAGCATCCGCAGCCCGAGACCTATTGGGGCCATGTGAACCCGATTGGGCCGCGCGGCGTCTATGACGAGGCCAAGCGCTACGCCGAGGCGCTGACCATGGCCTACCACCGACAGCAGGGTGTCGACACCGCGATCGTGCGCATCTTCAACACCTACGGCCCGCGGATGCGTCCCCACGACGGCCGGGCGATCCCCACCTTCCTGCGCCAGGCGCTCGCCGACCGGCCGATCACGGTGTTCGGCGATGGCTCCCAGACGCGGTCGTTCTGCTACGTCGACGACCTCATCCGCGGGATCATCGCGCTGTCGGAGTCCGGTCATCACGACCCGGTCAACATCGGCAACCCCAAGGAGTTCACGCTGCTCGAGCTGGCCGAGGCGGTCATCGAGATCACCGGCTCACGCTCCGAGATCGTCCACGAGGCACTGCCCACAGACGACCCGCAGGTGCGCCGGCCAGACATCACCAAGGCCCAGGAGCTGCTCGGCTGGAACCCCGAGGTGGAGCTGCGCGAGGGCCTGCAGAAGACCCTCGACCGCTCCGGGCGCGAGGCGCTCATCGGCTACGCCCGCTGATCCGGCCCTCATCGGGCGGGCGCGAGGGGGATTCCTCGTAACTTCGGGGAACGGATACCGTTACGGCTACGTGGGGGCTGCCACCGGTATCTGCCCTGCAACGTGACGATCGACCAAAAACAGGCCATTGAGAGCCAGACGACGGGGAACGGGCATGCGGATCGCGGCCCGGTCGCCCCCTTCGTTCTGCCCCAGCGCGACGTCCGCGCCAAGCGCCCGCCGCTGCTGAGCTTCCTGCTGCGGCGGGAGACGCTGCGGAGGATCTCGCGCGTCGTCTCGCTGCTCGCGCTGGACTTCGTCGGCGTCACCGCGGCGATCTTCACCGCGCTGGGGCTCAAGCTGCTGCTGCGGGGGACGTTCAGCTTCGATGCCACCTGGGCGAGCACGCGCTCGGCGCTGGCCTTCGCCTACCTCCTGGTGGTGCTCATGTTCGCGCGCGCCGACCTGTATGCCGACCGGCCGCGACGCCCCGGCTACACCAAGATCATCTCGGCGCTGTTTCAGGCGACGCTCGTCGGGCTGGTCTTCTCCCTGGCCAACGGGGAGCACTTCTCCAGCTACTTCCTGTTCTACGGCTCGCTGTTCTTCGGGCTGGTCTACATCTCGGGCCTGCGCGAGATCTACACCCTGATCACCGGCTGGCTGCTCGAGCAGGCCGGCTACCGCCGCCGCGCGCTGCTCGTCGGCTCGGGCCGTCACATCGATGCCGTGGCCCATGCCCTGGGCGGCCGGTCGCGGACCAACGTCGATCTCGTCGGCTTCATCTCGCTGACCCCGCGCCCCCAGAACGGCCTGCGCTCCCTGGGCCGGCTCGACGACCTGACGGAGATCCTGAGGGCCGAACGCGTCGACGAGGTCATCATCGCCGACCCGGACTTTCCCCAGGAGCGCGCCCTGGACCTCGTCGACCGCTGTCACGAGCGCGGCGTGACCGTGCATGTGGCCCCGTCGACGATGGAGATCCTCATCGACCGTGCCGAGTTCAGCCCCGGCGAGTCCGTGCCGCTGTTCACGCTGCGCCCGCCGGTGTTCGACGGGGTCCAGTTCGCCGCCAAGCGGACCTTCGACCTCATCGTGGCGACCGCCGGGCTGGTCCTCATCTCGCCGATCCTGCTGGCGGCCGCCCTCGCCGTGCGCCTCTCGAGCCGCGGCCCGGTCATCTATCGCTCGGTCCGTCCCGGGATCGCCGGCCACCCGTTTCGCTGCTTCAAGTTCCGCACGATGCGCGTCGACACCGACCTCTCCGAGGACGAGCTCGAGCAGCTCAACGAGTCAAGCGGCGCGCTGTTCAAGATCCGCGACGATCCTCGGTTGACCCGGGTGGGGCGCCTGCTGCGCCGGTTCTCGATCGACGAGCTGCCCCAGCTGCTCAACGTCGTGCGGGGGGAGATGTCGCTGGTGGGGCCCCGGCCGCTGCCGATGCGCGACTTCGAGCGCCTCGAGGAGTGGCACAAGAAGCGCTACCTCGTGCTCCCGGGGATCACCGGGCTGTGGCAGGTGTCGGGCCGGGCCGAGCTGGACTTCGACGACCTCGTCCGCCTCGACTTCCTCTACCTCGAACGCTGGTCGATCTTCCTCGACCTGTCGATCATGCTCAAGACGATCCCCGCCGTGCTCAGCCGGCGCGGGGCCTACTGATCCCCGCAGCGCTCCGCTCCCGCCACCCCGGCGTGTAGCCTGCGCAGCCCATGCCACCGACCGACCGGTTCGTCATCAGCTTCGCGGCCGAGCCGCCCCAGGAGGCGCTCCCCTACGGGCGCTGGGCCGACACCCTGCGCGAGCACTTCCTGGCCGCCTGCCGCCAGATCGACTCCGAGGGAGAGGATCTCGGCGAAGCCGGCGAGATCGCCTGGTTCCCCGACCGCAGCTACGCCGGGCGCACCTACGTTCCGGCGGTCGCCCGCACGACGACCGGCTATGAGCTGTTCGGCTATGTCTCCTTCAGCGAGGGGACGGGCGGCCCCAGCGACTTCGGGGCAGTCGCCGACTTCACCTCCGAGACGGCCGAGTCAAACCCCGACTGGAAGCTCGATCTCAACGACGACGTCGTCGCCCAGTGGCGGGGCGAGCAGGGCAACCGCGCCGACATGACGCTCGTCTGGGGGGTGCCGCTCATCCCCGGCGGGGCGATCGTCACCGCCGAGCTGGCCAACCTCGCCGTCGACCAGTGCGCGCTGCACGACGAGCGCTTCACCCTGCTGGCCCCCGACAACTACCGCTCGGACTATCTCGACGTCAAGCTGTGGGACAAGCGGGGGGCCGAGCTGGCCGCCGAGTCGCTCTACGTCGACGATGACGACGATGACGACGACAGCGAGGAAGACGCCGGCGACGCGGAGGACGCGTCGGCCGACGGCCGCTGACGGGTGAGGGCCAGCGGCAGGCGGGCGGCGATCTCCTCGTCGGTCAGCGGGAAGTGGCAGGCGGCGACGCTTCCTCCCTCCTTGGGCTCCAGCAGCGGCTCCTGATCGGAGCACACCGGCTGCGCCTTGGGGCAGCGGGTGTGAAAGCGGCAGGCCCGCGGCGGGTTGGCGGGGCTCGGCACATCGCCGGTCAGCAGCTGGCGGTCGCGGGTGCCGCCGCCTGGATCGGCGACCGGCACCGCCGACAACAGCGCCCCGGTGTAGGGATGGCGCGGCGAGGTGTAGAGCACGTCGCTGGAGGCGAGCTCGACCACCTTGCCGAGGTACATGACGGCCACGCGGTCGCACATGTGGCGCACGACTGAGAGGTCATGGGCGATGAAGATGAGCGTCAGGCCGAGCTCTCGCTGGAGGCTGCGCAGGAGGTTGAGCACCTGGGCCTGGATCGAGACGTCGAGCGCCGACACGGGCTCGTCGGCGATCAGCAGCTTGGGCTCGAGCGCGATCGCCCGGGCGACGCCGATGCGCTGGCGCTGGCCGCCGGAGAACTCGTGCGGATAGCGGTTGTAGTGCTCGGGATTGAGGCCGACGCGGTCCATCAGCTCCTGCACGCGCTTCTTGCGCTCGCCGTCGCCGGTGTAGAGATTGTGGATGACGAACGGGTCGGCGATGATCGAGCCCACCGTCTTGCGCGGGTTCAGCGACGAGTAGGGGTCCTGGAAGACCATCTGCATGTCGCGGTGCATCGCCTTCAGCGCGTCGCCCTTGGCGGCGGCGACGTCATGCCGTCGAAGGTGATCGTGCCCGACGTCGGGATCCATCAGCCGGCACAGCAGCCGGGCGGTGGTGCTCTTGCCGCAGCCGGTCTCGCCGACGATGCCCAGGGTCTCGCCCTGCTCGACGTCGAAGGAGACGCCGTCGACCGCCTTGACCGCGCCGATCTGGCGCTGGAAGACGATGCCCTTGCGGATCGGGAAGTGCTTGACGAGGTCACGGACCTCGATGAGCGCGCTCAACTCTGCACCTCCTCGCCGCCGGCCGGGACGGTGGCCGGCGCCGCCGGTGCTCCGGAGGCCGCCGCCGCGATCCGCTTCAGCGAGTCCGGGTCGCGGCCGGACTGCAGGCCCTCCCAGATCTGGGTCCGGGCGCTCGTCGGCAGCAGACAGGCCGACAAATGGCCCTCGCGACCTGAGCCGTTGACCGGCTCGAGCGCGGGGTCGATGCGCTTGTGCGCCTCCTGGACGTAGGGGCAGCGGGGATGGAAGTGGCAGCCCGAGGGACGGTTGATGAGGCTCGGCGGGCGGCCGGAGATCGGCACCAGCTCGTCGCCGCGGGGATTGTCGAGCCGGGGGATGGACGTCAGCAGGCCCCAGGTGTAGGGGTGCTGGGGCTGGTGGAAGATCTCCTCGGTGGTCCCGCGCTCGACGATCCGGCCCGCATACATGACCGCGATGTCGTCGGCCAGCTCGGCCACCACCCCCAGGTCGTGGGTGATGATGATGATCGCCGTGCCCAGCCGCTCCTGCAGGTCCTCCAGGAGGGCCAGGATCTGGGCCTGCACGGTGACGTCCAGCGCGGTCGTCGGCTCGTCGGCGATCAGCAGCTTGGGCTCGTTGGCGAGCGCCATGGCGATCATCGCCCGCTGGCGCATGCCGCCGGAGAACTCATGCGGATACTCGTCGAGGCGCTCGCCGCGGGATCCGGGATGCCGACGAGGTCGAGCAGCTCGACGGCCCGCGACCGGGCGGCCGAGCGCGACACCCGGCGATGGGCCTGCTGGGCCTCGATCAGCTGCCAGCCCACCTTGTAGAACGGGTGCAGCGAGGACAGCGGATCCTGGAAGATCATCGCCATGTCGTTGCCGCGGACCTCGCGCAGCTTGTCGTCGGGGAGGGTGACCATGTCCTGGCCGTCGAAGACGATCCGGCCCTCGATGGTGGAGTTGCGGCTGCGGGTCAGGCCCAGCGCGGTCAGCGACGAGACGGTCTTGCCCGAGCCGGACTCGCCGACGATGCCGAGCGTGCTTGCCGGCCTCCAGCGCGTAGGAGATCCCATCGACGGCGTGGACGATGCCGTCGTCGGTCCGAAACGAGACCCGCAGGTCCTCGACGGAGAGCAGCGGCTCACTCACGAATAACGGACCCGGGGATCCAGATAGGCATAGGCGATGTCCACCAGGATATTGGCCACCACGATGAAGATCGCCGCCAGGATGACGGTTCCCTGGACGATCGGGAAGTCGGACTGGTTGATCGCCTGGTAGTTGAGCCGGCCGATCCCGGGGATCGCGAAGACCGTCTCGGCGATGACCGCGCCCCCGAGGAGCACGCCGACGTCGAGGCCGAGGATCGTCAGCACCGGGGTGATCGCCGAGCGCACGCCGTGGCGCCAGATGACCCGCCGCTCACTCAGGCCCTTGGCCCGCGCGGTGCGGATGTAGTCCTCCCCCATGGCCTCGATCAGCGTTCCGCGCAGCACCCGCGAGTACACCGCGACCTGCGTGGAGGCGAGCACGAACCAGGGCAGCAGCAGCGCGGTGAACCAGTGCACGGGGCTGACCGTCAGCCCGACGTAGCTGCCGGCGCCGGGGAAGATGTGGAACTTGCCGATGTCCCTGGAGAAGAGGAAGAGGACGACGAGGCCGAGCCAGAAGTCCGGGAACGACACGCCGGCGAGCGCGCCGGTCATCGATGAGCGGTCCAGCAGTGACCCGCGCTTGATCGCCGAGATGATCCCGAGCGGGATGCCGATGATCACCCACAGCACGACGGCTCCGATCGTCAGCGACAGGGTGGCCGGCAGGCGGTCCTTGATCAGGCTCAGCACCGAGGCGCCCGAGTAGAAGCTGTAGCCGAAGTTGCCGTGCAGGATGATGTTCTTCATGTACACCCAGAACTGGGTGTAGACCGGCTTGTCGAGGCCCAGCTCGGTGCGGATGTGGGCGATGATCGCCGGCCCCGCGTTGTGGCCGGCGCGCAGCACGGCCGGGTCGGCCGAGGGCAGGATGTCGAAGAAGAGGAAGGTCAGCGCGCTCACCAGGATGAGCAGGACGATCCCCCAGAGGACGCGGCGGACGATGTAGGTGGCCATGAGTGTTCGGTGAGGTCACCGCGCCGGGGCGCTCCCCGCCGTCACCACGGCGGGGAGCGCGACCGGCGAACGGCTTACTTCAATGACGTGAACGAGAGGTCGGGTGATCCTTCGTTCCACAGCATGTTGACGGCGGCGACATCCTTGGACTGGAGGTTCGGCTGGTTGTCGAAGTCCTCCGGAACGGCAACCGCCTGGTTGACGAGCATCTTGTCAACGTTCGCCCAGGCCTGGACGTGGGCGGTCGGGTTCTGCACGAGCGCCGCCTTGACCATCGCCGCGTTGATCGTCGGGTCGTTCTGCTGACTCCAGTTGGAGTTGTTGACCGGGACGATCGCCGGCCCGTAGAACGTCGGATACAGCAGGCTCAGCGGGTCCGGGAAGTCCCGGATCCAGCCCGCCGAGGGGCAGGCGTCGATCTCCTGCTTGGGCACCCCGCAGTACTTGGAGTACATGACCGCCTGGTCGACGATCGAGATCTTGGCCTTGATGCCCAGCGAGGTCGCCGCGTTCTGGACGATCTGGGCGATCTGCGGGGAGTTGCCGCCGGAGCCGACGACGATCTGCATCGAGTCCTTGCCGGTGTACTTCCCGCTGGGGTAGCCGGCCGCCTTCATGTACTTCGCCGCCACGGCGGGATCGCCGTTGACGTTCTTGTTGAAGTCGACCTGCGGGCCGGCCGCTCCACCCGCCTGCTCATAGCCGAGCGATCCGGGATAGATGAAGTGGGTGGCCGGCGAGGCCACCAGCAGGCCACCGCGGGCCTTGATGATCGCCATGCGGTCCAGCGCCGCCCACATCGCCCGGCGGATGTTGACGTTCTTGAACACGCCGTGCTGCGTGTCCATGGTCACGTAGTGGTCGCCCGAGCCCGGGGTGAACGTGATCTGGGACGGATACTGCTGATAGGCGAGCTTGACCGTCGCGTTGGTCGGCGTGTCGAGCATCAGCATGTGCGAGCCCTTGAGCGTCTGCTCGCCGATGACCGTCGAGTCGCCGCCGATGTGGAAGTCCACCTCGTTGAGGTAGGCCGGCCGCCAGTCCAGCTTGGCGTTCCAGTTGGGGTTGCGCACGAGCGTCTCGGCCTTGCCCGGCTGGTAGCCGATGCCGGCGATCTTGCCCTTGCTGTCGGACTTGAGCATGTAGGGCCCGACGGCGACGAGATACTGGGTCCCGTAGGTCGTCGGCGCCTTCTTGTCCAGCGGCCCGACGAACTCCTTGGGCAGCGGCGAGGACAGCGGCAGGCTGAGCGCGGAGATGAGCGTCGTCGCTCCCGGCTTGGTCAGGTGGATGACCAGCGTCGTCTTGTTCGGGGTCTGAATGCCGGGCAGCGGGCCGCCCTTGTAGCTCTTGGCCGTCGAGCCGACGACCGGCGCGGGTGACCCCGCGCCGAAGTACGCCGGCCAGTAGGCGTTGCCGACGTTGGGGTTGGCGCCGCGCTCCAGCGCGAAGGCGACGTCCTGCGCGGTCACCTCGCGGTTGACCGGCGGGCTGTAGTGAATGCCCGGAGTGGATGTGGATGGTGATCGTCTTGCCGCCGTCGGTGATGCCCCCGTTCGAGGCGGTCGGGATCGCCGTCGCCAGATCGGGACGCAGCACGTTGGCCGAGTTCGGCGGGAAGGAGAACAGCGGACGGTCGGTCGACTGGACGATCGAGTAGTCCAGCGCGTAGTAGGCCGAGCCGGGGTCCAGGTGCTCGAAGTCTCCGTTGGAGACGACGTTGAGCACGCCGCCCTTCTTCTTGCCCGTCAACTGCTCGGTGGCCGGGTTCTCCCCGGGCTTCAGCGGCGGCGGCTTGATCGCCGGGCTCGCCGACGAGGTGCGCCCCGCTCCCCGAGCTCTTCGACGACGACGAGCTGCCGCCGCAGGCCGCCAGCCCAACGGCCAGCAGCATGGTGATCGCGATCGCGATCAGATTGCGACTACCCCTCATAGGGTCATTCCTCCTGTGTTTGCCGGGAGCGCCGCGCCCCAAGGAGCCGAGGCTCATCGCGACTCTCCGCGCGGGTTGAGTGCGTCAAGCAGGCCGTCTCCGACCAGGTTGAACGCGAGAACGGTGAGCAGCAGGGCTACTCCGGGAAAGACCATGTACCACCAGGCGGTGTTGTAGATCGGACTGGCGTCGGCGATCATCTGCCCCCAGCTGGCCGTCGGGGGCCGGATTCCCACGCCGAGGAAGGACAGCGCCGCCTCGAACAGGATGTTGGTGGGGATCAGCAGGCTGGCGTAGACGATCAGCGGGGCGACGAGGTTGGGCAGGATCTCGCGGAACAGGATCCGCCGGTTGGACGCGCCCAGCGAGCGCGCGGCCTCGACGAACTCCTTCTCGCGCAGCGAGAGCACCTGACCGCGGGCGAAGCGGGCGATGTAGGTGAAGCTCGAGATCGTGATGATGAACAGCACCGTGCCGATGCCGGGCTGGATGAGGCCGCCGGCGCAGCCCCGCACGGCGCAGGCGGCGCCGATGCCGAGGCCGAGGACGAGCACCGGAAAGGCGAGGAACACCTCGACGACCCGGGAGATGACCGTGTCCACCCAGCCGCGGTAGAAGCCGGCGAGCAGGCCCATGACCGTGCCGATGACGGTGGCGATCGCCGTGCCGAAGATGCCGACCTCGAGCGAGACGCGCGAGCCGTAGATGATGCGGCTGGCCACGTCGCGGCCGACCTGGTCGACGCCGAAGGGATGGCCCGCCGTCGGGCCCAGCGGCGAGCCGAAGGCGTCGGTGGCGCTCGGATCCTGGACGTTGGGTCCCGGCAGGCCGAGCAGCTTGATCAGCAGCGGCGCGAAGATCGCGACCAGGATCAGCAGGATGATGAAGCCGGCCGACGCCATGGCGACACGGTCGGCGCGAAAGCGCCGCCAGAACAGGGCGCGCGGGGACCGGGCCGCGACATCGCCGGCGACGATCTCGATCGCGTCGATGCCGCCTTCATTCTCGGCGATCAGCTCAGTGGCGCCGATGCTCATCGGGCAGTCATCGACTCACGTCGCAGCAGACGTCCTTCCCATGGCAGGCAGCAAACCACATGCGAGGCTCGCTGTGAACCTACATTAATGCTTCCTCAACGAATGGGCGGTGGCTACGCCTCCGCGCTCCCGCCCTCGTAGCTCAATGGATAGAGCACGCGCCTCCTAAGCGCGGGATGCAGGTTCGATTCCTGCCGGGGGCACCTCGACGACCCCGCCGGCCGGGGCGCAGCGCCCTGCTACGGTCGGCGCCGCTCGTGTCCGAGAGCACCCTAGACACGCCAGAAGCGCCGCATCACCGGCCGCTGTCTCGAGAGCATCCCGGCGCCCTGCCCCCGCCCGAGGTGTGGACCCTGCGCGGCTTCGTGCGCCGCCATCCGTGGTGGACGGTGGCCGCCGGCGTGCTCGTCGTGTCCGTGGCGCTCGTCCTGTGGGCGGGGACCCGGCCGGGCTTTGATCCCTACGGCTGGCTGAGCTGGGGCCACCAGACCCGCGCCGGGAACCTCGACACCAACGCGGCGCCCTCGTGGAAGCCCCTCCCCTACCTGTTCACCACCGTCTACGCCTTCGCCGGCCACTACGAGATGCGGCTGTGGATGTTCACCTCGGCGGCGGTCTCGCTCGCCGGGGTGCTCTTCGCCGGGCGCATCGCCTTCAAGCTGACCGGGCCCGCACCGCAGCGCCCGTGGGCGCCGTGGGTGGCGGGCGCCTTCGCCGGGCTGGCGCTGCTCGGGCTGCGCGACGAGCTGGGCTACAGCTACTTCCACTACATCCTCAGCTCGCAGTCAGACCCGATGATCGTGACCCTCTGCCTGGCGGCGATCGACTGTCATCTCGACGAGCGCCCGCGGGCGGCCTTCGTCATGGGCTCCCTGGCCGCGCTGGGGCGCCCGGAGGTGTGGCCGTTCCTGGGTCTGTACACGATCTGGCTGTGGCGCCGGCGCCCGCACACCCGGCTGCTGCTCGCCGCCGGGGTGATCCTGATGGCGCTCTTGTGGTTCGGGATCCCGGCCCTGACCTCACGCTCGTGGTTCGTGGCCGCCGACAACGCCAACGGCTCAGGGCGCGCGCCCCAGGGCAACCGGATCACCGCCGTCATCCACCGCTTCGTCGACCTGCACCACTGGCCCCTGGAGCTGGCCGCGCTGGCAGGACTGGCCATCGCGGCGGCGCGCCGCGACCGGACCTCGCTGGCCCTGGCGGCCGGCGTCGTCGTGTGGGTGGTCGTCGAGATCGCCTTCGCCCTGCACGGCTGGCCGGGGCTGGGGCGCTACATGTTCGAGGCCGCCGGGGTGATGATCGTGCTCGCGGGAGCGGGCGTGGGGTGGCTGCTGCGCGGGGGTCGGCGGGCGGCGCCTGGCGGTGCCCCCGTGGGCGGGCGCGGGCGTCGTCGGGCTGCTGGTGCTCGCGCTCATCCCCCCCGCCGTCTCGGCGGCGCACGCCGCCCACAAGGACATCGTCCACCAGCGCAAGCGCACGGCTGAGATCAACCGCCTGGGCAGCATCGTCTCGGCGCTCGGGGGCGCGGCCCGGATCCGCGGCTGCGGGGAGCCCCTGACGCGCCTCGAGTATCAGACGGCGCTCGCCTACACGCTGGGCGAGAACGTCAAGCAGATCGGCTTCAAGTACGGCCAGGCGATCGGCCACGGCAACCCGATCGTGCTCTTCACCCCATACTCGAAGGGCATCGGCTGGCAGGTGCGGGCCCTGCACCAGGTGACCCACAGCTGCCGGACGCTGCCGGCGGTCAACCGCTGAGCGGCCGAGCGCCGGCTCAGCGGTCCGGGCGCTCGGGATAGACCTCGTCGATGGTCGTGAGCGCCCGGTAGGGCACGCCGGCGGCCTGCGGCGATCGCCTCGCCCCCGCCGGCCAGGCGATCGCAGATGGCCAGCACGCCGCAGACCTCATGGCCCTCGTCGCGGACCGCCTCCAGGGCGCGGATCGTCGAGCCGCCGGTGGTGACGACGTCCTCGACGAGCATGCAGCGGTCCGCCGGCGCCCAGCACCGGGCCCTCGATCCGCCGGGCCAGGCCATGGGCCTTGGTCTCCTTGCGCACGAAGAACGCCTTGACGTCGGCGCCGCCGGCCAGCGCGGCACAGGCGATCGGGTCGGCGCCCATCGTCATCCCCCCGACCGCGGTGGCCGACCACTGCACGGCCTGCGCGGCCACGAGCTCGCCGAGCGCGGTGAAGCCGGCCGGCAGGAGGATCGCCCGCTTGGCGTCGACCAGGTACTGGGCGGTGCGCCCGCTGGTCAAGGTGACCTCGCCGATGATCAGCGCGTGGGCGCGCAGCTCGTCCAGCAGCCGCTCACGGGCGTCGGGCATGGGCGAGCCGTCCTGGTCTGAGGTCAGTAGTAGACGTCGACGCCGTCGCCGATGGCCAGCCAGTCCCAGACGGAGATCGCGTCGGTGATGGGGAGGCGCATGCAGCCGTGGCTGGCCGGGTAATCGGGCGCCGGGTCAAAGCCGTGGATGGCGTACCCGCCGGTGAAGAAGTTCGAGAAGTACATGCCGTCGGGCAGGTAGCCCGGCGTGCGCATGTACACGTGGAAGCGCCCGAGGATGTGGGCGTCGACGGCTTGCCGGAGCTGATCGGGTAGATCGCCTCCACCTTGCCGTGGTCGATGAGCGCCAGCAGCTGCAGCCCGAGGTTGCCCTCGGCGTGCCGCCCGTCCTGCGGGTAGCGGATCGGGAAGGCGCCCTTGTCGTCGAGCAGCTCGGAGACCGTCAGCGCCGTCGAGGCTCTGCGAGGTGCCGTGATGCATGAGGCGGTGATAGGCGTCGATCGCCAGGCCGGTCTTCTCGTCATAGACGCCCGACTGCGGGATGTAGAGGTGCCGGGCGGCCAGCTTGGCCTGGATCAGCTGCACGAACGCGCCGGTGTCGCCGAAGCTCGCCCGGGGCTCGAGCGCCGCCACGCCGCGCGTCGTCGAGAAGCCCTTCATCTGCGGGGTGCGCTTGTGGGTGACGGTGAGGTGCAGGATGCCCGCCCGGGGCGCCTTGACGACCGTGGCAAAGCGGCCGTACTTCTTGTTGGGCGACAGCCGGACCCGGAGCGTCTGCTTCTGCAGGAGCTTGTGGCCGAGGTAGGCCGGAAGGTCACGGTCTGGCCGGGGACGAAGGGCCGCACGACGCCGGTGACGTGCATCCCCCGGTCGGGGACGATCAGCGTCTTGTGGTGGGTGTAGAAGGCGTCGAGGAGGTAGATCCGGGCGGCCGCCTTGGCCGCCGGCGGTGGCGGGTCGCCGTCGTCGGGTGGGCGTCGTGGTCGACTTCGTAGGCGTGGTGGTCGACTTCGTGGGCGCGGTCTTCGCCGGCCGGCGGGCGGCGGGGCGGGCGCCGACCGAGGCGGTGGCTCCCGAGCTGGCCAGCCCCGAGGCGGCGTTGACGTGGGCGGCGGTCGCGGTGCGTACCCGCGGCGGCGCCGGCACACAGCCCCAGCGACGCGGTGGCGGCGGCCAGAGCGGCCGCGCAGGAGGGGAGATGACGGCGCATGGGCGGGTAGTAAATCAGTCAACCATCGGGCGGGGGGCGTTTCGTCTCCCGCGCACGGGCGGTTGCACGGCGCGGCGCGTCGGGCGAGGGTCGGCCTGCGCGGGCCCAGACGCGTCAGGCGAGGGCGGGCGTCCGCGCGCCCAGCGGCCACACGAGCAGCGCGATCAGCAGCCAGGAACTCACGATCAGCGCGACGATGGCTGCCACCGACCAGCCGAGCTGGACGCCCAGGGCCAGCGAGTTGTTGGCGCTGTGGAGCGCCATGCCCGGATACAGCGAGCCGGTGCGCCAGCGCAGCAGGCAGAGCACGAACCCGAGGAACCCGAGGGGGATGAGGAACGCGGGCTGCGCGGAGTCGTAGTGGGCCAGGCCGAAGAGGATGCCGGTGATGACCGCGGCGATCCACGGACCCAGGTCCCGCCCGGCCACGGTGGCCTGCAGCCGCCGCAGCCCGCCGAAGAGAAAGCCGCGAAAGAACGTCTCCTCGGCCATGGGAGCGATCGCGCACACGAACACCGCCGTTCCCACGAGCGCCGCCGTGCTGCCCGAGACGCCGAACTCCTTGGGCAGCTTGTCCGTGGCGTGGATCGAGAACACCGTCGCGTAGAGCGCGGTCACCACGTAGTAGGCGACGGCCGCCGCGATGACTCCGGTGATCGCCGGGCGCCAGCCGACGCGCCGGAAGCCGAAGTCCGCCGGCCGGGCGCGGCCGGTGTAGGCCGCCAGCCCGATCGCCGCCGCCAGGAAGCAGAGGTCGAAGACGATGCTGCCGACGATCGCCATCGCCGGCGTGGGACTGCTGACGCTGCCGCCCGCCGCCGCTCCGATGCCGTCGACGACGATGATCCCGACCTCGCCCCCGATGAAGCCGAGCGCGACCCCGGCGGGGACGACCCACAGCCGCCACGGCGGCACGTCATCGGGCCACGAGGCGGGCATCCGCCGGAGATTAGGGCCAGCTCAGCTCGTGCAGACCGGCGATCGTCTCCACGCCGGGCTCGCGGCTGCCGTCGCGGCGCAGCAGGATCGGGTGGATCCCGGCCGCGCGGGCGCCCGCCACGTCCTCGGCGAGGCTGTCGCCGACGTGCCGCGCACGCTCGGGAGCGACGCCGGCCACCGCCAGCGCCTGGGTGAAGATGGCGCGCTGCGGCTTGGGCGCCCCGACCGCCGCGGAGGTGATCACGCCGTCCAGCAGCGGCGACAGCCCGACGCGCTCCAGGACGTCGATCAGGGACACGTCCCAGTTGGAGACGACGACCACGCGGGCTCCGTGGAGGCGGGCGCGGACGAGCGCCTCGCGCGCGTCGTCGAAGGGTTCGAAGTGCAGCGCCGCCATCAGGGACTCCGTCCGGGCCGCGTCGTCGAGACCGGCCAGCTCGTCGCGCTCGAGCGCCCCGAAGAGCACGTGGGCACAGCGCGCCGCGCAGGCGGTCGAGGCTCGCCGCGTCGCGGCCCTGGTTCATGTTGGCCCGGTAGAAGGCGATCTCGGCCCCCAGCGCGTGGCGCGCGTCCTCGGCGCTGACGGTGACGCCGAAGCGCCGCTCGATGATCTCGATCAGGCGCGGCACGGGATCCGACAGGGTCACCAGGGTTCCCATCCCGTCGATGAGCAGGGCGTGAGTCCGGGCATGCACGAGCTCTGCCATAGCAGGAGGCCGCAGCGGCGAGCCGAAAACCCCCGGCAGCTACACTGGCGGCGGCGCTCTGCATGCTCCGGAGAGCCCGCGCCAGGCCGTAGCCCCGCCATCCATGAGCCGACGTGATCGACAGCGCCGCCGCCGGCGCAACCGCGGTTCCCCGCTCAAGCGCGCCTTCGGGCTGTTCGCGGTGCTCGTCATCTGCGGCATCGCGGTCGGTGCGCTGGCGATCACCGGGTGGGTCGTCAACGTCGCCAAATCGGCGCCCGACCTCAACACCCGTCACCCGAAGATCCCCGGGTCGCCGTCGCAGGTGTTCGCCGCCGACGGCACGTCGCTGGGCTACATCTGGTCGCCGAGCGTCCACACCCCCCTGACGGGGGCCCAGATCCCCCGCCGGATCAAAGAGGCCACGATCGCCATCGAGGACCGCCGCTTCTACCAGCACGGCGCGCTCGACTACCAGGGCATCGTGCGCGCGGCGATCAAGGACGCCGTCAACGGCCAGCAGCTCCAGGGCGCCTCGACGCTGACGATGCAGCTGGTCGACAACGTCTATCTGCCCAAGAAGTACCAGGCCGCCCGCCAGAAGCACGACCTCAAGTACAAGATCGTGCAGGCCAAACTGGCCGAGCAGCTCGAGAACCGCCACGGCAAGAACTGGATCCTCGACAACTACCTCAACGACGTCCCCTACGGGACGGTGCGCGGCCAGACCGCCTACGGCATCGGAGCGGCGGCGACGATGTTCTTCGACAAGCCGGTGTCCAAGCTCAGCCTCGACCAGGTGGCGCTGCTCGCCGGGCTGCCCCAGGCGCCCTCGGAGTACAACCCGTTCATCGACGTCAAGGCCGCCCGCAAGCGGCGCAACGAGGTGCTGCAGGCGATGGTCACCGCGGGCGACATCAGCCAGGCCCAGGCCAACCGGGCGGCGCGGCGCAAGCTCGAGGTCAAGTCCGACGATCGCTACTCGATCAAGAAGGAGCCCTACGTCTTTGACTACATCCAGCAGGCGGTGGCCAAGGACCTCTGTCCCAAGACGCCCACCAACTGCCCGCGGATGACCCAGGGCGGCATGAAGATCTACACGACGATCGACCTGCACCGCCAGGCCCTGGCCCGCCAGGCGATCGCCAACCACGCGTCGCTGCTGGCCGCGCAGAGCTCCGTGGGACCGGCGGCCGCCGGCCTGGCCTCCGTCGACTCCGCCAACGGCCACATCCTGGCGATCGCCTCCTCCTCTGACTACAGCCAGACGAAGTTCGACTACGCCACCCAGGCCCACCGCCAGCCCGGCTCATCGTTCAAGACGTTCGTGCTGATGACGCTCATCCACGACTTCCACGGCAACCCGAACGACACCTACTACACCTCAAGGCCCCTGGCTGCCGGCTGGCTGCCCGGTTATCCCGACTACGACGTCCACACAGCCGAGGACTCCTACCAGGGCAACATCAGCGTCACCAAGGCGACGACGCTCTCCGACAACACCGTCTTCGCCCAGCTCGACGCCGACCTGACCCCCGAGAAGGTGACCGCGACCGCCCACGCGATGGGGGTCACCACCCATCTGGACTCCCTGCCCGCGGAGGCGATCGGCGGCCTCTCCACCGGCGTGACGCCGCTGGAGATGGCCGACGCGTATTCGACGCTGGCCAACGGCGGCTACCACGTGGCGCCGACGATCATCAACAAGGTCGTCTTCCCCGACGGCAGCTCGACGGACTACGGCGACCCCAAGCACACGCGCGTGTTCACCCCCGGGGAGGCCTACGAAGGGATCTCCGTGCTCAAGACGGTCATCCAGAGCGGCACGGGCACGGCCGCCGGCTACGGCTGCCCGGCCGCCGGCAAGACCGGCACCGCCAACAACCTCTCCAACGCCTGGTTCGTGGGCTTCAACCCGCGCGTGGCCACCGCCGTGTGGGTCGGCCTGCCGCAGGGCAACAGCATCCCGATGGCCGACGGCTTCGGCGGCACCCTGGCCGCCCCGATCTGGCACGACTACATGCAGACCTCGACCAACGGCTTCTGCGGCGACTTCCCGCAGCCCGCCGTTCCCTTCGAGGGGACCGCCTACTTCGGTCACTACGCCCAGACCGGCGGCTCGAGCACCGTCTCGCCCGGCAGCTCGTCACAGACCGGCGGGGCCAGCGGCACGAGCACGACCGGCGGCACCGGACTCCCCGGCAGCGGCACCTCCACCACCCAGTACAACAACCCGACGCTGTACGCCCAGCCGCCGCAGGGCACCGGCAACAGCCACGGCGGGGGTGGCGGCACCGGCAACGGCGGCGGTGGCGGGACCGGCAACGGCGGCGGTGGCGGGACCGGCAACGGCGGGGGCGGGGGCGGTGGCGGTGGCGGGACCGGCGGCGGTGGGGCGGGCGGCACCGGCCTCTCCCATTGAGACCGCCGGACTGCTGGTAGCCTCGCTACCCATGCCCAAGGAAGAAAAGGTCGAGTTGGAGGGCGAGGTGGTCGAGGCCCTCCCCAACGCGATGTTCCGCGTCAAGCTCGACAACATGGATCGCGTCGTCCTCGGTCACGTGGCCGGGAAGATGCGGCGCTTCCGCATCCGCATCCTGCCCGGTGACCGGGTCCGCGTCGAGTTGTCGCCGTACGACCTCGACCGCGCGCGGATCGTCTACCGCCACCGCTGATCCCGGCACCGGCCGGCCGGTCGTCGTGCGATGCGTGAGCTCGAGCTGATCGAGGCGCTCGAGCGGGCGATCACCTCGCCGGGGCCGGAGATCGTGCGCTGGCTGGGCGACGATGCCTCAGTGGTGCGCGCCCGCGGCCATGCCGTCACCTCCGTCGACACGCTCGTCGACGGCGTCCACTTCCGCTCCGCCCAGCTGTCGCCGGCGGAGATCGGCTGGCGGGCAGCCGCGACGGCCCTGTCCGATCTGGCGGCCATGGGGGCCACGGCCCTCACCAGCGAGGTGTATCTCACGCTCGGCCTTCCCGGAGGGCTCGGCGCCGGCGCGGGGGTGGAGCTCGTGCGGGGAGCCGACGCGGTCTGCCAAAGCGCGGGGGCGACGATCGCCGGCGGCGACGTGAGCTCATCGCCGGTGCTGGCGGTGAGCGTGACCGTCGTCGGCTGGGCGCCGGACCCCGGGGAGCTCGTAGGACGCGACGGCGCTCGCCCGGGCGACCTCGTCCTGGTCACCGGCGGGCTGGGAGGCTCCGGCGCCGGCCTGGCACTCCTCGACGGCGAGGCCGGGGGAGAGTCGCTGAGCGCCGATGTCCGGGCCGCGCTGCATGAGCGCTACGCACGGCCGGTGCCGCGCCTCGCCGCCGGACGGGCGCTGGCGGCCCGGGGGGCGACCGCCCTCATCGATCTGTCCGACGGGCTGGCCACCGACGCACGGCATCTCGCCCGGCGCAGCGGGGTCGATCTGGAGCTGGCGCTGTCGGCGCTGCCGCTGGCCGAGGGGGTCAGCGAGGTCGCGGCGCAGCTGGGCCGGCCGGCGGCCGAGTTCGCGGCCAGTGCCGGTGAGGACTACGAGCTGTGCGCCTGCCTGTCAGCGGCATCGCTGCGGCTGCTGACAAGCGAGTGGGCCGGCCTGGACGGTGGCCGGCTCCCACCCGTGTCCGTCGTGGGGCGCGTGGTCGCGGGGACCGGCGAGCTCACGTTTGTCGGCGCGAGCTCGCCGCTCGCCGGGTTCGAGCACTCAGGCTGACGCTGTATCCCGGCCGGCGCGCACCGTGCGGCCGGCCAGGATCCGGCGCACGATGGCGTCGGCGACAGCCTGCGCGTCGACCTGGTACTCGCCGCGTGTGATTTGGTCGTGTAGATCCATAACTCTCATGTCCGTTGGATTCCCTTCCCCGCTCGGTGGTGGACCGATCATCTCAAGCCCTGGTGTCGGCACCCGGGGTGCCGCGCTGGACGAGGCTGGACGCGGAATGGACATTTGGGCCAGACACGATTGGGCGGCCGTCGCCAGCTATGCGGAGGTTTTGGCGGGCCCCAACGGGGTCATAGACCGCATCCGGGCGAACACGATGATCCGCTGCGCAGCGCTGTACAACGGGTTGCAGGCCGACAGAACGAGGCGGTCGTAGCCGACGTCGTCGACGACGGAGGTCTGGGTCGGCTTGACGATCCGCTGATACTGGACAACGTAGGTGAAGCGGCCGTAGGGCATCGTCACGACGATGCGATCGCCGGGGCGCAACTCGTTGAGGAAACGGAAGGGCGCGAGGTAGGTCGTGCGGTGGCCGGCCACCGCGACCGTCTGGCCCATGCCCGGAAAGGCGGTCGAGGGATAGTGGCCCGGACCCTCTTCGAGGCTCTGCGTGTCCGTGCCCTGGACGATGTTGTAGGTGTGACCGATGCGGGGGATCTGGATCGTCCCGATTGCGTCGCCGACCTTGACCTGGCCGCGTTCGCGGCGCGCCAGGTAGCTGATGCGCTCCGACAGCGTCTGGATGCCGGCGAGGGCGCGCGTGTCCGTGGTCGAGAGCGGCGCCGTGCGGTAGCTGAGGTGGCTCTTGTTGACGTTGGAGCGCAGCACGGTGCCGATCGCCGCCGTCACCGGCTCCTGCCAGACGAGAGTCACCCCGGCGTCGAGGACCAGCAGCAGCCCGGAGAGGATCAGGACCGAGGAGATGTCGCGGATCACCCGGCGCATCGCCGTTCATGGTGGCACGCCGGCAGCCCCGCCGTCGCGTGCGGCGGCCGTCAGCGGCGCAGCGCCGACTTGGTGCCGCCCAGCGAGCCCGGGCCGGCGTAGGTGATAGGTCCGCGGACGGTGATCGCCGCCGGCTCGGCCTTGGGGCGCCGCGCGGCAACGAGCACCAGGGTGGCGGCGCTGACCAGGCAGCCCAGGACCAGGCACCACTCCAGGGCCGCGACGAGGCTGACCGCGTGGCCGGCGAGGAGCAGCGTCGCTGCCCAGACGAGCTCGCCGGCGCCGTAGCCGAGCGCGTTGGCGTAGTAGACGACGACGAGGACGACGGGCGCCAACCCGAGGGCGAGCATGCCCAGGCGGACCGGCAGGGGGAGGCGCAGGTCGGGATCGATCGCCCACAGCCACAAATGGAGCGCCGGGATGAGCAGGGCCGCGGCGTAGGGGTTGTCGCTCCAGACGGCGAGGGCGGCCAGCCACAGCACGATCACCAGGGCGACCGCGACGCCATCGCCAGGACGCTCGAGCAGCCGCGAGCGCGAGTCGGCTCGGGTGGTCGAGGCCCGCGCCGCCGCGGGCGACAGCCACGCCCGGGCGGCCAGCGCGAGACCGATCGCCGACGCGACGAGGACGAGGCCGGCCACCGCCAGGACGGCGATCCCCGAACCCGTCAGCGCGATCGCCCCCGGGCCGAGCGGCCCTGGGGGCGCCGAGGTGATGACGCCGAGCAGCCGGGCCACCAGCACGACCGCGAGGGCGAGGCCGAAGGGGACGGCGGCCGCCAGCACGAGCGCCAGCGAGCGCACGATCTGATGGCCGCGGCGCCGCGCCCGAGCGAGCGCGTCGATGCTCGTCAGCGCGACGGGCACCAGCAGGGTGAGCACGAACAGCGAGATCGCCCAGCCCGGGACCACCTTGCCGTCGAGCAGCACGTAGGCCGAGGGCGCGTCGCTGGTGGGGCCGCTGTCGAGCGCCGAGATGGTGGCCAGCACCGCCCGCCCGAGACCGGCGAGCTGAGCGGTCCCGGCCAGCGGAGCGTTGGCGCCGGCCTGCCGTTCTCCCGTGACCGAGAGCTCCACGGCGGGCACCCCTCGCGCGCCGAAGGGAGCCTGCTCGGTGAGCGTCAGGGGGAAGGCCAGGTGGGCGAACTGGGCGCCGACCCCCACCGAGCCGACGGACAGGCTGGACTGGCTGTGGATGGCCGCGGCGAGCGTGTTGCGCAACAGCGGCGGCGCCACCCGCGGCTTGGTGCTCCAGGGGATGACGATCGGCTGATGGGCGTGAGCGCTGGCCAGGTCACCGAGGACGATCACCGCGTCGATCGGTCCAGCCGTCGACGAGGCGAGCTTGATCGCCCCCGCCGTGCCGTCAGAGCCGCTCGTCGAGGCGAGCACGATCGTGCGGTTGAGCGTCTCGCCGGCCAGGTCGCGGGCCAGCTCCATGAGGGTGGCCGTGCCCGACACGCCGGCCTTGGCGGGCGATCCCCGCGCGTCGCGATGGGCGACGATGACGATGCTGCCGCTCTCCATGCCCGGCCGGCTGGCGACGACGTTCTCCAGGGTCCGGGTGCCGTCGGCCGTCTGGGCGGTGAAGGTGCCCTTGGTGACGCTGAAGCCGCGCTGCGAGAAGCTGGCGGCGACCTGGGTCGCCAGGGCGGTGTCGCCGTCGGATCCGGGCGCGCGGACCGGGTCGTTGCGGGCGATCGAGGTCATCGCGGACGAGACGTTGGCCGCGTTGAAGGCCTCAGGGGCCAGCGATGCGGATCGCGGACCCTGCTGATTGGTCAGCGAGAAGGCGAGCACCACGAGGGCCAGCGCCGCGACGGCCAGGCCGGTGCGGTAGATGCGCACGTCGAGCATCGCGACTGCAGACTATCTCGGTGACCCGCCGGGACTACTCTTTTATGCGGGCGTTTGCTGCCCCGCCACCGTGCCAGACCATTCCGCGCGCATTCTGCTCGTCGACGACGAGCAGTCGATCCAGGCTCTCCTCTCCTATCCCCTGCGCAAGGAGGGCTACGACGTGGTGCAGGCGACCGACGGCCGCCAGGCCCTCGACCGCTTCGACGAGCAGCCCTTCGACCTGGTCGTGCTCGACCTGATGCTGCCCCGGATCGACGGGCTGGAGGTGTGCCGCCGGCTGCGCTCCAAGAGCTCCGTGCCGATCATCATGCTGACCGCCAAGTCCGAGGAGATCGACAAGGTGGTGGGGCTCGAGCTGGGCGCCGACGACTACATCACCAAGCCGTTCTCCGTCCGGGAGTTCTCCTCCCGGATCAAGGCGGCGCTGCGCCGCGCCGAGATGAGCCGCCCGGCGGAGACCGCCCCCGACGAGGCCCCGCTCCAGATCGGAGAGCTGCGGATCGACTTCTCCAAGCGCAGCGTCCGCGTCCACGGCCACGACGCCCAGCTGACCTTCGTCGAGTTCGAGATCCTGTCGGCGCTCGCCCGCGCCCCCGGCCGCGTCTTCACCCGCGACATGCTGCTGGCGCGGATCTGGGGGGATTCGGCCTATCGGGACCCGCGGACGATCGACGTGCACATCCGCCACCTGCGCGAGAAGGTCGAGTCAGACCCCAAGGACCCGGAGTTCCTGTTCACGGTGCGCGGCGTCGGCTACCGCTTCCGCGACACGGAGCCCTAAGCAGGTGGCTCACTCGTCCGGGCCCAGGCGGATGCGGCGGACGCTCTCGCTTCGCACCCGGCTGGCGCTCGTCTTCTTCACGATCACGCTGCTCTCCGTGGCGGCGCTGTACCTGTACGTCGCGCCGGGCCTGCAGAGCCGGCTGATGGGCGAGAAGCTGGCTGACCTGGCCCATTCCGCGCGGGTGCACTCCGCCCCGCTGCGCCGGACGGTCGGCAGTTCCGTCTCCCAGCCGCAGGTGCGGCGGCTGGTCAGCCGGACGGCCAACCTCTCAGGCGACCGGGTCACGCTGCTCTCCGTCAACCAGTTCGAGGGCCGTCCGCAGCTCTCGCGGGTCACGGACTCCGGCAACGCGGCGGCCAGCGGCTCCGTGCGGCTGAGCATCGCCGAGCGGGCGGTGGCCACCCGGCGGATCGCCACCGGTACGGAGACCACCAACGGCGGGCGGATGGCCGAGGCGGCCGATCCGGTCCGCTATGGCAAGCGGGTGGCGGCGGTCATCGTCTTCTCCGCTCCGGTGTCCGACGTGCTGCGCACGGTCAGCACCGTCCGCCACGAGATCCTCGTCGCCGGCGCGCTGGCGCTCCTGCTCGCCCTGATCATCGGGTCGCTGGTGGCCCGCGCCCTCGCTCAGCGGGTCAAGCGGCTGGAGCTGGCGGCCAAGCAGGTGGCCGCCGGCGAGTTCTCGACGCCGATCCCCGTCGACTCGGCCGACGAGCTGGGGCAGCTGGCGGCGGCGTTCAACGACATGCAGCGCCAGCTCCTCCAGCTCGAGCAGGCCCGCAAGAAGTTCATCGCCACCGCCTCGCACGAGCTGCGCACGCCGGTGTTCTCCCTGGGGGGATTCGTCGAGCTGCTCGAGGACGACGAGCTCGACGCCGAGACCCGCCGGCGCTTCCTGGATCAGGTGCGCGACCAGGTCCAGCGCCTCTCCAAGCTGTCCGTCGACCTGCTCGACCTCTCGCGGCTGGAGGCGGGCTCCTTCGAGCTGCGGCCCGAGGAGGTCGACCTCGGCGAGCTGACCCGCTCGGTGTCGGGCGAGTTCGAGCCGACCCTCGCCCAGCACGACGCGCGGCTGGAGCTGCGCCTGCCGACGCGGATCGACGCCCAGTGCGACCCGGTCCGCGTCGCCCAGATCGTGCGCATCCTCATCGACAACGCCCTCACCCACACCCCGGCGGGCACGCAGATCACCGTCACCGCCGGCCGCGACGACGGCCGCGTCCGGCTTGCCGTCCGCGACGACGGCGACGGCATCGACGAGCACGCGCTGCCCCGGATCTTCGAGCCCTTCTACACCGCCGACGACGCCCAGGGCTCCGGCCTCGGCCTGGCCATCGCCTCCGAGCTGGCGGACCGCATGTCCGGCCGCCTGTCCGTGGACTCGGGCTCCGGGGCAGACGACGTTCACGCTCGACATCCCCGCCTGAGCCAACCCGCCGGCCTGACCCTTCTCCACGGCTCGTCGTCAGGCGCGGCCGAAGCCGTGAGGCCATCCGGGCGGGCAAAGATTGGCCACAGGGCCCAACCGTTCTCGCTCTTCGACGGTCGAGGACTCTCCCCCATGGCGCGCCTGCGTCCTCATCTCCGGCTCGCCCGCCCTCCGGCCATCGCCGCGGTGTCGGCGCCCTTCGGCCGCGACGTGGAGGCCTGCCTGGCGCAGGTGCAGGCGACGGTAACGGCCGCCCGCTCGCGCGGCGCCGAGCTCGTCGTCTTCCCCGAGGCGGCCATCGGCGGCTACATGCGCGAGGACGTCGTCGACGGCGTGGTGCGCCGCGCCTCCCCGGCGGTGCTCGTCGATCCCGGCGCCGTCTTCCGGCGCCTGGCCCGGCTGGCCGGGCCGACGACGGTCTGCATCGGCTACACCGAGGCGGCCGGGGACGGTGGCCGATCTTCTCCAGCGCCGTCTGCGTCACCGGCGACGGCGTCCTCGGTCACCACCGCAAGGTCCATATCCCGCCGGGCGAGATCGGCGTGTTCACCGCGGGTGAGGGTTTTCAGGCGTTCGACACCCCGGCCGGGCGGCTCGGGATGCTGCTCTGCTACGACAAGGTCTTCCCCGAGGCCGGCCGGGCGCTGGCGCTCGACGGGGCCGAGATCATCGCCTGCATGGCGGCGTGGCCGGTCTGCCGGCGCGGCCCGCCCGGCGGGTGCGCAACGACCGGCAGGTCACGCACTTCAACGCGCTCGACGTGGCACGAGCGGTCGAAAATCAGGTGGTTTGGGTAGCGTCAAACCTGCATGGACCCCTCGGACGCCTTCGATTCCCCGGCCAGGCCAAGGTCGTCGACCCCGACGGCCGGGTCCTGGCGAGCACCGGCGCACGCGCCGGCGTGGCGCTGGCACGCCTCGACGCCCGGGGCGCCGTGCGGGCCGCCCGGGGCGAGATCACCCATCTCGGCGATCGCGTCCCGGTGGCCTACGGCATGACGGCCAGCCCGCCCCCCTTCCGATCCCGCTCGCCCGAGTCGCCTGATGTGTGGGATCGCCGGCCGCCTGGGGCCTCGCGCCCCGGGCGAGGACGAACGCATGCTGTCGCGGATGGTGCACCGCGGCCCCGACGACCAGGGCGAGGTCGGCTTCAGCGGCGGCTGGCTGGGCCACCGCCGGCTGTCGATCGTCGACGTCGACGGCGGCCGTCAGCCGCTGGGGGCTCCCGAGGACCGCTGGCTGGTCGGCAACGGCGAGATCTACAACCACGAGACGGTCCGCCGCGCCCTCGGCGACGACTCCTACGAGACCCGCTCAGACAACGAGGTCGCCCTGCGCCTGCTCGAGCAGCGCGGCCCCGACGCCCTCGGCGAGCTCGAGGGGATGTACGCGCTGCTGTCGGCAGCCGACGACGTCAGCTCGTTCGTGGCCGCCCGCGATCCGGTCGGCATCAAGCCGCTCTACTGGACGCCACCCAACGGCCACGGGATCGAGGACGTCCGCTTCGCCTCGGAGATCGCCGCCTTCGACAGCGACTGGCGGCCCTACGTGGAGGCCTTCCCCCCCGGGCACTACTGGACCCCCGAGACGGGCCTGCAGCGCTTCGCCTCCGCCGTGGTGCCCTCGAGCCTTGACGGCGAACGGCCACCACGGCCGCTCCGAGCCCTCCCAGGAGGACCTCGACGAGACGCGCGAGACCCTGGTGCGCTCCGTCCACCGCCAGATGATGGGCGACGTGCCGGTGGGGGTGTTCCTCTCCGGGGGCCTTGACTCGACGCTGGTGGCCGCGATCGCCGCCCGCTTCTATGCCGAGCGCGGCCGGCAGCTGAAGACCTTCGCCGTGGGCGTCGAGGGCAGCCCCGACGTGCTGGCGGCCCGCCAGGCGGCCGAATACCTCGGTACCGAGCATCACGAGCGCCTGTACACCGCCGAGGAGGCCCTGGCCGCCGTGCCGAGCGTCGTGCGCGCCATCGAGCACTTCGACGTCTCCCTCGTCCGCAGCGCCGTGCCCAACTACCTGCTGGCCGAGATGACCGCCCGCCACGTCAAGGTCGTGCTCACCGGCGAGGGCGCCGACGAGCTGTTCGCCGGCTACCTCTACTTCCGCGACATCGACCCCGACAAGCTCCACGACGAGCTGATCGCCAACATCCGGGGCCTGCACAACCTCAACCTGCAGCGCTGTGACCGGGTCACCATGGCCCACAGCCTCGAGGCGCGGGTGCCGTTCCTGGACCGCGAGGTGATCGCGCTCGCCCTGCGCCTGCCCGCCAGCTGGAAGCTCGCCTCCGACGAGGTGCCCGGAGAAGCGGCTGCTGCGCCAGGCCTTCGACGGCTGGCTGCCCCACGACGCTGCTGTGGCGCGAGAAGGCCCAGTTCGGCGACGGCAGCGGCGCCGCCGGCGTCCTCACGGAGGCGATCGAGCGCACCGTCTCCGAGGAGGAGTTCGCCGAGGAGGCCGCATCCGTCGACCCGCCGCTGCGCACCCGGGAGGAGCTCGTCTACTACCGCATCTGGCGCGAGCATCTCAGCGGCGTGCGGGTGGAGCAGAACCTCGGGCGGTTCGCCACCGCGTAACCGGGCATTACCATGCCCCGCATGGCCATCGAGGTCGGCGGGGCGCGGGCCACCGCGGTGCTGCAGCTGGCGCAGGACGCCGCCACGGCCGAGGTGGTCTCGGCGCTCGAGGCCCGCGGGATCCGCGCCATCCTGCTCAAGGGTGCGGCGATCGCCGCCCGGCTGTACGACGATCCCGCCCAGCGGCCGTACTCCGACGGTGACCTGCTCGTCGAGCCGGCCCGCTACAAGGAGGCCGTCGAGGTGCTGCTGGCCCTCGGCTACGTCGACTCGCTCGGTGACGTGCGCGAGGCGGGGTTCTACCACGCCCGGAGCTTCCGGCGTCGCATGTCGGCGATCGACCTGCACTGGCGGCTTCCGGCGACCACGGACGGCGCCGCGACGTGGGCGACGCTGAGCGCCGACACCCAACCGCAGTTCGTCGGGGGTCGCGAGATGGAGACCCTCGCGGATCCCGCGCTCGCCGTGGTCATCGCCTGTCACGTCGTCCACCACGGACCGGCTGAGAAGCCCCGCCAGGATCTCGAGCGAGCTCTGCAGCGCTTTGATCGTGAGGTCTGGCGGCGCGCCGCCGACATCGCCGGCGAGCTCGGGATCCGGGACTTTCTGGCTGCCGGACTCCGTGAGCACGCTGGGGGCGATCGCCTGGCCCGCGAGCTCAATCTGCCGATGGGCACCACCGCTGAGATCCAGAGTCTGCTCGCCGGCCCGACCCCACTGTCGGACGGCTTCATCCGGCTCGGCAAGGTCACCTCCGTCCGGGAATTCGTCGCCGTGCTGGCCGGCGACCTCTTCCCGTCACCGGCCTTCATGCGGCAGGCGTGGTCGTTCACGCGCCGCAGCCGCCGGGCCCTGGCGCTGGGATATCTCTATCGGCCGGTCTGGCTGGTGGCCAACGCGCCGCTGGCGTACTGGCGATGGCGGCGGGCCGACCGCGCGGCGGGCGACGAGCGCGTCGGCTAAGGGGCCCAGTCGGCCAGCAGCTTGAGCCACACCTCGCTGCGGGTCGGAAAGGCGGGCATGGCGTGGACCAGCCGCGTCAGCGGAACCTCGCCGACGATGGCGAAGGTCGCCGCCTGCAGGCTCTCCGCCACGTCGGGACCGACGAGGGTGGCCCCGATGATGACCCCCCGCGCGGTGTCGACGACGATCCGGGCGCCGCTCGGGGCGCCCTTGCCGATGAAGCTCGCCCCGGGTGTCTTGCCCGGATCGGCGTCGACCGCGAGGGCGGGGAGCTTCTCGCTCGAGGGCCTCGGCGAGGGTCAGGCCGACGCTGGCGACCTGCGGCTCCGTGAAGGCGACCCGCGGCGTCAGGGCGCCGTCCCAGGCGGCGTGGCCCTCGCGGTTCATGATGTTGGCCGTCGCGATCATGGCCTGGTACTTGCCCGCCTGGGTGAGCAGCGCCCGTCCGTTGACATCGCCGATCGCGTACAGCCAGCTCTCGTGGCCGGCGACCCGCATGCGATCGTCGACATCGAGCGTCTCCCCGGGGGCGAGATCGACGGTCTCGAGCCCGAGGTCGCCGGTATGGGGCCTGCGACCGACGGCCACCAGCAGCTCCTCCCCGACAAGCGTGTCGTCATTGTCGAGGGTCAGCAGGAAGGTCCCGTCGGCACTGCGCGAGGCCTCCGTCGCCTTGACGGCGGTGCGGACATCGATCCCGAGCTCGGCCATCGATTTCCCGACCAGCTCCGAGGCGAACGGCTCCTCGCCGGGCAGCAGCCGCGCCAGCGCCTCCACGAGGGTCACCTCGGCGCCGAGCGTCGCCCACGCCTGGGCGAGCTCGCAGCCCACGGCCCCTCCTCCGAGCACGAGCACGCTCTCCGGGACGCGCTTGGCGGTGGTCGCCTCCCGGTTGGTCCACGGGGCGATCGCGGCCAGGCCGTCGACGGGCGGGATGGCGGCGGCCGAGCCGGTGGCGATGACCACCGCCCGCCGGGCGGTCAATAGCTCGCCGGCGACCGTCACCCGGCGCTCGCCGTCCAGCCGAGCCGGACCGCGGACGAGGGTGATGCCGCGCTCCTGCAGCCACGGCATCTGGGTCGCGTCGTCGAGGTCGTGGATGACCTGATCGCGGCGATCGAGGACGTCCTGCGGATCGAGCTGACCGCCGGCGGCCTCCCGGGCTCCAGGGACCCGGGCGACCTCCCTGAGCAGCTGCGCCGGTCGCAGCAGCGCCTTGGAGGGCATGCACGCCCAGTAGGCGCACTCGCCGCCCACGAGCTCGCGCTCGACGAGGCAGACCTCGAGTCCCTCCTCGGCGAGCTTGCCGCTGCACACCTCGCCGGCGGGTCCCGCTCCGATGACGATGACGTCGTACTCGGCCATTGCCGAGCACGCTACCCGCTGCCGATGCCGGCTACTTCACCTCGCGCAGCTTGCCCGTCTCCACCTCGTAGACGAAGCCGCGGATCGAGTCCTTGTTCGGGATGAACGGCGAGGCCTTGATCCGCGCGATCGACTGGCGCACGTCCTGGTCGAGGTCGCCGAAGGCCTCGGCCGCCCACTCGGGCTTGATCCCGGTGTCCTGCTCGATCGAGGACTTGAACTCGTCGTCGGTGAAGGTGAGCATCCCGCAGTCCGTGTGGTGCATGAGGATGATCTCCTCGGTGCCGAGCAGCCGCTGGCTGATCGCCAGCGAACGGATCTCGTCGTCGGTGACGACGCCGCCGGCGTTGCGGATGACGTGGGCGTCGCCCTCGGTGAGCCCGAGCGAGCCGTAGACGTTGAGGCGGGCGTCCATGCAGGCGACGATGGCGACCTTCTTGGCTGGAGGCAGCGGGAGGTCGGCCTTGTCGAAGGAGGCGGCGTAGGACTCGTTATTGGCCAGCAGCTCGTCGGTGTTGCTCATCGTGGACTCCTTGGAGGTGTCGTGGAAGCTGTGTTGGAAGCTCGTCGGCGGTGCGCTCGCAAACCTATCAACCGCACTGATCTGGTCGAGATTGCCGCGCATTCTGTGACCGCGGTGTGACCCTGGGTGGACGGTAATGGGTGGGGAAGGTCGCGGGGGGTATCGTGAGAAGTCCGCCGATGTCGAACGAAACCCCCCTCGTCCTGGTCTCCAACCGCGGCCCCGTCACCTTCCAGCCCGGCGGGGGCATCAAGCGCGGCACGGGCGGACTCGTCACCGCCCTGATCGGGCTGGCCTCCCACCGGCCGGTGACCTGGGTGGCCTCGGCCATGAGCGACGAGGACGTCGAGGCCGCCGAGCGCGCCGACGGCCGCCCCTTCCCGGTCCATACCGACGACGGCAACGAGTACCGGGTCAAGCTCGTGGCCTCCGACGCCGACGCCTACGACGGCTTCTACAACATCATCGCCAACCCGCTGCTGTGGTTCATCCAGCACTACCTGTGGGATCTGAGCAACGCGCCGGACATCCGCCGCAACGAGACCGAGGCGTTCGAGTTCGGCTACAACGCGGTCAACGAGGATCTGGCCAACGCGGTGCTCGAGGAGGTCACTGACATCGAGCGTCCGGTGGTGATGGTCCACGACTACCACCTCTACACCCTGCCGGGCCTCATCCGCCGCGAGCGCCCCGACGCGTTCCTGCACCACTTCGTCCACATCCCCTGGAGCCAGTCGGATTCCTGGCGGGTGCTGCCGTCGACCATCCGCCGCGAGATCTACGAGGGCATCCTCGCCAACGACATCGTCGGCTTCCACACCCGCTCCTATCGCCGCAACTTCCTGCAGTGCTGCGAGGACCTGATGGGACTGGAGGTCGATCACGAGGGCGGCGTCGTCCGCGTCGACGACCGCGAGGTGTGGGTGCGGGCCTATCCGCTGCCGATCGACTCGACTGCCGTCCAGGCGGTGGCGCGGCGCCCGCGGGTGCGGGAGTTCGAGGGCGAGCTGCTGCGCCGCCGGCGCGACCACCTGATCCTGCGCGTCGACCGCGCCGACCTGAGCAAGAACGTGCTGCGCGGCTTCAGCGCCTTTGACACCTTCCTCGAGCAGCACCCGGAGTTCCGCGAGAAGGTCACCTTCATCGCCCAACTGATGCCCTCCCGGACGGACGTGCCCGAATACGCCGAGTACCTGGAGCGCATCGAGGCCGTCGTGGCCGTCGTCAACCACCGCCACGGCTCGCCCGACTGGATGCCGATCCAGCTCAAGCTGCGCGACGATCTCGAGGAGGCCGTCGCCGCCTACAAGCACTACGACGTGCTCATGGTCAACGCCATGTTCGACGGCATGAACCTCGTCGCCAAGGAGGGGCCGATGGTCAACGAGCGCGCCGGGGTCTCGATCCTCTCCGAGAACACCGGCGCCCACGAGGAGCTCGGCGAGTTCGCCCTCTCCGTCAACCCGTTCGACATCCAGGAGCTCGCCGACTCCCTCCACGCCGCGCTGTCGATGTCCTACGAGGAGCGCGAGCGCCGCCACGAGGGTCTCATCTCGATCGTCACCGCGCGCGATCCGGGCGACTGGATCGACGATCAGCTGGCCGACATCCGCGCCAAGGAGAAGTCACTCGCCACCGGGTGAGTCGACGTCCGCGGCGGCGGTCGACGCCGGCGGCGGCGGTCGACGCCGACGGCCCCGTCCCGGCGGCAGCGCTCGTCGCGGCGGCGGGCGGAAAATGTTGCGCCCACCGGTGTCCCCGGTGCGGCGCGCAACATCATCCGCCTCCGAGGATCGGAGGAAGTTGCCCTGGCCGCCTGCGAGCGGCCGCTGCGCGTCAACAATTTTCCGGCGCACGACCGACCTCTGGCTTCGCGTCTGCCTCTCGCCCGCCGACCCGGATGAGGCATCTTGAGCCTTAGTTGGAGGGTCGCGGCCCTCGCTGAGCAGCTCGATATAGGAGGCGATCCGCCGCTCGCGGGCCTTGGCGGTGCTGACGTGGTGCAGCCGGTAGAGGAAGGCGTAGCGCCGCGCCCCGGTGAGGGTGGCGAAGAACGCCGCGGCCGCCGGATTGGCGTCCAGGGCCGCCTGGAGGTCAGGCGCCACCGTCGCCGCGGACTGGGGCTCGTAGGCCGCCTCCCAACGCCCGTCGGCTCGGGCGGCATCGATCTGCGCCTGGCCGGCCGGGCGCATCCGCCCGGCGGCGATCAGCGCCTCTGCCTTGGCCCGGTTGACCTGTGACCACCGGCTGCGCGGCCCCCGGGGGGTGAAGCGCTGCAGCCACGACACGTCGTCATGGCCTCGCTTCTGGCCGTCGATCCAGCCGAAGCAGATGGCGCAGTCGAGCGCTTCGGCGTAGGAGACGGTGGCCGGCTGACAGCCCTTCTTGGCGATCTGCAGCCACACGCCGCGAGCGTCGGCCGACTGGCGGGCGAGCCACTGCTCCCATTCCTCCGCGCTCGCGCAGCGCAGGACCGGGAGCTCACGCGGGCCTGGGGCGGGCGACATCGCTCCTCATTCTGCACTGAGCCGGGGCCGTTCCCAGGACCCCATCTCAGCTACTCGACTTCAGACGGGGGGTGCCTGGGTACGCCGGTCAGGTCCGTCGTAGGCGCCTCGGGCGGTGCGCCGCTCTCGCCGGAGCACGGGGCCCCGATGATTTCCGACCATGCGGAGCACGAAGGCATCGCGCGTGGAGGAATAACGCAGCATGGGACGCATCGCCGTCAACGTGACGGGCGAGACATAACGGCGGGGACGTTGGATGGTATGCATGGGAAAACCAAACCTAGATATCTGGACCCGGATGTAAAAGGGCCGCACTGACATAAACACATCTCGCGAAGCAAATGATGCGCCTGAGGCTTCTGTATGGGATAAAGGTCAGTTTTCAGCAGGGTTAGCGCAGGTTGGCCCGATCGACGGCCGCGTGTGCGGTCGCCAAACGACCGCTCGGGCGCCTGGGACACTCGCTATAGTCGCCGTCCGGCCGTCACACGGCCGCTTTTCCTCATGCCAGCGCCTCCTCGCCTCTACGACCTGATGCTCGTGCTCTCGATGACCGTCGAGGACGAGCGCCGCGCCAAGATCGTCACCGACGTCGAGGCCCAGATCACCGCGGCCGGCGGCACCGTCGAGCGCAAGGACGATTGGCACACCCGGCCACTCACGTTCGAGATCCGCCATCAGGCCGAGGGCGAATACCACCTGCTGCAGTTCACGGGCGCGCCGGCTCTGCTCGACGCGCTCTCGCACAACCTGCGCATCGACGATGCCGTCCTGCGCTTCCGGATCATCAAAGTGATCCCGGGCACCCCGCCGCCGCCGGACGCGCCCCCGCCGGTCCTCGCCGGGGCGCCGGCCGGCTCCGCTCCCGAGTCCTGAGCGAAGCCCAGTTCCGGACGCCGTCCTCGGTGTCCGCGCCGGGGAGACGGGCTCCCGCGAGGCCAGGTGTCACAGCTGTGTGACGCCCCGTGCCGGCACCGCGCCGGAAGGGCAACGAATCCGCCCATTTTCGGGCGTCGCGGCCGGGTTGCCGTCTGGGCCGCCCATAGACTCGATCACGAGCATTCAATCGTCTCAGGAGGAAGGAGCCACCCATGGCTGGCAGCAACATCAACCGCGTGACCATCACCGGAAATCTGACCCGCGACCCCGAGCTGCGCTCGCTGTCGAACGGCAACTCGGTGTGCTCGCTGCGCGTCGCCTGCAACGGACGCCGCCGCAACCCGAGCACCAACGAGTGGGAGGACGTCCCCAACTACTTCGACGTCACCGTGTGGGGCGCTCAGGGCGAGAACTGCAAGAAGTTCCTCAGCCGCGGGCGGCCCGTGGCCATCGACGGGCGGCTGCAGTGGCGCGAGTGGACGGAAAAGGACAGCGGACAGAAGCGCCAGGCGGTCGATATAGTCGCTGAGACCGTGCAGTTCCTCGGCGGGCGCGATGACGCCGGTAACGGGAACGGGTTCTCGAGCAGCGCACGCACCACCGAGAGCGACGTCCCGATCGACACCGGCGATTTCGAGCGCACTCCGGTCGGGGCCGGCGCGGACGAGGACATCCCGTTCTAACGGCATAAGGCAACAGATCGAGTAGGCTGGTTTCAGTGGCAAAGCAACGCAGACGACCGGTGCGCCGGCGCGACCGCAAGGGTGGACCGACGTCCACCCGGCGCAAGTCGTGCCCGTACTGCCGCGACAAGATCGAACAGGCGGATTACAAGGACGTATCGATGCTCCGTCGGTTCATCTCCGACCGCGGCAAGATCCGTTCACGCCGGATCACGGGAGCCTGCCGTCGCCATCAGAGCCAGGTTGCCCGTGCAGTGAAGCGGGCGCGCGAGCTCGCGCTGCTGCCGTACGTCGCCGAGGGCAGCGATCATCCGCGCGGCCGCGGGGATCGCGGCGACCGCGGCGACCGCGACCGCGACCGGTAGGCGGAGGCAACCATGCCGCAAGCCATCCTGCTTCAGGACGTGGACGCGCTGGGCGAGCGGGGGTCGGTCGTTGACGTCTCCCCCGGCTACCTGCGCAACTTCCTGCTGCCGCGCAAGCTCGCCGAGCCGGCGACGGCCTCCTCGATCAAAGTCGCCCAGCGCCGTCAGGAGGACGCCGAGCGCGCCGCCCGTGAGGCGGAGGAGCGGGCCCGCGAGAGCGCCTCGGTCCTCGGTCGCACGGTGCTGACCATCACGCAGCAGGCGGGCGACGACGGCCGCCTGTTCGGCTCCGTGACCACGCAGGACATCGCGGACGCCATCCGCGACGCCCGCGGCCTGAAGATCGACCGCCGCAAGATCCACCTGGACGACCCGATTCGCAACGTCGGCACCTACATGGTCGTCGTCGAGGTCACTGACGAAGTGACTGCGGCGGTCAAGACCATGGTCGTGGCTGCCTGACGTTGGTGGGTCGGGTCGGCGGGCGGCCCCCATCCGGGCTGTCCGGAGGGGGCGCTGGCGTGGCTGTGGGCGCTGACGGACCGAGGACAGCCCGCACGGCAGACCGCCCTCCGCCCCGCTCGCACGTTCCGGCAGCCGCGCCCTTGAGCCTCCGACCGCCTTCGTAGAGCCCGAGCCCCACGCGCGCTTCGGGCTAGGGGGCCCGCGGCGAACGCGCCGGGCGACACCAGACACCGCAGCCGCTGAGCGAGCGCAGCCGCTGCGGCCTGGGCTCTTCACGAGGCCCCGGGCAGCGACGCCGCGCACGGCCGCGGCTGAGGACGAGCCCACAGCGGTCGGCGTCGCCGCGCCGACATGCTCGCGTCGCCGGCGCCCCAGCGCAGCTTCCGCGCCCCAGAACCAGCCAGCATGGCGGCGTGGCGATGCCGGCCGACGTCGGAGCGCCAACAAGCCGGCAGACCAGCAAACCGGGCTAGCGCTCTCGTTGGCTGAGCACTGGTTTGACGTCGAGCACCGGCGTCCCATCGATGGCCTCGAGGTCGCCCACGCGGATCCGCCGGCCGGCGGGGTCGACGTCGACGATGGTCACCCGGTGCAGGCCGATCGGGTTGGGGCGGTCGGGCGAGCGGGTGCTGAAGACCCCCTCCTCGGCGTTGTGGGGGTTGCCCCGCGGGTGGACGCGGAGGATGTCGCGGCTGGCGCGGTGAAGCCAGGTGAGGACCAGGATCTCCGCGCCGGGGTGCAGATCGGAGATGCCGGTGGCGACGGACTCGTCGAACACCAGCCAGGCCTCGGGCCCTCCCTCAGTTCCCTGCAGGGGCGCGTCGGCCCGGTCAGCGAGCGCCGACTGGACCTGACCGATGGGCCGCACCTCGTAGCTCTCGGACGGCACCGGCCGATCACATCACATCGGCGTGGCGGGCGCGGCGACGGGGTATCAACTCAGGGATGGCCACTGAGACAGAACCAGCGCGGGTCGCCGTCGAGGACTACTACCGGCTCGACGAGCTGCTGTCAGACGGGGAGCGCGAGCTGCGCGACCGGGTGCGGGAGTTCGGCGAGCGCGAGATCCTGCCGATCGTCAACGACTACTGGGAGCGGGCCGACTTCCCGTTCGAGCTGATCCCCAAGCTGGCCGAGCTCAACGTGGCCGGCACCACCATCCAGGGGCATGGCTGTCCCGGTCTCTCGCGCCTGGGCGGCGGGATCGTCGCCCGGGAGCTCGCCCGGGCCGACGGGAGCTTCAACACCTTCTTCGGGGTGCACTCGGGACTGGCGATGGGCGCCATCGACCTGCTCGGCTCCGAGGAGCAGAAGGCCCGGTGGCTGCCGCCGATGGCCCGCCTGGAGACGATCGGCGCCTTTGGGCTGACGGAGCCCGAGCACGGGTCGGACTCCGTGTCGCTGGAGACGCGGGTGCGGCGCGACGGCGACGAGTACGTGCTCAACGGCGCCAAGCGCTGGATCGGCAACGCGTCGTTCGCCGACGTGGTCATCATCTGGGCCCGCGACGAGTCGGGCGACGTCGGCGCCTACCTGGTGCAGAAGGGCACGGCGGGGTTTGATCCCTCGACGGTGATCGGCGGCAAGATGGGCAAGCGGGCCGTGTGGCAGGCCGAGATCACGCTCACCGACGTGCGGGTGCCCGCCGAGAACAAGCTGGCCAACGCCAACACCTTCAAGGACGCCAACCGTGTCCTGAACCAGACCCGCAGCGCGGCCTCCTGGGAGTGCGTCGGCCACGCCATGGCCTGCCTGGAGGCGGCGATCGCCTACGCGCGGGAGCGCTCCCAGTTCGGGCGGCCGATCGCCGGCTTTCAGCTCGTGCAGGGCAAGCTCGCCACGATGGCGGCGGCCACCACGGCGATGCAGCTCTACTGCTTCCGGCTGGCCCAGCTGCAGGAGCAGGATGCCCTGACCGGGCCGATGGCCTCCCTGGCCAAGCTCCACAACGTCCGCCAGGCGAAGCTCGTCTGCTCAGAGGCCCGCGACATCCTCGGGGGCAACGGGCTGCTGCTCGACTACCACGTCTCGCGGCACCTGACGGACATGGAGATCGTCGACACCTACGAGGGCACGGACTCCATCCAGTCGCTGATCGTCGGCCGGGACCTCACCGGCATCTCAGCCTTCACCTGAGCCTCGCTCGCCGGTCGCCGGCGCCCCTCACCAAAACGTCCGCTGCTAGCGGGATGATGGTCGGCCGACCATCAACCGCAAACCTAGACTCCTGCAGCCGTGAGCGCCGTCCAGAACATCGCCGTCCCGCCCCACAATCTCGAGGCCGAGAAGTCCGTCCTCGGGGCGGTGCTGCTCGACGAGCGCCACCTGCACGCGCTGCTGGTGGAGGAGCAGCTGCGGCCTCAGCACTTCTATCGCGAGCAGCACGGATGGGTGTTCGCGGCGATGCTCGACCTGTACGAGTCCGACCGCAAGATCGACCACCTGACGGTCTCGGAGACGATGCGCCAGCGGGGCCGGCTGGAGGAGGCCGGCGGGCCGGCGGCCATCGACGAGCTGGCCGGCTGGGTGCCGGCCGCCGGGCACGCCCGCGAGTACGGCCGGATCGTCCATGACAACGCCAAGCTGCGGGCGCTGCTGACGGCGTCCTACGAGATCCAGGCGAGCGTGCTGTCGCGGGAGGCGCCGGCGCGGGAGCTGGTCGAGAAGGCCGAGCGGTCGATGCTGGAGGTCGCCACGGACGATCGGCAGAAGAGCATCCGCACGATCGCCGACATCCTCCACGAGGAGACGGACAAGCTCCACCGCCTGTCGATCTCCAAGACGCCGCTGACGGGGACGACCTCAGGCTTCAAGGACATCGACGAGAAGACCGGCGGCTTTCAGCCGGGCAACCTGATCGTGCTGGCCGCTCGCCCGTCGATGGGCAAGTCGGCGCTGGTGGCCAACATCGCCGAGAACGCCGTGCTGGCGGGCCACGCCGTGGCGCTGTTCTCGCTGGAGATGTCCGAGTCCGAGCTCGCCCAGCGCTTCGTCGCCTCCCAGGCCCGGATCAAGGGCGAGGACCTGCGGCGGGGCAAGGTGGCCGCCGAGCGGTGGCCGAAGATCCTCGAGGCGTGCGAGCGGCTCTCCCAGGCACCGCTGTTCGTCGACGACTCCAGCGACACCGGGGTGCTGGAGATCCGGGCCAAGTGCCGCCGGCTCCATGCCCAGGTGGAGGGGGGCCTCGGCCTGGTCATCGTCGACTACCTGCAGCTGATGCGCTCGGAGGGCCACATCGAGAGCCGGGTGGAGCAGGTCTCGCAGATGAGCCGCGGCCTCAAGGGCCTGGCGCGGGAGCTGGGCGTGCCGGTGATCGCGCTCTCGCAGCTCAGCCGTGCCGTCGAGCAGCGCGGCGGAGAGAAGAAGCCGGTGCTCTCGGACCTGCGGGAGTCCGGGGCGATCGAGCAGGACGCCGACCTGGTGATGTTCATCTACCGCGACGAGTACTACGAGAAGGACTCCGAGCGGCCCGGGGAGGCGGACATCATCATCGCCAAGCACCGCAACGGACCGGTGGGCGAGGTGGTGCTCACCTTCCAGAAGGAGTACCCGCGGTTCATGAACTACGCCGGCGAACGCTTCGGCCCATGAGCGCCTGCCCGTTCGACCTCTGCGACGGGTCGGGCTTCCGAGTCGACGCCGCGACCAACACGGCCTATGACTGCACCTGTCGCCCGCAGCGGGTGGCGCGGGCCAAGGCGCGCAACCTGTCGGCGGTGATCCCGCGGCTGTACAGCGACGTCGCCTTCGAGCGGCCGCCGGTCACAGACATCAACCCCGCGATCGTCCAGACCGTCCGCCGTTACGTCAACGCCATCGACGATCAGCTCGACGCCGGACGGGGCCTGTGGTTCATGGGGCCGGTCGGGACCGGCAAGACGACGCTGGCGATGCTCGTCTCCAAGGCCGCGCTGGCGGCCGGGCGCTCCGTGGCCATCTACTCGCTGCCGCGTCTGCTCAACGAGATCCGCGACACCCACCGCGCCGAGCGCTCGCACGTCGACCTGCTCGACCGGCTGGCGGCGGTCGACCTGCTCCACATCGACGACGTGGGCGCGCAGCGGACCACGGACTGGGTGCTCGAGGAGCTCTACTCGATCGTCAACGCCCGCTACGAGGACCGCCGCGCGATCGTCATCACCACCAACATCCTCGACCGCGACGCCCTCTGCGAGCAGATCACCGCTCGCACCGTGTCCCGGCTGACGGAGATGTGCGACGAGCTGCCGCTCGTCGGCCACGACCATCGCATGGATCACTCGGCCGCCTGACGGCCCGATGGCCACCTCCGCGCCGACCCCCAGTAGGCACCTGTACGAGATCGGCGGCGTGCGGTCGCCCATCGGCGAGCGGGTGACGAGGAAGGAGGGTGTGACATCTCAATCGAGCATCGCTGAGACGATCACGCCCCTCGAGGCGCTCGTCGAGCTGGCCCGCAGCGCCCGTGAGGATCCGCTGCACCAGGTGCTCAGCACCGTCGCCGAGACCGTCCACCGCGTCGCCGGCTACCGATCCGGGGTCCTGAACCTCTACCGGCCGGCGTGGGACGACTACCAGATGGCGGCGCTCATCGATCCGGGGAGCCCGACGGAGGTCTCGGCGATGCAGGGGCGCACCAACGCCCGCTCGGACTTCGACCGCCTGTGGACGATGGCCGAGGAGCGGCTGCCCGGGGTGTTCTTCGTCTCGGACCCCGCCTTCTGGGAGGGCATGGACAACGTCATCTTCCCCGCCGACTGGAGTCCCAGCGATGACCCGGACGCCTGGGGCGAGTACGACGGCCTGTTCGTCCTGCTGCGCGACGCCGACGGAGCCGTGCTCGGCAACCTCTCGATCGACGAGCCGGTGAGCGGCCGCCGGCCCGACGACGCCGACCTTCGCCTGCTGCGCGCCATCTCCGCTCACGCCGCTTACGCGATCGACAACGCCCGCCGGGCGCAGCGGGCCGCCGACATGGCTCGTATCTACTCGGCGCTGCTGGGAGCCTCGTCGAAGCTCGCCGGCGCGAGCTCGACCATGACGCTTCTGCAGAGCGCCTGCGACACGATCGTCCCCCACCTGGGCTTCGAGCGGGTGGCCGCCTACCGGATCGGCGACGGGTCAGAGCTGCTGCTGACGGCCACAAGCGGCTGGACGTCGCGAGATCACCTTCCGCACGCGCTGCCGATGGCCGGCGTCGAGGCGCTGCTGTCCTTGACCACCGAGGAGGTGGGCTGCTGGCTGCTGGAGGCCGCGCAGCTGTTCCCGGCACCGGCGCCGCCCACCGCCTCGCGCTCGGCGCGCAACGGCCGCGGCCCGGCCGCCTGGGGTGACCATTGCCTGGTCGTTCCCGTGCGCGCCGCCGGCGGCTCCCTCGGCGGGCTGATCGTCGTCGAGGATCCTGCCGACCGCCTGCTGCCGACCGACGCCAAGCGCCGGGCGCTGCGGCTGCTCGTCGACCAGGTGTCGGCCCTCAACGTTGGCATCGAGACGCGCGAGCGCCTCCAGCACCTCGCCCTGCACGATCCACTGACGGGCGTGCGCAACCGGCGCAACCTGACCGAGCTGCTCGAGGCCCATGACGAGGTGGCGCTGCTCATCTGCGATCTGGACGACTTCAAGCGCATCAACGACCTGCACGGTCACGAGATCGGCGATCGGGTGCTCGTGCGCTTCGGGCAGCTGCTGCGCGAGCTGGCCCGTCAGGGCGACGTGGCCATGCGGCTGGGCGGCGAGGAGTTCTGCCTCGTCCTGCCCCACACCGGCCGGGTGGGAGCCCTGGCGGCGGCCGAGCGGCTACGCGTCCAGACGGCGCACGAGCATGGCCGACCTGGTGCCCAGCGGGGTGACCGTCTCCATCGGTGTCGCCTGCACCTCGCAGGGGGTGCTGGACGCCCGCGGGCTGATGTCGGCCGCCGATCGCGGCCTCTACGCCGCCAAGGCGGCCGGCCGAGACCGCGTCTTCTGCGTGGCGCCGTGAGCGCGCCGTGCCCGTCTGCGCCGCGCCCGATCGGTCCGCCGAACAAACGTCCATCATTGTGATTGCGCTCAAGGTGCGCAGGAAAGCATCCGATAAGCAGGTCATCGAGTCGCTTACGCGAACAGAGACTGCTGAGGAACAGGAGAGAGAACGGTGCTTGTGACGCTGCTGGTTCTGTGGCTGGTGGTCGTGCCAACGCTCACGGTGGCAGGGACCTACGTCCTCTCCGGAATGCTCGGTCGCCGGATGCGCACCCGGTCCGAGCATCTCGCCACCCCGGCCGTGGCCCCCACGCGGGCGCCCATCGCCGCGCCCCGCGCGACCGTGCGGGCTCGCTCGAACGACCGCCGCCCCGCCGGCCACATCCTCACCCGGCACTAGTGCCCCGTCGGGCAAGTTCGGTGGCATTCGAGGCACCTCTCGGTGCCAACGAACCCACCCGACGCGACACTAACCAGGCGGCTACAGCCCGCGGCGGCTGAGCACGTAGGGGATCGTCCTCAGGAGGATCCTGAGGTCGAGCCACAACGACCAGTTGGCCCCGTAGATGTAGTCGATCTTCACCATCTCGTGCATCGGGATGCGCGAGGAGCCGAAGATCTGCCACAGGCCGGTCATGCCCGGCTTGACCGCCAGGCGCCGGCGCTCCCAGCCCGAGATGAGGGCATCCTCGTCGGGCACGAGCGGCCGCGGACCCACCAGGCTCATGTCGCCGCGCAGCACGTTGATCAGCTGCGGCAGCTCATCCAGGGAGGTCCGGCGCAGCAGACGCCCCACGCGCGTGATCCGCGGATCGGCGGTGATCTTGAACAACCCGCCCTGGGCCTCGTTCATGGCCCGCATCTTGTCCTTCATGCCATCGGCGCCGTCGACCATCGAGCGGAACTTGAGCATCGCGAAGCTGTCGCCGCGGCGCCCGATGCGGGGCTGGCGGAAGAACACCGGCCCCCGGCTGTCGAGCTTGACGGCCAGCGTCAGCATCAGGAACAGCGGACCGAGGACGATCAGGCCCAGCCCGGCGGCGATCACGTCCATGCCGCGCTTGAGCAGCTCGGAGGAGCGAGCCATGCCGTACTGACGGACGCCGAGCAGCCACAATCCGTCGAGATCGTCGAACGTCGAGGTGGAGCCCACCACCTCGAGCAGCCGCGGCAGCACGCTCACCTTGACCCCGAGCGCCTTGATCAGCCGGATCGCGTCGAGGATCTCCTCCTGGCCGTCGTTGCCGGGGGCGATGATCACCCGCTCGACGTCGTACTCGGCGACGATCCGGGTCAGCGCTCCGTGCTCCCCGAGCTTCTCCACCATCGCGGGCGACTCGGCGACCTCGTGGCCGTGCAGCGCCACCCGACCGACGATCGTGGCGTTGACGGAGGGCGCGTCGGCGAACTTGCCGGCGATCCGGGCGGCATCAGTCGCGTTGCCGAGCACGATGCACCGTTCCGACGGGGTCAGCGCGAACGCCGCCTTGCGCACGATGAGCCGGCTGGCCGTCGTCAGCACGAAGGTCAGCACGAGCAGCGCGAACACCTGGGCACGCGCCAGATACCCGGTGAAGAGGACGGCCTCGCACAGCCACAGGGAGAGGGCGTAGAGGACCGACAGGTAGAAGATCGACGGCGCTTCGTCGATCGTCGTCTTGCGCAGCACGTGCTGGTCGCGGTCATAGAGGCCGATGATCTTGGCGGCGAGCAGCACGAAGGGGACAATGAGAATGGCCCCCGGCGCCAGGCTGACATGTCCGGAATCGACGACGGTGATGACGACAAGCAGCGCGGCGAAGGCCGACGCGAGATCGACGAGGCCCAGGCCGCGACGCAGCAGGGAGTCGCGACGCAGCACGGTGATGCGCGCTCCCACCTCCTGATGGCCGCGCGGGAGCACCTCCCACACGGGCGAGATATCCGCGTGCAGTTCGGGATGGCCCGCTGAGGCGCCGCCGCGGCGCCTCCCGGCCACCCAGGTCCTGGTACGCGACGTGGTCTCCATCAGACTGTTCCCCCCTTGGCGGCGATCGACATCCCGGCGATGCCCCAGTGTGCGCCCAGATTCCGGACGAAGTCGTGAACATCCTGCGACGTGGCCCGGTTCTTCGTGAGACGAGGCGTCAAAATCCCCCGACGGATCGTTGTCAGAAATCTGGGTTTGGTTTAGCCAGTTGAGCACTGCGCCCGACCGGCACCTATTGATTCGATCATGTTCGCTAGCCCACGAACAGACCGTGTCCGCATCTGCACTACTCGGAAGCTGCCCCAGATGCGTTTTGCGAATTGCAGGTTACCAACATAACGAGTGCTAATCAAACCTTCCAATGTCCAGATGGCGCACTCCTGGCGATGCCGGTCTCGCCGTGTGGCCATAGGGCGGCGCGCGGAGCGGCGGGCGTGCTCTGAGATACTCGGTCCATGAGCGCCGCCTTCACCTCAGAGCTCGCGCGACAGCTGGCGCCCGACGTCCTCGAGCGCTTCCAGCGCTACGTGCAGATCGACACCCAGTCGCGCCGGGATCGCACCGGCTCTCCGAGCACGCCGGGTCAGCTCGAGCTCGGCCGCGTCCTCACCGGGGAATTGCGCGCTGCCGGCCTCGACGACGCCGCGCTCGACGAGCACGGGTATGTGACGGCGACCCTCGCCGGCTCCAGCGAGCGCGCGCCCGTGGTCGGCCTCATCGCCCACATGGACACCAGCCCGGACGCTCCCGGCAGCGGGGTGGCGCCGATCGTCCATCCCGACTACGCCGGGGCCCCGCTCCGGCTCCCGCGGGCAGGCACGACGCTGGACCCGGCGGCGATGCCGGCGCTGGCGGCCAAGCGCGGCCACGACATCGTCACCGCCAGCGGCGACACCCTGCTCGGGGCCGACGACAAGGCCGGCGTGGCGGAGATCGTGTCCGCCGTCTCGCACCTGGCCGCCCATCCCGAGCTCCCGCGCCCCACGTTGCGGATCGCCTTCACCCCCGACGAGGAGATCGGCGAAGGGGCCACCCTGTTCGACATCGAGCGCTTCGGCGCCCAGTGTGCGTACACGCTCGACGGATCCGGCGTGGGCGGCCTCGACGACGAGACCTTCTCCGCCGACGAGGTGATCGCCACCATCACGGGCGTCGACATCCACCCCGGCTACGCCACCGGCAAGCTGGTCAGCGCGCTGCGGCTGGCCGCTCTGATCGTGGCCGCCCTGCCGTCTGACCGCCTGACGCCCGAGACATCCTCGGGACGCGAGGGGTTCATCCACCCGTACTCGCTCACCGGCACCGCGGCCAGCGCCGAGATCCGCGTCATCGTGCGCGATTTCGACGAGCGCCTGATGCTCGCCCACCGCGAGCTGTTCACGCGGACGGCGCAGGAGGTGGTCGGCGGGGCGCCCGGCGCACGCCTGACCCTCGATGTCCGCCGCCAATACCGCAACATGCGCGAGTTCCTGACGCCCGTTCCCGAGGTGGTCGCCGCGGCTGAAGCGGCGATCCGCGCCGAGGGGCTGGAGCCGATGCGCGAGGCGATCCGCGGCGGGACCGACGGGTCGCGGCTCTCAGAGATGGGGCTGCCCACGCCGAACATCTTCACCGGCGGACACGAATACCACTCGGTGCGCGAGTGGGCGTCCGTCCAGGACATGGCCGCCGCCTCGGCGACGGTGATCCGGCTGGCCGAGGTCTGGGCGGCGGGAGCGCCCGCATGAGCCACGCCGGCCCCGAGTCCCTCGCCTCGCTGGACGGGGAGATCATGCCGGTGGCCGAGGCGACGATCCCGGTGACGGATGAGGGGCTCGTCCGGGGCGACGGCGCTTTCGAGGTCATCCGCGTCTACGACGGCACGCCCTATGCGATGGAGGCCCACCTGGAGCGGCTGGCGCGCAGCGGGCGCAACCTGCGGCTGCCGATCGACGCCGAGGCGGTGCGGGCAGACGCCTTCCGCCTCCTCGCCCAGGCCGGCGCCGGCCCCGATCACCAGTGCCTGCGGGTGATGATCACCCGGGGCGGGCGGCGCATCCTGATGACCGAGCGCCTGCCCGAGAGCCCTGAGACCGCCCGGCTGATGACCGTCACCTACTCGCCGACGCGGATCCTCGACGGGATCAAGTCGCTCTCCTACGCGGCGAACATGCTCGCCAGCCGGCTCGCCCAGGAGCAGGGCTTTGACGAGGCGCTGCTCGTCACCCCGCACGGGCGGGTCCTGGAGGCCCCCACCAGCTCGGTCTTCTGGGTGGCCGAGGGGCGGCTGCTCACCCCGCCGCTCGAGGACCACATCCTCGCCTCGATCACGCGGGCGCTCGTCATGGAGGTCACCGACGCCACCGAGCAGGCCTGCACGATGGAGGATCTGACGGCCGCCGACGAGGTCTTCCTGGCCTCCACGACGCGGGAGGTCCAACCGGTGGTGGCCGTCGACGACCACACCTTCGCGGGGCCCGGCCCGGTCACCCGGCGCACCGGCGAGGCGGCGGTCGCCCGCATCCGGGCGGAGCTGCGCTCCTGAAGGTCCTCACCGTGATCGGGAACCGCCCGCAGTTCATCAAGGCCGCGGCGGTCTCCGGGCTCCTGCGCCGAGAGCACTCCGAGCTGCTCGTCCACACCGGCCAGCACTTCGACGACCAGCTGTCGGCGATCTTCTTCTCCGAGCTCGGCCTGCCCGCCCCCGACCGCCAGCTCGGCATCTCGCTGGGGAGCGCCAGCTCCCAGACCGCACGGATGCTGGCGGCGCTCGAGCCGGTGGTGTCCGACGCGCAGCCCGACGTCGTCCTCGTCTACGGCGACACCAACTCAACGCTCGCCGGCGCGCTCGCCGGCGCCCAGGCGCAGGTTCCCGTCGCCCACGTCGAGGCGGGCATGCGCTCGTATGACCGCTCGATGCCCGAGGAGCTCAACCGCGTCCTCGTCGACCACGCCAGCGCGCTGCTGCTGTGCCCCTCCGAGGTGGCGATGGCCAACCTCCGCGAGGAGTCCGTCGCCGGCCGCACGGAGCTGGTCGGCGATGTCATGGTCGACGTCGCTCTCGCCACCCAGCCCAAGGCCCGCGAGCACCTCGACCTCGTCCGCGCCCGCGGCCTCGAGCCCGGGGGATACGTACTGGCCACCGCGCACCGTGCCGGCAACGTCGATGACCCGGCCCGCCTGCGCCGCCTCGTCGACCTGCTGCTCGCCGTGCCCGAGCCAATACTCCTCCCGCTGCACCCGCGCACACGGGCGCGCCTGGAGCGGGCCGGCTGGGCGCAGGAGCTGCATGACGCGCCCAGGGTGACCGTGACCGAGCCGCTGGGCTATGTCGAGCTGGCGGCGCTGCTGTGCCACGCCCGCCGGGCGCTCACTGACTCCGGCGGGCTGCAGAAGGAGGCCTACCTGGCGGCCGTTCCCTGCGTGACGATGCGGGCCAACACCGAGTGGACGGAGACGGTGCAGCAGGGCTGGAACGTGCTCGTCGACCTCGACACGGAGGCGGCCCTCGCCGCGCTGGCGCGCGAGCCACCGGCCACCCGGCCCCCGCTCTACGGCGACGGTCACGCCGGACAGCGGGTCGTCGACGCCCTGACCCGCCTGCGCCCATGAGCGAGCACGGCCCATTCGTCGCGTCGGGCGCCGAGGTGGCCGAGAACGTGACCCTCGGCCCCGGGTCCGTCGTCCACGGCGGGGCGGTCATCGGGGCGGGCACGGCGATCGGGGCGGGGGCGGTCATCCATCAAGGGGTCACCCTCGGCGAGGGGTGCCTCGTCGAGGACGGCGCCGTCGTCGGCAAGCGGCCGCGGCTGCGTCCCGGCTCGAGCGCCGCCGGCTCGATCGGCAGCCTGGAGATCGCCGACGGGGTGACGATCTGCGCCGGCGCCGTCGTCTACGCGGGCTCGCGGCTGCAGGCGGGGGTGATCATCGGTGACCAGAGCCAGGTCCGCGAGCGGGTGACGATCGGTGAGGGGACCGTCCTCGGCCGCGGCTCCACGATCGACTTCGACACCCGGGTGGGAGCGCGGGTGCGCATCCAGACCCTCGTGTACCTGACGGCGGCGGCGCTCGTCGAGGACGACGTGTTCATCGGGCCGGGCGTCATCACCACCAACGACGACACCATGGACCGCCACCGCCCGGGCGAGGCGCTGCGCGGCCCCGTCCTGCGTCGGGCCTGCCGGGTGGGCGGCGGGGTGACGCTCACGCCGGGCGTCGTCATCGGCGAGGAGGCGTTCGTCGCCGCCGGGGCGGTGGTCACCGGCGACGTGGCGCCGCGCACGGTCGTCATGGGCGTGCCGGCGCGGGCGGTCCGCCGGGTCGGCGACGAGGACCTCCTCGAGCGCTGGCGCTGAAGCGGCCTAGGCGGCGACAGCGACCGCTGAGGTGGCGGCCGCCTCGGTCCAGATGACCTGCTCGCGGCCGGGACCGACGCCGACGAGCACGATCGGCACGCCGACGAAGTCGGCCACGAACTCGAGGTAGTCGCGCGCCGCCTCGGGCAGGTCGGCTTCGGACCGGCAGCCGCTGAGGTCCTCGCGGAAGCCCGGCATCTCCTCGTACTCCCCCGCCGCGTGGTGCAGGACGGTCTGGTGGTAGGGGAAGTGATCGAACTCGGCGCCCTCGTCGTTGCGGTAACGCGTGCAGGCGCGGATCACGTCAAAGCCGGCGAGCACGTCGAGCTTGGTGATCGCCAGCGCGGTCATCGAGTTCAGGCGCGCGGCGTAGCGCAGCGCCACGAGATCCATCCAGCCGACGCGCCGCGGACGCCCGGTGGTCGTCCCGTACTCGCCGCCGCGCTCGCGGATCTCGTCGGCCAGCGGCCCCTGGACCTCGGTCGGGAACGGCCCGGCGCCGACGCGGGTGACGTAGGCCTTGGCCACCCCCCACACCTCGTCGATGTCCTTGGGACCGACGCCCGCCCCGATGCAGGCCGCACCGGCCACCGGGTTGGAGGAGGTGACGAACGGATAGGTGCCGTGATCGATGTCCAGCAATGCGCCCTGGGCACCCTCGAAGACGACCGTCTCCCCTCGATCCAGGCGCTCGAGCACCAGCCGGGAGGTGTCGGCGATGTAGGGCTCCAGGACGTGGCCGTAGGTCAGGTACTCGTCGGTCATCGACTGCAGATCCAGTCGCGCATCGCGGGCGAAGGGCCGCAGCGACAGGCGCTTGGGATCCAGGGCGGCGACGATCTTCTTCTTGAGGATCTTCTCGTCGAGCAGGTCTTGGACGCGGATGCCGAGGCGGGCCGCCTTGTCGGCATAGCAGGGACCGATGCCGCGCCGGGTCGTCCCGATCTCGAGCTTGCCGAGCTTCGCCTCGCCCGCGTCGTCGAGCATCATGTGGTAGGGCATGATCAGGTGGGCGTTGGCCGAGATCCGCAGCGCGCTGGTCTCGATCCCGCGGCGGCGCAACTCGTCCAGCTCGTCCGTCAGCACCTTGGGGTCGACGACCACGCCGTTGCCGATCACGCACAGCTTGCCGGGATGCAGGATCCCCGAGGGCATCAGGTGCAGCTTGTAGGTCTGGCCCTCGCGCACGATCGTGTGGCCGGCGTTGTTGCCTCCCTGGAAGCGCACCACGGCGTCGGCACGCTCGGCGAGCATGTCGGTCACCTTGCCCTTGCCTTCGTCGCCCCATTGGGCGCCGACGATCACGATTCCAGGCATAGGGGCTCAGTGTACGGCGCGTCGCCACGGCCCCGGTGGCGGGGCGGCACGTGCTTGCCCGCGAACCCCCCGGGGTAGACCTGACTGAGGTGCAACCACCGGAAGAGGGGAATTCCATTGCTGCTGGCCCTAGCGATCATCCTGTTCATCATCGCCATCGCAGGCGGAGTGATCATCCACCCGATCATCTTCGTCCTGGCGGTCATCGCGCTCGTCATGTTCTTCAGCGATCGGCGACGCGTTCGCTGAGCGAGCGCGTCGACCACGGGTGGGCCTCCTGCCGGTTGCTCGGCGGGAGGTCCGGGTAGTGGGCGAGCATGTCCGATACGCCTGAGCTCAACTGGAGTGCCGCCAGCGTCCACGACGGCACCCTCACCGTCGAGTTGACGGGAGACACCGATGACGACTGGGGACAGACGTTCGCACGAACGCTGGCCCTGCTCTCGAGCTCGGGATCGTGGGGCAAGGTCGCCGTCGACGACGGCACGGTCACCGTCGAGGAAGTCCAGGAGGGCTCGGAGGACAGCGTCCGCTTCGCCCTCGATGCCGCCGTCCAGGAGGCCAACGCCCACCACGCCGAGGAGGACGAAGCCGACGGGGACACGGACGAGGACGGCGACGAATCCGAGAGTGACAGTGACGGCGAGGGCGACGACGCCGATCGCCGCATGACTGACCGGTTCCGCGACAGCGCCTAGCCACGGTGGCGGAGGGCGAGGCAGCCACGGCGCGCCGAGCGCGGCTGCGCCGCTCGGACCCCTCGAGTCCGGGGCTTCACCGGGTGCGCCGCGGGAAGGGGTTCAGCTACGTCGACGCGGACGGCGCGCCCTATCGCGACCCTGAGGACATCCTGCGCATCAAGCAGCTGGCGATCCCTCCCGCCTGGCAGGAGGTGTGGATCTGCCCGGACCCCTACGGCCATCTGCAGGCCACCGGCGTCGATGCGGCGGGGCGCAAGCAGTACCGCTACCACGACCGCTGGCGCGAGCTGCGCGACCGCCAGAAGTTCGACCACATGGTCGACTTCGCCAACGCGCTGCCCAAACTGCGCCGGCGCGTGCTGGCCGACCTGCGCGGTGGCGACCAGCTCGACGAGCGGCGGGTACTGGCCTGCGCGCTGCGCCTGCTCGACATCGGGCTCTTCCGCATCGGCTCGGAGCAGTACGCCGACGAGGAGGGCGGAATCGGGCTGGCAACGGTGACCAAGGCCAACGTCACCCTGGCGGAGGGCGAGATCGTCTTCGACTACCTGGCCAAGAGCGGCGTCCGGCGCGTCCAGGCTGTCCAGGACCCGCCCACGATCGAGGTGGTGTCGGCGCTCAAGCGCCGCCGCTCGGGGGGCGATCAGCTGCTCGCCTATCGCCAGGGCGGCCGGTGGCGGCCGCTCCGCTCCGACCAGATCTCCGAGCACCTCAAGGCCCTGATCGGAGAGCAGTACAGCGCCAAGGACTTCCGGACCTGGAACGCGACCGTGCTGGCGGCCGTGTCGCTGGCCGCCGACGGCCGCGGCGCGGTCTCCAAGCGCGCCCGCAAGCGGGCCATCGACGGGGCGGTCAAGGGCGTGGCCACGGTGCTGGGCAACACCCCGGCGGTGGCGCGGCGCTCCTATATCGATCCCCGCGTGTTCGACCGGTACCTGTCGGGGTGGACGATCGGCGGGGAGCTGGACCGCATCGGCACGCTGCGCGGCCCCGACGACCGGCGCCGGACCCGCCTCGAGCACGCCGTGCTCGACCTTCTGCACGACGATCACGCGTCGCCCGCCGTGCAGAAGTACGCCCCCCGGGCTGCCTGATCGGCCGCGGGCCCGCCGGGCCGGAGCCGGCCGGCGCCCTGGAGGCTCTCCGTGGCCTGTGATAAAAACCAGGCGGTCTGCGACCTAAAGGGAGGTCAACGCCATGACGGCCACGTCCGATCCGGCCGCTGGTTCGGATGCGCTCTTTGTCAGATGGGCCGAACACGGTGACATCCCGGCCCGGGATGCGTTGATCGAGCGATTCCTGCCGCTCGCGCGCAAGCTCGCCCGGCGCTACGCCGGCTCGAGCGAGCCCTACGACGATCTCGTCCAGGTGGCCAGCCTGGGGCTGGTCAAGGCCGTCGAGCGCTTTGACCCGGCGCGCGGCTTCGCCTTCACCTCGTTCGCCGTGCCCACCATCGTGGGAGAGCTCAAGCGCCACTTCCGCGACACCGGCTGGGCGGTGCACGTCGACCGCGGCGCCCAGGAGCGGGCCCGCAAGATCTCCGAGGCCCGGCGCGAGATCAGCTCGCGCGTCGGCCGCTCCCCCACCGTGCCAGAGCTGGCCGAGTATCTGGAGTGCAGCGAGGAGGAGATCCTCGACGGCCTGCAGACGGCCGAGGCCTATGACACCGTCTCCCTCGACGCGCCGCGAGCAGGCGACGGCGAGACCGAGCGCCGGGTCGACACGATCGGCTCAGAGGACGGCCGGCTCGAGCTCGTCGACGAGCAGGCGACGGTGTTCGCCGCCGCCCAGTACCTGCCCGAGCGCGAGCGCCGGATCCTCTATCTGCGCTTCGGCGAGGACCTCACCCAGGCGGAGATCGCCGATCGCGTCGGCGTCTCCCAGATGCAGGTATCCCGGCTGCTGCGCAAGGCCGTCAAGCGCCTGCAGGACCTGACGCGGGAGCGGCCGGCCACAGCCTGAGGCGCGCAGGCCGGCACGGGCCAGCCCAATCGCGAGCCGCTACTCCGGCTCTTCCTTGATCTCGTTGTCGGCCTCGCCGCCGTCGGTGGCGCGGGCGTCCTCGTCGAAGCCCTCGGCGTCCTCGAGGATCCGGCGCGCGGCATGCTGATCACCGTGGCTGGCGTGCTCCTCGAGCTCGCGCTCGGCCAGCTCGAAACCCTCGGACTCACCCTCGCCGGCCTCGGCCAGCGGGCGCTGCGCGGCATCGGCGTCCTCGCCGTCATCAGTCAGCGAGGGATAGTCGGCGACGGAGCCGCCGATGGCCGCCGCCTCGGCCGCCGCCTCCTTCTCCTGCTCGAGCTCGAACTCCTCGGGATCGGATTCTCTCTGGGGCATGATTACCTCGCTTGCTCAGAACTCGTGGGGGCGCTGGCCCAGTACGTGGCGGCCATGTCCTCCTCGCCATGGCCGTCGGCCTCGGCGGAGCGTAGACGGGCGAGGGCGCCCTCGACGACCGGCAGCTCGAGACCCGCGCGGGCGGCGGCCTCGAGGACGAGCTCGGCGTCCTTGCGGGCCAGCGCCAGGCGGAAGGACACGTCGTCGAAGGCGTGCTTCATCATCGCAGCGCCCTTGAGCTGGGCGTAGCCGAGATCGAGGGGGCCGCCGTCGATGGCGTCGAAGAACACCTGGGGATCGACGCCCAGGCCCTCGGCCAGGGTGACCGTCTCGGCGAGTACGGCGACGATTCCGACGACCCAGTTGTTGATGACCACCTTCGCGGCGGTGCCGGCGCCGGCCTCCCCCTGCCACAGGACCCGCGCGCCCACGGCGTCGAACACGGGGTCGGCGGCGGGCCGGGCCTCCTCGGGACCCGACCCGAGGATCACCAGCTTGCCCTCCTCGGCGGGAGCGCGGGTCCCCAGGACCGGCGCGTCGACGTAGGTCACATCGCGGTCGTCGGCCAGCTCGGCGCAGCGCTCGCTCCCGGCGATGCCGATGGTGCTCATCTGGATCCACACCTCGGGGGGATCAGTCGCGCTCAGCGCCGCCTCGGCGACCGCCACCACGCTGTCGGCGTCGGAGAGCATCGTCACCATCAGCGGGCAGCCGTCGGCGGCGGCGCCGGGGTCCTCGAACACCTCGGCGCCGTCGTCCTCGAGGGGACGGGCGCGATCGGGCGTCCGGTTCCAGGCATGCACGTCGAACCCGGCCGCGAGCAGGTTGCGGGCCATCGGCAGACCCATCACTCCGGTTCCCAGGAAGGCGATCTCTGTCATACGCCGTGCCTACCCCGCCCCGCCGGCACGCAACCGGCCGCGCCGGCCGCGGTTCCGGCGCCGGCCGGTGCCGCGGACGCTCAGCGGACGTGCATGCGCAGGGTCGTCCCCGCGCCGTTGCTGCGCAGCTCGACGAGGTCGCACAGCTGGTTGATCAGCCACAGGCCGCGCCCCGACGAGGAGTCGGCCGGCGGGCGCTGCCGACCCGCGAGGACGTCGGACACCTCGGTGTCGCAGCTCACCTCGGAGACGACGCTCGTGCCGTCGTGCCAGATCCGCGTCGTGCAGTGGCCGTCGCCGTGGACCATGACGTTGGTGGCCGCCTCGTTGACGGCGAACACGAGGTCCTCGCGCCGGGTGCGGCTCAGCGCGGCCAGCCGGGGATCGTCGATGACCGCCCGGCGCAGGGCTCGCAGATCGCCGGCGAAGATGTGCTCGGAAAGCGGCTCCCCGCGGTCCCCCAGCGGCCAGCGATCGCCCCGGGAGACCTGCACGGGGTCCGCAAAGCGCTCAGACGTCCGGCTCCCCGAGGCGTCGCTGACCTGCGGGTGGGTCAGCTCCGCGCCCTCGATGACGACCGCGTCGAGGTTCTCGGCGTCATAGGGACACAGCACCCGAGCGCCGGAGCCGGCGAGCGCGTAGTTGAGCAGCGCCTCGTGGCGCAGGCACTCCGTCGTCTCGGCGTAGCTGCGCCCCGACCACATCGGTTCAGAGACGATGCGCGCCGCGGTCCCCCGCTCGGCGATCCAGTCCTGCATCATCGGCAGCAGGCAGGCGGGGTTGCGGCCGACCTCGGCCATGTCCTCGAAGTGCACGCCGTCGGCTGCCTCTGCGAGCGTGGCGCGCAGGTAGCGGAGGTTCTCCGTCGGGACCGCCGCCAGGACGGGCTCTCCCGCATCCGCCGCCTCGTCCACGAACCGCGTGACCGCCTGACCCAGCTCGTCCTGACCCCGGTAGAGCAGCGCTTCGTGATGCAGGGGCCGGCGGTGGCTGTCGGAAGGGCTCATGTCTGCTCCGGGGGATGGTGTGACCCGCAATCATCCACCGTTTCCCGAGCGCTGCCCTCCCAAACCCGTCGGGCGCAACCTTGCGCACCGATCGCATCCTGCAGCGCATATCAGTAGGCTCGGGACCAGCGTGCAGAGTCAGTTCCGAGTCGAAGTCCAGCGGCAAGGTGCGGCCGCCGTGATCGCCGTCGCGGGTGAGCTTGATCTGGCCACCGGACCCGAGCTGGAAGCGGAGCTCCGGGACATCTCGGCCAGCGAGACGACGCTGGTCGTCGTCGACCTGCGCAAGCTCGAGTTCATGGACTCGACGGGCCTGAGCATCATCGTGCGCGCCCATCAGCGGCTGACCGGAGAGGGCTGCGAGCTGGGGTTGGTGCAGGGCTCACCCCAGGTGCAGCGGCTGCTCGACCTGACGGGCGTCGCCGATCGCATCGCGCTCGTCGCCCGGCCGGAAGAGCTGCTCAACGGTCGGTAGTGCCCCGTCGCGCAACTGACGCGGCTGGATCTATGGCCGGGACTCCACTCAGCGCGCGCATCCTCAGCGGACAGGGACCGGAGATCGCCGAGCTCCTGGAGTCGCTCGAGGATGCGGTGACGGTGCGCGACCTGACGGGGGCGCTCGTCTACGCCAACCGGGCCGCCCGCCAGGCGCTGGGTGTCGAGCAGCTCGAGGACCTGCCGCGCACCGACCTGGGCCGGATCATGGCCTCCCGCCTCCTGCATGACGAGCAGGGCCGGCCGATCACCCTGGAGGACTTCCCGTCGGCCAAGCTCCTGCGGGGCGAGCCCGCCGAGCCCCTGCTCGTCCGGTCCGTGGAAGGAGCCACCGGCGAGGCCCGCTGGGAGCTGCTCAAGGCCTCCCCGATGCGCGACGGCGACGGCCGGATGATCGGCGTGGTGACGATGACTGAGGACGTCACCGCGGTGAAGACCGCCGAGGTCTACACCCGGGTGCTGGCCGAGTCCGGGCGGATCCTCGCCTCCTCGCTCGACTACCAGGAGACCCTGGTCAACGTCGCCAACATCGCGGTCCCGGCGCTCGCCGACTGGTGCATGGTGGAGCTGGTCAACCGGGCCGGCTGGCGCGAGCAGGTGGTGATCGCCCACCGGGACGCGGCGCAGCGGGAGCTGGCGGTGCGGATGCGCGAGCTCGAACCGCCCGAGCCCCGCCCCGAGCAGGCCGTCAGCCGCGTCGTCGCCCGCGGCGAGTCCATGCTGTTCTTCGACGTCGGCGACGATCACCTGCGCCGCGTGGCCCAGTCAGCCGAGCAGCTGGAGATCCTCCGCGCCCTGCAGATCCGTTCGGCCATCGTGGTTCCGATGCGCGTGCCCCGGCGGACGATCGGGGCGATGTCGTTCTTCACCTCGCAGTCGCGGCGGCGGCTGACCGATGCCGACGTCGGGCTGGCCGAGCAGCTGGGACGGCGCGCCGCCGTCGCCGTCGAGAACGCGCGCCTGCACACCCAGCTGGCCGAGATCGCCGAGACCCTCCAGCACAGCCTGCTGCCCAGCCCCCTCCCCGACATCCCCGGCTGGGAGATCGCCGCCCTCTATCAGCCCGCCAAGGCCGAGCAGCCGATCGAGGTCGGCGGCGACTTCTACGAGGTCTTCGAGGCCAACGGGACGCCGCTGGCGGTCATCGGTGACGTCACCGGCCACGGGGTGGGAGCCGCCAGCGTGACCTCGCTGATGCGCCACGGCGCTCGCTTCGCCAGCCGGCTGGAGCCCGATCCGGTGGCCATCGTGCGCCGGCTCGACGAGGAGCTGCGCCGGCGCGCGAACCCGGCGATGTGCTCTTCGCTGGTGATCGCCCTGCACGAGGGCAGCCTGCTCATGTGCTCGGCCGGCCATCCCCCGGCGCTGATCGCCGACGTGCACGGCGAGGTCAGCGAAGCTCCCGCACCCGGCCCGCTGCTGGGGGCGTTCGCCGACAGCACGCTGGCATCAGGAGCACCGCCGGGTGGCCCGCGGCGATCTCGTGCTGCTCTACACCGACGGGGTCCCCGAGACCGTGGGCGAGACGGAGCGCTTCGGCACCGACCGGCTGCGCCGGCTGCTCGCCGACCTCGCGGGGAGCTCCCCGGCGCAGCTGCTGGCGGCGCTGGACCAGGCGCTGCAGGAGTTCCGGGGCGGCGATGCCCAGGACGACGTGGCCGCCCTGGCGCTGCGCCCGCGCTGACAGCGGCCCGGGGCCTCAGCGGCGGTGGTCGATGACGACCACGTGCACGAGCTCCGTCTCCCCGGCGCGCTCCACAGAGACCTCGTCGGAGAGCAGGGCCAGCGGCGAGGGCCGCTCCGTGCCTCCGGTCTGGAGCACCGCGCCCGTCCCCAGCCGAAACGGCCCGACGACCATCTCCAGCCGGCGCTCGGAGGCCATCATCCGCGCGCCGATGCGGGTCCCGGCGCTGGCCCCCGCGGCGTGGGCGGCGATCGTGTCGGTCACCAGGTAGACGTCGGAGAAGCGATCCAGCGAGAAGTGCGCGGTGGCCGCCAGCGTCCGCGCCAGCCGACCGAGCACCGGCGCGAACAGCTCCACCGGCGAGAGCGTGACCACCACCTCACCGGGCTGAATCGGCGCCGGCGTCTCCTCGGGAGCCGTGCCGGCGGGCGCGCGCAACAGCTCGCGGCCGTCGCGCCGGACGGCGAAGTCCATCTCCACGAGCGTGCCGCCGTCCGGCCCGCGCCCGAAGCTGGCCTCCTCGGTCAGCGCCCGGATGACGGACACGCCGATGCCGTTGCTCTCCTCGGGCGCGACGCTGGCCGGCGGCAGCCCCACCCCGTCATCCTCCACGGTGACCCGCAGGACGCCCGGCTCGGCGAACATCCGGACGTGCATCGGTCCCGGGTCGCCGGCATAGGCGTGCAGGACGACGTTGTTGCAGGCCTCGCTGACGGCCGTCTTGAGATCGTCGAGCAGCTCCGGATCGATCGCCAGCACCTCGGCGAGGCCGCCGAGCATCCCTCTCACGATCGTGAGCGTCTGCGGCCTGCTCTCGAGGTGCAGGCCCACGATGGGACCCTGGCTGTTCACCTGCGTTCAGTCCAATGCCCTGGGCTGGCCCGCGTCAAACTCCCCACGGGACAGCGCGCCGGTCAGCTGCTGTCGGCGGTGTCGGCCGCCAGCTCGCCGAGGCGCGTGATGGCCCGGCGCAGGATGCGCGAGACCTGCATCTGCGACACGCCGATGCGATCGGCGATCTGCGTCTGCGTCAGGTCGTCGACGAAGCGCAGGCGCAGCACGTCGCGCTCGCGCTTGGACAGGTGGCGGGCCGCCTCGTCGACGGTGACGCGGTCGTCGGCCAGCCGCAGGTCGGGATCCTCCTGGCCGAAGCTGTCGACGACGCTGCCGCTCTCGCCCTCGCCGTCGTCGTGCGGGCGCATCGAGCGACGAGGCGTGGTGGGCGCGCGCGGTCTCCAGCGCGTCGAGGACGTCGGCGACGTCAAGCTCGAGATACTGGGCCAGCTCGTGCACGGTGGGCGCCCGTCCGCCCCGGGCGCTCATCTTCTGCTGGGCGTCCTCGACCTTGACGGCGAGCTCCTGCGCGCCGCGCGGCACGTGGACCGCCCAGCCGAGGTCGCGGAAGTAGCGCTTGAGCTCCCCGAGGATCGTCGGCACGGCAAACGACGAGAAGGCGGTACCGCGCTCCAGGTCGTAGCGGTCGACGGCCTTGACCAGACCGAGGCTGGCGACCTGCAGGAGGTCGTCGAACGGCTCGCGGGCGCCGTTGTAGCGGCGCGCCAGCTTGCGCGCCAGCGGCAGGAACCGCTGCACCAGCTCCTCGCGCGCGCGCCGGTCCTTGTGACGATGCCAGCGAACGAACAGCTCCTCGGTACCGATGCGGGATACCGTCGCCTCGTGCGCCGCGCCCGGCACGGGCGGACGGTGGGAAGGGGGGGCAGTGGGGGTCATGAACGTGTTTGTACCCCTGGCCGGAAAGCTGAATCGAGAAATCGCCGGCCCGGATTCTCATCGTTCTCTCACACGCCGTTCAGGAATCTCCCACCGACGGGGAGGACGATGGCCCGGTGGCCACCGAGGCAGATGCCCTGCGGGTGCTCGTCGTCGACGACGAGCCGAGCATCGTCGACGTGGTCGCCATGGCCCTGCGCCACCACGGATACGACGTCGCCACCGTGCAGACGGGTACGGCGGCGCTCGCCCAGGTCCGTGATTGGCGGCCCCACGCGATGGTGCTCGACGTGATGCTGCCCGACATGGAGGGCTTCGAGGTCGCCCGGCGGCTGTCCGCGCAGCGCGCCAACGTGCCGATCCTCTTTCTCAGCGCCCGTGACAACACCACGGACAAGGTCCGCGGCCTGACGACCGGTGGCGACGACTACGTGACCAAACCGTTCAGCCTCGAGGAGCTGATCGCGCGACTGCGCAACATTCTGCGCCGTTCGGGCGCTCCCGAGCACCGCTCGAGCCGGCTGACCTTCGCCGACCTCGAGCTCGATGACGACACCCGCGAGGTGACGCGCGCCGGGCGGCCGATCGAGCTGACGGCCACCGAGTACCGGCTGTTGCGCTACCTGATGCTCAATCCGCGGCGGGTGATGACGCGCGCCCAGCTGCTCGACCACGTCTGGAGCTACGACTTCGGGGGCGACGCCCGGGTGCTGGAGACCTACATCAGCTACCTGCGCAAGAAGCTCGATGTCGGCGGACCGCGCCTCGTGCACACGGTGCGTGGCGTCGGCTACGCGCTGCGCCTGCCCCGGGAGTGACCGATGTCGTTGCGGGCCCGCCTGCTGGTCGGCATGGTCGTGCTGGTGGCGGCCGGGCTGGCCGCCGCCGGGATCGTCACCTACGAGGAGCAGCGCTCGTTCCTGCTCGACCGCGTCGACCAGCAGGTCGAGTCCGCGCTCGTCCCGCTCGCCTTCCAGCTGCGCGTCGGCACCGCCGGCGATCGCCGGCCGGCCGATCGGCCGGCCGCCGCCCGCGCTGCCCTTCGACCGGCGCGCGGGGGCCGCCGGGCCGGCGGCGGCGCTGCCGCCTGGCACCTTCGGCGAGCTCCTCAGGGCCGACGGCACGGTGCTGCGACGGCGCACCTTCACCTACGGCGAGCGCGCCGGACCGGTCGCCGGCGATCCCCGCCCGTCCGCCGATCAGCCGCCGCCGAGCGTCCGCCTGCGCCTGTTCACGGTCGAGCTCCGCCCGCGCGGAGCCCGCTACCGCGTCGGCCGCCTTCGCCGTCGGCGCGGACACCGCGAGTGGTCGCGGTGCCGCTGCGCGAGAGCGAGCAGACGCTGCACCGGCTGGTGATGGTCGAGGCGCTCGTCGCCGGCGGCGTGATCCTCGCGCTGGTGGCGCTCGGGTGGTTCGTGATCCGGCTCGGCCTGCGGCCGCTGGAGCGCATCGGCCGGGTCGCCTCCGAGATCGCCGGCGGCGACCTCTCCCGCCGCGTGGCGAGCACGGCATCAGCGCACCGAGGTCGGGCGCCTGGGCCGCTCGCTCAACGAGATGCTCGCCCAGATCGAGCGGGCCTTCACCGCCCGCCAGCGCAGCGAGGACCGCCTGCGGCGCTTCCTGGCCGACGCCTCCCATGAGCTGCGCACGCCGCTGGCCGTCGATCCGCGGGTACGCCGAGCTCTTCCGGATGGGAGCGGCCGACGATCCGCAGACCCTCGCCCGGGCGATGTCGCGGATCGAGTCCGAGGCCGAGCGCATGGGCGTCCTCGTCGAGGACCTGCTGCTGCTCGCCCAGCTCGACCAGGCGCCGGAGCCCCGGCGCGGCCCGTCGACCTCGCGCGAGCTGGTCGAGCACGCCGCGCGAGGACGCCCGCGTGGTCGCGCCCGAGCGCGCGGTCACCGTCGAGACGGCCGAGGCACGACGACGGTGCTCGGCGATCCCGACCAGCTGCGCCAGCTGGTGGCCAACCTGACGCGCAACGCCGTCACCCACACGCCCGCCGGAGACGGCGATCGAGCTGCGCGTGCGGCGCGAGCGGCGGACGGGCGATCGTCGAGGTTCGCGACCACGGGCCGGGCATCCCCGGCGATCCCGTCCAGGCCGAGCAGCTGTTCGAGCGCTTCTGGCGCAGCGAGAACGGCCGGCGCGCGCGGCCGTGCCGGCGCCGGTCTGGGCCTGGCGATCGCCCGCGCGATCGCCCGCGCCCATGGCGGCGAGGTGCGCGCCGCGAACGCGACGACGGTGGCGGCGGGGCGCTGTTCACCGTCGAGCTGCCGCTGCACGAGCCGGCCGGTCCGGCCTCTCAGCAAAGTCTCAGCCTCCTCACGTCGGACTCTTAGCCGGAGCGCTCACAGTGGGCGGCCGTGAGGTTTCGCCCCTCCTGGACCCTGGTGCTGCTCGGACTCGTCGCCGCCGGCGCGGTCGTCGCCGCTGTGCTCGAGCTCGGGCCGCCGACGAGCACCGCCCGGACGGCGCGCCAGGTGGTGACCGCCAGCCGGGGCGTCGTTCAGTCGACGGTCACGGGCACCGGCAACGTCGAGCCGGGCACCGACGTCCAGGCCAGCTTCCAGACGAGCGGGACGCTGCAGCACCTCTACGTCGAGGACCGGCGACCACGTGATCAAGGGTCAGCTGCATCGCCACGCTCGACCCCACGGCCGCCCAGAGCACGCTGGACCAGGCGCAGGAGAACCTCACCGCCGCCGAGGATCAGCTGACCGACGCCGTGCAGGAGACGGTCACCCAGTCGACGAGCGCGCCGGTGACGAGCGCCCGACGCGGAGGTCGCCTTCCACCCGACGACGACCGCAACGAGCACGACGAGCACGACGTGACGCACGACCACGGCCACGACCACGACCACGCCCGCCCACGACGACCACGACGACCGCCCCACCTCGCACCACCACGTCCACGCCCGCGACGACGACGCCCCGGCCGCAGCTCCTCCGGCGGCTCGGGGCACCGTCGAGCGGCGAGCTCGAGCCGCCCAGTCCTCCGGCGTCACGGCGGCCACCAAGGCGGCGAACATCGCCTCCGCCCAGGCCTCGGTCGACGGCGCCGAGGCCACCGTGCACCAACGCCGAGACGGCGCTGCACGAGACGCACCTGTACGCGCCGGCCGACCGGCACGCGTGGTCAGCGTGGCCAGCGTCTCGCCGGGGATGAGGTCTCCGGGCTCGTCGGGCGCAGCGCCTCGTCCTCCTCGGGTCGTCGTCTCGGGTCAGCAGCGGCGCGGCACCGGCACCACGACCGCCGGCGGCCTCGGCTCGTCGGGCAACGGCAGCTCCTCCTCGTCCTCGTCGTCATCGAGCCGGGCTGGTGCGAGATCGTCAACACGGCGACGATGACGATGACGGTCGCCTTCAGCGAGTCAGACATCTCCAAGATCAAGGCCGGCCAGCCGGCCACGGTCACCCTCGACGCCCTGACCGGGGTGGAGCTCGGCGCCCACGTGACCTCGATCTCGACGCTGGGCACGACGAGCTCGAGCGTGGTCAGCTACGACGCCACGCTGACCCTCGACCAGCACGACTCGCGGGTCAAGCCGGGCATGAGCGCCTCGGCCGCGGTGATCACCGGCCAGGCCAGCGGGGTGACGCTGCCGACGAGCGCGGTCTCGACGCGCGGCTCGACCACGGCGACGGTCGAGCTGCTGCGCAACGGCAAGACGCGATCCACGCCGGTCAGCGTCGGCGTGCAGGGCGACAGCCGCACCCAGATCGTCTCCGGGCTGCGAGCCGGCGACCAGGTGGTCGTCACCCAGACGCTGCCGTCGCTGGGCAGCTCGAGCTCCACGGGCTCCTCGGCGCGCCAGCGGCACGCTGGGCGGGCGACCGGCCGCCTCGGCGGCTTCCCGGGCGCGGCCGGCGGCGGGTTCCCCGGCGGCGCGGCGGCCGGCGGCGGCTTCGCCCGGCGCTTCGGAGGCGGCTGATGGACGCGCGCGGCACCGGTCATCGAGCTGCGCGACGTCGCCAAGACCTACCAGCTCGGCGACATCGCCGTGCACGCGCTGCGCGGGCGTCAGCGCCACCGTGCAGCGCGGCGAGTACGTGGCGATCATGGGCGCCTCGGGCAGCGGCAAGAGCACGCTGATGAACATCCTCGGCTGCCTGGACATCCCCACCCGCGGCGAGTACCTGCTCAACGGCATGGACGTCCGCGAGGTCGACGAGGACGACCTGGCCGACCTGCGCAACCGCGAGATCGGCTTCGTCTTTCAGAGCTTCAACCTGATCCCGCGCACCCGGGCGCTGGCCAACGTCGAGCTGCCGCTCTCCTACGCCGGCCTGGCCCGAGCCCAGCGCCGGCGGCGGGCGCTGGCGGCGCTGGGCGAGGTCGGTCTGGCCGACCGCGTCGACCACCTCCCGTCCGAGCTGTCCGGCGGCCAGCAGCAGCGCGTGGCCATCGCCCGGGCGCTCGTCACCAACCCGGCGATGATCCTCGCCGACGAGCCGACCGGCAACCTCGACACCGCCTCCACGCGGGAGGTGCTGGGGATCTTCGAGCGCCTCTCCGAGCGAGGGGCGGACGATCATCCTCATCACCCACGAGCCCGAGGTCGCGGCCAGCGCGGAGCGGGTGATCCGCATCTCCGACGGGCTGATCGTGGCCGACGACCTCGCACCGCTGCGCGGAGGCGACCCCGTGACCGAGACGCTGCGCGTCGCCCTCTCGGGGCTGGGGGCCAACCGGCTGCGCTCGGGGCTGACCATCCTCGGGCTGATGATCGGCGTCGGCTCGGTGATCGTGCTGGTGGCGGTCGGCACCGGGTCCTCGGCGGCGGTCGAGTCACAGATCGAGGCGCTGGGCTCCAACGTGCTGCTGGTCAGCGCCACTCCCGGCGCTGGGTGGGTTCGGCGGCGGCGGGCAGACGAGCAGCCAGTCGCTGACCGTGGCCGACGCCGACAGCGCTCCACAACCGGCTGACGACGCCCGACGTGGCCAGCGCCTCCCCGGTGGTCAACGCCAACGGCGTCACGCTGACCTACAACGGCAGCACCTACTCGCCGTCGTCGTTCGTGGGCAGCACCCCCAGCTACCGGGCGGCGCGCAACTACACGATGGCCACCGGCACGTGGTTTGACGCGCGCCAGGAGAGCACAACACGACCGGGTGCTGGTCGTCGGGCCGACGGTCGTCTCCGAGCTGTTCGGCGGCGCCGACCCGGTCGGCGACACCGTCGAGGTCAACGGGACGAACTTCCAGGTGATCGGGGTCACGGCCTCCAAGGGGTCCAACGGCTCGAGCAACCAGGACGACGTGGCGGTGGCGCCGCTCACCGCCGTGCAGGACACGCTGACCGGCTACGGCTCGATCGACTCGATCACCGTCCAGGCGAAGTCGCGCGACGCGCTCAGCGCCGCCCAGACGGAGGTCACCAACATCCTCGACCAGCGCCACCCCACCGGCCGCGGGCTCGACCACCGCCAGCTTCACCGTCATCAATCAGGGCTCGATCCTGCAGGCTTCGAACTCCAGCAGCAAGGTGTTCACCACCCTGCTGGGCGAGGTGGCCGCGATCTCGCTGCTCGTCGGCGGGATCGGCGTCATGAACATCATGCTCGTCTCCGTGACCGAGCGCACCCGGGAGATCGGGATCCGCAAGGCGGTCGGCGCGCGGCGGACCGACATCCTCGTCCAGTTCCTCGTCGAGGCGGTGCTGGTGTCCGTGTTCGGCGGGATCGCGGGGGTGCTCGCCGGGATCGTCGGCAGCCAGTTCGAGATCGCCGGCGTGCGGCCGGTGATCGCGCCCTACTCGGTGGCGCTGGCCTTCGGGGCCTCGGTGCTGATCGGACTGTTCTTCGGCACCTATCCGGCAGGCCGCGCGGCATCGCTGCGCCCGATCGAAGCGTTGAGGTTCGAATGACCCATCCGAGCCGTCGCCTGGAGCGGCGCTCGCCGCCGAGCGAGACTGCCCGCGCCGCCCCGCCGCCCGGCGCGCTGGCTGACCTGGCGCAGCGCCCTGCTGACGGCGATCGTCACCTGCGCGGTCGGGTTCTACGCCGGCGTGCGGATAGAGAAGAGCCAGCTGGCGAGCACGCCGCGGACGGTGTCGCTGCCGACGGCGCGGCTTCGGGAGCAGCGCTCGCGGCGGCAGCGGTTCGCCGACGGCCGCCGGGGCGGCCGGTGCCGCCGGGACCCGTGCCGGATTCGCTGCGGGCGGGGCTCCCGGCGGGGCGGGCGGCGGGGCCTCGTTCGGCACGGTGCAGAGCGTCAACGGCAACACGCTCGTCCTCAGCGAGGCCTCCGGCAACACCGTCAAGGTGCGCCTGGCCGTCCTCGACCAAGGTCACCAAGACGCAGTCCGTCAAGCATTCGGCGGTCCGGCCGGGGGACACGATCATCGTCCAGGGTGCCCCCAACGCCAAGGGCACGGTGGTGGCCTCCACGCTCACTGATTCGGGCTCCGGCGGCTCGGGGTCGGGCAACGCCGGGTCCAGCTCAGCCGTCGGCTCGCTGTTCTCCTCCGGAGGGGGCGGATGAGCACCCATGCATCAACAGAGAAAGGTCCGTTCATGAAGACACCTCGGGTGCTCGCGCTCGCCCTGCTGGCGGTCATCGCCGCGGTGGCGCTGGCCGCGTGCGGCTCCAGCTCGACCTCCACGTCGTCCAGCTCCGCGGCCGCGTCGGCGAGCGGCAGCGGCGGCGGCCAGGCCCCCAACTCCGCGGCCCGGGCCAAGCTCGACGGCCTGCCTCAAGCAGCACGGCGTGACCCTCCCGGCCCGTCCCGCGGGCGCCCGCACGCGCACCACCGGTCAGGGTGGCTATGGCCCACCTCCCGGCGGCGGCGGACCGGGCTTCTTCGGAGGCGGCGGCGGGCGCTTCTCCAATCCCAAGACCCGGGCCGCGTTCCAGACGTGCGCCAAGGCGGCCGGGCTGAATTTCCGTGGCGGCGCGGTGGGTCCCGGGGCCCGGTTGCGCCCGACCAAGGCGGCGATCGCCACCTTCGCCAGCTGCGTCAAGCAGCACGGCTACACGCTGCCCGCTGCGAATCTGTCCGGGAAGGGACCGGTCTATCCGGTCGAAGATCGAGCGCGACAAGGCCTTCCAGGCGGCCGCGCGCCCCTGCCAGGTCCGCGCTGCGACCGGCCGGCGGCCCTCCCGGCGGCGGCCCACCCGCGGGCGGTGCTCCACCCCCTGGCGCCTGACGGAGGATCAACTGAGACCGAGCGCGCCCGGCACCTCGGCGAGCGCCCGGACCGTCCGCGCCCCGGCTGCCCGCAGGGGCGCGGGGTCCTCGTCGCCGGCGTAGGCGACGACCCTCATGTCCGCGGCCACCGCGGCGGTCACCCCGATGACGGTGTCCTCCACGACGGCGGCCCGCTCCGGCGCGATGCCGCGGCGGGCCGCGGCGTGCTGGAAGAGGTCCGGGAAGGGCTTGCCCCGGGCGACGTCGTCGGCCGAGAACAGCGCACCGTCATCGAAGAGGTCGCGCAGGCCGCACAGAGAGAGGGTCAGCTCGGTCTTGGCGCGCTTGCCCTGCGAGGCGACGCACACGTCGACGCCGGCGGCCTTGACCGCCTGCACCGTCTCCCGGGCACCCGGCACCGCCTCCAGCCGCTCCCGGAAGGCCGCCTCGCGGTCGCGCTCGTAGTCGGCGATGAACCGGTCGGCGACGGGTGCGCCCAGCAGCTCGGCGGCGCGCGGCCGCGACCTCGGTGAGCAGCCGGCCCTTGTAGTCGCGCATCGCCTCCGCCGGCGAGGTCGGCACCCCGGCGGCGGTCAGGGCCGCCGCCAGGACCGTGTTGGAGATCGGCTCGGAGTCGACCAGCACCCCGTCGCAGTCGAAGATGACCAGCGCCAGGGCCGGCTCCGTGGCGCTGGTCATGCGGCCCTCAGGCGGGGCTGGCGGCCGCCGCCATCTCGGCGACCGCGTCGAGCCCGGCGGCCACCGCTTCGCCGATCTCCGCCAGCTGCGCCTCGGCGATCGTCAGCGGCGGCCCGATGGCGATGCCCGTGGCCTGGCCGCGGACGATGACGCCGGCCTCACGGATGGCGTCGTAGAAGTGGTGGGCGGCGTCCGGCACGTGCCGGGTGAGCTCGGGGTCGAGGTCCACGGCGGCCGCGAGGCCGACGCCGCCGCGCACCTCGCCGCAGGCAGGATGGTCGGCCAGCGGGGAGACAATGTCCCACAGCGGCCCCTCCAGTTCGCGGCCGCGCGGGACGAGCTGCTCGGCCTCGAGGATGTCCAGGTTGGCCAGGGCCGCCGCACAGCAGGTCGGGTGGCCGGCGTAGGTGGCACCGTGGCGCACCATCACCCGCCCGGGGTCGACCAGAACGGCTCGGCGACGGCGCCGGAGACGAGGACCGCGCCCAGCGGCAGATAGCCGCTGGTCAGGCCCTTGGCGAGCACCACCATGTCGGGCGTCATGCCCCAGCGCTCGTAGCCGAACCAGGTACCGACCCGCCCAAAGGCGCAGATCACGCCGTCGAGGATGAGCAGGACGTCATGGCGGTGACAGACCTCGCTGAGCTGCTCGAGATAGCCGTCGGGGGCGGGGCGCACGCCTCCGGCACCGATCACCGGCTCGCAGAAGAAGGCCGCCACGTTGTCGGCGCCCAGACGCTCGATCTCCGCCTCCAGCGCCTCGAGCGAGTCGTAGTCGACCTGGCTGACCCCGCCGGTCAGCGGGCCGAACCCCTCGCGGATGGTCGGCAACCCGGAGAGGCTCGTGCCGAAGCCATGGGTGCCGTGATAGGCGAACCCGCGGCTGATCAGATGGCTCTTGTGCGGGCGGTCGCGCAGCGACCAGTACATCCGGGCGAGCTTGGCCGCCGCCTCGATCCCGTCACCGCCGCCGAGGGTCAAGAACACCTTGGCGTCGGGCATGTCCGTCATCCCCGAGAGCCGGTCCGTGAGCGCGGTCGTCGGCTCGTTGACGAGATCGCCGAAGGTCGAGTAGCACTCGAGGCGCCGCATCTGCTCCGCGACCGCCTCGGCGATCTCGGGCCGCCCGTGCCCGACGTGGCAGTACCACAGGCCGGCCGCGGCGTCGATGTAGCGGCGGCCGTCAGCGCCGAACACGTGGACGCCCTCGCCGCCGCTCACGGTGAACTCGTGGGTGCCGACCTCCGCCATGTCGGCGAAGGGATGCCAGAAGGATGAAGTGCCACCGGTCATGTCTGCTCTGTCCGCCTTTCGCGCCAGCGTCGATTAGCCTGAGCCCCATCGTATGCCCCGCGTGCGGCTCGCGCCCGACCTGACCCCGTTCCGCGCCAGCCGTGACCTGCGGCTGGTGGTGATCGGCGATCTCATCTCCGGCCTGGGCGCCCAGGCGGCGCTGGTGGCGCTGCCCTACCAGCTCTACGTCGTCACCCACCGGGCGTTCCTGGTCGGGCTGCTGGGCGCGGTCGAGCTCGGCCCGCTGATCGCGATGGCGCTGCTGGGCGGCGCCATCGCCGACCGCATGGACCGTCGCCGCCTGCTCGCCCTCGATCAGATCGGCGTCTTCGCGGTCGCCGGCGCCCTGGCGGTGACGGCGCTCGTCGGTCATCCCTCGGTGATCGTGCTCTACGTCCTGGGCGCCCTGCTGGCCGGCTTCGCGGCGCTGCAGAGCGTCGCCCAGTCGGCGATCCTGCCCAACCTCGTCTCGCGGGAGCAGATGCCGGCGGCGCTGGCCGTCACCTACGGCCTGAGCGCGCTCACCCAGGTGCTGGGCCCCGGGCTGGGCGGCGTGCTGATCGCCCTCTTCGGCGTCCAGGCCGCCTACACCGTCGACGCGGTCTGCTGCCTGTCGGTGGTCATCACCGCGCTGGCCATCGCCCCCCAGCCGCCGCACGGCGTGGGCGAGCACGACAACGTGCTGCGCTCAATCGCCGAGGGCCTGCGCTACGTGCGCGGCAACCGGGCGCTGCTGGGCTCCTTCGCCATCGATCTGGCGGCGATGACCTTCGGCATGCCCCGGGCGCTGTTCGCCGTCCTCTCGGTCAGCGTGTATCACGCGGGCGCTGGGGGCACCGGCGTCCTCTACGCCGCCGTCTCGGCGGGCGCGACCGTCACCGCCCTGCTCACCGGCTGGATCCGGCACGCTCGCCGGCTGGGCCGGATCGTCATCTGGGCGGTGGTCGCCTGGGGACTGGCGGTGTCGGCCGCGGGGTTGATGAGCTCCCTATGGCTGGCGGCGGCCCTGCTGGCCCTCGCCGGCGCCGCGGACTCGATCAGCGCCGTGTGCCGGGCGACGATCAACCAGAGCGTCACCCCGGACCACCTGCGGGGGCGGATGTCGGCCGTCTTCTCGCTGGTGGTCACCGGGGGCCCGCGGCTCGGCGACATCGAATCCGGGACGGTGGCGGGGGCGGCCGGGGTGCGCTTCTCCGTCGTCTCCGGGGGCCTGGCGTGCTTGGCCGGGGTGGCCGCGATCGTGCTCGCCTTCCCGGCAGCTGCACCAGTACGACACCGCCGATTGGCTCCAGGCCAGGCGATGAAGCTGAACAACCCGTTGCAGTAACCTAGACATCCGGTATGAGCAGCGGCCACTTCACCGATGAATCGATGATCCGGCGCGTCATGCGCGAGCGAGCGGTCGCCCTCTCGGGACCCCGCGCCCTGCTCATGCAGGCGGCACACCCGCTGGCGGTGGCCGGCCTGCTGGCTCACTCCAGCGCCCTCGACGACCCCTACGACCGCTTGGCCCGGACCGCCGAGGTGATGAACACGATCACCTTCGGCAAGCGCGCCGAGGCCGACCGGCTGACCGCCCACGTGCGGGCCATGCACCGCCGCGTCCGCGGCCGGCTGCCCGAGGACGTCGGCATCTTCCCAGCCGGAACCCCCTACCGCGCCGATGACCCGCGGCTGCTCATGTGGATCCTCTACACGCTCGTCGACTCGGCGATCGTCGTCTACACCACCTACGTGGGTGCGCTTGACCGGGCGGAGCGCGCCGCTCTGTGGGAGGACTACAGGGTGGTCGGCGAGCTGTTCGGCCTCAAGGAGGAGGAGATGCCCGACAGCCTGCCCGAGCTGGAGGACTACGGCGAGGCGATGCTCACCGGCGAGGAGCTGCACGTCGGGGACTGGGCGCGGCGGCGGGCCCGCGCGATCGTGCTCGAGCCCCCCGTCCCCAACCAGGTCCAGCCGCTGCTGCAGACGGTCAACTTCATCACCATCGCGCTGCTCCCCGGACGCGTCCGCCGCGAGTACGGCTTTCTCCCGCTGCCGCCGGCTGCGGTGCGCCGGGCGATGGTCCAGGCGGGCGCGGTCTACATCCGGCGCGGCGTGCTGCCGCTGCTGCCCGCGCACCTGCGCGAGGTCCCAGCGGCCCGCCAGGCGGCCTGAGGGCGGCGCTCAGCCGGCGGCACCGCTCCGCGGGCCGGCACCGCTCGGCGGCGCTCAGCTGACGGGCGTGACGACCGCGTCGCCGATCGCCGCGATGAGCGTCTCGACGGCGATCTCGAACACGTCGTGCGGGGTGCCGGCGGCCGCCCACACCGTCGCGAAGCGGCGCAGTGACTCGTCGACGAGGGTCGGCAGCGCGGAGGCGTGACCGAGCGGCGGGATCCCCCCGATGGCAAACCCGGTCGCCGCCCGGGCCTGGTCGGCGCTCGCGGCCGCCAGCCCGAGGCGCCGGGTGTCGACGCGGCGATCGCCGGCGCACAGCACCATCACCGGCTCCTCGCCGCGCACGAAGACGAGCGACTTGACGATCTGCCCGACCTCGCAGCCCAGGGCGGCGGCCGCCTGCGCTGCGGTCCGCGCCGACTCCGTCAGGGTGACGACCTCGATGGGCAGACCGTCATCGGCCAGCCGCCGGCTGAATCGCTGCGCGGTGGGGTGCATCGAGTCCGGAACCTAATAGGTTGCCGACGATGACGCGGGTCGCCGTGGTGGGACATGTCGAATGGGTGGAGTTCGTGCGGGTCGACCGCTACCCGGAGCGCGGTGGCCTGGAGCAGGGCGAACGCGAGCGCGAGCAGGCCGGGGGCGGCGCCGTCGTGGCCGCCTCGGTGATCGCCGACCTGGGCGCCGAGGTGGACTTCCTGTGCGCGCCGGGCGATGACGCCCGCGGCCATGCCGCGATGGAGCAGCTGCAGCAGCGGGGGGTCACCGTTCACCCGGCCTGGCGCGACGCGCCCACCCGCTACGTGTTCACCCTCGTCGACGGTGGCGGGGAGCGGACGATCGTCACCGTCGGCGAGCGGCTCGCGCCGCGGGGCGACGACGACCTGCCGTGGGATCTGCTGGCCTCCGTCGACGGGGTGTACGTGACGGCCGGCGACGCCGGCGCGATCCGGGCGGCCCGCGCCGCCCCCGTGCTGACCGCCTCCCCCCGGGCGGGCGAGCCAGTGTCCGGGGTGACCGTCGACGCCATGATCCTCAGCGCCGGCGACGAGCACGAGCGGCGCTGGGCCGAGCCGTGGTCAGATCAGACGCGGCTGGTCGTCGCCACCGAGGGCGCCGACGGCGGGCGCTGGTGGGGCGAATCCGAGGGCCGCTGGCCGGCCGCGCCGGTGCCCGGCGAGCCCCGCGACAGCTACGGGGCCGGCGACTCGTTCGCGGCCGGCTTCACCTTCGCGCTGGCGAGCGGCCTGAGCGTCGCCGGGCCTGCGAGACGGGTGCCCGCGTGGGCGCGCAGATGCTCACCCGCGTGGGCGCCCCGTAGCGCTCAGTCGCTGCGGGGCGCGTAGCGGTGATGGAGCATCAGCGCGTTGTCGTCGGGATCTGAGAAGAACGCCATGTGACAGACGCCGGTGTCGAAGGTGTCGCCCATGAAGGTCACCCCGGCCTGCTCGAGCTCTGACCGCGCGCTCTCCATGTCCTCGACGTGCAGGGCGATCGCGTTGGGCGAGCGGTGGTGCTCCATCCCCATCTTCGCCGGGTTCATGATGCTGATCGTGAGATTGCCCGCCTGGAATTCGGCGAATCCCCGCTCCGGCATGTAGGTGCGGCGCGGCAGCCGCAACGTGTCGCCGTAGAAGGCACAGGCGGTGTCGAGGTCGTGCGTCGGCACCGCCACGAAGTCCACTCCGGTCACCAGCTGGTCTGCCATCTCCGCTCCTCCTGATCGACGACGCGGGGACGCAGGCTATCGCCTGACGGACTGCCGCCCGGGAGTGACAATGGGGTCAACCGCGGCCGCGCGTGCATCGGCTGTCCCCGATGGCGGCCGCCGATCGTCTCCCCGATGACAATCCCCGTTGCCCGAGAGGAGCACACCATGAAGTACGCACTGCTGATCTACACCAAGCCCGGCTCGCATGAGGCCCTGGACGAGGAGGAGTACACCGCCGTCCGCGGGGAGTACATGGCCATCAGCGCTGAACCGGCCTGCGTGGGCGGCGCTCAGCTGCAGCCCATCGAGACGGCCACCACCGTCCGCTCCGCCGGCGGCCAGACGCTCGTCACCGACGGCCCCTTCGCCGACACCAAGGAGGTCTTCGGCGGCTTCTACCTCGTCGAGAGCGACGACCTGGATGGGGCGACTGCCATCGCCTCCCGGATCCCCGCCGTCCGCCTCGGCGGCTCAGTCGAGGTGCGACCGCTCGTCGAGATGTGACGGCGGTGCTCGAGCGCGTCTTCGCAGAGCAATGGGGGCGCGTGCTCGCCTCGCTGGTCGGCTTCCTCGGCGACTTCGAACTCGCCGAGGAGGCCGCCGCGGAGGCCTTTGCCATCGCCGCCCAGCGCTGGCCGCGCGACGGTGAGCCTGACAACCCGGTGGCGTGGCTGATCGCCACCGGCCGCAATCGCTCGATCGACCGGCTGCGGCGCGAGCGGACGCTGGCCGCCAAGACCCGCCAGCTCGCGGGCGAGACCGAGACGGTGTGGGAGGACCCCGTGGATGACTTCGACGAAAGCCTGGCGATCGAGGATGAGCGGCTGGAGCTGTTGTTCTGCTGCTGTCATCCCGCGCTGGCGATGGAGGCGCAGGTGGCGCTGACCCTGCGGGCGCTCGGGTGGGCTGCGCACCGAGGAGATCGCCCAGGCGTTCCTCGTGTCCAGCGAGACGATGAAACGGCGCCTGTCGCGCGCCAAGACGAAGATCAAGCTGGCGGGCATCCCCTTCGCGGTGCCGCCCGATCGGCTGTTGCCCGAGCGCCTGACTGCGGTGCTGGCGGTCGTCTACCTCATCTTCAACGAGGGCTACGGCGGCCGCGCCGACCTGGCCGGCGAGGCGGTGCGACTCGGGCGCCTGCTGTGCGAGCTCATGCCCGACGAGCCCGAGGTCCATGGCCTGCTGGCGCTCATGCTGCTCCACAACGCGCGGGCGAGCGCTCGCTTCGCCGACGGCGAGCTCGTCCGCCTCGCCGAGCAGGACCGCGCCCTGTGGGATGAGGAGCAGCTGGCGGCGGGACGGCGGGCGCTGGATCGCGCTGTCGCCCTCGGGGGTCCGCGGCGCGGCCCCTACATGCTCCAGGCGGCGATCGCCGCCGTCCAGATCGACGACCCGGTCGACTGGGACGAGGTGGCCGCCCTCTACGCCGAGCTGGGGGCGCTGACCGGCTCCCCCGTGGTGGCCCTCAACCGCGCCGTGGCGGTCGCGGAGGGCGGCTCCCCGGCGCTGGCCCTCGAGCTCGTCGACGCCCTGGCGGGCGAGCTGGACGGCTACCGCTACCTGCACTCGACGCGTGCCGAGCTGCTGCGCCGGCTCGACCGCGACGGCGAGGCGGCGCAGGCCTACCGGCGGGCGCTCGAGCTGACCCCGAGCGAGGTCGAGCAGCGCTTCCTCGAGCGGCGGCTGGCCTCCCTGCTCGCCGGGGTAGGCTCGCGCCTGGTGATGCGCGGTGGTGTGGTGGTGGTCGGTTCGATCAACGAGGACGTCGTGCTCCTCGTGCCCCGCGCACCGCGCAGCGGTGAGACCGTCGCCGCCGAGGCGACGAGCCGCCGGGCGGGTGGCAAGGGGGCCAACCAGGCCGTGGCCGCCGCCCGGGCGGGCGCGGCGGTGGCGATGGTCGGCCGGGTCGGCGCCGACGAGGCGGGGCAGCGCATGCTCGACAGCCTGCGCGCCGCGGGCGTCGACGTCGCCGCGGTCTCCGCGATCCCCGACGCGGCCACCGGCACCGCCTACATCACCGTCACGCCGAGCCGGCGAGAACACGATCGTCATCGACCCGGGCGCCAACGACCACCTGTCGGCGCAGGACGTCGTCGCCGACGCGTCCGTGATCGCCTCGGCGGCCGTCATGCTCGCCCAGCTCGAGGTGCCCGTGCCCGCCGTGACGGCCGCCGTCGGCGCCGCCCGCGAGGCGGGCGTGCGCGCGGTGGTCACCCTCGCGCCGGCGCGCGACGTCCCGGCGGAGCTGCTCGCCGGCCTTGACCCGCTGCTCGTCAACGAGCACGAGGCTGCCGTGCTGCTCGGCGGTGACGCCGACGCCCCGGCGATCCGCGACGATCCCGGCGCCGCCGCCGAACGGCTGCTGGCCCTGGGCCCGCGCTCGGCGGTGATCACCCTGGGGGCCGACGGGGCGGTGGTGGCCGACGGGGACACCGACGCCGGCAGCCACAGCCACAGCCACAGCCACGCGTGTACCGGGTGCCCGCCCAGCCGGTCGACGCCGTGGTCGACACCACCGGAGCGGGCGACGCCTTCGCCGGAGCGCTGGCGGCCGCGCTCGCCCAGGGATCGTCGCTGGCGGACGCGGTGGCGGCGGGGATGGCCGCGGGGGCCGAGAATGTGGGTCGTGCCGGTGCTCGATGAGCCTCCTGTCGGTTGGTGGTCTGGCGGTCGGCGGTGTGTCGGGTCTGGCGGTCGTGGGCGGGTGCGCTGCGGCTGGGCCGTCGCCCGGGGCGGCCATCGGATCGGTGCTCGCTAATCGGGCAGGATCGGCACCCAGTCGCTGATCTCGCGCCCGACGAGCGTCCCCCGGGAGATGGCCGCGGTGCCGAAGCGCTCGCGGAGCGCATCGACGGCCTCGTCGAGCCCCGACGCGCGGTCAAACGGCAGGGCCAGCTGGATCGCGTTGCGGTCGCACAGATTGGTCAGTGAGATCCCGATCAGCGTCAGGCCGCGCTCGGCGATGAGCGCCGCCGACGCCGCCAGCAGCCCGCGAGCGATCGCCAGCAGGGTCGCCGTCCGCGCGGTCGCCTCCGCGACGGTGTGCGAGCGGGTGGCGCGCTCGAAGTCGTCAAAGCGCATCCGCAGCACCACCGTCCGGCAGGCCCGCCCGGCCGCCCGCAGCCGCCGGCTGACCCGGTCGACGAGCGTCATCAGCGCGGCCTCGATCTCGCCGGGCGCCCGGGCCCGGCGCCCCAGCGCCCGCTGCGCACCGATCGACCGTCGCCGGCGACGGGTCCGCACCAGCCGCGGATCACGGTTGCGGGCCAGCGCGTGCAGGTGGCGGCCCGAGGCCCGGCCGAGCATCTCGATGAGGGCCGACTGCTCGAGCCGCGCCACCTGGCCGACCGTCATCAGGCCGTGGGCGTGCAGCTTGGCCGCCGTCACCCGCCCCACCCCCCACAGCCGGGTGACCGGAAGGGGATGCAGGAACGACAGCTCGCCCCCCGCCGGGATGAGCAGCAGGCCGTCGGGCTTGGCCACCCCACTGGCCACCTTGGCCAGGAACTTCGTGCCGGCGATCCCGATGGTGATGACGAGCCCCACCTCCTCGCGGACCTCCCGGCGCAGGCGGCGGGCGATCTCCAGCGGCGTGCCCTTGATGTGACGGAGCCCCCGGACGTCGATGAAGGCCTCGTCGATCGACAGCGCCTCGACCAGCGGCGAGGTGTGCTCGAACAGGCGAAAGACCGCCTTGCTGGCCTCCGTGTAGGCCTCAAAGCGCGGGGAGACGACCGCGGCCTGCGGACACAGCGCCCGCGCCTGCCGGCCTCCCATGGCCGTCCGCACCCCCCGCGCCTTGGCCTCGTAGCTGGCGGCCAGCACGACCCCGCCGCCCACGATCACCGGGCGCCCCCGCAGGGTGGGATCGTCGCGCTGCTCGACGGAGGCGTAGAAGGCATCGAGGTCGGCGTGGAGGATCGTCGGCTGCATGACTACGAACATATGTTCGCATCCGCGGCGGACGGAAAGGACGCTTTAGGGTGTGCGCCACCGTGAAGGTCCCCAGCCTGCCGCAGATCCCCGGGCTGCCCGATCCGCTGCGCCGGATCCGGGTTCCCACCGACCTGGATTCCGTCACGACACGGGGTCCCGAGGACGATCCCGGCGAGCTCGGAACTGAGGCCGTGGAACGGATCTGGCGGGCCGCCGGCAGCGTCTATCGCAGCGGCGTGCACCCCGCCGTC
>CAWDBJ010000004.1:0-400030 GCA_963800545.1 uncultured Solirubrobacteraceae bacterium
ATCTTTCAACAGCCGTTCCATCCGATGCGACGAATCCACCGTATGCTGAATCAGCCGTGTGCCTCATCCCCCAGCCGGTCCTGGTACTTCTTCTGCACCAGTTGGCTTAACACCGCCAGTTGCCGCAGCGGCTCCCGCAAATCATGGCTGGCCGAATACGCGAATTGCCGGAGATCGCTGTTGCTCTGCGCCAGTTCCTCAGCCTGCCGGGCCTGCGCTTCTTCCATCCGCTTCCGGTCCGTAATATCCGTCAGCGTGACGACGCATCCCAGCAGTTGGCGGCAATCGTCCCACAGTGGACTCGCGCTCACGAGGAGCGATAAATGCCGACCGTCCGGACGCTGCATCGTGGTTTCCAAGCCTCGGATATGTTCTCCCGCCATCGTCACGGCCAGGATTCGCCGCGCGTCCAGAGGAGTCTCGCCCGTCCTCAGCGGAAACGCCTCATCGAATCGGCTCGACAAGATCGGACGTCCGTTCAAACCTTTCGCGAGGTGCTGCGCCGGACGATGTTCCCCTCTGGATCCATGACAACTACGCCTTCGCCCGCTTGCTCTAGGATTCGCCGCGAAAGCTGTTCTTCCTTCACCAGTGCCTCATTGCGGATCTGCTCACGCAAATCACTGGCCACCAGGCACATCGCCTTCACGCCGCCCACTTCCAGAGGAGTCACCGATACACGAATGGGAACCCGGTCCCCGGAGGACGCGCACAGGGTTAGTTGCCCCACGCTATGACCACGCCCCTCCGCCTCTTCCATCAAGCCCGTAAGAATGTCGCTATCGGACTGCGCCAAAAACCGATCCAAGTGGGACCCTGTCACTTCTTCCTGCGGAGTCAGCACCATTGCCGCGAATTTTGGATTTGCGTACAAAATCAGACGGTCCCGATCCAGGGTCACCGTGCCTTCTTGCATTTGTTCCACCATGACCCGGTACGGCTGGTCCGCACCTTCCAACGTATAAACCCGGGGTCCCGTCGATCCGTTCACGACTACGGCGTGGACCTCCCCGGAATAAATTGCCACGACTGTCTCTTCTGCCTCTTCTAAACGGGTCGTCAAGTCCCAAATTCAGCGTCCCGAGCCTCTATTCCATCGAAATCCAAGTGCCCTCTGTCACTCATCTGCATGAAAATAAGGAGCCTATAGGCCTAGTCCCTGTCGCAATACTTCAGTTTCCGATAAATCTCCTATCATGCGACGTACCAAACCCGGCTTGTCTTTGATGAGAGTGGGAATCGCGACGATCTGATCCCGCGTCGCCCGATCGGGTTGCTTATAGATATCTATGATTTCCAGACGATACCGGCCGGGAAATTCCGCTTCGCAGAGTCGCCGGATATTCTGGACGGCTCGCATGAAAGTGTCGGACCAGAACCAGCTACGTAGAGCCGTAGTTCCAGGTCATAATCGCCAGGTTGGGAAGACGTACTCGCCTTCCGAGACTTTTTGGCCAATCGTGTTCCTTAAATCTGCCTTATTTGGGTCCTACCTATGGAACCGACCGCACGTCCAGGCCCACAAGGACCCGCTCCGTATTTGATAAGTCCCCGATGATCTTACGCATAGGTTTGGGAATAGTCCGAACCAGAGTGGGGATTGCCAGTATTTGGTCCCCCGCCGCCAGTTGCGGCTTCTTCAGCAAGTCGATAATTTCTACCCGGTACATCCCGGCCAGGTGCTCTTCACAAATCTTCTTTAGATTACTTAGCGCCTGCATCGACCGCGGCGACTGGCCCGCGACATACAATCGCAGATCGTAGCGCGGCAGAACTATATCCCGCTTGACTGGCTTCTTCGGCTTCACCGCTTTGATCGGACTCATGCACCGTCCTCCTGTCCGTTCGCCCTGCGAGTGCTCGATAACGGCGGCAGCACCGGCACTCCCCGGCTTTGTCGGAGCGCTTCCTGCTGGCTGGCCGACGCCTCCACCTGCGATCGCGATTCCGCCACGACCCCTTCCAGTTCCGATCGCCGCGCTTCTCGCTCCGCTTCCAGCGCCGCAATCTGCGCCTCCAGCGACCGCAGCTTCACCTTAACCGCCAGTTCCCGATGACTTGACTGGTGCCGCCGCGACCGTTCTTCGCGCTTATCCTCCGCCTCCCGGGCGACACGCGCCGAGCCGGTCAATACTCCGCCAGACCCCAGATAAACTTCGCGCAAACGCACACCCTTCGACGTCATCAGGAACTCCCGGATCTGATTCGAATGCGGCATGCCCCTGGATTTCAACACATACAGCATCCGGTTCCGCTCGCCGTTCATTTCCACATTTCGCAAGAGCAACCAGGTGTCCACCAGCGATGAGATCGCCACCGCAGTCGTCTGGACATCGTCTTCCTCATTCAGCGACGTAAAGAAGGCCGTGGCACCCCTGGTCTTCAGAAAGTCCACCGTACGCAGCACCAGCGCATTGATGTCGTACTCCGACCCGGCAGGAAGCAGCGACGAAATCGGATCCACGGCCACGACTTTCGGCTTAATTTCCGCCATCAGCTGATGCATCCGCACCAAGTGCATCTCTAACCCGAACGCAGTTGGCCGCGCCGATTCGATGTGCAGCAGCCCTCGCTTCACCCACCGCCCCAGGTCGATCCCGATCGAACCCATGTTGCGAATTAATTGCGACGGCGATTCCTCAAATGAGAAGAAAATCGCCTTCTCCCCTCGCGCGCACGCCGCCTCGACGAAATGCGCCGCCAGACTGGTCTTGCCCGTCCCCGCCGTACCCGTCGCCAGGATGCTGCTGCCGCGGAAATAGCCTTTGCCGCCGAACATTGCATCCAACTCGATGATTCCCGTCGAAATCCTCTGATTCGTCGCCCCGTGCGACAGCTCCAGCGACGTCACCGGCAGCACCGAGATGCCGCGATTGTCAATCAGGAACGGGTATTCGCTAGTCCCATGCTGCGAGCCGCGATACTTCAGCACGCGCATGCGCCGCGTCACGTTGTTGTTCTGAACCCGGTGGTCCAGCAGGATCACGCAATCGGAAACGTACTCTTCCAGCCCATGCCGGGTAAGCGTCTTTTCGCCCTGCTCGCCCGTGACAATGGCCGTGACGCCCCGATCTTTCAACCAGTTGAAAAGCCGCCGTAACTCGGACCGCAGCACCCCGGCGTTGGACAAGCCGGCGAACAGCGCCTCCGGCGTATCCAACAAAACCCGTTTCGCCTTAACCGACTTGATACAGGCGTCCAACCGGATGAACAGCCCTTCCAAATCGTATTCGCCGGTCTCCGCGATCTCGCTTTTATCGACGTAGATGTGATCGAGCGCGATCTTCCCGGCTCGTTGCAGTCGCTGCAGATCAATTCCCAGCGACGCGACATTTTGCGTCAGGTCTTTTTCGGATTCCTCAAAGGTGATGCAAACCCCAGGTTCGTTATAGAGAAGCGCCCCGTTCACCAGGAACTGGATACCCAGAAGCGTTTTACCGCATCCCGCGCCTCCGCAAACCAGCGTCGGGCGCCCTTTGGGGATGCCTCCGAATGTAATCTCATCCAAGCCAACAATCCCGGTTGGCGCTTTAGGCAGCGTCTGCTGCGGCTTCGTTTTCATGCGCTTAGCGATGGAAGGAGAAGTAAACTTACCCACCCAATTGGTTTCAGATTTCCCATTTCCTCAATCTGTATGCAACCAACTTCAAGGTGACCGGCAAAATGACGCAACGACCTCGCAACTTGGATACTTTGAGGTGGCTGAGGTTTCAGAAAATTTTGCAGCCCGTAGAGTCGTGTCAGCCGGCTACTTCTTTTTTCGTTTTCCTTCGCTCTTCCGATGGCCCTCCGGAATCACCACCGAAAACTGAAGCTTCTTTTCCACCGCGTCCACCCGATCCAGCCGCACCCGCACCTTATCGCCGATCGAGAACTGCTCGCCGCGTGCGCTCGCCCGATGATCTTGCGCGTGTTCTCGTGATAGGTGTAGCGATCCGCCCGGCAGCGTCTCCATCGGCACCAGTCCTTCGATGAACAGATCCTCCAGCTCCACGAAGAATCCGAACCGCGTGCGTGGAAATGATCAGCGCCGTCGAACTCCTCGCCCACCCGGTCGATCATGAACTTGACCTTCTTCCACTCCACCAGTTCGCGCTCCGCCTCTGCCGCGCGGCGCTCATTCCGTCGATGACGAATCCGCGATTCCGTGCAGATCGGCCTCGTACGCTCTTCCCGTCCAGATGCGCCGCCAGGATGCGATGCACGATCAGATCCGGATACCGCCGGATCGGCGACGTGAAATGCGTATAGCTCTGCGCCGCCAGCGCGAAGTGCCCCACGTTCTGCTCGCTATACCGCGCCTGCTTCAGCGACCGCAGCATCAGATAGCTGAGGATCCGCTCCTCCGGCTTGCCCTCGATCTTCGCGACCAGCTTCTGATAATTCCGCGACGTCAGCAGTTCGGATTATCCAGCGCGATCGACCGATCGCCCGGTCGCCGATCGCGGAATTTCTTCACCGGCACCGCGCCCGCCCGCCAGCGAATAGCCGAACTGCGTCGCGACCTCTTCGAACTCCAGCACGCGCTTCGGATCCGGCCTCTCGTGGATGCGGATAGATCATCGGCACGCCCGGCTGCTTCCAGGTGCGACGCCACCGCTTCATTCGCCGCCAGCATGAACTCTTCGATCAACCGGTGCGCGATATTGCGCGGCGCCCGCGTCACGCCCGTCATCTCGCCGAACTCGTCGAACTCGAGCAGCGGCTCCGGCAAATCGAAATCGATCGATCCGCGCTTCACGCGCTTGCGATTCAGGATCAGCGCCAGCTCCTGCATCATTTCAAAGCGCGCCACCAGCGGCGCATAGCGCTCGCGCAGTTCCGCGTCGCCTTCGAGCACCCCGTGCACCGCCGTGTACGTCATCCGCTCCACGCTGCGGATCACGCCCGCGCAGAAATCCTGCGACACGACATCGCCCTGCGTGATCGATCTCGAGCAGCGCCGACAGAACCAGCCGGTCCTCCTGCGGACGCAGCGAACATTGATCCGTCGACAATTCCAGCGGCAGCATCGGCACCGCGCGATCCGGAAAATAGACGCTGGTGCCGCGCAGCGCCGCTTCGCGATCGATCGGCGATCCCGGCCGGACATAATGGCTCACGTCCGCAATATGCACCTGCAGCGCAAAATTCCCGTTGTCGAGCCGTTCCACCCAGACCGCATCATCGAAATCGCGCGCCGTTTCGCCGTCGATGGTCACGATATCCAGCGTCGCGAAAATCGCGCCGCTTAGCGATCTCTTCCTCAGGAATCGGCCCCGGAAGCGATCGCGCCTGCTCCAGCACCTCCTCCGGAAATTGATGCGGAATATGATGCGTGCGAATCAGGATCTCGACATCGATTCCGAAATCGTCCGGATGCCCCAGAATCTCGATCACCCGTCCGACCGGCCGCTCGCCCTCCTCTCCGAAATCGAGAATCTCGGACGTTGACGATCATGCCCGTCCAGATCCTCGACCGTCTTCACCTCGACCGGCTCGCGCCCCGACGCGATTCCGCTCGCGTCCGCGCTTCGGCAGTTCCATGCCCTCCGGAATCTCGATCCACTGCCGGATGCGATCGTCATGCGGAACCACGAAATTCCCGCGCGCCGCATGCGGAACTCGCCCACCACCGTCGGATGCGCGCGGCGCAGGACTTGCATGATCTCGCCATGCGCGCGCCCATCGAAGGCTCGATGCGGCCGATCCGCACCACGACGCGATCGCCATGCATCGCCTTCTGCGCGGCTTCCTTGCAGATATAAACATCGCCCTTCAACCCCGCGACCGGCTCGTCCGGAATCACGAAGCCGATAGCCGTCGCGATGCACGCTCAGCCGCCCCGCCGCGAATTCCCGGCTGGACCCCGTCGCGACATATTGCCCCGCGCGTGTTTCGACAATTTCCCCCGCGCCGCCAGCCGCGTCAACTCCGCGTCCACCTGCGCGCGAGTCATCCCCTTCGCGCTCAGCTCACGTAAAAGTTGTTTGAGATTCGCCCGGCCGTGCGGCAGTTTGCGGATGTGTTCGAGAACCAACTCGATTATAGTGGGAGCCATGGAATTGAAAGCGATTCGGCTGGAAATCCCCGACAACGGCAACATCATCCTGGGCAAGAGCCACTTCATCAAGACCGTGGAAGACCTCTACGAGGCCATCGTGAACACGGTGCCGCAGATGAAATTCGGCATCGCGTTCAACGAAGCCTCCGGCGCGTGCCTCACCCGCGTCGATGGCAACGATCCCGAGCTCATCGCCCTTGCCACCCGCAACGCCAGGCCGTCGCGGCCGGACACATCTTCATCATCGCGCTGCGCGACGGCTACCCCATCAACATCCTCGGCCGGATCCGCGAGATCCCCGAAATCTGCACCATCTTTTGCGCCACCGCGAATCCCGTCGAAGTGATCGTCGCCGAAACCGAGCAGGGCCGAGGAGTTCTCGGCGTCATCGACGGCAGTTCACCCAAAGGCGTAGAGTCCCTGACGACATCGAGTGGCGTCACAGCCTGCTCCGCAAGATCGGCTACAAACGATAGCGACGTACGGTAAAGCTGGCCACTCTTTGCGGCTTTGCGTCTTTGCGAGAACCCAACTGTCACTTTGCAAATTATTTGGCGCAAAACTTTACACGCTATTCCGCGGCCTCAGGACTCCGGGTCGTACATAATCTCGCGGACCTCCTGTGCGCATCGGCAGCTCTTGGCAATGCGAGCCGCCCATGCCAACGCTTCATCCCGCGTCGGCACCTCAATGATCGAAAACCCACCAACAACAGTCTTTGTCTCAGGCAACGGTCCTTGCGAACTGGTTCCGTCGGTCGCAACAATGGTCGCCTGCTGGCGGAGGACGCCACCGCCAAAGATCCAAACCCCTGCAGCCTTGGCCTCACGAACCACAGCGTGCGCAGCCTCGTCCACTGCTGGCAAGTCGCCTTCCGGAATGTGGTCCATCGACCCGTCATCGAATGAAATCAGGTACCGAGGCATATCAAAGCTCCTCTTCTTGGGCGGCCAGCAACTGGCCTGCTTACGACGATTCTGTTCGATTTGTGAGACTAGCACATCGGCATAGATCGCGCCGAACATTGCGAGGTATTGCGTTACGCTCGTGCAAGGGCGACAGGTTTTCGCAATGACCGGTGCACCTCGATCCGAGCGAGCGCAGCAAAATAGAGATAAATCACGGCAAAGGTTCACTTCTTCAGAGCCGCCTCAATAGCCCGCCAAGACCCGGGAGTCAACAATGGCGGTTGCCGCGATCCGCATGCTAAATTCGTTACTAAGAATATTTATATAGTCGACATCGCCCAAGCGAGCCGTACATGAGTGAAGTGGCACCCTTCGCGGCTACGGAGCAATCCCCCAGATTCGTAAGCTAAAAGTTCAAATGCAAATCGACACCGATTTCGTCCTGCGTGTTCCACCGGGTTGTCTTACTCGTTCAGGACAGGGAAGCATTCGCGGCCAAGTCTGGTCTGAATTTGGAACACTGGCTTTTCCAGGACCGCGTTGGAACGATTTCCCCGTAGTGGTCGTGGGTTGGTGGTTAGAGTCAGTAGTCAGTCTTGTTGACGGTAGAAAGCGGAATGCTGACATGAGCTTCATGGACGGACCCTGCATGGTCCACGTCTTCGGCAAACGTCGAGAATCATGGCAAGCCGAGTGTATGAAAAGGCATGCTACGGGAACCGGCGTGATACACCAGTTTGACTTTAGCCCTGCTCCATTCATCAGCAGCCTGATCGCTTGCTTGGATGACCTGTTGCAGGAGTGCTCGTCGAAAGGTTGGGAATCCAGCGATGTCGATTCCGTCATCTTGCAGCGGGAAAGGCTGATCCACTACGTCGCCAGGAATCGAAGTCTCAGTAGCTTCTTGGGCCCCTGAAACCGCGATTGAAGTTGTGGCGACTTCGCACACATTGCCCGGGATCCGCATGTTATATTCGTTAGTAAGAATATTCATATAATCGACATCGCCCAAGCGAGCCGTACATGACAATCCCCGACCCCTGGCTGCCCGAGTCCGTCCGCGCCCTCCGCTCTTACTCCCGTCGAGCCTTCGCCGCCGACCTTGTCGCCGGAGTCACCGTCGGCCTGGTCGCCCTGCCCCTCGCGATGGCCTTCGGCATCGCCTCCGGCGTCACCCCGCAGGCCGGACTCTACACCGCCATCGTCGCCGGCTTTCTCATCTCCGCCCTCGGCGGCTCCCGCATGCAGATCGGCGGACCCACCGGCGCCTTCGTCGTCATCGTCGCCGGCATCGTCGCGAAATTCGGCGTCGCCGGCCTCGCCCTGGTCACCATGATGGCCGGAGCGATTCTCGTCGTCATGGGACTCACCGGCCTCGGCGCCGCGGTCAAGTTCATCCCGCGCCCCGTCACCATCGGCTTCACCAACGGCATCGCCCTGCTGATCGCCTCCACCCAGATCAAGGATTTCCTCGGCCTCACAGCACCGGCGATGTCCCCAGCGACTTCCTCCCGCGCATGGCCGTCGCTCGTCGAGACACCTCGGCACCGTCATCTGGCCCGCCGTCGCCGTCGCCGTCGCCTCCCTCGCCATCATTCTCCTCTGCCCCGCGTCTCACGAAACGCATCCCCGGCTCCATCGTCGCGATGTTAGTCTGCACCGCTCGTCGTCGCGATCTTCGGACTTCCCATCGAAACCATCGGCAGCAAATTCGGAGGCATCCCCAGCGGCTTCCCGCCATTCTCGCATGCCCGCACTTCCGCTGCCGACGCACATCCTGCCGCTGTTCCCCTCCGCCCTGACGGTCGCGCTGCTGGCCGCCGTGGAAAGCCTGCTCTCCGCCGTGGTCGCCGATAGCATGAGCGGCGACCCGCCACAATTCCAACGTCGAACTCGTCGCGCAAGGCGTCGCCAACATCGCCTCGCCGCTCTTCGGCGGCATCCCCGCCACCGGCGCCATCGCCCGCACCGCCACCAACATCCGCTCCGGCGCGCGAACGCCGGTCTCCGGAATCATCCACGCCCTCACGCTGCTCGTCATCCTGCTCGTCGCCGCGCCGCTGGCCCGCTTCGTCCCGCTGGCGACGCTCTCCGCCGTGCTGTTCGTCGTCGCCTACAACATGGGCGAGTGGCGCGAGATCGGCACCATCCTGCGACTCTCGCAAGGCCGACATCGCCGTCTGGGCCGTCACCTTCGCCCTCACCGTTCTGGCCGATCTCACCGTCGCCGTCGAAGTCGGCATGGCGCTGGCCGCGCTCCTCTACATCTATCGCATCTCGCAGACCACCACCGTCGACGCCCGTCACGCACGAGTACATTCGCGACGGCCAGGCCGCACGTTCTCCAGGACAAGCAAGTCCCCGCCGTACGTCGCCATCCTGCGCATCCACGGGCCCTTCCTCTTCGGCACCACCGAGAAACTTGCCGAAGCCACCGCGGACCTCGACCGCTTTCCGCGCCGTCGTGATCCTGCGCCTGCGCAACATGACCGCCATCGACGCCACTGGCCTGCACGCGCTCGAAGTCTTCGCGAGCGCCTGACGAAATCCGGCCGGACGCTGCTGCTCTGCGGCGCCCGCGACCAGCCCGCGCAACTTCTCCAGCAGGCCGATTTCATCGAGCACATCGGCGCAGACAACGTCCTCCCTCACATCGAGGCAGCCCTCAACCGAGCCCGCGAAATCAACGACGACTTCGGTGGAATCGGCCACGAAATGGCCGAAGACTTCAAACACACCGCCCTGTGATGCCTCCGTTCGCAAGGGCGTATCTGATGTGGGGCAGGCAAAATCCCCGCCCCCGCGGGAGCCTTTGCAGATAAGAATATAACCCCGTATTCGGACTTGGCGCCTACATCCGCGCCCTACTTTGGGTAAACTTCCCGATGGTACGGGTAAGGCCGTTCGATGCAACCTCATTCGGCAACTCGACGGATTCTTGAAGTGCAATCTTAGGATAAGCGCGAATGATCAAGCATTCGCCATGCAGCTTGTCCGCGATCCGCAGAACGCTTTGAGCAGTAATTGATGAACCAAATAAACGAGCAGAATCTCATCGCCGAACTGATGAACTCCTTTCCAGAACTGGAAGCCAAGTACAAAGAGGAGGTTGCGGCCTGCGGCCAAGAGCGGCCAAGCAACCATGCCGTCGTGGGGTTCGTTTTCAAACCACGCTTCAAGGCAGAGCTGGAGACAGGAACCGTTACTGAGTTTCTGAAGCGTTCCGCGAGCTTCCTCGAAAACGTCTGCATCTCTGGCGACGCCGAAGCGGTGAACGTGATCTGGATCAAACTCTTCGAATGGCTGCTGGTACATCCCTGGGAGCTTCACCTGCTCTGGCCGGAATTCGGCGCAGCGACCAGGGCCGCGCTAAGGGATGCAGCGACTCGGTGGAACAGTCTGGCGGCCCTGCCCGAATGAGGACTTGCAAACTCTAGAGCCCTCGCCAAGAGTGCCACCATGCTGGCCCGCTATGCTACTTGCATGAGCGCCTACGACGAGCTTCCGTACATCAACCATCCCTACGTCCAGACCCATCCCGATCACCTAGCCGTCTTGGCGCGCCTCCACGGCATCGACGCTCCGCCGCCCACCCGCGCCCGCATCCTCGACATCGGCACCAGCGAAGGCGGCAATCTCATCCCGCTCGTGATCACCATGCCCGAAGCCGATCTAGTAGGCATCGACCTGGCATCGATCCCCATCGAACGCGGCCGCTCCGTAATCGCCGATCTCGGACTCACCAACATCCGCCTGCTCCAAATGAATCTCCGAGAAATGGACGATTCGCTCGGCACCTTCGACTACATCGTCGCCCACGGCCTCTACGGCTGGACTCCTCCCGAAGTAGGCGATCGCCTCTTGGCCGTCCTGCGCACCCACCTCCGCCCGACCGGAATAGCCTTCGTCAGCTACAACACTCTCCCCGGCGGCCACATTCGACGCATGATCCGCGAAGATGATGCTGTTCGAGCGGAACGTTCTGATCCCGCCCACCGCCTGCAAGCGTCCCGAGCCATGCTGGAAGCTCCTGCCGCCACTCCCGTCCCCGAGCCCGATCCCATTGAGCAAGCCGTCGCCTATCAAGCCCGCACCGCGCTATAATTCACCTATAGTTCCCTGTATCACGATTACCTCTCACCGGCCTTCCAGCCCGTCGACTTTCGCGACTTCGCGACTACGCCGCGCGCCACGCCCTGGCCTACGTTGCCGACGCCAGCGTAGCCGACCACATGAAGCTCCCGCCGCATCCTCGAAGCCGTCCGAGCCGCAGGCCAGGCCGGACGCATCTTCCAGGAACAATTCCTCGACATGCTGCGAGTCCGCCGCTTCCGCCTCAACCGCGCGCCAGGGCCTGGTCCCACAACCCGCACCGCCCGGTGGGACCCCTCGCGAGCCGTCGGCCTCTACGCCGCGAGCGCCGCCGACGAAACGGAAGACTCGCAATTCTCCATCCCCAACGGCCTGCGCATCACCGGAAATCCCGAAGCCGCCGCGTTCCTCCGCGAGCTCATCGCAATCTGGCCCGCTTCCCGGGCAACTCTCCGCCGGCGAATCCGAACTGGCGCTGGAACTCTACCGCCGCGAAATCATCGAACTCTCCACATTTCCGAGCCCCGCCCGCCCCGCCGGCGACAAACCCCGAGCCAGCCCGCCTGTCCGCTACCAAGCCCAGCGCGGCGACCCGACCATCTCTACCCTCCGCCACCGCGCCCTGGCCGTCGACGACGAAGTCCGGCCGCCGCCTCCTCACCCTCCTCGACGGCACGCGCGACCGCGCCGAACTCGCCGCGGAGATGTCCTGTTCCCCCGAGGAGCTCAACTAAAAGTTACTAGCGTTGCAGCGTCATGCCGTTTTGCTCTCGTAAGTTACGCCTCCTCCCCGAAGGACGCATCAGGAATTCGAAGATCAGCATCGTTCTGCACAGATCCTAATTTTCTCTTCATTGACCCAAGAGAAAGGCACACCTCAAGTTTTTTTGCCTCATAAGGCGGAATGTTAGTTCATCCTCGGTGGACATAATGATGAATCCTCCGATCGTCCACAATCCACCCCCGAACATATTCGTCTTTGGTAGAGCCTTCTCACGCCGATCTCCGTACCAAAAGTGCTTCATGGATTATTAACCTGGCATGAACCCTTCTCACTGATGCACCGCAAGGCCCAGGAAACAAAACGAACCTACTAAACACAGGTATGCAATCCATGGAATTGCATGAATCCACTCTGCGTGAGTGGTAGTAGGAAGGCGGCCGCCACCCCCAACATGGCGAGAAAGCAGGCAAAGAGAATCTCGAAAGCAACCATCCCAATAGCCTACCCTCTACGCTGAGCCACTTAAAACCGCTCGGCCTGCGCGGTGATCGTCAGCGACGGGTTCACGCCGAGGTTCGCCGAGAGCGCTGACCGTCGACGACGTGCAGGCCCGGGTGGCCGTAGAGCCGGTGGTACGGGTCGATCACGCCGGTCTCGGGCGAGTCGCCGATCGCGCAGCCGCCGATGAAGTGCGCGGTCATCGGCATGTTCGACAGCCTCGCCCCAGGTGCCGCCGCGGGTAGCCGTCGATCTTCTCGGCGACCCGGCGGGTCGCGTCGTTGGCGGCCGGGATCCAGGTCGGGTTCGGCGTGCCGTGGCCCTGCGGAGATCACCGACGCCGAACGGCCGCCGCTCGCGTACCGTGATCGAGTTGTCGAGCGTCTGCATGACCAGCGCGATGATCGTCCGCTCCGACCAGCGGCGCACCGACAGCGAGCGGGCGAACAGCCGCGGGTGCCGCAGCACCGCGCCGAGCGAACTTCAGCGGCCGCGGGACGCGCCCGCCGCCGTCGGCCATGAGCGTGGTCAGCAGGCCCATCGCGTTGCTGCCCTTGCCGTAGCGGACCGGCTCGATGTGGGTGTCGTCGTCCGGGATGGAACGACGACGTGATCGCGACGCCCTGGGAGAAGTCCCGCGCCGCCGCGCTCGGGGACCCGCGCGCCATCGCGCCGAGGATCGCCTCGGAGTTGGTGCGGGTCAGGTGCCCGAGCCGGTCGGAGAGCGCGGCAGCGCCCCGCGTGTCGTGCAGCCGGTGCAGCAGCGTCTGGGTGCCCCAGCGTGCCGGCGGCGAACACGACCTGCTCGGCGGTGAACGTCGCGCGCCGACGCGCCGCCGCCACGCCCGGGTCGGCCGCGTCGCGACCGCGTAGCCGCCGCCGGGCAGCGGGCGCACCGCGACCACCGTCGTCTCCGGGTGGACGTCGCCCCGCCCTTCTCGGCCAGGTACAGGTAGTTGCGGTCCAGCGTGTTCTTCGCGCCGTGCCGGCACCCGGTCATGCACTCGCCGCACTCGATGCAGCCGGTCGCGGTCGGGCCCGGCGCCGCCGAAGAACGGGTCGGGCACCTCACGCCGGCTCCGGCCCTCGCGCCCGAAGAACACGCCGACCGGGGTCGGCGGAACGTGTCGCCGCGCCCCATCTCCTCGGCGACCTCGCGCATCACCTCGTCGCGCGGGCGTGCGTCGGGCTGCGTCGACGACGCCGAGCATCCGCTTCGCCTGGTCGTAGTACGGGGCGAGCTCGGCGCGCCAGTCGGTGATGTGCGCCCACTGCGGGTCGCCGTAGAACGGCCGCCGAGCGGCTGGTAGAGCGTGTTCGCGTAGACCAGCGAGCCGCCGCCGACGCCCGCGCCGGCGAGCACGACGACGTCGCGCAGCACGTGGATGCGCTGGATGCCGGTGCAGCCGAGCCGCGGCGCCCACAGGAAGTTGCGCAGGTCCCACGACGTCGTCGGGCAGCGTCTCGTCGGTGAACCGCCGGCCGGCCTCGAGCACGCCGACCCGGTAGCCCTTCTCGGTCAGCCGCAGCGCGCGTGACGCTGCCGCCGAACCCGAGCCGATGACCAGGACGTCGTAGTGGAGGTCGTCGTACTGGCACCGACGACGTTAACCCGCGGGCAGCTGTGACGGAAGGTCAACAGGTACGAGGCGCGCGCTCCCCAACCGGGGCGCCGGCGCGCGCGTCCTTGCTCAGCCCAGCGCGCGGTCTCGGAGTCGACGAGCTCGCGCAGCACCGCGGCGTTGCCCGGGGCGTCCGGGGCACCGTCCTTACACGGGCGGCCGCGGGCGCCGACGTAGCAAGACGCGTCGAGCCAGGCGCCCGGCAGGCCAGTTGATTGCTCGAGCCCCCCGCGACATTCGCAACACGGCATACCGCGGAGGTCATGGCGACCCGGCCAAGATGGCGGCCAGTATCCATGATGCCCTTGCCGTCAGCAAGACCCCACTGACGACGCCCACCTCAGCCTCGGCCTCGTCTCGCGGTCGATCAGAAGACGCTGGACTGGATTAGATCATCGGGGTCAAGGGCCACGCGAACGGGGCGCTTGAATCAGTTCAATGGTGCGCGCCGCGAACCGTGTGACCGAGAACGGAATGCCAATGACACCGCCCGCGCCGTTGGGCGCAGCGATCGGCACTCAACTTCCAGCCGACCGGCGGCGGCAAGGCTGCCATCACCGGTGATTTCGCCGCCACCAATGACGAAGTGAATCCGTCATTGGGGCGCTGCGCACGAACGGCATTGATGCTACCGCGCTCCACAGCCATATGCTGGACGAGCAGCCTCGGCTGTTCTTCCTTCATTTCTGGGCCAACGACGACGCCTTGAAGCTCGCCCGCGGACTACGCGCGGCACTCGATAAGAACAGCAAGCTTCAAGAGCTAGCCTGGCACATTGAGTTTCCATAACATCGGGAAATGTTGAATTCATGGGACAGAATAATGCCGGCGCATTGCATCTGCGGGGTGTGCGCATGACGCCGATAACTATTCCGGCCGGCCGGATCGGCGAACTGGTCCTCGACTTCCTGCGTCTGGGGTTCCTCGGCTTCGCGCGACCCGGTTGCGCTCGTAGGACAAATGGAGCGGGAGCTTGTCGACGAACGTGACTGGCTCACCAAGGAGCAGATGCGCAAGGCCATCGCCATCTGCCAGTTGCTTCCGGGCTCCTCTCCAGATCGAGGTCGGAAATCTAGCGCGTCTCCCATCTCCTATGCCGTCCCGGGGTGTCTGGGCCTTGGGATGGGCTTTCATCCTTCCAAACTTCGTCATCGTGGCTTCGCTCTTTGTGCTCTCTACGTCGACCCCCGCAAGCTCCAGCCGGTAACCGCGATCTTCTACGGCGTCAGCCCCGCCGTCATCGCGCTGATCCTGCATTCCTGTTACCGGTTGGCAAAACTCGGCATGGAAGATCGGCCGCAATGGATCATTGCAGCGGTCTGCCTCGTCGTCACCGTGGTCCTTCAAGCCGAGGTCGCGCGATTGTTCGTCGCCGCAGGCATCGTCGGCATATTCCGCAAATCACGGGCAGTCGGTCCTCATCGTTCGCCTCCGGCAGCGCTTTCGGTAGCCGTAGTGCCGATTTTGGCGCAGCTCGCACCGATTGCCTCAGGCTCGATCTTGAGCAAGCTGTTGTTGTTTTCTCCTTAAAGCGGGGTCGCTGACCTTTGGAAGCGGCCTCGTGATCGTGCCGTTCCTCGAGCAGGGACTGGTTCAGCAGTTCGGCTGGCTGGATCAACGCCAGTTTCTCATCGCTGTCGCCATCGGCATGATCAGCCCTGGCCCGGTCGTGATCACGGCAAGCTTTCGTGGGGTATCTTGTAGCGGGATTTTGGGGTTCTGTCTTGTCTCCACGATCGGCATTTTCCTTCCATCCTTTCTTTTGGTGCTGATCGCGCGCCGTTGCTCGCGCGTCATCGTGGCAATCCTAACGTCCAAGGCTTTGTCAAAGGCGCCTACGCGGCAGCGATCGGAACGATATTGGGTGCATGCATCCTGCTGGGACGCATCGCCATTGGTGATTGGCTCACTGCCTTGATCGGGCTGATCTCGCTCGCCATCCTGTTTCGCTGGAAAATCATCAACCCACTCCTGATCGCCGCCACTGCCGCCGTGGGCCTGATCGCGTTTCCGCTGCTGCAGCCGACCTGGGTCATGGTCAGATAGCCAAGCCGGGGAAAATGAAAATGAGACGTCAACCACCGATCGGATAGGCGCGCCTTTACTCGACGGCTCGGCCGAACTTGTTCGACTTCGGAAAACCCTTCGGCGGCAGGCGGCCAGCGTCGGCGCGGGTGCCGCGCCACTCCGCGAGCTCCTTGATCGTGGCGCTGAATTCGCGGCCGGCGGAATCCTTCCAGGTCAGGCCAGCCTTGGCGTCGAACGTCGCGATGTCGGACAGTCCGCCATCCCTGTATTTCTGCAGCCGCACGCCGCGGCCGCGGGCCATTTCCGGCACCTGGTCGATCGGAAACAGCAGCATCTTGCGGTTATTGCCGATCACGGCGACGGTATCGCCGGTAACGGTGGCGAGCGCGCGGGCCTCGTTCGGCATCTCGACATTGAGCACCTGCTTGCCCTTGCGGGTGTTGCCGACGCAGTCATCCTCGTTGACCACAAAGCCCTGCCCTTCATGGCTTGCGACCAGGAACCTGCGGCTACCCGTGTTGACGAACAGCGACACGATCGCCGCATCCTGCTCCATGTCGATGAACATCCGGATCGGCTCGCCATGGCCGCGACCACCCGGCAGCTTGGCGACATCGAGCGAGTAGAATTTTCCGTTGGTGGCGAACAGCAGCAGCTTCGAGGTGGTCTCGGCAAAAAATGCGGAGCCGAGCTGGTCGTCGGTCTTGAAGGTCAAACCCGAGAGATCGGCGACATGGCCCTTTAGTATGCGTACCCAGCCCTTGTCGGAGACCACCACGGTGACCGGCTCGCGCTCCACGAAGGCTTCCTCGATCGCGGCGAGATCGTGCTCGGGCGCATCGGCAAATTGCGTGCGGCGCTTGCCGAGCGGCGTCTTCGGTCCGAACAGGTCGCGCACCTTGCGCACCTGCTCGCCGACCTTCGACCACTGCTCGCCCTCGGAGCCGAGCATCGCCTTGACACCCCTGAGCTCGCCGCGGAGTGCCTTGTCCTCGCCGCGGATTTCCATTTCCTCGAGCTTGCGCAGGGAGCGCAGCCGCATATTGAGGATGGCGTCGGCCTGGATCTCGGTGAGCTTGAACTCCTTGATCAGCGCCGGCTTCGGCTCGTCCTCCGCGCGGATGATCTTGATCACCTTGTCGATGTTCAGATAGGCGATCAGGTAGCCGGCGAGCACCTCCAGCCGATGCTCGATCTGCTCCTTGCGATGATTGGTCCGGCGCAGCAGCACGTCGCGCAGATGGTCCAGCCATTCGCGCAGGCACTCGGCAAGTCCGAGCACCCTGGGAATGCGACCCTTCACCAGCACATTGAGGTTCAGCGGAATGCGGCTCTCCAGCTCGGTGAGCCGAAACAGCAATTCCATCAGCAATTCCGGATCGACCGTGCGCGATTTCGGCTCGATCACCAGGCGGACGTCTTCGGCCAATTCATCCCTGACATCGCCGACCAGCGGCAGTTTCTTGTCGTTGAGCAGTTCGGCGATCTTCTCGACCAGCCGCGACTTCTGCACCAGCCAGGGAATTTCGCTGATGACAATGACCCAGGTGCCGCGCGCGCCCTCTTCCTGTTGCCATTTGGCGCGGGTGCGGAACGAGCCGCGCCCGGTCATGTAGGCATCGGCGATGCTTTCCTTGGAATCGACGATGATGCCGCCGGTCGGGAAATCCGGACCTTTTACCCATTTCAACAGCGTCTTCGACCGGGCATCGGGCTTGTCGATCAGATGCAGCGCGGCATCGCAAAGCTCGGCCACGTTGTGTGGCGGGATCGAGGTCGCCATGCCGACCGCGATGCCCTGGGCGCCGTTGGCAAGCAGGTTGGGAAATCCGCCGGGCAACACCACCGGCTCTTTCGACTGGCCGTCGTAATTGGCGCGAAATTCAACTCCGTCCTCATCGATGCCATCGAGCAATAGCCGCGCCACCTCGGTCATGCGCGCTTCGGTGTAGCGGTAGGCGGCGGGGTTATCGCCGTCGATGTTGCCGAAATTGCCCTGGCCATCGACCAGCGGGTAGCGCGAGGAGAAATCCTGCGCGAGGCGAACCATGGCATCGTAGATCGCCTGGTCGCCATGGGGATGGAACGAACCCATGACGTCGCCGACGATCTTGGCGGATTTCTTGAACGGCGTGCCGGGGTCGAGCCGCAGCAACCGCATGCCGTAGAGGATACGGCGGTGCACCGGCTTCAAGCCGTCGCGGGCATCCGGCAACGCGCGATGCATGATGGTCGAAAGCGCGTAGGCGAGATAACGCTCCTCGAGTGCATCGCGCAGCATGACCTCATGGACTTCCGCCGGCTCCGGTTCCGGCGGAATCAGCCTCTTCCCCATACGTCAAGACCTTCAGTAGTTTCCAGGCGGGAGTTGAGGCGGCTTGCGAAGTTTCCCATCCAAGCGGCGGGAAAGCGACAACGCCGACTCGACTTTAACCCCTTCAGCGGCCTGCTTATACCCAAACCAGTTACGCTGCGAGGGTGGCAAGCGGGCAGTGGCCTAATTGCTGAATATCTTGAAGGCGATGAAGATCACTGGCCGGCCCAGCGGGCGGCTTGCGCGGTCGGGACAGGGACATCTTTCAGACAATGCCGGGCGGCCTCGATCTCGGCATCGGTCGCGCCATGGCTGCGGGCCCAACAAGACCAACGGAACCAGTGAAGAAGAACGGCGAATATCGTCAGTTGGGGGAGCCCGGTAGCCGCCAGTGTAAGTACGAAGCAACCTATCCAACACAGAAGAAACCGGTACGCGTCGCCCTCGAAGCCACGCTGCCGAGCTTCTCTGACGGTCGCCCAAGAGGTAATACCGGCTGAAAGACGGAACCTGGAAGTAAAAACTGGCCATGATCGCCACTCAGGTTATCATGGGCAGTCCGCGGTGGTGCTCCATGGGTCCCACGCAGTGCCCTGATGTTGTGATTTAGATCACGTTACCCATTCTCCGTCGGTTCTCATCGTTTTTAGTACGAACCTAGGACAAGGTGATGAGGGAAACGAGTAAGCAGTCCCCAACCGAGCCTGAGCGTTCGGATAACCGCCACCAGCGTTTTGTGAACAAAACACGCAAGACCTCCGCGGCAACCAACTTGTGCCGCTCGGCGCGATATCCGTTTCATCAAAAAACAATAGGTACGATCCAATAATGGCCAGCGGCATCACGATGCCGATTGGGCCTTTGGCAAGTACGGCGAAGCCCATCCCGCTATAGATCCCCAGCCAAGCGACCAACGGCAAGCCGTTCTCATGAACTGATCTTAGAGCGTCGGTCGATAGCCCAGACCGTCGACAAAAATGCCCCCCTCGTCGTGCGGCAACCCCCGCTACAAAGGACCAGAGGGTAATCGTGATCGAGAGTATGAGGAGCGAATCGGGCGTCGCGCCGGCGCTAGGACTGAAAACATAAGCGCCGACACGGTCAAGCAGCTCGCTAACAGACCGGTCCGCCTATCGACCAACAGTCGTCCCAGATGAAAGGTTAAGATGATGGTTCCGACGCCAGCCAGCGCAGACGGTAACCTGGCCGCCAACTCCGTGACACCGAGGACGTGGTACGCCAGGATCATACCCCAATAAAGGAGCACAGGTTTATCGAGGCTGAGTTTGTCGTTGTAGGTCGGAACTACCCAGTCGTTACGGACGAACATTTCGCGGCCGCAGACCGCGTTTTTCGGCTCGTCCTCATCCCACAAGCGAATCGATCCTAACGCTGCAAAAAAACAAGGCAACGCAATCGCGGCAACGACTAAAGAAGCTCGCCAGTTTTGGAGCATGGCTTCGTTTTCTTGAAGGCAGTGAAAACCGATCCACTTATTTGCCTAATATCGGCTCGCAGAAAGTTGAACGTCCGACGAATGACTCATGGTTGGGATTTTGACGCGGCCAGCGGTAATACGATGCACTTAGGATTTTCGCAGCCTCCGTAGAATGTTGACCGATGATGATCGAAATCAGGCTCGACCAGAGCCGATGTCGACCCTCCGCCGGAAAATCGATGGCGCGTTGCGTCGATGCCAACCTTGGGCTTCGGTGATGAAAACATTCACGAATGGGCTGCACTGGTGGCAATTCGTCCTGATTGCGACGATTTTAAGCCCACTTATAGTTGCCTATGACGTCCCAATCGCGAGTTGTGCTACAACCACCCCGTCCGCCCTGCGGTGTTGCACATCTTGGAGTTCAACGAATATTTCGCAAGTAACGGATTTGGCGTAATTGCAGTTCTCTGCGCATTTCTTCTGTTGCGACGGATAAGACTGAGTCGGTTACCCCAGATGTTGTCGGCTTCCCTGGGAGCCGGGTTATTGGCTGACATTGTGAAACTCTGCGTGTGGCGATCGCGTCCCAACTCGATTTCACTCGCGGCGGCGTCCTTCAGCTCAACTTTCCACGGCGTCCTACCGCTGCTTTCTGCCGGAAGCCGTGGTCAGAGCTTTCCGTCCGGCCACGCCGCTGTCGCCGCCGGTTTTGCGACGACGCTATGCATTAGTTTTCCGCGCTTCCGCTGGCTCTTTGTACCGCTCGGGGTAGCAGCAGCGCTCTCGCGCGTCTTCTTGCACGTTCATTTTGCCACCGATGTTCTCGTTGGAGCGACGCTCGGCAGTTGCTGGGGGCTTGCTTGCCACTCCGACTGGGCTGAGTCCGTATTTGAACGTATTCGCAGCGCGATCGAAAACGTCATCTCAGGCCCGTCCACATTTCCATATCAATCGTGCCAGCACGTCAGTAATCAGTTCGGGTGCCGTGGAACGGGCCTCAGCAGGTAATTCCGATCAAAGCCGTGCTGCATAGTTGCATCGGGAAAAATCTCCCATGCAAGTTAGTTCACAAGTGCTACCGCGCCACTCGCACCAGAGGTTCCACGCGAATGGAATAGCGATGGCTTGACGGCAATAGCCGCCAAGGGCTGTTGAACAGTGAACCTGGTTGGGCCAAGTGACTTGCGCCGATTCGCGCCAGCCGCTTCGCAAACATTTGCTCGCGGCTTCCTGCGTCAGCGCCCGGTTCGGAAGCTTACGACCCGCCAACAGTGAACTCATCGCCAGCCAGGTCAGTGATAAGGCAATCGAGCTTGGCTCCGGTACCGAGAACGTACCTACGCCATGGCTCCCAGTATGTCCAAAGTTTGATCTCCAGACTGATAATCATTAGCATCGACCGTGCCGTTTTGATTACCGTCAGCTGCCAAACGTTGGTCATGGATCCAAGTGTGTCGGGCCAGACGACGTAGTCGGCCGCATTTACGACGCCGTTGTGGTTGTAATCGCCTGGTGACTGCAACGATCACGGTAACGGACCCGACATCGGAAACCTGAAATCGGCAGCGGGGAGGCATTGGAGTCCGTCAGCTCATTGACGCACCGAATTGAAGGGCAATACGCCTAACTTCCGAATGGGAACTGAAAGGCGGCAGATCTCCAAACCAGCGAGCCGACAACGTCGCCCGTGGCAACATGGGAGCAGCAGCCGATATGTCATCGATACGCGGTCAGCCAAACTTAGCGCACAGCCAGGTATTGGAGCGAAGGTGCTGAACTGACTTACAAGACGAAGGATCGGGGAACTCTCGGAGGATCGCTCAGGGCCGCATTCGATATTAAAGATTGCCGGTCATTAGTAGCTAGCAGATCTTATGTTGTCAGTAACTACAGCACATGGACTTTGGGCGACGGTGCGTTCGGTTCGTCGCGACTGCAGGTCAGTCACAGCAAGGGTGTCGCAGGCGCCCGTGCAGAGCTAGTGCGATTAACGCCTGATGAACTAAATCGTTGGCAGTTTTGCGCCATAATCTTAAGGGTAGTAAGCAGCAAGCTATTGGTCGCTGTACTCCACGAATGAGTACGGCCGTCTGCCATTTATGAATAGTTCTCCAGAACCATGACACCTTCTCATTCGCGGAACCTTTTCCGCTAACGACTTCGTTAAACCATTTTGTGGCAACTGCCGACGATCCGGCGGAACACCGCCTCGAAGACTTCTTCGCCCAGGCGATCGCGGATCCGTGTGAGCGACGAGTGGTCCGGTACGTCGTCGGCGAGTGATAGCCGACAGAACCAGCGGTAGGCCAGGTTATCGTGGACTTCCTCACAGAGGCGGCGGTCCTTCGTGATCCCGTTGAAGTACGCCACGAGCTGCATACGGAAGTAGACTTCCGGATCAATCTGACGGCCGACCCTGTCCATCCGCGTAGCGCGTCGCCGTCAGCTCCCGGATGAACGATAGGTCGAGGACGCGGTCGATCCGACGGAGAAAGTGATCCTCGCCGACGAATGATTCCAAATCGATGCTCGTTTTTACCTTCGGATCGAATGCATGCACTCCCTGCATGGTGGCCTCCCTCGTGGAGAATGGCTGCGTTCGAAATGAAACGCCTCCAGAGACCCAATCCGCCAGAGAAAATCAAGCCGAATCCCAACCCGCCAAACTGCTCTTTTGCAACAGGCCCCAACGTTTTAGGCACGTCTGTCCGGCAGTCGGGGTGTTTGGTCCCGGCCGGCGAGATTTGCGAGTCGCGCTGCGATATAATTGGCGGCATGACCGATGTCACGCAAATCATCTCTCAGATCGAGAAGGGTGACTGTGGCGCCGCCGAGCGGCTCCTCCCCCTGGTCTACAACGAACTTCGCAAACTTGCTGCTGCGAAATTAGCTCAGGAAAAGCCGGGCCAGACGCTTCAAGCGACTGCCCTGGTACATGACGCGTACTTACGCCTCGTTGGCCCAGCGGACAGGGAATCGCCAAAGTGGGAAAACCAGGGACATTTCTTCGCCGCGGCCGCTGAAGCAATGAGGCGAATATTGGTGGAACAAGCTCGGCGGAAGTCGCGAATCAAGCGCGGTGGCGAATGGCACCGGGTTGATCTTGATTCGGCGTGTGCTGTGTCGAAACCGCCCTCGGTTGATTTGCTGGCGCTTGATGAGGCGCTAACGAAGTTCGCGATTAACCAACCAATTAAGGCGGAATTGGTAAAGCTGCGTTTCTTTGCCGGTTTGACGATGCCCGAAGCGGCGGCGGCGCTGGGCATGTCGCTCGCCACCGCAGAGCGGTATTGGACCTTTGCTCGGAACTGGCTTTACATGCAAATTGCGGAAAACGGTCCGCAATCGTCTTAAAAACATTGAGCGGCGTGAGGGGTTCTCGAGCAAGACGTCGCACTGCGTATAGTGAAGGTCTGCCATGGACAATTCCTTACGCCTCGAAGCGATCTTTTTTGCCGCGCTAGAGATACAGTCGCTGGCCGAGCATCGGCGTACGTGAACGATGCATGTGCAAATGACGGCGAGCTACGGACCAGCGTCGAGAAAATGTTTGCTGCTCAGGCTGTCGCGGGCGAGTTTCTCGAGCAACCGGCAATGGTCGATGGCGTCAACGGCCGCGTCGACCTGGCGATTAGCGAGCGCGCCGGAAGCGTGATCGGGCCGTACACATTGCTCGAGCAGATCGGCGAAGGAGGCATGGGCGTTGTGTTCATGGCCGAACAAACGCAGCCGCTTGAGCGAACGGTTGCCATGAAAATCATCAAGCCGGGAATGGATACACGGCATGTAATTGCTCGGTTCGAGGCCGAACGACAGGCCTTGGCGATGATGGATCACCCCAACATCGCCCAAGTACTCGATGCCGGCACAACAGAAAGCGGCCGGCCGTACTTTGTCATGGAATTGGTAAAGGGCGTATCGATCACCAAATACTGTGATGACCGATGTTTGCCTGTTCGCGCCCGGCTCGAACTGTTGTTACCGGTTTGCCAGGCGGTCCAACATGCACATCAGAAAGGGATTATTCACCGCGACATTAAACCCTCTAATATTTTGGTCGCCGAATATGATGATCGCGCGGTTCCCAAAGTAATCGATTTCGGTGTCGCCAAGGCGTCCATTCAAAAAAATGCTGCATCCGGGGAGCTCATCAGCGTCGACCACGTGTTCGGAGCACCTGAAGCGACCCTGGCCGCCGTGCGGCTGGCGACCTACGTAATCCACCGCGGCTACGCCGTGGACCGGCAAGCCTTGGGCTGCGCAGAGATCACTTTTCCGGACCCTGACGGAATTCCTGGTGGGTGCTGCAGAATGACCAGAGCCAATGCAGGTGGACAAGGCCTTGCGCGCGCCGGTTCCATGAAGTGCCGGCGAGCGGACGCCGTCTTCGAGCCAGAGCAGGCCGACGCCCCCACCCCGCGCCGCCATCGCCAGGTCCGCCGGCGGCGCCTTGCCGCGCCTGCAAGCCACTTTCGAGGTGAGCCTGCACGGCCAGGAAGGACTGCATGTGGTGGGCCGCGTCCATGCGACCGTCGGGCAGGTATGCGCGGCGGGGGCGGCTTCATCTGATCGACAACGAGGTCGAGGGCATGGTTGACCTGATCTTCGTTGCCGGCGCGATGGTCCGACGCCGGCGATGCACCAACCCGGGAGACCCTGGAGATCGGCGTGCCCAGCTACCCGAGCCGCTCCTCGACGACACCGTCGATCTCGGCCGCCATCGCCACCGAGTTCCGCCGCCTGGGATTGAGCCGATCCGCGCAGCTGGACGCGGGTCAGCAATAAGACGAACGGAACCAAGGAGCCGGAAAGGCGACGAAAAAAAAAAAAAAAATGATATTGCTCGAGTGATGTGCTTGTCGATCCCCAGCCCCAGGGTGGCGTTGGACTGCGGGTCGATGTCGATCAGCAGGGATTCGTAGCCGGCCTCGGCGACGCAGGCGGCCAGGTTGACGGCGGTCGTCGTCTTGCCGACCCCACCCTTCTGATTCGCGATCGCGTACACGGTCCCCATGGCCTCGCTGACGCTAGCGCTGCCGGCGGTCATATGGTCGCCATGGGCTGGCTCAGCTCGCTCCCAGCGGGCGCTTGCGGGCCATCCCGGGCCGCCGCGGAAAGCGGGCGGGGGTGGGCCCGGTCTTGACCAGGACGTGGAGATGGCGATGCAGAGCGCCGCGGTAGGGCGTCACCGCGACGACCGCCCGCGGCTCGAGCCCCAGCTCGGCGGCCGCCCGAGCGGCGACCGCCTCGTCGTGGGGGTCGCGTCGGCCCCGCCAGGCGACGAGGGCTCCGCCGGGCGCCAGCAGGGGGGCGGCGTACTCGGCGACCACCCCGAGGGGCGCCAGGGCGCGGGCGGTCACCAGCTCGCAGGCGCCGAGGCCGGCGCGCCACTCCTCGGCACGCGCGTGGACGGCCTCGGCGTTGGGGACCTCGCAGGCGACGATGGCGCGGCGCAGGAACTCGCACTTGCGCCCGTTGCTCTCGACGAGCGTCACCCGGGCGCCGGGGAGGGCGATCGCCAATGGCAACCCAGGCAGGCCGGCGCCGGCGCCGAGGTCGGCGAGCGAGGTGGCCGTGCGCACCTCGTCAGAGCTCCAGGGCCACGAGGGAGTCGGCGAGGTGATCGTTGACGGCGGCCAGGGGCTCGGCGACGGTCGTCGGTGCCAGCGGGTCGGTGGTCAGGACGCTCAGCAGCGCCTGCAGGCGGTGGGCGGCGGGCGGCGGGAGCTCCCAGCGCGCGACGAGCTCCGTGAGCACGCGGGCGGGGGCGCCGGCGTGGCCGGGCCGGGGCCGGCGGCGGGCGGACTCATGGGGCGGCCGGGCTCATGCCGCGGGCGGCTGGTGGCGCTCGATGAAGGCGGCGTAGCGCTCGCACATGGCGGTGAGCCGTGCTGCGGCGTGCTGGTCGAGGAGCTCGATGTCGGCCGGGTCGAGAAAGGGCAGCAGATCCTCCACGAGCGCCTGGCCGCGCGCCATCCACTGGTAGTAGTGGCGGCCTCCGTGGTGATAGGGGCCGTAGAGCCGCGACCGGGGGAAATGCGCAGTCAGCCACGTGAACAGGGCCTCGTGGCGCACGTGCATCCGCAGCGTGACCTGCGGCTGGCGTCCGTCTCCGCCGAACGATCCCTCGCCGATGAGGAGGCCGATCAGCAGCCCGCGATCGAAGTCCGAGAGCTCAACCATCGCCCGGGGTTGTACCCGGCGCGTGTTTCACCGTCAAGAAAAACGTGAAACATCGCGCCGTGCGCCGAGGGAGCCCGAGGTCAGTCGACCAGCGGAGCCACGACGAGATGGCGCGCGGGCTCCTGGCCCTCGCTGTAGGTCTCGACGTCGTGGCGGGTCTTCAGGTGCTCGTGGATGACCTTGCGCTCGAGCGCGCTCATCGCCTCCAGGGCGACCGGCCGGCGATCGGCAAGCGCGGTGGCCGCGGCCTGGTCGGCCGTCTGGCGCAGCGTCTGGGCACGGCGCTCGCGGTAGCCGGCGGCGTCGACGACGACCGGCAGCCGCTCGTCCTCGCCCTGCATCGCGATCCGGTAGGCGAGGTGCTGGATGGCGTCGATCGTCTGCCCGTGGTGGCCGATGAGGACGCCCAGGTCATCACCGACGTACTCGGCGGTGAGGCCCTCCTCGTCGAGGTGGATCTCGACGTCGGCCTGCACCCCGGCGGTGTCGGCGATCATCTCCATCATCTCGCGGACGCGGTCGACCGCTGCCTCCTGAGCCGTCGACATGCCCTACCGCCTGCGCCCGGAACGCTTCTTCTTCTTGCGCGGCGGCTTGGGGGGAGGGCCGTTGCGCGGCGCGGTCGCCACCGGGGCGGACTTGTCCTCGGGCTTGACCTTGCCGCGGATGAGCGCTCCCAGACCGCCGGCCGACGAGCCGTTCTCGGCGGGAGCCGCCTTGCCGGTCCGCCCCGCCTTGCCGCCCGGCGCCGCTCTTCCCGGTGCCTTGCTGGACTTCGCCGTCGCGGCCCGCGCGCTCGAGCCGGCCGACAGCGACGCGGTCCCGCCCGGCGGACCCGACGCGCCGTCGCCGTTGGCGCCGGCCGCCACCGTCGCCGCCTGCAAGGGCCCCATCCGGCGCTTGACCACGTACTGCTGACCAATCGTCCACGTGTTGGTGGTGATCCAGTAGACGAGCACCCCGGCCGGGAAGCGGATCACGACCAGCACGAACACCAGCGGCATGAACATCATCACCCGGCGCATGTTCGGGTCCGTCTGGGTGCCCGACATCATGATCGTCGACGCCAACTGGGTGCCGACGTAGAGGATCAACAGGACGACCAGCGTCGCCCCCGTCGCCTTGTTGGTCAGGTCATGGATGAAGAGGAAGCCGGCGTTGTGGCCCCCGCAGACCACCGTGTGCGTGGTGTCCGTGACCTTGTGCAGGGCCGCGTTGTAGCCCGGCTGGACCGTCGGGCAGATGTCCGCGCGCAGGCTCTGGCGCAGCATGTAGTACAGGGAGACGAACACCGGCAGCTGCGCGACGAGCGGCAGGCAGGAGCCGAACGGGTTGACCCCCTCCTGCTTGTACAGAGCCATGATCTCCTGCTGCTGGCGCTGCTTGTCCTCCTTGTACTTGGCCTGGATCTCCTTCATCTTCGGAGAGAGGGCCTGGAGGCGGACCATCGACTTGATCTGCTTGAGCGTCAGCGGGATGAGCGCCGCGCGCACGACGATGGTCAGCAGCACGATCGAGAAGCCCCAGGAGATCCCCACGTTGTTGTGGAAGAACTTGAGGACCGCCTCGAAGACGTCGATCAGCGGCTGGAAGATGTTTGCGGTAACAAGCATTGTCAGGAGCTCACTGCAGAGGCCGGCACCTTGAACAGCCGCTGCTCCTCGACCGGGTCAAAGCCCCCGGAGCTCCACGGGTTGCAGCGCAGCAACCGCCAGCCGGCCAGCACCAGTCCGCGCAGTATGCCGAACCGCTGAACCGCCTGCACGGCGTACTCAGAGCAGGACGGGTAGTACTTGCAGTGCTGGCCCAGCATCGGCGAGATCAACCGCTGGTAGACCCGGATGGGCGCCACCAACAGCCACCGCAGGGCGGCCATCAACGTCTGTCTCCGCAGCCGGCGACCCACCCGCCGATGCATCCGCCAGCGCGTCCGCCGAGCATCCCCGGCAGCCGGCCCGACCTGCGAGCGCTCGGCCACCCCGGGCACCTTGTCGATCAACTCGGCCAGCGCCCGCTGGATCCCCGCCAGGCCCTCGCGCTCGGCCACCTCGCGCGCGCCGTGGCGGGCGATGACCACGGCATCGGTCCCGGCCGGCAGCCGGTCGCTCTCGCGGGCGAAGGCCTCCCGCAGGACGCGCTTGACCCGGTTGCGCTCGACCGCGCCGCCCACCTTGCGCGACACGGAGAGGCCGAGCCGGCGGGCGTCGTCCTCCTCCGCGCCGCGGGGGAACACGTAGAGCACCAGGTCGCGGCCCGCATGCGAGCGGCCCTGGCGAAAGACCCGGTCAAATTCCGCGCTGCGCGACAGCCGGCCCCGTCCCGAACGCTGTGCGGACATGGCTCCCGTCCGCCCGGCGCCCATCAGACGGTGAGGCGCTTGCGACCCTTGTCGCGTCGGCGCTTGAGGGTCAAACGCCCGGCGCGGGTCTGCATCCGCGTGCGGAAACCGTGGCTGCGAGCGCGCTTGCGCTTCTTGGGCTGATAAGTGCGTTTCATGGGTTCGTGCTCCCGAGGGGAACGTCGCAGTATACGCACGCTCGCTGGGCGTTTCGGGTCCCGCCGATGGCCGGCCCCGCGAGCGCGCAGCGGCGCGGCCCGCGGAGCGCCCTCGGGGGCGCGTTCACGACTTGGCCGCTTTTTCCCGCGCTTTGCGTCAACCCCCCGCGCAGGCCCCCGGAGCTCGAAAACACCGCTGGTATATTCGCCGCCCCCGGAGCGAAGTCCGCCCGGCCCTCACCGATAGTCGAAGACCACTCCTGGGAGGAGTCGCTTGGCGCTGTCCGAGCACCCCGAGGCCACGTCCGCGTGGCACACGATCAGAGCCGACCTCGAGACGCGCCGTCGGCGACTCCGCCTTCGACATCTGGCTGGCACCGCTCGCGCTCGAATCGTGGGACGGCCGGCTGCTGGCGCTCCCGCCCCGCGGAGACGGCCGCCTGGGTCTCGGGGCGCTTCGGGGTCGTGCTCGAGCGCTGCGCGCGCCGCCACCTCGGGCCCGAGGCCCGGGTCGCCTTCACCGCCGTCAGCGGCGAGGGGGACTCGGCGCCGGCGCGCCCGAGCAGGCGCCCCCGTCCGCCCCGGCCGCGATCGCCGCCACCCACTGCCCGACGGCGCTCAACCCGCGCTACCGCTTCGAGCAGTTCATCATCGGCCAGGGCAACCGCCTCGCCCACGCCGCCGCCCTGGCCGTGGCCGAGATCCCCGGCCAGGCCTACAACCCCCTCTTCCTCCACGCTCCGCCCGGGCTGGGCAAGACCCACCTGCTGCACGCCATCGGCAACTACGTGACTCGCCTTCGGCGGCGGGACCACCGTCCGCTACACGACCGCCGAGGCGTTCACCAACCACTTCATCACCGCGCTCGGCTCCCGGTCGCTGGAGGCCTTCAAGCACGCCTATCGCGGCGTCGACGTGCTGCTGATCGACGACGTCCAGTTCCTCGCCTCCAAGGCCAAGACCGAGGAGGAGTTCTTCCATACCTTCAACGCCCTCTACGAGAACGGCCGCCAGCTGGTCCTCACCTGTGATCGACTGCCACGGGCGCTCGTCGGCGCTCGAGCAGCGCCTGCGCGAGCGCTTCGAGGCGGGCCTGGTCGCCGACATCGCGCTTCCGGACTTCGCCACCCGGCTGGCCATCCTGCGCAAGCGGGCGGCGCTGGACGGCGTCGAGCTTCCCGACCCCGCCGTCCTTGACCTGATCGCCGATCGCGTGACGGACAACATCCGCTCGCTCGAGGGAGCCCTCATCCGGGTCGTCGCCTTCCACTCCCTCACCCGGCGTCCGATCGACCGCCGAGCTGACCACCGAGGTCCTCGACGCCATGTATCCCGGCCGGCGCACGCGCAACCCCTCGATCGCGGAGGTCCAGGAGGCGGTGGCCGCCCACTTCGGCCTGACCACCGCCGAGCTCACCTCCTCCAGCCGGGTGAGCCGCATCGCCTGGCCTCGCCAGGTGGCCATCCATCTGGCCCGCGACCTGACGGGCGCCTCACTGCCGACCATCGGCAAGGCCTTTCGCCGCAATCACGCCACCGTGCTGCACGCCTGCAAGCGCGTCTCCGAACGGCTCAAGAACGACCAACAGGCTGTGGAGATCGTCGCCAACCTCGCCCACCAGGTCGCCCGACACGCGAGATGACCGCGACTGTTGACAGACTAGGCCGTTGGCCTGGAGCCGCTATTTCCTCGCTATGTGCGTGCGATCGCCGACTTATCCACAGCTTGTCTTAGCTCTATGACTTCTAATTCCCTTCAGAGGTATTCATCGTGAAGATCTCCCTCGAGCGAGACGTCCTGTTCGCACAGCTGCAGACCGTCAGCAGGGTGGCCTCGACCCGCTCCGCCATCCAGGCGCTCTCGGGCGTGCAGCTGGCCGCTCAGTCCAGCGGCTGCGAACTGCGCGCCACGGACATGGACGTCGGCCTGCGCGTGCCGCTCGAGGCCGAGGTCGCCCGCGAGGGCACCGTCGTCCTGCCCGCTCGACTGATCGTCGACGTCGTGCGCTCCCTTCCCGGCGAGCACGTCTCCCTCGAGCTGCGCTCCGCCGAGCAGGACATCGAGCTCAAGGCGGGCAACGCCACCTTTCACATCCGGACGCTGCGCGGCGACGACTTCCCGCCGTTCCCCGAGCCCGATCCCGACTCGGCCGTGGAGCTGCCGGCCGACGCGTTCGTCTCCACCGCGCTCAAGGTGGCCGGCTCGGCCTCGCGCGACGAGACCCGGCCGGTGCTCACCGGCATCCTCGTGTCGGCCTCGGACCGCGAGCTGCGGATGGTGGCCACGGACTCCTACCGGCTGAGCGTCAAGGAGACGATCCTCGAGGCGCCGCTGACCTCCGGCTTCGAGGTCAACGTTCCCGCTCGCGCGCTGCAGGAGCTGGGGCGGCTCGTCGGCCATCACGAGGGCGAGACGCTGAGCGTCAGCGTCCGCCAGAACCAGGTGCTGTTCACCCTCGGCCGGGTGATCCTCTCCTCGCGGCTGATCGACGGCCAGTTCCCCAACTACCGCCAGCTCCTGCCCGAGACCTTCGAGCACGAGCTGCGCCTCGCCGGACCTGAGCTGACCGAGGTGGTGCGCCGCATCAGCCTCCTGGCCCAGAAGAACGCGCCGCTGCGACTGGCCTTCGCGGAGGGCGAGCTGACGGTGTCGGCCCAGACGCCCGACGTCGGCGAGGCCAGTGAGTCGCTTCCGGTGGCCTTCACCGGCGAGGCGCTCGAGATCGGCTTCAACCCGGAGTTCCTGCGGGCGGGCCTGGAGGCGGTCGCCGAGGGCGACGTCCTGCTCAAGCTCATCAGCCCCCTGCGCCCGGGACTCATCGAGGCCGGCGACGAGAGCCGCTTCCGCTACCTGATCATGCCGATCAGGCTCAACGTCTAACCGCCGTCCGTGCTGGTCCGGCGCGTGTCCGTGCGCGACTTTCGCGGCTACGCGGACGCGTCCGCCGATCTGGGGACAGGCGTGACGGTGATCACCGGCCCCAACGGCGCCGGCAAGACGAACCTCCTCGAGGCGCTCTACTTCGGGTGCACGGGCCGCTCGTGCCGGACGACCAACGAGCGCGAGGTCATCCGTTTCGGCCAGCCGGCCACCCGGGTGGTCGTGGGCGCCGAGGACGAGGACGGCGCCCACGAGCTGTCAGTGGGCTTCCAGACCGGGGAGCCCAAGCGCCTGCGCGTCGACGGCGCCGCGGTGGAACGCATGCTCGACGTCCCCCAGCGGCCGCTGGTCAGCGTCTTCCTGCCGGACCGCCTGGAGCTGATCAAGGGCGCCCCGGCCCTGCGTCGCGCTCACCTCGATCAGTTCGTGGCCGCCTTGTGGCCCGCCCGCGCGGCCACTCGGCGTGCCTACGCCCAGTCGCTGGCCCAGCGCAACGCGCTCATCGCCCGCATCCGCGCCGGCGCTGCCGGGCGCGCCTCGCTGCCGACCTGGGACGCCCAGCTGGCCGCTCACGGGATGGCGCTGATGGCCGATCGCGCCACCGCGCTCGAGGCGATCGCTCCCGCCTTCGCCGAGATCTGCGCCGCCCTCGGCCTCGACGGCGACCCGTCGCTGACCTACCGCCCCCGCTCCCGCGCGGCCGATGCCGAGGGCTTGCGGGCGGAGCTGGCCGATCGCGTCGACTCAGACCTCGACCGAGGCTTCACCGGTCACGGCCCCCACCGCGACGACGTCGTGGCGGCCCGCGAAGGCCGCGAGCTGCGCGCCTACGGCTCGCAGGGGCAGCAGCGGCTGGCTCTCCTGGCTCTCCTGCTCGCCGAGCGCACCGCGCTGGCGCAGCGGCGCCGCTCGCCCCCGCTGATGCTCCTCGACGATGTCATGTCCGAGCTCGACGGTCGCCGCCGCCGCGCGCTCGTCGACCTCCTGCGCTCCGGCGACGGCCAGGCGGTCATCACCGCCACCGACGCCGAGCAGGTGCCCGGCGCCGACGAGGCCGACGTGCACCGGCTCGAGGTCTCCGAGGGCGGCCGCCTGACGGAGGCGGTCAGCGCGTGAGGGGGCGATGACCTACTACCGCCGCGCCCCCCGGTCGATGCAGTTCGCGCTCGACGCCCTGACGGACGATCTCGCCCCCGCGACCGCGCTGGCCGGCGTGCAGCGCGTGTGGGCGCAGACCGTCGGCGCGGGGATCGCCGAACAGGCCCAGCCGACCGCCGAGCGCGGCGGTGTGGTGACGATTTCGTGCGCCGCCTCGGTGTGGGCGCAGGAGCTCGATCTGATGGCGCCGCAGATCATCGAGCGCCTCAACGCGGTGCTCGGTGAGCGGGCCGTCAACCGGTTGCGCTGTGTGGCCGTTGGACACACCGCATAATCGCTTCACCCGGTCGCAAGATCTCGCCAATTTCCAGGGAAAAAGCCTCCGGTCAGCCCGGGGTTTCGACCGGAGCTTGTGCTATTCTTCTGTATACAAATTCTTGACGCCCCGGCGCGCCTGGCGTGGCGCGGGTACCGGGGCGTCCCTACGTCATCGGAGGATCGTTGGCGAACGACGACGGCGCGCGCCCGGGCGCGGGCAACCAACCCAGTTACGACGCCTCGGACATCACCGTGCTCGAGGGTCTCGAGGCGGTGCGCAAGCGCCCGGGCATGTACATCGGCTCCACCGGCGAGCGCGGCCTGCACCACCTCGTCTATGAGGTCGTCGACAACTCCGTCGACGAGGCGCTCGCGGGGCGGTGCAGCGCGGTCTCGGTCACCATCCACCCCGACAACTCGGTGACGGTGGCCGACGACGGCGCCGGGATCCCGGTCGGCATCATGGCCAAGGAGGGCCGCCCGGCACTCGAGGTCGTGATGACCGTCCTGCACGCCGGTGGGAAGTTCGGCGACGGCGGGGGGTACAAGGTCTCCGGCGGGCTGCACGGCGTCGGTGTGTCAGTGGTCAACGCGCTGTCGGAGCACCTCGATGTCGAGGTGCGCCGCGAGGGCCACGTCTTCCGCCAGTCCTACGAGCGCGGCAAGCCCCAGGGCGACCTCGTCAAGGGCGAGGCGACCAAGGAGACCGGGACGACGATCACCTTCCTGCCCGACGCCGAGATCTTCGAGTCGCTCGAGATCAGCTTCAAGACGATCGAGGAGCGGATGCGCGACACCGCGTTCCTGACTCGCGGGCTGCGCATCACGATCGTCGACGAGCGCAGTGAGGGTCAATCGCGTCGAGTTCAAGTACGACGGCGGCATCGTCGACTTCGTCGAGTACCTCAATCAGAACAAGGAACCGATCCAGAAGAAGATCATCTTCTTCGAGGGCGAGTCCAAGGAGGGCGCGGTCGAGGTGGCGATGCAGTGGAACTCCTCCTACCAGGAGTCCGTGTTCTCGTTCGCCAACAACATCAACACGATCGAGGGCGGCGCTCATCTCTCGGGCTTCCGCTCGGCGCTGACCAGCGCGCTGAACCGCTACGCCCGGGAGCACAACCATCTGCGCGAGAAGGACGACAACCTCTCGGGCGAGGACGTCCGCGAGGGGCTGACGGCCGTCATCTCGGCCAAGCTGGCCGATCCTCAGTTCGAGGGGCAGACGAAGACCAAGCTCGGCAACCCCGGCATGCAGAGCTTCGTGCAGTCCGTCGTCTACGCCCAGCTCACTGAGTTCTTCGAGGAGAACCCCCAGGAGGCCCGCCAGGTCATCCTCAAGGCGGTGTCTGCTGCCCAGGCGCGGTCGGCCGCCCGCAAGGCGCGCGACCTCACCCGCCGCAAGTCGGCGCTGGAGAACTCCACGCTGCCGGGCAAGCTCGCCGACTGCTCGATCAAGGACCCGTCGCTGGCCGAGCTGTTCGTCGTCGAGGGCGACTCCGCCGGCGGCTCGGCGGTGAGCGCGCGCGATCGCAGCACCCAGGCGATCCTCCCGCTGCGCGGCAAGATCCTCAACGTCGAGAAGAGCCGCATCGACAAGGTGCTGGCCAACACGGAGGTCCAGGCGCTGATCACCGCGATCGGCACCGGGGTGCGCGACGAGTTCGACCTGACCAAGGCGCGCTACCACAAGATCGTGCTCCTCACCGACGCCGACGTCGACGGCGCCCACATCCGCACGCTCGCGCTGACGCTCCTCTTCCGCGAGATGCAGCAGCTGATCGAGGCCGGCTACGTCTACATCGCCAAGCCGCCGCTGTACCGCCTGACACGCGGCCAGAAGCACCGCTACCTCGAGCGCGAGTCCGATCTCGAGGACATCCTCCTCGGCGACAAGTTCGAGAAGCTCGAGATCCTCGACCGCTCCGGGCGGGCGTTCAAGCTCACCGAGGCGCGGTGGAAGCGCTTCAGCCGGCTGCTCAAGCAGTACGAGGGATGGGCCGCCGCCCTGCGCGGCGCCCATGGCCAGAGCGTGGTGGCCTTCATGCAGCAGGCGCGGCTGCTCGAGGAGCAGATCACCGATGTGGCGAGCCTCATGCGCCACCTCTCCGCTCAGGAGGGCAACGGCGACGGCCACGCCTACCAGCTCAAGCTGCTGGAGGAGGGCCCCGACGAGATCGTCGTCAAGACGCTCGAGGCCAAGACGGGCCTGGCGACCACCCACCACGTCCGCCGCTCCGCGCTGGAGGCCAACGAGTACCGCCGGCTGGCCGACGTCCATCATGAGCTCGACGCGCTGACCGGCACCCCGCCGTTCACCGTCCGCCTCGGCGAGACCTCGCACGATGCGGCCAGCTTCGAGGAGCTCCACGAGGAGGTCCTGGCGGTCGCCCAGCGGGGGATCGACTACTACCGCTTCAAGGGCCTGGGCGAGATGGACTCCGAGGAGCTGCGCGAGACGACGATGGACCCGGCCACCCGCACCCTCGTGCAGGTCACGATGGAGGACGCCGCGTCGGCGGACCTCGTGTTCTCGATGCTGATGGGCGACCAGGTGGAGCCCCGCCGCGCCTTCATCGAGGAGAACGCCCGCCTCGTCACCAACCTGGATATCTGATGATGGGCTCACCACCCACCCCGCCACCCCAACTCAGAACCCCGAGCGTTAGGTAACGCCATGTCAACGATCGACACCATCGGCGGCGGCAACATCGAGCCCCGCGGGCTCGAAGACGAGATGCGCTCGGCGTACCTCGACTACGCCATGTCCGTCATCGTCGGCCGCGCCCTCCCGGATGTGCGCGACGGCCTCAAGCCCGTCCACCGGCGGGTGCTCTACGTGATGAACGAGCTGGGCCTGCAGCCCAACCGCAAGCACGTCAAGTGCGCCCAGATCGTCGGCGAGGTGATGGGCAAGTTCCACCCGCACGGCGACAGCGCCATCTACGACACGCTCGTCCGCCTGGCGCAGGACTTCTCGATGCGCTACCCGCTCGTCGACGGCCACGGCAACTTCGGCAACATCGACGGCTACTCGGCCGCGGCCATGCGCTACACGGAGGCCCGCCTGGACCGGCTGGCCACGGAGATGCTGCGCGACATCGACGAGGAGACGGTCGACTTCGGCCCGACCTATGACGGCTCGCGCTCCGAGCCGCTCGTCCTGCCGGCGCGCTTTCCCAACCTTCTCGTCAACGGCGGTACCGGCATCGCCGTCGGCATGGCGACGAACATCCCGCCGCACAATCTGCGCGAGGTGATCGGCGCCACCGTCGCCTACATCGACGATCCGACGATCGACGTCGAGGGCCTGATGAAGCACATCAAGGGCCCGGACTTCCCCACGGCGGGGACGATCCTCGGCCGCGAGGGGATCCGCGAGGCCTACCGCACCGGCCGCGGTCGGGTCCGCGTGCAGGCCAAGGCGCACATCGAGCCGATCGGTCAGGGCAAGGAGGCGATCATCGTCACCGAGCTGCCCTACCAGGTGCGCAAGGGCGGCGACGGCGGGCTGATCCTCAAGATCCGCGACCTGGTGATCGAGAAGAAGATCCCGGAGATCTCCGACCTGCGCGACGAGTCCGACCGCCACGGGATGCGGCTCGTGATCGAGCTCAAGCGCGACGCGATCCCCAAGGTCGTCCTCAACAAGCTGCACAAGCACACCCCGATGCAGACGACCTTCGGGGTCAACATGGTGGCGCTCGTCGACAACGTGCCCAGGACGCTCTCGCTGCGCGAGGTCATAGGTCACTACGTCGACCACCAGCGCGAGGTCATCGTCCGGCGCACCAAGTACCAGTTGCGCCGCGCCGAGGAGCGGGCGCACGTGTTGCAGGGGCTGCTCATCGCGCTCGCCAACCTTGATGAGGTCATCGCGCTCATCCGCGGCTCCCGCGACTCAGAGACCGCCCGCCACGGGCTGATCGAGCGCTTCGAGCTGACCCTCGTCCAGGCGCAGGCCATCCTGCAGTTGACCCTGAGCCGCCTGACGGCGCTCGAGGCCGACAAGATCAAGCAGGAGCACGCCGATCTGGTCGAGCGGATCACTGAGCTGCGCGAGATCCTGGGTGACGAGGAGCGCGTCAACGGGATCATCAAGGACGAGCTGCGCGAGATCGCCGATGCCTACGGCGACGAGCGGCGCACGGAGATCACCCACGCCGAGGGCGAGATCGACATGGAGGACCTGATCGCCGACCAGCAGATGGTCGTCTCGATCACCCACTCCGGCTACATCAAGTCACTGCCGCTCTCGACCTATCGCCAGCAGCGCCGGGGCGGCGTGGGGATCAACGGCATGGACATGAAGGACGACGACTACATCGAGCACCTGTTCGTCGCCTCCACGCACGACTACCTGCTGTTCTTCACCAATCGCGGCAAGGTCTACCGGCTCAAGGTCTACGAGCTGCCGGAGGCCTCCCGGACCGCCAAGGGCCGGGCGCTGGTCAACCTGCTGCCGCTGCGCGAGGGCGAGCGGGTGCAGTCCGTCCTCTCCACGCGTGACTTCACGGAGGGCAAGTACCTCGTGTTCGCCACCCGCAACGGCATCGTCAAGAAGACCGACTTCCTCGCCTACAACACCCCGATCAAGGCCGACGGGATCATCGCCATCAACATCCGCGACGACGACGAGCTGATGGCCGTCCGACGGGTCGACGACGGCGACGAGGTGATCATGGTCTCGCGCGCCGGCCTGACGGTGCGCTTCGCCGAGTCCGACGCCCGCTCGATGGGCCGCGACACCAGCGGCGTCCGCGGCATGGACGTTGGGCCGACCGGTGAGGTGATCGCGATGGACGTCGCCCGCGACGATCAGGACCTGCTGGTCGTGACCAAGAACGGCTACGGCAAGCGCACCCGGATCGACCAGTACCGCAAGACCTCGCGCGGCGCCAAGGGCGTCAAGACGATCGGTCTCACGGAGAGCAAGGGCCAGCTCGGCGGCGCCCTCGTCGTGCGCGAGCACCAGGAGCTCGTCTTCATCTCCCAGAACGGCCTGGTGCAGCGCACCGGGGTCCGCGGGATCAGCCAGCAGGGCCGGGCGGCCACCGGCGTGCGGGTGATGAACATCCGCGACGACGACCAGGTGTCGGCGGTCGCGCTCGTCGTCGAGTCCGAGGCGGCCACGGCCGCGCCGGTGCTGGGTGAGCCGGTGGACCTGGCCTCCCCCGACGCTCCGCCACTCGAGCCGGGCGACGAGCCCGCCGTCGAACCCGGCCTGGACGTCGGTGCCGAGGCCGAACCCGGCGTGGACACCGCCGCCGACGCCGACGGCGACACCGGCGGCGACGCCGACGCGGACGCCGACGAGTAGCCCGGACGACGGACCCCGCCGCCCGCGAGTAGGCCCCGACGATGGACTCGGCTGAGGTCCGCCGCCGCTACGGGCGGGTCTTCGAGTCGATCGCCGAGGACTACGACCGCGAGCGGCGGGCCCTTCCGGAGCCGCTCGTCGACGCTGCGGTGGCCGTGTGCGGGCTAACTCCGGGCGCCCGCGTGCTCGAGGTCGGCTGCGGCACGGGGCTGCTGACTGAGCAGCTGGCCAACCGAGGGCTCCACGTGCGGGCCCTCGATGTGGGCGAGGACATGATCCGGGTGGCTCGCCGCCGGCTCGCGGGCCGCGACACCGTCGACTTCGAGGTCGTCCGCTTCGAGGAGGCCGAGGTGGCCGGCGGCGGCTATGCGGCGGTGTTCTCCGCCTCGGCGTGGCATTGGCTCGAACCGGCGGTCAGCTGGCGCCGGGCCGCCGCGGCGCTCACACCCGGTGGGCGGCTGTGCCTGCTGCAGGACCTCGGTGTCGTCGACGAGCGCGCCGCCGCCGACATGGAGCTCATGACCGCGGCGCTTGAGTACGCCGCGCCCGAGCTCGCCCGGAGGGTGCCGGCCCCGCGCGATCGCGAGACGATCCTCGCCGGCGTCCGCGAACGCCAGGCCGACGTCTCCGCCGTCTGGTCATGGCTCAGTCAGTACGACCTGCGGGATGGCAGCGCCGCCGAGCTCTTCGAGGACGTCCGCATCGAGACGCTGCCGCTGCTCATCGAGCAGACGGCGGAGCGGTTCAACGCCTACTTCCGCACGACCTCCTTCCACGCGCGGTTGGCGCCGGAGCAGCGCGAGCGCCTCGAGGAGGGCACCCGCCGCGCCGCCGAGCAGCTGGGCGGCAGCCTGCGCCACGGGCTGCTGGCGACCCTCGTCAGCGCTCGCCGCGCGGGCAATTGACTCAGAGCCGTCGATTCCGGGTTCCGGATTCGATAATCTGGTCAGACCAGAGAAAGGAGGTGGTCCTAACTTGTCTGACAGTTCTTGCGGGACCCTGGAGGTGTCCGGCCGCTAGGTCGGAGGCTGACCCCGCTTAGCGGAGTCCAACCCGCGACACCGCCGTGCGTGAGTGCTGGGAGTGGTCCCTCCGGCATTGATGTTGCTCACCGCGGTTCGCCAGCCAATGTTGTGCGCGAAGGGCGCCGTGTCGACGGCGCCCTTCGTGCTTTAAGTGACCGCTGCCCTCCGGGGTGTGACCCCCGCCGCGCCGGCGGTACGCTGGCGGCATGTGTCGCAACATCAGAACCCTCCACAACTTCGAGCCGCCGGCCACCGAGGCCGAGGTCAACGCGGCCGCGCTGCAGTACGTGCGCAAGATCAGCGGCTACACCAAGCCCTCGCAGGCCAACCAGGCCGCCTTTGACCAGGCGGTGCAGGCGGTGGCCGCCGTCTCGATGACGCTCCTGGGCAGCCTGACGACCGCCGCGCCGCCCAAGGACCGCGACATCGAGGCCGCCAAGGCGCGGGCCCGCGCCGCCGAGCGCTACGCCGCCTGAGGACCCGGCCGCCCCGCCGTCCCGGCCGGCGAGGTCAGGCGGCCAGGTAGGCCTTCCAGGCCGCCGGGATCGTCGGGCTGGCCACCTGGATGAAGACGTGCGGGCTGGGCGTTCCCGGCCGGCGGATGAGGGTCATGCCGGAGTGGTGCAGCAGGGCGTTGCCCTTGCGGCGGTTGCAGGGCGCGCACGAGGCGACGATGTTGTCCCAGCTGGAGGGCCCGCCCTTGGAGCGGGGCACCACATGGTCGACGGTCAGGTTGGAGCGCGCGCCGCAGTACTGGCAGGTCCAGTCGTCCCGGGCGAACACCGCGCGGCGGGTGATCTTGCGGCGGTGGGTGTCGCGGGGGATCCGCACGTAGCTGACCAGGCGGATGACCATCGGGCGCGACATCGTGTTGGTCGCCGAGTGCAACTGCATCTCGGCGTGCTCGATCATCTCGGCCTTCTCCTTGAGCAGGAGCACCACCGCGCGGCGGACCGTGCAGACGTTGATCGGCTCATACGTCGCGTTGAGAACGAGCACCCGGCCCACTTCCCGTCCGCGCCGCTGGTGCTCCAGAGGCGACGCGGACCTGGGTGGCGCAGGGGGTACCAGGGAAGCCATAACTACGCGCCGCCGATTCTACATGGGCTACCAGCGCCGTCAGGCGACCGGAAACGACCCCAGGACCCGCAGGCGCTCGACATGCTCGCTCAGGGCCGCCAGCCCCGCAGCGATGTCCGGATCGTCGGCGCGACCTTCGAGATCGACGAAGAACATGTAGCGGCCGAGGCCCTGCTTGCGCGGCCGCGACTCGATCCGGGTGAGGTTGATGCCGCGGTCGGCGAACTGCGACAGGCAGCTGACCAGCCACCCTGGCGCCTCGGAACCGACCCCCCAGAAGACGACCGCCGTCTTGAACGGGCCCACGGAGTCCGGGGCCGTGCCGCCGGCCGTCCGGGCCAGCCACACGAACCGCGTCTCGTTGTCGGCGACGTCCTCCACCCCGGCGCGCAGGATGTGGCAGCCGTAGCGCTCGGCGGCCACGCGGTTGCCCAGCGCCGCCCACGGCCCGTCGTGCTCGGCCACGGTGCGCACGGCGTCGGCGGTCGACGTGCCCGGCAGCACCTGGGCCTGCGGCAGACGGGTGCGGATGAAGCGCGCGCACTGGGCGTTGGCCTGGGGGTGGGAGACGACCACCTCGATCGCCGCCAGGTCGAGGATCGTCCGGGCGATCAGGCAGTGGCGGATCGGCAGCACGACCTCGCCGACGATGGCCACGTCCTCGGTCTCCATCGCCAGGGCGTCGAGGGTGGCGTTGACGGAGCCCTCGAGCGAGTTCTCGATCGGGACCAGGGCCCGCTCCACCTCCCCGTTGTGGACGGCCATCACCGTGTCGTAGATCGTCGGCAGCGGGACCGTCTCGATGTCGAGGCCGCGGGTGTCGGCGATCAGGGCCTCCTGGGTGAAGGTCCCCTCGGGACCGAAGTAGCCGGCGCGCACGAGTGGGAGCGGTCCGTCGCTAGCGGGCCGCCGGCTGCCCGCCGGGACTGCGCTGCAGGGCCAACTGGACGGCCTCGGCCTCCTCGGGCGAGAGCTCGAGCTCCCCGCGCCCGGCATGGATCTGCTTGGCGTACAGCCGGGCCTGATCGCGATGGTGGATCGAGGAGAGCACGATCCCCGTCTGGGTGGAGTCCAGGAGCGCGATCGACATCGACTGGCGCCCGGACATCTCGCCGTAGGCGTCATAGCGCACGAGCGAGCTGTAGGAGACCGCCCCGTCCAGCCGCCGCTCGGCCGTCGCCATCCGCGCATCGAGACGGGTGGCCACGTCCTCGACGTAGGCGTGCAGCGCGGTGAACTGCTCCTGGAGCCGCGCCGCATGGGAGACGAGATCCTCGCGCCGGTCGCCCAGCACGGCCCGCTGCTCAGCCCGGACGCGCCGCAGCCGCAGGGCGAGGAACGCGGTCGTCCCCAGCGCCACCACGGCCACCGCTCCGGCCGCCAGGGCGACGATGCCCACAGTGCTCGTGAGGTCCTTCACCGCCCCAAGGATACGGCCGAGGCGCGACCGCGCGGCGTGATCCCGCTACCGGAAGCTGACCGTGTAGGTCTGGGAGTTGTTGTCGATGTTCTTCTCGCCGGGGACCTTCACCACGGTCGCCTTGACCGTGTAGGTGCCCGCCGCCGGCGGCGTCTTGAGCGGCACGTTGCAGGTCGCCGTCTGGCCGGCGGTGGTCTGCGGGATCGTCGTCTGGCCGGCCGAGCTGGTGCCGTTGACGCTCACCTGGCAGACGACCCCGGTCTCGTTCTTCTTGCCGCCGTTGGTGAGGCTGAGCTTGAAGACGGGCGCCGGCTTGAGGCTGATCGTGTTGGGGGAGCCGGTCTGCAGCGTGGTGCCGTTGACGCTCACCGAGTTGAGCGTATGGCCGCAGGGGCTGCTCGTCGTGCAGCCCTGGGCCGAGTTGGTGGCGCCCCCGCCGGTCGCCCCTTGGATGGTGACGTGGAGCTTTGAGGCGATGAAGCTGGGCAGCAGCCACTCGACGTCGGGCACGAACTGGCCGCCGTTGATCTGCTGCCCGCTGGTCCCCCCGACGTCGATCCCGTTGGCGTGCAGCGCACTGACGATCGCCGGCGCCGTGTAGTCCTTGTAGATGACGTCGGACGAGTAGAAGCGCGCCATCTCGCCGGCCACCGCGTTGACGGCGTCCGTGCTCGTCGTTCCCGCCAGCGCCGGCTGGATCCGCTTGCCGATGTTGGCGATCCCGTCCAGGCGCTGCTGCAGGGCGAACACCAGCCGCGAGTGGGCCGTCTTGACGGAGTCCGGGGGGCTGAGCTTCTGAGCGGAGGAGAGGACGTCCAGGGCGGACTGCCGCGTGGCGTTGATCGAGTTCTGGACCCCTGAGGCGTTGACGGAGCCGCTGGCCGGGGAGAGCGCCGCGAACAGGCTGCGGCCGTTGGCGTCCGAGCGGCTGATCACGGAGGAGACGCCGTTGGCGTAGTCCTTGAGCGCCGAGCGATCGGCGTTGACCTGGCAGCTGTGGACGCCCACGGCGATCAGCACGACGAAGATGACGACGACCACGGCGAGCACGACGCGGCGCGTCTGGACCGACGATTGCTGGCTGGGCGGGCGCCGGCCACCGCCGCCGGAGGACCGGCGCCGCGGCGGTGCGGATCGACTGGCCGTGCGTGGCGTGCTGCGAGGCTCTGTACGAGGCGGTTCGTCGACCTCGTCGAAGAACGACAAGCTGAAGTCTCTCCTAGCCGGTGCCGGTGAAGCGCCCAGTATGAACATCGCCACGGCTGGATCGGCAAGTCGTGAACGCCGGCCTGCAGCGCGGCGCGCCCGGGCGGGCGCCGCCGATCACCCGCAGGGACCGCCGCCGCGGCACCGAAAACCGCGCTCATGGGCTCAAGTGAGGTGCGCACCGCCCGTCTGCCCGCAGACCGCGGCGAACCGGGCACGCCGCCGGCGCCGCTGGTGCTCGACCGCTATCGCCTGCACCGCCGGCTGGGGGCGGGGGCCTTCGGCACGGTGTGGATGGCCCGCGACGAGCGGCTGGAGCGCGACGTGGCCGTCAAGGTGCTGGCCCGGGAGCGCATCCTCGGCGGGCGCTTCGAGCGCGAGGCCCGCGCCGCCGCCCGGCTGGCCCATCCCGGCATCGTCACCCTCTACGAGGCGGCGGTCGACGACGAGGGCGCCTATCTCGTCTCCGAGCTGGTGCTCGGCTCCACCCTGGACGCGCTGCTGGCCGCCGGCCGGCTGTCCGACCTCGACATCGTCGAGATCGCCATCGTCCTCTGCGACGCCCTCGAGCACGCCCATTCCCAGGGCGTCGTGCACCGCGACGTCAAGCCGTCCAACGTGCTCGTGCCGGAGACGCCCGCCGGGGTGGGGGGCGACCGGATCGTCGCCAAGCTGACGGACTTCGGGGTCGCCCGGGTCATCGACTCAGACGCCCTCACCCATCCCGGCGACATGCTCGGGACGCTGGCCTACATGGCCCCCGAGCAGGCCGAGGGTCAGGAGGCGGGCGGGGCCGCCGACCTCTACTCGCTGGCGCTCGTCATCTACGAGGCGCTCACGGGGGTCAATCCGGTCCGCGCGACGACCGCCTTCCAGCGGGCGCGGAAGCTGGGCGCGCACCTCCCGCCGCTGCGCCGGCAGCGGCGCGATCTCCCCGGAGCGCTCGGTCAGGCGATCGACGCCGCCCTGCGGCCCCGGCCGCGCGACCGAGGGACCCTCGCCGACCTGAGCGGCCGCTCTGCGCGCGGCCCGCCGCCACGTGGGGGACGAGCCGGGGATCGTCACCAGCGCCTGGACGCGCGACGACGATCTCGACGAGGAGCCCGAGGCGCCCGAGCCGTTCACCCGGCGCGGCCGCGCCGACCCGCCGGAGGCCGGCCCGGCCGGCGAGCCGGGGGAGGCCGAGCGCCCCGAGTGGGTCGATCGCGGCCTGGCCGCCGTCGCGGCGGGCGCCCTGGCGGCCTGGGCAGTGGTGCACCTCGCCGCGCCCTCGCCCGTGCCTCCGGCGGCCGCCGCCGCTGGTGGCCGCGGCCGCCGTCCTCGCCCTGCCCCGCCTGGGCTGGCTGGCGGTGACCGTCGCCCTCACCGCCGAGGCGGCGCTGCAGGGTCACGGCGGCGGCGGCGCTCGTCTTCGCCCTGGCGGCCGGGCTGCCGATGATCGTGCTCGCCGCGGCGGCCCACCGCCTGGCCGCTGGCGGCGGGCGCCCCGGCGCTCGGGCTGATCGGCCTGGCCGGCGCCTGGCCGGCCGTCGCCGCCCGCACCGGCGGCGCCGGTGCAGCGGGCGGCCCTGGGGGCGATCGGCTGGGTGTGGCTGCTGCTCGCCGGCGCGCTGCTGGGGTCGCGGCCCGTGCTCTACCTGCCGCCATCCCCGGCCTGCCGCCGCCGCACGCCTGGATCGAACTCGGTGTCGGCGGCGACGGGCCACCTGCTGGCGACGCTGGGCAGCTCCGGCGTCCTCGCCCCGGCGGCGGTGTGGGCGCTGGCGGCGCTGACCGCGCCCTGGGTGGCACGCGGGCGAACGCTCGTGCTGGACCTCGTGCGGGTCGTCATCTGGTCGGCGCTGACGGTGAGCGCCACCTCGGCGGCGGTGGTCGCCGTCCACGGCTCAGACGCCGTCGGCGCGGCGCCGACGCGCCATCCTGGGGGCGTTGGCCGGGGCCGCCGTCGGCCTTGGCGCCGCGCAGCGTGACGGCTGGCGCCGATGGTGGGACGCAAGACCCTGACGCGCGCGCCTGACTTCCGTAGCATGGATCGGCCGGAAAGGGCCCCCGCCCCGGCCGGTCTCGAGATCTGATCATGAGTGTGTTGCGCAGCCTGGAAAGCAAGATCGCCGGCCTCGTCGAAGGCACGTTCAGTCGCGCCTTCAAGTCCGAGGTGCGCCCGGTCGAGATCGCCCGCAAGCTGGCCCGCGAGATGGAGGAGCACACGCTCCCTGTCGCTGTCGCGCACCTATGTGCCCAACGAGTACCGGGTCTATCTGTCGCCGCGCGACCGCGAGCGCTTCGCCGAGTACGAGGAGGCGCTGCGGACCGAGCTCGTCGGTTACCTGCTCGAGCACGCCCGCCGCGAGCAGCTCGTCCTGACCTCGCGGCCGGTGGTCGACTTCGAGACCGACGACCGCCTGCGCCTGGGCGAGTTCGGGATCCAGACGCGCTCCACCCAGCCGCCGGACCCCGAGCCGCCCGAGCCCACGAGGGCCCGGCGACCCCGGCGTACCCGGAGTCCTCCGGGCGCACGATGGTCTACAGCACCGCCGGACGGGTCGCCGAGCCGCTGGAGGAGCGCGCCCGGTCGCGGTCGCACACGGCGCTGCTGCTGATGGGGGGCAAGCGGCTGGTCGTCGGTTCATCGGGGGTGACGCTCGGTCGCAGCCGCCAGAGCGACGTGATGGTCGATGATCCCAACGTGTCGCGCGAGCACGCCGAGGTCCGCCCGCGCGGCGGCTCATGGGTGCTCACGGACCTCAACTCCACCAACGGGTCGCGGCTCAACGGCCGGCGGGTCGACCATCCCGAGGTCCTCAAGCCCGGCGACGAGATCGAGCTGGGCACGACCGTGCTCACCTTCGAGCTGGAGTAGCCATGCTCCAGCCCGTCTCCGTCGGCCTGAAGTTCGGCTTCCTCGCGGTCCTCTACCTGTTCCTGATGTGGGTGGCGATCAGCGCGCTGCGCGACCTGCGCCGCGGGCGCCGGGACCTCGGCCGACGCCGATCGCGGCCGGATCCCGGTCGACCCCGAGGCGACCGGCATGTACCAGGCGGCCGGCGGCCCGGCCGCGGCCGACGGGTTCGAGCCGCGCCTGCTCGTCGAGAACGCCCCCGGACACGAGTCCGGGATCGCCTACGATCTCGCCGAGGGGGCCACCCTCGGACGCGGGGACGTCGAGATCCGGCTTGAGGATCCGTTCGCCTCCTCGCGTCACGCGCGCATATCGCGGGAAGGAGCGGTGTTGGTGATCGAGGACCTGGGCTCGACCAACGGCACGTATCTCAACGAGGAGCCGCTGTCCGGCCCCGCCCCGCTGCACGACGGCGACCGGCTCCGCATCGGCGACAGCGAGTTCACCTACCTCCAGCATTGACGCCCGTCTGCTCCGCGCCGCCGACGCCATCTGCAAGACCGACACCGGTCGCCAACGCAAGGACAACGAGGACAACGCCTACGTCCGCGTCCCGCTGTTCGTGGTCGCCGACGGGATGGGCGGCGCCCAGGCGGGCGAGGTCGCCTCGGCGCTGGCGGTGGAGGAGTTCCGCAAGCCGCTGCCCGATGACGGGCCGCCCGAGCAGCGCCTCTCCGCGCGCGTCCAGGAGGCCAACCGGCGGATCTACGAGACCGCCCAGTCGGCCGTCGAGCACGCCGGGATGGGCACCACGCTGACCGCCGCCTACCTGCAGGACTCAGACCTGGCCGTCGCCCACGTCGGGGACAGCCGCGCCTACATCTTCCGCGACGGCGGGTTGACCCGGCTGACCCAGGACCACTCGCTGGTGGAGGAGCTGGTGCGCCGCGGCAAGCTGACCGAGGAGCAGGCCGCCGAGCATCCCCAGCGCTCGATCATCACCCGCGCGCTGGGCATCGAGCAGGCCGTCGACGTCGATACCTGGACCTACCCGGTGCGGGCCGGCGACGTGGTGCTGATGTGCTCCGACGGTCTGACGTCGATGATCGGCGAGGAGCAGATCGCCGCCGTGCTCGCCGCGGAGACCGATCTGGACCGCGCCGCCGAGCGGCTGATCGCCGAGGCCAACGCGGCCGGCGGGCGCGACAACATCACCGTCGTCCTCTTCCGCCTGGAGGAGACCGACGCCGGCGCCGCCGGTGCGACGACCAGCCGACCGAGGTCGGGATGGCGGTCCCCGCCCAGGGACTGGGTGCCGAGGGCGGGGAGGGGGCGCGGCGGGCGGCCGTCACGGCCCGCCGCGGCGGCCCGATCCTCTCCCGGGGCCAGCGCCACCATGACGGTCGCGGTGCCGGCGATCTCCGCCGCGGCGCGGACCGAGGACCCAGCGCTCGGCGCCGCGGCTCGCCCGCACCCAGGGCCGGTCGGCTCCGCCGGCCAAGCCCAAGCGCGGCCAGGGACGGTTCTTCAAGCCGATCGCGGCCCTCATCTCCGTGCTGATCGTGCTCTTCCTCTTCGGCGGCGGGGGTTACCTCGCCAGCCGGGAGCTGTTCTTCGTCGCCACCAACAACGACGGGATCGTGACCGTCTACCGCGGTCTGCCCTACGACGGACCCTTCGGGCTGCGGCTCTACGAGCAGGTCTACGTCTCAGGCGTCCCGGCGAGCCTCGTGCCCGCCGACCGCCGCTCGCGGCTGCTGAACCACAATCTCCGCTCGCAGGCCGATGCGATCAGCCTGGTGCGCGCCGCCGAGCGTGGTCAGCTCAGCAAATGAGCCCCCGCAACCGAGAGCTGTTCGGCCTGATACCGGCCGCGCTGCTGGTGACTGCCGGCTTCACCGGCGTGTTCATCCAGCGCGAGAACGTCCTCTCCAACGTCTCGCTGACCTACGGCGCGATCTTCCTCGGCGCTGTGCCTGGCGGCCCACATCTTCATCCGCTTCACCCTGCCCTACGCCGATCCCTACATGTTCCCGCTCGTCGCCCTGCTGTCGAGCTTCGGGATCGTCATGGTCTACCGGATCGACGCCACCCAGGCGCGCCAGCAGGCGCAGTGGTTCGTGCTCGGGCTCATCCTGTTCGCGGCGACGATCGTCTTCTTTCGCGACTACCGCAAGCTCGAGCGCTACCGCTACACGATCGTGGCCGTGTCGCTGGTGCTGCTCGTCCTCCCGCGGCTGCCGGGCATCGGCAATCAGGTCAACGGCGCCTACCTGGGCGTCCGCCTGCCGGGCGGGATCCTCTTCCAGCCGACGGAGTTCGCCAAGATCGGCCTCGTCATCTTCCTCTCCAGCTACCTGCGCGACACCCGCCAGGTGATGGTCATGGGCGCGCGGCGGATCCTGGGGATCACCCTGCCGCCGCTCAAGCACTTCGGGCCGGTGCTCGTCATCTGGGGGCTGGCGATGGCGACGCTCGTGCTGCTGAGCGACATCGGCTCGTCGCTGATGTTCTACGGAGCGCTGCTGGCGATCCTCTACGTGGCCACCGGCCGCCTCTCCTTCGTCGTCGTCGGGCTGGTCGCCTTCGCGCTCGGCGCGTGGTTCCTGGCCACGCACATCCCGCACGTCCACGCCCGCTTCGAGGACTGGCAGCACCCGTTCAACGTCCGCCTGTACGGCGCGACCGGGGGCAGCTTCCAGCTGGCCAACGGGATCTTCGCCCAGGCGGCCGGGGGGCTCTTCGGGCAGGGCTTCGGGCAGTCCGTGCTGACCGTCCCGGGCAGCCATCCGACCGCCTATCTGCTGCCCGCGCCCCAGACGGACATGATCTACGCCGTCATCACCAACGAGCTCGGGCCTGTTCGGCGCCTGCGCGGTGCTCATCGCCTACCTGCTGTTCGTCTTCCGCGGCTTCAAGGCGGCCACCCTGGCGCGCGACTCCTTCTCCAAGCTGATGGCCACCGGCCTGTCGGCGGTGTTCGCCCTGCAGGTGTTCGTGATCGTCGGCGGGGTGACCCGGGTCATCCCGCTGACCGGGGTCACGCTGCCGTTCATCTCCTACGGCGGCGCCTCGATCGTGGCCAACTTCGTGCTGCTGGCGCTGCTGCTGCTCGTCTCGGACCTCTCGCGCCGGCCGGTGCCGCGGTGAACGCGCAGATCGTCCGGCTGTTCGGGCTGATCGTCGTCCTGTTCGCCCTGCTCGTCGTCTGGACGACCCGCTGGACGGTGATCGACGCCTCCGCGCTGAACAACAACCCGCTCAATCGTCGCGCGCATCATCGCCCAGCTGCGGATCAAGCGGGGCCGGATCCTCGCCGCCAACGGAGCCGTGCTGGCGCGGTCAGTCCGGGCGGGCGGCGGGACCTGGGGCCGCTCCTATCCAGAGGGGTCACTGTTCGCCCAGCCGGTTGGCTACGCGGTCGTCCAGCAGGGACAGGCGGCCGGGCTGGAACGATCACGCGGCGCCGAGCTGAAGGGCATCCAGACGGGGCTGAGCTCGATCTTCGGCCCGCTCGGGGGCCACCAGGTCGGCGACGACCTCTACACCGCGCTCGATCCCAAGGCCCAGCAGATCGCCGAGCAGCAGCTCGCCGGCCGCCCCGGCTCGGTCGTGGCCATCAACCCCCAGAACGGGGCGGTGCTGGCGATGTACTCCTTCCCGTCCTACAACCCGCTGCGGCCCACGGCGCCCTGTAGCGACCAGTGCCAGGTCAACCGCGCCACCCAGGGCGGCTACCCGCCCGGCTCGACCTTCAAGGTGGTCACCGCCACGGCGGCGATCGACTCGGGCAGGTACACCGCCAACTCGGTGGTCAACGGCAAGTCGCCGGTGACGATCTCGGGGGTGCCGCTGTCCAACGACAACAACCAGACGTTCGGTCCCATCGACCTGACGACCGCCCTGACCTACTCCGTCAACACGGTGTGGGCCCAGGTGGCCGAGTCGCTGGGCCGGGGCACGATGACCGCCTACATGAAGCGCTTCGGCTTCTACCAAAAGCCTCCGATCGACCTCCCCCGCGACGAGCTTCACTCGAGCTATCCGGTCGACTCCCATGGCCACGCCTATCGGCCGGGCAGTCCCAACGAGGACATCGGGCGCATCGCCATCGGCCAGGGCGGCCTGCAGGTCACGCCCCTGCAGATGGCCATGGTGGCCTCGGCGGTGGCCGACGGCGGCCGGCTGATGACCCCCCACCTGGCGACCAAGGCCGTCGACCAGGACGGGCGCACGGTCAAGACGATCACCCCGACGGTCTGGCATCAGGTGATGAAGCCCTCCACGGCGGCCGCCGTCACCCAGATGATGAAGAAGGTCGTTGACGAGGGGACCGGCACGGCGGCCCAGCTCGGCAGCGGCGTCACCTTCGCCGGCAAGACCGGTACCGCCTCGGTCGGATTGGCCGGCGCCAACCAGACCCAGCCGTGGTTCATCGGCTTCGCCCCCATCGAGAACCCGAAGGTGGCCATCGCCGTGACCGTGGAGCGCTCCGACGGCGGCTTCGGCGGCACGGTGGCCGCGCCTATCGCCAAGGCGGTCGTCCAGCAGCTGCTGGCGGACGGCAAGTGACGGGCCACCGCTGATGCCCGAGCCCACGCGCGACACGATGGTCGACGGCCGCTACCGGGTCGTCTCGCGCCTGGGGGCCGGTGGCATGGCCGACGTGTTCCTGGCCGAGGATCAGCAGCTGGGTCGCAAGGTGGCGCTCAAGCTGCTGCATCGCCGCTTCGCCGCCGACCCGGACTTCGTCGAGCGCTTCCGCCGTGAGGCCCACGCGGCGGCCGGGCTGCAGCACCCCAACGTCGTCGGCGTCTATGACCGCGGCGAGTTCGACGGGACCTACTACATCGCCATGGAGTACCTGCCGGGGCGCACGCTCAAGCAGGTCATCCGCGACGAGGCGCCGCTGGATCCCATCCGGGCGATCGACATCGCCATCCAGATCCTCAAGGCGGCCCGCTTCGCCCACGGGCGGGGGATCATCCACCGCGACCTCAAGCCCCACAACGTGATCGTCGACGATGCCGGCGACGCCAAGGTGACGGACTTCGGGATCGCTCGCGCCGGGGCGTCGGACATGACGGAAACGGGCTCGATCATGGGCACCGCCCAGTACCTCTCCCCCGAGCAGGCGCAGGGGCACGCGGTCAACGCCTCCTCCGACCTGTACTCCGTGGGGGTCGTCCTCTACGAGATGCTGACCGGACGGGTCCCCTTCGACGGCGAGTCGGCGGTGACGATCGCCCTCAAGCACGTCTCCGAGGCGCCCGAGCCGCCGCGGGCGCTGAACCCCAACATCCCGCCCGAGCTCGAGCAGACCATCCTGTGGACGCTCAACAAGAACCCCGCCGACCGCCCGGCCGACGCCGACCAGCTGATCACCGTGCTCGAGCACTGCCGGGCCTCGATCGTGGCCGGCGCCGCCGGGCAGAACACCGCCAGCATGGCGGCGGTGGCGGCGGGCGCAGCGGCCGGGCTGCCGACCCAGGGTGAGCTGGCCGCGGCCGCGGCGGCCTACGAGGCGGCGGCCGCCCTGGCCGAGAGCCGCAACGGCACCGGGGAGCACGCGGTCGTCGAGGACAACGAACGGCCGTGGTGGGCCCCCTGGGCGTGGGGCCTGCTCGTGCTGTTGCTCATCGCCGGCGCCGCCGTGGCCGTCTACTTCATCAGCCGCCCGAAGCAGGTCCTGGTGCCCCGCGTGGCGCGCCAGCAGGTCGCGGTGGCGCGCCGCATCCTGCTCAACGACGGCTTCCAGGTGGCCGTCAACCGCGAGCGCAGCAAGCAGCCCGCGGGCATCGTGCTCGGTCAGCAGCCGCTCGCGGGAGCCAAGGCCGACAAGGGCTCCCTGGTCTCCCTGAACGTCTCCAGCGGCCCCAACGACGTGCTCGTGCCCTCCGTGCAGGGTCTCAGCCAGAGCGCCGCCACCCGGCTGCTCACCCGCACCGGCCTCAAGGTGGCCCATGTCGTGCCGCAGAGCTCGTCGCGCTTCAAGAGCGGGGAGGCCACCGGGACCAACCCCGGGGCCGGCAAGTCACTGCCGCCGGGGACCGGGGTGACGCTCGTCATCTCCTCCGGCCAGCCCGCCAAGGCGGTGCCCGACGTGACCGGCGAGAGCCAGTCGGCGGCCACCTCACAGCTCACCGCGGCGGGCTTCAACGTCAGCCCGAGCACGGAGACCTCCAACTCGGCGACGGCCGGCGACGTCATCAGCCAGGACCCGGGCGGCGGCACCAAGGCGACCGCCGGCTCGACCGTCAAGATCGTGGTGGCGGCCGCGCCGGCGACCGTCAAGGTCCCCTCCGTGAAGGGCGATCCCACGGACGGCGCGTTCAGCGCGCTGCAGGCGGCGGGCTTCCAGGTCCACCAGGTCAGCCAGGACACGAGTGATCGCAGCAAGGACGGCGAGGTCATCTCGCAGAGCCCGCCCGCCGGCTCCACGCAGAAGAAGGGCTCGACGGTGACGATCGTCGTCGGCCACTTCGTCGCGACCTCGTCGTCGTCGAGCAGTACGACGACGACCACGCGCTCGAGCTCCTCGACCACCTCGACCACCTCCACCAACCCGGGTCAGTGACCCGCTACTGCTGGCGGTGTGCGGCGGCGCTCCCCGGCCCGCCCCCGATTGTCTGCGCTGCCTGCGGCGAGGCCCACTACCTCAACCCCAAGCCGTGCGGCGAGGCGGTCGTCGTCCGCGACGGGGCGGTGCTCCTGCTGCGGCGCGCCGACGAGCCCGACCTCGGCTGCTGGGACGTGCCCGGCGGCTTCTGCGAGGCCGACGAGCACCCCATGCACGCCGCCGAGCGCGAGCTGGCGGAGGAGGCGGGCCTGGCGGGCCGGGCGTTTGCCTGCGTGGGGACGTGGATGGACGTCTACGGCCAGCCGGCGCCGGACGGCGTCGCGATGTGGACGGCGACCACCGCCTACCTGGTCGCGCTCGCCGATCCGGCCGCTCGCCCGCGCCTGCAGGGCGACGAGGTCTCTGAGGCCGGGTGGTTCGCGCTTCGACGCGCTGCCGGATGACCTGGCGTTTGCCGACCACGCCCGGCCGATGCTGGCCGCCGCCGCCCGGCTGGACGAACGCTGCGCCCGCGAGGTGCGGGCCGGCCGGCCGTTGCCGGCGCTGCCCGACCGCACCTGGTAGGGCCCGGGCGGATGCTGCGGAGCCCGGTCGGGTTGCATCGGCGGTGAGAGCTCCGGAGTACCCGCACCCATGCGCTACCTTCCACAGAATTAGATTCCATGGAACATATGCAGCAGGAGGAGTTTGATGCGCGCAGCCTGGTATGAGCGGCGCGGGCCGGCCAGCGACACGCTGATCGTCGGCGAGCTGCCCGACCCCGAGCCGGGGCCGGGAGAGGTCCGGCTCGCCATCGAGGTGTCCGGCCTCAGCCCCGGCGACGTCAAGAAGCGGGAGGGGTGGCAGGGGGCGCCGATGGAGTACCCGAGGATCATCCCCCACAGCGACGGGGCGGGCGTGATCGACGCCGTCGGGCCGGGGGTCGACCCCACCCGCGTCGGGCGGCGGGCCTGGTGCTACGGAGCGCAGTCCTACCGGCCGTTCGGCACCGCCGCTCAGCTGTGCGTCGTCCCCGCCGCGCTGGCCGTCGACCTGCCGGGGACGGGCGACCCCGAGCAGGACCGAGACTTGGCCGAGCAGGCCGCCTGCCTGGGCATCGCCGGCATCACCGGGTACCGGGCGGTGTTCGTCGACGGGCCGGTGCGGGGGCTCACCGTGCTCGTCCACGGAGCCACCGGGGGCGTGGGGTCGATCGCCACCCAGATGGCCCGCCGCGGGGGCGCTCGGGTCATCGCGCTCGTCCGCGACGGCCAGCAGGATCGCGCCCGCGAGCTCGGCGCCGACCACGTCCTGACGACGGACAGCGACGACGTCGCCGCGGCTGTCAAAGAAATCGCTCCCGACGGGGTGGACCGCATCGCCGAGGTCGACCTGGCCGCCCATGTCGACCTGGATGCCGCGGTGCTGGCGATCGGCGGGTCGATCAGCTCCTACTTCTCTGCGGCCGACCGGCCGACGATCCCCTACTGGCAGCTGAGCTTCGCCGATACAACCCTGCATCTCCTCGGTTCCGACGACTTCCCGCCGGCGGTCAAGGCGCACGCCGCCGCCGAGCTGACGGCGGCTCTGCTGGAGGGCAGCCTGCGCTTGACCATCGCCCGGCGCGTGCCCCTCGACGAAGTGGCCCAAGCCCACGAGCTCGTCGAGCACGGCGCCGGCGGGCGCGTCGTGGTCACCCTCTGACCGGGCTCGCGATGACCCGGTCAAGCGATGTCTTCTGGCAGCTCGTCCGGCTCGAGACGGAGCTGTGGAATGAGCTCGACGCGCGGCTGCGCGCCGAGCACGAGCTGCCGCTCGCCTGGTTTGAGCCGCTGCAGGTGATCGCGCGGGACCGAGGCCTGCCGCGTGCAGGACATCGCCCAGGCGCTGGCCATCACCGTCGGCGGGACGAGCAAGCTGGTCGATCGTCTGGAGGGGGCCGGGCTGTGCCGCCGGCGCCCCCACCCCGAGGACCGGCGCTCCTCGATCCTGGAGCTGACCGAGCCGGGACGGCGCGCCCTCGCCGAGGCGACCGCGACCTACGAGGCCGAGCTCGAGGACCGGCTGAGCTCCGTGCTCGGCCCGGAGCGGCTCGACGGGCTGCACGCCGCCCTCAGTGAGCTCAGGAGCGGTACAACGCGATCTCGTTGACGGCCACCTGGTTGTGGTTGCCCAGGCTGGTGATCCACACCAGGTAATAGCGGTAGCGCTGCCCGCCGGTGGTCAGGTGGATCGTCTGGGTGCGGTGGACGTTGGCGGCCGTGCCGACCTTCGCCCACGTAGCGCTGAAGGTGTCGGGGTCGGGGGCGGTGCGGGTGGCGTAGACGGTGACCGCGTAGCCGGGGGTCTCAGTGTCGATGACCATCGAGCCGGCGACCACGCCCGGCTTGGCGTCGACGTAGATGCCGACCCCGGGCTTGCCGAGCGTGTTGTTGTCATAGGTCTCCGTCGTCCAGGCGGTGTTGCGGTCGCCGTCGACCGCCAGCCCGACCTCGTTGGGGTGTTGGACCTTGGGCCCCGAGAGGGCGTCGGGGTTGTAATCGTGGGCGCAGGAGTTGCACAGCGTCACCTGATGGCTGAAGTGCTTGGGCGGCGGCTGGGGCAGCGGGCTCGCCCCGTGGTGGGTGCGCGTCGCCAGGAAGGTGACCAGGGCGACGGCGATCGCCGCCACCACGAGCACGAAGGGGATGATCACCAAGCGGTGGCGCAGCCGCAGCGGCACCCGGCGCTTGGCGCTCACCGGGAGGGTGCGCAGGACGGTGGTGACCTCACCGGTGGCGCTCCCCGCGCGGGCGGTCTCCAGCCCCAGCACGTCCTCGAGGTCGGCGATCAGCTCCGTGTCATCGGCGTAGCGATCCGTTTCGCGCTTGGCGGTGGCCGTCTCGATGACGGCAGCCAGCGCGGCCGACACCTCCGGGCGCTTGACCTGGACGTCGGGGATCTCCTCGCGGACGTGCTTCATGGCCACCGCCACCTGGTTCTCGCCGCTGAACGGGACCTCGCCGGTGAGCATCTCGTAGAGGACGATGCCCAGCGAGTAGAGGTCTGACTGACCGGTGACATGGCGGCCGAGGGCCTGCTCGGGGGACACGTAGTCCGTGGTGCCGAGCACCCGCCCGTCGGCGGTCAGCCCATCCTCCTCGAGGGTGCGGGCGATCCCGAAGTCCGTCACCTTGGCCGATCCCTCGGCGTCGATGAGCACGTTCTGGGGCTTGACGTCGCGGTGGACGATGTGGCGCGCGTGGGCGGCTCCGAGCGCGCGGGCGATCTCGATCGCGTAGGCGACGGCCTCGGGGATGGGCAGCCGGCCCTTGCGGCGGATGCGCTCCTTGAGGGTCTCGCCCTCGACGTACTCGAAGACGATGTAGGGCCGCGGGTGGGTCGGGTCGAGGTCCTCGCCGGCGTCGATCACCCCGACGATGTGGGGGTGCGAGAGCTGGGCGACGGCGCGGGCCTCCCGCCGGAAGCGCTCGAGCTGGTCGGAGTCCGAGGCGATCTCGCGGTTCATGAGCTTGACCGCCACCTGGCGCTCGAGGGTCACGTCCAGTGCCCGGTAGACGGTCGACATGCCGCCGGACCCGATGCGTGCCTCGAGCCGGTAGCGGCCGTTGAGACTGGTGCCGAGCAGGGTGCTCATGGGTGATCCCGTATTTTGCGCCACCAGCCGGGTGCGCGCGAGGGGGCAGGGGCGCTGGGCGTCGCTACTCGGCGCGCAGGCCGCCGCGATCGCCGAGGATCGAGAGCTGCGGGACGGACACGTGGCGGGCCCGGTCCGTGACCCGGCCGATGGCCGCCGTCCCCGGATGATGTCTGCCCAGCAGCTCGACGGCCGCGTCGGCATGCTCGGCGGGCACGACGACGCAGAACCCGCAGCCCATGTTGAAGACCTCCCACATCTCCACCACGGACACCCGCCCCAGCTCGGCGATGAGGTCGAACACGGGCGGTACGGGCAGCGGGGCGGCGATCTCGAAGCCGATCGACTCGCCCAGGCGCAGCAGGTTGGTCAGGCCGCCGCCGGTGATGTGGGCCAGGCCGTGGACGGGGATCTCGGAGCGCAGCAGCGCGAGCGCCGCGCGCACGTAGATGACCGTCGGCTCGAGCAGCACGTCGGCGACGGTCTGCCCGCCGAGCGCCGGCGGGGCGTCCTCGAGCGTCAGCCCACCGACGTCGAGCAGCGCCCGGCGGGCCAGGGTCAGCCCGTTGGAGTGCACGCCGCTGGCCGGCAGCCCGATCAGGGCGTCGCCGGGGCGGCAGGCGCTCCCGTCGATGATCGCGTCGAGCGCCACCGTGCCGAAGGCCGAGCCCACGAGGTCAAAGCCGTAGGGGCTGGGATGGCCGCGCAGGATCTCGGGGATCTGGCAGACCTCCCCGCCGGGGATCTCCACCCCCGCCAGCTCGGCCCCGGCGCGCAGGCCGATGGCCAGCTCGGTGAGCAGCTCCGTGTCGGCGCGCTCCACCGCGATGTAGTCGAGCAGGGCCAGCGGTTCGGCCCCGACGCACACGAGGTCGTTGACGTTCATCGCCACGCAGTCGATGCCGATCGTCTCAAAGCGCCGGGTCTGCTCGGCGACGATCACCTTGGAGCCGACGCTGTCGGTGGCCAGCGCGATCCCCAGGTTGGGGGCGATCCGCAGGACGCTGGCGTAGTGGCCGGGCAGGGGGACCGCCAGGGAGGAGCGGCCCGGATCGATCGTGCGCAGCACCGCGACCAGGGCATCCACGCCCCGATCGGCGCGGTGGGTGTCGACCCCGGAGGCGGCGTAGGCGTCGCTCACCGGCCCATTGTGGCTCATCGGTCGGCAGCCTCGGCGCCGCGCAGCCGCCGCAGCACCACGGCGGCCAGTGCCAGCCGGTAGAGCGCGTAGGGCAGCAGCGAGCGGTCGCGCTCCACCTGGCGGATCAGCCACGTCGATCCCAGCGTGGAGACGAACGACGCCGCCGCCCCCGCGGCAAAGGGGACCGCGGTGCCCGCCGGCAGGCCGCGCCGCGCCAGCCGGACCGTCTTGAGCACCGACGCCCCTGCGATCACCGGCAGCGCCACGTGGCGCGAGAGCTTGTTGGCCTCCTCGCGGGTGAACCGCCGCCGCCGGGCGGCAGCCAGCGTGGCCCCGTTGCGCGACACCCCCGGCACGAGCGCGGACGCCTGGGCGACGCCGAGCCACAGGGCGTCTCGCCAGTCCGCGTCGCGAGCGATGCGCGACTGCGCCGAGCGGTCCGCCCAGGCCATGACCAGCGAGCCGCACACCAGCCCGGCCGCGATCGTCGCCGGGGTGCCGAGCCGCCGTTCGATCTCGCGCTCGAGGGTGTAGCCGGCGAGCGCCGGCGGGGCGAAGGAGAGGGCGATGTGGCCGACCAGCCGCAGCGACAGATCGCTCATGGCCTCCTGCACCTCCCCGCGCAGGGTGATCAGCAGCGCGGCCGCGGTGCCGGCATGGAGCGCCACCTCGAAGGCCTTGCGCAGCTCCGGGTCGGCTCCCTCGCCGTCCCAGTGCAGCAGCCAGGGGATGAGCGCGATGTGGCCCGAGGAGGAGATCGGCAAGAGCTCTGCCGGGCCGTGGAGCGCCCCGAGGATCAGCGCCCGGCGCAGGGAGCCCTCACGATCCCCGGCTCGGCCCCCTTGGTGAGACGGCTCAGTCGGGGACGGCATCGACCGCGTTACCGGCCCCGCCCACCCCTGAGCCGACCTCGCCGGTCTCGCCCTCCGGCGGCCGGTTGCGCCGCCGCACGATCAGATAGACGATCGCGGCCACCAGCACGGCCGCGCCCACGTAGTCGACGTACTCCAGATGGTGGCGCCACGTCTGCCACTGGCTGCCCACCTCACGACCCAGCAGCCCGAGGCCGCCGATCCACACGATCGAGCCGAGCGTCGCCATCACGAGCAGGCGCAGGAACGGCATCCGGGCCACGCCGGCCGCGTAGGGGAAGGCGGCGCGGATGAACGGCAGCAGCCGCGAGACGAAGATGACCGGGGTGCCGTAGCGATCGAACCACCGGTGGGCCCGGTCGATGCTCCCCTGCTTGACGTGCAGCTTGGACCCCTGATGCTCGAGCAGCTCCTGGCTGCCCCAGTAACCGATCGCGTAGGCGATCGAGGCCCCCAGCACGTCGCCGATCACGCCCGCGATGATGATCCCCACGAGGCTCAGATGGCCCTGGAAGACGTCGAAGCCGGCGAACAGCATCGTCGGCTCCGTGCCGGGGATGCCGATGACGCCCGAGGACAGGGTCAGCAGCGCGACCCCGGCGAGACCGAGGTCGGCGATGAGATGCGTCGCGAGCTTGACCAGCGGCTCGGTGAGCGAGGCATGGGCGAGCAGCACCGCCGCCAACAGTAGCGTCAGGCCCTGAGCCGAGGGTGAGAGATAGGGTGAACCGCCGATGGCCGTTCCGCTGTTCGACATCGCCACCCCGCTGGCGGCACTGCGCCCCGCGATCATGGAGCGGCTCACCGCCGTCGTCGCCTCCGGCCAGTTCATCCTGGGTCCCGAGGTGGAGGCCTTCGAGGCCGAGCTGGCCGCGTATCTGGGGGTCCGGCACGTCGTCGGCGTGGCCAACGGCACGGACGCGCTCGTCATCGCCCTGCGGGCCCTCGGGGTCGCCCCCGGCGACGACGTCGTGCTGCCGTCGCTGACCTTCTACGCCACCGCTGAGGCGGTGGCCGACATCGGCGCCCGCCCGGTGTTCTGCGAGGTCGACGCCGGCACCCGCAACGTCACCGTGGAGACGGTGCAGGCAGCGCTGACGCCGGCCACCACGGCGGTGATCGCCGTCGACCTGTTCGGGGTCCCCGCCCCCGTCCCGGCGCTGCGGGCGGCGCTGGCGGTGCCGGTGCTCGAGGACGCCGCCCAGGCCGCGGGCGCCCGCCTCGACGGCCGCCGCGCGGGCGCCCTGGGGGATGCGGCCACCATCTCCTTCTATCCGTCCAAGAACCTGCCCTGCCTGGGCGACGGCGGAGCGATCGCCACCGATGACGACGACGTCGCCGCCCTCTGCCGGACCCTGCGCTTCCACGGCTCGCCCGACAGGGAGACGTTCACCCACGTCGGCTACAACTCGCGCCTGGACGAGATGCAGGCGGCGATCCTGCGCGTCCTGCTCCCCGCGCTCGACGGCTGGTGCGAGGGCCGCCGGCGGGCCGCCCAGGCCTACCTCGAGGCCGGGCTGGCCGACCACGTCGGCGTCCCGGTCATCCCTGAGGGGGCCGTCCCCGCCTGGCACCTGTACGCGGTCACCCACCCGCGCGCCGACGAGCTGCTGGGCGCGCTGCAGGCGGCGGGCGTGCAGGCGCGGGCGTACTACCGAGTGCCGCTGCACCGCCAGCCGGCGATGGCCCCCTACGCCGCCGCCACGCCGCCGCTGCCGGTGACTGATGCCCTGGCCACGGAGAACCTCGCGCTGCCGATCAGCCCGGTGCTGGACGCCGATCAGGCCCGCGAGGTGGTGGCCGCGCTGGCGTCCGCACTCGCGCGGGCGGCGTAGCCGGCCGCGCAGCCCCGATGCGCGTCTGGGTCGACTTCACCAACTCGCCGCACGTCCTCGTGCTGCGGCCCGTCATCGAGCGCCTGCAGGCCGACGGCCACGACGTGCAGGTGACCGCCCGCGACTTCGCCCAGACGCTCGCGCTGTGCCGGCGCTTCGGGATCGCCCACACGGAGATCGGTCGCCATCGCGGCGCCGGGCTGCTCGACAAGGCGCGGGGGCTGGCCGACCGCTCGCTGCGACTCGCCCGGTGGGCGCGCGGGCGCGGCTTCGATCTGGCCATCGGTCATGGCTCCAACGACATCACGGTGGCCGCCGCCCTGCTGCGAATCCCCTGCTCGACGACCTTCGACTACGAGTGGGCGGCCGTGCAGCACACCGTCAACTGCCGCCTGGCCCAGGGGGTTGTGGTCCCCGACGCGATCCCGCCCGAGCGGCTGAACCGCTACGGCGCCGCCGGCAAGCTCCACCTCTACCCGGGCCTCAAGGAGGAGTACTACCTGGCCGACCTCGAGCCCGACCCGGCGATCCTCGACGAGCTCTCGCTGGACCGCGCCGCGCCGATCGCGGTGGTGCGCACGCCGCCGGCGGTCTCGCTCTATCACCGCTTCGAGAACGACCTCTTCGGCCAGGTGCTCGAGCGGCTGCGGGGAACCCAGACAGTCGTCCTCCCGCGCACGCCGGAGCAGCGGGCCGAGCTGGAGCGGGCCGGCGGGTTCATCATCCCCGAGCGCGCGATCGACTCCCAGTCGCTGATCGCCTTTGCCGATCTCGTCGTCTCGGCCGGGGGGACCATGAACCGCGAGGCGGTGGCCCTGGGGACGCCGGTGTTCACCGTGTTCGAGGGCCGCCTGGGAGCGGTCGATGAGCGACTGATCGCCGAGGGCCGGCTGCGCCAGCTCCATGATCCCGATGAGGTGACCCTGACCAAGCGCTCCGCCGGGGAGCTCTCGCCCGAGCGCATCCGCCGCGATCCGGGGGTGTTCGTCGACCTTCTGACGGCGCCGTTAGCGTCAAGCTAACCCGGGTCGCGGCGCCGAAGCGCGAGAGGCGCCCTGGTACCGTCGAGGCCTCCTCGTGCCTGACCCCACGCTAGAGACGCCGCACGTCTCCCCGTCAGGAGACCGTCAGCCCTCGCCGAGGAGCGACTCCCCCAGCGGCCCAGAACCGTTCCTCCGCCGCCACATCTGGTGGGTGGTCGGCGTGGCCGTGATCGTCGTCTCGGCGCTGATCGTGCGCGTCACCAACACCCGTCCCGGCTATGACCCCTACGGCTGGCTGATCTGGGGCTACCAGACGCTGCACGGCAGCCTGGACCTGGGCGGCGCGCCCTCGTGGAAGCCGCTGCCGCTGCTGTTCACCATCCCCTACTCGCTGTTCGGTCACTACGCGCTGTGGCTGTGGATGGTGACCGCCGAGGCCGCCGCCTTCGCCGGCTCGATCTTCGCCGGGCGGATCGCCTACCGCGTCGTGAGCCGCGGCGAGGGATCGGCCGGCTCCTATCGGTACGCCGCCATCGCCGCGGCCCTGTTTGCCGGCCTGGGCATGTACGGCATCCAGGACAACATCAACGGCGCGCTCAGCAGCTACTTCCACTACCTGTTCAGCGTCCAGTCCGACCCGATGATCGTGACCCTCGTGCTGGCGGCGATCGACTTTCACCTCCAGGGCCATCGCCGGTGGGTGATGGCGATGCTGCTGCTGGCCGGTCTGGGGCGTCCCGAGGTGTGGCCGATCCTGGGCCTCTACGGCCTGTGGTGCTGGATCCGGCGACCGGACATGCGCGTCTACCTCATCGGCTGCGCGGTCGTCCTGCTGTTCTTGTGGTTCGGGGTGCCGACGATCACCAACGGCCGGCCGCTGGTCGCCGGCGACCTCGCCCAGGGTTCTCCGCGCGAGCTTCACCAGAACAAGATCATCGGGACGATCGATCGCTTCAAGACGCTCAACCTGTGGCCGGTATGGGTGTTCGCCCTGGCCGCCATCGGCTGGGCCGCCTACCGCCTGCGCGCCACCGGCTTTCGCTGGCGCCGCGGGGCCAACACCGCCGGTGACGCCGCGCTCGCGCCCGCCGCGCTCGAGGAGCGCCACGACTATCTCCTGGTCATCGGACTGGCCGTCGGCATCCTCATCTGGCTGGTCGTCGAGGTCGCCTTCGCCCTGCATGGCTGGCCGGCGGTGCCCCGCTACATCTTCGAGCCCGCGGTGGTGGCCGTCGTGCTCGCCGGCATCGCCTTCGGGTGGATCCTGCGGGAGATCCCCTCCCGGCTGAGGCTGCCGGCCTGGTCGGGCGTCGCCGTGGCCGTCGTGCTCGCGCTGTGCCTCGTGCCGGGTCTGATCACGCGCGCGGGTCACGAGCACCGGGACCTGCGCCACGAGCGGCTGCGCACCACGGAGATCGGTCGCCTGACCACGACGATCGACCGGCTAGGCGGCCGCAGCGCCGTCCTGCGGTGCGGCAAGCCGGTGACCAACGTCGAGTTCGTCAGCATCCTCGCCTGGCTGGTGCACCGCAACGTCGGCTACCTGGGCCACCGCCCGAACTTCGAGCTGCACCTCAAGCACCCGATCGTGCTCTTCACCCAGCTGCCCAACGGCTGGGCCACCTGGCCGTGGCACACCTTCCGGTCCCGGCTGGCCTCCTGTGAGTCGATGAAGGCCGTCTACGTGGTCACCAAGGGCCATCCCGGCGGCGTGCTCGTCCGCAACCGGATCGCGCCCCGGCCCCAGCCCCCGATCCCGGACGCCCCGCTCCCCGGATAGGCGCCCGCCGGTGACGGCCCAACCGTCGCAAACCATGTCCTAACGGGCGCGGGCCGCTGAGGCGCCAATCTTCACCATTAGACTCTTTCGCCGCATGCGCCGTCGGATCAGATCCGCGGCCTCCCCGGTCCACCGCCACGCCGTCCCGCAGCTGGTGGTGGATGGGATCCTGGTCGCGCTCGCGTACTTCCTCGCCTTCTGGCTGAGGTTCGAGGGGACCTTCCGCGGCAAATCGGGCCACCTGTTCGACGTCACCATCGGCGGGGTGGTCGTCGTCTGCCTGGTGGCCCTGACCGCCTTCGGCCAGTACCAGCGGCTGTGGAAGTTCGTCGGCCAGCGCGACTACGAGGCGGTGCTCAAGGCGATGGTCGTCGCCACGGCGGTGATCGTCGGCGGTCATCGCCCTGCTGCACCCGGTGACCGCGCCCACCACTCCAGCGCGTCGCTCGGCTACTACCACCACCACGGGCTGCTCAAGCCGTCTATCACAACGTGCGCGGTCCGGACACCGCCGTGCCCCTCCCGCTGGGCGTCATCGCGCTCTTCTTCCTGCTGTCGCTGGCGCTGCTCGTCGGCGCCCGCTTCGCCGTCCAGCTGATCACCGACGGCCGGGTGCGCTCCCCCACGGTGGGCAAGGGCGCTCGCAACGTGCTGATCGTCGGCGGCGGCGAGGGCGGCCGCCTCGTCGTCCGCGAGCTGATGCGCAATCCCGGGCTGGGGCTGCGGCCGGTCGGCTTCCTGGACGACGATCCCCGCCTGAAGGGCGTCAAGGACGAGCACGGCCTCAAGGTGCTGGGACGCACGCTCGAGCCCGAGCTCTCCCGGGTGCTCGACGAGGTCGAGCCCGAGGAGGTCGTCATCGCCATCCCCTCGGCGCCCGGCACCCTGCGCGCCCGGGTGGTCAAGGCCTGCCGCGAGCGGGGGATCCCGGTGCGGACCACCCCGACGGTGTTCGAGCTGCTGCGCGACGGGTCCGGGCAGCTGCGGGTCTCCCGTCAGCTGCGCGAGGTGCGCGTCGAGGACATGCTGGGCCGCGAGCCGGTCCGGGAGGAGCTCGAGCGGGTCGGTGCCTACCTCCGGGGCCAGACGGTGCTCGTCACCGGCGCCGGCGGATCGATCGGCTCCGAGCTGTGCCGCCAGATCGCGCGCGTCGGGCCGCTGCGCCTGGTGCTCGTCGATCACGCCGAGGACAACCTGTTTGAGATCAAGCGGGAGCTGGAAGAGGACCGGCATGTCAATACGGCGGTTCCGGTCCTGGCCGACTGCAAGGAGGAGGAGCGGATGCGGGAGGTGTTCTCCCAATACCGCCCCGCGGTCGTCTTCCACGCGGCCGCCTACAAGCACGTGGCGATGATGGAGTCAAACCCGGTGGAGGCGATCCGCAACAACGCGCTCGCCACCCGCCTGGTGGCCCGGATCGCCGGCGAGGTGGGCGTGCGCAACTTCGTGCTCGTCTCCACCGACAAGGCGGTCAAGCCGGCGACGGTGATGGGCGCCTCCAAGGCCCTGGCCGAGTGGGCGGTGGAGGCCGAGGCGGCCAAGCACACCGCCACGCGCTACGCGACCGTGCGGTTCGGCAACGTGCTCGGCTCCTCAGGCTCGGTGGTGCCGATCTTCCGCCGGCAGATCGCCGCCGGCGGGCCGGTGACCGTCACTGACGAGCGGATGACGCGCTACTTCATGACGATCCCCGAAGCCGTCCAGCTGATCATCCGGGCGGGCTCGCTGGGGGACTCCAGCGGCGAGATCTTCGTGCTGGAGATGGGCGAGCCGGTCAAGATCATCGATCTGGCCGCCGACATGATCCGCCTCTCGGGGCTGGAGCCCGAGCGCGACATCGCCATCCAGATCGTCGGCGCGCGCACCGGGGAGAAGTTCTCCGAGGAGCTGTTCGACACCTACGAGACCCCCAGCCGACGCCGGCGCAGCGGATCCTGCGGGCCGGCCACGAGGCCCTCGATCCCGCCTGGGTGCAGCAGACCTTCGCCGAGATCAACCTCCTCGTCCTGGAAGGTGACGCGGCGGCCTTGGCGAAGCACGTAGCCGAACTCTCGGGCCAGCGTGTCACCCGCGCCGCGGGCGCGATCACTGAACCCGCCCACCCCGCCCCTTAGACTGCGCGCCTTAGGCATGGCAGTGACCCCGTACGCCCTCTCCGTCCACCACTTCATCTCCTCGGTTGGTGCTGACGCCGGCTTCGCCGCGATCATCGGCCTCGCGGTCCTCGTGCTGTTGTTCTTCATCCACGCGCGGGAGACCTCGAACCTGCGCGCGCGGGCCACGGAGGCCGAGGATGCGCTGCACCGCCTCGAGGCCTACGTCGACCAGATCGCCCGCGCCGGAGTCGCCGCCGGGCAGCACCGGCGCCTCCCAGGCGACGCCGGCCCCGGCGCCCGCGGTGGCCGCTCCCGCCATCGCCGCCCCCGCGATGGCGGCCGGCCAGTCCGCAGCCGCCGGGCGCACGATCGCCCCCGCGCCGGCTCCCGTCGGGATGGTGACGGCCTCCCCGGGCGCGCCCGCCGGCGTGGCTGCGCCGGCGCTCAGCGCGGCCACCCGGCTCATTCCGGCCGCTGACAACGGCGCCATCTCGATCCGCTCCAATCGTTCGGCGGGCGTCGTCGAGCGCGTGCGCGCCGCCACCGCCCTGCCGACCCGCCCGGGCCACGCGCCCTCGACGGCCGCCGGCGGGCGCCAACGGCAGCACCATCCCGCCGGTCGCGCCCGCCGCCGAGCGCCGGCCAGACCGCTGCCGGCCAGACGAATCCGGCCGCGAGCGCCTGCCGCTGCGCCCCACGGGACGCCCCGCGGCGGTCGCCTCGGGCTCGCGCCGCCGAGGTGGGGGACAGCGGTCCGGCCGGCGGGTGGGCCGGGCCGGCTTCCTCATCGCCGGCGCCCTGCTGATCGTCGTCGCGGTCGGCGCGGCGCTCGTGCTGACCAGCTCCAACAGCAGCAGCTCGAAGGCCTCGAGCACGACCGCCCGGCACACGTCCCGCACCACCAGCGCGACCTCGAGCCGCGCCTCCAAGGCCAAGACGTCGGCCACCGTCGCCCCTGCCTCAGTGACGGTCGCGGTGCTCAACGGCACCTCGACGACCAACCTGGCCCATGACATCAGCTCCAAGCTGACGGCTGCCGGCTACAAGCAGGGGGCGATCGCCACCGCCACTGACCAGACCCAGAGCTCGACGGTCGTCGGCTACCTGCCCAACGAGAAGCGCGACGCGGTCGCCGTGGCCAAGTCGCTCAAGCTCGCCCCCTCGGCGGTGCAGGCGGTCGACCCGAACAACCGCACCGTCGCCTGTAACGGCTCGACGACCTCGTGTCCGGCCCAGGTCGTGGTGACCGTGGGCTCGGACCTCGCGTCCCACGCCTAGCCCCGCGGACGGGCCAGCGGGCAGGACGCGTTTCCCAACTCAGAGAGGATCGTTATGAAGGACCTGCTCAAGCTTCCCCAGCGCACGACCAAACCCCGCCAGGAGGGCATCACCCACGTTCTGGATTCAGGGCTCTCGGTGGCGGGGGTCCAGGGGATGCTGGAGGTCGCCGGCGAGTACATCGATCTGGTCAAGCTCGGTTGGGGAACGGCCGTGGTGACCGGCAACCTCAAGGAGAAGCTCGCCCTCTACCGCGAGCACGACATCCCGGTGATGTTCGGCGGCACGCTGACGGAACTGGCCATCGCCCAGGATCGCCTCGATGCCCTCGTCGCCCAGCTGCACGAGCTCGGACTCGACCACATCGAACTCTCCGACGGGACGATCAACATCGAGCACGATCGCAAGCTCGAACTGATCGAGACCCTGGCCAAGGAGTTCACGGTCCTCTCCGAGGTCGGCTCCAAGGACGACACCCGGATCATGGCTCCCTACCGGTGGGTCGAGCAGATCGAGTCCGAGCTCTCGGCCGGCGCCTGGAAGGTGATCGCGGAGGCGCGCGAGAGCGGGCGCACCGGCATCTTCCGCCACGACGGCGAGGTGCGGATGGGGCTGATCGACGAGATCCTCCACGCCGTCCCCGCCGACAAGGTGCTCTTCGAGGCGCCGCTCAAGGACCAGCAGGTGTGGTTCGTGCGCCGCATCGGCCCCGACGTCAACCTCGGCAACATCGCGCCCGAGGAGACGCTCTCGCTGGAGACGATCCGCCAGGGGCTGCGGGCCGACACGGCCGTCGCCCACCCCGACGACGAGCTCTAGCCGGTGGACCTCAGCGGTGTCCTGCTCGCCCGTCACGGTGAGACCAACGACAACGTCGCCCCGCTGCGCTTCCAGGGGTTCACGGACACCCCGCTGAACGACACCGGCCGCCGCCAGGCCGCCGAGCTGGCCGAGCGGATCGCCGCCCGCGACGAACCGATCGCCTCGCTGTGGGCGTCAGACCTCATCCGCGCCCGCCTGACCGCGGAGACCGTGGGTCGCCGCGTCGGCCTCGTGCCGACCCTCGACGCCCGGTTGCGCGAGGGCTTTCGCGGCCGCTGGGAGGGCCTCCTGATGCAGGACGTCGAGGCCGCCGAGCCCGAGCTGTTCGCCGCGTGGCGCCGCGGTGGAGCCGAATTCCGCTTCCCCGAGGGTGAGTCCCTGCTCGACCAGCAGAAGCGCGTGACCGCGGCGCTGCAGGACATCCACGCCACCGGCCCGCTGCCGGCATTGGCGGTCTGCCACGGCGGGAGCATCCGGGTGATGCTCGCCGAGCGTGACCCGCGCGGGCTGGACGCCTTTCACGCGTTCGAGGTCCCCAACGTGGCGGTGGTCACGCTGTGAGGCGGATGCCGGTCGCGGCATTCGTCGCGCTGGTGATCGCCACCGTGGGGGCGTTCTTCGTCACCCAGCATCTGAAGGTGACCACGCCGCTGATCGCGGGCAGCCCGTCGCCGCGCCCGGCGGCCATCAACCCGGTCAACGGGGCCACCTGCCTGCTCAAGAACCACGCCGGGGTGCGCGTGCCGGTCAGCTACCGGCGGATGGAGATCTCCTTCTACCTGCTGCACCGTGCCGACGAGGTCAGCGTCTACATCGTCGACGGCGACAACCCCGACCTGGTCGTCGACACGCTGGCCTCCGATCGCCCGATGCGCGTGCGGCGGCGCACCATCTTCACCTGGGACGGGCGGACGTCGACCGGCGCGTTTGCCCGCGACGGGACCTACGAGATCCGCGTCTCGCTCAAGCATCAGGGCCGCACACTGCTCATCTCCCACGGATCGGTGAACGCGACCGTCACCGTGCAGCGCCATGCCCCGGCCCTCAAGGTCACCCAGGTCACCCCCTCGATCATCCCCGCCCCCGGCCAGCCGGCGGCCACCGCGACCTACACGGGCGCTGGGCACCGCCGCCCGCGGGTGCTCGTCTACCGGACTGATCTGCCCGGGCGCCCGCGCGTGGTCAAGAGCTACAACGCCACCACCAGGCGCGGCCTGACGCGCTGGGACGGCACCCTCACCGGGGGCGCGCCGGCCCCGCAGGGGACCTATCTCGTCGGCCTGCGGCTCAGGGACGCCGCCTGCAACACGGCCCGCTTTCCAGCGACCCTGCCGCCCGCCCCGGGGTCGACGACCCACGCCGGGGTGACCGTCCGCTTCCTCGCCGCTCAGCCGCCGATGACGCCGGTGGCGGCCGGCGCGAGCGCGATCGTCAACGTCGACTCCCGCCACCATCGCTACTTCTGGGCGCTGCGCAGAGCGGGCACGGAGAAGGTCCTGCGCGCCGGGGCCTCCAGCCAGTTCGCGCTGCGGATCCCGCTGCCGGGAGGCGGGCCGGGCCTGTATGAGCTGGCGTTGCGCTGGGGCGCCCATCGCACCATCGTTCCCCTGGTGGCCAAGGCCGCGCCCGGCACCCCCGCCGCCCGCGCGGCGGTCCTCGTCGTCCTGCCGTCGCTGACCTGGCAGGGCCTGGACCCCGTCGACGACGACTTCGACGGGATCCCCAACACCCTGAGCCGGGGCCTGCCGGTCCGCCTGGAGCGGCCACTCATCGATGGTCTGCCCGCGGTTTCGCCGGCGAGGCGGCGCTGATCGCCTTCCTGCGCCGGACCGGGCTGCCGTTTGACCTGACGACGGACATCGCCGTGATCCAGGACGGGCCGCCCTCCAGCCGCCGCGGCGTCGTCCTGGCCGGCGACGAGCGCTGGCTGCCGGGGGCGGTCGGCTCAGAGCTCGAGGCCTACGTCGAGCAGGGCGGCCACATCCTCTCGCTGGGGATCGACTCGCTTCGCCGGCCGGTCGCCGTCGCCAGCGGCCAGGCGACGGACCCCGGGCCGCCCGGGCCACGGACTACCTGCAGGCCCGGCCCGGCAAGGTCGTCTCTGCCCGCGGCACGCTGATCCTCGCCGGCCGCGACCGGCTGCACATCTTCACCGGGACCTCGGGCGCCCTGCGCGGCTACTCCGCCTATCAGCCGTTCCTGTCCGTGACCCCGCCGGCGCGCATCCTCTCGGCCGCGGGAGCCAGCGCCGCGCAACCGAGCATCGTCGGCTACCAGCTGGGCCGGGGCGACGTCGTCGACATCGGCCTGCCCGGCTTCGCCGCCAGCCTGGTCCGCAACATCGACGCCCGGGAGCTGCTGGCGTCCGTGTGGGCGCTGCTGCGCCGCTGATCAGCCGTCGTCGACCAGTCCCTGCAGCGGTCCGAGCAGCCGCCGGGACCGCCGGGAGACGCCGGGGAGCTCGAGCAGCCGGTGGGTCGGGGGCCAGGCCCTCCCGGCGCCGGCGAAGCTGCTCGGTGGCGATCGGCTTGAAGTGCTCGTCGACGACGGCCTGCGGCGACTGGCCGGCGATCGCGGCCACCTCGGTCTCCAGGTGCTCGGCCCAGAGCGCCAGCCGCGTCGCGCGCGCCAGCTCCGGGTCGTCGCAGACGACGTTCATCTCCGTGTCGTTGAGCAGGGAGTGGGCGTTGAGGTTGGCCGAGCCGATGGTCAGCCAGCGATCGTCGACGATCCCGACCTTGGCGTGCACGTAGAGGGGATCGTCCCGGCCGCCGGTGCGCGAGCGCAGGGTGGCCGCCAGCAACCGCCCGGCGCCGCCGTCGGCGCCGGCCAGCACCCCCAGCTGGCCCCGGGTGTCGTCCTGCCCGTTGTTGGCCTTGGACGGCAGCACGATGACGATGCGAAACGCGTCGCCGGGCGGCTCGCGCAGCTTGTCGGCCAGCGCATCGACGATCTCCGGCGCCCACAGGAACTGGTTCTCGAGGTAGATGTAGCGCTCGGCGCCGCGCAGGGCCCGCAGGTAGCTCTCCAGGATGCGGAAGTCGCCGGAGGGCACCCGCTCGTACATGTCCTCGGCCACCGTGCGCACGACCTGAACGGTGTGCTCCCCGGCCGGCCCCGGCGGCGGTCCGCCGGGGAGCGTCTCGCCGGTCACCTCCTTCCAGCGCAACGCGAAGTGGTCGCGGACGTCGGCGACCGCCGGGCCCTGCAGGCGAGTGGCCACGTCGTGCCAGCCGAGCCGGCGCCGGGCGGGGTGAGCGCTCGAGTCGTTGCGGTCTCCGCCGAGGTCAGTCATGTCGATCCCGCCGACGAACGCCAGGCGCCCGTCGATGACGATCGTCTTCTCGTGATGGCAGTGGAAGGGGTGCTCGCGCGGATCGCGCTCGCAGCGGATCTTCGTCTGGCGGACGAGGGTCTGCACGGCGGTCGCTCACCTCGCGCCGCGAGGGGTGAAAGACCGGCACCGGAGCGCCCGCCCAGGCCAGCAGCCGGACGTCGATCCGCTCGGCCGTCTCGGCCAGCAGGGGACCGAGGAGCGTCGGCGGGTGACCATGCACGAGCGCGAGGTGAGCCGCGGTGTGCCAGCCGGTGATGTGCACGTATTCGCGGGCCTGCTCGATCGCCTCGGCAATGGCCGCGAACGCCCGCTCGCCGTCGATCAGCACCTCCAGCCGGCAGCCTGGCCGCGGCGGCGGCTCTCCCGCCGCCCACCACTCTCCCGCCGGCGGGTCAAGCGCGCGCGACCAGCCCAGGCGGCGCAGGCGGCGGGCGTGCTTGAGCCGGACCGCGGCCTCGACGCCGTCACCGACGACCGCATCGAGCTGCGAGAGCACCTGGGCAGCCGTCATGACGGCGGATCTTCCCACGCGGCGCCGCTCAGCAGTCCCTCGAGGAGCGCGCGCAGGCCGATGTCGAAGGCGTCGCGACCGCGCGCGGGGGCCCAGTAGGGGGCCAGCGAGTGAAGCGCCGGGAATTCGGCGGCGTCGACGTCCATCAGCACCCGCACGACGAACGGCGGTCGGTTCAGCGCGGCGGTACGCATCAGGCCCCGGCGGATGATGAGATCACCGACGGTGAACTGCCACACGGCCCGGTAGCCGTCCGCCGCCTGGGCCTCCGACAGCCCGCAGGCCATGAAGGCGGCCACGATCTCCTCCAGCAGCCACAGGATGGCGGGGGCGATGAGGTCACCCTGCGCGAGGACGTCGATGATCCACTCGTACTCGGCGAGGCTGTCGCGCATGAAGCGGCACGCCTCGCACAGCCGCTCGCGGGGCGCGGCGGAGAACGACGGCCGCGGCACCTCGGTGGCCAACCGGTCGAGCAGGAGGATGAGCAGCTCGTCCTTGTCGCGGACGTGGCGATAGATGGCCATCGGCGAGCTGCCCACCTCGCGGGCGACGCGGCGCATCGTCAGCGCCACGATCCCGTCGCGCTCGACGATCGCCCGCGCGGCGTCGATCACCGTCTCGCGGGAAAGGCGGGCGGGCCGGCCCGGCCGGCGCGGCTCGGAGGGCTGATCAGGGGTCAAGCAACGGCATTCAACCCGTCTGCGCCGACGCTTCCCCCGGGGCCGGTCGGTAGGTCCCGAAGTGCCACTGGTTGCCCTCGGGGTCCCGGGCGCTGTAATCGCGCGAGCCGTAGTCCGTGTCGTGGGGTTCGTGCAGGATCTCGGCGCCCGCCTCGCGGGCCCGGTGGTAGTGCTCGTCGGTGTCGGGGACGGCGACATAGATCCAGCCGGTCCCGGCGCGACGCCCGAGCTTTGGGTCCAGCTGCGGGTCGTCGCGATCGGAGCCCAGCATGAGGATGCTTGTGCCGTAGCTGAGCTCGGCGTGAGCGATCGTCCCGTCGGGGTTGGTGATCCGCTCGTGCTCCGTGAAGGCGAAGGCCTCGCACAGCCACGTCATCGCCGCGGGGGCATCCGTGTACCGCATCAGGGGGTACAGGGTGGGTCCGGTCTCAGGCATCGCCGCTCCTTTTGTGTACGCGTACGCAAAGACTAGGCGCGGTGCGGGGAGCTGTCAACCGCGGGCCAGGACCTCATCCAGCGTTCGCCCGCTGAGGACCGATTCCGGCCGCTCGGCCGCGATGTCGGAGCCCGGCCGGGCCCCCTCGTCCCGGCGCTTGATCAGCAGCCACTGCGGCTTGTCGCCGTCGCGCGTCCGCTGCAGCGCGAAGCCACCGCGCAGCTTCTCGCCGTGGAGCACGAAGACCGCGTGGCCGCGATCGATCGCCTCCGGCCAGGGGACGCGGCCGCCCTGCTCGTAGGTGCCCGTGTCCCACACGATCTTGTGGGCTCCCTCGGGGTCGATCCCGCGTGTGATCGACGACCTGCACCGCGAAGCGCTTGACCGCCGGATCGAGCGACGGGCCCTTGGGCACCGCCCAGGAGCGAAACACGCCGTCGACCTCGAGCCGGAAGTCGTAGTGGCGCGCGGTGGCGGCGTGCTCGGCGACGACGAAGCGCCCGGCGCTCACCCCGCGGATGGCGAACTGCTCGTGGCCCTCGACCTTGCCGCGTTCGACCTGCGCGCCGTCGCCCAGCCACGCCACCAGCGCGTCGACCGCCTCGCCTGCCCCCTCGGCGTGGACCGACACGGTGCCGGGCCGCTCGCCGGCGCGGACCCAGCCCAGCAGTCCCAGCTCGAGGGCGCGCTCCCGGACAGCCCCCGGGTCGTCGCCGGGGGCGGTGATGCGGGCCGCTCGTCGCCGGGGTGCCACGGCGGGGACGCTACTGCTCGGAGGCCAGCCGGTCGGCCGCGTACCGTTACCCGCCGTGGCTGCCTACCTGAAGCGGCTGGTCTCCTCAGTGGCCGCCTATCAGCTGGCCGATGTCGTGTCCCGGGTGATCGCCGTGCTGCTGCTGCCGGTCTACACCCGCTACATCGCGCCGGCCGGCTACGGGGTCGTCGAGATCCTCTCCACCGGGGTGATCCTCCTCAGCATCCTCGCCCGGCTGGGGATCATCGAGGCCTTCCTGCGCTTCTACTTCACCGACGAGGATCCCGAGCGCCGCGACGCCCTGGCGCGGCGCGCGGCGGGCTTCCTGCTGGTGGCCAGCACGCTCGTGGCGGTCGTGCTGGCGGTGGCCGCCGGGCCGCTGAGCCGGCTCGTGCTCAGCTATCGCGACGCCACGACGTTCCGGATCGCCGTGCTCGGGCTGTGGTCGTTCACCAACCTCGAGCTGGCCTACGGCCTGCTGCGCGTCGACGAGCGGCTGCGCCTCTACGCGACCGCCTCGGTCAGCAACGTGCTGCTGACGGTGGCCGCCTCGGTGGTGCTCGTCGTCGGCGAGCACGACGGAGCGCGCGGGGCTGCTGCTGGGCAACTACGGCGCCTCGACGTTCGTGCTGCTCGTCCTGTGGTTTCGCCTGCGCGACCGGCTGGCGCCCCGGCGGGCGCCGCTCCGAGCGGCTGTCGGAGCTGCTGCGCTTCGGGCTGCCGACCGTCCCCGCCGAGGCCTCCGTCTACCTGCTGAGCATCGTGGACCGCTACTACCTCTTTCATCACCGCAGCCCGCGCCTGGCCGGCCTGTACTCGATCGCCATCAAGCTGGCGGGGGCGATCGCCTTCCTGGTGCGGGCCTTTCAGTACGCGTGGCCGCCGCTGGCCTACTCGGTGACGGACGACGCCGAGGCCGGACGGCTGTACGGGCTGGTCACCACCTACTACCTGCTGATCGCCGGGTGGGGGGTGGCCGGGCTGACCCTGCTCGGCCGCTACATCCTGCGGCTGCTGACCACCCACGCCTACCTGGGAGCCGACCGGGCGGTGCCGTGGGTGGCCCTCGGGTGGGCCTTCTACGGACTGTGGGTGGTCTTTCTGACCATCGCCGGCCGGGCCAAGGTGACGACGCGCAACTTCCCGGCGGCGATCATCGGGCTGGCCGCCAACGTGATCCTGCTGCTCCTGCTCGTGCCGCCGCTCGGCCTGGCGGGCGCCGGAATCGCCCTCTGCGGCGCATATGTGTTCATGCTGGGGTTCATGCACCTGCTGACCCGGCGCCAGTTCGCCGTCCAGTTCGAGTGGCTGCGCCTGGCCAAGCTGGCGGTCGTCATGGGCGGCCTGGCGGCCCTCGGCGACGTGCTCCTGCCGACCAGCGGGGCCGTCGGGCTGCTGGCGCGGCTGGCCGTGCTGGCGGCGATCGGGCCGGCGCTGCTGGCCAGCGGCTTCATCCACGAGGCCGAGCTGCGCCAGGCCGGCCGGCTCCTGCGCCGGCTGCGCGGTCGGCGGACCGCTCCGCCGCGGGACGCCATGAGCCGGCCGCCCGGTCAGCGTCGTCATGCCGTTCGCCGGCTCGCCGGCCGCCGGCCGCGCCGCCCTCGACGTGCTCGAGGGCCTGACCGTCGCCGCCGGCGACGAGCGCTTCCTCGTCGACAACTCGCGGGACGGTGGCCGCCACCAGCGACACCGTGACGGTCATCACCGCCACGGCCGAGCCGTCGCCCGCCTTCGCCCGCAACGCGGGCGCCGAGCAGGCCACCGGCGAGTGGCTGCTGTTCCTCGACTCCGACGTGCAGGCCCCGCCCGGGTCTGATCGACCGCTACTTCGCCGCTCCGATCGCCGCCACCGTGGGCGCCCTGGCGGGCGCGGTGAGCGCCGGCCGACGGAGGGCGCCGGCGGCCTGGCCTCCCGCTACGGGGCGGCCAAGAGCTTCCTCAACCAGGACGTCCACCTCGAGCATCCCTTCATGCCGAGGGCGGTGGCCGCCAACCTGCTCGTGCGGCGCGCCGCCTTCGATGAGATCGGCGGGTTCTTCGAGGGGGTCCGGGCGGCCGAGGACACGGACTTCAGCTGGCGGCTGCAGCGGGCCGGCTGGACCCTGGGCGGCGCCCCGGGGCGGCGGTCGCCCACCGCTACCGCTCGAGCGTGCGCGCCCTGCGCCGCCAGTGGCGCGGCTACGCCGCCGGGCCGGGCGTGGCTGGGGCGCCGCTACGAGGGCTTCGAGCCCGAGCCGGCGCTCGCCCGCGCCGCCGGGCGGTTGCTGCGCCAGCCGCTCGGTGCTGCCGCCGCCGCGAGCGCGCGTGCGGCGCCCTCGCCGCCGCGGCGCGGCCGGGCGCCGGTGCCCGCGGCTGGCCCATCTCGCCCTCGACGCGGTGCTCGGCGTCGAGGAGCTGGCCGGCTTCGCCCTCTCCAATCGCCCGCGCCGCGCCGGCGCCGGCCCCGCCCGCGTGGTCCTCGTGGCCGACCGCTTCCCGGCTCGCGGCGACCCGCTGACGGACTACGCGCTGACCGTCGACGGCGCGCGCGTCGAGGCGATCGCCCGTCCCGAGGCGGTGCAGCGCGACGGCCGCCCGCCGGCTGGCCATCGACTATCGCGAGGATGACGGCGCGCTCAGCCGCGCCGCGCCCTCGTCCGCCTGCTCGCACGCCATCCGCTGCGCTGCCTCTCAGACGCCTGGCGCCGCCCGCCGGGCGCGCCCGGCCTGGCCGTGATCGCGCCCGCGGTGCTCCGCCTGCGCGGGGACGGCGGCGCGCGGGTGCGGCCGCTCGGCGGCCAGCACGGCCGCTTCGCTGGCCCAGCGCCTGGCCACGCTGGCGGGGCGGGAGCTCGAGTAGGTCGTGATGCGCGTCTCCGTCGTCGATCCCCCGGCCTACACCCCGCCCTACGACCGCGCCCTGTGCGCCGCGCTGGCCCAAGCCGGCGCCGAGGTCGAGCTCGTCACCAGCCACTTCGCCTACGGGGAGGTGCCGCTCCCTCAGGGCTACGCGGTGCGCGAGCTCTTCTACCGCCACGCCCGCGGCGGGGCCGGCTCGCGCGCGCCGGCGGGTCGCCAAGCTCGTCGAGCACGTCCCCGACATGCTGCGCTACCGCGCCCAGGCGCGCCGCAGCGCCGACGTCGTGCACTTCCAGTGGCTGCCCATGCCGTGGATCGACGACCGGCTGCTGCCCGACCGCCCGCTGGTGCTGACCGCCCACGACCTGCTGCCGCGCGAGCCCCGGCCCGGGCAGCTGGCGGCCCAGCGCCGCCTGCTGGAGCGCGTCGACGCGGTCGTCGTGCACTCCGACTACGGCCGGCGCCAGCTGACCGAGCGCCTGGGCCTCCCCGGGTCCAAGGTCCACGTCATCCATCACGGCGCGTTCAGCCCCGGTCCCGGCGGGTCCCTGCCGCCCGAGCTGCGCGACGACGGCCGGCCCGTCGTCCTCCTCTTCGGGCTGCTGCGCCCCTACAAGGGGCTCGACACCCTGATCCGCGCCTGGGCGGGGATCGAGGGCGCCCAGCTGTGGGTGGTCGGGCCGGGCGATGATGGAGCTCCCGCCGATGCCCGCGGGGGCGAGCCTGGTGGCGCGCTTCGTCAGCTCGCCGGAGGCCGACGCGCTCCTGCGCCGCGCCGACATCGTCGTCCTGCCCTACACCCGGACGGAGCGCTTTGACCAGTCCGGCGTCCTGGCCACGGCGCTGGGCGCCGGCCGCCCCTCCGTGCTGTCGGACATCGGTGGGTTTGCCGAGATCGCCGCCACCGGGGCGGCGCGGGTGGTGGCGCCGGGGGACGCGGCGGCGCTGCACGAGGCGCTGGCCGAGCTGGTCGCCGACCCGGCGCAGCGCGAGCGGATGAGCGCCGCCGCCCGGGCGGCCGCGACCGGTCCCTACTCCTGGGAGGCGGCCGCCGCGGCGACCCTGCGCCTCTACGAGGCGGTGACGGGCTCGGCCGGGCGCGGCGCCTGACGGCGGGCGACCTCGTCGCGCACCCGGGGCGCCACCTCGGTGCCGAACAGCTCCATCGAGCGCAGCACGTCGGCGTGCTTGACGGCGCCGACGCTCATCTGGGCGACGTAGCGGGTGTTGCCGAACAGCTCGTGCTCGAAGAGGATCTTCTCGGCCACCTGCTCGGGCGACCCGGCGGCCACCGCGCCGCGCGGCGAGCGCAGGGCCTCGTACTCCGCCCGGCCCGAGGGCGGCCAGCCGCGCTCGCGGCCGATGCGGTTCATCATCTGCAGGTAGGGGGCGGCGAAGGCCGAGTCGGCGGCCGCCGAGCTCTCGCCGACGAACGCATGGGTGTTGATGGCCAGCGGCAGGGCGGCCGCGTCGTGGCCGGACTCGAGCGCCGCGCGGCGGTAGAGCGCGATCAGCGGCGCGAAGCGCTCCGGCTGCCCACCGATGATCGCCAGCGTCAGCGGCAGGCCGAGCATCCCGGCCCGCGCCACCGACTGCGGGCGAGCCGCCGACGGCCACCCACACGGGCAGCGGGTCCTGGATCGGCCGGGGGTAGACGCCGGCGTCGCTCAGCGGCGCGCGGAGACGGCCCGACCAGCTGACGCGCTCGCTGTCGCGGATCTTCAGCAGCAGGTCGAGCTTCTCGGCGTACAGCGCGTCGTAGTCGTCGAGGTCATAGCCGAACAGCGGGAAGGACTCGATGAAGGAGCCGCGGCCGGCCATGATCTCGGCGCGGCCGCCGGAGATGAGGTCGAGCTCTGCGAACTGCTGAAAGACGCGCACCGGGTCGTCGGAGCTGAGCACCGTGACCGCGCTGGAGAGGCGGATGCGCTCGGTGCGGGCGGCGATCGCCGCCAGGGCGACGGCCGGCGAGGAGATGAGGAAGTCAGGGCGATGGTGCTCGCCGATGGCGAACACGTCGAGGCCCAGCTGCTCGGCCAGCTCGGCCTCCTCGAGCAGGTCGCGCATCCGCTGCTGGGGCGTGACGCCGGAGCTGAGGTCGGCGAAGGTGGCCAGTCCAAGTTCCATGGTCTCGACCATAGCAGGGTAGTTGCGGGGACAACTAAATCACCGGGTGCCCTCGGCCTTCTCCCACACGACCGGCACGCCGGTTCTCAGGTAGTGGACGAGGCCGGCCAGCGTCGAGCCGGTGACCGCCAGGTAGTAGAGGGCCAGGGCCGCTCCGGGGACGGGCAGCCGCAGCCGCCCGAGCAGGGCGAGGACGAGCAGGGCGAGCTGCGCGCCGAGGGCGATCGCGTAGACGAGGCCCTGGCCGGCGAGCAGGGCCGAGCAGATGAGCAGCGACGATGTGCAGCAGGCCGCTGGCGTAGCGCAGCACCCGGTGCGAGACGATCTCCAGCAGGTAGAGCGGGCCGCCGCCGCGCAGCATGTCGCCCGACAGCAGGTGGCGCCAGATCTGAGCGTGCATGCGGACCTTGCGGGCGTACTCGTCCTCCGTGTCGCGCGACGGCTTCTCCCAGGCGACGGCGTCGGCGTCGTAGACGGCGCGCCGGCCGCGCTGGGCCATCCGGTAGGGGAGGCCGAGGTCGTGGCCGATCTCGTCGGGAGTCTCGATGTAGTCGCTGCGCCGCACCGCGTAGATGCCCCCGTTGCCGGCGGTGATCGATCCCATCGCCGACTCCGAGGCGCGCTGCCACAGCTCATAGCGCCAGTAGATCCCCTCCCGGTTGGTGCCGTCGGCGCGCTCGAGGCGCAGGCGCCCGCACACGTAGCCGACTGCGGGATCGGCGAAGTCGGCCACCAGCTCGGCGCAGGGCGTCCTGTTCCCAGCGGGCGTTGGCGTCCGTGAAGGCGATGACCTCGCCGGCGCGCGGCCCGGCGCTGGCGCGCACGGCGCGGTTCTGGGCGGCCACCTTGCCGGCCCGCGGGCAGCGCAGCAGGGTGACGCGGCCGGGGCGTTCCTGGCGGTCGGCGATGGCGGTGACCAGCTCGTCAGTGCGATCCGTGGAGCCGTCGGAGGCGACCACGATGTCGACCAGCTGCGGGGGATAGCGCTGGGCCAGCAGGTTCTCCAGCCGGCGCTCGATGACCGCCTCCTCGTCGTGGGCGGCGACGATGATCGTCACCGTGACGGCCGCCGGCGACCGCGGGTCGCCCTTGCGCACGGGCACGGGACGCAGCCGCGCCAGCGCGGCGGCGAACACCGAGTAGAGCGCCTGGGTCCATGCCAATCCGGCCAGCGCGACCCAGAAGAGGACCTCGACGACGACCACGCCGCAGACAGTACTTCCGTAGCCTGCGCGACCCATGGTCTCCTCGGCCGACATCGTGCGCAGGGCCTTTGACCTGCTGGTGGCGGGGATCGGCTCGATCCTGACCGCCCCGCTGGTCGCGCTGCTCGCCCTCGCCGTGCGCCTCGAGTCACCGGGCGACCCGATCTACACGCAGACGCGGGTGGGTCGCGACGGGGTGCCGTTTGAGATCTACAAGCTGCGCACGATGGTCTCCGGGGCCGAGTTCGTGGGCGCGGGGCTGGCGATCTCGGCCGGCGACAGCCGCATCACCCGGGTGGGCCGGCTGCTGCGGCGAACCTCGCTCGACGAGCTGCCCAACCTGTGGAACGTGGTGCGCGGCGAGATGTCGATCATCGGACCGCGGCCGACCCTCCGCCACCAGGTCGACGCCTACACGCCGCGCCAGCGGGGCCGCCTGGCGGTCAAGCCGGGGATCACCGGCTGGGCCCAGGTCAACGGCCGCGCCGCCCTGCCGTGGCCCGAGCGCATCGAGCTTGACCTGTGGTACGTCGAGCATCGCTCGCTGGCCCTCGACCTGGAGATCCTGCGGCGGACCATCCGCTCCGTGGTGAGCGGCGGCGGCATCTACAAGGGAGCGCAGGGCGGATGGCAGCCTCCACCGACGACGTAGGCATCCTGCTGACGGGCGTCGGCAAGCGCTTCGCGCTCGTCTCCAAGTTCGCCGCGCTGGCGACGACGATCGCCGCCGACCCCAACCCCCTGGCCCCCGCCCAGTACGCGGCCCACGTGCGGCGCGCGGTCCCGCGCTTCGATGACCCGGCGTACGTGCCGGCGCTCCAGGAGCTGTGCGCGGAGTTCGGCGTGGGGGCGGTGGTGCCGCTGACTGATCTCGACCTGGAGATCCTCGGTCACGCGCGCACCGCGGGTCAGCTGCCGGCCTTCGTCCCCGATGGCGACGTCGCCCGCGCGACCTTTGACAAGTACGAGACCCATCTGCTGCTCGAGCGCCTGGGTCTGCCCTCGCCGCCGACCGTGCTCCCGGGGGTCATGCCCGACAGTTACCCGGTGATGGTCAAGCCGCGCTGGGGCTCGGGCGCCCGCTCGATCTTCCATGCCGCCGACGAGCGCGAGGCGGAGTTCCTGGCCGCCTACATCCGCGAGCCCGCGATGCTCCAGCGCGCCATGCGCGGACCCGAGTTCTCGATGGACTGCCTGTCAGACCTCGACGGCCGCTGCCTCAACGTCATCCCGCGGACGATGATCGAGTCCCGCGGCGGCGAGTCGATCAAGGGCACGGTGATCGCCGACGAGGAGCTCATCGATCTGGGCCGCCGGGTCGTCGAGGCCCTCGGCTGCCGCGGCCCCTGCACCGTCCAGGCGTTCCGCGACGAGGAGATCGGCCTCGGCATCACAGACGTCAACACCCGCTTCGGCGGCGCCTGCCCCGCCCACCTCTACGCCGCCCGGCCCGGCCAGACCTACCCCGAGCTGATCGTCCGCCTGGCCCGCGGCGAGTCGATCGAGCCCCACGTCGGCGACTTTCAGGCGGGCGTGACCTTCACCCGCTACTTCTGGCAGATGGAGCTCGACGCCGAGCTGCGGCCGACCGGCCGCGAGATCGTCTGAGGGGCGCGGCGGGCCGCGGGCGCCGGCACACGCGATGATGACCCCGGCCGCGTTCGCGGCCAGCCTCCGACCTTCGCTGCTCAGGCCGACAGCAACGGCGGCAGGGGAAGGGATCGAGCAGCGAGGCCAGCTCACTCGGCCGGCCAGCGACCCACAGCCGGCCGCGTTCACACCGGGTCAACGGCAAGAATCAGGCTAAGGAGATCACCGCGTGTCAGGCGGTGGGCGGCGGGCGCGCGGGTGAGTGGGTGATTAGACGGGAAATGTTGCGCTCCGGGTGGCTCCGGCGGGGAGGCGCAACATCATCCGTCCGTCAGACGGGAGGTGTTGCCCCGCGGCCGGTGAGCGGCCGCCCGCGCAACATTTTCCGCCTGCCGCATGTCCCGGCGCAGCGATACTGGGCAATGCCGCTCGCCCACCAACCGGATGGCGCCCACCGGGCTGGCGGTGGCCGCTCCGCGCGACGGAGGCCCGACGGATGGGCGCCCACCTGAGGCAGCCGGCGGGGGTGGCCGCCGATGGGGCGCCGTCGGCCGGCGTGGCCGCGACGGACATGCTCGGTGCGCCGGCGCCCCGTCGCGATCTCGCGCCCCGACACCACCGCATGTCCGGCGCGGCGATGCCGGCCGACCACCGGCCGCGATCACCGCGCCGCGCGGCGATGCCGGCCGACGCGGCGCCGGGCTCAGAACTCGGCGATCACCTCGTCGACGGTCAGCACCCGCCCGACGTTGGTCATCGCGTAGTTCAAGGCGGCGTGCTGCCACTCGTCGCTGGTGGTCGAGGTGCCGTCGGAGACGACGGTGATCGTGTAGCCGGCGTCGGCGCCGTGGCGCGCGGTGTGCTCGATCGACATGTTCGTGTAGCAGCCGGCGATGACCAGGGAGTCGATGCCGAGGCCGCGCAGGAGGATGTCGAGCCGCGTCTGAAAGAAGCCGTTCATGCGCATCTTCTCGACGACGTGGTCGCCGGCCGCCGGCTCCACGCCCTCGACGGCGGCCGCACCCCATGAGCCTCGGACGAGCGCATTGGTCTCGACGACGCCGGCAAACAACGGCGCGTTGGGCTTCAGGCCCACCGAGCCCTCCTCGACGATGTAGTGCACGTGGATGACCGGCACGCCGGCGCTGCGGGCGGCGTCGGCCAGGCGGGCGACGTTGGCGACCACGTTCTGGCTGGCGGCGTGGGCGGGGGCGCCGGTCCCGGCGAAGGCGCCCTTCTCGCCGATGACGTCGTTCTGCATGTCCTGGATGATCAGGGCCGTACTCATAGCCAGAAGCTCCTAGTGGTAGGGGAGGGGACTCGACGCGACCTTGGTGGGCAGGCGGTACATGGAGGTGGAGCTGGGGATGTAGAGCATCTTCCAGTCCGAGCCGCCCCAGGCGAGGTTGCCGACGTTCTCGGGGACCTCGATGACGCCCAGGTGCTCGCCCGAGGGCGAGATGACCCACACGCCGCGCGGGCCGGTGACCCACACGTTGCCCCGCTCGTCGACCTTCATCCCGTCGGGGATGCCGTCCTCGATGACCCCGGTGCCGACGCCGGAGAAGAACTCCCGGCCGCCCGACAGGGAGCCGTCGTCCGCGACGTCGTACACGCGGATGAGCGCGCGGGTCGTGTCGTTGATGTACAGCCGGGCCTCGTCGGGGGTGAAGCACAGGCCGTTGGGCTGCTCGAACTCGGTCTCGCCGACGACCAGCTGGGGATCGCCGCCGCCCGCCGGGATCATGTAGACGCCCTGGAAGGAGAGCTCCTGCTCGCGGGGGATGCCGAAGCCCGGCATCCGGCCGAAGCCGGGATCCGTGAAGTAGATCGTGCCGTCCGAGCGGGTGATGACGTCGTTGGGGCTGTTGAGGTACTTGCCCTGGTAATGCCAGGCGAGCGTCTCGCGGACCCCGTCGCGGCGCTCGCGCACCAGCGAGGAGGTGACGTGCTCGCAGACGAGCAGGTTGCCCTCGCTGTCATAGACCATGCCGTTGCCCTTGTTGTTGGGCCGGCGCAGCTCCGTGACCCCGTCCTTCTCCGACCAGCGGCGGCGCACGTCGCCGGGCATGTCGGAGAACAGCAGGAAGTCGCCCTCCTGGTTCCACACCGGGCCCTCGGTGAAGGTGAACCCCGTCGCCACCTGCTCGACCTCCGCCGACGGGTCAACCAGCTCGGCCAGAGCCTCCGACTTCATCTCGATACCCAACGATTCCTCTCCTTTTATGTTGCATGCCGCCGCTCGATCCCGGCCAGCACCTCGGCCAGTCCCTCGAGGCTGGCGATGTTGTGGCCGGGCAGGAAGCGGTCGATGTGGGGCAGGGCCGCTCGCATCCCGGCGCCCAGCGGCTGGTAGTCGACGTGGCCCTTGAGCGGGCTCACCCACACCACCGCATAGGCGGTGCGCGCCAGCCGGGCCATCTCGCGCCCCACGAGCTCGGGGTCCTGGCGCTCCCAGCCGTCGGAGACGATGACCACCACCGCGCTGCGGGCAAACGCCCACCGGCCCCACTGGTCGTTGAACGCCTTCAGCGAGCCCCCGATCAGGGTCCCGCCGGCCCAGTCGACGACGGAGTCGGCCGCCCGGGCCAGGGCGCGCTCGGGATCGCGGGTGCGCAGCGCCTGGGTCAGGCGGGTCAGCCGCGTGCCGAAGGCGAAGACCTCCACCTGGCCGGCGATGACCGCGGCGTGCAGGAACAGCAGCAGCCCGCGGGTGTAGGCCTCCATCGAGCCCGAGATGTCGCACAGGACGACCAGGCGCCGCGCGCCGAACACCCGCCGCCGGTAGCTGCGCTGCAGCGGCTCGCCGCCGGTGGCCAGCGAGCGGCGGGTCATCCGCCGCAGGTCGAGCAACCGCCCGCGGGGATGGGAGCGCAGCCGCCGGGTCCGCCGCCGCGGGCGGACCGCCGCCAGCTGGGCGAGCATCTGGCGGGCGCGGGCGAACTCCTCGTGGGTCATGGCCGCGAAGTCGCGCTCGCGCAGGATGTCCGTGGCGCTCCAGCCGACCTCGGTGCGCTCCGGCGCCGGCGCGTCACGGTCGTCGCCGCGCACCGGGTCGGCATGACCGAGGCCGCGCGGCCGCGCCAGCTTGGGCGTGTTCACTCGCATCGGAGGGATCACGGGCGCCCGCAGAAACCAGGCGTTGAAGGCGCGATCGAACGGCTCGAGCTCCTCCCGGCGGGTGACGAGCGTCACCCGCAGCGCCCAGTAGACGTCCTCCTGGCGGCTGAGGTCGACGGCGTCGAGCCCTCGCAGCGCGTCGGCCACCCGACCGGGACCGATCTCCAGCCCGGCCTCGCGCAGCACGCGGCCGAAGGTGACCACGTGGCGGACGACCGCTTCAGCGGGCAGCGCGCGCCTCCGCCAGGAGGCCGATGAGCGTCTCGTCGCGCACCAGGTTGAGGTCCTCCTGGTACTTGAGCACGGAGCCGAGGGTGGACTGCACGACCTCGGCGTCGAGCTCCTGGCGGCCGAGCACCGCCAGCGCCTGCGCCCAGTCGACGGTCTCGGCGACGCCCGGGGCCTTGGTCAGCTCGAGCTCGCGCAGGCCCTGCACGAACTGCACGGCCTGGGCGGCCAGCCGCTCGCCGACGCCGGGCACGCGCAGGCGGACGATCTCGATCTCGCGCTCGCAGGACGGGTGGCCGATCCAGTGAAACAGGCAGCGGCGCTTCAGGGCGTCGTGCAGCTCCCGCGTCCGGTTGGAGGTGAGCACGACGATCGGGCGGTGCTCGGCGCTGATCGTCCCCAGCTCGGGGATGGTGATCTGAAAGTCGGAGAGCAGCTCGAGCAGGAAGGCCTCGAACTCGTCGTCGGCCCGGTCGATCTCATCGATGAGGAGCACCACCGGCTCGGGCGCGGTGATCGCCTCCAGCAGCGGCCGGCGGATGAGGAAGCGCTCGGAGAAGAGCTCCTCCTCGTCGACCTGCCCGCCCTCCTGCACGGCGCGGATGTGCAGCAGCTGGCGGGTGTAGTTCCACTCATAGACGGCATGGTTGACGTCGAGGCCCTCGTAGCACTGCAGGCGGATCAGCCGGGTGCCCAGCGCCTGGGCGATCGCCTTGGCCGCCTCCGTCTTGCCGACGCCGGCCTCGCCCTCGAGCAGCAGCGGCTTGCGCACCTGGAGGGCCAGATAGAGCACCGTGGCCAGGCCGCGGTCGGGAAGGTAGGAGCTCTCCAGGAGCGCCGCCTCCAGCTGGTCGATGCTCTCGATCCGCTCCACCGTGCGGCGCATCTTAGACGGCGGGTGGCACGGCGAGCCTATAGACTGGATCATTGCCAGACGGCTTCACCATAGAGTTTGGCTCTGGCCCGAAGCGGCAAGCTGACAGACAGGGAGAGCGGTGAGAAGCAGCGAAACGCAAGCACTCATGCCGGCGTCGGAGGCCGAGGCCATCGAGGCGTTCGGCGACGGCGCCAACGTCACCGTGCTGGCCGGCGGGACGATCCTCATGCCCGAGGTCACCTACGGGCGCTACCCCAAGGGCGGACGGACGCTGATGCTCCACCGCGCGGGGATCGACGCGGTCAGCTGCCAACGGCGCGGTGACCTTCGGCGCCATGGCGACCCTCGACGCGGTGATCGCCTCCGGCGTGCAGCCGCTGGTCGACGCGGCGGCGATGGTGGCCGACCCCGAGATCCGCGGCCAGGCGACGATCGGCGGCAACCTCTGCGCCGCCCCCGGCCTGGAGGCTCCTCGCGGCGATCTGCAGGCCCCGCTGGTGGCGATGGGCGCCCGGGTGCGCTCCGCCGGAGCCGGCGGCGAGCGGACCGAGCCGGTTGAGGAGTACCTGGCCGGGGACCGCGACCGGCTCGTGCTGAGCATCGAGGTCGATCCCGTCCCGCGGGGCGCCTACCTCACCCAGCGCCGTCCCCACTCGCACTCCTACTCGGTGATGTCCGTGGCCACCGCCGAGGTCGACGGCGCCGTGCGCGTCGCCGCCGGCGGGGTGGCGCCCCATGCGGTGCGCCTGCGCGCCGTCGAGGAGGCGCTGGCCGGGGGGGCCTCCGCGACCGACGCGGCCGCCCACGCCACCGACGGAGTCGACCCTCACGACGATGCGCTGGCCTCGTCCTGGTACCGGCGCGAGGTCCTGCCCGTGCTCGTCGCCCGGGCCATCGAACAGCTTCAGGGAGGCTGAGCATGGAACTGACGATCAACGGCGTTCCGCGCGCCACCGCCAGCTCGCCGGTGACGCCGCTGCTGACGGTGTTGCGCGAGGAGTTGAACATCACGGGCGCCAAGCCCGGCTGCGAGCAGGGGGGATGCGGTTCGTGCACGGTGCTCATCGACGGTGAGCCGCGGCGGGCCTGCCTGCTGGCCATCGGCACGCTCGAGAACGCCGAGGTGACGACCATCGAGGGCCTGGGCAACCCGCAGGACCTCACCCCGCTGCAGGCGGCGTTCAACGACCGCTACGCCGCCCAGTGCGGCTACTGCACCTCCGGGATGCTGATGGCCGCGCGAGGCGCTGATCCGAGACGCCGACGGAGCGGTCACCCGCGAGCAGGTGCTCGACGCCCTCTCCGGCCACGTCTGCCGCTGCACCGGCTACGTGAAGATCGTCGACGCGATCGTCGCCGCCTCCGCCGGGGAGTACGACGCCGAGCACGTCGACGAGCTCGATCCCGATGCCAGCCAACCCGAGACCGAACCGAAGGGAGCCCCGGCATGAAGGCCGTCGGCGCCAAGCTTCCCCGCTACGACGGCGTCGCCCACATCACCGGGCGCACCGCCTTCGTCGATGACGTCAAGGCGCCGGGCATGCTCTACGCCCGGGCGCTGCGCTCGCCGCATCACCACGCCTCGATCCTCAACCTGGACACCAGCCGGGCCGAGAAGCTGCGCGGCGTGCGGGCGATCGTCACCCACGAGGACGTCCCCAAGAACGTCTACGGCCATCTCGAGGCGCTCGGCGTCCCCGCCGACGAGCCGCTGCTCGCCGAGGATGTCGTCCGCTGGAAGGGCCAGCCGATCGCGGCCGTCGCCGCCGAGGACGTCGACACCGCGATGGAGGCGCTGGACGCTGATCGACGTCGAGTACGAGGAGCGCCCGGCGCTGTTCGACATCCGCCTGGCCTTCGAGCCCGATGCCCCCGAGATCCACCAGTGGGGGCCGGTGTTCCCGCACTTCGGCCCCCACAACCACCGCCGGGTGCGCAAGGGCGACATCGAGTGCGGCCTTCGACCGGGCCGACACCATCGTCTCGGGCGTCTACCGCCCGCAGGCGATCGAGCACTGCCCGCTGGAGACCCAGGCGGCGCTCGTCGTCCCCGAGCCCGACGGCCGGCTGACGATCTACTCGTGCACCCAGGCGATGTACTTCTCGCTCGGGGTGGTGGCCGCGCATCTGGAGCTGCCGCTGAACCGGATCAAGCTCATCGGCGGGACGGTCGGCGGCGGCTTCGGCGGCAAGGTCGACACCGCCTCGGAGACGATCAGCGCGGTGCTGGCGCTCAAGGCCCAGCGGCCGGTCAAGTGGCGCTGGACGCGCGAGGAGGAGTTCCTGGCCTCCTCGACGCGGGCGCCGTGGCACATCGAGATGGAGGACGCGGTCACCTCCGACGGCTGGATCCTCGGCCGGCGGATGCTCACTCTGCACGACTCCGGCGCCTACGCGCGGTTCTCGCCCTACGGGCTGACCAAGCACGCCTTCCATCACACCGGCGCCTACACGATCCCCAACCTGAAGTTCGACGGCTTCGTCGTGTTCACCAACCGGGTGCCGACGACCGCCATGCGCGGCTTCGGCGTGACCTCGGTGTCGATGGCGGTGGAGACGCACATCACCCGGGTGGCCGACGTGCTGGGGCTGACCCCTGGGAGATGCGGCTCAAGAACGCCAACCGGATGGGCGACACCACCGGCAACCTGGTGGCCATGCAGGATCCCTCGACGGTGCCGGTGACCCTGGCCACCGCCGAGCGGGTCGGCAAGGAGCTGGCCCCCGAGTACCAGGGCGATGACCGCGGAGCGGCGCACCGGCGAGCTGCTCCCCGAGCACCTCGTCGCCCAGCAGGCGCCCGAGGGCGCCCACGTCCTCGCGCGCAGCGGGGCGGCCAACGCGTCACACGGCAATGGAGGGTCACACTGATGGCCAAGCACACCGGACGTGGCTTCTCCACGATCGAGTACCCGACGGGGATGAACCAGAACGGCGATCCCAGCCAGGCCTGGATCAAGCTCAAGCCCGACGGCCGCGTCGACGTGTTCTCGGGCACGGTCGACATCGGCCAGGGCTCCAAGACGGTCCACACCCAGATCGTCGCCGACGCGCTCGGCGTCCCCTACGACTGGGTCACGATGGACAACACCAACACCGACTCCTCGGCGGTGTGCACCGGCACGTTCGCCTCGCGCGGCACGTTCATCGGCGGCAACGCCGTCCGCTACGCCGCCGAGCGGGTGCGCGAGCGGGTGCTCGACATCGCCTCCAAGGAGCTCGAGATCGACGCCGGCGACCTCGAGATCACCGACGGCGAGGTGGTCGCCAAGGGCGCGCCGGACCGCAAGATCTCCGTGTCCGACGTCGCCGGCGCGGCCACCTACTCCTACGGCGAGCTGATCTCCGGCCAGGGCACGGCGCTCAAGCCGCTGGCCGAGGTCAACGACGACGACGGCTCGGTCACGGCGGAGCCGCACTCGGCCATCTCCTACGCGGCCTGCGTGGCCGACGTGGTGGTCGACGACGAGACCGGCGAGGTGGAGATCACCCGGATGGTGTCCGTCTACGACGTCGGGCGGGCGATCAACCCGCTGCTCGTCGAGGGCCAGATCGAGGGCGGGGCGATGATGGGCATCGGGCTCGGACTGCTCGAGGAGTCCTATCCGCACTATCCCTCGGTCGAGCACCGCGGCGAGCAGTTCGGCTCCTACCTGGCGCCGACCGCTCGAGAAGCTGCCCGAGCTGGAGAACGTCATCCTCGAGAACCCGTCGGTCGACGGTCCGTTCGGCGCCAAGGCGATCGGCGAGATGGCCAACAACGCCCAGCCGCCGGCGATCGCCGCCGCCATCCACGACGCCGTCGGCGTGTGGGTGACCCAGATGCCGGCCTCGCCCGAGCGCGTGCTGCGCGCCATCAAGGCCAAGGCCGAGCCCCGCCGCGAGGGCAAGCGGGTGATCTTCGACGAGGAGCTCTCCCTGCGGGCGGTCACCAGCAACGGCGGCGCCGGCTTCGTGGACACTCCGTGAGCAACTCGCCCTTTCAGTCCTGGGACGGCCGGGCGTCCCTCTCGCTGTTTCCGCGCGTCAACCTCCAGTCGATCGCCGGCGAGCAGATCCTCTTCTGCCAGGTCAGCTACGAGCCGGGGGCCGACGGTCCCCGACCACTCGCACGAGGATTCCGAGCAGGTCATGTGGATCACCGGCGGCGAGCTGGAGATGACCGTCGGCGGGGAGACCGCGACGGTGCGCGAGGGCGACTGCGTCGTCATCAACCGCGGGTCGAGCATTCCCTGCACTCGGACGGCGGCTGTGCGTTCCTGGAGGCCATGTCGCCGGTGCCGCGCGACCATGTCGCCGACCCCGAGCACGACCAGGTGCTGGGCGCCGACGGCGACAGCCGCTACGTCGAGCACTAGCTCAACCCCGCACTAGCGTAAGCGCAACCCCCGAACCCACAGAATAAGGAGACGCCATGCCGATCGTAGAGATCAAGCTGTTCGACAGCCGCATCAACGACGAGACGGTCCCCAAGCTCATCGAGAAGGTGACCGACGCCGTGGTGGAGTGCACCTCGGAGAAGATCCGCGACGAGACGTGGGTCGTCGTCACCGGCCTTCCGCCCAAGCAGTGGGGCCTCGGCGGCAAGCCGCTCGGGTGAGCCACAACTTCGAAGGCCGCACGGCGCTGGTCACCGGCGGCGCCGGCGACATCGGCGGCGCGGTCGTCGCCCGGCTGCAGGCGGGCGGCGCCCGGGTGGCCACGCTGGACCTGCATCCGGCGACGGCCGACGGCGTGCTCTCGCTGACCGGCGACGTGCGCCGATCCGCGGACGTCGACCCGGCGGTCGCCGACGTCGAGTCAGAGCTCGGTCCGCTGGACATCCTCGTGTGCGCCGCCGGGGTCACCGGCGATTCGCTGCCCACCGTCGACGTCGGCGACGAGGAGTGGCGGCGGGTCATGCAGATCAACTGCGACGGCGTCTTCTGGGCCAACCGGGCGGCCGCCCGGGCGATGGTCCCGCGCGGCTACGGCCGCATCGTCAACGTGGCCTCGATCGCCGGCAAGGAGGGCAACCCGATGGCCGACGGCCTACTCGGCCTCCAAGGCGGCGGTGATCGCCATGACCAAGTCGATCGGCAAGGACCTCGCCCAGACGGGCGTGCTCGTCAACTGCGTCACCCCGGCGGTCATCGACGGCCAGATGCTGGGTGACATGAGCGAGGAGCACGTCGCCTACATGCTCAGCCGCATCCCGATGGGCCGCATGGGCCAGCCCGACGAGGTGGCGGCGCTGATCGAGTTCCTCGCCTCCGAGGACTGCACGCTTCTCGACCGCGGGCGTGTTCGACGTCTCCGGCGGCCGCGCGACGTACTAAGGAGCTCGACTGGCAGACACGATCACGGGCGCGCCCGCCGCCAACTTCATCGCCGGCCGGTGGACGCCCAGCCAGAGCGGCGCGGTCTACGAGCGCCACAACCCGTGGCGACCGAGCGAGGTCGTCGGCGAGTTCCCGAGCTCCGACGCTGACGACGTGGCCGCCGCGGTGGCGGCCGCCGCACGGCGCGCGGCGCGAGTGGGCCCGCCTGCCCGCGGCCGCCCGCGGCGCCTACCTGAGCAAGGCGGCCGACGCGATCGAGGCGCGCCAGGAGGAGATCGCCCAGGACATGACCCGCGAGATGGGCAAGCCGCTGCGCGAGGCTCGCGGGGAGGCCGGCCGGGCGGCCGCGATCCTGCGCTTCTTCGCCGGCGAGGGACTGCGGCCGGTCGGGCCAGCTGTTCGAGCAGTCGGCCACCGGGGCGCTCGTCTACACCCGGCGGCGGCCGGTCGGCGTCGTCGGCCTGATCACGCCGTGGAACTTCCCGATCGCGATCCCCACCTGGAAGACGCGCGCCGGCGCTCGCCTACGGCAACACCGGTGGTGATGAAGCTCGCCCAGGACTCGCCGCTGACCGGCCTGCACCTGGCGGCCGCCTTCGAGCAGGCCGGCCTGCCCGAGGGCGTGCTCAACGTCGTCATCGGCCGGGGCTCGGCGGCCGGCGAGCCGCTGGTCACGCCCCGGAGGTCCAGGCCGATCTCGTTCACCGGTTCGGTCCCCGTCGGGCTCGGCGTCCGCGAGAAGGCGACGGCGGCTGGGCAAGCGCGTCCAGCTGGAGCTGGGCGGCCACAATCCGCTGATCGTCGCCGACGACGCGGCGCTCGACGCGGCGGTGACCGCCGCCTTCGCCGGGCGCGTACTGGTCGGCCGGCCAGAAGTGCACCGCCACCCGCCGGATGTACGTGCAGTCGGGGGTCTACGACGCGTTCCGCGAGGCGCTGCTGGCGCGGATCGCCGACGCCAAGGTCGGCGACCCCACGGATCCCGCAGACGGAGGTCGGGCCGCTCGTCAACGAGAAGCAGTTCGAGGAGGTCCTGGCCGGCATCGCGCGGGGTCGCGAGCAGGGCGGCACCGTCATCGCCGGCGGCGAGCGGGCCGACGACGAGGGCTACCTGATCGCGCCCACCCTGTTCGAGGACGTCGCCGACGACGCCTTCCTCTCCTGCGAGGAGGTGTTCGGGCCGGTCGGCCTCCCTGTATCGCTTCGACACCATCGACGAGGCGATCGAGCGGGCCAACGCCGTGCGCTTCGGGCTGTCGGCCTCCGTGTTCACGACCAACCTGCGCACCGCCCAGCAGTGCGTCGACGAGCTGGAGTCCGGCATCCTGCACGTCAACTCCCAGACGGCGGGAGCCGACGTCCACGTCCCCTTCGGCGGCACCAAGGAGTCGGGCTTCGGGCCCCACGAGCAGGGCTCGGCGGCGCACGAGTTCTACACGGAGGAGGTCACGGTGTACCAAGATGTCTGACGAACGCTGGCTGATCATCGGGAGCGCTGGGCTGCATCGGCGCGTGGGCCTGCCGTCAGCTGGTGCGCGAGGGCCACGAGGTCATCGCCTTCGACCTCGGGGACGACACGCGCCGGCTCAGCTGGTGATGTCCAGCGACGAGCTCGGCTGCCGTGCGGCTGACCCACGGTGACGTGACGGACCTCGAGGGCCTCGTGGCCGCCATCGTCCGATCACCGCATCACCCACGTCGTCCACCTCGCGGCGCTGCTGCTCCCGGTCGCCCGGGCCGATCCACCGCGCGGCGCCCTGGTCAACGTCGTCGGCACGGTCAACGTGTTCGAGGCGGCCCGGCGCGGCGAGGTCCAGGGCGTCGCCTACGCCAGCTCGGCGGCCGCCTATGACCGCTCCGACGGCGTGCGCGTGGCCGAGGACGCCGACGGCCATCCGCTCAACCACTACGGCGTGCACAAGCTCGCCAACGAGGGCGCGGCGCGCGTGTACTGGCACGACGCCGAGCTGGCCGAGCGTGGGTCTGCGGCCGCACGTCGTCTACGGGCCGGGCCGCGACCACGGGATGACCGCCGGGCCGACGCTGGCGATGGCCGCCGCGGCGGCCGGCGAGCCCTACGAGATCCCCTTCGGGGGACGCGCGCAGTTCCAGTACGCGCCCGACACCGCCGGGCTGTTCATCAAGGGCGCCCGCTCGGCGCGGCAGCGACCGGGGCGCCGCGGTGCGCAACGTCGGCGGCCCCTCCGAGCACGTGACCGACGTGATCGCCGCGATCGAGGCGGCGCTGCCCGAGGCGGCGGGGACGATCACCTACAAGGAGGACGTCGAGCTGCCGCTGCCGGAGGACATGGCCGCGGTCGGACCCGGTGACCACGCCGCTGCGCGAGGGCGTGGCCGAGACGATCGAGATGCTGCGAGCGCGCACCGGTGAGCAGCACCGACACCTCGCGGATGGCCTACCAGCTGCCGTTCCCGGCGGAGGCGGCCGAGGAGGTGCTCGTCTCGCCGGCGGTGCCCGAGGACGAGCGGATCTGGGTCCCGCAGGCCGAGGGTCTGGATTTCCGCCCGCTGCTGCTGCACACCCGCCAGGGCTACTGGTGCAACCTGCTGCGCGTCCGGCGCACCGGGATGGTCAGCCGCCACCGCCATCCCCAGCCGGTCACCGGCTACGTCATCAAGGGGCGCTGGCACTACCTCGAGCACGACTGGATGGCCGAGCCGGGCGCCTTCCTGTTCGAGCCGCCGGGGGAGACGCACACCCTCGTGGTGCCCGAGGGCGAGACGGAGATGATCACCCTGTTCACCGTCAACGGGGTGATGATCTACGTCGACCCGTGGGGGGCGACCACCGGCTTCGAGGACGTGTTCACCAAGATCGAGCTGTGCCGCGCGCACTACGAGGAGGTCGGCCTCGGGGCCGGCTACGTCGATCAGTTCATCCGGTGAGCGCTGACTTCTCCGGGCGCCGGGTGCTCGTCACCGGCGCCACCAGCGGGATCGGCCTGGCGCTGGCCGGCGGGTTCGCCGCCGCCGGGGCTGAGGTGATGGCGGTCGGCCTGGGCGAGCCGCAGGGCTCCCCGCCGGGCGTGGCCTTCACCGCCGGCGACGTCACCGATCCGGCCTGCATCCCCGGCAGTCCTCGCCGGACATGGACCGGCTGGACGCCGTCGTCTGCTGCGCGGGCATCATCCGCCGCGACGACGAGTACGACCCGGCGGTGTTCGCCCAGGTGCTCGAGGTCAACCTGACGGGGACGCTGCGGACGCTGACCGCGTGCCACGAGCTGCTGCGCGCCTCCGGCGGCGCGGCCCTGGCGACCGCCTCGATGCTCTCCTCCGTGGGCGGACCGCGGGTCCCGGCTATGCCGCCTCCAAGGGCGGCATCGTCTCGCTCGTCAAGTCGCTGGCCGTCGCCTGGGCGCCGGAGGTGCGGGTCAACGCGATCGCCCCCGGCTGGATCGCCACCGCGCTGACGGCCGCCCTGCGCGAGCCGGGGGGCGCCGGCGACGCCATCCTCGCGCGGACGCCGATGGGACGGTGGGGCGAGCCCGAGGACCTCGTCGGCCCGGCGCTGTTTCTCTGCTCGGACGCCGCGCGGTTCATCACCGGCGCGGTGCTGCCCGTCGACGGCGGCTACCTGGCGGCCTGAGCGCACCGCCGCTCAGCTGCCCGCGGCGCGCTCCCGGTAGTCCTCGCGGACCGGCACGAAGACGTCGAGCACGGTCGCGCCCTCGGGGCCGGCGGTGCCCCCGTGCTCCACTCCGCCGGGAACCACGTAGGCGTCCATGGGGGCGCATTCGCGCTGCGCGCCGCCGACCACCATCGTCATCGAACCGCTCATGATCAGCCCGAGCTGCTCGTGGGGATGCGAGTGCGGCGCCACCTCGGCGCCGGGCTCGAGGACCACCACGTTGAGCATCCCGCGCTCGCCGAAGAGGGCTCGGGCGATCGCGCCGTCGGCGAGCGGGAAGCCGGGGGCGTCGTCGCCCAGGGAGGTGAAGGTGCCGTCGTTCATCCCTGCAGGATGGCCGACCGGGGACTAGCTTGTCGAGACCGCCACGTCGAAAGGAGCAGGGGATGGAGGGCAGACCGATGCTGGAGCGCGGGCTTCAGACGCGCCGGGAGGTGCTCGGCGCCGAGCACGTCGACCGCTCGCTGGCCAGGGCCACCGCCTTCGCGCGGCCGATGCAGGAGCTCGTCACTGAGTACTGCTGGGGCGCCGCCTGGTCGCGCGAGGGGCTGGATCGCCGGACGCGGAGCATCCTCAACCTCGGCATGCTGGCCGCGCTGAACCGCAGTCCCGAGCTGCGGCTGCACCTGCGCGGCGCGCTGACCAACGGGGTGACCCCGGGGGAGATCCGCGAGGCCCTCCTGCAGGTCGCGATCTACTGCGGGGTGCCCGCCGGCATGGAGGCCTTCCGCGTTGCCGAGGAGGTTCTCACCGAGGCCGGCTACGACCTCGAGGACTTCGAGCCATGACCGCCGCCGAGACGGCCATCGGGTTCGTCGGCCTGGGCGCCATGGGATCGCGGATGGCGACGCGGCTGCTCGACGCCGGCCATCCGCTCGTCGTCCATGACACCGCCGCCGAGGCCGTCGACGCGCTGGTCGCTCGGGGGGCGCGAGCCGCCGCCTCGCCCCGCGCCGTCGCCGACGCGGCGGCCACGGTGTTCGTCAGCCTCCCCAACGCGGCGATCGTCGGCGAGGTGGCCCTCGGCGAGGACGGCATCCGCGCTGGCAGCAACGTGCGCACCTACGTCGACGTCTCGACCACCGGGCCCCAGATGGCCGAGCGGGTCGCCACTGAGCTCGCGCGGGCGGGCGTGGACAGCGTCGACGCCCCCGTCTCCGGTGGGCCGGCGGGGGCGGCCGCCGGCCGGCTGGCGATCATGGCCGCGGGCAACCCCGCCGCGCTGGAGCGGGTGACGCCGCTGCTCGAGCTGCTGGGGAGCCGGATCTTCGTCGTCGGCGAGACCCCCGGCCAGGGCCAGATGGTCAAGGTGCTCAACAACCTCATCTCGGCCGCCTGCATCGCCATCACCGCCGAGGCGACGGTGCTGGGGGCCAAGGCGGGCCTGGACCCGGCGACGCTGCTCGAGGTCATCGACGCCTCCAGCGGCGCCAACAACGCCGCCAGCAGCAAGTTCCCCCAGCAGGTGCTGACCCGCCGCTTCGCCCACGGCTTCCGCCTCGAGCTGATGGCCAAGGACGTCGGGCTGTGCCTGCAGGAGGCCCGCCGCCACGAGGTGCCGATGCTGCTGGGGGCCACCGTCGACGAGCTGTGGCGGCTGGCCGACGAGCACGACGGCGCCGACTGCACCGCCTACGTGCAGATGATCGAGGGCTGGGGCGGCGCCACCGTGGCGGCCGGACCCGAGGCGAGCTGATGCGCGCCGGGATCATCGGGGCGGGCAACATGGGCGGGCGGATGGGCCGCCGGCTGGCGGCGGCCGGGGTCCCGGTGATCGCCTTTGACATCGACGCGGCGACCCTGGGTGACTGCGGGATGCAGGCCGCCGCCTCGGTCGCCGAGCTGGTGGCCGCCGTGGATGTCGTCCTGCTCTCGCTGCCCGACAGCTCCGTGATCGAGCCGGTGGTGCTCGGGCCCGGCGGGGTGCTGGAAAGCGCGCGGGCGGGGCAGGTGGTCGTCGACCTGTCGACCGCCGCGCCGTCCTGCACGCGGAGGCTGCACGACCGGCTGGCGCAGGTGGGGGTGGCCCTGTTGGACGCCGGCATCTCCGGCGGGGCCAAGGCGGCCGAGCGAGGGACGCTGACGATCATGATCGGTGGGGAGGGCGAGGCGCTCGAGCGGGTGCGACCGCTGCTCGCCCCCATCGCCTCCACGGTGGTGTGGATGGGCGGCCCCGGCAGCGGCCATCTCGCCAAGGTGCTGAACAACTACCTCAACGGCCTCGCCCTGGCCGCGACCTCGGAGGTGATGGTGGCCGCGCGCAAGGCCGGGCTCGATCTCGATCGCCTGCTCGAGGTGCTCAACGCCAGCTCGGGGGTGAACTTCGCCACCCGCGAGCGCTTCCCCAGCATCGTCCACGGCGACTATCTGGAGGGCGGGCTGACCGGGCGGATGATGGCCAAGGACCTGCGCCTCTATCTCGAGCACGTCGCCGAGGCGGGGGTGCCGACCTTCACCGGGCCGGGATGCCTGGCGGCGTTCGAGATGACCAACGCGATGGGTTACGGCGACCTCATCTCCAACCGGATCGTCGACGGCATCGGAGACCTGGCCGGCGGCGTCCGCCTCCACGAGGGCGCAGAGCCGACATGAAGGTGACCGGACCGGCTGGAGGAGCTCGCCGACGCGGACTTCCGCTCGGCGGTCGACTCCGTCAGCGGGTGATCCGGACCGCCAGGTCCTCAAGGCCGGGGCCGGCCGCCGGGAAGCGGCGCATCACCTCGGGGTCGTGGCCGACCGCGACGGGCCGTCCCTGCGCCTGGTGGCGGCGCAGCAGCTCCAGGGCGGCGTAGGCCGCCTGCAGGTCGGCGAGGACGTCGAAGGGCCGATCGAGCGCCAGCTCCTCGTAGAAGTGGGCAGCGTCGGAGGCGATCACCACCTCGCCGTCGACGGTCGGGACGACGAGGATCTGCTGGCCGGGGGAGTGGCCGCCGACGCGCACCGCCCGCACGCCGCCGGCGATCACCTGCTCGGGTCCGACGGCGGTGACGCGTCCCGCGGCCTGGGCGCCGGCGATCCACGCCAGCTCGCGCGGTTCCGTGGCCGCCGCGAAGCAGTGGCGGCCGGCATAGGGTCCGCTCCAGAAGGCCAGCTCGCGGCCGTCGACGAACAGGTGGGCGCCCGGGAACAGGTCGAGGTTGCCGGTGTGGTCGTAGTGCAGGTGGGTGATGATGACCTGCGCGACCGATGCCGGGTCGATGCCCAGCCGGCGCAGCGCGTCATCCGTGCGGTGCAGCAGCGTGCGCCCGCGCCGGGCGCCCGCCGCCGGCCCGAAGCCGGTGTCGACGAGCACCGTCTCCTCGCCGCGGCGCAGCACCCAGAAGAAGTAGTCCATACGCGCCTCCGCGTCCGGTTCCCCGTAGTCGGCGTAGCGGTAGTAGAGGGCGCTCTTGCGCGCCACCAGGGTCCCGTAGCGGACGGCCAGCACCTCGTCGAACGGACGGCCGTCCGCGGGGATCATCGCGCGGCGGCGAGAGCGGAGAGCGAGGCGCTGGGGGTCAGGGCGTCGGGATCGGTCAGCAGCTCGATGAGCGCGGGGCCGCCCGCGTCGCGGGCCTGCCGCACCGCCTCGGGCAGCTCCTGGGGGCGCTGCACGCGGACCCCGAAGGCTCCGTAGGAGCGAGCCAGCGCGGTGAAGTCCGGGTTGACGAGATCCGTGGCCATGACGCGCCCCGGGAAGCGGCGCTCCTGGTGCATGCGGATCGTCCCGAGCATTCGGTTGTTGGCGACGATCACCAGGATCGGCAGCCGCTCGGCGACCATTGTGGCCAGCTCCTGACCGGCCATCTGAAAGCAGCCGTCGCCCGCAAAGGCCACCACCCGGCGGTTGGGGTGGACGATCTGGGCGGCCAGCGCGGCGGGGAGGCCATAGCCCATCGCGCCGCTCTGGGGGGCCAGTTGGGTGGCCCACCGGCGATAGCGGGTGAAGCGGTGCACCCACACCGTGTAGTTGCCGGCGCCGTTGCAGAAGATCGTGTCGGCGCGGCAGCTCGTCGCGCAGCACCCCGATGGCCGCGCCCAGATCCAGCGAATCAGTCGCCGGCGGCAGCGCCGACCAGGCCTCGTAGTCGGCCCGGGCCGCCTGCGTCCACTCGCTCCAGCGGGACCCGTCGACGCGCGCGCCGGCGTCGACGGCGGCCATGAACGGTCCCACGCCGGCGACGATGCCGAGGGCCGGCTGGTAGACGCGGCCCAGCTCACCCGGGTCGGGATGGACGTGGACGAGCGTCTGCGGCGCCACCGGGGGCACCGGCAGGGTGTAGCCCTGGGTCTCGATCTCCGTCAGGCGTGGCCCGGCGGCGATCAGCAGGTCACAGTCGCGCAGGCGCTGGGCGAGCGCCGGGTTGACGCCCAGCCCGACATCGCCGGCGTAGCTTGCCGAGGCGTTGTCCAGGACGTCCTGGCGGCGAAAGGAGGCGGCCACCGGCAGCCCGCAGGCGGTCGCCCAGCCGGCGAGCTGCGCGCACGCCGCCTCGTCCCACGGGCCGCCGCCGGCGAGCACGAGCGGCCGCTGCGCCTCCTCGAGCAGGCCGCGCAGCCGGGCGACGGCGGCCGGATCGGGCGTCGGCTGGCGCGCCACCGCCCGGGGGACGCTCGCGGGCTCGTCCGCCACCTCGGCCGACAGCACGTCCTCGGGCAGCGAGATGACGACCGGTCCCTGACGGCCGCTCAGCGCCAGCGAGAACGCCGAGGCGACGATCTCCGGGATCCGTGCCGGGTCGTCGATCTCATAGACGCCCTTGGCCATCGAACCGAAGACCGCCTCGCAGTCGATCTCCTGAAAGGCCTCGCGGCCGCGCATCCAGGTGGCCACCTGGCCGACGAGGAGGATGAGCGGCGTCGAGTCCTGGCGGGCGGTGTGGATGCCGACGGCCGCCTGGGTGGCGCCCGGTCCGCGGGTGACCATGCAGATCCCCGGCCGGCCGGTCAGCTTGCCGTAGGCGTCGGCGGCGTTGGCGGCGGCGGTCTCGTGGCGGCAGGTGACGACCCGGACGGCGTCGCGATGGGCGTAGAGGCCGTCCAGCAGCGGCAGGTAGCTCTCCCCGGGAACACAGAAGGCCAGCTCGCAGCCGTGGGCGACGAGCTGGTCGGCCAGCAGGTGCCCACCGCGCAGAGCGTCGCTCACGTGGTGACCGCGGCGTCTGAGAGCAGTTCGTCGACGAAGATCTTGTACTCCTGCAGCTTGGGCTTCTCAGCGTCCTCGTCGCGGACGTAGCGCAGCGATCGCTTGCCGAGCAGCTCGGCCGGCAGGACCATGCAGCGCACGAAGGCGGTGGGCTCAGACTCGGAGGCGGCGGCGAACACCGGGATCGGCCCGGCCTCGAACCACGCCTCCAGCGGACCGTAGGTGGTCGAGTGCCCGTCGGTGTCGATGCGGATCTCGCCGTGCAGGAGCACGCGCAGCCCGGGGCCGCGATGGACGTGCAGGTAGGCGACGCCCCCCGGCGGGAAGGCCACGGTGTCCAACCGGATCAGCTGCTCGCCCTCGAGCTCGACGGGGGCCGACAACTTGGCCTCGGGCGAGGCCTGCGCGACCAGCTCGAAGCTCAGCACGTGGGCCGGTCCGGTGAGGGTCATTGCGCCGGTGGTGTGCCGGGCCGGGCCCTGCGGGAGCTCGTAGATCACCCGGGGAGCGGCGTCGAGCGCCAGCGATTCGCCATCGGCGACCGTGTGTTCACAGACCTGCAGCTCCATCCGTAACCCCCTGGCTAGTTGAAGTACGCGCCGCCGTCGACCACCAGCGCCTGGCCGGTGATGAAGGAGGCTCCGTCGCCGGCGAAGAAGGCCACCGCGCCCACGATGTCCTCCGGGTACTGGTCGCGGGCGAGCACCCGCGCCTTGACGGAGACCTCCTGCAGCTTCTGCACCTGGATGTCGTTGGCGAGCACGCCGTCGGACATCGTGAACCCCGGGGCGACCGTGTTGACGAGGATGTTGTCGGCGCCCAGCTCCTTGGCCAGCGCCTTGGTCATCGCCACCACCGCGCCCTTGGAGGACACGTAGTGCAGGAGGAAGGGAACGCCCTTGAACGGCGTGCCCGAGGCCATGTTGATGATCCGCCCGTAGCCGGCTTTGCGCATGTGGGGGGTGACCGCCCGGGTGGCCAGCCACATGCCCATCACGTTGACGTCGAACACCCGCCGCCATTCGTCGACGTCGAGCTCCTCGAAGGGCGTCGGGACCAGCGAGGTGTAGATGCCGGCGTTGTTGACGAGGATGTCGATGCGGCCGTAGGCGTCCATCGCCGCCTGGGCCAGCGCCTCGCAGGCGGCCGGATCGGAGACATCGGTGGTGCAGGCCAGTCCGCCGAGCTCGGACGCCACGTCCTCGCACTCCTGGCGGTCGGCGATGACCACGGTGGCGCCCTCGGCGCGGAGCTTTGCGGCGATGTGGCGGCCGATGCCCTGGGCGCCCCCGGTGACGATCGCCACGCGGTCCGTCAGGGGCGCCATCAGTCCTCCTCCATGAAGGGCGCCGGGTTGAGGATGCGGTTGGTCTGGGCGACGATCATCGGGCGGACCTTCTTGACGTAGCTCTGCCAGCCGGGATGGGCCTGGAGCTGCTTGCGGCGGGCCGCGCGGTCGTCGAGGCTGTCGTAGGCCCAGAGGTGGACGACCATGTTGATCGACGGTCCCACCTCAGTGCCGTAGTAGCCCACGTTGCGACCGAGGATCTCGCGCTGGATGGCCATCCCCTCGGCCTCGTAGAGGGCGAAGTATTCGGGCACCTTGCCCGGCTCCAGGGTGTACTCGCGCATCTCGACGATCACTCGATTCCTCCCAGCGACAGGTAGCGGGTCTCGACCCAGTCCTCGACCCCGTACTTGGATCCCTCCCGGCCGATGCCGGACTCCTTGACCCCGCCGAAGGGGGCCACCTCGACGGAGATGAAGCCGGTGTTGATGCCGACGATCCCGTACTCGAGCTGCTCGGAGACGCGGAAGATCCGCCCCACGTCGCGGCTGTACATGTAGGCGGCGAGGCCGTAGGGGGTGTCGTTGGCGACCTCGATCGCCTCGCGCTCGTCGGCGAAGGTGCGTACGGCGGCCACCGGCCCGAACGTCTCCTCGTGCCACATGTGGCTGTCGGGCGAGACGCCGTCGAGCACCGTCGGCTGATGGAAGGTGCCGCCGAGCTCGTGGGGGGCGCCGCCCAGCAGCGGGCGCGCGCCCTTGTCCAGGGCGTCGGCCACGTGGCGGGCGACCTTGTCGAAGGCCGGCTGGTCGATCAGCGGGCCGACGGTGGAAGCGCTGTCGGTGCCCAGGCCGACGGTCAGCTGGCGGCGGCCTGCCGCAGCCCGGCCGTGAAGGCGTCGTGCAGGGACTCGTGGACGAGGATCCGGTTGGCGGTGATGCACGTCTGGCCGGAGTTGCGGAACTTGCAGAGGATCGCCCCGGCGATCGCCTGCTCGAGGTCGGCGTCGTCGAAGACGATGAACGGGGCGTTGCCGCCCAGCTCCAGCGAGACGTTCTTCACCTGGTCGGCGCACTGGCGCATGATCAGCTTGCCGATCTCGTTGGAACCGGTGAAGCCCATCTTGCGCACGATCGGGTTCGAGGTCAGCTCGCCGCCGATCGCGGGAGCATCGTCGGCATCCCCGGTGACGATGCTCAGCACGCCCGCCGGCAGCCCCGCGCGGTCGGCCAGCTCGGCGACCGCCAGCGCCGACAGCGGCGTCTGCTCGGCCGGCTTGAGCACCATCGCGCAGCCCACCGCCAGCGCGGGCGCGGCCTTGCGGGTGACCATCGCCGAGGGGAAGTTCCAGGGCGTGATCCCCCCGCACACCCCGATCGGGTGCTTGGTGACGAGGATCCGCTTGTCGCGCTGGGGCGAGGGGATGGTGTCGCCGTAGACCCGCTTGGCCTCCTCGCCGAACCACTCCCAGAAGGAGGCGGCGTAGGCGATCTCGGCCTGGGACTCGGCCAGCGGCTTGCCCTGCTCGAGGGTCAGCAGCAGCGCCAGGTCCTCCCGGTGCTCCATCATCAGGTCGCGCAGCCGCCGGAGGATCGCCGCCCGCTCGGCGGCCGGGCGGCGGGCCCATTCGGCCTGCGCGCGCTGCGCGGCCTCGATCGCCCGGCGGGTCTCCGCGGCGCCCATCCGCGGCACGTGGGCGAGCACCTCGCCGGTCCCGGGATTGCTCACCGCAAACGTCTGACCGTCGTCGGCGTCGCACCATTCGCCGTCGATGTAGGCCGAGTGCCGCAGGAGCGACGGGTCGGCGAGCGCGATAGTCGGTGCCTCTAGCGCCATCGGTTGGCATAGGTTATCCCATTGACTGCTCGAGGCCCGGCGCCGGTCGCCGCGAGTGGTCTGGCTCGGCGGACATGGCGTGGGCGGCGGCGGGCGCGGCCGCTAGGAGACGAGCTCGGCGCCCCGCGGGCGCGAGCGCATCGGCAGCTTGCCGACGACCCCCAGGAACTGCTCGGCGGCCGGCGACCAGGCGCTGCGGGTGAAGGCCACGACCTCGCGGACGAGCCGGGGGCGGACGCGCATCAGCGCCGCGTCGAGGCCCGCGGGGACGGCGTGGCTGCCCAGGAGGGTCGGTCCCAGGCCGGCGGCGGCGAGCTGGGCGGCCGCGGCCACCTGGCCGGTGCGGACCGCGGCCCGGGGGACGAAGCCCGCCCGGGAGCAGGCGCGCTGGGTCAGCTCGTGCAGCCCGTGGCCGGGCTCGAGCAGCACCCAGTCGCGATCGGCGAGCCGCTCCAGGGCCACCGAGCCGCCCGGGCGAGCCAGCGGGTCGTCGGGGGGCAGCACGACCACGAACTCCTCCCAGCCCAGGACGGTGATGGGGCCGGTCCAGCTCGACGGCCGCGGACCGACGCCCAGATCGCCGAGACCGCCGCGGACCGCCTCGTGCAGCTCGCGGCGATGGCGGAACTCGTGCAGGTAGACGGCGGTGTCGGCGTGCTGGCGATGCCAGCGGGCGAGCGCGTCGGGAAGGATGCCGACGGCCATCGAGGTCACGGTGGCCAGCTCCAGCTGGCTGCCGGGGGCGCCCAGGGTGGTGCGCGCCGCCTCGGCGGCGCGGGCGGCATGGGCGGCGGCCGAGCGCGCCTCCGGCAGGAAGGCCCGGCCGGCGGCGGTGAGCTGCACGCCGTTGGGCATCCGCTCGAGCAGCGGCCCGCCGAGCTCGCGCTCCAGCGCCCGGATCTGCTGGGAGAGCGACGGCTGAGCGACGGACAGCCGCTGGGCGGCCCGCGTGAAGGAGCCCTCCTCCACGACCGCCAGCAGGTAGTTGATCTGGCGGAGGTTCATGTCACGGCCGCATAGTCATCGCCTATGGCGCAAGGGTGACGTATTCCGATGATCGACACCGTCCCGGCGCAGCGGCGTCCCGGGCCCGGCGCTGCCATCCGGCGGCCTGCGCCCGCCCGGCGCCGCCGTTTGACAGCCATTTCCGTTGAAGATAACGTTTTCCCTCGGGGGCGATGGGTCGCCCCCGCGGATCCATGAGGGAGGAAATCAATGAGTCGTCCGGTCACCTTGTTCACCGGCCAGTGGGCCGATCTGCCGATCGCGGAGCTGGCCCCCAAGGCCAAGTCGCTGGGCTATGACGGTCTGGAGCTCGCCTGCTGGGGCGATCACTTCGACGTGCCCGCGGCGCTCGCCGACCCGGCCTATGCGACCGCTCACCGCGAGGCGCTCGAGCGCCACGGAGCTCGGCTGCTGGGCGATCTCCAACCACCTCGTCGGGCAGGCGGTGTGCGACCCGATCGACGAGCGCCACCACGCGATCCTGCCGCCCGAGATCTGGGGCGACGGCGACCCCGAGGGCGTCCGCCGGCGCGCCGCCGAGCGGATGAAGGACACCGCCCGCGCGGCGGCGGCGTTCGGCGTCACCATCGTCAACGGCTTCACCGGCTCGTCGATCTGGGCCCAGCTCTACTCCTTCCCGCCCAACGACTTTCAGACGATCGAGGCCGGCTATGAGGACTTCGCCGAGCGCTGGGGCCCGATCATCGACGTCTTCGATCAGGAGGGGGTGCGCTTCGGCCTCGAGGTCCATCCCACGGAGATCGCCTATGACTTCGTGACCACGCGGCGCACCCTCGAGGCGATCGGCCGGCGGCCCGGGTTCGGCCTCAACTTCGATCCGAGCCACCTGATCCCGCAGTTCCTGGACCCCGCGGCCTTCCTGGAGGAGTTCGCCGACCGCGTCTACCACGTCCACGTCAAGGATTCGCGGCGCACGCTCGACGGCCGCCGGTCGATCCTCGGCTCGCATCTCAACTTCGGCGAGGGCGAGCGCGGGCTGGGACTTCGTCTCGCCCGGCCACGGCGACGTCGACTTCGAGTCGATCCTGCGCGGCGCTGAACCGGATGGGCTATCAGGGCCCGCTGTCGGTGGAGTGGGAGGACGCCGGCATGGACCGGGAGTGGGGCGCCGCCGATGCCGCCCGGTTCGTGCGCGAGCACGACTTCGCGCCCTCGGCGGTCGTCTTCGACGACGCCTTCGCGAGGTCCTAGAGCCATGCCTGCGCTGCGGCGACCGATCACCGCGGGCCGCGGGCCGCCGGGCCGCCGGCCGACGATCGGCGTCGGCATGCTCGGCTACTCCTTCATGGGCAAGGCCCACGTCAACGGCTACCGGACGCTGCCCTACATGGCCCCCGATCTGCCGCTGATGCCCCGGCTGGTGGCGATCGCCGGCCGCAACGAGCCGGCGGTCACGGAGGCGGCGCAGCGCTTCGGCTTCGAGCGCGCCGAGACGACTGGCGCGCCCTGATCGCCGACGAGGCGATCGGCCTGTTCGACAACGGCGGCCCCAACGCGGTCCACGCCGAGCCGACGATCGCGGCCGCCCAGGCCGGCAAGCACGTCATCTGCGAGAAGCCGCTGGGCCGCACGGCCGACGAGGCCTATGAGATGTGGCGCGCAGGTGCAGGCCACCGGGGTCAAGGCGATGTGCGCCTTCAACTACCGCTTCGTGCCGGCCGTCCGGCTGGCCCGGCGGCTGATCGAGGGCGGCGAGCTCGGCGAGATCTACCACTTCCGCGGCCGCTACCTGCAGGACTGGATCGCCGACCCGGAGTTCCCCATGGTCTGGCGGCTGACCAAGGAGGCCGCCGGCTCGGGCGCCCTGGGGGACCTCGGGGCGCACGTCATCGATCTCGCCCGCTATCTGGTGGGCGACATCGCCACCATCGCGGGCACCGCGCGGACCTTCATCGAGGAGCGGCCCGGCGGCCATGTCGACGTCGACGACGCCGTCGAGGCGGTGGTCGAGTTCGAGCACGGGGCCGTGGGCACGATCGAGGCCACCCGCTTTGCCGTCGGGCGCAAGAACGGCCTGTCGTTCGAGATCAACGGCTCCAAGGGCTCGATCGCGTTCGATCTCGAGCGCCTCAACGAGCTGGCGGTCCATCTCGAGGGCACCCGGCCGGGCGCGCAGGCGCAGGGGTTCCGCCGCGTCCTGGTCACCGAGCCCGACCACCCCTACCTCGATCTGTGGTGGCCGCCGGGTCACATCATCGGCTGGGAGCACACCTTCTCCCACGAGCTGCTGCACCTGCTCTCGGCGATCGCCACCGACGGCCCGATCGGCCCCGACGGCGCCACCTTCGAGGACGGCTACCGCGCCGCCGAGGTGTGCGATGGCCTGCTGCGGGCCTCCGACACCGGGCAGCGCCAGACGCTGCTCCTACCGCGGCGCTGGATTCCTGACCGCGCCATGGTCGAGCGGGGGCTCAAGCAGGTGACGCTCTACGACGTGGCGCGGGAGGCCGGGGTGCATTTCACCACCGTCTCGCGCACCCTCAACGGCACCGCCGGACCTCAACATCCGGCCCGAGACGCGGGCCCGGATCCTCGCCGCCGCCGAGCGCCTGAAGCTACCGCCCGAACGCCTTCGGCCGCGGGCTGCGCCTGGCCAGCACCCACACGCTGGGGCTGCTCGTGCCCTCGCTGCGCAACCCCGTCTACGCCGCCGTCGTCCGGGGCGCGTTCAGCCGGGCGTGGGAACGGGGCTACGTCGTCGTCCTCTGCGAGGACAGCGAGGGCGGCCTGGCCGGCCCCGCCTACGAGCGGCTGGTCAGCGAGGGGCGGATCGACGGTCTGCTGGTGGCCACCGCGCGGCGCGGCGATCCGGCGGTCCGAGCAGTGGCTCACGGCGCCGGTGCCCGGCGGTGTTCGTCAACCGCCGTCACCGCGGGGGCCACAACGTCTCGATGCGCGAGGAGGATGCGGCGCAGCTGGCGGCGGGGCACCTGCTGGGCCTGGGGCACACCCGCCTGGCCCACATCGCCGGCCCCGAGAACCTCGACACGGCGGTGCGGCGGGTGCAAGGGCTTCCGGGCCGCCGTGCGCGAGGCCGGCCACCGCGCCCCGGTGGTGCCCGTGCGCCTTCGACGAGCCGGGGGGGTATGCGGCGATGACCGAGCTGCTGGCCGCAACCGCGCCCGCCGACCGGCGTGTTCGTCTCCAACATCAACCAGGCGCTCGGCGCGCTGGCGGCGGCCAAGCGCCAGGGGGTGCTCGGTCCCGGAGCAGATGTCGATGGTCACCTACGACGACGATGCCGCTGGCGGAGTATCTCGATCCGCCGCTGACGGCGGTGCGGATGCCGATGCAGGAGCTCGGCGAGACGGCCGATGGACGTGCTCCTCGATCGCATCGCGGGTAACGACGAGCGGACCGACGTCGTGCTCGACACCCCCCCGCTGCTAGTTGAGCGAGCCTCTACCGCTGCGACTTCGCTAGTGGATTTGCCTATAGGGTATGCGGAGGAATTGACGCGGGAAATCGTTTGTCTTAGGCTAGTTGGCGGTTGAGGGGCGAGTGGGCCGACGCTCCGGAGGGAGATCACGAGGAGAGCATGGCTGACGTAGGTACGGCCCCGGTCGAGGGCATTCGTTCACATCGCACGCTGGCGCTGGCGGGCCGGGCGGCGCTCGGCGCTGATGGTCGCCTTCCTGGTCGTGTGGGTGCTGTTCATCGCCCACGGCACCACGTTCGGCTCGGCCGTCCACGACCCGACGGACTTCCTCATCACCCTGCTCAACGGGATCACCGCGGCCGCCCTGTACTTCGTGGTGGCCAGCGGGTTCACGCTCATCTTCGGCCTGATGCGGACCGTCAACATGGCCCACGGCGCGTTCTTCCTCTTCGGCGGCTACATCGCGCTCAAGCTGCAGCGCAGCATGGTCGGCGGCGGGGGGCCCTCGGCCTGGCCAGCTCCCAGGTGAGCCTGGCCCAGTGGATCCTGCCCGTCCTCGTCGGGCGCGGCCGCCGTGGCGGTGATCGGCCTGATCATGCAGCAGCTGTTGCTGCGCTGGAACCAGGGCCAGGATCTCCGCCAGGCGCTGATCACGATCGCCATCTCGATCATCCTCGCCGACCAGATGCTCGCCCACTTCGGCGGCATCTCGGAGGACATCTCCTGGCCGGGAGCGCTGGACAAGTTCGTCAACCTCCACGTCGCCCACATCCAGTACTCGCTGACGCGCCTGGTCATCCTCGGCATCGGCCTGGCCGTCGGGGGGCTGTTGTGGCTGTGGCTTCACCGCACGCGCATGGGCATGATCATCCGGGCCGGGGTCGACGACCGGGCGATGGTCTCCGCGCTGGGGGTCAACATCCAGCTCGTCTTCGCGGTGGCGTTCGTCATCGGCTGCCTGCTGGCCGGGATGGGCGGCGCGGTCGGCGGTTCGTTCGCCAGCCTCGCCCCCGGCGTCGACGCCAACTGGCTGCTGAACTCGCTGGTGGTGGTGATCATCGGCGGGATGGGCTCGCTCGGCGGCGCGGCGATCGGCGCGCTGCTGCTCGGCCTGGTCACCAACTTCTCGGCCGCCTACCTGCCGGCCGCCGACACCTACTACTCGATCATCTTCACCTTCGTCCTGCTGGCCGTGGTGCTGTCCGTGCGCCCGCTCGGGCTGTTCGGGAGGCCCGCGTGAAATCGCGCGTCGCGCGGATGGCTGGGCATCGAGCCGGGCCTCGCGGTGGTCCTCGTCGTGTTCGCCTTCCTGGCCCCGGCGATCCTCAACACGTACTGGATCTCGACGCTGCTCACCCAGATGCTGATCTTCGGCCTCTGCGCGGCCAGCCTCATCTTCCTCTCGGCCTACGGCGGGATGGTGTCGCTCGGCCAGCTGGCGATCTGGGGGATCGCCGGCTTCGCGCTGGGCAACTTCACCACCAACGGCAACACCAAGGGGCTGAACCTCGGGTGGGCGATCGGGCCGGGCATCGTCGTCGCGATCGCCATCGCGGTGCTGTTCGCCGTCATCTTCGGCGTCCTGGCCAACCGCAGCTACGGCATCTACTTCCTGATGATCACGCTCGTCTTCTCCGTGATCGCCAACCTCGTCTTCGGGCAGGTGACGAACATCTCGGGGTTCGGCGGGATCAGCGGCATCCGGGCGCCCGGCTGCGATCAACGCGCAGGCGCATCCGTCGCGCCTGTACCTCGTGACCCTGGTGATCGCGCTGGCGCTGCTGGTGATGCTGCGCTACGTCGCGCGCACGCCGTTCGGCCTGGCGCTGCAGGGCATCCGCGACGATCCGCAGCGGATGCGCTCGCTGGGCTACAGCGTCGCCCTGCACCGCACGGTGGCGTTCGCCCTGGCGGGGTTCGTGGCGGCGGTCAGCGGCATCCTGTTCGTCTGGTGGAACGGGCAGATCTCGCCGTCGGCGATCGGGCTGCCGGCCACCATCAACATCCTCGTGATCGCCGTGATCGGCGGTCTGTACCGCGTCGAGGCGGCCTTTCTGGGGGCACTCGTGTTCGTGGTGCTCAACAACTACGCGCGACAACATCGGCTTCATCGGGGCGCGCTTCAACACGTGGATCGGGATCGTCTTCCTGGTCATCGTGGTCGTGTCGCCCGACGGTCTCATCGGCCTGTGGGAACAGGGGCTGCGCCGATGGAGACGAGGTTCCCGCACCCCGTCCGAAGAGGGCGGGGCCGGCGAGCAGGTCCCGCAGGCGGAGCCCAGCGGGTCGTAGCGCAATGACGGTCAACCAATGAGCTGCCTGCATCGCGGGCGAGCACGGGGAAGAGGAGGAGAAAGCATGTCAACGGTGAGTGCAATGAGAGGGAGGCCGATGGTGGCTCGCCCTTCTCGTGGCAGTGGTCGCCCTGGTGGCCGCGGGCTGCGGCTCCAGCAAGTCGAGCTCCAGCTAGTTCGCACAGCAGCTCGGGCGGATCGAGCACGTCGGCCGCCACCAGCTCGAGAGCGGCGGCACGAGCTCGTCGGCGTCGTTGCCGTTGGGTGGCCTGCCCGCGCCGCAGAAGGCCGTTCCGCCGGCCACCGGCACCGGGACGCCGATCAAGATCGGCGTGCTGTCGGACTGTCAGGGCGCCTTCGGCTCCTTTGACCAGCAGGATCTGGCCGGAGTCGTGGCGGCGATCTCGCAGTTCGCCGGCGGCAAGCCGGTGAACCCCAACAACCCCCGCGCCGGCTGGACGGGCGGCGCGATCAACGGCCATCCGCTCAAGCTGGTGGGCATCGGCTGCTCCAACGACCAGGCGGCGACCGCCATCCAGCAGACCCGCAAGCTGATGGAGCAGGACGGCGCCGACATCATGATCGGCCCGCTCTCGGGCGATGAGTCGATCGCGGTGGCCAACTACGCCAAGCAGCATCCGGACAAGACGTTCGTCGACGGCGCCGCCGGCGCCCAGGACACGACGCTGAAGGTCAAGGCGCCGAACTTCTTCCGGTTCAACGGCGACGGCGCGCAGTGGAACGCCGGTCTGGGCGACATCGCCTACAACAAGCTGCACTGGCGCAAGGCCGCGGTGGTCTCCGACGACTACAGCTTCGGCTGGACGTCGACGGCCGGCTTCATCGCCGACTTCTGCGCCGCCGGCGGACAGATCACGCAGCGGGTGTTCCCGCCGCTGAACACGACGGACTACTCGTCCTATGCCCAGCAGATCTCGAGCAACGTCGACGGCGTGTTCGTGGCCGTGGGCGGCTCGGGCCTGATCCCGTTCCTGAAGGCCTACGAGCAGGCGAAGGGGCCGATCGACCCCAAGAAGTTCATGGGCAACCTGTTCTGGGACACGCCGGGCCTGTTCGGTCAGCTCGGTCCGCGGGTGGCCGGTGCCTACGCGGGCAGCGCCGGCACGGCCGGCGACCTCGCTGCCGCCGCGCCGCAGGACTACGCCAACAACATCATGGGTCACTGGTTCAAGACGATTCCGCCGGCGGGAGCCGCGGCTCCGCAGGCCTCGAGCACCTTCACGTATGGCTACTACGTCAACACGTGGGGGCTGATCAAGGGCCTGGAGGCCGTCAAGGGCAACATCGGCGGCGGCCAGAAGGCGCTGCAGGCCGCGACCGCCAAGGTCGTCCTGCCCGCGCCGTACGGCACGATCAAGCTCGACCAGAACCGCCAGGCGATCTTCACCAACTACAACCAGCAGCTGTACCTCAAGGGCGGCAAGCTGGCCGTGAAGACCGTCGCCGCGATCCCGAACGTCACCCAGTCGTTCGGCGGGGCGTTCAGCAGCTCGACCCCGGCCCCGGGCCGGACCTCGCCCGGGTGCGTGAAGCGCAGCCTGCCGTGGCTGGGCCACGAGCAGCCCGTGAAGACGCTGGGCTAGAGCGAGCACAGATCACACGATGCAAACCGCCGTACCCGACACCGCCGAGCCGATCCTCCGCCTGAGGGGGGTCGGCCGGCGGTTCGGCGGCCTGGCCGCCGTGAGCGACGTCGACCTCGACGTCGCTCCCGGCGAGCGCCGGGCGATCCTCGGTCCCAACGGGGCCGGCAAGACGACGCTGTTCAACCTGATCTCCGGCGACATCCCCGTCACCTCCGGGACGATCGCCTTCCTCGGCGCGGATCTGGCCGTCGTATCGGCCGCCGGCCGCACGAAGCGCGGCATCGGCCGCACGTATCAGAAGTCGCGCCTGTTCCTCGGCCTGAGCGTCGAGGACAATCTCTTTCTGGCCGTGATGGGAACGCGCGGCGGACACTTCCGCATGCGCCGCACCGCCCGCGATCGCGAGGTGCGCGAGCGCGCCCGCGAGCTGGCCGGCGCGGTCGGTCTCCAGAGCCGCGTGGAAACCCTCGTCGGCTCGCTCTCGCACGGCGAGCAGCGCCAGCTCGAGGTCGGCATGGCGCGCGCCACGGAGCCCAAGCTGATGTTGCTCGACGAGCCGGCCTCCGGCCTCTCGCGCGGCGAGCGCATGGCCCTCACCGATCTGCTGCTGGGGCTCGACTCGAGCATCACGCTGATGCTGATCGAGCACGACATGGACGTGGCGCTCCGCGTCGCCGAGCGCGTGACGATGATGCACGACGGCCGCAAGATCGTGGAGGGGACGCCCGACGAGATCCGCGCCAACCAGCTCGTGCACGAGCTCTACCTGGGCGGCCGGGTCACCGACGAGGGCATCGAGACGACCGGATGACCGACACCGACACCGCCCCCGACGGCGCAACGGCAACGCGGCGGCGCGCCGCTGCTCGAGATCACCGGCCTCAACGCCTACTACGGCAGTGCCCACGCGCTGCAGGACGTGTCCTTTCAGATCGGCCACGAGCCGGTGTCGCTGATCGGGCGCAACGGCATGGGCAAGAGCACGTTGTGCAACGCGATCATGAACATCCGGCCGCCGGCCGTCCGGGGCTCGATCCGCTTCGCCGGCCAGGAGCTCGCCGGCAAGCCCTCGTACAAGATCGCCGCCGCGGGCATCGGCTACGTCCCCCAGGGGCGCCGCCTGTTCGCGTCGCTCACCGTCGACGAGCACCTGCGGATGATCGCCCCGCGGCGCGGGGGATCACCGCTGGACGCCGGACGCGATCTACGAGCTCTTCCCGCGGCTCGCCCAGCGGCGCAGCAACGGCGGCGCGCAGCTCTCCGGCGGCGAGCAGCAGATGCTCGCGATCGGGCGCGCGCTGCTGACCAACCCGAAGCTGCTGATCATGGACGAGCCCTCCGAGGGCCTGGCGCCGGCGATCATCGAGAGCCTCATCGAGGTCTTCCGCACCCTGTCCGGCGAGGGCCTGGCGATCCTCGTCGTCGAGCAGAACCTGGCCGTCGCCACCGCGCTGGCCGAGCGCCAGCTGGTCATGGTGGCCGGGCGGATCTTCACCGAGACGACCTCGGCGCAGCTGATCTCCGACCCCGAGGCGCAGCGCCGCTTCCTCGGCGTGGAGCACGGTTAGCGGCACGCGCCGAACGTCCCACGATCGTGCTCGTCGGCACGCTGGACACCAAGGGACACGAGTACGCCTATCTGCGCGAGCGGATCGAGGCCGCCGGGGCGGCGGCGGTGATGATCGACGCCGGCGTGCTCGGCGAGCCCCAGGTGCCGGCCGACATCTCCCGCGAGGACGTGGCCCGCGCCGGCGGCGCCGAGCATGCCGAGCTGGCGCGCGCGGCCGATCGCGGCGAGGCGATGACCGTCATGGGCCGGGGCGCCGCCGCGGTGCTCGCGCGGCTGTACGGGGATGGGCAACTGCAGGGCGTGGTCAGCATCGGCGGCTCGGGCAACGCCTCGGTGGCCGCGGCCGCGATGCGCGGGCTGCCGGTCGGGGTGCCCAAGCTGATCGTCTCCACGCTGGCCGCCGGCGACACGCGGCCCTACGTGGGCGACACCGACGTGACGATGATGTACTCGGTCGTCGACATCGCCGGGATCAACCAGATCTCGGCCCGGATCCTCGCCAACGCGGCGGGGGCGATCGCCGGGATGGCCAGCGCGCCGGCGCCGGAGGGCCGGCAGAGAGCGGCCGCTCGTCGCCGCGACCATGTTCGGGGTCACCACCCCGTGCGTGACGCACGCGCGCGAGCGGCTGGAGGAGCTCGGCTACGAGGTGATCGTCTTCCACGCCACCGGCACGGGCGGGCGCTCGATGGAGACCCTGGCGCGCGCCGGCTACTTCGCCGGTGTGCTCGACGCCACCACCACCGAGCTCGCCGACGAGCTGGTGGGCGGCGTGCTGTCCGCCGGGCCCGGACCGGCTGGAGGCGGTGGGTGAGGCCGGCATCCCGCAGGTCGTCTCGCTGGGCGCGCTGGACATGGTGAACTTCGGACCGCGCGAGACGGTGCCGGAGCGCTTCGCGCAGCGCACGCTCCACGTCCACAACCCGACGGTGACCCTGATGCGCACCACCGCCGAGGAGAACGCCGAGCTGGGCCGCCGGATCGCCGCCAAGCTCAACGCGCGCCGGCTCGCCCACCGTGCTGTTCATCCCGCTCGGCGGGGTCTCGGCGATCGACGTCGAGGGGCAGCCGTTTCGCGACCCGGCGGCCGACGAGGCGCTGTTCGGCGCGCTGCGCGAGGCCATCGACCCCGCGCGTCGTCGAGGTGCACGAGCGCGACGAGGACATCAACGATCCGCGCGTTCGCGCGGGCGATGGCCGACCGCCTGCACGAGCTGATCGAGGCGGCGCGGCATGACGCGCGAGCGAGGCGCTCGAGCGGTTGCGCGCGCAGGTGAGCGCCGGGCAGCCCGGTGATCGGCGCCGGAGCCGGCACGGGCCTGTCGGCCAAGCTCGCCGAGGCGGGCGGCGCCGACCTGATCATCATCTACAACTCGGGCCGCTACCGGATGGCGGGCCGCGGCTCGCTGGCCGGGCTGATGCCCTACGGCGACGCCAACGCGATCGTCATGGACATGGCCCGCGAGGTGCTGCCGGTGGTGCGCGAGGTGCCGGTGCTCGCCGGCGTCTGCGGGACCGATCCGTTCCGCTCGATGGCGCGCTTCCTCGACGAGGTCAGCGCGCGCCGGCTTCAGCGGCGTCCAGAACTTCCCGACCGTCGGTCTCATCGACGGCAGCTTCCGGGCCGGGCTGGAGGAGACGGGGATGGGCTACGAGCTGGAGGTGGAGATGATCCGCCTCGCCCGCGAGATGGATCTGCTGACCGCCCCCTACGTGTTCACCGTGCGAGGAGGCCCGCGCGATGGCGGCCGCCGGCGCCGACGTGCTCGTCCCGCACATGGGCCTGACCACCGGGGGCTCGATCGGCGCGCGCACCGGCATGTCGCTGGAGGAGGCGATCGAGCAGGTGCAGGCCCTGCGCGACGCCGCCGCGGCCGAGTCGCCGGAGATCCTCTGCCTCTGCCACGGCGGCCCGATCGCCGAGCCCGACGACGCCCAGCGGGTGATCGCCGAGACCCACGGCGTGGTCGGCTTCTTCGGCGCCTCCAGCATGGAGCGGCTGCCCACCGAGGTGGCGATGACGGAGAACATGAAGCGTTTCAAGGCAATCTCGATTCGAGGAGGGACGATGAGCGGCCGATTCATCACCACGGATGACATCAAGCACGACACCGCCGACTGGGGCGACACCGGCTGGATCAGCCGCCCGGAGCTGACCGGCTCCCGGGCGCTGTGCGTCATGGACGTGACGATCCAGCCCGGCGGCGGCCACGCCTTTCACCGCCACCCCGACCAGGAGGAGATCATCTGGGTGCGCGAGGGGCGCGTCGAGCAGTGGCTCGAGCAGGACAAGCGCGAGCTCGGGCCGGGCGAGGCCGTCCACATCCCCAAGGACGTCGTGCACGCCTCCTTCACGGTGGGCGACGCCCCGGCGAAGCTGAGCGTGATCCTCAGCCCGACCGCCGGCGAGGGGGGCTACGAGGTCATCGACATGTCCGGCGAGGAGCCCTGGGCCTCGCTGCGGTGACGGCGGTCTAGTCCAGGTAGGGGCCGAGCAGCGTCAGGTCGGCGGCGCTCAGCCGGGCGGAAGCCGTCTTGCGCTGGTGCCAGTAGGGATAGAGCAGCGGCGGGCGGCTGACCTCCTCGAGCCTGGCCAGCTCATCGTCTGACAGCGTGCAGCTCGGCGGCCTTGAGGTTGTCGGCCAGCTGCTCGTCGGTGCGGGCGCCGATGATCACCGAGCTGATCGTCGGCCGCGTCAGCAGCCAGGCGAGCGCCACCTGGGCGGCCGACACGCCGTGCCCCTCGGCGATCTCGACCAGCACCTCGATCGTGTCGTAGAGCTTGTCCTCGTCGTAGACGGGCGGCTCGTCCCAGCCGGCGAGCTGGCGGCTGCCCTCCGGCGCCGTCCTGGCCGCGGCGGTGCTTGCCGCTCAGCAGGCCGCCGGCCAGCGGGCTCCACACGAGCGTGCCCAGCCCCTGGTCGGTGGCCAGCGGGATCAGCTCGTACTCGGCCGAGCGCTCCTGCAGCGAGTAGTAGATCTGCTGGGAGACGAAGCGCGGCAGGTGGTCGCGCTCGGCGATCCCGAGCGTCTTCATCAGCTGCCAGGCGGCGTAGTTGGAGACGCCGACGTAGCGGACGTAGCCCTGGTCGACCAGGTACTGCAGCGCGCCCAGGGTCTCCTCCGGCGGCGTCAGCCCGTCCCACTCGTGCACCTGGTAGAGGTCGATGTGATCGGTGCGCAGCCGCCGCAGGCTCGCCTGGCAGCCGGAGATGACGTGGTGGCGCGAGAGGCCCTCCATGTTGGGCCCGTCGCCCATGCGCATCCGCACCTTGGTGGCCAGCAGCACGTCGTCGCGCTTTGACTGGATGGCCTCGCCGACGATCTCCTCGGCGCCGCCGGTCGAGTACACGTCGGCGGTGTCGATGAGGTTGACGCCGGCGTCCAGGCACATGTCGATCTGGCGCTTGGCGCCGGCCAGGTCGGTGTCGCCCACCTTGGCGAAGTTGCCCTGGCCGCCGAACGTCATCGTCCCCAGGGTGAGAGCGGAGATCTGCAGGCCGGAGGCTCCCAGCGGGCGGTATTGCATTGACGATCCTTTGGCTTGCGGGTCGGTGGTCCGCCGCTGAGCCTAGTTCGCGCCCGCGAGGGCGATCAGGCGGGCGACCGCGCCAGCACGTCGGCCGCCGTCCCCGCCCGTCGCGGGCGAAGGAGGCGTGCATCTCGCCGTCGAGCTGGGGGGCGAGCCGCAGAAAGGCCGACAGCACCTCGGGGTCGAAGCGGGTCCCGCGGCCGCGCTCGAGCTCGGCGAGCACGTCGTCGACGCCCCACGCCTCCTTGTAGGAGCGCTTGGAGAGCAGCGCGTCGTAGACGTCGACGACCGCGCAGATCCGCCCCTCGATGGGGATCTCCGTGCCCGAGGCCGTGGGGGTAGCCGTTGCCGTCCCACTGCTCGTGATGGGTGAGCGCGATCCGCTCGGCCATCTGCATCAGCGGGTTCTCCGAGCCCGAGAGCAGCTCGGCGCCCAGCTCGGTGTGGCGCCTTCATGACCTCCCATTCCTGCGCGTCGAGCGGTCCTGGCTTGAGCAGGACGTTGTCGCCGACGCCGATCTTGCCGACGTCGTGGGCGACGGCGGCGTGCCTCAGGCTCTCGGCCTCGGCCGGGCTCCACCCGAGCTCGAGCGCCAGCCGGCGGCACAGGATGCCGATGCGGTGGGTGTGCTCCCCGGTCTCGGCGTTGCGCGAGTCGATCGCCTGGGCCAGGCGCTGGATCAGCTCGAGCTGGCTGGCCTGCAGCCGGCGGCGGAAGGCGTTGCGCTCGGCGAAGGCGGCCACGTAGTTGGCGGCCAGCATGCCGACCATCCCCATCACGCCGCCGGCGAGCGGGTAGGTGACGGGGACGACGGTGCCCCCGTCAAAGCTCAGCTGGGCGATGGCCAGGTAGGCGCCGACGATCGCCAGCCCGGCCAGCGCGGACGACGAGCACGCGGAAGCGCAGGGCGGCCAGCGGCGCGGCCAGCGCGCAGGCGATGATCGCCAGCACCCCCAGCCAGCCGGGCGCGGCGTTCAGCGGGTTGTCGTGCATCGCCGTCCAGATCGCGTTGGCCTGCACCTCGGCGCCGGCCATCGGCACCGCTGACGTCGTCGAGGTGGCGTGGACGTCCTGCAGGGTGGCCGAGGTGGCGCCGACGACGACGATCTTGCCGGCGAACGTGCTGGCGGGGACCCGACCCGCCAGCACATCGGAGTAGGACACGGTGCGGATCGTCCCGGGGGGTCCGCGGAAGTCGATGAGCGCGCTGCCGCCGGCGAAGTGGGCGGCCGGGACCCGGTGGCCGGCCATCCTCGCGGCAGCGACGGCGAAGCTCGGATGCCCGAGCATGATGCGCTCGTAGCTGCGGATCACTCCGCCGGCGTCGGCCGGCAGGTTGGCGGTGCCCACGACCGCGCGAGCGGCGCGCACGTTGGCCTCCGAGCCGAAGACATCGGCATGGCCGTGGGCGTCGACCTCGGTGGTGGCCAGCACGACGTTGCCGCGCCCGGCGAACGGCCTCGTAGAGCTTGAGGTCGTTGGCCGGTGACCGGCTGGGCTCCGTGAACTGCACGTCGTAGGCGATGGCGCGCGCGCCGTCGGCGCGCAGCGTATGGATGACGCGGGCATGGAGGTTGCGCGGGAACGGCCACTGGATCCTTAGGTCTGAGAACGTCTTGTCGTCGATGGCCACCACGACGACGCCCGTGGGGGCGTGGACGGCGCCCCGCACGGCGAAGCGGTCGTTGAGGGTCGTGCGCTCCACCCCCGGCCAGGCGTGCAGCGCGAACGGGACGAGCCCGGCGACCAGGGCCACCACGGCGGCGATGAGCGACCGTCAGCCGGCGGGCGGCGGTGGTCTGCGGGCGGCGGGCTCGGCGGGGTCGGCGGGGTGGGCGCATCCTCGCGGCCCGCCGATCAGGGCTTGGCCAGGTGGCTGTGGCCGGCGCGCACCAGCACGGTGCGGTGAGGGTGCAGATCGCGGACGTAGACCGTGCCCCGCTTGACCACGGTGCGCGTGCCGGCGCACGTCTCGACGGTCTCCCAGATCGTGCCGCGGACGGTGGCCACGCTGTTGCGCCCGCGGGTGCTGTAGCGGCCGTGGTTGTCCTTGGACCACAGCTTGGCCGGTGCCCGGCGACTCGCGGCGGCCGCCCGCACGGCGCCGGGGCGACGGCGCGGGCAGGCCGGCGCGCCCGCGACCTTGAACGTCGTCATGCCGTTGGCCCGGGCCTGGCTCATCGAGAAGCTCCCCGCCCACACGGTCGCCGACTGGGTGTCGCCCTGGCGGTCCAGCGCGTTGGTCACCTTGACCACACCGTGGCTGGCATTGACCGTCGCGCCCAGAGGGATCGTCTGGTCGGGACCCAACGGGACGAGCCTGGAGGAGCCCGGGAGGCGGACGAGGACGGTGCCCGAGACGACCCCGGCCACCGCGGTGCGACCCACCACCGGCGGGGCGGGTGGCGGGCCGGTGGGGCTCGGCGGGGTGGTCGGGCTCAGCGGCGGCGTGGTGGTGCTCAGCGCGCTCGGCTGCGCGGGGGTGACGAACGTCATGTCTGCGCCGTCGGTGGTGCCCCCGGGGCTGGAGGTGACGAGCCGGTAGTGGTAGGTGGTGTTGGGCGCCAGCCCGGTCAGCGTCTGGGCGACGGCATGATCGGCGCTGTCAGAGCCCACCGCGGCGGGATGCGCCGGTGCGAGCTGTCCGTAGGCGGTGCTCGCCCCCCACTCGAAGTGGTAGGTGGTCGGCGCTCCGGAGGGGTTGGCGGTTCCGGCGAGGGTGGCGCTCGTCGGCCCGAGGCCGGTGGCGGCCAGGGTGGTGGCCGCCGGAGCGCTCAGGGTCACGCGACCGAGGCGCCCGGGGTCAGACTGCTCGGTGAACCACAGGCTCCCGTCGGCGCCGGCGACGATCGAGGTCGGTGCGCTGTTGGGGGTCAGCCCGGTGGTGTACTCCGTGATCGTGCCGGTGGGGGTGATCCGGCCGATCCGTCCCGGGTTGGCCTGCTCGGTGAACCACAGGTTGCCGTCGGGTCCGGCGGCGATCGAGCGTCGGGATCGCTGTTGGGGGTCAGCCCGGTGGTGTACTCCGTGATCGTGCCGGTGGGGGTGATCCGGCCGATCCGTCCCGGATTGGCCGTCTCCGTGAACCACAGGTTGCCGTCGGGACCGGCGGTGATGGCGGTCGGCCTGCTGTTGGAGGTCAGCCCGGGGCGGAACTCCGTCACCCCGTGGGTGGCGGGGTTCAGGCGGCCGATCGCCCCTGGGTCGCCGTACTCCGTGAACCACAGGTTGCCGTCGGGTCCGGTGGTGATCCCCCACGGCTGGTTGGGAACGCCGTATTCGGTGATCTGGCCGGTGGGGTCGATGCTGGCGATCTTCGACGGCGTCCACTGGGTGAACCACATCGTCTGGCCGCCAGGCCCGGGGGTGATCTGCTGGGGCTGCCCGTTGTGGGGGATGCCGGCGGAGTACTCGTGCAGCGTTCCCCCGGCGGTCAGCTGGGCGATCTCGCCGGCGGGGTTCTCCGTCGCCCAGATGTCGCCGCTGGGAGCGGCCGCGATCCCGTAGGTGGCGCCCGACAGGCCGCCCGTCTCCGTGATGGCCCCGGCCAGCGTGCCGGAACCGAGCGCCGAAGCGCCGTGCTCGGAGAACCACAGGCTTCCGCTGGGAGCGGCCGCGATGGCGACCGGCCGGTGGCCGGCGTTCGGAAGCGGGAACTCGGTGATGGTCGTCGCGTGCGCCAGGCCGCCGGTGCAGAGCACGGCAGCGGCGGCCGCCGGCAGCAGAAATCCGGGGGATCGCATGAGAGGCTTCTTCGGCCGCCGGGGGGGCGACTTGAGCGGTCGGCGCCGCGCTGGACGAAATGGTCAGACCCCGTACCTGCGCAGCCTGACGGTACCCTTCAGTACCAGGACGTCGCACCCTTTCATCTGACCCCTCACGAGGAGGACTGTCCCATGGCCAAGGCCCCCAGATCGCTCACCGGCACGGTCGTCGCCATCACCGGCGGAGCCCGCGGGATCGGCCGGGCCACGGCGGCGGCGCTGATCGCCCAGGGGGCCCGGGTGGTCATCGGCGACATCGACGGCGCGATGGTCGCCACCACCGCCGCGCAGCTGGGTCACGGCACCGTCGGCCTGCCCCTCGACGTCACCAGCCGGGCGAGCTTTCAGAGCTTTCTGGACGAGGTCGAGAGCCAGGTCGGCCCCCTCGACGTCCTCATCAACAACGCCGGGATCATGCCCATCGGCCCGTTCGTCGCCGAGACCGACGCGACCGCGGACCGGATGATCGACATCAACCTCAAGGGCGTCATCTACGGCTCCAAGCTGGCTCTCGAGCGCTTCCTGCCGCGCAACCGCGGGCACCTGGTCAACATCGCCTCGGTGGCCGGCAAGGGCGGCTACCCCGGCGGGGCCACCTACTGCGCCACCAAGCACGCGGTGGTGGGGCTCTCGGAGGCGATTCGCGCCGAGGTCCGTCAGTCCGGGATCGACGTGTCGATCGTCATGCCGGTGGGGGTCAACACGGAGCTGTACGCGGGGCTGCAGCCCGCGCGCGGGATCAAGACGCCGGAGCCCGAGGATGTCGCTGACGCGATCGTCGAGGCCCTGCAGACCGGTCGCGTCGATGTGTGGGTCCCCCGCATGCTCAACGGGTTGTTCCGGGCGATGAACCTCATGCCGCGATCGGCGGCTGACTTCATGGCGCGGGTGTTCAAGGCCGACCGGGCGCTCGTCAACCCCGATCATCTCCTGCGCGGCGACTACGAGCGGCGGACTGGCGACCCCAGCCCGTCGCTGCCGCCGGCGCCGGGCCCCGTGCTCGAGGAGACGCCCGCCCGGGCGCGCGAGACGGTCTGACCCGGCCCCGGGGTCAAGCGGCGCTCGGCGGCCGGGCGCGCTACAACGACAGCTGTGACACCTGACCAATCCGCGGTCGGCTGCACCGGCACGCTGCTCATCGCGACGCGGGGCGCCGAGGGCCCGGGCGAGGTGCTGCTCAAGATGGGCGGGGGGACCGAGGCCTTCCTCGCTTGGTCCGAGGAGCCGTTGCCGCGAGGGGCGGCCGTATTGGTCTTCAACTCGCGGGGTGATCGCTCAGTCGATGTGATGCAATGGACCCAGGAAGAGGATCCCTGACCTGAAGGAGAGCGATGCTTGGTTACCGTGTTCCGGCGCCCGACGAGGCGATGCTGATCGCCGGTGCCAAGGCGGGCAAGGATGGGACGCCGTTTCGCGTCGTGACCGGCCACGGGGCGTTCGTCACGCCGTTCTTTCGCCAGGCGAGCTTTCTCACCCTGGCGATGCGCGAAGCCGAGGTGGGCGAGCAATGCGTGACCACGCAGGGGATCGCCCTGAACGTCAAGGCGGTCATCGCCTTCAAGGTCGGCAACGATCCCGAATCGATCGTCAACGCCGCGCAGCGCTTTCTCTCTGACCAGGATCAGATGGCAGTTCTCACCGGGCGCATCTTCGCCGGCCACCTGCGCTCGATCATCGGTTCGATGACCGTCGAGGAGATCGTCACTGAACGCCAGAAGCTCGCCACGGAGGTCCTCGACGGCTCCAAGGCCGAGATGGCCAAGATGGGGCTGATCGTGGACTCGCTGCAGATCCAGTCGATCGACGACATGGGGATGGGCTACATCGAGGCGATGGCCGCGCCCCACAACGCCGCCATCCAGCGTCAGGCCAAGATCGCCCAGGCTCAGGCCGATCAGGCGGCCGCCCAGGCGCAGCAGGACTCAGTGCGCAAGCAGGCCGAGTACCAGCGCGAGACTGCGATCGTCCAGGCCAAGTACAAGGCCGAGGTCGACGCCGCCCAGGCCGAGGCCGGCCAGTCGGGCCCCCTCGCCCAGGCCGGCGCCCAGCAGGAGGTCATCCAGGCCCAGACCGAGGTCGCCAACAAGCAGGCCGCGCTGCGCCAGCAAGAGCTCGCGTCCGAGGTGGTCAAGCCGGCGGAGGCGGAAGCCGAGAAGGTGCGCGTCCTGGCCAAGGCCGACGCCGAGCGAATGGAGATCCAGGCCAAGGCGGCCGCCTCCTACAACCGGGTCGCGCTGGACCGCATGCTCATCGACCAACTGCCGCAGATCGTGCGTGAGGCCGCCGCCGGGCTGGCCAACGCGAACATCAACGTCCTCAACGGGGCCGACGGCCTCGCCCAGGTCGCCGCCGGGCTGGTGGGACAGGGGCTGACGATCTTCGACTCCGTCAAGCGCAACCTCAGCGCCATGGACGAGGGCTACGAGGAGGACGACGACGGGCCCGACGCGCTGTCGGGCAACGGCACCGGCCAGCTGCCGGCCACGCCCCCGGCGCCGCCGGCGGACCGAGCGCCCTAGCCGGGCGACCGGGCGCCCCAGCCCGGGGCAGCGGCTCGCCATCAACGGGCCGCGGGTACATTTCGCGGCTGATGGGATGCGCGCCATGGCTTGCCGGCTGTGTTGCCGCCGGCATGCTGGCCACCGCGCCGGTCTCTGCGGCGGCCGTCTCGGGCTACCCCGGCGTGCTGGAGAACGACGTCGCCCCGGTGGTCGGCGGCGACGTCGAGGTGGGCGGCTCGGCGCTCGCCTCCCCCGGTGAGTGGTCCGGGCAGGGCCCGATCGCCTACGCCTACCAGTGGGAGAGCTGCGCGGCGGCCTGCACCCCGATCCCCGGCGCCACGACGGCCGCGCTACACGCCCGCCGGTGCCGACCAGGGCAGCCGGCTGGCGGTGATCGTCACCGCCAGCAACTCGTCCGTCAGCTACACGGTCTCCTCCGGGCCCTCGGCGCCCGTCGCGCCGGTCGCCGGCGAGCTCCAGGCGGCCCTGGTGAGCCAGCTGATGCCCCGCGACCCGACCCTGGCGGTGGCCATCGGCGTGCAGACCCGCCGCGGCTACCCGCTCGCCTTCGACGCGCCGGTCACCGGCCGGGTGACCGTCGACTGGTATCAGGGCCGCCATCCCGGGCTCGTGGCGCCCGTCCGCGGCCTGACGCTCGTCGCCACCGGCAGCACCGGCGTCCGGCAGCTCGGGCCCACCGCAATCGCGGTGAAGGCCACCGCTCGCGGTCACCGGCTGATCAAGCGCCGGCGCCGCCTCGACCTGACCGCGGTGGCGACCGTCGCCCCGACCCAGAGCCAGCCCGTCTCGGCGCTGGCCACCTTCACCCTGCGATGAGGCGAGCGGTCGTCCTGCTGGCGCTCGTGGCGGCGGTGCTCCCGGCGGCCGGCGCCCAGGGCCGCCTGCTGCGCGACGGGCGCACGATGATCAGCTGCCCGGACCCGACGGTCGTCGATGCCCACGTCGGGCGCTATCGCTACTACATGGCCTGCACGAGCGACGGGTCCGCGGACGTCTTCCCGCTGCGCGGGTCACGCGACCTCGTCCACTGGACGCGCCTCGGGTCCGTCTTCACCAAGAAGAATCAGCCCTGGTGGACGCTGCACACGCCGAAGGCGGGTCACTACTGGGCGCCCGCGCTCTACCGGATCGCCGGTCGCTGGGTCCTCTACTTCGCCGCCCAGCACAACCCGCGGCGCCTGGTCCTGACCGCCCCCGGCGGGAGAAGCGTCCCGGCCTCCAACATGATGCTCGGGGTGGCCACCGCGACGTCGCTGCGCGGGCCCTGGACGACGAAGGTGCTCCACTACCGCGGCCAGTTCAACGCGGCCGCCGGCGAGCAGGAGAGCTACGGCGGGGTCATCGACCCGAGCGTCGTGCGCGACGCCGCCACCGGCCAGCTGTACCTCTTCTGGGCCGAGCAGCACAGCTCGATCTGGGTGACCAAGCTCTCGCCCGACGGGCTGACGCTCAGCCCCCAGATCCATCAGGTGATGTGGACCCAGCCCGGCTGGGAGTGCACCACTCCGAACAGAACCTGCGTCGTCGAGGGCCCCGAGGAGTACTACCGCGACGGGTGGTTCTACCTCTTCTACAGCGGCGCCTCCACGTGGACGGGCAGCTATGCGATCGGCGTGGCCGCCTCCCAGGATCCGATGGTGGGACAGTTCCAGCGCCTCGACGGTCAGCCCGCCCTGCGTTCCGGCCACGGCTACCTGGGCCCGGGCGGCTCCTCGGCGCCCGTCACCGGCCCCGACGGCCGCAGCTACATCTTCTACCACGCCCTGGCCCGACCCGATCCGGATCACGACTCGGCGGCCCGCTACCTGTTCTCAAGCCCGCTGCACTGGGAGGGGGTGGGCGGCTATGACCCGGTGATCGGGTCGGGCCGGGTCGACGTCGGCGCGGCCCTGGTGGCCCTCGATGGCCCCTGAGGACGGGCGGGGATCGGCGGCGCTGATGGCCGCCGACGTCACTGAGCAGGCGGCCCTGGTGCGCCGCGGCGAGGTCTCGGCGGCCGAGCTGGTGCAGGCGGCCATCGACCGCCTGGAGGGAGCCGGCGAGCTCAACGTCCTCGTCCACGAGCAGTTCGAGGCGGCCCGGGCCGCCGCTCGCCGGCCGCTCGGGGACGGCCCCCTGGCGGGGGTTCCCTTCCTGCTCAAGGACATCGGTGAGCCGCAGGCCGGGCTCCCCGAGCGGCTGGGGTCACGCGCCCTGCGCGATCGCGTCGCCGACCACACCGCGCTCAGCGTGCAGCGCTACCTCGCCGCCGGACTGATCATCTGCGGGCGCACCAACGTCGGGGAGTTCGGCAACCACTGCGCGACCGAGCCCTCGCTGTTCGGACCGACCCTGAACCCGTGGAGCCGCGAGGTCTCGCCGGGCGGCTCCAGCGGCGGCTCGGCGGCCGCTGTGGCCGCCGGCCTGGTCGGAGCGGCCTCGGGCGGGGACGGACCGGCTCGATCCGCATGCCCGCCGCGTGCTGTGGCCTGGTCGGCCTCAAGCCACGGCGCGGCCGGGGCACGTTCGCCCCGTCGGCCGGGCAGTCGCTCGACGGGCTGGCCAACAAGCACGCCCTGACGCGGACGGTCCGCGACAGCGCCCTGCTGCTCGACGTGGTCGCCGCGCCCGCGCCCGGCGATCCCTACGTCGCACCGCCGCCGATGCGCCCGTTCGTCGACGAGGTGGGCGCAGACCCCGGCCGCCTGCGCGTCATGTACGCGCCCGGCCCGCCCTTTCCCGGGACGGTCGACGCCCGCGTGGCGGCGGTGGCCGACATGGCCGCGCGGACCCTCGAGGACCTCGGTCACGGCGTGCAGCGCGCCGCTCCCGCCCTCGATCCCGAGGTCGTGCGCCGCAGCGTCACCGTCATCCACGGCGCCGCCAACGCGGTCATCTTCCAGCGGGTCGTGCACTCGCTGGGTCGCGAGCCCGAGCCCGGCGAGCTCGATCCGGTCACCTGGGACATGGTCCGTGAGGGGCAGCGCCTGACCGCCGCCGATCACCTCTCCGCGATCAACGACCTGCACGCCCAGACCCGCCGCGCGGCCGCCGCGTTTGCCACCGCCGACGTGCTCCTGTGCCCGACGCTCAACACGCTGCCCCCCGCCCCCGGCCTCCTGTCGGCTCCCCGCGGGACCGTGGATGCCTTCTTCGACGTCGAGTTCGCCACCACCGGCTGGACGGTGGTGGCCAACGTCACCGGCTGGGCGGCCATCTCCCTGCCGCTGGGCGAAGCCGACGGCCTCCCCGTGGGGGTGCAGCTGATGGCCCCCGACGAGGCAGTTCTGCTGCGGGTCGCCGCTCAGCTCGAGCAGGCGCTCCCCTGGGCGGCGCGCCGCCCGCCTGCCTACAGCTGACCGCCGCACCCGCGCCCACACCGCCCGGCATCGCCACGCCGGACATGCGGTGGTGTCAGGGTGCGAGACCGCGCCGGCCCGCCGGCGCACCGAGCATGTCCGGCGCGGCTACGCCGGCCGATGTGGTCTGCCCTTACGCACCCGCCGCGCGGCGGGCTCGCCGAGGCCCTGCCCGCCCGTGGTCCCGCCGGCCACCCGGAAAATGTTGCGCGACCCCGCCTGGGCTGGCGCCCGCGCAACATCTTCCGCCTGGGTGCCGGGGGAGGTTGCGCGCCCTGTCGGCGGGCGGCGCGTGCGCAACATTTTCCGTGTGGGGTCGCGGCGGAGCGGCGACGGCGCCGGGCGCAAGCGGGCCAGCGAAGGCGCGGGTGGGCGGCGGGCGTCCGTCCGGGCTGTCCTCGGTCCGTCGGCGCCCCGGCGGACGTCGAGCGCCTCTACCGGACAGCCCCGGGCGGACGCCCGCCGCCCGACCCCAACAGAGTCGAGCCACTCCACGATGCGGGCGCCGATCTCGGCGCCGGCGTCCTCCTGGAGGAAGTGACCGGCGTCGCGGATGACGTGGGCCAGGGAGCCGCCGAGGGAGGCGGCGAACTTCTCGCCGGTCTCCAGCGGCAGGATGGGGTCGGAGTCGGCCCACATGAACAGCTTGGGCCGCGCGTCCTCGCGGAGGGCGCGGATGACCTCGCGGCCCTCGCGGGCGCCCGGCTCGTCGGGCGTGGTGGGCAGGATGAGCGGGAACGCGCGGGCCCCTGCCTTGGCGGCGGCGCTCGGGGAAGGGGGCCTCGTAGGCGGCTACCACCAGGTCGCCGGGGTCGTGGTGGCAGGCCCCCCGGACGAGCATCCCGACCGGCAGATCCTCAGTGCGCATCACGAACTCGCGAAAGGCGATCCAGGCCTCGGTCATCGGCTGGCGGCCCGTGAACACGCCGCCGTCGAGCATCACCAGCCGGGCGATCCGCTCGGGCGCCTGCACCGCCACCCGCAGCCCGATGGGGCTGCCCCAGTCGTGGACGACGAGGGTGGCGTCGCGGACGTCGAGCTCCTCCAGCCACCGCGCGATCGTGGCGGTGTGGCGGTCATAGGTGTACCAGCCGACATCGGTGGGCTTGTCGGAGCGGCCGAAACCCGGCAGGTCGGGGGCCAGGCAGCGATGGCCCGCCTCCACCAGCGGGCCGATCACCTTGCGCCACAGAAACGACCAGGTGGGCTCGCCGTGCAGCAGCACCACCGGGGAGCCGTCCCCCTCGTCGATGTGGGCCAGCCGCAGCCCCTCCTGCTCCGTGTAGCGAGGGGCGAAGGGGAACTCCGGCAGGTCGGCGAAGCGCTCGTCGGGCGTACGGATCGCGTCGGTCACGGTGGCGGACGGTAGCTGAGCCTCAGCGCGACCAGCGCGCGGCATCGGAGGCCACGGTGACCTCGATCGTCTGCGGATGGCGGACCCAGGCGATCAGGTTGAGCGATTGCAGACGGTCCAGGACGGCCTGGAAGGCCGCCGCCTGGGCCGGGGAGGCGTAGCGGCGGTCGATGGCCACCGTGTAGCCGGTGGTGGCCATCGGATCGTCGAGACCCAGAGCCGCCAGGTAGCGGCCGTCGGCGACCGTGCTGTGGATCCGCAGGGGCGCGTGCGTGCCCGCCAGGGTCCGCACCCGGGCGGCGAGCTCGATCAGCAGGCGCAGGGCGGCGGGCGCGAGGCCGCGATACAGCGAGCGCGGCGCGTCGACCTTGGAGGCGCCGGTCCCCATCGCCGGGTCATAGGACAGCCCGAGGGCCGCCCCGTTGGAGGGCAGGGGAACGAGACGGTGCTGGCGGTAGGCGGCCGACACCGCCGCGGGATCGGCGAAGCGGGGCGGGCGCCCCGGGGGGTGCAGCACGGAGGCACCGCCGTCGCCGGCCAGCTGCAGGGCGTTGAGCCGCCCCAGGGCGGTGCGGTCCGTGCGGAACAGGCGCATGATCTGCTCGGCGCCGAGCACCCGCCAGTAGTACAGCCAGGAGTCGTCACCGAGGCTCGAGAGCAGCCGGTAGGCCTGGGGATGCTCGTCGGGGGCCGAGTCGAAGTAGAGCTGCACGTAGGGGACCGCGCGGCCGCCGTCGTAGCCGTCGAGCGCGGTGTGCAGGTTGCCGATTCCCATGTGGTAGGACTCGATCGCCAGGTCCGCTCGCCCGAACTGGTGCTCGGCGGTGAGCAGGTAGCGGACGGTCGCGGCCAGCGCCTTGGGCGGATAGAAGCGGGTGTCGGCCCGCTCGCGGGCGAGCTCCAGGGCCGCCAGGTTGCCGCGGGCGCGTCCCACCGCGACGGCGTCGATCTGCCGGGTGAGCCGCCGGCTGCGGGTCAGGTCGATGTGCATGCCGAGCAGCGACTGCCCGGTCGAGGCGAGGATCTGGGTCAGCCCGGCCGCCCCGGCCAGGTCCGAGCCGGCGATCGCCGCCGGTCGCCCGGCGCTCTCCACGTAGACGAGCGCCTCCAGCAGATTGGGGTCGATGCCCGTCCCGGACACCGCCCGCTCGATCTGCGGGCGGAAGGTGGCCACCCGGGCGGCGGTCGAGACCGCGCCGTCGGGGCTCTTGGTGAACAGCACGTTGCCCTCCCCGGCGATCGCGCGGGCGATGAAGTCGTTGGCCCGGGCCGGCACGTAGGCGAAGGGATCGCGGCTCACCGAGCCGCCCGCGACGCCGGCGGGCGGAGGCTTGGGGATGCCGCCGCCGCTCAGCGCCGAGACGAGCAGCACGATGATGAGGATGGCGCCACCAAGGGCCAGCGCCAGCCGGGCGCGGCGCTGGGTGAGGGACCCGCGGGCTCGCCGGCCATCCGCCGGGAGGCTCATGACGTCCTGTAGACGAGGCTGCGGCAGGACGCCGCCTGCGACGGCCGGCTGTCGACGGGGAAGATCTGCCAGCCGTAGCTGTGGGGATAGATCTTGACCGCCGGGTAGGGGTGGGCGCGCTCGTGCTTGGGGTCGAAGTAGAGGATGCCGGTGTTGGTGCCGAGATCCCAGGCGAGGACGCTCTGGTAGCCGATGGGGATGTTCGGCTGCCCGCAGGCGCGGATGCGGGCGGCGCCGACGTGGGCGACCGCCTGGGCGAGCAGCCCGATGGCGCGCGTCCGCGCCCGCTGGCTGTGCAGGTCCGTCTGTTCCTCGCGATAGCGCTGGTGGGCGGCGGGCACGGCCGCGATGGCGAACGCCGCCAGCACGACCGCCGCGACCGCGCCGCCCAGCCACGGCGCCGAGAGCCACGCCAGGCGAGGCGAGCCAACGCGCGCCCGCAGCGCCGCCAGCACGGCCGGCGCGTCGAGGATGACCCGCCCGGCGAACACGCCGGCGAGCACGCACACCCCGCCGGCCGCCTCGTACATGTAGCGGGGCACGGCCGGCCAGCCATGCAGGGCGAAGGCCATCTCCACCACCACCCACAGCACGACGCCGCCGGCCAGCAGGAGCACGGCCCGGTCGCGGCGCAGCGCCGCCAGCACGACGGCGAGCAGCGCGGCCAGCTTGACCGACGCGGCGTCAAGGCCGGAGAAGCGGTCATAGGTGCCGGTGATCTTGTTGCCGTGCAGCTCGCGGGGCGAGTTCTCGGCGAGCGAGCCGGCCGAGAACACGCTCTTGGAGGTCAGCCCCGGGATCGCGAACCACAGCAGCGCCAGCAGCACCAGGCCGACCGGCGATCTGGCGGCGCATGGCGGGCTGGGCGCGCCACGCCCACACGACGTAGATGGCCAACGGCGCCCACACCTCCGGCCGCCCGAGCGCGCCCAGCCACCACATCCACAACGCCCACCGGTAGCGGCGATGAAGGATGCAGTCGGCGGCCGCCAGGCAGAAGGTGACGATCATCGTGTCCGACTCGGCCGCCAGGGCGGTATGGAGGGCGGTGTCGATGCCCAGCACGGCGAGGCCCGCCGCCAGGCCGGCCACGTAGGCGGCGTAGCGGCGCTGCGGGGGCGCGGCGGTGAGCACGAACGCCACCCGGTAGGCGAACACGACCCCCGCCAGCGAGATGGCCACCGCCGTCGTCATCCACAGCGTCAGCGCGTGCTTGCCGATCAGCGCGTAGGGGACGGTGAACAGGAACGGCAGCGGCTTCCACGACGGGGCGCCGTTGGTGTCCAGCGCGCCGTGGATGGTCAGATGTCCCCACACCAGCCAGCCGTAGGGGTCATAGCCGGGCCGGGTGTCTGACCAGCCGACGATCAGGCGGGCGAGCACGAGCATCGCCACCGCCCCGATCACCCACCGCCAGCGGTAGGCGAAAGCCGACACCGCCGCGGTGCTCTCACCACGCGTCAGCGGCGCGGATGCGGGAGCGGTCGGCGTCGACATCAGCGCGCCCAAAGTAGCAGTCGATCCTGGGCGCGATCCTTAACGAGCGGCGGTCAGGCCACGGCGTCGGCTACTCTCGCCAATTCCAATGAGCACCTCCGATCTCAACGGCCGCCGGGTCCTCGTCACCGGTGGCTCGGGCTTCATCGGCCGCCACGTCGTCGCCCAGCTGACGGCCGCCGGAGCCCAGGTGCGGGTCGTCGATCTGCAGCCGCACGCCGACCCCTCGGTCGACATCGTCATCGGCGACATCGCCGATCCAGAGGTGCTGGCCACGGCCTTCGCCGGGGGCTTTGACTCGATCGTCCATCTGGCGGCGGTGACCTCGGTCCTCAAGTCAGTGCAGCAGCCGGAGTTGACCTTTCGCACCAACGTCGTCGGCACCAACGCCCTGCTCGAGGCCGGCCGCGCCGCCGGCGTCACCTCGCTGGCCTTCGCCTCGACCAACGCGGTCACCGGCCTGATGAAGGCCCCCAAGATCTCCGAGGCGGCGACGCTCGAGCCGCTCACCCCCTACGGATCGACCAAGGCGGCCGGCGAGATGCTGATGTCGGCCTACACGGCCTCCTACGGCATGCGCTGCGCCTGCATCCGCCTGACCAATGTCTACGGTCCGGGCATGCAGGCCAAGGACTCGATCATCGCGCGCCTGATGCGCTGCATCCGCCTGGGGACGACATTCGAGATCTACGGCGACGGCACCCAGGTGCGCGACTACGTGCACGCCTTCGACGTGGTGGCGGCGATGAAGCTCGGGCTGACCTCCGAGCGGTGGCAGGGACCGATGGTCATCGGTGCCGGCTCCTCGCTCTCCGTCCTCGAGGTGGTCGACGCCGTGCGGCGGATCTCGGGCGCCGAGATCGACGTCCGCCATGGGCCGGCCAAGCCCGGCGAGATGCCGGCGGTGATCGTCGACACGAGCCACGCGCAGGCCGCCGGCTGGACGCCGCAGTTCCCGTCGCTCGACGAGGGCCTGGTCGGCGTGTGGGAGGAATGGTCCACCGCCGAGGTGGCGCCAGCCTCATGAGCACGCTGCCGACGATGGTCTCCCCCGACGAGTACGGCCGTCTCGATCCCGTGGAGCGGGGCGCCGCGGAGGCCTTTCTCGAGGCCCATCCGCCGGGCCAGGGCGCGCCGCTGGCGGTCGTCATCCCCGCCTACAACGAGGAGCCGACGGTCGCCGACGTGATCGCCGAGATCCCGGGCGAGGCCGCCGGCCTCGAGGCGGAGGTCATCGTCGTCGTCGACGGGGCCAGGGACGCCACCGCCGCCCGGGCCGCCGAGGCCGGGGCGCTCGTCTGCGATGTCCCGGTCAACCGCGGCCAGGGGGCGGCGCTGCGGCTCGGCTACTGGCTGGCCCGCGCCCGCGGCGCCCAGGTGATCGTCACCATCGACGCCGACGGCCAGTACGAGGCCGAGGAGATCGCCCGCGTGGTGCAGCCGATCCTCGACGGCCGCGCCGACTTCATCTCGGGCTCGCGCCGCCTGGGGACCGAGCTGACCACCGACGCCACCCGCCACGCCGGGGTGATCGTCTTCGGGGCGCTCATCTCCCTGCTGGTACGCCATCGGATCACGGATCCGGCGTGCGGCCTGCGCGCCATGCGCGCCGAGGTGACCGCCGCGGTCGTGCTCGAGCAGCCGCAGTACCAGGCCTCCGAGCTGATGATCTCCGCCGCCCTGCACGGCTTCCGCCTGGGCGAGGTGCCGACGACGATGCGCGATCGCGGCGATCACGCCACGAGCACCAAGAAGGGCGGGAACCTGCTCTACGGCGTGCGGTTCGCCCGCGCCGCGGTCCACACCTGGTGGCGCGACCGCACCGCCGCGCGCAGGCGCGACTGACCCGAGAAGACCCACTTCTCGTAGATCAGGAACTTGACCACGAACAGCACCGCCTGCACGAACACGTAGGCGCCGGTGACGAGGATCACGCCGGATCCCGTGATGGGGGGTGACGTGGCCCTTGACCCAGCGTCTGCGTGGCGCCGGTGCCCAGCGAGGAGGCGACGAGCACGACCCCCGAGATCGCGATGTAGGCGACGATCTCGCGCAGGAAGTCGGCGCGCGCCCTTCATCTTCCACGCCCAGCGGCGGTTGAGGACCCAGTTGGGGATCGCGCCGGCGAAGAAGGCGAGGATCGAGCAGGTCGTCGGGTGCCCGCTGAGGATCACGTAGGCCAGCGCGAAGACGACGATGCTCGTCGCCAGCGCGATCACGGAGCCGATCGCGTACTTCGTCACCTTGGCGGCGTAGGGCGAGCGCGAGAAGCGCTCCATGAGCGGATGAGCGCGCGCGCGTGCGTAGAGGTCCGAGGGCACCAGCATCGATCCTAGCGTCTCAGGAGTTGACCGAACTGGCCGGGTAGCTTCCCGACCCCGTGCGCTGGCAATCCGCCGATCGAGCCGGTCCTGCTCGACGACGACCTGGTGATCGCCGGTGACAATGCGGTCGTTCTCGAGCATCTTCCCGCCGCGACGTTCGACCTCATCTACGTCGATCCTCCGTTCAACACCGGGCGCGCACAGTCCCGCTCGACGCTTGAGACGGTGTCTGACCCGGGCGGCGAGCGCGTCGGGTTCGGCGGACGGCGCTATCGCTCCGAGCTGCTGCGGCGCCTCAGCTACGACGACCAGTTCGCGGACTATCTCGGCTTCCTCGAGCCCCGGCTGGCCCGGATGCGCGAGCTGCTGGCCCCCCACGGGACGCTCTACTTCCACATCGACTACCGCGAGGCGCACTACTGCAAGCTCCTGCTCGACGAGCTGTTCGGCCGAGAGGCCTTCCTCAACGAGATCATCTGGGCCTACGACTACGGCGCCAAGCCCCGGCGGCGGTGGCCCGCCAAGCACGACACGATCCTCGTCTACGTCCGCACGCCCGGGGCCCATCATTTCGACGCCGAGGCGGTCGATCGCGAGCCCTACATGGCGCCCGGCCTGGTGGGCGCCGAGAAGGCCGCCCGGGGCAAGCGCCCCACCGATGTCTGGTTTCACACGATCGTCCCCACCAACGGCGCCGAGAAGACCGGCTATCCCACCCAGAAGCCGGCGGGCGTCCTGCGCCGCCTGGTGGCCGCCTCGGCCCGTCCGGGCGGCTGGTGCCTGGATCCGTTCGCCGGATCGGGCACGCTGGGCGCGGTCTGCCGGGAGCTGGACCGGCGCTTCGTGCTCGTCGACGAGAGCCCGGTGGCGATCGAGGTCATGCGCGCGCGCCTGGATCCGGGGGACCCGGTCAGCCCGCCCCGGGCCGCACGAGCGGCACGAACCTGACCGGCTCGAGCGTCTCGCGGCGGGCGCCGCCCTCGGCGGTGCGGGTGATCAGGGTGAGATGCTGCTCGTCGTCGCCGACCGGCGCGACCGTGCGGCCGCCGGGCCGCAGCTGCTCGAACAGCGCGGCGGGCAGGGCGTCGCAGGCCGCCGCCACATTGATCGCGTCGAACTCGCCGAGCTGCGGGACGCCCTCCCAGCCGTCGGCGACCAGGCACGTCACCCGCGTGATAACCCAGCGCCGCGAGCGTGGCCGCCGCCGCCTCGCTGAGCTGCGGCAGCCGCTCGATCGAGACGACCTCGCCGGCCAGCTGGGCCAGCAGCGCCGCGTGGTACCCCGAGCCGGTGCCGACGTCGAGCACTCGGTCAGTGGGTGCGAGCTCGAGCAGCTCGAGCATCCGGGCGACGACCAGCGGCTGGGAGATCGTCTGGCCGCCGCCGATCGGCAGGGCGACGTTCTCGTAGGCGCGGCCGCGCAGCTCGGCGCCCACGAAACGATCGCGCGGCACGGCCGCGATGGCCTCGAGCACCCGCTCGTCGGCGACCAGCGGCCGCAGCTCCCGGGCCAGTGCCTGTCCCTCGTGCACGGTGTCAGCAGTCTGCCCCATCGCCGGCCGTGGACACACCCGGCACCTGCCAGAATCGTCCGTGATGCTGGCCAGCATGAGACTCCAGCGGGCGCTGATGGTCGTGCTCGTCGCGCTGCTGGCGGCGATCGGCGCGATCCTCGTGTTCGGCCGGGGGGCGGCGACCTCCGGCGCGCGGCCGGCCGCGACCAGCGCCCACTCGCCGTTCGACGGCCCGCCGCTGCCGTCCGGGCTGCGGGCGGCCGGCTTCTCCCTGACAGACCAGCACGGCCGCCGGGTGACGCTGACGCAGCGACCGCGGCAGGGTGGTGGTGCTGACCTTCATCCACTCGCTCTGCCATGACACCTGCCCGTTCATGGTCGAGCAGATCAAGGGCGCGCTCAACGAGCTGCCGCAGGGCGGGCGGGGGATCTCCGCCATCGCGGTCAGCGCCGAGCCGGGCGAGGACACCATCGCCAACCGCAACCGCTTCCTGCGAAAGCACCAGATGGATGGCCGGATGGCCTACCTCAACGGGCCGATGGGAGCGATGCGCCGCATCTGGCGGGCCTACGCGATCCAGCCGGTGACCCCCAAGGTCGACCACTCCACCTTCGTGATGCTGATCGACAAGCGCGGCTACGAGCGGGTGGGCTTCCCCGCCGATCAGCTGACCCCCGAGGACCTCGCCCACGACATCCGCGTGCTCGAGCGCGAGCGGGCGTAGACGGCGGCCGGTCAGCGCCGGGTCAGCCGCCGCTGACGCCGGCCGTCCCGCCGTGCAGCCGCTCGAGCGCGGGCTCGAGGTGCTCGTGCAGCTCCTCGTCGGTCAGGCCCGGCAGCTCGAACTGCGCCTGGCCGCGCCCGGTGGTGACGTGCAGCTCCGCGTCCCCGGCGGCGAGCGCGCAGGCCGCGCTTGGGCGGCGCCGACCTGGATGCTCTCGATCTCCGTCCACTCCAGGCGGCCGATGGCCGCCCCGCTGGAGCGCTTGAGCACGTCGAGGCCGGCGTCGGAGAGCCGCAGCTCGAGGTCGCGATCGCCCTGGCGCAGGGTCTCGATCCCGCTGACGTGGACGGCGGCCAGGCGCAGCGCCTGCGGCTCGGAGAGCGGCGGGGCGGGCTCCGGGATGGGGATCTCGGGAGCGGCGAGCGGTTCGGCCTCCGGCTCGGGCTCCGGGGGTGCGGCCTCGGGCTCGGGTTCTGCCTCGGCCTGAGTTCGGCTGCGGCCTCGTGTCTGCGGGCTCGGGTTCCGCCGCCGTCTCCGGGACGGCCTCGGGCGCCGGCGCCGTCAGGTAGACGGGCGCGCCGGTCAGCTCCCGGGCCCGCGCGACCGCGGGGTGGTGGATCGCCTCGGCCAGATCGATGCCCAGCTCGTCCACCGCCGCCTGCGCCAGCGAGCGCAGCCACAGCGCCCCGCCCGCCCGGGCCGCCGCGTCCTGGACGAGCTGCTCGAGGGCCACGGGGTCGAGGTCGACTGCGGAGCCCTCGGAGGCCGCCTGGCGCGCGAAGGCCGAGCGCAGCCGCTCGAGCAGGATCTCCCGCCCGTGACCGGCGAGCCGGTCGGCGAGCTCGGGGGTGTCGCCGGCGCTCATCGCCCGGGATCCTCCACGCGCGCCACCAGCCGCGCCAGGAAGTCCGCCGCGCGCGCGCCGTAGAGGATCCGGTGGTCACAGGTCAGCGACAGGGTCAGGACCTCGCCGGCCACGACCGCCCCGTCGCGCACGACGGGCGCGGATCGCACCGCCCCCGCGCACACGGCGGCCGCCTGCGGCGGGGTGACGAGCGGGGCATAGCGGTGGGCGGCCCGGATGCTCAGTCATGTCCGTGAAGGTGAAGGTGGTGCCGGCCAGCTCCGGAGGGGTCAGCTCGCCCGCCAGGGCCCGCGCTCGCGACCCGCGCGATCTCCTCGTCGAGCTCGGGCAGCGACTTGGTGTCGGCGTCGAGCACCGCGGGCGTCGCCAGCGAGCCCTCGGCATGGAACGGTGACGCCGATGTTGACCCGTGAGTACAGCTCGTAGTGCCCGTCCCGGTAGGCGGCGTTGGCCCACGGCGACTGCGCCAGCGCCCCGGCACAGGCCTGCACGAGGACGGCGGTCAGCGCGCAGTCGCGCTGCGCGGGCCAGGGCGAGCGCGGCTCCGGCGTCGGCGTCGGCGGACAGCTCGAGCTGGGGCACGGTGGCCCGGATCTCGGCGCTGCGGCGCGCGATCGACCGCCCGACCCGGTCCGGCTCGATGGATCGGACCTCACCCTTGAGCGAGGAGAGCTCCGACACTGATGCAGGCTGAGGCACGATCGCTGCGAAATCTACCCGCTCACGAGCGGTCATTCGCCGACCTCGTCGGCGCCCTCCCACATGGCGATGAACTCCTCGGCCTCCAGGCCGGCGAGATCCTCGCGCAACTGCTTGACCAACCGGGCGGCCTGCTTGGCCGGGACCTCGAAGTACAGCATCAGCTCCCCGTCGTCGACGGAGACCACCTCGATGCGGTCCATCCGGCCGCGATCGGCGAGGAAGGCGGGCTCCCGGCCGCCGCGCGTGACGATGAGGTGAAAGACGCGGTTTGCCTTCACCCGCTGTCATTCAACGCAAAGCGCCGAGAGCCTCGCCGGCCCGCTCGAGCGCATCACCGCCGCAGAACACCTCGTTGCCCACCTGAGGGCGGGCAGGCGGTCGACCCCGGCGGCGCGGGCGCGCTCGTGCGCCCCTCGCAGCCGCTCGGTCACCGAGCGCAGGGTCATCCCCTTGAGCACGGCGGTGGGATGCATCTCGCAGGCCGCGGCGGCGATCAGCACGGTGCCGTCGTCGCTAGGTCGCGGCCCCCGGCGAACGCCTGGCGGAAGGCGGCGAGGGAGAAGGCGACGGCCCGGCCGATGTGCTTGGCGAACGTGGCGGCGAGCATCGCCCGCTCGGTGTCGGGCGGCCACGCGCCGGGAGGCGCAGCGGCTGAAGGCCCTGCTCGGCGATCGCGCGGTGCCAGCGCGTCGCGATCGGGCGGCCGGCTCGACGCAGGCCGAGGGCGGCGCCGTGGACCGGCTCCCATTCGGGCACCACCGGCAGATCGCCCATCACCCGCTCGCCGAGCAGGTAGCAGCCCGGGCTGCCCAGGTCGTAGTAGAAGACCGGCTGCGCCGGGGCGTCCACGTCAGCCGTGGATGAGCCAGCCGTCGGCGGCGCGAGCGGCCTCCATGACGGCCTCGGACATCGTCGGATGGCCGTGGACGAGGTGGGCCAGCTCGGGATAGCCGCCCTCCAGGGCCTTGGCGTTGACCAGCTCCTGGATCAGCTCGGTCGCCTTGGCGCCGACGATGTGCCCACCGAGGATCTCGCCGTAGCGCTTCTCCCCGACGATCTTGACCAGGCCGGTCCGGTCGCCGTACACGGTGCCGGCGCCGACGGCGCCGTACTGGACCTTGCCGACCACCACATCGTGACCCTGCTCGCGTGCCTGGGCCTCCGTGAGGCCGAAGCTGGCCACGTTCGGGGTGCAGAAGGTCGCGCGCGGCACATCGACGTACTCGATCGGATGGGTGGCCATCCCGGCGGCATCCTCGACGGCGATGACGCCCTCGTCGGAGGCCTTGTGGGCCAGCGCCGGGCCGGGGACGAGGTCGCCGATCGCGTAGACGCCCTCGACGCTGGTGCGCATCGCGCCGTCGACCGCGATCAGGCCGCTGTCGGTCAGCTTCACCCCGGCCTGTTCGAGCCCGAGTCCCTCGACGTCGGGGCCGCGCCCGGCGGCGATCACCAGCCACTGGGCCTCGCCTTCGCCGCTGCCGCCGAAGGTGAAGGTGACGCTGTCCTCGCCGGACTCGATCTCCTCCACCAGCGCGCTGGTGTGGATCGTCATGCCCTGCTTCTTGAGGCCGCGCTCGGCCAGCTTGGAGATGTCGGCGTCCTCGGTCGGCAGCACGCGCTCGAGCGCCTCGAAGAGCAGCACCTCGGTGCCCAGCCGCGCGTACGCCGAGGCGATCTCGGCGCCGGAGGCACCGGCACCCACCACCGCCATCGAGGCGGGCAGCTCGTCCAGCGCCCACGCCTCCTCGGTGCCGATGACCCGTCCGCCGAAGTGCGCGCCGGGGATCGGGCGCTTGACCGAGCCGGTGGCCAGGATGATCGTCTTGGCGGAGATCGTGTCGCCGTTGACGGTGACCGCGCCCTGGCCGGCCAGCGACCCGCCGCCCTCGATGACGTCGATCTTGTTCTTCTTCAGCAGGCCGGCGACGCCGCCGGTCAGCGTCGAGATGACCTTGGTGCGCCGTGCCGAGACCGCCGGCGTAGTCGATCTCGGGCTTGGCCACCGTGATCCCGAACTCGTCGGCGTGCTCGATCTCGGAGAGCACGTCGGCGACGCGCAGCACGGCCTTGGCGGGGATGCAGGCGTAGTTCAGGCAGCGACCGCCGACGCGATCGGACTCGATCACGGCGGTCTTGATGCCGAGCTGGGCGGCCCGGATGGCGGCCACATAGCCGCCCGGCCCCGAGCCGATCACGACGCAGTCATACGAGATTCGGGCATGGAGCGCTGAGCCTAGTGGGTTGCCGCTCAGCGGCCCGGACGGGCGGGCATCTGGATCCGGCTGAGCACGCGCACGAGCTTGAAGAACAGATAGCCGGCGATCCCGATCACCGCCACCGCGACGACGAGGCCCAGCAGGTTGGAGGCCTCGATCAGGTACAGCGTGAACAGCACCGCGATGATCGCCAGCAGCGCCATGAAGCCGAGCACCGCGCCGTACCACAGGCGCCACAGGCCGATCGCGCAGCCGAGCATCACCGCCGAGAAGACGATGATCCCGGTGGCCGCCGGATGCTTGCCGCCGATCGTGTCGCCCGCCAGCCAGGCGATCAGGTTGGCCAGACCCAGCCCGGCCGCCAGCGCCGCCGAGGCGACGATCACCCAGGGGCGCTCGCCCGGCTCCAGCGGCTTCAGCGCCGCGCGCACCTCGGCGTTCTTGCGCTCCGAGCGGCTCTCCTTGGGGTAGTTGGCCCGCCCTCCCAGCGCGGGGCCTGGCCGGGCGCGCTCGGCTCGGCGGGCGCGGACCCGGGCGCGGGCGCCGGCGCGGGCGCGCGCTGGCGCCGATGTCGGTGTCGGGCGCGGGACCGTGGCGGCCGCGCTTGCGGCTACGTTGCGCCAAGGAGCACCTCGCTGCGCAGGGCCCGCGCGGCGGCCTCGGGGTCGGCGGCGTCGGTGAGCGCGCGGACGACCGCGATCCGCTGCGCGCCGGCGGCCCGCACCGCCTCGACGTTTGCCTGATCGATCCCGCCGATGGCGAAGAACGGGGTGCGCGCGTGCTCGGCCGCGAAGGCGACGAGCGCCGTGCCGACGGCCGGCCGGCCCGGCTTGGTCGGCGTGGCGTGCACCGGCCCCACCCCGATGTAGTCGGCGTCGGTCGTGCCGGCGGCCGCGATCTGCGCCTCGGAATGGGTGGAGAGACCGATCAGACGGTCGGGCCCCAGGATCCGCCGAGCGTCCGCCACCGGGGTGTCGTCCTGGCCGACGTGCACGCCGTCGGCGCCCGCGTCGAGCACCAGGTCGGGCCGGTCGTTGAGGATGAACAGCGCCCGATGAGCGGCGCACAGGCGGGCGAAGCGCTGGGCGGCGCTCAGGAGCGCCGTGTCGTCGGAGGGGTCCTTGATCCGCAGCTGGACGATGTCGACGCCGCCGCGCAGGGCCGCCTCGAGGAAGGCGTCCGGGCGCGCGTCGCACACCAGGTACAGGCGGGCCTGCGCGAGTGCTCGGCGTCGGTCGTCCACGTCGGTGAGTCTGGCAGGCGGCCCGCCCGGGGAGGGCCGGACGCGGAGGCACACCCCTGTGACCCACTACCATCCCCGCTCTACGGGAGCCCCACTGTTGAGGCTGAGAGGGCGGGTCGCACGGATCCGCCGACCGTCAAGACCTGGCCGGGTAATGCCGGAGCAGGGAGGTGTCGTGACCCGCAGTGATTCCGAGAGAGTGGACGCGGTCGTCGTCGGCGGCGGCGTCATCGGCCTGGCCGTCGCCTGGCACGCTCTGAAGCGCGGCCTGAGCGTGGCGGTCCTCGAGCGGGGTCGCGCCGGCGCGGGCACCTCCCACGTCGCCGCCGGGATGCTCGCCCCCGTCGCCGAGGTCACCCCCGGCGAGGAGCCGCTGCTCGAGCTGGGGCTGCGCAGCGCCGCCCAGTACCCCGCGTTCCTGGACGAGCTGGCCCCGGCCGCCGGCCTGGAGCGGGCCCAGCTGGGCGACGTCCGTTGCGGGACCCTGCTCGTCGCCCGCGACGCCGACGAGGCCGAGGCGCTGGAGCGCGAGCTCATCCTGCGCGAGCGCTACGGGCTGGCGGTGCAGCGCCTGCGCCCCTCCGAGGCCCGCCGGCGCGAGCCCGGCCTGGCGCCCGCCCTGCGCCTCGCGCTCGATGTCCCCGACGATCACGCCATCGATCCCCGCGCGCTGACCGCCGCCCTGCACCGCGCCGTCGTCCGCGGTGGGGGCGAGGTCCGCGAAGGGGCCGCCGTGGCCGCCGTGGCGATCGAGGACGACGCGGTGTCCGGGGTGCGGCTGGCCGACGGGTCGCTCCTCGCCGCCGACCAGGTGGTCATCGCCGCCGGCGTGTGGTCGGCCCAGCTCGAGGGCATCCCCGAGCCGGCGCGCGTGCCGGTGCGGCCGGTCAAGGGCCAGATCATGCGCCTGCACGATCCCGCCGGTCCTGGGCTGCTGACCCGGGTCATCCGCATGGGTCCCTCCTACGTCGTGCCCCGGGGCGATGGCCGCTATGTGGTCGGCGCCACCTCCGAGGAGCGAGGCTTCGACGTGACCGTCACCGCCGGCGGAGCCTTCGAGCTTCTGCGCGATGCCTCAGAGCTCGTCCCCGGGGTGCGGGAGTGGGTGCTCGACGAGTTCCAGGCAGGCCTGCGGCCGGGGACGCCGGACAACCTGCCGGCCATCGGTCCCGGGGACGTCGACGGCCTTCACTGGGCCGTCGGTCATCGCCGCGGCGGGGTGCTGCTGGCGCCGGTGACCGCCGAGCTGGTCGCCGCCGGGCTGGCCGGCCGCCCCGCGGATCCGTCGGCTGCGCCGTTTGCCGCGCAGCGCTTCGCGGCGGTGGAGAGCGCCGCGCGATGAACGTGACCATCAACGGCGAGCCGCGGGAGCTCCCCACGGGCGCTACCGTCGCCAGTGTGGTCGAGCTGCTCGATGTCACTCCCGGCGCCCGCGGCGTCGCCGTGGCGATCGACGGTGAGGTCGTCACCCGCTCGCAATGGCCGGATACGGAGCTGTGCGAGGGAGCGCTGGTGGAGGTCGTGGCCGCCATCCAGGGAGGATGAGCATGTCCGTGCAGCACGATCCGCTGGTCATCGCCGGGCGCGAGCTGCGCTCCCGGCTGATCCTCGGTAGCGGCGGCTTTGCCAACCACGACCTGCTGGCCGCCGCCTGCCGCGAGGCCCGAGCGGAGATCTGCACCGTCGCGCTGCGGCGCCTGGATCCAGCCGCCCAGGGATCCATCCTGGACGTGCTCGAGGAGGTCGGCGTGGAGGTGCTGCCCAACACGGCCGGCTGCTTCACCGCCCGCGAGGCGGTGACGACCGCCCGGCTGGCCCGCGAGGCGTTCTCCACGGACTGGATCAAGCTCGAGGTCATTGGCGATGACCGCACGCTGCTGCCGGATGCCGTCGAGCTGGTGGCGGCCGCCGAGGAGCTCGTCGACGAGGGCTTCACCGTGCTGCCCTACACCACGGATGACCCGGTGCTCGCCCGGCGCCTGGAGGACGTCGGCTGCGCCGCGGTGATGCCGCTGGGATCGCCCATCGGTTCGGGCATGGGGATCTGCAACCCGTACAACATCTCGATCATCCTCGAGCAGGCCGGGGTCCCGGTCATCCTCGACGCCGGCGTGGGCACCGCCTCCGATGCCGCGCTGGCCCTCGAGCTGGGCTGCGACGCGGTCCTCTGCGCCTCGGCGATCTCGCGCGCCCACGACCCGGTGGCGATGGCCCGGGCCGTCCGCCTCGGCGTGGAGGCGGGCCGCCTGGCCCGCGGCGCCGGCCGGATCCCCCGCCGGCGCTACGCGCAGGCGTCGACCCCCACTGAGGGAGTTCCGGCGCTTCACCCGTCCCCATGACGGTCGACGAGACCATCGACGGCTGGCAGGCCGCCTGGTCGGGCAAGGACCCGGCGGCCTTCGGAGAGGTGTGCGCGGCCGGGATCCAGTACGAGGATCCGCTCGTCGACGCCCCGCTGGAGGGGGTCGATGCGCTGGCGGCCCACGCCCAGCGGCTGTGGGCGGGCTTTCCCGACGCGCGCGTCGAGCGCACCGGCGAGCGGCTGACCAACGGCGCCTTCGTGGCGGCGCCGTGCAAGGTGCTCGGCACCCACCGGGCGCCGCTCGAGGGTCTGCCGGCCACCAACCGCTTCCTCGTCGTCCACTGCGTCTTCTACTGCGAGCTCCAGCACGAGCGGCTGCTGCGGGTGCGCGCCTTCTACGACGTCTACGGCGCGGCCACCCAGCTGGGAGTGCTCCCCGCGCGGGGGACGCTGGGTGAGAAGGCCCTGCTCATGCTGCGCGGCTTCGGCCTGCGCCGTGGCGGGGTCGAGCAATGAGGATCGCGATCCCCATCTTCGACAAGCTGACCGCGCTGGACGCCGTCGGTCCCTACGAGGTGCTCGGCCGGCCGCACGTACCGGCCGCGGCCCGCGCGGGCGGCGTCCAGGCCCGCGCGTGCCGGTTCGGACAGCCGCCGGCGCACTCGCCAGGCGGCCCCGGAGAAGGTGAGGTTGGCGACGGTGGCAAAGCCCGCCTCGTCGGCGCGCAGGGCCAGCAGGAGGTGGGCGATCCGGTCGGCCAGCGGCAGCTCCTCGCCGGTGGCGCGCACGCAGTAGCACTGCACCCGCCGCCCGCCGGGCCGCACCAGCAGCGCCCCCGCGGGACCGACGAGCCACAGGCCGAGCGTGCCGCGCTCCAGCAGGAAGCCGGTGCGCGTCAGCAGATCGCGCGCCTCATGGCCGACGAGGTCACCGAGCAGACCGAGCGCCCGCGTCTCGGCGGCCGCCGGCGGGGTCAGCGCGCCGCGGGCAGGCCGCGGGGGACGCATCACCCCTGCGCCGCGGGCGGCGTAGAGGTCGGGGATGAACCAGGCGTGGGCCAGCGCGATCGCCGCCACCGGAATCGTCACCGGGTCCAGCAGCGGCAGCACGGCGGCGGTGGCCAGGAACGGCAGCTGGTGGGCGACGGTCGTCGCCGTCCACACCCGGTCGGCGCGCCGCAGACGGCGGGCGTCGGCCCGCGGGCGCCAGTAGACGCCGGCCAGCTCCGGCAGCTCGCCGCTCAGCGGCAGCCCATCGCGCCCGGCGACGAGCTCGGCGCCGCCGGCGTCCATCAGCCCCCGGCGATCGGGCGGCGCAGGATGACCAGCTCGGCGTCGAGGGGCAGCTCGCGCACCTGGGTGGCGGCGCCGGTGGCGTCACTGCGCACCGCGAAGTACCCGCGGTCCAGCTCGGCCCGCAGCGTGGCGCGGGCATCCTGGACGGCCGCGGAATCCTGCGCGCTCCATTGCGCGAGCACGGTGTGCCCGGTCTGATCGAGGCGGATGAGTCGCGACATGCGGTCCTCCCGGAGAGCGTTGACCCAACCGATGATACGGATGGCCGCTGCGCTGGAAAATCGCGTCCGCGGCGGTTAGGCTCGCGGTCGCGTGGGGCGCCGATCCGTTGTCGTGGTCGCCCGTACGCTCACCTTCCTGCACCGCCGCGCCCTGCGGGTCCTCTCGCCGGTGGCCGGCGCGCTGGCGGCCGTCCTGTTGCTGACGGGCTCGGCGGCCCTGGCCAGCGGCACTCCCGGAACGAGCATCGGCGACGCGGAGAATCTGACCGCCACCGCCAGCGGGACCCTCCCCAGCGCCAACGCCGACGACTTCTACGTCGTCTATCCGCAGACGGCCGGCGCGACGATCGACCTCAAGGTGACCGATACGACGCCCAGCTCTCCGCCGACCGGCTGCCACACGGTCGTCGCCATCGTCAGCGACACCAACGGCAGCGCCCTGGCGTCGGCCACCCTGGGCAGCACCCAGTTTGAGACCTTCTCCGTCAACGCCACCGGCTCGGATCGCTACTTCGTCGAGCTGGATGACGACGCCTGCAATCCCGGCTCGGGCCCCACCGCGAGCTATCAGGTGCAGCTGACCAGCGGCGGAGGCGGCACCGTTCCCAGCCCGGCCGCGTCGAGCGCCGAGCCGGCCACGGACATCGGCTCGGCCGGGCCGCCCTTGCAGGGCGACACGTCGCTCACCGGGTCCCTCGCCGACAGCTCGCAGTACGACTTCTACGTCGTCGACAAGGCCGCCGACACCCGCCAGGGGACGATCCGCGTCGAGGACACGAGCGTCCACAGCGCCACCTGCCGGACGGTGGTGGCGATCCTCTCAGACACCGACGGCGACGCCGTGGCCTCCGCGACCCTCGGCGGCAACCAGGCCCACACCTTCGCGGTCACCGCCGGCGGGCGCTACTTCCTGCAGCTCACCGACGACGGCTGCAACCCGGGTGCCGGTGGCCCGGCCACCTATCGCGTGGAACCCGAGCCCGCCACGGAGTTCACCAACCCGCCCGCGCCTCCCAAGCAGGCCGTCGCCGGGGGCGCCACCCGCGCTGCCGCCACGCCGCTGTCGGGCGGCATCGACTACACGGACACGGTGGCGGGCGCCGCCACCCAGGACTGGTTCGCCTCCCAGACGGACCAGTCGCAGTTCATCCTCACCGTCGAGAACACCGGCCACAAGAGCGACGTCAACGGCCCCTGCCAGACGATCGTCGCCGTGCTCGACGACGCCGCCGGAAACGCCGTCGCCTCCGCCACGCTCGGCCGAGATCAGGCCCACCAGTTCATCGTCACCGGCCCGGGGACGTTCTCTCTGGAGATCACCGACGACGGCTGCAACCCGGGCACGGATGACCCTCCGCCGTTTGAGATCCACATCGTCGACGGTCGCCCGCCCGGCAGCCCGCCGACGACCACCACGACCACCACGACCACCACGCGCACGACGAGCACCACGACGACGACCGGCCCCTCCTGCCAGGCCCCCGCCGCGCAGCGTGCTCCCCGGGCGACGTCCAGCTGCCCCGCCCGTCCCCCGGTGGTGCTGCTGACCGGCCTGGCCGACAGTCACCCCGGAACGACGCCGGCCGGGACGTGCGCGAAGGTCGGCACGCTGCAGCCGCTCTGCCAGGCGCTCAAACAGGCCGGCTATCCGGTGTACGTCGTCTCGTCCGACGCCGACCCCAAGGCGGGGACGGTGATCGTCAACAGCCAGGGCTTCGGCGTCAACGGGCAGCGGCTGGCCCGCTATCTGGCGACGGTCGTCCAGCGCCCGGCGCTGCTCGTCGGCCACAGCATGGGCGGCATCTTCAGCCGGGTGGCGATCTCACGCGACCACGCCCGCGCGCTCGGGCTGTTCACCATCGCCTCGCCGTTTGACGGCAGCTTCGGGGCCGACATCGCCGAGGGCTCGGCCCACCTCCCCTGCCCGGATACAAGTTCGGCCTGCGCAGCGCTGCACGCCGCGGGAGCGTTCGCCGAGCAGCACTTCGGCGCGGCCGCGCTCTACGACCTGACGAGCGTCGCGCGGGGAATCGACAACCGAACGATCGCCCCCACCGGCGTGCCGACGTGGACGTTCGCCGGCACCGCCTGTGACCCCGTCCCCGGCCCGCCCTCCTATCTGTTCCCCAACGACGGCATCGTCGGCGCCGCCAGCGCCTACGGCGATAGGGGCCAATCTCGGTCCGGCGACCCGGCTGTCGGCGCGCGCCTATCACCAGGGCGACCTGCGGACCCTGTTCGCCGGCGCCTGTGGCGACGCCCCCGTCGAGCTGAGCGACCCGGCAGTGATCGCGATGGTGCTCAGGGCCGCCGGGTCGCTGACGGGCCCGCCGCCCGCCGCGCCCGCCCCGCTCGCCACCGCCTCGCTCGCCACCGCCGCGGCCGCCTCGCGCGCGCCCATCGTGGTCTCCCTGCAGACGGCGAGCGTCCGCTCCGTGCGACACGGCGGACACGTGACGCTGGGGACGGGATCGAGCCTGGTGGCCCGCTCGCCGTTCGCCGTGCGCTGCGGCGCGCGCCATCTCACCGCGCTGGCCGCGCTGGGCAATCGGGCCTTCGGCTTTCCCGCCGGCAGCCTGCCCTGCGCGCGAGCGACGCTCAGCTCCCGCCGTGCGGTCACCCTGGGGGTGGCCGCCGACACGGCCCACGTCGTCGCCCGGATCGTCCCCGCGGCCAAGCGGTTGACGATCACCGTGACCGCCGCCCGCCCCCTCGTTCGGCTGGTCCTCGAGCACGGCCGTCGCCGGCTGCGGGTCGGCCAGCACCGCCACGGGCGCCGCGCGATCGCCGTCTCGCTGACCCGCCGGCAGGCGGCGGGCGTGACGCTGATCGCCACCGTGGGGCGCCATGCCTACCGGGCGACCCTTCCGACGGTGAGCTGAGCCCCGCGGCCCGACGCCGGAGGCCGCCCCGGCGTCGGCTACCGTCCGCTCGGTCATGAACCCGTCCTCGACAGCCCGCGTGCGGCGCGGCGCCGTGATCGGGCTCGGCATGGTCGGGCGCCACCACGCGCGCCTGCTGCAGAGCTCTGACCGCGTCGAGTTCGCCGGCGCCGTCGATCCCGGCGGGGACCGCTATCGCGCCGTCCATGACCCCCGGCTCGTGTTTGACTCCGTGGCCGCGCTGCTGGCCGCCGGCCCGGTCGAGTTCGCCGTCATCGCCGTGCCGACCGAGCTGCACCTCCCGGTCGCCCGGGAGCTGACCGAGGCCGGCGGCGTCGCCCTGCTCATCGAGAAGCCGCTGGCCTCCTCCAGCCAGGCGGCGCGCCAGATCGTCGAGCTGTGCGCCCGCGCCGGGGTGGCCGGAGCCGTCGGCCACGTCGAACGCTTCAACCCGGCGCTGCAGGAGATGCGCCGGCGCCTGCTCGACGGCCAGATCGGCCGGCCGTTCACGGTGGCGACGGTGCGCAGCGGGCCGTTTCCGGCGCGCATCCAGGACGTCGGCGTGGTCAAGGACCTGGCCACCCACGACATCGATCTCGTCAGCTGGCTGGCTGATTCGCCGATGGCCACCATCGCCGCCCAGGTGCAGTACCTGACCGGCCGCGAGCACGAGGACCTGGTGCTGGCCATCGGCGCGCTGGCCTCCGGCGCGGCCTTCAACCTCGTCGTCGACTGGGTCTCGCCGACGAAGATCCGCCGCGCCCGGGTGCTGGGTGAGCGGGGATTGCTGGAGGCCGACTCGCTGACCGGGGACCTCTTCTTCTATGAGAACGGCGCCACCGGCGTGGTCTGGCCGGCCGCCCAGCAGTTCCGGGGGGTCACCGAGGGCGACGTCACCCGCTACGCGCTGCGCCGCGAGGAGCCGCTGCGCATCGAGCACGAGACGTTCCTCGACCTGCTCGACGGCGACGAGGCCGCCGAGGTGGTGACCCTGGAGAAGGGCGTGGAGATCGTCGAGGGAGCCGAGGCGGTGCTGCGCAGCGCGGCCGCCGGGGAGACGGTGACGCTGCACGCGGCCAAGACCGTCTGATGAGGGCGGTCGTCGTCGCCCTGGGCAAGATCGGGCTGCCGCTGGCGGCCAAGATCGCGCTGGCCGGCCACGAGGTCGTCGGCTGCGACGTCGATCAGCGGGTGGTGGACCTGGTCAACGCCGCCGCGGAGCCCTTTCCCGGCGAGGCCGGCCTGGCCGCCGCGCTGGCGCAGCTCGTCCCCTCCGGCCGGCTGCGGGCCACGACGGAGACGACCGCCGCCGTCGCGCAGGGAGCCGACCTGGTGATCGCCGTGCCGCCGCTCGTCGTCGACCGGGAGGCCAAGCCCGGACTTCTCGATCCTCGATCAGGTGCTCGAGGACATCGGCCGGGGGCTGGCTGCCGGCACCGTCGTCAGCGTCGAGACGACCCTTCCGGTGGGCACGACGCGCTCGCGCGTCTCCCCGGCCCTGGCGCGGGCGTCGGGCCTGGCCCCCGAGGAGGAGTTCTTCGCCGTCCACAGCCCCGAGCGGGTCTACTCGGGGAGGATCTTCGCCGACCTCGAGACGTATCCCAAGCTCGTCGGGGGGCTCACCGACGCGGGCGAGCGCCGGGCGCTCGAGCTCTACCGCACGTTCATCGGGGTCGAGGTGCGGGGGCTGGGCTCCGCCGAGGCGGCCGAGCTGACCAAGCTCGCCGAGACGACCTACCGCGACGTCAACATCGCGCTGGCCAACGAGTTCGCCCGCTTCGCCGACCAGCACGGGATCGACATCGGCCTGGTCATCGAGGCGGCCAACTCGCAGCCGTTCTCGCACCTGCACCAGCCGGGGGTGGCCGTGGGCGGCCACTGCATCCCCGTCTACCCGCGCTTCTATCTCAGCGGCGACCCGACCGCCCAGCTGCCCGCGGCCGCGCGCGCGGTCAACGAGGCGATGCCGTCCTACGCGGTCGACCTGCTGGCCGCCGAGCTGCCCGATGGCCTGCCGGGGGCCCGCGTTCTCATCCTGGGGGTCAGCTACCGCGGCGCGGTCAAGGAGACGGCCTTCTCGGGAGCCTTCGGGCTGGCCGACGAGCTCACCGCGCGCGGCGCGACAGCCGTGGCGGCTGATCCGCTGTACGACGACGGAGAGCTGCGGGCCCTCGGTTTCGTGCCCTGGGAGGGCGAGGACGTCGCCGCGGCGATCCTCCAGGCCGATCACCCGCAGTACGCCGCCCTGACGCCCGGCGAGGTCCCGGGCGCCTCCGTGATCGTCGACGGGCGCGGGGTCCTCGATCCCGACGTATGGCGCGCCGCCGGGATCCGTGTCCGCCGCATCGGCCGTCCGTAGCGCCGCCGCCGGCTCCCGTCCGCGCGGCCCGGTCCGCCGCGCGATGTTTATACGTGCGGATAAGCACACGCCACGCGGCGAGGCGGATCATCATGGGCATGACTTCCTCCCGAGTGACCCGTCGCCTCCTGCTGGTGACTGACCGCCGCGCCCAGAGCGCCGCGACCCCGCCGGCCGGCCTGCGGCGCTACCGCCTGGCCCGCCTGGACGGCGATCGCCACCTGTCGGTGGCACCGCCGGTTCGCAAGACCGCCTGACGCCCGCCCCCGAACGGAGCACGACCGCCCGCGCCGTCCGCTGAGAATGCGGTCGCGCGGGCCTGGTCGCGCTACGATCAGGGATATATGAGAAGCGATATCGAGGCATCACGGAGCAGGCCTCCGATCCTCAAGCGCGCAGCCGCCGGCCTGGTGGTGGTGGCGATTGCCGCGCTGGCGATCCATGTGGTCATCGGGCTCGTCGTCACGGTGTTCTGGATCGCGGTGGCGCTGGTCGCCGTCGTGGCCGTGCTGTGGGCCGCCAACACCCTGCTCTGAGCCGTATCGAGGAGGTCCCGTGCAGGGTCTCGGCCTGCTGGTGATCCTGTTCTTCTTCGGTCTGGCCGGAGGGGTGGTCGGACGGATGAAGGGCAGCTCGTTCGTCATGTGGTTCCTGGTGTCGTTCTGCGTCCCCTTCATCGGGCTGGCCTGCGCCGTGCTCTATCGCTACGAGAACCGCGAGCTGCGGCGCCAATGCCCGAACTGTGGCCGGGTCCTGAAGCTGTACGACGCCGTGTGCACCGCCTGTGGCGCGGAGCTGGAGTTCCCCGACTCGGCCATCGAGTCCGAGTGGGGGATGATGCGCCGCCGGCCTGTCTGATCCGTCTGCCCGAGGGCGGTGGCGCATCTCGTCGCCGGGGGTTGTCGATCTGGGGCTCTCCCGTTCGTCGTCATACAGACAACCCCGACATGAGGAGTGATCGATGGCCGCTTCAGGCACCGATGGCATCAAGACCGTGCTGCACCCCGTCTCTGACCTGGCGAGCGCCAAGGCGGTCTACGCCGCTCTGCTCGGCGTGCCGGCGACGGCCGACTCGGACTACTACGTCGGCTTCGACGTTGCCGGCCAGCACATCGGGCTCGTCCCGGGCGGTGGACCGCAGGCGATGAGCTCGCCGGTGGCCTACTGGCACGTCCCGGACATCGAGGCCAAGCTGACCGAGGTGACGGCCGCGGGCGCCACCCTCAACGAGCCGGCGCGCGATGTCGGCGGCGGCCGCCTGGTGGCCACCGTCACCGATCCCGACGGCAACGTGCTCGGACTGCTGCAGGACCCGTGATCTGGTCGGGGGCGGGGCTTGGGCCGGCCGGCGTCAGGTGAGGACCTTGCCGTAGTAGGTGCGGGTCACCGTCCCGCCCCCCATCGCGGCGACGAAGGTGAGCTTGTCGACATAGCGCAGGTGGGTGCCGTCACGATGGCGGGTGAACGTCACTCGCGCCGTGACGTCGTCGTCGGAGACCGAGGCGGTGACCGTGCAGTGGGCGACCGTCGCCTGACCGCTGCAGCTCGCCGGGCCGACGGACGGGGTGAAGCCCGGCGAGGCCCGCTTGAGGTTGGCGGTCACCACCTCGCGCGCCAGGCGCGTCGGTTTCCAGTGGCCGCGGGTCGCCCCGGCCGCCGGCGCCGCGCCGACGGCGAGCACGCTGACCGCGAGACAGGCCACTCGGCAGGACACCGGTCTAGTCAATCACGATCGTGGCGGCCAGCGGGGGATGATCGGACAGGTCCCCGCGGTCGAGCACCGCGGCCTCGCCGTCGGCGCGCGCGCCGGCCACGAACAGGTGGTCGACGTCGCGCCCTCCCACCCGCGTGAAGCCGGGCCAGGCCGGGGCGCGCAGGTTGAAGTCGCCGCCGAGCACGAGCGGGGCGCCGGCCGCCCACCGGGTCGCTGCCTCGGCGGCGCGGCCACCGTCGCGGACGGCCCGCGGCTCGTTGCCGGCGGTGGCGTGCAGGTTGCGCCAGCCACACCCCGGCGCCGAGTTGCACGGCCTGCATCCACCGCCGCTCCGGCCACCGGCACAACCGCAGCGTCCGGTGCTCGGCGATGCGGTCGCGACGCACGAGGATCGCGTTGGCGCCACCGCCGTTTGACTTGATCAGGTCCGGTCGCCGCTGCGCGATCGCGCGGCGCAGGGGCAGCAGCGCGTTGCGCGAGGTGAGCACCGTCCGCTGCTCACACTCCAGCCGCGCGCTGAGCGCCCGCGGCCACCACGGCGGCACCTCCTGCAGCAGCGCCACGTCCCACTCCCACCCGGCGAGCGCATCGCCGAAGGCGCTCAGCAGGTCGCGCCCGGCGCCCGGCACGGACCGGCCATGCATCAGATTCCACGTGAGCACTCGCAACCGCATCACCGCGCCTGCGTCAACGTACACTCCCGCGCTTGCCGCGGCACTTCCTCACCGGAGCCGAGCTGTCCCCGACCGAGCTCACGGCGCTGATCGCGCGGGCCGCCGAGCTGAAGCGGTCGCCGCTGAGCTCCGACGTCCTCGCCCGCCGGTCAGTGGCGCTCATCTTCCAGGCGGCCGTCCACGCGCACGCGGACATCCTTCGAGGCCGGCATCGTCGAGCTGGGCGGTCATCCGATGGTGCTGCGCACCGACGAGCTGCAGCTCAGCCGCGGCGAGTCCGTGCGCGACACCGCCTACATCCTCTCGCGCCATGTCGCCGCCATCGGCGTCCGCACCGGCCCCGACGCGATCCCCGCCGAACTGGCCGAGCATGCCTCGGTGCCGGTCATCAACATGCTGACCGCCGGCCACCATCCCTGTCAGGCGCTCGCCGACCTGCTCACCCTCCACGAGGCCTTCGGTGAGCTTGACGGACTCACCCTCGCCTATGTGGGTGACGGCAACAACGTGGCCCGCTCACTGGCCGTCGTCGGCTCGCTGGCCGGCGTGCGCCTCCGCGTCGCCGCCCCCGATGGCTACCAGCTCGAGGAGATCCCGGGGCTGACGCTGACCGGTGATCCCGCACGAGGCGGTGGCCGGCGCCGATGCGGTGTACACCGACGTGTGGGTCAGCATGAGCGACGATCCCGCGTCGGCCGACGCGCGCCGCCGTGCGCTCGCGCCCTACCGCATCGACGATGCGCTGCTCGACGAGGCCGCGCCCCATGCCATCGCGCTGCACTGCCTGCCCGCGCACCCCGGCGACGAGATCACCGCGGAGGTTCTCTACGGCGATCGCCAGCGCATCTGGGATCAGGCCGAGAACCGCCGACACGCGCAGAAGGCGTTGCTCGAACTGCTCCTCACCTGAGCAAAGTTCCGACACTCCCTCCCTTGACCCCCGCCGTTCCTATACGCTCGCAAAGAGCGAGAAAATCGACCAGGAGCCGTTGAATGCCCCCCGCGAAGCGCGCGTCGTCCAGCAGTTCGAAGTCCAGCTCGTCCTCTTCCAAGCCCGCGGCCAAGCGCGCCACTGGTTCGCGCGCCACCAAGTCGGCCGCCTCCGGCGGCGCCAAGGCGACCGCCACCAGCGCCGCCAAGGCCGGTAGCCGCACCGCCACCCAGGCCAAGTCGGCGGCCACCAAGACGCGCAGCGCCGCCGCCGCCGGCGCGACCAAGACCAGGCGCTCGGCCAGCAGCGGCGCCAGCGCCAAGACCGCCGCCAAGACCGCGGGGGCCGCCGCGGCGAGCACGGCCAAGACCGCCCGGTCCGGGGCCAAGGCCACCGGGACCGCCGCCAAGGGCGGCGCCAAGAACACGCGCTCGACCGCGCGGCGGGCCGCCACCACCACCAAGCGGGCCAGCGGCGGCGACGGCATCACCTCCGTCGCCGAGCAGCTGGCCAAGGGCACGATCAAGCCCTCGGACCTCGTGATGCTGACCCGCGACCGCATCCGCGAGACGCTCGACGACGCCGCCTCCCGGGGACGCGTCACGCGCAAGGACGCCGATGACCTGGTGACCGAGCTCGTCCGCCGTGGCCGCTCGCAGTCCGATGACTTCCGCTCCGAGATCGAGGGACTGCTCGGCCGGGTGGAGACCACCGCCAAGCGCGCCCGCGGCTCAAAGCCCGTCGACCGCCTTGTTCGCGGCGCCGATCGCGCCCGCCGGGCCGCCGGCGTCGGCCCGTCGTTCCCGATCCTCGACTACGACAACCTCAACGTCTCGCAGGTGCGGTCGCGGCTCAAGGACCTCGGTCGGGGCGACCTGCGCAAGGTGCTCACCTACGAGCGCAAGAACGCCAACCGCAAGACGATCGTCGACGCGATCGAGAAGCAGCTGAGCTGAGCCGAGCGCTCACCGGGCACGCCGCGGCGGGCACGCCCAGCGCGGCGTCAGCCGGCCAGCTGCAGGTCGGCGAGCAGGATCCGGAAGTCGAGGGTCTCGCCGGTCAGCCCGGCGAGCACCTCCTCGGCGCTGAGGCGCATGCCGTCGCGCCACAGCTCGCGCAGCAGCGCGCCCGCCTCGCCCACCTCCCACCAGCTCTCGCCGAAGCGCTCGCGCAGATGGGCGCGCAGGTGCGCCTCGAGCGCCCACGCCCGCAGATAGCCCGCTGAGTAGAAACCGGGATCGACGTCGGAGAGGAACGTCTCCTCTGACCACGGCACGCCCAGGCCGGCGCCCAGCAGCTCGGCGTAGCGGCGGCCCATGTCGCCCGCCGGTTGCTCGCCGCCGTGCAACTCGAGCTCGTAGGCGAGCTTGGCCGCGTACTGACGCAGGTAGAGAAAGCGGCTGACCCGCGCGAAGTCGGCGAGGGCCGAGGGGTCGGCGACAGGGAGGTGGCGCCGCTGCCACGCCGGCTCGTCTGTCACATGCTGCAGCAGGAAGGCGAAGGTCTCCGTGGCGGCCGCGTCTCCCAGGCAGCGGAACTCGAAGGGGAGTTCGCCGGGCGATGTGGGCGAACTGCTGTGTGTGGCCCGCCTCGTGAAAGAGGATCGCGTAGTCCTCGCGGCCGCCGATCGGGGTGAGCACCAGGTAGACCTCCTCGGGAACGCGCACCGGCGCGCAGAAGGCGCGGGGCGTCTTGCCGGGTCGTGACTCCAGGTCGAGGTGAACCCCTGGCTGGTCGTGCGGGTCGATTCCCAGCCCGGTCAGCGTCGCCGTGAAGCTCGACACCAGGCGATCGGCCGGGAACGCCGCGTCGTCGGCCGGCGCGCGGCGCACGCGCGAGATGTCGGCGCGGCGCAGCGCGGCGTGGCCGGCACCGAGGGTGCGCTGCAGCTGTGCGTCGAGGACCTCGGCCAGCCGGTCGTCCGTGGCGGCGCTGAACGCCTGGGTCTGGGCGTGCAGGGCTTCCAGGTCCAGCCCCTTGGCGGCCGCGCAGAGGGCGCGGTAGGAGGCGAACCCCAGCTCGGCCGCAGTGGCATGCTGGCACTCGATGACCTGCCGGTGCAGGTCGCCCAGCTGCTCGGCGATCGCCGCGTGGCGGGCTGACTCGATCGCCGCCCGGCGGTCGGCGTCGGGCTCATTGGCCTGCAGGACCGGCGACTCGCGAAAGCCGATCAGTTCGCTCTCGCCGGGCAGGCGCAGCGTGATCGCCACCTCCCGGCGGGCGATCTCCTCCTCGAGCGCGGTCGTCAGCTGATCGAGGTGGCCCTCGAGCGCGAAGTCCCACAGCATCCGCGCGCTGCGGCCCGCGTCGCTGCCGGCGGGCGCCCGCTGCAGGGCGTCCTGTCGTTCGAGCACCGCCTGCCGGGTGAACAGGGCGCCGTGGCGCTGGTAGATCTCCTCGAGCGGAGGTCGGGATCGTGACCGGCGAGATGGCGGTAGTAGGCACGGTTGAGGTCGGCGTGGAAGACCTCGGCCTGCTCCCGATAGACGTGTTGCTCCACGGGGCTGCCATGCTAGTTGCATGACCACCACGTCCACCGGTGCCGCCCGCCCCCAGCGCGGCGATGAGCTCGAGCTGACGATCGACGCGCTCGCCTACGGCGGCAACGGCGTGGCGCGGCTGGACGGCTACGTCGTGTTCGTGGCCGGCGCGCTGCCCGGCGACCGGGTGCGGGCCGTCATCGGCAAGCGCAAGCGCGCCTACGCCGAGGCCCGCGCGGTGGAGATCCTCGGCCCCGGCCCTGACCGGATCGCGCCGGCGCCGATCATCCGGGGGCGCCGTGGCAGGTGCTCGCCTACGAGCGCCAGCTGGAGGTCAAGCAGGCCCAGGTGCAGGAGGCGCTGACGCGGATCGGCAAGCTCGAGGGCTACGCCCTTGAGCCGATCGTGCCCGCCGTCGCGCACTGGCGCTACCGCAACAAGCTCGAGTACTCCTTCGGCACCGGCCCGGCCGGCGAACTGCAGTGCGGCTTCCACGCTCCCGGGCGCTGGGACGAGATCGTGCCCATCGACGACTGCCTGCTGGCCTCCGAGCCGGCCAACGCCGCGCGCGAGCGGATCGTCGCCTGGTGTCGTGAGCAGGGCCTGGCCGCCTATGACCGGCGCAGCGGGGCCGGCACCCTGCGCAACCTCGTCGTCCGCGAGGGCCGCCGCACCGGCGCGCTCCAGGCCCGACTGGTGACCTCCCCGGCCACGCTTGACCGGGCGTCCCTGGTGGCCGCGGCGGGCGATCTCGACGGCCTGCTGTGGACCCAGACAGACAGCGTCGCCGAGACGACCCACGGGGGCGCCACGGAGCTCCTGGCCGGCGGTGACCGCTTCGAGGAGATGCTCGGGGGGATGCGCTTCGAGATCTCCGCCAACGCCTTCTTTCAGACCAACACGGAGATGGCCGAGCAGCTCTACGAGCTGGCGATCGAGTAGCGCGCGCCGACCGGCTTCGAACGCGTCTATGACCTGTACTGCGGGATCGGCACCATCGGCCTGCTGATGTCGCCCGCGCGTCTCTGAGGTGTGGGGGCTGGAGATCGTCGAGGAGGCGATCGCCGACGCGATGATCAACGCCCAGGCCAACGAGGTCGACAACGCCCACTTCTTCGCCGGCGACGTCCGGGTGGCGATGCGCGAGCTGGTGGAGCGCGCCGGGCGTCCCGACGTGCTCGTCCTCGACCCGCCCCGCGCCGGCCTCTCGCAGAAGGTGGTGCGGCGGATCATCGAGGCATCGCCCTCGCGCATCGTCTACGTCTCCTGCAACCCGACGACGCTGGCGCCCAACGCCGCCCAGCTGATCGCCGACGGCGGCTACCGCCTGGTGCGCGTCCGCCCCGTCGACATGTTCCCCCAGACCCCGCACATCGAGTGCGTGGCCGAACTGGTGCGCGGGTAAGGTCTCGCCGTCGTGCGCGCCGTCACCATCCGCGACAAGCAGCTGTCCGTCGAGGACCACCCCGACCCCGAGCCCGGCCACGGCGAGGTGCTTGTCCGCGTCCGCGCGGCCGGCCTCAACGGCGCCGACATGATGCAGCGCGCCGGCGGCTATCCGCGCCCCCGGGGGCGCCGCAGGACATCCCCGGTCTGGAGCTGGCCGGCGAGGTCGTCGGCGTCGGCCCCGCGGCCACCCGCTTCACTGAGGGCGACCGCGTGATGGGGATCGTCGGCGGCGGCGGCCAGGCCGAGCTGGCGGTCGTCCACGAGCGGATCCTCATGCCGGTGCCCGAGGAGCTGTCGTTCAACGAGGCCGGCGGGACGCCTGAGGTGTTCACCACCGCCCACGACGCCGTCTTCACCCAGGCCGGTCTGGCGGCCGGCGAGCGGCTGCTCGTCCACGGCGGTGCCGGCGGCGTCGGCACCGCCGCCATCCAGCTCGGCCGCCACGCCGGGGCCCGGGTGACCGCCACCGTGCGCAACCGCGATCATCACGACGCGGTGCGGGCGTTTGGTGCCGAGGTGACGGACTCCGACGGCTTTCCGGAACTCGGTCCCTTCGACGTGATCCTCGAGCTGGTGGGCGCGATCCACCTGCAGGGCAACCTCAAGAGCCTCGAGACGGGCGGCCGGCTCGTCATCATCGGGACCAGCGCGGGCTCCCAGGGCGAGATGAACCTCGGGATGCTCATGATGAAACGGGCGCGGATGATGGGCTCGACCCTGCGCGCGCGGCCGCTGGAGCTCAAGGCGCTGACCGCCCGCGCGGTCGAGCGCTCCGTGCTGCCGGCGCTGGCCTCGGGCGCCGTCAAGGTGCCGATCGCCAAGGTCTACCCGCTGGAGGAGGCGGTGGCCGCCTATGACCACTTCGCCGCCGGCGGCAAGCTGGGCAAGATCGTCCTCGCGATCTAGACCGCGGGGCTGGGGCCCGGTCACCCCGGCGCGCGTCCTGGACGAGCAGCGCCAGCTGGACGCGGTTGTCGAGCTGGAGGCTGGCCAGCATCGCCGACACGTGGCTCTTGATGGTGGCCACGCTGAGGTGCAGCTCGGCGGCGATGGCCGCGTTGGGCTTGCCCTGGGCGATCGCCTCGGCGATCTCCCGGTCACGCGGGGAGAGCTGCGCCAGCCCCGCGGCGGCTCGCCGCCGCTCCTCGCCGTCGCCGTCGCGCTCGGTGAGGTGCTCGATGAAGACGCCGGGTGACCGTCGGCGAGAGCATGCTCTCCCCGGAGGCGACCAGCTCGATCGCCCGCACGATCTCCGCCGGCGGCGTGTCCTTGACCAGGAACCCGGCGGCGCCCGCCCGCAGCGCCGGGAGGACGTGCTCCTCGGTGTCAAAGGTGGTCAGCACGATCACCGCCGGGGGCCGCGGCTGGCCGCGCAGCAGCGCGAGCGCTCCCAGCCCGTCGAGCTTGGGCATCCGCAGGTCGAGCAGCACGACGTCGGGCCGGTGGCGGTCGATCGCCCCCAGCAGCTCGGTCCCGTCCTGCGCCTCACCGACGACCGCCACCCCCGGCGCGCCACCGAGCATCATCGTCAGTCCCGAGCGCACGAGGGCGTCGTCGTCGACGATGACGACCCGGATCGGGGCTGCGGAGCTCATGCCGGCCACGGCAGGGTCGGCGGTCAGCACGAACCCGCCGTCGGGTCGGGCGCCGTGCGAGAGATGTCCGCCCACCAGCCCGACGCGCTCACCCAGGCCGATCAGCCCGGTGCCCGACTCGGCGTGGCGGCCGTCGCGCTGGGCGCGTCCGACGCGCGGCCGGTTGACGACCTCGATGGCCAGCTCGCCGCCTGGCCGCCCGCCGATGTCGATCGCCACGGACTGCCCCGGGGCATGCTTGCGCGCGTTGGTCAGCCCCTCCTGCACGACCCGGTAGGCGGTACGCCCCAGCAGCGTGGGCACGGAGACGGCGTCCAGCTGATCGCGATAGGTGACCTCCATCCCGGCTCGCCGTGACTCCTCCACCAGGGCGGGGAGGGCGGTCACCGTGGGCTGGGGCGGCGGCAACCCGTCGCTGTCACCGCCGTCGTCGCGCAGGATGCCGATCACCTCGCGCAGCTCCTCCTGGGCGGCGCGGGCGCTGGTGCGGATGACGGCGGCGGCGGCGGCGATCTCCGCGGGGGACGCCGCGGGGTTGTATTCGAGCGCTCCGGCATGGACGCTCAGCAGCGAGATCCGGTGGGCGAGGACGTCGTGCATCTCGCCCGCGATGCGCGTGCGCTCGGCCTGGCGAGCCTCCCGCACGCGCAGGTCCTGCTCTGACTCGAGCCGGTGCGCGCGCTCGCGCAGCGAGAGCACGAGCTCCCGCCGGGCGTGCACGTAGAGGCCGTAGCCGATCGCCAGCGTGGTGGACACGAGCCCGACCTCCAGGACGTTCCACGCGTAGTGATGCTCGGGGCGGTCGATCGCCGCGTTGACGGAACTGGCGAGCACGGACAGGCCCCCCACCCAGGCTGTCCACCGGGGCGCGCAGTGCACGGCCACGGTGAACACCCCCGCCAGAGCGGCGCCGCGGGCGCCGGCACTGACCGCAGAGGCGCTCGCGGTGAGGATGCCGATGGTCAGAGGAGACCGCCGGCGGACCCACAGAGACAGGCACGCCACCATCCCGAGCAGCACCTCGAGCAATCCCTCGGCGACGCTCGCCGAGCTGAGCTGCTCGTGCAGGCCCGCCGCACCGTAGGCCACCGCAAAGGTGAAGACGACGATGTCGACGAGCCAGTCGCGAGCGGTGCGCCGCAGGGGGGAGCCGGTGGCGGCCGAGCCCTCGACCGCGGGCAGCAGCGCCCGCTGCCAGCGGGGCATCGTCGATTCGCGGGGGGTGGCGGTCGCCATCGCCGGGTTAACGGTAAGCCCCCGGCGAGCGACTTAAGTCGATCGGGTCATGGCCGAAGGGCTCCGCAGCCGTCGACCGGCGGCCGTAGCGGCCCGGGGGTGCCGGGAACGATGCTGCACCCATGATCGAAGCCCACTCACTCACCAAGCGCTACGGCGACCGCGCCGTCGTGCAGGACGTGTCGTTCACCTGCCGGCCCGGGACGGTCACCGGCTTTCTCGGCCTCAACGGCGCCGGGAAGTCGACGACCCTCAAGATGCTCACCGGCCTGACCCCCGCGACGTCGGGGAACTCCGCCGTGCTCGGCGCCTCCTACGAGCAGCACCCCAACCCCGGCCGGCGGATCGGCGTGCTCATCGACGCCTCGGCGCAGCACGCCGGCCGCCGCGGCCGCGAGGTCCTGGCGGTCTCCGCGCAGCTGCTCGGCGTCGACCCGTCGCGCGTCGACGAGCTGCTGACCGTGGTCGGCCTGGACCGCGCCGCGGCCCGCAAGCGCGTCGGGCAGTACTCGCTGGGCATGCGCCAGCGGCTGGGGATCGCCCACGCGCTGCTCGGCGACCCCGAGGTGCTGATCCTCGACGAGCCCGCCAACGGCCTGGACCCCGACGGGATGCGCTGGATGCGCGGCCTGCTGCGCGATTTCGCGCAGCGCGGCGGGACCGTGCTGCTGTCCTCGCACCTGCTCCACGAGATCGACGCGATCGCGGACCGCCTGGTGATCATCGCCGGCGGCCGGATCGCCGCGCAGGGCACGCGCCAGGACCTGCTGAGTGGACGAGCGGCCACGCGGGTGCGGGCCGCCGACGACGAGGCGTTGCGCGAAGCGCTGGCCGAGGCGGGCATCGCGAGCCATCCGGCCCCCGACGGCGCCCTGCTCGCCGATGCCGACCCCGATCGGGTCGGCCTGGCCGCCCTGCGCGGCCACGTCGCCCTGCGCGAGCTGGGCACCGACGGCGACTCGAGCCTCGAGCAGCTGTTCTTCTCCCTCACCGGCAACGCCGGCGAGGGTCACGCCAACCATCCCGACCTGGAGGAGGCCATCTCCCGATGAGCGCCATCGCCCTCTCACCCCCCGCCGCCCGCCGGCACCTCGGACTCGGCCGCCTGACCGCGGTCGAACTGCGCAAGATGGTCGACACCCGCGCCGGCTTCTGGCTGCCGCTGGGCGTCGTCGCCATCACGGTCCTCGCTGTCGTCCTCAGGCTGCTCAGCGGCAGCGCCGATCGAGCACACGCTGAGCCACGTGTTCGACGTCGCGCTGCAACCGAGCGCGTTCCTGCTGCCGGTGATCGGTGTGCTGCTGATCACCAGCGAGTTCTCCCAGCGCACGGCCCTGACGACGTTCACGCTCGTCCCTCGGCGCTCCCGGGTGCTGGTGGCCAAGCTGGCGGCGGGCGTCGTCGTCTCCGTGGCCGCGCTCGTCCTGTGCCTGGTGGTCTCCGTGATCGCCGTGGCCATCGGCACCGGCAGCCTCGCCGGCCTCAACCTCCTGATCATCCCGCAGGGGTTCATCTATCTGGCGACGGCGATGATCACCGGCATCGGCTTCGGGACGGCGGTGCTCATCTCGGCCCCCGCGATCGTCGTCTACCTGCTGCTGCCGATCGTATGGAACGCGCTGGCCAACAACATCGATGCCGTGCGCCACGCGGCCACCTGGCTGGACGGCACCCGCACCCTGGAGCCGCTGACCAGCCACCCGCTGAGTGCCACTGGGTGGACGCACGCCCTGGTGACCCTGGCGGTGTGGATGGTGCTGCCGCTGCTCTTCGGGGTGTGGCGGTTGCTGCGCCACGACGTCGGCTGATCGCCGTCAACCCGTGGGTGGAAACGCTGAGCGTCTCCACCCACGGCCTGGCGGGGAGATCAGCAGCCGCCGACGTACGGGAAGCCGAACGCCTGGTAGGAGTAATCGGCGCTGAGCATGGCGGCCGGCGGCGCGGCGACCGGGCCGAGCTTCCACCCGCCGGTCCCCCAGCTGAAGGAGGCGCCGTTGCGCCACTCGTCCGACGTCGGGTAGCGAGCGATGTAACCCTGCCGGGCGGCCGTGGCGAAGTCCGAGGGGAAGCCGGGCTGGCCGGCGAACAGGTCGGGCTCGGCGACGACGCTCCCGGCGGGAGGGGTGATCGGCGCATCGGCGGTGGCGGTGATCCGCGTGCCCGCCGGGTAGATGAGCATCGCCCCGCTGCCGCCCCCGTCGCGCCGGTGGACCGGCGCGACGTTGACCGCGCCCAGGGCGCCCGACGCGGCGGCCCGCTGCAGCTGCAGCTGCCAGCTGCCGGTCGATCCCATCAGGTAGCCGTAGCGGCTGATGTCGGTCTGGATGCCCTTGACGACGTTCTCCCCGCCCCCCATGGGCGTGATGTGGAGCTTGACCTGCGGGTTGGTGCGCGCCAGGTCCGTGTCCTGGACGGTGATGCCGTCAGTGTCGAGCGGACGGGCGTCGATCTCCAGCTCCCCGGGGATCGTCCCCGGGTACAGGGTGAAGGTGATCTCGCCGTTGGCGTCCGTGTAGCCGGTGAGCTCCTGATTGACGTCGGCGGCGTTGCTGAGGGCCGGCCAGTTGCCGGCGCTCGAGCAGATCCTGCCCAGCACCGGGAGCGTGGCCAGCGTGTGGCGCGAGCCGTCGAAGGGACGGATCGACACCTTCATGCCGGCGGCGGGGGCGCCCGCGTCGGTGACCTTCAGCGTGCCGGTGACCGGCTGGGCGACGAGCTGGCCACTGCCGTCGACCTTTCCGCCGGTGGCCGGCACCCTCGTCGTGCTCAGGGAGAGCGTCAGGCGCAGCGAGTCCTTGACGGTGAAGGCCGACTTGCCCACCCCGCCGAGCGCCACGTGGACGTCGTCTGATTTCGGCGAGACGTAGTCCTTGCCCACCTGGTACTTGCGCGGGATGATCGGCTCGACGTGGTAGTCGCCGCCGTGGCTGAGCTCCACGTACCAGTAGCCGTTGGCGTTGACCGTCGCGTTGTACTGGGTGTGGTGGGGCCCGGTGATGTGCACCTTGGCTCCCGGGACCCCGAGGCCCTGCGGATCGGCCCGGCGATCGTTGCGGATGCGGACGGTCCCCTCGAGCACCGTCCTGCCCTCGACGGCGTAGAAGTCGCCGGCCTTGAAGGTCTCGCCGCCGGCGGCCACCACCAGGCCCGGATCCGTCGACCAGCCGGTGGCGCTGACCGCGCGCCAGGTGCAGGTGGTCGTGCCCTTGGTCACCTCGAAGGCCTTGTCCGTGTTCCACTTGGCCTTGCCGTTTGAGTCATGGAGCTTGCCGTGGCAGTGGAGCAGGTGCAGCCCCTGGCCGTAGTCGTCGACGGCCACTGATCCGACCGCCGGATACTCGCCCTTGCCCTGGCCACCGATCTCCCACTTGGCCGTTCCGGTGATCGTCTGCCCGACGTGGACGAAGTGGCTGGAGAGCTTGAACGTGTCCGTGCCCGAGACGCTGTCGTAGAAGCAGTTGGGCGCCGGGCTGTAGGCGTTGCAGGTGATCGGCGCCGGGCCGAGCGCGGCGTGGGCCGCGGCGGCCGGCAGCGCCATCGCCGCCAGCGTCGTCAGGGTGATCGCGAGCAGCCGCGCTCGTCCGTGATTGCGTCCATCCCGGTCCTCCTTGTCCTGGTGCCCTCGGTGAGGGCGGCACGCTACCAGCGTGCGCCGCGGGGTGTCGGCTCGGCTGTACGTCATGATGGCGTACAGGGTAGGCTCCGGCTGGCGATGGCCCTCGACGACCGTCTGCTGGAGCTGATCGGCGACACCCACGGGCTGATGGAGATCGGCGAGTTCCGGGTCGAGCTGCTGGCCGCCTTGCGCCGGGCCATCCCGGTCGACTGGGCGTCGTTGAACGACATCGGTCCCGATCCGGCGACATCGGTGGTGATCGCCGAGCCCGGGCCGCCGGCCGAGCTGCTCGAGCCGTTCCTGCACTACGCCCATCAGAACCCACTGCTGGCCCGCTACGCCGAGACCGGCGACGGCCGGGCCCTGCGCTTCTCAGACGTCGTCTCCCATGAGGAGCTGCACGCCCTGGAGCTCTGGACCGAGGTCTACCGCGCGCTCGGGGTCGAGTACCAGATGGCCTTCACCCTCCCGCCCGAGCGCGGCCGCATCCTCGGCATCGCACTGAGCCGCCACGACCGTGACTTCTCCGACGACGAGCGCGCGCTGCTCGATCACAGCCGCTCCTTCCTCATCCAGGCCTATCGCAACGCCCTGCTCTACACGGATGCGCTGAGGGCCGCCCCGGGGCCGCCCATCGAGGCGCTGACCGCGCTGGGCCTGACCGCTCGCCAGGCGCAGGTCCTGCGCCTGGTGGCCACGGGGATCTCCCTCCAGGACATCGCCGTCCGCTTGGGCATCAGCGCCCGGACCGTGGGCAAGCACCTGGAGCGCCTCTATCGCGTGCTGGGCGTCTCGGACCGCGCGGCCGCCGCCGCCATCGCCTGGGCCGGCGCCGACCGGCCTCAGTAGGGCGGGAGGTCTGACCACCACTGACCGAGCATCCGGAACGCCGTCCAGAACTCGCGCTTGGCGTCCTCCTCGTCCAGCGCGTCGTCGATGTTGGGCACGCACAGGGCCTCGATCGACGGCGTGAAGCGCTGGATCTCGCCCCGTACCGCGGTCAGCGGCCGCGACAGCGGGATCCCCAGCTCGTTGACGACGGCCAGGGCGTCGTCGCCCATGACCACCAGGATCTTCGGCTGGATGATGGCCAGCTCCTCCGTCAGCCGGGCGACGCACGCCGGGTCGGCCATCGCCGGGTCGGCCACCGGGCACTTGACGCACAGCGTGCCGTAGACGGCCAGCGGGTCGATCGACAGCCGCTTGAGGGACTTCATCAGCGCGTTGCCGGTGCGGCCGTAGAAGGCGACGCCCTCCTCGACCTCGGAGGGCCGGGCGGAATGCTTGATCATGAACACGTCGGCCTGGGGGTGGCCGGAGCCCAGCACCGGCATCAGCTGGCCGCGCGGGCAGTGGGGGCACTCGGTCAGGCGGCGGGCGAACGCGTTGAGCTCGCGGATGGCCCGCTCCAGGTACTTCTCGCGAATCTCGTCGTCGGTTGTCGGCACGCCACTCGGATTGGACGACGAGCGGGTCTGTCCCTGCCGCTGCATCAGGACTTGCGACCGGTGGCCCGGCGGACCCGGCGCTCGCGCGACGCCTTTCGGGCGCCCTGAGGGCATCGCCTTGGTCTGCAGGAACTTGAGCGCCTGGACGTAGAGCAGGCTGGCCGGATTGCGGACGATGTCGGCGTCTCGCAGCGACTGCAGGAACTCCTCGGGGCCGTCGAAGGCCCGCATCCGGATCCGCACGGAGCCCAGCCCCTGGGGAACGTGGGCATCCGATCCGGCGCCCGCCGGGATGCGGTACTTGGCGGCGAAGCGAACCGCCTCCTCGTTGAACTCCGTGATGGCGACGCGCGGGTTGAAGACCTCGATGGCGTCGACGTCGTCGACCACGGCGAGGAGATGCTCGTAGTCGGGCACCGAGTGCATGCGATCGAAGGGATGGGGCACGTAGACCAGGCCGCCCTGGCGCTTGATCTCGGCGATCGTCTCCTCCAGGGTCAGACCGCGGGGGATCTTCTCCTCGATGAACAGCCCGATGACCTCGCCCTGCTCGGCGGTCTTGACCTCCTCACCGACGATCACCGTCAGCCCGTCGGCCTTGGCGCGGGCATCGAGCGCGCCGGAGATCTCGTTGTGGTCCGTGACGGCGATCGCGCCCAGCCCCCGGGTGCGGGCCTCCGCCAGCAGCACCTCCACCGGGGTGGCGCAGTCCGAGGAGTGATCCGTGTGCATGTGCAGGTCGACGTCGATCAGCGGCCGGTTGCGCAGGCGGTCGCGCACCCGCTTGGGCGCCGCCCGGTCGTCATGCCGGCGGGCCGTCAGCCCCGTGTAGATCGGCTCGAGCTCGTCGGTCACCCGCGACCAGCTGAGATCCGCCTGTAGGCGGCGGGTCGCCGCGGCGCTGCGCGGCAGCGCCTGCGGGTCAGCGAGCAGTTGCGTCAGGTGGGCGGCCAGCGTTTCCGTCTCCCCGGGCTCGAACAGCCGTCCCCGCTCTCCGCCGGCGAGCACCTCCTCGTAGACGGGCAGCCGGGAGGCGACGGCCGCCGCGCCCGCGCCGAGGGCGCGCACCAGCGTGCCGGGGGCGGGACGGTCGCCGTCGGAGGCCAGCACGACGATGTCGGCGCGCGCGAGCAGCGCGGCCTCGGACTCGTGGCTGATGTCGACGAAGTCGATGCGATCGCGCAGGGCGCTGCCCAGGGTGGCCGGCGGGGCGGCGGGGCGCCGCGACCAGATGGTCGCGTGCCAGGGCAGCTCGGCCGGCAGCTGGCGCAGCGCGCGCAGCAGGGTGCGCACGGCGGCCCGCTCCTCGGTCGCGACGAGCACCAGCTCGGGGACCTCCCCGGGCGCGCGCGGCGCTCCGGCGTCCGCCGCCCGGCCGGATCACCTGATAATCGCCGGGGAAGAAGCGCTGCAGCAGGTTGCGGGTGGCCAGGTAGCTGGCGGTGCGCGCGTCCATCCGGGCGAACAGCATCCGCGACAGCGGTCGCGTCAGCTGGGTGGAGAGGATGCGCTCGGTGGGCGCGTGGAAGCTGCCCACGGTCAGCGCCCGGGAGTGGCGCAGGGCGACGCTCGAGGCGCTCGGGGCAAACGGCTCGTGGACGTTGACCACGTCGAGCGCCAGGACGCTCAGGGCCTCCTCGATCGTCCGGGCCACGTCGACGGGCAGCGAGGAGGCGCGCCGCCGGGTCGGCGAGAACGGCAGCACCTCGCCCACCCCGAGGACGCGCGGCTCGCCGGCGGCGTCTTCGATCAGCTCCTCGGGCCGGTTGCGGATCGCCCGGCGGCTGTCGCGGACGAGCCCGGCGTCCTGTGAGGGGGCGACGATGAGGACGCGATGGCCCCGCTGCGCGAGCTGCGCCGAGACCCGCGCCACGTACTGGTTGACCTCGTTGTCGGCCTCCCAGGCAAACGGCGTGACCTGGGCGATGGCGAGGCCGTCGGTCGAGCGAGGCACGGCCGGTGATGTTATTGCCCGTCCTTGGCCGGCAGGCGTCCGGCCGCGTGCTGCGCAAGAGTAGGGGCCGTGATCACCGCGTCACAGACCCTCACCCCGCTGGCCGCCCGCCGGATCGCGCTGGCGGCCCAGGGCTTCGGCCGGCGGCGCCCGGCCGATCCGGGGGCCAAGCAGATCCGCGAGCTCGTCGACCGCCTCGGGGTGCTCCAGCTCGACTCGGTCAACGTGTTCCTGCGCGCCCACTACATGCCGGTGTTCTCCCGCCTGGGCCCGTATGACCGTGCCGCCCTCGACCGTCTGGCGGCCCACACCCGCGGGCGCATCAACCGGCGGTTTGTCGAGTACTGGGCGCACGAGGCGGCGCTCATCCCGATCGAGCGCCACCCCCTGTTCCGCTGGCGGATGGCGGGCGTCGACGAGGATGCGTGGGGCCGCATGGCCCGGCTGGCCGCCGAGCGCCCGGAGCTCGTCGAGCAGACGCTGCAGCTGGTGGCCGAGCGCGGACCGATCCGGGGATCGGAGACCGGTCAGCCGCGCCCTGAACGGCGCGCGGGCGAGATGTGGAACTGGCACGAGGGCAAGGTGGCTCTTGAGTACCTGTTCTGGGCAGGGCGGCTGATGGCTGCCCGTCGCATCAACTTCGAGCGCCTGTACGACCTCCCCGAGCGCGTCCTTCCGGCCGAGGTCCTCGCCGCCCCGACCCCGTCGCGCGAGGACGCGCAGCGCGAGCTGGTGCGGATCTCCGCCGCCGCGCTGGGCGTCGCCACCGAGCCTGATCTCGGCGACTACTTCCGTCTGCCCCGCGCGGACTCCAAGCAGCGGGTGGCCGAGCTCGTCGCCGCGGGTGAGCTCGAACCGGTGACCGTCCGCGGCTGGCCCGCGCCCGCCTACCTGTGGCCGGCCGCCCGCCGGCCCCGGCGCATCCGGGCGCGGGCGCTGCTGTCGCCCTTTGACCCGCTCGTCTGGTTTCGCCCGCGGGCCGAGCGGCTGTTCGGCTTCCGCTACCGCATCGAGATCTACACCCCGGCGGAGAAGCGCATCCACGGCTATTACGTGCTGCCCTTCCTGCTGGGTGAGCGCCTGGTGGCCCGCGTCGATCTCAAGTCCGATCGCCAGCGCGGCGTGCTGCTCGTCCAGGGCGCGTTCGCCGAGGACCACGCCGATCGCGATCAGGTGGCGCCGGAGCTGGCCGCCGAGCTGCGGGTGGTCGCCGACTGGCTGGGGCTGACCGCCGGCGTGGAGGTGCGTCCCCACGGCGACCTGGCCCCCGATCTGGCGCAGGGCGCTGTGAGCCTGCGCGCGGTCCTCTTCGACCTCGACGACACGCTCATTCCCGAACGGCCGTCGATCGTCGCCGCCTACGCCGCGATCGGCGAGCGGGTGTGGGGCGACGGCAGTGCGCAGCGCGCCGCGATGCTGCGCGAGACCGCCCGCGCGGTGTGGAAGACCGGCCGTCCCGAGGAATACGCCCGCCGCGTCCACTTCGGCCTCGGTGAGGCGCTGTACGGCGAGTTCGTCGCCGACGGTCCCGGCCCTGATGCGCTGCGCGCCTTCGTCCCCCGGCTGCATGCCGAGGCCTTCGAGGCGGCGCTGCCCGCCGAGGCCCGCGGGACATCGCCGCAGCTGGTGGCGCTGTGGAAGCGCGCCCGTATGGAGGCGCTGGCCCCATACCCGTCGACGATCGAGGTGCTCGACCACTGGCTCGATCGCCTGCCGCTGGCGCTCGTCACCAACGGGGCATCGCGACTGCAGCGCGCCAAGCTGGCGGTGACCGGCCTGGACCGCTATTTCGACACGGTGATCGTCGCCGAGGAGGCGGGCGTCGGCAAGCCGGACCCGCGGCCGTTTCACTTGGCGCTCGAGCGGCTGGACCTGTCGCCCGAGGAGGTCGTGATGGTCGGCAACGACGCCCGCCGGGACGTGGGGGGAGCCGACGCGGCCGGCATCCGGGCCATCCACGTCGTCCGCGACGGCGACCGGCCGGTGACCGCCGACGCGGTCACCGACCTTTCCCAGCTGGCCCAGCGCCTGCCCTAGCGAAGCGCTAGGCCGTGGCGGCGGCCGCCTTGCGCTTGGGCTTGTCGCCGGTCAGCGACTTGCGCGAGTACTTCTTGATGAACGCCTCGGTCAGCTCGTGGGCCTCGTCGTCGGGGCGCTGGTGCATCGGCGACTTCATCAGGTAGGAGCTGGGGCCGTCGAGCTGGCCGGACAATCCGTTGTTGAGGGCGAGCTTGCAGCAACGGACGGCGTCGGTGACGATGCCCGCCGAGTTGGGGGAATCCCACACCTCGAGCTTGAGCTCGGCGGTCAGGGGGACGTCGCCGAAGGCCTGGCCCTCGAGGCGGATGTGGGCCCACTTGCGGTCCGTCAGCCACGGCACGTAGTCCGACGGCCCGACGTGGACGTCGTCGGCGGGCAGCTCGTGGCCCATGATCGAGGTGACCGCGTTGGTCTTGGAGATCTTCTTGGACTCCAGGCGCTCGCGCTCGAGCATGTTGAAGAAGTCCATGTTGCCGCCGACGTTGAGCTGCGAGGTGCGCAGCAGCTTGACGCCGCGGTCGTGGAAGAGGCGCGCCATCGCCCGGTGGACGATGGTGGCGCCGACCTGGGACTTGATGTCGTCGCCGACGATCGGCAGCCCGGCCTTCTTGAAGCGCTTGTTCCAGTAGTCCTCACGCGCGATGAACACCGGGATGCAGTTGACGAAGCCACAGCCGGCCTCGAGGATCTGCTCGACGTACCACTTGGTGGCCTGCTCGGAGCCGACCGGGAGGTAGGAGACGACGACGTCGGTCCGGGTCTCCTTGAGGACCTCGACGATGTCGGCGGTCTCGCCGGGCGCCTTGGTGATCCTCTGCGAGAGGTACTTGCCCAGACCGTCGTGGGTCATGCCGCGCATGACCTCGATGCCCAGCTTCGGAACCTCGGTGTCGAACTTCAGCGTGTTGTTCTGGCCGGCGAAGATCGCCTCGCTCAGGTCCTTGCCGACCTTGTCGGCGTCGATGTCGAAGGCGGCCGAGAACTCGATGTCCGAGACGTGGTACCCGCCGAGATCGACGTGCATGAGGCCGGGCACCGGCTGGGTGGGGTCGGCGTCGCGGTAGTAGTGGACGCCCTGCACGAAGGAACTGGCGCAGTTGCCGACGCCGATGATGGCGACGCGGACCTTGTCGTGCTGGCGGCGGGAGGTTCCGTTGGTGGAACCGGTGGAGGTGCTCATGAGAAGCTGGATCCCCTCTCGAAGATGGCGTGGGACGACCGAAGATGGTGTGCGAACACATACGCGGGGGAGGACCCACGGTTACAGCGTGAAGTACACCTATAAGTTTACTACGTGCTCCTGGGGCGTGTGCACCGGCCGAGCAGGTAGACCGTACGGTGTGGTTTCAGTCGATCGCGTCGGCGAGGAGGGCGGCCGCCAGCGCGAACGCCTCAGTGGCCGGCTCCGGGCTGTCCAGGGCGACCGTCTGCGCGGCGGCGCCGTCGTAGAGCAGGGCCAGCCGGCGGCCCACCTGCTCAGGTCGGCGAGCCCCCGCCGCGCGGGCGAGGGCCGCGAGACGGCCGGGGAAGGCTCGCTTGTGCTCGGCCGCCAGCCAGTGGGCGGGATGGGCCGGATCGGCGAGCTCGACCGCGGTGTTGGCAAACGGGCAGCCGCGCAACGGGCGGTCCTGCTCTCCCAGCGCGGTGAACAGCTCGAGCAGGCGGGCCCGCGGAGTCAGGTCGGCGCGGGTCAGCGCGCCCTCGGGGCCCAGCGCGGGGTCGGCCTCGAAGGCCTCCAGGTAGGCCACGACCACCTCGTCCTTGCTGGGGAAGTGCTGGTACAGCGTGCGCTTGGAGACCTGAGCGCCGGCGGCCAGCTCCGCCACGCCGGTGGCGTTGATCCCGCGGGTGCGAAAGAGGACGATCGCCGCCTGGACGATCCGGCCGCGCGCGCCGCGGCCGCCGGGGGTCTCGCGTCTGGGCAGCGCGGCGGGCACCCCGCCGACGATACCGAGCGGTCTACTTGCCCGGTTCGGCGGCCAGCTGCTGGCGGACGTGCCAGATGCGCTGGGCGACGGTGACGAGGCTGAGCCCCGCGAGCACGTAGACGGCGGGGGCGAGCAGCTCGAAGTGACCGAGCGAGGCGCCCTTGGCGAACACCAGCCCGATCGAGATGATGACCACACGGACCGGGCGGGTGGCCAGGCCGACCTTGCACTCGACGCCCAGCGCCTCGGCGCGAGCCCGGGTGTAGGAGACCATCAGGGAGGCCAGGACGGCGATCACCACCGCCGCCACGGCGGCCTGGTTGTGGCGCGAGGCGAAGTAGGCGGCCACCGCGGTGAGGACGATGCCCTCCTCCAGGCGGTCCAGGGTGGAGTCCAGGAAGGCGCCGAACTGGGTTCCCTTGCCCGACATGCGCGAGTAGCGACCGTCGAGGGTGTCCATGATCGAGCCGACGATGAAGGCGATGCCCGGCCAGGAAGAACAGCCGGTCGACGATCAGGGCGGCCGCGGCCAGGTTGAGCACGAAGCCGGTGAGCGAGATCGCGTTGGGGGTCAGGCGCGACTCGATCAGCCGTTCGCGGACGACCTCCTGGGTGATCCGGCCATCGCCGCGGGACGCGGACGGCGCTGCTTGGGTGGGCGCGGGGTCACCGCGGAGGTCAGCCATCCGCCGCGCAAGCCTACGAGATCAGGCCGTCGCCTGGCCGAACGCCCACGCGTCCGGTCGCGCCCGGGCCAGCAGATGAGCGGCCAGCAGCGACGAGATGCCGGCGGTCACGGCGCCCAGGAAGACATCCGTCAGGTAGTGGTTGCCGGTGGCGATGACCACGAACGAGATGAACACCGGATAGACGCACCAGGCGATCCGCGCCGGGCGGCGTTTGGAGAGGCGGGCCATCGGCAGGCCGATCATCAGCGCGAAGCAGACGTGCATCGAGGGGATCGCCGCGTACAGGTTGAGCAGCGCGGAGCTCGGGCCCTTCTCGGCGGTCACGCCGGTGAACAGCTGGATCGCGTCGGTGAAGCCCCATTCCGGCATCAGCCGGGGGGGCGCCGTCGGATACAGCGCGTAGCCGACGAGCGCGATCAGCATCGCGATCATGAACATGTTGCGCACGAAGTAGAAGGAGTCGTTGCGGCGGACGTAGATGAACAGCAGCACGCCGAAGGTCACGATGTAGTGCGCGTTGAGGTAGGTCCAGTCGGCGATGTCCATCACCCAGTGCACGTTGAGCGCCCACGCCTGAATGCTCGGTTCGATGAAGACGTGCAGCGCCCGCTCGAGGTCGATGACCTTGGTGGCGTTCCAGGAGGCCTTGGCGACGTCGTTGCCGTCGATCAGCCCGCGCACCACCTGGTAGCCGAGATAGGCGGCGAAGAAGAGGAGCACCTGGCGCAGCGCGTCGCCCCAACCCCGCGGCAGCCAGCGAGTTCCGGCGGTTTTCAGAGGCGGCGCATGTCGCCATCCTATACCCGCGATATCGGCTTTTAGTTAGGTATCTAACGAGATGCACACCGCGGGCGAGGTGGCGCCGATCCGGCCCAAGGCAAAGCGGGTGGCGAGCCGGACCGGCCCGGCGCGGCGCAGTGTCAGCCGCGTCCAGGGGCCGTCCTTGGCCACGCAGCCATGCCGCGCTCGAGCATCCAGTAGGGGGTGAAGCGCACGTCGAGGCGGACCGTGCCCGGCCGCCGGGCGCGGAGCGCCAGCCAGTCCGGGCCCAGCCGGGTGAGGGTGGCCACGCCGGCGGCGATCGGCGTCGCGTGGGCGACCTGGTAGACCCGCCAGTGAGCCGAGCGCATGACGAGCCGGAGATAGGGCAGCCCCCGGTCGATGAGCGCCATCTCGCTCTGCGCCGAGTAGTCCAGCGGCGCGTCGGGGGCCGCCACGAAGCGGATCGCGTTGGCGTGCAGCCAGCGCCCGTAGGTGGCGGCGGTCAGGTGGCCGCCGGTAGAAGAGCGGGTTGTCGGCGATGTCGAGCTGGCGCTCCCAGCCGCGGGCCAGCGGGAAGTGCGAGGCGACCACCCACGCCTCCCAGTGAAACCGCGTGAACGGGATCTCCGTGCGAAACGGCGCGGTGCCGGGCCGCTCCACGTGGCGCAGGATAGCGCAGCAGCGGCTGGTAGTAGCCGGTGGACGCCGACTGGTCGTTGGAGGCCGAGACGAGGTCGCGCACCGGCGCCGCCCACCCGAGGTACAGCAGCGGGAGCGAGCGCCACGCGCCAGCAGCCGCCGGTGGCGCCGGCCAGCAACAGCGCGCCCAGCGGCGCGGCCAGGAAGGTCCCCAGCCGGGCGATGTTGGAACCGATCGGCGAGGGCACCAGGTAGACGACGATCGTGGCCAGCGCGTAGATGACCACCCCGGCGCGCAGCGTCAGCGCGTCGCGGGGGGCGCACAGCAGGGCCAGCGCCGCCAGGACCAGCACCGGGAACATCGTGGGAAAGCCGAACGGCTCGTGGCCGCCCTCGGGGAAGGCGATGGCCAGCACGCCCACGGGCGCCAGCGCCGCCGCGGCGACGAGCGCCCCGGCAGCGCCGCCCGCACCCGGCGCGTGCGCCACAGCCCGCCGAGCGCGTAGCCGGCGGCGATCAGCGCCGCGAACAGCGCGGCCACCGGGCTGCACAGCGCTGAGAGGCAGGCCAGCCCGCCGGCCAGCGGCGACGGAGCCCCGGTCCAGGGCGACGACCGCGCCGAGCGCCGGCAGCGCGCCGAAGGCGAAGGCCAGGCGGCCGGTGTAGAGGTCGATCGCGGTGGCGGCGCCGAACAGCATCGCCCCAGCCACGCGCGCTCGCCGAAGTGGCGGCGGGCCAGCGGCTCGAACAGCGCCGCCGTGCCCGTGGCCGCCAGCGCCCCCGCCAGCTGCGGGGAGAGCAGCGCCGAGACCGCCGGGAAGATGACGCTGTAGCCGACGATGTGGTGGCCCGAGTACCACAGGTTGTTCCACAGCCCGAAGCCCTCGTCGCGGAACAGCTGGGCGCGGAACAGGTGGTCGGCGAGGTCGAGGCTGGCCGGCGAGATGATCACGTAGGTGGCCGCGAACACCGCCGCCACGAGGGTCGGTCCCAGGCGGCGCAGCCGGCGGCGCGCGAGCTCGCGGTCGGGCGTGCCGCGCCGGAGACGGGGCGGCGGGGAGTCCGTCACGTGCCTCGCCCGCGGCGAAGGCGATCAGCTCGGCGGCCAGCGGCGGGGTCATCCAGCCACGGCCAGTGGCCCGCGCCCGGCGACGCGCCGGACGGTCGCGTCGGGCAGCCGGGCGGCGTAGGCGTCGGCGAAGCGGGGTCAAGCCACGGGTCGGCCTCGCCCCAGGCGATCAGCACCGGGCACCGCACCTGCTCGAGGCCCCGGCCGGCGGCCGCCAGGTCGCCGACATCCACGGAGCGGTGCAGGCGCAGGAGCGCGCGCTGGGTGCCCTGGTCGAACTGGTCCCAGATGGCCTTGACGCGTGCGTCGGGCCAGGCGGCCGGCGAGCCGCTGGCCGGCGCCGCAGCGTCCGGCGCAGGTACCAGGGGTTGATCGAGCCCATCACCAGCTCGCCGAGCACCGGCGGGCGCCACCAGCGGACCGGGCGGGGCCAGGCGAACCCCTCGAGCAGCGGGACGGCGTCGACGATCGCCAGCCGGCTGACCCGCTCGGGGCGGGCCATGGCCAGCATCAGCGCGAAGGCGGCGCCCCAGCCGTGGGCGACGATCGCCACGCGGTCGAGCTCCAGCATCCGCAGGAAGCGCTCCAGGAAGTCCGACGTAGGCGGGCGGCGAGTAGTCGAGCTGACCGCCCTTGCCGCTGCGGCCGAAGCCGGGCAGGTCGACCGCCACCCCGCCCGCACCTCGGGCAGCATCTCGACCCAGTCGTCGGAGCTCGTGGGGACGCTGTGGAGGAAGAGCATGGGTCGCCGCCGCCCACGTGCTCTGCTGGCGGTAGAACACGGGCGATCCGGCGATCTCGATCGTGTGCTCGTCGACGCCCACGCAGCGGGTGAAGGATAACGTCCGGCCGATGAGCATCACGTTGTGTCTGGGCGAGGCGCTGGTCGACATGATCGGCGAGGCTCCGGCCGCCTCGGCGAGCGAGGTCGACCACTTCGAGCCCCACTTCGGCGGGGCGACCGCCAACGTCGCGGTGTTCGCCGCGCGCGCGGGCGCGCGCGTGGCGCTCGCCGGCGCCGCCGGGGATGACCGGTGGGGCCGGTGGCTGCGTCGAGCGCCTGCGCGCCGAGGGGGTCGACACCGCGCACTTCGCGCTGCGCAAGGGGCTCAACACGCAGCTGGCGTTCGTCTCGGTCGACGCGGACGGGGAGCCGGCCTACGACGCTCTACAGCGAGCTCGCCGAGCCGATCGTCGGCGCGCTGGAGGGGCGGCATCGACGAGGCGGTCGACGAGGCCGCCGGGCTGTTCATCAGCTCCAACACGCTGGTGGGGGCGGGCGAGCGGTCGCTGACCATGCGCGCCCGCGAGCGCGCGCTGGAGAGCGGCACGCCGGTCGTCTTCGACTGCAACCTGCGGCTGCACCGCTGGTCCTCGCGGGCCGACGCGGCGGCCAGCGCCAACGCCTGCGTGCCGGGAGCGGTGCTGGTGCGCGCCAACCGCGCAGGAGGCCGAGCTGCTGACCGGCGAGCCCGATCCCGAGCGCGCCGCCCTGGCGCTGCGCAAGGCGGGCGCCGAGGTGGTCGTCATCACCCTCGGGGCCGGCGGCGCGATCCTGCGCGGCGGCGCGGGGCTGAAGGTGGACTGCCCGGCGGTGGCGCCCGCGCGGGTGCTGAGCACGATCGGCGCCGGCGATGCGCTCACCGGCACGCTGCTGGCCCGGCTGGCCAACAGCGGCTTCTATCCGGCGGCCGCCGCGGCGGCCCTCGGGGAGGCGGTGGCGGCCTCGGCGCAGGCCTGCGAGCGGTGGGGCTCGCTTGACTGACTCGCGGCTGGTCGCGGCCGCCGGCGCGGCGGGTCAGGGCGATCCGCGACCGGCTGCGGATGGTCTACGGCACCCCGGCGCCGAGCCCCACGGCCACCCGATCGCCGAGCTGGTGCTGACCGTGCTCTCGCAGTCGACCAACGACCGCAACCGCGACGTCGCCTACTTCCGCCTGCGCGACCGCTTCGTCACCTGGGAGGACGTCCGCGACGCGCCCGTCGACGCGGTCGAGGAGGCGATCCGTCCCGGCGGCATCTCCAAGGTCAAGTCGGCCCGGATCATCTCGATCCTGCAGGCGGTGACGGAGACCTCCGGCCACGGCCTGTCCCTGGACTGGCTGGCCGAGCTCTCCGTGCCCGACGCCCAGGCGTACCTGACGAGCCTGCCCGGCGTGGGGCGCAAGACGGCCGCCTGCGTGCTGCTGTTCGCGCTCGGCATGCGCGACGTCCCCGTCGACACCCACGTCTCGCGCGTCGGCACCCGGCTGGGGCTGTTCCGGCCGCGCGCGCCCTTCCTGGAGATGCACGACGAGATGCTCGCGCTGACCCCGCGCGGCGCCGAGCTCGAGCTGCACATGAACCTGCTGCGCCACGGGCGGCGCACCTGCCACGCCCGGCGGCCGGAGTGCGGCGACTGCGCGCTGGCCCGGATGTGCCCGAGCGCCGGGCGTTCGGGTAGTCGGGCACTCCGGATCCCTCAAGCGCTCCCCGGCGCGTGCGCGATCGGGAGCGTCCACCTGTCGGACGCTGCGGATCGCGCGCCCGCACGTGAGAGATCGGGAGCGTCCGCGGTTCAGGCGAACAGCGGGCGCAGGTGGTCGTTGAGGAACACGCCCTCGGGGTCGAGCTCGCGGCGCACCGCGATGAACTCGTCCGCCTCGGGATAGAGCGCGTGCAGGCGCTCCGCGATCGAGGAAGTGCAGCTTGCCCCAGTGCACGCGGGCGTCGAACTGGGCGAGCAGGGCGTCGACGGAGCGCAGGTAGTCCCAGTAGTCGGTGCCCGGGCGTGCCCGAGACGGAGATGACGGTGGTCGCCGTCTGGTAGTTGGGTGACAGGTAGGCGTCGTCGGGCCCGACGGTGCGGACCTCGAGCGGGTACACGGAGTCCGGCAGCGAGGCGAGCATCAGCTCCCGCATCGCCGCCAGCGCCTCAGGCCCGCGCTCGAGCGCCACGAAGTACTCGAGCTCGTGGAAGTTGGGGTCATAGACCATCGGATAGATCCGGTAGCAGCGATCCGTGCGGCGGCCGGGCGTGGAGCTGTCCGGGCGCGTCGGGCGCCGCCTCGTCGTAGATCTTCACGTAGCAGCGGTCCGTCATCGCCCCGTGGCCCTCGATGTTGTAGAGCGCCGCCGAGGCCTCGCTCGGCATCCAGAAGAAGCCGAAGTGGCGGTGGCCGTGGACGAGCTCGTCCCAGCGCTCCATGACCTCCTCCCACGGCCACACGTCGACCTGCTCGGTCAGGCGGTAGGCGGGGGCGACGTCGATCTCGAGCTCGGTCATCACCCCGAGCATCCCCACGGACACCTGGGCGGCGCGCAGCAGGCGCGGGCTCGTCCTCGCCGATGTGGCGCAGCGAGCCGTCGGGGCCGGCCAGCGTCACCCCGCGCACGACGCCCGAGAAGCAGGTGTTGCCGATCCCCGAGCCGTGGGTCGCGGTGGCCACCGCCCCGGCGATGTGCTGGTCGTCGATGTCGCCCTGGTTGCGCAGCGCCAGGCCCGCGACCACAGCGGCTCGTAGAAGCCGTGGATCGGCGTGCCCGCCCGGGCCACCGCCCGCAGGCGCGACGGGTCGGCGCTGACCACGCCGCTCACCGCGCTGAGGTCGAGCAGCAGCCCGCTCGTCTGCACGACCGGCGTGAACGAGTGCCCGGCGCCCACCACGCGGACGCCCATCCCCTGGGCGGCCGCCTCGCCGACGAGCGCGGCGACCTCGTCGGCGCTCGCGGGGGCCGCGAAGCGGGCGGGGGTGAAGGACTGGTTGCCGACCCAGTTGGTCCAGGTGCCCGCGGCAGGAAGGTCGGCGAGCGCCATGGCGGCAGCCTAGCCCCCGCGAGCAGTGTCTGCCACGGCGCTGCGTCCGCGTCTCGCGTGTGAGGGGAGGCTCTCGTCGTCGCCGCGGCCGCGTCTGGTCGTGCGCCGCCTCGGCTGTCGCCGGCGTCGGCTCGGCGCCTGCCGGTCCGGGGCCCGCGCGCGCCGCCTCGCCGCGCTGGTCGGCCGCGCGCCCGGTCGACGTCGCGACGGGGGTGAGCCTCGAGGCGCTGGCCTGCCCGGCGGCGACCGATTGCGCGGCGATCGACAGCAAGGGGCGCCTGGTGACCTTCAATCCGCAGAGCCCGCGAGCGCGCCGACGCCCGCTGGCGCTCGGAAGTCCCGCCGCCCTCGTCGACCTGGCCTGCCCGTCGGCCGATCAGTGCTCGACCCTCGACGCCGCGGGCGACGTCGATCACCTTTGACCCGTCCCATCCCCGCGCGGCCGCCGCGGTGCAAGGTGGACGCGACCGCCACCGGCGGCGACCAGGCCAGAGCGAATGCGATCGTCTGCCCGACCGCCGCCCAGTGCCTCGTCGTCGACGACCAAGGGCAACCTCGTGGTCGCTTTGACCCCGCCGTCGCCCTCGGGCGCGGTGACGACCCCGCTGGACCCTGGCGAGCAGTTCGGGCTGACGGCGGTCGCCTGCGCCTCGGTCACCCAGTGCACGGCGGTGAGCTCGACCAAGGAGGTCACCTTCAACCCGTCGGCGCCCGCGGGAGCCGTGCCGGCGCTGCTGGGCAGCCGCCTGGCGATGGACGAGCTCGCCTGCCCGACCGCCACGCAGTGCACGGCGCTGGAGGACAACAGCGGCCAGGAGCTGACCTTCGACCCCCAGGCGCCCGCGCCGGTCACGGAGGTGACGATCGACCACCACCAGGACGACACGCTGGACTCGCTCGCCTGCCCGTCGGCGACGGTGTGCGTCGCCGGCACCGAGTTCGGCCAGACGATCACCGTCAACCCCCAGACGGCGGTGGCGAGGACGTCGAAGACGGACGCGTCCCCCAGCGGCGACGCGAACGCCGAGGAGGGCGTCCGTGGCATCGTGTGCTCGTCGGCCGCGAGCTGTGTCGCCGTCGACGGCGACGGCCACGCGCTGCGCTTGAACCCGGCCGTGCCAGGGCCGGCCGTGCTGACCGATCGTCGACGGCGGCACCCCGTTGATCGACGTCGCCTGCGCGACCGCCACGCAGTGCACCGCCGCCGACGACACCCGGGAGGTCACCTTCAACCCCTCGCGTCCGGGCTTGCCTTCACTCCACAACCTCGCCATGACCCGCGCGGGAACCGGCGTCGCCGCGGTGGCCTGCCCGGCGGCGACCCTCTGCACGGCGGTCGGCGACCAGGTGGAGGTGGCCTTTGACCCGCGGCGATTCCGCCGGCCCCGGCAGCACACCATCGATCCGATCTCCGATGTGGGGATCTTCGACGTGACCTGTCCGTCGCGGTCGGAGTGCGTGGCGATCGACGGCAACGGCGGCGGCGTCACCTACGACCCGGCGACCGGCCGGCTCATCCGCCGCAGCATCAACATCGAGGGCGGCGAGGGGCTGGTGGCCGGCACCTGCCCGGCGATCACCCAGTGCACCGCGGTCGACAACAACGGCACGATGCTGACCTTCCAGCCGCGGAGCGGCCGGCGGATCGCGTCGGCCGACATCGATGACCGGTGGGGCTCGATGCCCCCTCGGGCGACTCCGCCCACGAGCTCGACGGGATCGCCTGCCCCGGGACGCGCTTCTGCGTGGCCGTCGACACGCTCGGCAACGTGGTGACGTTCAACCCACGCTCCGCCCGTAAGGCGACCCCCACGGCCGTCGACCACGGCAACGCGCTGACCGCCGTGGCCTGCCGGTCGATGACGCAGTGCGTGCTCGTCGACTCCGCGGGCCGCGTCCTGAGCGGCAACCCCCATCGGGGCGGGTGGACGGTCACCGCGCTGCGGGGCGCCTCGGCGCTGACCGCGGTGACGTGCCGGCGCAACGGCCCGTGCGTTGCCGTCGACAGCACCGGCGACGCGTTCCTGAGTCGTCGCTGATGCGCCACGCGAGCAACTTTGGCTCCCCGGGGGCGTTCTAGCGGACGTGAGCCGACTCTCCCTCCGCCTCCTCCTCACCGTGGCCCTGACCGCTGCGGTGCTCGCCGTCACCGTGGCCACCGCCGCGGCCGCGCCGCTGACGTGGTCCGCCGCGCACGCCATCGACGGCTCGGCCGGGGTGACGATCGGCTCGCTCGCCTGCCCGACGAGCACCCAGTGCGTCGCCCTCGACGCCAAGGGCCGCGTCCTGACCTTCGATCCGCAGGCGCCCGAGCGGGCCACGCCGGTGACGCTCGAGGCCGGCGCCGGCCTCAACGGCCTGGCGTGCCCGTCGGCCTCGCAGTGCACCGCCATCGACTTCGCGGGCAACGCGATCACCTTCGACCCCGCCCACCCGGGGTCGCCGGCGCTGGTGCGGGTCGATCCGCAGGCCGGCGGCGCCGGCCCGCAGGCGGCCAACGGCGTCGCCTGCGCCTCCACCTCGCAGTGCATGCTCGTCGACGGCAACGGCAACCTGGTGACGTTTGACCCGGCATCGTCCGCCGCGCGGCACGATCACCTCGCTGGACCCCGGCGAGGACTTCGGGCTGCAGTCCGTCGCCTGCGCCTCGGCCACGCAGTGCACGGCGACCAGCTCCACCAAGGAGGTCACCTTCAACCCGGCCTCGCCCGCCGGCGCGACGCCCGTCACCCTCGGCGCCAAGCTCGAGCTGGGCCGCGTCGTGTGCCCGGCGGCCACCCAGTGCACGGCGGTGCAGTCAGACGGCGGCGGCGAGGTGACGTTCAACCCGCAGGCGCCCGCGCCCGGCACGCCGGTGACGATCGACAACGAGGAGTTCAACGTGCTGTTCGACCTGGCCTGTCCGTCGGCCACGCAGTGCACGACGACGAGCCAGGGCGGCCGGACGATCACCTTCAACCCGCAGACCGGCGAGGCGCAGCCGTTCCTGATCGACAAGTCGCCGGGCGGCAGCGCGATCGGGCAGGAGACGGGGATCACGGCGCTGGCCTGCCTGTCGAGCGCCAGCTGCGTCGCCGCCGACGGCGCCGGCCGGGTGCTGGCCTTTGACCCGGTCGCCCCCGGCAGCCCGAAGGCGACGCAGATCGATGTCGGCGGCTCGCTGCTGGGGGTCGCCTGCCCGTCGACCACGCAATGCACGGCGATCGACTTCGCCCGGGAGATGACCTTCAACCCGTTCAAGCCGGGCACGCCCAAGCAGCACCAGGTGTTCAAGAAGTCGTCGGGCCTCGGCCTGACCGCGGTCGCCTGTCAGCTGACCACCCGCTGCACGATCGCGCGCCTGCAGTCGCAGGCCACCTTCAACCCGCGGGCCTTCAAGCAGCCGGCATCGCACACGCTCGACGGGGGCGGGGGCGACCAGTCGATCGTGGCGCTGCGCTGCCCGTCCAGGACCGAGTGCGTGGTGATCGACAGCTTCGGCCAGGCGTTCACCTTCAACCCGGCCAACGCCAAGCTCCTGCGCCGGGCCATCAACGTCGAGAAGGGCGAGGCCCAGACGGCGCTCGCCTGCCCGTCGGCCAAGCAGTGCACCGCCGTGGACAACGACGGCATGGCGATCACCTTCCAGCCGCTGACCGGCAAGCGGATCGCCGGGGCCAAGATCGACAAGCCGGTCGGGCTCGACGCGCCATCGGGCGATTCCGACGACGAGCTCGACGGGGTCGCCTGCAAGGGCACGCGGCTGTGCGTCGCCGTCGACACGCTCGGCAACGTCATCCGCTTCGATCCGCACTCCACCACGGGCGGGCAGCTGCGGTCCGTCGACACCGGGCCATGCGCTGACCGCCGTGGCCTGCCCGTCGGGCACGCGGTGCCTGCTCGCCGACGCGGCCGGGCGCATCCTCACCGGCAACCCCCACAGCGGCGGCTGGACGGCCACCACGCTGCAGGGCGCCGCCTCGCTGACCGACGTCACCTGCCGGCCGACCACCTGTGTGGCAGTCGACGACGCCGGCAACGAGTTCGCCGCTCGCAACTGACGCGCGCCTGGCGCGCCGCCCCGCCGGCCGGCGCCCGCAGCGGTCGCCGGGCGCTCGGCCTGGGCGCGCCTCGCGCGGCGGCGCCGACGACGGCCGGCCGCACCCATAGATCTGCTACATTGCGACTAAGATTTTTGCAACCCCTGAGGAGTAGACAACGATATGGGTAAGACGATCGGAATCGACCTCGGTACGACCAACTCCTGTATGGCCGTGCTCGAGGGTGGCGAGCCGACGGTGATCGAAAACGCCGAGGGTGGGCGTACGACCCCGTCGGTGGTCGCTTTCACCAGCGGCGGCGAGCGACTCGTCGGCACCGTCGCCAAGCGCCAGCAGGTGACCAACCCGCAGAACACGGTCTTCTCGATCAAGCGCTTCATGGGCCGCAAGGAGGCCGAGGTGCGCGAGGAGGAGTCGATCGTGCCGTACAAGGTCATCTCGGGCTCGGGCGGCGACGTCCGCGTCGAGGCGGCCGGCAAGGAGTACTCGCCGCCGGAGATCTCGGCGATGATCCTCGGCAAGCTCAAGGCCGACGCCGAGGCCTACCTGGGCGAGACGGTCGATGCAGCCGTCATCACCGTCCCCGCGTACTTCAACGACGACCAGCGCCAGGCGACCAAGGACGCCGGCAAGGTCGCCGGACTGGACGTCAAGCGGATCATCAACGAGCCGACGGCCGCCTCGCTGGCCTACGGCCTGGACAAGGAAGCCGACCAGACGATCCTCATCTTCGACCTCGGCGGCGGCACGTTCGACGTGTCCGTGCTGGAGATCGGCGACGGGGTGTTCGAGGTCAAGGCGACCGCCGGTGACAACCACCTGGGCGGCGACAACTTCGACAAGGCGCTCGTCGACTGGCTGGTCGGTGAGTTCAAGAAGAGCCAGGGCATCGATCTCAGTGCCGACCCGATGGCCCTCCAGCGCCTCTACGAGGCCGCCGAGAAGGCCAAGATCGAGCTGTCGACCACGCAGGAGACGCAGATCAACCTGCCGTTCATCACCGCCGACTCAACCGGCCCCAAGCACCTCGACATGCGCCTCACGCGCGCCAAGCTCAACGAGCTGACCAGCGACCTGCTCGATCGCACGATCGCCCCGGTCCGCCAGGCGCTCGACGACGCCAAGGAGAAGGGCGCGGCGACGATCGACCACGTGGTCCTCGTCGGCGGCATGACCCGTATGCCGGCCGTGCAGGAGAAGGTCAAGCAGCTCACCGGCAAGGAGCCGCACCGCGGCGTCAACCCCGATGAGGTCGTGGCCGTGGGCGCCGCCATCCAGGCGGGCGTGCTGGCCGGCGACGTCAAGGACGTCCTGCTGCTCGACGTCACCCCGCTGACCCTGGGCATCGAGACCAAGGGCGGCGTGATGACCAAGCTGATCGAGCGCAACACCACCATCCCGACCCGCAAGTCCGAGGTCTTCTCGACCGCGGAGGACAACCAGCCGAGCGTGGAGATCCACGTCCTGCAGGGCGAGCGCGAGATGGCCAGCTACAACAAGTCGCTGGGCAAGTTCCAGCTGACCGGCATCCCGCCGGCGCCGCGCGGCATCCCGCAGGTCGAGGTGGCCTTCGACATCGACGCCAACGGCATCCTCAACGTGTCCGCCAAGGACCTGGGCACCGGCAAGGAGCAGAAGATCGAGATCAAGGCCGGCTCCGGGCTCTCCGACGAGGAGATCAAGCGGATGGTGACCGACGCCGAGTCCCACGCCGAGGACGACAAGCGCCAGCGCGAGCTGGCCGAGGCCCGCAACAACGCCGAGAACGCCGCCTACCAGGCCGAGCGTCAGCTCACCGAGCTGGGCGAGACCGTCGATGCCTCCTCCAAGGAGGAGATCGAGGCGGCGATCAAGGAGGTCCGTGACTCGCTGACCTCCGAGGATGCGGCCGAGCTCAACGCCAAGACCGAGGCCCTGCAGTCGGCCTTCCACAAGGTCTCCGAGGCGATGTACCAGCGCGCCCAGGAGCAGGCCTGCCGCCCAGGGCGGCGACGGCGCCGAGGCCAACGGCGCCGGGTCGGCCAACGGCGCCGATGCCGAGGAGGACGTGGTGGACGCCGAGGTCGTGGACGAGGGGAAGTAGCCCGCCATGAACCCGGATCCCACGAGAGCGCCTGAGCAGGAGGTGCCAGAGGCCGAGCTGCCTCTGGCGCCGCCCGGCGCCGAGGAGGGCCACGACGCCGCCCCTTCGGAGCCTGCGGACAGCGCGAGCGCAGATGCCGCGAATGCGGACACCGCGATCGCTGACGCCGCGGGTCTGACCGACGGGGCGCCCGTCGAGCCCGCCGAGGCCTATGCCCTCGCCGGGGAGGAGCTCCAGGCCCTGACGGCCAAGGCCGAGAAGGCCGAGGAGTACCTCCAGCTGGCCCAGCGCACCCAGGCCGACTTCGAGAACTACCGCAAGCGGGCCGCCCGCGATGCGGCGATCGCCAAGGAGCGCGGCGCGACCAAGCTCGCGCTGGACCTGCTGCCGGCCGTCGACAACCTCGAGCGCGCGCTGGACCACGCCCCGGCGCCGAGAACGGCGAGGACGGCGCGTTCGTCTCGGGCATCAAGCACGTGCACTCCGACGTGATCGCGGCGCTGCAGCGCGCCGGCATCGAGCGCTACTCGCCCGAGGGCGAGCCGTTTGATCCGACGCTGCACGAGGCGGTCGCCCAGCAGCCGGTCGAGGGCGCCGAGCCCGGCACCGTCGTCGAGGTGTTCCAGCGCGGCTACCGGATGGGCGACTCCGTCGTGCGACCGGCCCGCGTGGTCGTCGCCGGCTGAGGTAGGGGGAACGACCGTGGCTGACCGGCCCGACTACTACAAGACCCTCGGGGTCGGCAAGAACGCCTCCGACGAGGAGATCAAGAAGGCCTACCGCAAGCTGGCCCGGGAGTACCACCCCGACCGCAACGCCGGCGACAAGAAGGCCGAGGAGCGCTTCAAGGAGATCTCCCAGGCGCACGACGTCCTCTCGGACGCCGACAAGCGCAAGGCCTATGACCGCAGCGGCACGCTCGGTGGCTTCGGGGTGCCGGGCGGCTTCGACGCGGGCTCGTTCGGCGGCGGCTTCGGCGACATCCTCTCCAACCTGTTCGGTGGGGGCGGCGGGAACGCCCGCGGGGGACCCGGGCGGCGTCGGCGGCGGAGCGCGCCAGCGTCCCGCGCGCGGCCGCGACCTGGAGACCGAGGTCTCGCTGAGCTTCGATCAGGCGGTCAACGGCGCCCAGGTGCCGCTGGCCGTCCCCACCTCGCAGCCGTGCCCCACCTGCCAGGGCTCGGGCGCCAAGCCGGGGACGACGCCGCGGGTCTGCCCGGTGTGCGACGGGCGCGGCATGGAGGCCCAGAGCCAGGGCATCTTCTCGATGTCGCAGCCGTGCTCCAACTGCCACGGCTCGGGCACGGTGATCGACGATCCCTGCCCGACGTGCAAGGGCTCAGGCGCCCAGCGCTCGGTGCGGCGGATGCGGGTCAACGTCCCCGCCGGGGTCCGCGACGGCAGCCGCATCCGCCTCGCCGGCAAGGGCGAGCCCGGGCTGCGCGGCGCCGAGCCCGGCGACCTGTACGTCATCACGCGCGTGCGCGACTCCCCGGTGTTCAAGCGCAACGGCGACAACCTCGAGGTCGAGGTGCCGCTGACCATCCCGGAGGCGCTGCAGGGCGCCGTGATCGAGGTGCCGACGCTCAACGGCTCCAAGCGCCTGCGCGTCGCCGCCGGCACCAAGCACGGCACCGTCCAGCGGCTGCGCGGCGAGGGCCCGTCGCGGCTGGGCGGCAAGGGCCGCGGCGACATCCACTACCGCTTCGTGCTCGACGTGCCGGCCTCGCTGTCGCCCGAGCAGTCCGAGGCCGTCGACCGGCTCTCGGCGGTGATGAACGGCAACCCGCGCGAGCGGCTGTTCGCCGGCGCGGCGGCCAACGGCGACGGCGCGGCGGCGGGCGCGCGCTTCGAGGAGACGGCGTGATGGCCACGCGCCGCGTGCGGACCACCACCCAGATCGAGGTCTCCTCCGACCGCGGCGTGTTCATGATCTCCGTCGCCGCCGAGCTGGCCGAGATGCACCCGCAGACGCTGCGCATGTACGAGGCGCGCGGGCTGATCGAGCCCAAGCGCTCCCCCAAGGGCACCCGGCTGTACTCCCACAAGGACGTCGACCGGCTGCGCCGCATCCAGGAGATGACCGCCGAGCTGGGGATGAACCTGGCGGGCGTCGAGCGGGTCTTCGAGCTCGAGCAGCAGCTGGAGTCGATGAGCCGCAAGGTGGCCGCGCTGGAGAAGCGCGCCGCCGAGCTCGGCGCCGAGGTCCAGCGCCTGGAGAAGCTGCGCCGCGAGCTGCGTGCCGAGATCGTGCCCTACGTCAAGGGCGGCGAGCTCGTGCGCAGCGCCGACCTGCAGCAGATTCGCCTCGGCGAGGCAACCGTAGCTCTCGCCCGCCGCGCGGATGTGGCACCATCCGCGCGACGGAGGTGCAACATCGGCTGCCGGGGGCGGCCGACGATCGTCGGAGCGAGCTATGAGAATGCGAAGTGGTGCGGAGTGGGGCGACTGGTCGCGCTCGGAGTGACGCTGGTCGGCGCTGCTGGTCGCGGCGCCAGGGCGCCGTCGCCGCCACCGCGCGGGTGACGCGGCTGGGGTCCGCGCCCGCGGCCACGCCGCTCTCGCTGGTGCTGCCGCTCAAGACCGACAAGGCCGGGCTGGCCCGCTTCGCCACCGCCGTCAGCACGCCCGGCTCGCCCCAGTACGGGCAGTTCGAGTCGATCCCGACGCTCGTCAAGCGCTTCGGCGCGCCCGCCGCCGAGCGCGCCCGGGTCGCTGCCTTCCTGCGCGCGCACCGGCGCCACCGGCGTCAAGATCGACGGCACCGGCCTGTACGCCGACGCGACGATGAGCGTCGGGCTGGCCCACGCGGCTGTTCGGCACCGACCTCGCCGCCTTCCGCAGCGCCTCGGCGGCGCGGTTCGTGGCGCCCACCTCCTCGGTGCGCATCCCGGCCGGGCTGGCCGGCGCGGTCACCGGCGTCGTCGGCCTGGACACGCGCCCGCTCGATCTCGTCCCAGACCGAGACTCGCCACACCGGCTCCGCTGGCCGCCGCCGCAGGGCATCACCACCGATGCCGCCAACAAGGGCTCGGCCTACCAGCCGCGCAGCGGCGCGGCGTCGGGGTGCGCGGACGGCCTGGCCAGCGGCGGCTTCACCCCCAACCAGTACCTGACCGCCTACGGCTTCGAGCCCTTCTACCAGGCCGGCCTGACCGGCACCGGCGAGCGGGTGGCCCTGATCGAGATCAACGGCTTCAAGAGCTCGGACATCGCCCACTTCGCCGCAGTGCTTCGGGCTGCCGACGCCGCCGAGTCACGCGCTACGGCGTGGGGATCAAGAAGCCGCTGGCGGCCGTCAACGGCGAGACGACGCTCGACCTGGAGGTGCTGACCGCCGCGGCGCCCGGGGCTGAAGGGGATCGACATCTACGAGTCCCACGCGCTGCGCCTCCGACGTGCTGCACGCGCTGACCGTGCCCTTGACAACCGCGGCAAGCAAGCCCGACGTCATCTCGGCGTCGCTGGGCAGCTGCGAGGCCGATGCCAAGCGAGGCGATCGGCGGCAAGAACATCACCACGGTCGAGTCGGCGCTGGAGCTGGCGGCGGCCAGCGGCATCTCCGTGCTGGCCTCCAGCGGCGACGACGGCTCCTCGTCGTGCTTTGACGCTGCAGGGCGTCCCCAAGCCCCGGCAGGCGGTCAGCTTCCCGGCCTCCTCGCCGTGGGTGACGAGCGTCGGCGGCACCAACTTCGTCGCTCGACGCCAGACAACGCGATCGCCAGCCAGCAGGTCTGGAACAGCCCCAGCGGCGCCGGCGGCGGCGGCAGCAGCATCCTCTTCGGGCGGCCCGGGTACCAGAACGGCTTCACGCCGGCCAAGCACCGGGTGGTGCCCGACGTGGCGATGCTGGCCGACACCTCGCCCGGCTACGCGATCTACTGCACGGCCAAGGGCGACTGCCAGGACGCGCCGCCCGCGGGCCCGTGGGGCGAGTTCGGCGGCACCAGCGCCGGCACGCCGCTGCTGGCCGGCGGGCTGGCGCTCGTCGACGAGGCGCTGCGCAAGAACGGGCGCCAGGACATCGGGCTGGCCAACCCGCTCCTGTACAAGGTCGCCCGCACCCGTCGCTGCTACGGCGACGGTGTTCCGCGACGTGACCACCGGCAACGACGACCTGTTCGCGCTGCTCACCACCGGCGCCACCACGGTCGGCTGCTGCAGCGCCGCCCCGGGCTTTGACGCGGCCAGCGGCCTGGGGGCGGTGATCCTCGACGCGCTCAACGCCGTCGCGCAGGGCATCGTGCGCCGGCAGGTCGCCGTGGGGCTGGCCGTGCCGCGCCAGCGCCATCCCGTCCGCGACCGGCACCTGCTGGCGCAGGTCTCCTGCTCCGGGCGCTGCCTGATGGGCGCCTACGCCAAGATCCAGGTCGGCAGGGCGCGCAAGCGCCTGAGTGCAGTACTCCAACGTCTACCTGCTCAAGAAGCGCAGCAAGAAGACGATCCGCATCGGGCTGGACCGCAAGACGGTGGGCAGGCTGCGCTCGGCCCTGCGTCACCACGAGAAGATGACCGCCACCATCTACGGCGCGGTCGTCGACCCGAGCGGCAACATCGAGCGCCAGTCCGCGCGGTCGGTCGCTGCGCATCACGGGCTGATCTCGGTCCGACCGACGGCCCTCGCCGCGCACCGGCCGCCGACGCGCGCGCCGGGAGCGCCGCCCGGTCGCCGACGTCTCGGAGCAGCCCTTGAAGCTGGTGATAATCTAAGTCATACACACTAAGATTTCACCTAGGAACCGCCCATGCAACCAGACCGCTTTACGATCAAGTCCCAGGAGGCGCTGCAGGCCGCCCAGCGGCTGGCCGACGAGCGCCGCAACCCGCAGACGACCCCTGAGCACCTGCTCGCCGTCCTGCTCGAGCAGGAGGGCGGCGTGGTCGTCGCCGGTGCTGCGCAAGCTCGGCGTCGAGCCGGCCGCGGTGCGCGCCGCGCTGGCGCCCCGCGCTGGAGCGGCTGCCGAAGCTGTCGCAGCGGATCGCGGCCGCGACGAGCCCGCCGGCGGGCTCGACCGAGCTCGGCCAGATCCTGCGCGCCGCCGAGTCCGAGATGCGCGAGCTGCGCGACGAGTACGTCTCCACCGAGCACCTGCTGCTCGCGCTGGCGGCCCATCCCGGGCCGGCCGGCGACGCGCTGCGCGCCACCGGCGCCTCCCGCGAGGAGCTGCTCAAGGCGCTGACCGAGGTCCGCGGCTCGCACCGCGTCACCGACCAGAACCCCGAGGACAAGTTCCAGGCGCTGGAGAAGTACGGCCGCGATCTGACCGAGGCCGCCGTCGGCCGGCAAGCTCGATCCGGTGATCGGCCGCGACGACGAGATCCGCCGCGTCATCCAGGTGCTCTCGCGCCGCACCAAGAACAACCCGGTGCTGATCGGCGAGCCGGGCGTCGGCAAGACCGCCATCGCCGAGGGGCTGGCCCAGCGCATCGTCTCCGGCGACGTGCCCGAGGGCCTGCGCGACCGCCGCGTCATCTCGCTCGACGTCGGCGCGCTGATCGCCGGCTCCAAGTACCGCGGCGAGTTCGAGGACCGGCTGAAGGCCGTCCTCAAGGAGATCGCCGACGCGCGACGGCACGGTCATCCTGTTCATCGACGAGCTGCACACGATCGTCGGCGCCGGCGCCGCCGAGGGCGCCGTCGACGCCGCCAACCTGCTCAAGCCGATGCTCGCCCGCGGCGAGCTGCGGGCGGTCGGCGCGACGACGCTCGACGAGTACCGCAAGCACATCGAGAAGGACGCCGCCCTGGAGCGCCGCTTCCAGCCGGTGTACGTCGGCGAGCCGTCGCGTGCAGGACACGATCGCGATCCTGCGCGGCCTCAAGGAGCGCTACCAGGTCCACCACAAGGTGCGCATCCAGGACTCGGCGCTCGTCGCCGCGGCGACCCTCAGCCACCGCTACATCGCCGACCGCTTCCTCCCCGACAAGGCGATCGACCTCGTCGACGAGGCGGCCTCGCGGATCCGCATGGAGATCGACTCAAAGCCCACCGAGATCGACGAGGTCGACCGCCACATCATGCAGCTGGAGATCGAGCTGCAGTCGCTGGGCTCCGACGACGATGACGACGCCGGCACGGTCGCCCGCCGCGAGCAGCTCGAGCGCGCGCTGGCCGAGGAGCGCGAGCGCTCGGACGGCATGCACGCCGAGTGGCAGCGCGAGAAGGAGTCGCTCGGCGCCGTGGCCGACGTCCAGGAGAAGCTCGAGGACGCCCGCACCGAGCTCGAGCGCGCCCAGCGCGAGGCCGACCTCGGCCGCGCCGCCGAGCTGCAGTACGGCACGATCCCCGAGCTGGAGAAGGCGCTGGCCGAGGCCGAGGACGCCGAGGCCCAGGCCGCCGCGGCCACCGACGGCGCCACCGGCCGCGCTTCCTCAAGGACGTCGTCGACGCCGAGGACGTGGCCGAGATCGTCGCCAAGTGGACCGGCGTCCCGGTCAGCCGCCTGCTGGAGGGCGAGATCGAGAAGCTCGTGCACATGGAGGATCGCCTGCACCAGCGGGTGATCGGCCAGGACGAGGCGGTCAGGCGGTCTCCGCGGCGCTGCGCCGCTCGCGCGCCGGGCTGCAGGACCCCGATCGCCCGATCGGCACCTTCCTGTTCCTCGGGTCCGACCGGCGTCGGCAAGACCGAGCTGGCCCGCGCGCTGGCCGAGTTCATGTTCGACACCCAGGACGCGATGGTCCGCATCGACATGTCGGAGTACATGGAGAAGCACTCGGTGTCGCGGCTGGTCGGCGCGCCTCCCGGCTACGTCGGCTACGAGGAGGGCGGTCAGCTGACCGAGGCGGTCCGCCGCCGGCCCTACTCCGTCGTGCTGCTCGACGAGATCGAGAAGGCCCATCCCGACGTGTTCAACGCGCTGCTGCAGGTGATGGACGACGGTCGGCTGACCGACGGCCAGGGCCGCACGGTGTCGTTCAAGAACGTCGTGCTGATCATGACCTCCAACATCTCCGGGCGGCCGGGCGGGCGCCGAGGGCCACTTCAAGCCCGAGTTCATCAACCGGCTGGACGACATCGTCGAGTTCGCCTCGCTGACCCGCGAGCAGATCGGCGCGATCGTCGACATCCAGGTGCACACGGTGCTGCGGCGGGTGCGCGAGCGCGACATCGACGTCGAGCTCACCGACGACGCCCGGACGCTGATCGGCAACCTCGGCTATGACCCGACGTACGGCGCGCGGCCGCTCAAGCGCGTGATCCAGAAGCGCCTGGTCGACCCGCTGGCGCTGGCGATCCTCGAGGGGCGGTTCGTGGCCGGCGACACGGTCCGGGTCGAGGCCGCGGACGGCGAGCTGACGCTCGAGCGGGTGACCGCCCAGGCGGCGGCGGCGCCCGCGGCCGCCTGACCTCTGCGGCGCGGCCGTCACGGCCGCGCCGCCATTAGAGTCCGCGCCGTCAACGCTCACGCGCAAGGAGAGGCGACGCCAGATGCCGACCTACATCATGCTCACCAGGCTCACCCCCGACGGGGTGCAGACGATCAAGAACAACCCGTCGCGCATCCAGGAGGTCAACCGCGAGGTCGAGCAGCTCGGCGCGACCGTCAAGGCGCAGTGGGCGACGCTCGGGCAGTTGGACTTCGTCAACGTCGATCGAGGCGCCCGACGAGCAGACGATCGCGCGCGTGTCGCTGGAGCTCGGCTCGCGCGGGACCGGCCGCTACGAGACGCTGACCGCGATTCCGATCGACGACTTCATCGGCTCGATCTGAGTTGACCGCGACCGCCCCCCGGGTCCTCGTCCTCGGCGGGGGCGCGCGCGAGCACGCGCTCGTCCAGGCGCTCGCGCGCTCGCCCCGCGCGCCCGAGCTCCTGTGCGCCCCCGGCAACCCGGGGATCGCCGCCGACGCCGAAGCTGGTGGCGCTCGACCCGAGCGACGGCGCCGGCGGTCGTGCAGTGCGCGCAGCTGCTCGGCGTCTCGCTGGTGGTCGTCGGGCCCGAGGCGCCGCTGGTGGCCGGCGTCGCCGACGCGCTGGGCGCGGCCGGGATCCGCTGCTTCGGCCCCACCGCCGACGGCGCGCGGCTGGAGGGCTCCAAGGCGTTCTGCAAGGAGATCATGGAGGCCGCCGGGCGTCCCGACCGCGGCCTACACGGTGGTCACCGACCCCGACGGCGGGCATGGCGGCGATCGCAGCGCTACCCGGTGGTGCTCAAGGCCGACGGCCTGGCCGCCGGCAAGGGCGTGATCATCGCCGGCCGACGAGGCGGAGGCGCGGGCGGCGCTGCGACGACCTGCTGGTGGAGCACCGCTTCGGCACCGAGCAGGTGGTCGTCGAGGAGTTCCTGGAGGGCGAGGAGCTGTCGCTGCTGGCGCTGTGCGACGGCGAGCGGGCGGTCCCGCTGGCCTCCGCCCAGGACTACAAGCGGATCTTCGACGGCGACGCGGGCCCCAACACCGGCGGCATGGGCTCCTACTCGCCGGTGCCCGCCGTCGACGAGGCCCGCGCCCAGGAGATCTGCGCCGCCGTGCACCAGCCGGTGCTCGACGAGCTGCGCGCGCCGCGGCATCGCCTTTCACGGCGTCCTCTACGCGGGGCTGATGATGACCGCGCGACGCGGCCCCGAAGGTGCTGGAGTTCAACGTCCGCTTCGGCGACCCCGAGACGCAGGCGATCCTGCCGCGCCTGCAGACCGACCTGCTGGAGCTGCTGCTCGCGGCCACCGAGCCGGGCGGCCTGGCGCGACGCACCCGCGCTGGCAGTGGTCGCCCCAGACGGCGGTGACGGTCGTGCTGGCCAGCGCCGGCTATCCCGAGTCCTCGTCCAGCGGCGACGTCATCTCCGGCCTGGACGCGGTGCCGCGCGAGGTGCTGGTGACCCACGCCGGGACCGCCCGCGACACCGGCCGGGGCGATCGTCACCGCCGGGGGACGGGTGCTGAGCGTGACCGCGCTCGGCGACGACGCCGCTGCCGCCCGCGATCGTGCCTATGCTGCAGCGGACATGATCGAGTTCGACGGCGACAGATGCGGCGCGACATCGCGCTGCGGGCGGTGCGATGAGCATGACCGAGGAGACCCCGGAGCCCGAGCTGGTCCCGGTGGGCGAGACCTCCGGCGGTGGAGCCCGACGGCCCGGTGCCCGCCGGCACGGCGCCGATGGCCGAGACCGCGGCCGACATCCGCGAGCTGGACACCGACAGCCCCCAGGTGGCGATCCTCATGGGCTCCGAGTCCGACATGCCGGCGATGGAGAAGGCCGAGCAGGAGCTGACCAAGCGCGACATCCTCTCCGAGACCCGGGTCATGTCGGCCCACCGCCAGCCCGACATGGTCGCCGACTACGCCAAGAACGCCAAGCTGCGCGGCATCCGGGTGATCATCGCCGGCGCCGGCCTGTCGGCCGCGCTGCCCGGCGTGGTCGCCGCCCACACCGAGCTGCCGGTGATCGGCGTGCCGCTGACCAGCCGGACCTCGGTGGCCGGCGGGCTCGACGCGCTGCTGTCGATCGCGCAGATGCCCCCCGGCGTTCCGGTGGCCTGCGTGGGCGTGGACAACGCCCGCAACGCCGCCGTGCTGGCGGCGCGCATCCTCAACGCCTGAGCGGCCGCCCGCGAGGCGTCAGCCGCTCGCCAGCGCGTCGCCGATGCGACCCGCCGCGTCCTGGGCGTGAGCGGCGATGGCGGCGATGCCGTCGCGGTGCAGCCGCTGGCTGGGACCGACCACTGACACCGCGGCGACGGCGCGACCGCCGAGCAGGATCGGCGCCGCGACCGAGGAGAGGCCCTCCTCCAGCTCCTCGTCGGTGGCGGCGTAGCCGCGCCGGCGCACCTCGGCGAGGACCGCGTGCAGCCGCCGCGGAGTCGACGATCGTGTAGCGCGTGCGCCGGATCAGACCGGCCTCGAAGATCGCCTCCGCCACTCGGCGTTGAAGGCGGCGATCGCCCGTCCGGAGCTCGACGAGTGCCCGGGCACCCGGCGCCATGCCTCGCCGTGGAAGCGCGGATCGAGGTTCTGGGCCTCGAAGCGGTCAAGGAAGAGGACCTCGGCGCCGATCGGAATCCCCAGCTGGACGAGGTCGCGGACCCGGTCGCGCAGCCCGGCCAGGATGGGGACGCTGACCTCGAACAGGGCGGAGGCGGTGCAGCGCCAGCTGGCCGTACTCGAACATCCGCAGCCCCAGCCCGTAGCGACCGCCCTCCTGGCGCTCGAGGAGCCCGCGGGAGGCCATGACGGCCAGCATCCGGCTGGCCGTGCTCTTGGCGATCCCCACCTCGCGGGCGACCGCGCGTGGGACCGAGCTGCGGCGAGGCCGTGAAGCAGTCCAGGATCGAGAGGGCGATCGAGACCGAGCTGCAGCGGCATCGTCGGCGGGCGCGGTCACGCGGCTCAGCGGTACCCATCGTTCGCGAGAGGCGAACGCGACGGTTCGCACGTCGAGCGCGGCGAGATAGCGTGGCCGAGCGGAGCAACGAGGGAGAGACCCGATGTCCGGTCGATGCCGTCGCCGCGCCCGCGTGCCCGCACGCCGAGCTGGGCAGTGACTTCAAGCCGTTCGAGCTGGCCGACCCGTTCGCCTTCTACGCCCGCGCCCGCGCGCAGACACCGATCTTCCACAGCCCCGAGATCGACTACTGGGTGGTCACCCGCTACGAGGACATCCGGGAGATCTTCCGCGACCCGCAGACGTTCTCGTCGGAGAACACCCAGGCGCCGTTCAAAGAGCGTCCGCCGAGGTCCAGCGGATCCTCGACGACGGCGGGTTCTCCGTCGTCTCGGGCCTGTCGGGCCGCCAGCCTCCCGACCACACGCGGTTGCGCGGTTTCATCAAGAAGGCGTTCACCCCGCGACGGGTCGCCTCGCTGGAGCCGGAGATCCGCGCGATCGCCACGCGCATGATCGACCGCTTCGCCGCTCGCGGCCACGCCGACCTGGTCTGCGAGCTCGCCCACGAGCTGCCGGCGCTCGTCATCTTCCGCATGCTCGGCATCCCCGACGAGGACGTGCCCCAGGTCAAGGAGTGGGCGCAGAGCCGCGTCGCGATGAACTTCGGCGACGCGCCGGTGGCCGAGCAGGCCCACCACGCCGAGAACCTCGTGCGCTACTGGCAGTACTGCCGGGAGCTCGTCCAGGAGCGGCTCGCGGATCCCGCGCGACGACCTGCCCGGCGATCTGGCGCGCATCTACCTGCAGGGCGACCAGACGCTGACCCCCGACGAGATCGCCGGCCTGGTCTACGGCCAGCTGACCGCCGGCCACGAGACGACGACCGCGCTGCTGGCCAACGGGCTCAAGGAACTGCTCGACCAGCGCCCCGCCTGGGAGGCGGTGTGCGCCGACTCGGCGAGCGATCCCGGCCGCCGTGGAGGAGATGCTCCGCGTCAGCGCGCCCGTGTTCGCCTGGAAGCGGCTGACCAAGCGGCCGGTCACCGTCGGCGGCGTGGACCTGCCGGCGGGGACCAGCCTGCTGCTGCTCCTCGGTTCGGCCAACCACGACGAGCACGTCTTCCCCGACCCCGAGCGGATCGACCTCGAGCGCGAGAACGCCAGCCGTCACCTGAGCTTCGGGCTGGGCATCCACTTCTGCATAGGGGCGCCGCTGGCCCGGCTGGAGGCCAAGGTCGTGCTCGAGGAGCTCAGCGCCCGGCTGCCGGATCTGCGTCTGGTGGAGGGGCAGCGTGTTTGACTACTCGGCCAACAGCACCTTCCGGGGGCCGGCGCATCTGCAGGTGCGATGGGGCGACACCGAGGTCGTGCTGGCCGCGCCCTTCGCCGAGTGTCGGCCAGGAGGCGAGCGTCGCCGGCGGCAAGGGGGCGAGCCTGGCCTGCATGGCCGCGGCCGGGCTGCCGGTGCCGCCGGGCTTCGTCGTCACCACCGCCGCCTTCGAGGCGGTGCGGGACATCGGTGGCATCCGCGAGCAGATCGACCGCACGCTCGCCCTGCTCGATCGCGGGGACGTGGCCGCCCTCGAAGCGGGGGCCGCCGGGATCCGCCGGCTGCTCGAGGAGGTCGCGCTGCCCGGCGAGATCGACGGGGCGATCCGCGCCGCCTACCGGGCGCTGGGCGACGACGTGCCGGTGGCGGTGCGCTCGAGCGCCAGCATGGAGGACTCGGCGCAGACGAGCTTCGCCGGCCAGCAGGACACCTACCTGTGGATCGTCGGTGAGGACGCGGTGGTCGAGCACGTGCAGCGCTGCTGGGCGAGCGTCTACTCGGCGCGCTCGCTCTCCTACCGCCACGACCACGCCGATCCCGAGGATGACGTCAGCATGGCGGTCGTCGTCCAGCGCATGGTCGACGCCCGGGCCGCCGGGGTGGCGATGACGCTTGACCCGCTGACCGGCGACCGCACGGCGATCGTCGTCGAGGCCGCCTTCGGCTTGGGCGAGACGGTCGCCAGCGGCACCGTCACCCCCGACAACTACGTCGTCGACAAGGTCATCCTCGAGGTGACCGGTCAGACGATCGCCGCCAAGGAGATCGAGCTCGTCGCCGACGTTGCCGGACGGCGCGTCGTGCAGCGCGACGTCGAGCCCGAGCGCCAGCTGATGCCGGCGCTCGACAGCGCGCCAGGTCGGTCGCGGTGGCCGAGCTGGCCAAGCGGGTCGAGCGCCACTACGGCTGTCCACAGGACGTCGAGTGGGCGGTGGACGCCGACGGCCAGGTGCTGCTGCTGCAGAGCCGGCCGGAGACCGTGTGGAGCGCCCGCACCACGCAGCGCCAGGACCGGCCGGCCGGGCATGTACGCCACCGGGCTGGCCAGCATCGCCAACACCCTCATCAACCCATTGGCCGCGAGGAGCACAACGGATGTCGACAACTGAGGCGGAACGGTTCGTCAGCCCCTACGACGACCCGGCGCCCGAGGGCGCCGAGGGCTGGGAGGAGCTGTACCCGTACTACCTGCGCTTCCGCGAGGACCGGCGCGAGTTCGAGGAGGGGCGCTTCTGGTTCGCCGACCTCCAGCACTGGCCGACGGTGTTCAAGCCGTTTGACACGATCACCGTCGAGTTCGCGATCAAGTGCCTGGGCCAGTACAACACCCGCCATCTGCTGATCCCGCCGGCCAACGGGATCGACTACCGGGTCCACAACGGCTACGTGTACATGAGCCCGGTCCCGGTGCCCGAGGAGGAGATCCCCGGCCGCGTGCCGCAGTTCGCCGAGCGGGCCGGCCACTACTTCGAGAACTGGAACTCGCTGCTGGCCAACTGGGAGACCAAGGTCCGCCGGGTGATCGCCGACCTGGAGGCGCTGGAGTTCGAGCCGCTGCCCGAGGTGGTGCCGCTGGAGTGGATCAAGGAGGGCGTCGGGCTGGACAACACCTTCGCCCTTGGCCCAGAACTACGACCGGGCGATCGAGCTCTGCTACGAGGCCTTCCAGTACCACTTCGAGTTCCTCAACCTCGGCTACGTCGCCTACCTGGACTTCTTCACCTTCTGCAAGGAGGTCCTGCCCGGCGTCGCCGACCTGGGCATCGCCAAGATGGTGCAGGGCATCGACGTCGTCCTCTTCCGCCCCGACGAGGAGCTGCGCACGCTCGCCCGGCTGGCGGTGGAGCTGGGGGTCGACGGCGCGCTGGCGACGGCGCCGGCGAGCTGCGACGCGAGCGACGCTGGCGGCGGTGGCCGCCGCGCCCCGGCGGCGAGGAGTGGCTCGCCGCCTGGCGAGGCGGCGCAGGACCCGTGGTTCAACTTCTCCTCGGGCAACGGCATGTACAGCACCGACCAGGTGTGGCTCGACCACCTGGAGATCCCGCTGGGCTTCATCCGCGACTACGTCGGCCGCCTGCAGCGCCGGCGAGGAGATCGACCGCCCCACCGAGGAGATCCGCGCCGAGCGCGACCGGATCACCGCCGAGTACCGCGAGCTGCTGCCCGACGACGACGCCCGCGCGGTGTTCGACGGCAAGCTCGGCCTGGCCCGCACGGTCTTCCCCTATGTCGAGGACCACAACTTCTACATCGAGCACTGGTCGCTGTCGGTCTTCTGGCGCAAGATCCGCTCGCTCGGCCAGGTGCTGGCCGACGCCGGCTTCTGGGGCGAGGCCGACGACATCTTCTACGTCCGCCGCGACGAGCTGCAGCAGGTGATCTTCGACTACGGCAACGGGTGGGCGATCGGCGTCGAGCCGATGGGGCCCTACTACTGGCCGCGCGGAGATCGCGCGGCGCAAGAAGATCATCGCCGCGCTCGAGCTCAAGGCGCCCGCGCCGGCGATGAACGAGCCGCCGGCGGTCGTCACCGAGCCGTTCACGATCATGCTCTACGGCATCACCTCCGAGGCCGTCTCGGGCTGGCTGCACGCCGGCTCAGGACGCCGGCCGCCTGGGCGGGATGGCCGCCTCGCCGGGCGTCGTCGAGGGGGTGGCGCGGGTCGTCTGCGGGCGCCGAGGAGCTGGCCGACATCCAGCAGGGCGAGGTGCTGGTCGCCCGCATCACCGCTCCCAGCTGGGGGCCGGTGTTCGGCCGGATCGCCGCGGCCGTCACCGATATCGGCGGGATGATGAGCCACGCCGCGATCGTCTGCCGCGAGTACGGGCTGCCCGCCGTCACCGGCGTCGGCTCGGCGACGACGCGCCATCCGGACCGGCCAGCGGGTCCGCGTCGACGGCAGCAGCGGCACGGTCACCGTCCTGGATGACTGACCACCGCGCCGTCTGGGCGGCCGCGCGCCCGTACATGCGCGCGCGCAAGAACGACATCCACATCCCGATGGCCTACGACTACGCGTCGCGCCTGCTGTCGCGTCACCCAGGGGTTGATCGCGAGGTGGTGCTCGCTGGCGATCCTCCTGCACGACATCGGCTGGGCGGTCGTCGATCAGGAGGCGATCTACCGCGACGCCTTCGGGCCGGGGATGATGGAGTCCGAGGTGCGCATGGCCCACGAGAAGGAGGGCGCGCGGCTGGCGCGGGAGATCCTCGACGGGCTCGCGCTACGAGCCGGTGCTGGTGGAGCGAGTGGTCGAGATCATCGACGGCCACGACACCCGGGCGCACGCGTTGTCGCCGGAGGACGAGCTGGTCAAGGACGCCGACGCCCTGTGGCGCTTCTCCGTGGCCGGGCATCGCGGTCGCCTGCGACTGGTTTGGGATGACCCCGGGCGAGTACGCCGATCGGACCGAGCCGCAGATCGAGGGGCGCCTGTTCACCGAGGCCGCCCGCGAGATCGCCCGCGCCGAGCTTGAGCGAGACGCGGCGGATCCTGCGCACCGCCGAGCTCGCGGTCGAGCCGTGACCCGCCGAGCCGATGATCGCCACGCCGCTACGCGCCGATCTACGGGCTGGCCGAGCCCTACTGGCAGACGCGCTCCAACGAGATCCACGTCCCCGGGTCCTACGCGCTGGCCCAGGAGCTGCTGGCCGCCGACCCGGAGGCCGACGCCGACGTCGTCCTGCCGGCGATCCTCCTGCACGACATCGGCTACATGGCGGTCCCCGCCGAGGACCATCTCCGCGGGCTGGCGGGCGCGGTCAAGGGCTGGGAGCCCGACATCACCCGCCGCCACGAGATCCAGGGCGCGGCGCTGGCCGGGGAGATCCTCGCCGAGGTCGGCTGGGACGCGGCGCGGATCCCCGTCATCCAGGACATCGTCGACGGCCACGACTCCCGCGCCGAGGCGGTGAGCCTCGAGGACGCCCTGGTCAAGGACGCCGACAAGCTGTGGCGCTACACGGAGTCCGCGGTGCGCATCTGCCACACCTGGATGGAGCTGACGCCCGACGCCTACATGGACTGGGTCGGCTCCGAGATCGACCGCTGGCTGTTCACGGAGGCGGCGCGCGAGCTCGCCCGCCGCGAGCTGGCGGCCAGCCGGGCGGCGCTGGCCGCCGAGCCGGTCCGGTGACCGGCCGCTGCGTGGTCATCACGGGGGCGGGCGGGGGCCTGGGTCGGGCCTTCGCGCTCGCCTTCGCGCGTGCGGGCGCCCGGGTGGTGGCCGCCGACCTGGACGGCGCCGCGGCGGCGGCGACCTGCGCCGCGGTGGCCGAGGCGGTGCCGGGCGCCGAGGCGATCGCGGTGACCGCCGACGTCTCCGATGAGGCGAGCACCGCCGCCATGGCGGCGGCGGCCGTCGCCGCCTTCGGCACGATCGACGCGCTCGTCAACAACGCCGCCGTCTACGCGGGCCTCGAGCGGCGGCCGTTCGATGAGATCGCGGTCGCCGACTGGGACCGGGTGATGGCGGTCAACCTGCGGGGGCCGTGGCTGTGCGCCAAGGCGTGCGCCGCGGCCCTGCGCGACGGCGGCGGGGCGATCGTCAACGTCTCCTCGGCCACCGTGATGAGCGGCTCGCCCCTGTGGGCGCACTACGTCGCCTCCAAGAGCGCCCTCATCGGGCTCTCGCGGGTGATGGCCCGCGAGCTGGGCGGCGACGGGGTGCGCGTCAACACGCTGGCGCCCGGCTTCACCCTGACCGAGGCCAGCCGCGAGCTGATCGACGACGCCGAGAGCTACGGCGTCGGCCGCGGGGCGATCCAGCGCAGCCTGCAGCCCGACGACATCGTCGGCACGGCCGTCTTCCTGGCCTCCGAGGCCAGCGCGATGATCACCGGCCAGACATTCGTGGTCGACGGCGGCCGGCAGTTCCTGTGAGTGAGAGCGCCCGAATACGCGCCGGCGCCCGCCGGCCGCGAGGGCCGGCGGGCGCCGGGCACGAGGGAGTGACTCGAGGGCTACGCGGTCGCCGCGGCGGGCACCACGGCGACAGAGGCGGCGAGGTCCTGGATGTACTGGGCGATGACGGCTGCCGAGCCGCGGCGGGCGCGGGAAGCGGTGGAAGTGCTGTTCAAGTCGGCCATCTGTCTACCTCGGGTGCGGTTCGTTGTACGATGCCTGTCGAACGTTAGCAGATGTACGACGATCGTCGTACAAAGCCGCGAAAGCGTTCTATCATGGAGGGGGCAATGTCGATATCACCCGCTACTGAACCGATCGCGCATCCCGCATGCGACGAGTTGCAGCTCGGAGCCGTGCTCCACGCCCTGTCTGATCCGGTGCGCCTGCGCATCGTGGCCGAGCTGGCCAAGGCCGACGGCGAGTACACCTGCGGCAGCTTCGCGCTGCCGGTGACCAAGTCGACGTGCACGCACCACTTCAAGGTGCTGCGCGAGGCCGGCGTCATCAAGCAGCGCCAGCAGGGCACCACCCGGCTGAACTGCCTGCGTCGCGCCGACCTGGAGACGCGGTTCCCCGGCCTGCTGGACACGATCATGAAGGCCGCCCAGAGCGCCGAGGGCGCTGACGCGCTGTGCCCGGCCACCCGGGCCGCCGCCCTGTCCGTGACGCTCGGGACGGGATCCGGGCCCTCGCTGGGCTCCGCCCAGCCCCTGTGATCGCCCGCTCCGGCCGTTGATCGCGCGCTACACCCGCCGCGAGCTGGCCGACGCCTGGTCAGACCACGCGCGCTGGGAGGCCATGCGCCGGGTGGAGGTCGCCGCCTGCGAGGAGATGGAGGGGCCGACGGCGGCGGACCTGGAGGCCATCCGCGCCGCCACCTTCACCGTCGAGGCGATCGACGAGCGGGAGAAGGTCACAGATCACGACACGGCCGCCTTCGTCGACGTCCTCTCGGAGTCGGCCGGACCCGCCGGGCGCTGGATCCACTACGGCCTGACCTCCTCCGACGTCCTGGACACCGGGCTGGCCCTGCAGATCAGGCAGGTCGGCGAGCTCGTGCTCCCCGACGCCCGGCGGCTGGTGACGGCGCTGGCCGCCCGCGCGCGCGAGCACGTCGACACCCTGTGCGTCGGGCGCACCCACGGGATCCACGCCGAGCCGACGACCTTCGGGATCAAGCTGGCCGGCTTCGCCTTCGAGGCCCACCGCAACGCCGTCCGGCTGGAGCGGGCGTTCGCGCAGGCCTCGGTCGGGGCGGTCAGCGGCGCGGTGGGGACCTACTCGGCCACCTCGCCCGACTTCGAGCGGCGCGTCCTGGCCCGCCTGGGGCTCGAGCGCGAGCCGGTCTCGACCCAGGTCGTGGCCCGCGACCGCCACGCCGAGCTGCTGAGCGCGATCGCGCTCGCCGGCGCGGGCCTCGAGCGCTTCACCACGGAGCTGCGCCACCTCGCCCGCACGGAGCTCAGCGAGGTCTCAGAGCCCTTCGGCCGCGGCCAGAAGGGCTCGAGCGCGATGCCCCACAAGCGCAACCCGATCAAGTCAGAGCAGGTCACCGGGCTGGCGCGGGTGCTGCGCGGCAACGCCTCCGCGGGGCTGGAGGACGTCGCCCTGTGGCACGAGCGCGACATCTCGCACTCCTCCGTCGAGCGCATCATCCTGCCGGACTCGACCACCCTCCTGGACCACATGCAGCGCCGGGTGCTGGCCCTCGTCGAGGGCATGGTCGTCCACGAGGCGCGGATGCGCGAGAACCTGGAGCTCACCCACGGCGCCCTCTTCTCCCAGCGCGTGCTGCTCGCCCTGGTGGCCGCCGGCTCCACCCGCGACGACGCCTACCGCGTGGTGCAGCGCCTCGCCCAGCGCGCCCTCGACGAGCGCGTCGCCCTGCGCGACCTGCTGGCCGCCGACCCGGCCGGCTCGGGGCTCGACCTCGACGCGATCTTCGACTACGCGCCGTTCGTGCGCTCGGCCGGCGAGATCGTCGGCCGGCTGGACGAGATCGCCTCGTAGGCGCGGGGCGCGCGTGCATTCCCCCAAGCCTGCGAGCGCGTGGTCAAAATGGGACGCCAGCGAGTTCGGCACCTCAGCGCGCAGCAGCGCCACCCGGGCGGCCCTCAGGGCGCGAAGATCGCCAGCAGCGTGTCGACGATCGCCTGCTGGGGTGGCCGCGGATCGCTGCTCATCCAATCCGTGATCAGCCCGTCCGTGGCGCCGGTGAGCGCCACCGCCGCCATCCGCCGGTCGCCCCGCCCCAGGGGCCCGAGGTTGTCCAGCTCGGCGGCCTGGGCGGCGATCAGCTCGGCGTAGGCGCGCAGCACCCCGCGGCGCTGGGCCTCGAGCTGCGGGCTGGCGCCCACCATCTCGAAGTAGTTGACGCGGGCCGCGCGCTCGTCGGCCAGCGTGGCGGTGACGAACGCGGTCAGGCCGGCGGTCAGCCGCTGCGCCGGGTCGGGCGGCGCCTGGGCGATGGCCGTCCTGGACCATCTCCAGGACGGCGATCACGTGGCGCTCGTAGACGGCCCCCAGCAGCTCCTCGCGCGCCGGCTGAACTGCTCGTAGAAGTAGCGGGGGTTGAGCCCCGCCTCGGCGCACAGCGCCTCGATCGTCACCGTGGCGAACCCCTGGGTGCCGAACAGCGCCAGCCCCGCGTCGAGCAGTCGCTCGCGCCGTTCGGCCCGGCGCTCGGTCGTCGTCTTGCCGCCGTAGCGGCGTTCGCGGGTGGGCGCGGGCATCTGGTAAGGCAGCTTGACAGACGACGCGGGCCGCGGAATACTTCAGACTGGCAAGGCTGCTTACCAGATGTTCAACCTGATCCTCTACGCGATCCCCTACTTCGTCGCCCTGCTGGCGCTCGAGTGGGTGACCTTCCACCACACCGGCGACCACGAGGGCGCGATGGCCGGCTATGACCCGCGCGACACGGCGACGAGCATGTCGATGGGCCTGGGCAACCTCGTCATCAACCTCGGCTGGAAGCTCGTCGTGGTGGCCATCTACTCCGGCGTCTACGAGCTGACGCCGCTGCGGATCCCCAGTGACGCCTGGTGGGCGTGGGTGCTCCTGTTCTTCGCCGACGACATCGCCTACTACTGGTTTCACCGCATCAGCCACGAGGTGCGGGTGTTCTGGGCCAGCCACGTCGTCCACCACTCAAGCCAGCACTACAACCTCTCGACCGCGCTGCGCCAGACGTGGGTGCCGATGACCTCCTTTCCCTTCTGGCTGCCGCTGGCGCTGATCGGCATCAAGCCGTGGATGATCGTCCTGCAGCAGTCGGTCAGCCTCGTCTACCAGTTCGGGATCCACACCGAGCGCGTCGGCCGGCTGTGGCGACCGGTCGAGCTGCTCTTCAACACCCCCTCGCACCATCGCGTCCACCATGGCTCCAACGAGGTGTACCTGGATCGCAACTACGCCGGGATCCTCATCGTCTGGGACCGGCTGTTCGGGACATTCGCCGGCGAGTCAGAGCGCGTCCGCTACGGCCTGACCAAGAACATCGCCACCCACCATCCGGTCCGGGTCGCCTTTCACGAGTACGCCGCCATCGGCCACGACCTGCGCCGGGCGCGGGGCTGGCGCGAGCGGCTGGGCTACGTCTTCGGCGGGCCGGGATGGACTCCCGGGGTCGCCGCCTCCCGCGCACCGACCGCGACGAGCCGGTCCGAGGTGTCGCCCGAGGCGTAGCATCCCGTCCGTCGGACGGACCGGAACAGAGGGAGCAGATGTACGTACGACGGCGCAGCCCGCTGGGCGTGATCGTCGGACTGATCGTGATCGGCATCGGGGTGGCGGTGGTCATCCCGAGGATCAACGCCAGGCTGAAGGCCTCGCAGCGCGACGATGCCCGGGCCCACCGGTTGTCCGAGCTGGCCGAGGGCAAGCTCGGCTCGAGCTACTTCATCACTGCCAACTTCCGGCGCGAGCTCACCGCGGTGCGCCGCCGGCTGGGCCCGCGGGCCCCGATGCTCGAAGTCGACATCGCCCGCGCCGGGCTCGAGTTCCAGTACGTCGTGGGTCAGCGAGCCGCCGGCCTCACCGCGAACACCGTCCAGCCCGCCCTCGAGCCCGAGCAGGTGACGCTCTCCGAACCGGGGTCGCCCCGCCGGCATGCCTACCCGCTGGCGCTCGTCCACGCGCCGGCGCCGGCCGCCATGGTCCGCGCCATCCGCCGTCGCCTGGATCTCTCGGACTTCCGCCCCGACAGCATCACGCTCGCGCGCAGTGACGTCGACGGCCGGCTCGAGTGGACCGTCACCGGCGTCGGCGCCGGCCACGAGCTGGTGTTCACCGCGCCCCCCGACGGGCGCCGGTTGACGCGCCGGGCCTGATCACCGGGCCGGCCCGGAGAGCAGCCAGCGCAGCGCGGCGACCACCACCTCCTGATCCTGGGGCGGATGGGCGAGGCGGTCCAGCAGCAGCCCGTCGAGCATCGCCGCCATCGCGCGGCCGTCGTGGGCTGGATCGCGTGACCCCAGGCCCTCGGCGATCGTCTCGCACATCTGCCAGAAGATGCGGGCGGCCTGGGTCATGCGGGCAGCGTGGGCGGGCTCGCGCGCGCCCTGGAGCTCGAGCTCCATCCGCGCCAGGTGAAGGGTGGCGGCGCCGTCCATCCACGCCGACAGGGCGCCGGCCACCGCCTCTGGGTCGGGCGTCTGGCCGGCGGCCAGCTGCGCCTGGACCGGGGCGGCGATGGCCGCCACCTGGCGCTCTGACTCCTCGCACAGCCAGTCGACGAGAGCCGAGATGAGCCCGTCACGGCTGCCGAACCAGTAGGTGACTGATCCGTGGGGCGCCTGTGCGGCCCGCTCCACGCTGCGATGGGTCACCGCTCCCAGCCCCGACGAGGACACGAGCTTCAGCGCCTCCTCCAGCAGGCGGGTGCGGCGATCGGAGGCGGACATCGGGGGCCGAGTATCGCAGCGGAGGTTGACAATTCCGAGCGCGTCTTCTACAAGTGTAGGAGTTCTTCTACGAGTGGAGAAAACCATGACGCGGCCTCGCCCTCTCTTCGTCCTGCTGCTCGCCTGCGTCGCCCAGTTCATGCTGCTGGTCGACGACACGATCACCAACGTCGCGCTGCCGACCATCGGCCGCGAGCTGCACTTCTCCGTGGCCAACCTGTCGTGGGTGGTCAACGCCTACCTGCTGACCTTCGGCGGCCTGCTGCTCGTCGGCGGCCGGCTGGCCGACCGCTTCGGGCCGCGGCGGCTGTTCACGTTCAGCCTGGCCGGCTTCGCCGCCGCCTCCGTGGTGTGCGGGCTCGCGCCGTCGGCGGGGGTGCTCGTCGGCGCCCGGGCGCTGCAGGGAAGCTTCGGCGCCCTGCTCTCCCCGTCGGCGCTGGCCCTGCTGCTGGCCGCCTCCCCGGGTGGCGAGGAGCGCCGCCGCGCGCTGGCCGTGTGGGCCGGGCTGCTCGGCCTGGGCGCCGCCACCGGGCTGCTCGCCGGCGGGGCGCTCGTCCAGCTGGCCGACTGGCGCTGGATCTTCCTGGTCAACGTCCCGGTGGCCGCCGCCGCCCTGCTGGCCGTCCCGCGCGTGATGGCCCCCGACGACCTGAGCGGCCGCCGCAGCTCCCCCAACGTGGGCGGCGCCGGGCTGGCGACGCTCGCCCTCCTGCTCCTCGTCTACACGGTCGTCGAGACTGACAGCCACCCGTGGACATCCGTCCGGACGCTCGGCGGGCTGGCGGGGGTGCTGGTCCTGGCCGGCGCCTTCGTGGTCAGCGAGCGCCGTGCCGCCTCGCCGCTCGTGCCCGCCGAGCTGCTGCGCCGCCCACTGGCCCTGCGCGCCGACCTCGTCATCTTCTTCGCGGCGGCCGGCCTCTTGGCGATGTTCTTCTTCCAGACGCTCTATCTGCAGCGCGTCCTGCGCTTGGCCCCGCTGAGCACCGGCCTCTCCTTTTTGCCGTTCAGCGCCTCCATGGGGCTGGCCTCGGCGGCCATGGGCCGCCTGCCCGAGCGCATCGACCCGCGGCTGCCGATCACCGTCGGCTGTGGCCTGGCGGTCGCCGGCCTGTGGCTGATGGCGGGCCTGACCCCCGTCAGCTCCTACGGCACCGACGTCCTGCCGGCGCTGATCCTCACCGGCCTGGGGCTCGGGCTGGCCTTCGTGCCGGTCATCGGGCTCGGGACCGGCGACGCCGAGGAGCGCGACGGCGGCCTGGCCTCCGGCCTGATGACGACGGCCCAGCAGATCGGCGGCGCGATCGGGATCGCCGCCCTCATCACCGTGGCCACGGATCGCTCGAACGACGCCCTGCACGGCGGGGCGCCGGTCGCCGTGGCGCTGACGAACGGCTTCTCGGCCGCCTTCCACGTTGAGGCCGCGATCATCGCCGCGGCAGCTCTGCTCGCCCTCGTCCTGCTGCGCCGCCGGGGGGTCGCCCGCAGCGCCCGGCGGCACGATCAGGTCGTCATAACCAGTCGCTAGGATCGCGTCACGTGAGCGCACTTTCCGATCTCCCCCTGCTTGCCTCCGGCAAGGTCCGCGAGATCTACGACCTGGGGGACGAACTGCTGATCGTCGCCTCGGATCGGATCTCCACCTACGACGTCGTCCATCCCACGCCGATCCCCGACAAGGGGGCGGTCCTCACCGGGCTCTCGACCTTCTGGTTTGAGCGCACCACCGGGATCGTCGCCAACCACGTCGTCTCCGTGACCGACGGGTCCCCGCCGAGGCCCGCGGCCGCGGCATGGTCGTGCGCAAGCTGACGATGCTGCCCGTGGAGTGCGTCGTGCGCGGCTACATCACCGGCTCGGGCTGGAAGGACTACCAGGCGACGGGGAGCGTCTCCGGCATCGAGCTGCCCGCCGGCCTGCGCGAGTCTGACCGGTTGCCCGAGCCGCTCTTCACCCCCAGCACCAAGGCCGAGGTCGGCCACGACGAGGCCATCGACTTCGAGGGCGCGGTCGAGCTCATCGGTGATCGGGAGCTGGCCACCCGCGTCCGCGACGTCTCGCTGGCCCTCTACGACCACGCCGCCGAGCACGCCCGGGCCAACGGGATCATCCTCGCCGACACCAAGTTCGAGCTCGGGCTCGACGCCGACGGGACCCTCACCATCGGCGATGAGATGTGCACCCCGGACTCGTCGCGCTTCTGGCCGGCCGACACCTACGAGCCGGGCCGCGGCCAGCCGAGCTTTGACAAGCAGTTCGTGCGCGACTGGGCCTCGGGCACCGGCTGGGACCGCAACCCGCCGGCTCCGCCGATCCCCGACGAGGTCGTCGCCCGCACGCGCGAGAAGTACGTCGAGGCCTACGAGCGGATCACCGGCGAGCCGTTCAGCGCCTGGCTGTCGCGCACCGGCGCCACGCCGGGCGGCTGAGCGGATGCGCGCCCGGGTGCTGGTCACGCCCAAGGCCGGGATCCTCGATCCCCAGGGCCAGGCGGTCGAGCGCGCCCTGCCCGCCCTGGGGTTCGCCGGCGTGCGCAATGTCCATGTCGGGCGGATGATCGAGCTCGACGTCGAGGATCCCGCGAGCCTGCCCGCCATGTGCGAGCGGTTGCTCACCAACCCCCTGATCGAGGACTACGAGATCGTCGACGCTGACGGGTCCGCGTGAAGTTCGGGATCGTCCGCTTCCCCGGGTCCTGCGACGAGGTCGACGCCCAACTCGCCTGCCAGCGCGTCGGCGAGGCGGTCATCCTGTGGCACGGGGATCGCGACCTGCAGGGCGTCGACGCGGTCGTCGTTCCCGGCGGCTTCTCCTACGGCGACTACCTGCGCGTCGGGAGCGATCGCCCGCTTTGCCCCGGTGATGGAGGAGGTGGCCGAGTTCGCCCGCGCCGGCGGCCTCGTCCTGGGGATCTGCAACGGCTTCCAGGTGCTCTGCGAGGCGGGGCTGCTGCCCGGCGCGCTGCTGACCAACGAGAGCCTGCGCTTCGTCTTTCGCCAGGTGTCGCTCGACGTCGTCAGCGCCGATTCGCCGTTCACCCGCGCCTGCGGCGCCGGCGCCGTGCTGTCGATCCCGGTCAAGCACACCACCGGCTGCTACTACGCGCCGCCCCAGATGCTCGACCGCCTCGAGTCCTGCGGCCAGGTGCTGCTGCGCTATGCCCTGGGCCACAACCCCAACGGCTCGCTCAACGACATCGCCGGGGTCTGCAACGAGGCGGGCAACGTCTTCGGGCTGATGCCCCACCCCGAGCACGCCGTCGATCCGCTGACCGGCTCCACGGACGGGCTGACGCTGTTTGCGTCGATCGCGGCGACCGTCGCCGACCGCGTCCCCGCCTGATTAGTGGCCACTGATGGGCGCCGCCGCCTCCCCTGACACCCGCCACCTGGCGCTCGGCCTGACGGACTCCGAGTACGAGCGGATCGTCGAGCTGCTGGGCCGCGCTCCCGGCGACACCGAGCTGGCGATGCTCTCGCTGATGTGGTCAGAGCACTGCGCCTACAAGCACTCCAAGAAGCTCCTGCGCCGGCTGCCCACGGAGGGCCCGCACGTCCTCATGGGGCCCGGGGAGAACGCCGGCGTCGTCGACGTCGGGGGCGGGCTCGGCATCGCCTTCAAGGTCGAGTCCCACAACCATCCGAGCGCCGTCGAGCCCTTTCAGGGGGCCGCCACCGGCGTCGGCGGGATCCTCCGCGACGTCTTCGCGGTGGGTGCCCGCCCGATCGCGGTGCTCGATTCGCTGCGCTTCGGCGAGCCGGCCGAATCCGAGCGCTCGCGCTACCTGCTCGAGCACGCGGTCGCCGGGATCGGCCACTACGGCAACTCGATCGGGGTACCGACGGTGGGGGGTGAGATCTACTTCGAGCCCTCCTACGAGCAGAACTGCCTGGTCAACGCCATGTGCCTGGGTCTGGCGCCCCATGCCCGGCTGATCCGGGCCGCCGCCGCGGGGCCCGGCAACGTGCTCGTGCTCCTGGGTGCGCTGACCGGCCGCGACGGCATCGGCGGCGCCTCGGTGCTGGCCAGCGCCGAGCTGGGGGAGGGCGACGAGGCCAAGCGCCCCTCCGTGCAGATCGGCGACCCGTTCGCCGAGAAGAAGCTGCTCGAGTGCTCGCTGGAGCTGCTCGACGCAGAGCTGCTCGTCTCGCTGCAGGATCTCGGCGCCGCCGGCCTGACCTCCTCGGCCTCGGAGATGGCCAGCAAGGGCGGCGTCGGCCTGGACATCGACTGCTCGCGCGTGCCCCTGCGCGAGGCGGGCATGGAGCCCTTCGAGATCATGGTCTCCGAGTCTCAGGAACGGATGCTGTGCGTCGTCGAGCCCGAGCGGGTCGACGAGGTGATCGCCGTCTGCCGGCGGTGGGAGACGCTGGCCACGCCGATCGGCGAGGTGACGGACTCCGGGCGGATGCGCGTGCTCGCCGGTGGAGAGCTCGCCGCCGATTTGCCCGTGGGGATCCTCGTCGACGACTGCCCCCTGTACGACCTCGCTCCCGAGCCGGTCACCGATCCCGCCGGGCTGTATCCGGCCGGACCGGCGGTCCTCGACGCGGACGCGCCCTTCGACGAGACGCTGCTGGCTCTCCTGGGCTCGGCCAACCTCGCCTCCCGGCGGCCGGTGTTCGAGCAGTACGACCCGGTCGTCCAGTCGCGGACGGTGCGCCGCCCCGACGATGCCGATGCCGCGGTGTTGATGCTCCCCACCGGCGAGGCGATCGCGGTCTCGATCGACGGCAACGGACGCCGCGTGGCCTGCGATCCGCGGGCCGGCGCCATTGAGGCCGTGTACGAGTGCGCCGCCAACCTGGCGTGCGTGGGTGCCGAGCCGCTCGGTCTGACCAACTGCCTGAACTTCGGCAACCCCGAGAAGCCATGGGTCGCCTGGCAGCTGACCGAGGCCGTCGAGGGGATCGCCGCCGCCTGCACGGACCTGGGCGTCCCGGTGGTGGGCGGCAACGTGTCGCTCTACAACGAGGCCCCCGGCGGCCCCATCTTCCCCACGCCGGTGATCGGCATGGTCGGACGCCTGCCCGACCCGGCCCGCGCCGGCCGACTGGGCTTTGGGGCCGAGGGGGACGCGATCGCCCTCGTCGGCTCGCTGCAGGGGGCGACCCGGGCGGGCTCGGAGCTGGCCAAGCTGCAGGGCGAGAGCGTGGCCGGGCCGCTGCCGTCGCTTGACCCGGCGGCGGCCGCCGAGGCCCACGAGCGGGTCCGGCGGCTGGTCACCGCCGGCGCCGTGTCCAGTGCCCACGACATCGCCGAGGGCGGGCTCGCCGTCGCCCTCGCCGAGTGCTGCATCGCCGGCCAGATCGGCGCCGCCGTGGTGCTGCCCGAGGGTCTTGACCCCTTCGCCGAGGCTCCGGGCCGGGCGTTCCTCGTCTCGGGACCGCTGGCGGCGCTCGCCGGGGAGACGATCATCGGTCAGGTGGGGGGCGACGCGCTGGAGATCGAGGGCGTGGCGAACATGCCCATTTCCGGCCTGCGCGACACCCGGGAGCGCGGACTGGTGCCGTTCCTGTGAGGGCCGTTGCTAGCCTCAGCAAGTGAAGGCTCCTGAGATGGACCTCTCTCCGCTCGACTCTCGCGACGGCCCCCGCGACGAGTGCGGCGTGTTCGGGATCTACGCCCCCGAACATGACGTCGCACGCCTCGCCTACTTCGCCCTGTTCGCACTCCAGCACCGCGGCCAGGAGTCGGCCGGCATCGCCACCGCCACCCGCGGCGCCAACATCATCGGCACCCGCGAGCAGGGGCTCGTCTCCCAGGTGTTCGATGAGAACACCCTGCGCTCGCTCGTCGGTGACCTGGCGATCGGCCACGTGCGCTACTCGACCACCGGCTCCTCGGAGTGGGAGAACGCCCAGCCGATCGTCCGCGACGACCATCGCACGCTCGCCCTCGCCCACAACGGCAACCTGATCAACGCCGTCGAGCTGCACGCCGAGCTGCGCGGGGCCGACGTGCCCTTCCGCTCGACCTCGGACTCGGAGATCATCGCCGCGATGCTGGCCACCCACCCGGCCGATCGCATCGAAGACGCCGTCGCCGACGTCCTGCCCCGCCTGCGCGGCGCCTTCTCGACCGTCGTCATGACCGAGGAATGTGTCATCGCCTTCCGCGACCCCGCCGGCCTGCGCCCGCTGGCGCTCGGCCGGATCGACTCGGCGCCCGAGACCGGCCTGCCCGCCGCCTGGTGCGTGGCCAGCGAATCGTGCGCCTTTGACCTCATCGGGGCCACCTACGTGCGCGACGTCGAGCCCGGCGAGATGGTCATCCTCTCCCACCGGGGGATGGAGTCGCGGATGGTCGCTCCCGGCCAGCGCCACGCCTTCTGCGTGTTCGAGTACATCTACTTCGCCCGCCCGGACTCCCGGATGGCCGGAACGGTGCTCCAGGTCGCCCGCGCCCGGATGGGGGAGATCCTGTGGCGCGAGGCGCCGGTCGACGCCGACGTGGTCATTCCCGTCCCTGACTCCGGTAACGCTGCCGCCCGCGGCCTCGCCCGCGCGGCCGGGCTTCCCCAGGACGACGGCTTCATCAAGAACCGCTACGTCGCGCGCACCTTCATCCAGCCGGGGCAGGAGCTGCGCCGTCAGGGCCTGCGCCTGAAGTTCAACCCCCTGCGCGAGGTGGTGGAGGGTCAGCGGCTGGTCGTCGTCGACGACTCGATCGTGCGCGGCAACACCACCCGCCAGATCGTCCAGATGCTGCGAGACGCGGGAGCCGCCGAGGTCCACCTGCGGATCTCCGCCCCACCGATCAAGCACCCCTGCCACTACGGGATCGACATGTCCACGCGGGAGGAGATGATCGCCCACGAGCGCACCGTGGAGGAGGTGTGCGCCGAGATCGGGGCCGACACGCTGCACTACCTGTCGCTGGAGGGCGTCTACGAGGCGGTCGGCACCTCCCGTGAGACCCACTGCGACGCCTGCTTCTCCGGGCACTATCCGCTCGAGGGCACTGAGGAGTCGGGCGGCAAGTACTCGCTCGAGCTCCCGCTCGTCCGCGCCTAGCGGACCGCCGGGAGATCGTCGCGCACGACCGCGTCGGGCGGTGTCGGCGCGACGCTGACCAGCTCTACGGCGCGGTGGATCACCCGCAGGCGGTCTGACTGCCCGACGGCGATCACCACCTCGGCGGACCGGCGGATCGGCGCCTGAGCGCTGACCACGAGCGTCCGGCTCTCCTTGGGCTCAAGCGCCGTCAGGGCGGTGTGACGGCTGGCCAGCAGCGCGTCCCGGGTGGTGTCGCGCGGCACCGTGACATACATGCGTCCCTCCACGCGCATCCGCGGACCGCGCCGGCGCAGCGATGCGCCCACGATCACCGGCCTGACGCCGGGGTTGTGGACGACGAGGCTGATGGCGGCGGCCGCCGCGTCGGCGCGCACGCCGGTCACCGTCACGTCACCGGGTCGGTCGCCTTCACGCTCGCCGGCGGACAGGAGGCCGAGCCCGGCGGCGACCACCACTGCTAGGAGGAGGACAGACAATGCAGCGATGATCACCGCCAGGCCACCTCGGTCCGCCGCGATCCGGCGGCGGGACGGCCGGCGCGGCGGGTGAGGCGCTGCGCGCGCTCGTGCAGCAGCTCCACCAGCGCCGAGGTGTGATGAAACGGGTCGGCGATCGACGCCCGCTCACCGGTGATCGCCACCGCCGCCCACAGCTCGCCGTCCACCTCGGCGACGAGCAGCGTCCCGGCGGGCACCGGTTGGGAGTCGAGCGCCGCCAGGCGCATGACGGCCCCCTCGTCGTCCGGATAGGCGAAGCGGATGGTGATCGCCAGCCCGTCATCGAGCGGCGAGCGGCCCGGGTTGGCGGTCTTCCGGATGAGCCAGTTGTTGAAACTCTGTAGCATCTTGTAGGACATCTTCTCGAGCAAAAGGGCCGTGTCAATGTCATACAAGCTGGAGTTGTCTGATCTGGATCGCGCCTCTGACGAGTCCATCAGCGCTCAGATCGCGGGTGTCGTGCGCGCGGCCATCGAGGGGGGCGACCTGGCGCCCGGCGCCAAGCTGCCCACGACGCGCGAGCTGGCCGAGCAGGCGGCGGTCAACCACCTGACCGCGGTGCGGGCCTACCGCCGCCTGGCCACCGAGGGGTTCGTCACCGCCGCCCGGGGACGGGGCACGTTCGTGCGCCAGGCGCCGCCGCGCACCGCCTCCACCTCCACTGACGGACGCTGGCAGCACGCCGTCCTCCCCGAGCCCGATCGCAGCTACGTCAACCAGGTGGTCGCCGCCACCTGGCAGCCGTCAGTCGCCGAGGATCACATCAACCTGGCGACCGGGTGGGCATCCGCCGAGCTTCACCCGGTGCGCGCGCTGGCCCGGATCAGCTCCGAGGTCTTCTCAGACCTCGGGGCGGCGGCCGTCATGTACGGGGATCCCGACGGGGTGTGGGCGCTGCGCGAGGAGGTCGCCCGCCGCGGCGCCGGCGCCGGCTTCGCCACTGATGCCGACGAGATCGTCATCACCACCGGCGGGCGCCAGGCGATCGACCTGGTGTGCCGGACGATCCTGCGCCCGGGCGATGTCGCCGTCACGGAGTCGCCCACCTTCTCAGGGGCGCTCGTCTCCATGCAGCAGACGGGGGCGCGGGTCCTGGGTGTGCCCTACGACGAGCAGGGCATCGACGTCGACGCGCTCGAGGCGATCCTCGCCCGCCACGAGGTCAAGCTCGTCCTCGTGCAGCCCGGCTCGCAGAATCCCACCGGCCAGGACATGAGCCCCGAGCGGGGCCAGCGACTGCTGGCCCTGGCGCGCGAGCGGTCGTTCTTCATCCTCGAGGACGGCGTCTACTGCACCGTGCGCTTCGGCACCCCCGAGCCGTCCCGGCTGCGGCTCGGCGCCCCCGACCACGTCATCTACGTCGACTCCCTGTCCAAGACGATCGGTGGCGGCCTGCGCGTCGGCTGGGTGGCCGCTGCGGGAGAGGTGCGCCGGCGGCTGACCGGACTCAAGCTGGCCACGGACTACCACTCGCCGGTGCTCACCCAGCACCTCGCCCAGCGCTGGCTGGCCAGCGGCGCCCACGACGAGCACCTGCGCCGGATCAACCTCGTCTACGCCCGGCGCTGCGAGGCGATGCTCGAGTCACTGGACCGCCGGCTCGGCGACGAGGTCATGGTCACCCCGCCCAAGGGCGGCCATCACGTGTGGGCGACCTTCCGGGGACCCGTCGACGAGCGGCTGCTGTTCGCCGAGAGCCTGCGCCACGGGCTGTCCTACACGCCGGGCGAGGCGACCACCGTGCCGAGCGATGGCCTGAGCGGCCTGCGGCTCTCCTTCTCGCTGCTCGACGAGCCGCAGATCGACGAGGGGGTGCGGCGGCTGGCGGCCGCCCTGCGCGCGACTCCGGCGACGCTCGAGCGCGCCGCTCGTGCCGGCGATGAGCTGAGCCGAGAGCGGGCGCGCGGCGCTCAGGCGGCCGCGGGCATCGCCGCCACCGTCGCCAGCAGGTCCTCGCCGTGCTTGGCGACGAACCCCGGACCGATGCCCTTGATGGCCACGAGCTCCTCGGCGCTGGCGGGGCGCCGGCGGATGATCTCCTCGAGCACGGCGTTGGTGGCGACCGTGTAGGCGGGCTTGCCGTCGGCCCGCTCGCTGCGCCAGCGCTTGAGCGCCGCCAGCTCCCCGGCGTCGACGGGCGGTCCCTCCGCAGCGGAGGCGGCGCTCGCTGCACCGCTGCCGCGACGGTTGCGCTTGGCGGTCAGCTCGAGCACCGGGAGCTGCACCGGCTCACAGACATCGCAGCAGCGCACGACCGGCTGCGGGGTCTCGTCGTCGCCGAAGTGATCGAGCAGCCGGCGCCGGCGGCAGGTGGTGCCGTCGTCGGCGAACGCCTTGAGCGCCTTGTAGGCCTCCCAGCGGCGATCGACGGCCTCCCGGCAGGCGGCGACGACGGCGGGCCGGTCAAGCCGTCCGGTCAGCCGCACGGCGATCCGTCCCCGCCCGGCCGGGGCGAGCGTGATGGCGCCGGCGCGCTCGGCGATGGCCAGCGCGATCCGGTGGTGGTCGTCCTGCTGGCCGGGATCGATCTCCGCCACGCCGTCGCGGGCGGCGTGGCGCGCGGCGGCGAGCACCCCCTCCACCTCCTCGACGGTGATCTCCGAGCGCTTGATGAACTGGATCAGCCGGCCGAGGTCCCCGCGCATCGCCAGCAGCACGGCGTGGGCCGGAGCTCCGTCGCGCCCGGCGCGTCCGGCCTCCTGGTAGTAGGCCTCGACGCTCGTGGGCAGCGCCCAGTGCCACACGCTGCGGATGTCGCCCTTGTCGATCCCCTGGCCGAAGGCGTTGGTGGCGACCACGATCGTCCGTCTGGCCGGTCATGAACGCCTCCTGGGCGGCGTGGCGCTCGTGCGGGTCAAGGCCGGCGTGGTAGACGGCGACCGCGTGGCCGTGGTCGCGCAGCAGCTCGCCCACGGCCTCGGTGTCGCGGCGCGTGCCGCAGTAGACGATGGCCGGCCGCTGGCTCGGCATCGGCCAGGCCGCCGAGCAGGTAGCCGCGCTTGCGCGACACCGCGCCCGTGCCCTCGAGCGCGACGACGTCGAAGGTGATGTTCGGGCGATCAAAGCCGCGGCGCACGATCAGCGGGTCGCGCAGTCCGAGGCGGGCGACGATCTCGTCGGCGACCTTGGGCGTCGCGGTCGCCGTGCAGGCCATCACCGGCGGGCGCCCGAGCAGGTCGATGATCGCCGACAGCCGCAGGTAGTCGGGACGGAAGTCGTGACCCCACTCCGAGACGCAGTGCGCCTCGTCGACGACGAAGAGGCGCGATGTCGCGCCGCAGCAGCGCCGCCCGGAAGGCGGTGCTGGCAAAGCGCTCGGGGGCGCAGAAGACGATCTGGGCCTCGCCGGAGCGGATCTCGGCCAGCGCCCGCGCGTTGCTCTCCTCGCCGACCGTGGCGGCGAGCATCACCGAGCGCTGCCCGGCGTCGAGCAGCCGGTGGTGCTGGTCGGTGATGAGCGCGATGAGCGGGCTGACGACGACCGTCAGCGCCTCTGAGGCCAGCGCGGGGAGCTGGTAGCAGAGGCTCTTGCCGCCGCCGGTGGGCATGACGATGAGCGCGTCACGCCCCTCGAGCGCCGCCTGGACGGCCTCGCGCTGAGCGGGGCGAAACGACGCCAGGCCCATCCGCGCCAGCAGCTCCTCGGGGGTGGACTCGGTGTCGGATGCCGTTGCGGCGCGCGGGCCGGCGCAGCGTCGCGCCGCTCTCGCCGCTGCCCACGCCGTCAAAGGCGCCGAGCAGCGGCATCGTCGCCTCACGGTGATCGGCGATGTAGCGGCCGACCTCGCCGATGAGCGCCGCGCTCCTCCGGCGCCAGCGCGGTGAACCGCCGCCGGGCGGCGTCGAGATCGCCCAGGGCGAGGGCGCCGAGCACCTCGGGCAGGGCGACCGAGCGATCCTCCGGCCCCGACAGCAGACGGCCGAGGTCGGTGAGCAGCGCCTGCTGCTCGGCCGCCAGATCGGCCCAGTCGCGCCGGGCCTCGTCGAGCGCCTCCGGATCTCCGGCGGCGGCACGGGCGAAGGCGGAGAGGACGGTCTGCACGGCGTCGAGGGACGCTACCGCAGGCGGCGGCGTCGACTACCGTGCCGCACCATGAACGTCGGCGTCCTGGCCTCCGGCGCGGGAACCAACCTGCAGGCGCTGATCGACCGCGCGCACGGCCGCGACGGGGTGACACCTGGTGGCCGTCGCCTCCGACAAGCCGCGAGGCCCGGGCGCTGGAGCGGGCCGCGAGCGGCGCGGATCAGCGCCGAGGTCGTTTCCGGCGGCGCGCCTTCGCCGACCGCACCGCGCGCGACGGGGCGATGGCCGCGTGGCTGGCGAGCCCAGGGCGTCGAGCTGGTGGTCCTGGCCGGCTACATGCAGCTGCTCGGGCCGGAGTTCCTGGCCGCGTTCCCCGGGCGCGGTCATCAACGTCCATCCGGCGCTGCTGCCGGCCTTCCCGGGCCTGCACGCCGTGCAGCAGGCGCTCGACTACGGCGTGACAGGTGTTCGGGGTGACCGTCCACTTCGTCGACGGCGGCGTCGACTCGGGCCCCGTGATCCTCCAGCGGGCGCGTCGAGCTGCCGCGGCGCGCGCGGACGCCGAGGAGGTGCTCGAGCGAGCTGCATCCGATCGAGCACGACCTGCTGGTGGAGGCCGTCGGGCTGGTCGCCGCGGGGTCGATCACCGTCGACCCCGGCAACCCGCGCCGCGTGCGTGATCGCACGATAAAGTCGCGCTCAATGGACTCGCGTTGAGCCCGCGAGCGGGATGGCCTCGATGTCCGCCGGGCCCCGGGTGCAGCGCGCGCTGCTGTCGGTCTCGGACAAGACCGGCATCGTCGAGTTCGCCCGCGGCCTCGCCGATCTGGGGATCGAGATCATCTCCACCGGCGGGACCGCCAGCGCGCTCACCGAGGCCGGGCTCGAGGTCCGCTCGATCACGGACTTCACCGGCTTTCCGGAGATCATGGACGGCCGGGTCAAGACGCTTGCATCCCAAGCTCTACGCGGGCCTGCTGGCGGTGCGCGAGAACCCCCAGCACCTGCAGCGCCGCGCAGGAGCAGGACGTCGAGTTCGTCGACCTGGTGTGCGTCAACCTCTATCCCGTTCGAGCGCACCGCCGCCCGCCGGGGCGTCGCCGACGAGGAGGTGGTCGAGAACGTCGACATCGGCGGCCCGACGATGATCCGGGCCGCCGCCAAGAACCACGCCTACGCGGCGCCGGTCGTCGATCCGGTCAGCTACGACGCCGTCCTGGACGAGCTGCGCGGCTCCGGCGGGCTACCTGTCGGCCAGCACCCGCGAGAGCCTGGCCGCCGAGGCGTTCGCCTACACCGCCCGCTACGACACGGCGATCGCCCGCTGGTTTCAGGAGAAGCGCGAGGACTTCCCGCCGCTGTTCGTCCGCGCCTTCGAGAAGGTGCTCGAGCTGCCCTACGGCGAGAACCCCCATCAGCGGGCGGCCTACTACGAGCAGGTGGGCGCCCGCACCCACGTGCTCTCGATGGTCTCCCAGCTGGGCGGCAAGCCGATCTCGTTCAACAACCTGCTCGACCTCGACGCCGGCCGGCTGCTGCTGGCCGAGTTCCAGATCCCGGCCTGCGTGATCATCAAGCACAACAACCCCTGCGGGGTGGCCGTCGGCTCGACCGCCGTGCGAGGCCTACCGCAACGCGTTCGCCTGCGACCCGCAGTCGGCCTTCGGCGGCATCGTCTGCCTCAACCGGCGCGTCGACGCCGAGCTGGCGACGGCGCTGGCCGACCAGTTCGTCGAGATGCTGTTCGCCCGCGGCTACGACGACGAGGCGCTGACCATCCTCGCCGAGAAGCCCAACATGCGCATCCTCGACGACCGCGAGCGGCGGATCCCGAACATGATCGAGCCCCACCTGCGCCAGGTCGTCGGTGGGCTGCTCGTCCAGGATCGCGACTTCTCCTTCGAGGAGCGCGGCGACATGCAGGTCGTCACGGAGCGCCGCCCGACGGAGGCCGAATGGCAGGAGCTCTCCTTCGCCTGGCGCGTCTGCAAGCACGTCAAGTCCAACGGCATCGTCCTCAGCAAGGACCTGGCGACGATCGGCATCGGCGCCGGCCAGATGAGCCGCGTCGACGCCGTGCGCCTGGCCCTGGAGAAGGCGACCGGCGACGTCGCCGGCGCGGTCCTGGCCTCCGACGCCTACTTCCCCTTCTCCGACGGCCCCGAGCTCGCCCTGGAGGCCGGGATCCGGGCGATCATCCAGCCCGGCGGGTCGATGCGGGACCATCTCACCGTCGAGGCCGTCGACAAGGCCGGCGGCGCGATGGTGTTCACCAGCCGCCGCCACTTCCTCCATTGACCGCCGGGGAGCGCCTGGGCGGCGACCCGCCGTCGCCCTACGAGGGCGCCTACGGCTTCAGCCGCGTCGTCCGCGTGGGCGGGTTCGTGCTGGTCGGCGGGATGACGGCGGTCAACGCGGACGGCTCGGCGGTGGTGGGGTCAACGCCCTACGAGCAGACCGTCGAGATCCTGCGCAAGATCGCCCACGAGCTCTCGCGCGTCGAGCTGGGCGTCGCCGACGTCGTCCAGACACGCGTCTACGTGACGGACATCTCCCGCGCGCGATGAGGTCGGTCGTGCTCACGGTGAGGTCTTCGCCGCCCACCGGCCGCTGATGACGATGGTCGAGGTCTCGGCGCTCATCGATCCCCGGATGTTCGTGGAGATCGAGACCGTCGCCTACGCCGGCTGACCCGGCGATCAGCGCGGGCCTGGGCATCTAAACGACACCATGATGCGTCTCGATGCCCAGCCGATGCGCGATCATGGTGGTCCCGCCGCTGTAGCTCAGCTGGTAGAGCAGCGGACTTTTAATCCGTAGGTCGTGGGTTCGAGCCCCACCGGCGGCATCAGGAAAGCTGCAAGAAGGACGCGGGGGCCCGATCGGGACGCCGCGCACGGGGACGGGCCGGATACCTGCCGAGGCTCCGGCCGCCCGCTTGACCTGCGCTGCGTTGCGGCCGATAGACGATTTGCCGGTCCCGGTTGCACGCAATGACGTTCGCCCCAGCTCTCACACGCTCCCCGCGCCCTGTGCCGCGGTCTGAACTGCCGCCGCGCGGATGGCGCTGGCCGGCGGTGATCCGACGCAACCTCCCAACCGGCGCGTTCGTTCTCGCCGCCGTGGCGACCGGGGTGGCGTCCCGGCGCCGGAACAGCGAGATGCGCGCACGTCTGAGAGAGGCCCACGCCGAGGCCCACGAGCAGGGAGAGCGCTTCCGGCAGGCCTTCGAGAGCGGCGTGACCGGCATGGCGCTGGAAGCCCCGGACGGCTCATACCTGAGTGTGAACCGAGCTCTCTGCGAAATGACCGGCTACTCCGAGGCGGAGTTGCTCGCCAACAACTTCAAGTCGATCACGCATCCGGCGGACCTGGGGGCGTCGATCAAGCACTACAACGCGTTGGTCGCCGGAGAGATCGACAGCTACCAGGTGGAGAAGCGCTATGTCCATCGCGAGGGCCACGACGTGTGGGTCTCGATCAGCGTCTCGGGCGTCCGGGACGAGAACGGCGAACTCCAGTACCTCGTCATGCAGGCCCATGATGTGACCGAGCGCAGGCGCTCGGCGGACGAACTCGCCCATCGCGCCCTCCACGACCCCCTGACGGCCCTGCCGAACCGGGCTCTGTTTCTCGATCGGCTGGGTCACGCCCTGGTCCGCCGCAGTCGCGACGGTGGTCGGGTTGCGGTGCTGTTCGTCGATCTCGACCGCTTCAAGCTGGTCAACGACGGCCTCGGTCACGGCATCGGTGACGAGGTGCTGCTGGAGGCCGCTCGGCGGCTCACGGGGGCCGCCCGAGCGCAGGACACGGTGTCGCGCTTCGGCGGTGACGAGTTCACGATCCTGTGCGCGGAATCCGATCTCGAGTCCGCGAACCGGGTCGCCGAGCGCGTGCTTGAGGCCTTTGCACGCCCGTTCATCCATGGCGCGGAGGAGTTTCACCTGAGCGTGAGCGTCGGCGTCAGCCTCAGCGATCCACTGGCCGCCGATCCCGACGCACTGCTGCGGGAGGCCGACCGCGCCATGTATGTGGCAAAGCAGCACGGTCGTGGCCGCATCGAACTGTTCGATCCCGGTGCCACGCCTGCCCGGGTCAACTGGCTGGCCACAGAGTCGGCGCTCCGGCACGCCCTCCGGGACGGACAGCTCAGACTGCACTATCAGCCCGTCGTCAACCTGACGTCCGGGCGCGTCATCGGCCTCGAGGCGCTCATCCGCTGGGATCATCCGCAGCGAGGAGTGGTCGCGCCCGGCGAATTCATTCCGATCGCCGAGGAGACGGGCCTGATCGTCGAGATGGGCGAATGGGTCCTACGAGAGGCGTGCACCCAGCTGGCCGGCTGGCACCGGGATGGAGCGCTCGACGCCGACGTCAGCGTGGCGGTCAACGTCTCCGCTCGGCAGCTCTCGCATCCGCAGTTCCCGGGGGCAGTGGGTTCTGCACTGGGGTTGGCCAAGCTGGATGCTGGCGCCCTGTGCCTGGAGATCACTGACAGCTCGATGATCAACGACCCCGAGGTTGCGCTGGCGAACCTGCACTCCCTCAAGCAGATGGGAGTGTCGATCGCGCTCGATGATTTCGGGATCGGGTTCTCCTCCTTCGGCCAGTTCCGCCGCCTGCCGCCGATCGAGATCATCAAGATCGATCGATCGTTCACCGCCGGTCTCGGGACGAGCGACTCCGATCAGGCGGTCGTCATTGCGCTCCTCAGCTTGGCAGCGTCGATGGGCATGGTCGCCGTGGCTGAAGGGGTCGAGACGGGGGCTCAGGTCGTCCACCTGCAGAGGCTGGGATGCACGTTCGCCCAGGGGTTCTACTTCGGCCGTCCCCAGCCGCCTGACGAGCTCGAGCCATCACTCGTGGGAGGCTCGTCGGTCCCCGCGTACGCGGCTGCCGGCGCGACCACTGGAGCAGGCGTGACTCCCTGACGGACGCACAGCGGGTCCGCGACGGGATAGGCTGGCGGCGATGCGACGGCGGTTGGGACTTGCCTTGGGCGTCGCGATGATCTGCCTGCTCGTGTGGGCCGGGTCAGCGATGGCGTTGTCCTACGACGGGACGGCTTCCGTCGAGTACTCCGGGGTCAGGGATCAGTCCTTTGTCTATGACCCGAGCAACCCGGCGGTGTGGCAGGGGACGCTGCACCTGGTGTGGGACGAGAAGACGACCGTCGCCCTGTACGGCCGCGAGCAGGACAACCCCACGACGAAGGTGGTCAGCCAGTCGCAGACGATCTCGGGGACGTGGACGAACACCTACGCCCCTCCCAACGCCGCCATGACCTGTAGCGCGAGCCTCTCGGCGCGGCCCGGCGCGCCGAGTCCGTTTGACATCTCGTTCGGCGGCGGCGACCCGCCCGCGGTCGGCGTCACCGCCCAGGTGCCCGACCGGGGGTACGAGATCCAGTCCTCCGCGCCGGAGTCGGGGCAGTGCGGCGTGCATAACCAGGCGGGCGGCCCCGGGTTCGTCTCGCCGGATCCGGCGATCGCGGGCGAGGTGCCGGCCAGTCCGGCGCAGGCGACGGTCACGGTGCCGTCAAACAGCTACCGCCGCAGCTACTCGGCGAGCGGCTCCGATCGGCAGGTGACAGAGAGCTTCCACGCCACGCTGCAGGTGAGCACCAGCGGACCGACGAGCGGACCGGGCGCCCCCAAGCGCACGGCCGCGCAGATCCAGGCCAAACGCAACGCCCTGGCGGCGCTGCAGCAGTCGGCTCCGGCGTCCCTGTATCCATGCTTCTCGACCACTGCCGGCGCGACGCTGCTGGGTGCCGGGTTGGCCGGGCAGATCGCCGGCGGCACGCTGCTCGTCATCGCCGCCCCGCTGTGCACCGCCTACAACGTGACGATCAAGGCCGAACTGCAGACGATCAACGACCCCCCGCGATCAGACTACGGCGCTCTGGCCCGCTCGCCAGGTGCCCGGCCGGTCATTGCTCCCACGGTCTCGTGCACGGGGCTGCCGGCCGCTGCGACGCGGGCCTGTACCCGGGGCCGCGCCGCGGCGCAGGCGCTGCTGGCCCGGACCCGAGAGGCCGCCCGGATCGCCCAGGCGATCGAGGTCACCATCAGTCGCGAGAGCGGCGCTCAGCGCGCGCACAAGACAGGGGCGGCAGGTCGCCAGAACCGCAAGCTCATCGAGCTCAACCGGTCCTTCGCGCGCGCTCGCCGGCTCGAGCGGGACGCAGGCTCGGCGCTGGCCAGGACCCTGCGCGCCTACCGCGTGACGGTCCGCATGACCGCCGGTGAAGTCCAAACGGCCGGCAGCGGGCTGCTCGGCGCGCTGCGGCGCGACCACGTGACGGCCAAGGATGTCGCCGTGGTCAAGCGCGTCCTCCCAGGCCGCGCGCTCAACATCCTGAACACCCTGGGGCGCTGACGTCGCCACCGGGGGCGGTGCGGGGCGCGCGCGTCCGCGGCGGCCCTATCTCCGCTTGCGGTGGCCCAACCGTGCCGTCGCCGCGTGACCGATGATCCCGAGGGGACTCTGCACCTGCAGCGTGGCTGCGACGGTGAGCTTCCGAGCGATCCCCTTGACGGTCACCGCGGTCTGCCGCGCCGTCGGCAACAGCAGGAGCACCCGGCCGTCGGAGAGCCGCACCTTGACGATGTAGTGGGTCACCGCGGGGGCGCGCTTCCATTTCAGACGGAGCTGCGTGCCCTTCCGGGTGATCGTGAACCCGGCGGGTCGAGCCGGGGTCTGCGGGCCGGGTGAGCGATACGCGGTGACGCGGTACTGCCCCCGGGGCTTGCCGAACGAGTTGACGACGGCCACGATCGTGCGCGTCTCCCGCGAGCCATAGGCCGGCGTGAAGCGGATCCGGCCGCTGGCGTGGCGCGCCCTTCCGAGGAAACCCGATCCGCTGCGGCCGTGCTCCTCGAAGCTGACCGTCTGGCCGGGCAGTGGCTTGACGTGGTAGGCGAACGTCCGCGTCGCCCCATGACCGGTCACCCGCCCGTGGATGGACGGCACCGGCAGGCCGTCGCCATGCCCGGCGCGGATAAGGCGCGACGAGTCGGCCAGCGGCGTGATCTGCCAGCGGCCGGCCGCCGGGTGCTTGACCACGAAGAAGGTCGTCTTGCGGCTCGGGACGTGGAAGATCAGGCCGCGGGAGGATCGCACCGGGCCTGTCCTCGCCGAGACCATCCGGACGTGGCCGGGGCCGGTGAGGACGACATGCGGGGGCGCGCTGTCACCGACGCCCGCCACGACCATGGACGGCAGCCCGGAGCGCACCGTGAAGCTCCGCGGCACACCGGCGGCGACGGCCGTCGCCCGGGCGCCGGCCGCCGCCGCGCCCGCCGGCTGGTAGCCCGACACCGAGCAGCTGTGCCACATGATGTCGATGTTCGCCAGGAGCGCGGGACCCCACAGGGCGGTCGGGCCCCACTTGTAGCCGGCGCCGAAGTCGACGACATCGGTGTACGCGCAGGCCGCCAGGCCGATCGAGGAGACGACGACCTCGCCGCCCGCGCACCCGAGATCGCCGAGGCAGACGCGGGCCTTGCCGTCGACGCTGAACTCGGTCGGCGGGTTGATCCAGCCGTCGATCCCGGCGTGCAGCCCGAAGTCGCTGACCTCGTAGTCGAGGTGGCCGCCGAACTTGATCTGACCGTCGGTCCGATACTGCAGGAAGGCGTCGGCGACGGGAATCGTCAAGCAGCTCGAGCGTCCCGTCGGCCCGCAGGATCGCCGGCCGGTTATCCGGGAAGGTGAACGTCATGTCTCCGTCGATCTGCGCGACGTGGTAGTCGCCGTACTTCGGACCGGCCGTGATGGTCAGCCCGCCGCTGAGCTTGAGGTCGGGGCGGAGGGCCAGCGAGAAGCGGATCTTGGTGATGTGGGTCGCGTCGAAGGCGTCGATCGGGATGCCCTCGCCCGGGAAGGTCAGCTCCCCGCTGGCGTGGTCGAACTCGCCGCCGGTGAAGCCGACGTCGGCCTTCAGCGCCGGTGAGGGTGGGCTGGGCGGCAGCAGCATCGTGGCCCCGCCGTCCCAGGCGTGGGTATCCGGGTCGTAGGAGAAGTGCAGATCGTCGAACTCGATGGGCCCGACGAGCGCCTTGGCGACGGCCACGTGGAGGTCCTTGAGATGGATGCCGGCGAGGTTGTCGGCCCGCAGGGTGACGTCGCCGGTGATACCGCCGAAGAGGCTCGGCAGCGCGAGGTGCAGCGGCATCTCGACGCCGCCGCGGATGAGCTTGATGTCAGCCGAGCCCTTGACGGGGAAGCCCTCGAGCTTGCCCGCGAGGGCGCTGACGTCGATCGACGGCAGGGTGAAGATGTTGCCCGTGCGGCAGCTTCCAGTCGATCGGCGCGCGGAACAGCTCCGTGCCGCCGACACTGAACGTCACGGGCCCCGTCGAGGTGACGGTCCGGGCCCGCGCGTCGAAGCGGATCGACGCGCCGGCGAGATCGAGGCCGCTGACCTTGACGTGCCCGTGGGCGGTGACCGCGCCGCTCGCCGGATCGACCTCGAGGCAGGCGTCGGCCAGGATGTCGAGCGGCCCGAACTGCTTGATCTTGCAGGTGTCGCCGATCGGCGCCGGCGGGGTCCCGGTGCCGCCGCCACCCGTGCCCCCACCACCCGTGCCGCCGCCGGTCCCGCCGCCCGGTCCCGCCTCCGCCGGTACCACCGCCGCCCGTGTCCCGCCGCCGCCGCTGCCGCCGGTGCCGTTCCCCGGAAGCCCGTCGGCGTAGATCGGACGATCCGGAACGGAGCTGTCAGCGGCGGTGCCCGTGCGAATCAGCAGGCCGGTGAAGCCGGAATCGCCGGTCGCGACGGACAGCGTGTCCGTGCCGACCCCGTAGACGTCCCCCGTGTTGGCCGGATAGGTGGCCACCGGAAGCGCGGCCGTCCAGGTGGCGCCGGCGTCGTCCGAGGTCGCGGACACGGACACCGGGGCCGTCGTGGTGTCCGTGGGGTTGGGGGTGTAGACGGCGCTGAGCTGTCCGGTGGAGCCGTTCTCCACGAAGTCCGCCTGGCCGTTGGTCTGGTTGAAGTTGCCGATGCGGCACGGACAGAGCGAGGTGGCGCTCGCCGAGGGCGTTGCCATCGAGCTTGCGCACGTAGAACCGAGTGATCGCGCCGCTGCCGGTCGCACTGTCGCGATAGAAGAGGAACGTCCCGGCCGGCCCGGTGACCAGCTTGGGTGCGTGTGCGCCCTCGACCCCCGCGCCCACATCGTCCTCCGCCGGCAGGTAGAACTCGGCTCCCCAGTTGGCGCTGTCCGAGATGTCCGACGACTGGCACGAGCGCCCCGACAGTCGAACGTGCGCAGCAGCACCGGTTCGGTGCCGTTGCCCTCGTAGGCGACGGCGAATGAGCCGGCGCGCGCGCTGCACGAGGGATGCAGCTCCCCCGGAGACGTGCTGCGTGTTCTGCACGTAGTCCGGCGAGAGCACCCCCTTCTCCATCTCGGTCACCGAGGGCGGGTTGGGGTCATTGACGGTCAGCTGGTCCTGGCGGCCGAGCACGATGATCCCCGGCGTGACCCCGTCGTCAGTGCCGAAGTCAGCTCCTGCGTGTCGCCAGGGGCATACTCGACGGAGACGACCCGGCTGTTGACGGCGTCGTAGACGCTCGAGGAGATCGACGAGTCGAGGCTGTCGACGTCGCCCGTGGTCGTGCGCGAGCTCTTGGCGCGCGCCTGACCGCTGCCGGACGTGAACGTGTCGCCACCATCGGCCGACTGCAGGAGGATCTCTCGATTGATGGCATGCCACGAATGCCATGGATCCTCGGCGGTGCGCCAATCGATCGGACACAACCCGTGGGCGACGATGTACACGTCGCCGAACGGCGAGACCATCACCTTGGGCCGGTCGCCGTCGCCGTCCCCGCCGGAAATCCGGTGCCGCCAGGCGGCGACGCCACCGTCGGTCGCACGTCGGCGTCAGATGCTGGACGCTCGCGCAGGTCGTCGTCGCCGAACGGGATGCGGCAGTAGCCGATCGTGTCCGCGCCGGCGCCGTGGCTCTCCAGCCAGACGACATGCGTCGTGCCGTCGCGGTCCGTGACGGCGCTGGGCAGGTCGCCGGAGCCGATCGGAGTGACTGACGCTCGAGCCGAGCCGCCCGTGGTCGCCAGCACGATCAGGACGACGGCCGTCAGTCCGACGAGGCGACCCCGCCAGTGGGCGAGGTTCGTCCTGCGCGCCCCACGGGCCATCGGCCCGTCCATCCCCTCAGGGGCATCCCGCCCCCTTACGCTGGCCTGGGCCACGCCGTCTCCGATCAACTGGTCCCGGTGCAACCGTGCTCAGCCGCCCCGTTGATGCACCGGCAAACGTACCAGTGGGGCGTTGCGGTGGCAACCAGGGAGATCCGCGGAGGGACCGTCGGAGCCGAAGCGGGGGCAGCATCGCGGATGACGCCGCACGCGGACCATGACGGCGCTACACTTCAACGATGTACGAGTTGAGCATCCGCTCAACTGAAGTGAGTGTGAGCGTCACCGCAGTCGTTGCTTAGAGGCACCCTCCGCGTTTTCGCAGTGCACATACACCGGAGGGAAACATGGCTACCGGAACCGTCAAATGGTTCAGCGACGACAAGGGCTACGGCTTCATCACACCTGATGAGCCGGGTAAGGACCTGTTCGTCCATCACAACGCGATCCAGGGCAGCGGCTTCAAGTCGCTCGCCGAGGGCGCGAAGGTGAGTTATGACGCCGAGCAGGGCCCCAAGGGTCCGGCCGCGGCGAACGTCGAGAAGCTCTAACCGCATCGACGAGGGAACGAGGGCCCCGAACCCGGGGTCCTCGCTCCTGCATCTACCGGCACGGGGGCGCCGTTCGGCGCCCTCAGCCTGCCGCCGAACAAAGGACGTATTGCATGGCCTCGAGTGGAAAGAAGAAGACCACGATGGCGAAGCTCATGCGCGAGAGCAAATTGCGCGAGCGCCGGATGGCCAAGGCGGCCCGCAAGGACGCCAGGCGCAGCGGCGAGCTCGATGTCCACGGCCAGCACCTGGACAACTGGAACCTCATGCCGTCCACCGCTGGAGCGGACGAATCGTCCCCGGCGGAGCCCGAAGGTGGCGTGAGCCAGTAAGCCGCCGGCGCGGCACGATGCCGCGCACGGTCGTCCGGCGCAGGACGGACCTCACGGTCCCGGCCGGACTCAGCCCCGACGGAGCTCCGGCTCTGACAGCAGGTCCTCGAGGTCGAGGTCGTCGAAGATCGGCGCCAGGCCGCCGCCTTCTGACTGCGGCCACTGCTCGACCGGACGGTCCCAGGCAAGCTCGAGATCGTTGCCGTCGGGGTCGGAGAGGTAGACCGCCTCGTGGGTTCCGTGATCCGAGAGCTGGCGCAACGGGACCCCGGCTCGCTGCAACCGCCTGACAGCGTCGGCCAACCCGGCCCGCGTCGGGTAGTTGAGCGCGACGTGGTGCAGCCCGGCGACCCCATCGGGCTGCGGTCCTGCACCGGCTGACTTCCAGGTGTTGAAGCCGAGGTGGTGGTGATAGCCGCCGGCGGAGACGAAGAGGACGTCGCCGGTCGTGCCCCACCCCGGCACGTCGCGGGCCTCGGCGACGACGTCGAAGCCGAGCACGCCGACGTAGAAGTCGCGCACACGGTCGATGTCGGCGGTGCGGAGGTGCACGTGTCCGACCCGCACGCCCGGATCGATCGGATCGGGTGCGGCCTGGACCGGGGAGATGTTGCCTTGGGTCATGCGGGCCAGGACGGTCACGGCCGGGCGCGCGCCTCCAGGAAGGGACGGCGCACGCCGATATCCCAAGACGTGAGCACTCAACGCCCTCCGGCCATCGCCGGCGCGCTGCTCGTTGCGGTCGCGGGCCTCGGCCTGGTGGCGGTCGCCGGTCTGACGACGGCGACCGGCGACTATCAGCTTCATCATGCGGTCGGCGGGGACAACGCCGCGCCGGCGATCGACGCGCTCATTCACGGCCATCTGGCGGCAGCTCGCGCGCCAGCAGCCGCTGATGGGGCCGGTCTCGCTGCTCTGGCGGCTACCCCTGGCTGCTCTGGCCACCGCCATGGGCGCCGGCGCCCGGGCGGTGTATCAAGCCGGAAGCCTGGCGTGCCTGCTGGCGGCGCTGGGGCTCATCGTGTGGCTCATGCGGCGCGCGGCTGATCGGACTCAACTGGGCGCGGTCGTCCTGGCCGCCACCGCCATCGCCCTCGGACCGGCGACTCGCCAGGCGATCGGGCTCGGTCACCCGGAGGAGGTGCTGGCGGCGGTGCTCGCCACCGGCGCGGTGCTGTGCGCCTCGGCCCAACGGCGAACCTGGGCGGCGATCCTCCTCGGTCTGGCGATCTCCACCAAGCAGGGGACGCTGCTGGCGTTACCGGCGGTGGTGCTGGCGCTCCCGGACGGGCGGGGACGCACGGCCATCGTGGCGCTGGTGGTGGCGGGAGTCACCTCAGCCGTTCTGCCGCTGGCCAGTCCTTCGGGGTTCGCCCACGCGGAGGCGGCCATCAGCGGCGTCCACGTCACGGACTTCCCGGCCTGTGGTGGCCGTTCGGGCTGTCGCAGCTCGGGTTGAGCCCAATGGAGCGGTTGCTGCCCCTCGGCATGATGCGCTCCGAGGCGGTGGCGATCGTGCTCGTCCCGGCGCTCGGCGCCGTCTGGCTTGCCGGCCGCCGTTGGGCCGCACGCACCGCCGGGCGCATCGATCCTCTGGCGCTGCTGGCGCTCCTCGGTCTGCTGCGGTGCGTGACGGATCCCAACCCGCTCGAGTACTACTTCGTGGCCGTCGTCATCCCGTTGGCCGTCTGGGAGGCCGGGATCCTCCGGCGGCTGCCGGTGGTGACCGCGGCTGTCTGCGCCGCGCTCGTCGCGCTCGTCACCCCGGACCTGTGGGCGGGCACCTCGGACCTGGGTCTGATCGTCGTCGACTCCGTCTGGGTGGTCGTCATGGCCGCCGTCGCGCTCTATCTGACCCGCGCTGCGCTGCGGCCCCGCCCGGTGGCGGCGCCCGCCATATCCCTGGCGTCGTCAGGTCTGCAGGTCGAGGATCGCCTCGGCCAGCCAGGTGACCTCGTCCTCGGGGGCGTCCGTGATCCCGACCGGGCGCACGACGAACTTCGACAGCCCGGCGTCGATGTAGCCCTGCAGCGCCGAGCGCAGACCGGCGCGCCCCACCGGCACGAGCTCGCGGGGATCGACGTCGGGCCGCCGGCGGGCCAGGCTCTCCAGCTGTGCCGCCGAGGGCTCATGGCGCGTATAGCCGATGCTCAGCCCGAAGTGCTCGGGGTCGACCTCGCGCCCGGCGTCGGCGGCGGCCGCCTGGATCCGCTCGCGGGCCGCTCCCGCCTCGGCGGGCGTCGAGCGCCGCCCCGAGCCAGCCGTCGGCGATCCGGCCGGCCCGCTCAAGCGCCCGCGGGCCGCGGCCGCCGAACCAGATCTCGAGCGGGTCCTGGACCGGCCGGGCGGCGATGAGCGCCTCGGGGGGCAGGGTGGCCTCCTCGCCGGCCCAGGTCGCCCGGACCGCCGTCACCATCTCCTCGAGGAGGGTGCCCCGGGCGGCGCCGTTCAGCCCCAGCGCGGCTCCGCTCGCCCGGCTGCCCCAGACCCGTGACGAAGCTCAGCAGCAGCCGGCCGCCGGAAATCTGGTCGAGCTGAGCGAGTGTCTTGGCCAGCACGTACGGGCTGCGTCCGAACGGCACCACGTTGGCGCCCAGGCGCAGCGCGGTCGTGCGCCCGGCGAGCAGCGCCAGCGCGAGGATCGGATCGAGTCCGGGGGCGACCGGCAGGTCCGACAGCCAGATGCCGTCGAAGCCGCCGCGCTCGAGCGCGACGGCGAAATCGAGGAGGTCGGCGGGCGACGAGCGCGCCCGCCGGCGGGCCAACCGCGAAGCGAATCTTCATTCGCTTAGGGTGACAGGCCCACCTCTCACTCCCGAGGAGCACGATGTCGACGTCACCGCAGGACTTCAACGCGCAGGTCATCGACGAATTTCGCAGCAACGACGGCAAGGTGGGCGGCATGTTCGATGGCATGCCGCTCCTGCTGCTGCACCACGTGGGGGCCAAGTCCGGCACCGAGCGGGTGACTCCGCTGGCCTACCTGCCCGACGGCGACCGCTACGTGATCTTCGCCTCCAAGGCCGGCTCACCCACCAATCCCGCCTGGTATCACAACCTCAAGGCTCAGCCGGAGGTCACCATCGAGGTCGGCTCGGAGAGCTTCAGCGCGGTGGCCGGCGAGGCGACCGGCGAGGAGCGCGAGCGCCTGTACCAGGCCCAGGTGCAGCGGGTTCCGACGTTCGCCGACTACCAGGAGAAGGCCGGCGGGCGGATCATCCCCGTGATCGTGCTCACCCGCTCGGGGAGCTGACCCCGGCGGTACTCAGGCGGCCCGCGCCAGCCCCATGATGCGGGGGACCACGGGATAGGCGCGGGCCTGCGCGGGGAAGCCGAAGCCACGGCAGCGCTCGATGACGAAGCCGGCGCCGGTGATCGCGCTGAGCGTGTCGCGATCCGTATGGCAGCCGCCCATCGCCCGCGACCACAGCCAGTCGACGCCCTGCTGCCAGCGGGCGAACCGCGGTCGGCGCGAGCGGACGTGCTCGTAGAAGCGCAGCTCGCCGCCGGGGCGCATCACCCGGCGAAACTCAGTGAGCGCGTCGTGCTGGTCGGGCACCGAGCAGAGCACGCCGCAGACGACGACGACATCCGCCCAGCCGGACTCGAGCTCGAGCTCGGCGGCCACGCCCGGAACGACGCGGACGGGCACGGGAGCGGTGGCGGCGGCCGCCTGCGCCTGGCGGCGCAGGTAGGGCTCGGGCTCCACCGCGATCAGCTCGGAGACGGTCGACGGGTAGTGCGGGAAGTTGATGCCGTTCCCGGCGCCGACCTCGACAACCCGCCCGCGGGCTCCCGCCAGCAGTTCACGACGCAGCTCATCCTCGCCGGTCCCCTGGTCACGGCCGCAGAAGCGGTGAAAGAAGCGGGCGAACAGCGGGTTGCTGATCTCCTGGGCCACGACTGGAAACTACCGAGCGCGGAGGGCCGCTCAGCGCTCAGGCGGGCACTCGCGCTGCGCGCCCGCTCCACTCGCGCTCGATGTCGCCGATCATCGCCGGGTAGACGAGGAGATGGCGAAACGGCTGGATCGCCGCCATGTAGGCCCGGCCGAGCAGCCCGTTGGGCTTGACCAGGACGGCCATCTGACCGTGGTAGCCCTCGCCGTGGTCGTCGGGCACCCAACCGAGGTGCATCACCCCGTGCATCGTCTCATTGGCGATCTCGGCGGCGAACTCGTCTTCGAGCTGGTACAGCCCGCGAAACGGCAGCGTGCCGAAGAGCGGGCCGGGGGGAGCATCTCGCAGATCGGCGGGGAGCCGGTCGCGCAGGCTCGGCACGCGGGCACCGATGCCCGAACGCTGCATCGTCCCAGCCGAACAGGGCGCCGAGCTTCCAGCGCAGCGCCCACAGGATCCGCGTGATCGCCGAGGAGCTGGTCGCCAGATCACCGCCGGTAATCCCCTCGACCAGGAGCGGGAAGTCGTCCGGACCGCCGGGCGTCGGCAGGGACCACACGTCCTGCACCCGGAAGTCCCTCGTCAGCTCGTGGATCCGCCACGGCCGGGCGGTGTGCGCGTCGCGCGGGAGTCGCATACGGTCAGCCCTCCATCCATGCAGTAGTGTATGGATGGAGCGTACGGGGCGGCGGAGGCGCCGTCAACCCCCGCAGAAGGCGATCGAGAAACAGCTGTGGCCGCACCCACCCGAACCCCCCGCAGCCGCTGGATCGAGGAGGGTCTGCGAGCGCTGTCGGCCGGCGGCCCCGACGCGGTTCGGATCGAGTTGCTGGCGCGCACCCTCGGTGTCACCCGGGGCGGCTTCTACTGGCACTTCGCCGATCGCCAGGCGCTGCTGCACGAGATGCTGGAGGCCTGGGAGCGGGCGAGCATCGAAGAGGTCATCGAGCGGGTCGAGGCCGAGGGGGGCGATGCCCGGACCCGGCTTCACCGCCTGTTCGCGCTTGCCTCCGACAGCCGCCAGCTGCTGACGCTCGACCTCGCGGTGCGCGACTGGGCCCGCCGGGACGGGGCGGTGGCCGACCGCCTGCGCCGGGTCGACAATCGGCGCATGGACTATCTGCGGCGGCTCTTCGGCGCGCTGGTGGGCGACGAGGCCGAGGTCGAGGCCCGCGCCATGCTCGCCTTTGCGCTGTGGATCGGCAACCCCTTCATCGCCGCCGAGCATGGTTCGCGCACGCGTGCCGAGGTCCTGGCGCTGGCGACGCGCCATCTCGAGGCGTAACCCGGCCGTTCCGCGGGGCTCAAGTCATCCTCGCCGCTGCCGACTAACGGCCCACCGGCGGCGACGGAGAGAGGTCACAGACGATGCAGGCGTACCGCGACATATCCCTGAAATGGAAGTTCTGCGCTCTCGCCGGCGGGCTCGCCGCGGTGATGGTGGCGCAGATGGTGCTGGCCCTCACCGGCGGCGGCGGTCGCACGACGACGCTCATCCTGGCCGGCGCCGGGATCCTCTACGCGGTCGTGATGACGCTGGCCACGGTGCCGGCGCTGCACCGCGAGTCCACGCTCGCCGTCGAGCACATGACCGGCGCCGCCAAGGCGGTCCGGCTGCAGCTGATGAAGGGGCTGCAGGCGCTGGCCGACGGCGATCTGACGGTGGAGCTGCGGCCCGGCAGCGGCGGGGTGGGGGCGCCCCCCAAGGGCTCCAACGACGAGATGGGGCGGATGCTCAACCTGACCGGCGATCTGCGCGAGACGATGATCGCCGCCTACGACGCCTACAACAGCGCCACCGCCCAGCTGCGCCACCTGGTGGCCAACGTCGGCGAGGCGGCGGGCAGCGTCCATCAGGCCTCGGGGCACATGACGCAGACCTCGGAGGAGTCCAGCCGCTCCTCGGGCGAGATCGCCCACGCCGTCGAGGACGTCGCCCAGGGTGCCCAGATCCAGGTGCGCCGCGTCGAGGCCGCCAAGGGCGCCGCCCAGCTGGTCGTCGGCCTGGCCACGGAATCCGGCGACCGGGTCCAGCGCACCGTCGCCATGGCGGGCGAGGCGCGGTCGCTGGCCCAGCAGGGCGTGCAGGCCGCCGAGCGGGCGGGCGAGACGATGCACTCCGTCCGCGACTCCTCGGAGGGCGTGACCGCCGCCATCCGTGAGCTGGCGGCCCACTCCGAGCAGATCGGGGTGATCGTCAAGACGATCACCGACATCGCCGAGCAGACGAACCTGCTGGCCCTCAACGCCGCCATCGAGGCGGCCCGGGCCGGCGAGCAGGGCCGCGGCTTCGCCGTCGTCGCCGATGAGGTGCGCAAGCTGGCCGAGGGGTCGCAGGCCGCCGCCGAGGAGATCTCGGGCCTCATCGGCACGATCCAGACCAAGACCGCGCGGGCCGTCGGGGTGGTCGACGACAGCGCGCAGCGCACGACCACCGGGGCCGCCGTCGTCGACGAGACCCGTGAATCCTTCCAGCGCATCGACGCCGCGGTGCGCGAGATCACCGACGAGATCGCCCAGCTGGCCCAGGATGCCGACCAGATGGCGGTCAGCGCCAACAGCGTGCTCGGCAACATCGACGAGGTGGCCGCCGTGGCCGACCAGTCCTCGGCGACCACCCAGCAGCTGTCGGCCTCGACGCAGGAGACGGCCGCTTCCGCTCAGCAGATCGCCACCTCCTCGGAGGATCTGGCCAACCACGCCGCGCAGCTCGCCGAGCTGGTGGCGCGGTTCAAGACGGCCACCGTCTGACCCGCGCTATTCGGGCGCCGTCGAGACGGGCGGCGATGAGCACGGCCGCCCGCTCGTGGGCCGCGTAGGTCGCCCGCAGCGCCTCGACGACGCCCGCGTCGCCCTCGCTGTCCTCGACGGGCGGCGGATGGGCCACCAGCAGGCCCCGCACCTCCCGGCCGAGGTCCTCGCCGCCGGCCAGGTCGGCCAGCGCGGCCAGCGCATCGGCGCGCACCCGCGCGCCCTCCACGAAGGAGCCGATCACCGTCCCGCGCGCCAGCGGCGCGCGGCCGAAGACGCGGGCATGGAGCACGGCGGGGTTGACGGCATGAGGCCGGATCAGCTCGTGGCGCTCGCTCGTCCGTCAGGCCGGCCGCCACCGCCAGGTGGTCGATGGCCCGCGTGACTCCCTGGGCGTCGACCGGCAGTGAGGCCTGCAGGTCGGCGGGCAGCTGCGCCATCAGGTCGCGTGGTCGGCGGCCGCCTGCGGCCAGCAGTGTCTCCACCTGTCCGCGATGGGTGTGTTCACGCGATTCACGGTAGCCCGGGACGACGCCGTCTGCGCCGCGGAGCGGGTTTCCCGTCCAGGATGCACAACCCGCTCCAAGTCGGCCTGATCCGCGGTCAGGCGGCCTGGCGCGGGCGGTCGCCGGCTCGGCCTCGTCGGGCAGATAGTGCACGTCGGCCGCCGGCTCCTGCGCCGTGCCCGGGGCCCGGGTGCGCAGGAGCACCACCGCGACGGCCATGCCGGTGGCCACGCAGGCCGCACCGACGATGAAGGCGAAGTGATATCCGGCGACCAGCGGCCCGGCGAGGGCGTGATGCTGGGCGACCAGCGCCTTGGTGTGGTTGGTGGCGACCGTCCCCAGGACGGCGAGACCGAGGGCCCCGGCGACCTGCTGGGAGACGTTGGTGATGCCCGATCCGAGTCCGGCGTCCTGCGCGGGCACGTCGGCCATCGCGATCTGCAGGAGCGGCATGAAGGCGCTGCCGATGCCCAGGCCGATGGCGAAGTAGGCGAAGAACACCGTGGGGAAGAACGCGGTGTGGACGCCGGCGGTGCTCAGCAGCCCGAGGCCGACGATCACCGTCGTCATGCCGGCGACGAGCACCCGCATCGTGCCGAACCGGTTGACCAGGCGGGCGGTGACCCCCAGGGAGAGGACGCCCACGGTGACCGTCCATGGCAGGAAGGCCAGGCCGGTCTGCAGCGCGCTGAGGTGGCGCACGTGCTCGAGGTAGAGCGTGCCCAGAAAGAACGTCGAGTACATGCCGGTGACCAGGAACGAGCGGACGATGCTCGAGCCGATGAGGCTGCGCAGCTGCAGGATGCGCAGCGGCATGATCGGGTTCTCGATCCGCGACTCGAGCGTCAGGAAGGCGGCCATGAGGACGACGGAGAGCGCTCCGAAGCCGAGCACCTGGCTCGAGCCCCAGCCATGGTTGGTGGCCTGCACGATCGCGTAGACGGCGCCCATCAGCGACAGGGTGACGAGCGCGGAGCCGAGCCAGTCGACGCCGTGGCGCAGGCCGATGCCCCGGTCATCGGGGATCAGCGCCCGGCCCAGGGCGGCGGTGGCGGCGCCGATGGGGAGGTTGACGAAGAAGATCCAGTGCCAGCTGAGGGCCTGGGTGAGCACGCCGCCGAGGAGCAGCCCCAGTGATCCGCCGGCCACGGCGACGAACACGTAGGCGCTCATCGCCCGGGCGCGGTCGGCCGGCTCGGGGAACTCCGTGACGATGATCGCCAGGATGACGGAGGCCTGCATGGCGGCGCCGATCCCCTGGAGGAAGCGGGCGGCGATCAGCGCGTCCTGGCTGGGGGCCAGCCCGCACAGGATCGAGGCGGCGGTGAAGACGCGTCACCCCGAAGAGGAAGACCCGTTTGCGGCCGGCGAGGTCGCCGAGTCGCCCGGCGAGCAGCAGCAGGCTGCCGAAGGTGACGAGGAAGGCGTTGATGACCCAGGTGAGGTTGCCCTGGGTGAAATGGAGCTCGCGCTGGATGGAGGGCAGGGCGACGTTCACGATCGTCGTGTCGAGCACGATCATGAGCTGCGCCAGGCACACGACCCCGAGGGCCAGCCAGCGGCGGCGTTCTGTGGTGACAAAGGCGGTGAGTCTGTTCATCGACGTCCCAACTGATGTGCGCGGTGAGCGCGCGGTGATAAAATGGAGGACACCTCCAGATATAAGCGGAGGCTGCCTCCACGTAATATAGCGGAGGACCCTCCGGTTTGTCAAGCGAAGTGAACACCACCATGAGCACCACCCCCGCCCCCACCGACGATCGAGTCCATCCACCGGCGCCCCAAGCGCGCCGACGCGCGCCGCAACTACGACAAGGTCATCGCGGCCGCGCGCGAGGTCTTCACCGAGGGCGGCGCCGACGCCTCGCTGGAGGAGATCGCCCGCCGCGCCGGAGGTCGGGATCGGCACGCTGTATCGCAACTTCCCCAACCGCCAGGCGCTGCTCGAGGCCGTCTACGTGGAGGAGGTCGAGGACCTCAGCCGCACCGCGACCGCCGTCGGCGACCAGCCGCCGTGGGAGGCGCTCGTCTCCTGGCTGCACCGCTTCGTCGGCTACATGCACACCAAGCAGGCCCTGGCCCAGGAGCTGCTGGACTACGTCGACCGCGACGCCCCCGTGTTCCAGTCCTGCCGCGCCGCCCTCTATGAAGCCGGCGAGCCGCTGCTGGCGCGGGCGCAGGCGGCGCACGTCGTCCGCGCCGACGCCACGCTGCCCGACGTCATCCAGATGGTGGGGGGGATCGCCCGGATCACCACCACCGATCCAGGCCAGGTGCGAGCGGATCCTCGACGTCGCGCTCGACGGCCTGCGCTACCGCGACGGCGGCTGAGCGCGATCAGCCCCCGTCGACCGCCGTCCAGCGGTTGAACGCCTGGCCGGGAGCGTGGTCTCTCCCGTAGCGCTCGGCGATGCGGATGAACGGCGCCATGTCGGCGGCGCTGACGACGTTGCCCATCCCCATGATGTCCGACGCCTGGTCGGGGGTGACGCCGTACTTGTCGACGTCAGTCCACTGCCCGTCGGGGAGCTTGCGGTACCGCGCTCCCTCGTTGACGTGCTTGAGCCCCAGGAGATGGCCGAACTCGTGCGCGCAGGTGTTGCCGTAGAAGAGCATGCTCCGGCCCTTGTATTCGAGCGTGTGCTCCTTCTCGACGTCGTCACCCTCCTGCAGGGCGGCCACGCCGGGCGTGCCGATGCTGGCCGCGGCTGGCGCACGAGCGCCCACCCACGGTCTGGGGAAAGAGGTGCAGCACGGCGTGGGGGCTCCCGCGTCCTCGACGATCTGGGTCCTGACGGCGAAGCCCTCGGGCGGACCGGCGAAGAGGCCGCTCGGCTTGAGCCGGTGGGCACCGGACCAGATGCGCTCGCACCACCTCCTTGAAGCGCGCTCGCATGCGCGCGTAGGCGGCGATGGTGTCCGGGTCGAACTCTCCCGTCGTCTTGTTGGCGAACTGGGGCTCGATCTCCCACTTGACGCGCATCCGCAGGGTGATGATCCCGGCGCCGGCGTCGACGACCCCCTCGTAGCGGCCGTCGAAGTCGTCCGCCGGGTAGGTGAAGACGTTCTGCAGCGGCCCCGCGTAGATCGAGGGGGCCCGGCTGAGCACGCGACCGCGCTGCACCATCCGGCCGACAGCGGCGTTGCCGGCTGACCGCTGAAGGGCCAGCGCGGCCCCCGCCCGGGCGCGGCGGTCCAGCCGCGGCAGGGCGACGCCGATCCCGGCGGCCCGCGCGGCCTGGGCGAACCGAGCGCCCGGCGCAACCGCCAGCGTCGAATCGAGTGCCTGCAGGCCCCCGGAGGCCTGCGGGCCCTCAGGCGCGCGCGCGGCCCGTGCCGCGTCCTCAGGCGCCCCGGTGCGCTCCGGCCCACTCACGCGGCCGACCGTACCCGGCCGCCGCGCTGCGCACAACCGCGACCCCTACCCCAGCTCGGGGATGAGGTCGGCGATCGAGTCGACGATCCGCGACGGGCGGTAGGGATGGCGATCGGCGTCGGCGTGGGTCGTCAGGCCGGTGAGGACGAGCACCGTCTCCATGCCGGCCTCCAGGCCGGAGACGACGTCGGTGTCCATCCGGTCGCCGATCATCGCCGCCGTCTCGGAATGGGCGTCGATGGCGTTGAGCGCCGAGCGCATCATCAGCGGATTGGGCTTGCCGATGAAGTAGGGCTCGACCCCGGTGGCCCGGCTGATCAGCGCCGCCACGGAGCCGGTGGCCGGCAGCGGGCCGTCGAGGGTGGGCCCGGTCGCGTCGGGGTTGGTGGCGATGAACCGCGCCCCGGCGTCGATCAGCCGGATGGCGTGGGTGATGCGCTCGAAGCTGTAGGTGCGGGTCTCACCGAGGACCACGTACTCCGGGCTGCGCTCCGTCAGCGTGTAGCCGGCGTTGTGCAGCGCCGTGGTCAGCCCGGCCTCCCCGATGACGAACGCCGAGCCACCCGGGCGCTGATCCTCGCAGGAAGCGCGCGGTCGCCAGCGCGGAGGTCCAGATGCGCTGCTCGGGCACGTCGATCCCGCTGACGCGCAGCCGCGCGGCCAGGTCGCGCTGCGTGTAGATGGAGTTGTTGGTCAGCACCAGGAAGGGGATCTCCAGCTCCCGCAGCCGGGCGATGAACTCATCGGCGCCGGGGATCGCGTCCTCTTCGCGGACGAGCACGCCGTCCATGTCCATCAGCCAGGAGCGGATCGTGCGCTTGGTCATCTCGCCGCCCATCATCGCGCACTGTGTGGGCGAACCGCGCCGGAGCGTGCGCCGCCCCGATCGACCCCTCCCTGGACGCACGTCTGAGCCGCCGGCGAGCCGGCCGCGGACGCCCGTCCGCAGCGGCGCGCCAAACCGGACTGACATCCGTCCGCCTGCTCATGGCCGTGCCCGCGGGTGGCGATAAGCGCTGTGAGCACCATGACGGCCTCTGCGAATCAGCGAACTCACAACCCGCGGCCCGGACGGGCGTGCGGCTGGTGAGGCGTGAGGAAAGGACGGATCCCATGCATTGGAGCATCTGATCTCTCGCGTCTGACGCCGGCTCGCGGCTCTGTGGGGGCAGGCCGCGCCCGAGCGGGAAGGGACGTCCGCGTGCAGGAGAGTTGTGCTGAAACTGCACTGTCTGCAGGGAAGAGTTGAATTATCCGCGGGTGAGCCGATAGTGGGCTCATGCGCTTGGGATCGGCACGTGCTCTGTGGGTCTGCGCCGTCTCCATGCTCGTCGTCACCGCCGTCGGGGCGGGCCTGAGCTCTCGCTCGGCGGATTGGCATCCGCTGTGGCTGGTGGCCACGCTGGCCGTGCTGGGCATCATGGGCGACCGCGTGCACGCGCAAGGCCGGGCGCATGCGGCTCTCGGCCGGTCTGACGATCGTCGGGCTGGCGATGGCCCTCCTGGGGCCGGCGCCGGCGGTGGCCATCGCGCTGGTCTCCCGGATCCTCGACGCCGTGCTGGCCGACGGCATCCGGGTGCGGGGCCGCCGGCTGGCGCTGGTCTGGAACCTCGGGATGATCGTCTACGTGCTGCTGGGCGGCCTGGTCATCCGCCTGGTGCGCGAGGGCGGGGTCGACCGCGGCAGCGCCGTGTTCGCGCTGGTGGTGGTGGCGACCATCAGCGCCGCCAACCTCCTCAACTTCGTTCTCGCCGCCACCTGGATCCGCGCCCACACGGGCATCGCGATCATCGCCCAGCTGCGGCGCGACTACCTGCCGGCGCTCTCCTGGATCGCCGCGCCCAACTTCGTGGCCGGAGCGCTGGTCATCGTCTACGTCAGCGCCGGGCCGGCGACCCTGGTGCTGTCCCTCGGCGCTGCTCGGAGCCTTCTACGTGCTGCTGGCCGAGCTGCTCAACTCCCAGCAGCGCCGCGACCAGCTCGAGCAGCGCACGGTGGAGCTGGCCTCCCTGCAGGTGGGGGTGTTCGTCACCATGGTCCGCACCCTCTCGCTGCGCGACAAGTCACCGCCCGCCATTCGGCGGCGGTCGCCCGCTATGCGCAGGCGATCGCCACCGCGGCGGGGTGCTCGGCCGACTGAGCAGCGCTCCGTGCACACCGCCGGCCTGCTGCACGACATCGGCAAGTTCGCCTTCCCGGACCGGATCCTGCTCGCGCCGAACCGCATCAGCGAGGCGGACTCGCAGATCGTGCGCCAGCATCCCGAGCAGGGCGCCCGGCTGGTCCGCGCCGTCCAGGGCTATGAGGAGATCGCCGACCTGATCCTCGCCCACCACGAGCGGATCGACGGCCTCGGCTATCCCCGCGGCCTGGCGGGCGAGGAGATCCCCCTGCTGGCGCGGATGATCTCCGTGGCCGACGTCTACGACGTGATCACCGCCCGCGACACCTACCGGGTGCCGGTCGGGCGCGGTCGAGGCCGATGGCCGAGCTGCGTCGCGCGGCGGGCACGCAGCTGGACGCGCGTGTGGTGGAGATCTTCGCCGAGGTCCTCGATCGCGAGGACACGGGTTTCACCCATACCGAGGACGCCGACTTCGAGATCGAGCTGGCCATCGAGCAGCGGGCTCGCGAGCTCGCCCAACCCCGGACGATCACGCCGGTGAGCCCGGTGAGCGGCGTGCGCGCCGCCATGCGCGTCGCCGAGTTCCGGGCGCTGCTCGTCTCCTACGCGATCAACCGAGCGGGTGATGTCGTGGGGTCGCTGGCGCTGGCCGTCGTCGTGCTGCGCGCCACCGGCTCGGGTCTGGCGACCGCCGGCCTGTTCCTGTGCACCCAGTTTCGCGCCCGGCCTGGTCGGCCCGCTCCTGGTCGCCCACGTCGACCGGCGGGCGGTGGGTCGGGTTCTGCCGGTGATCTACGCGGATCGAGGCCGGCATCTGTTCGGCCTGCTGGGCGGCCCTGGTGGGCCACGTCCGGCATCGCGTCCTGTGTCGCGCTGGGCTTCCTCGACGCACGCGCTGGCCTTCGTGGCCCGCAGCCTCACGCGGGCGGCGTCGGCCTCCGTGCTCGTCCCGCACGATCTGATGCCCGAGGGCAAGGCGGCGTTCAACGTCGCGCTGGCGGCGGCGACGATCGCCGGGCCGGTGCTCGGCGGGGTGGCCGTCGCTGCCTCGGCGCGCCCGGCGGCGCTGCTCGTCGACGCCGCGTCGTTCCTGCTGGCGGCGGGGCTGGTGGCGGCGCCGCGGGCCTGCGCCCGAGGTGGCCGCCGCGGCGCGGCGACGAAGCCCTGGGCAGGGATCGCTGGCGCGCCTGCGCGAGAGCCTGCGCTACGTCATCGGCGACCGAGCCGCTGCGCACGCTCGTGCTCGGTGAGGGGCTGGCCTTCGTCTTCTTCTATCTGGTCGTGCCGGTGACCGTCGTCTACGCCAGCCACTCGCTGCACGCGGGCTCCGGCGGGTACGCCGCCATCCTCACCGCCTGGGGGGCCGGGATCGCGCTCGGCTCGCTCGCGCAGCTGCGCCTGGCGCGGCGCGCGGGGACGGGCAGATGATCGCCCTCAGCACGCTGGCGGTGGCGGTCGGATACCTGGGGACGGCGGTGGCGCCGACGCTGGCGCTCGCCTGCGCGGCCAGCGTGATCGGCGGCGTGGGCAACGGGACGCAGTGGGCGTCCGTGGAGACCGCCATCCACCAGCTGGTCGAGGATCGGTTCCGCGCGCGGGTGGCGGCCGTGCTGGAGGCGCTGGCGCGCTCGCCCCCGGCGTCGGCATCGCGCTCGGCGGAGCGCTCACCGCCGCGTTGTCGCCGCGCCTGGCCTACCTGGCGCCGGGGTGGGCCTGATCGTGCTGGTGGCTCATCGGGGATGCTGCGTCGCCCGCCGGGGTCGCGCGGCGGGTGACATGATGACCGCCGCCTGACGAGCGTCCGCGCGGGTCGCGCCGCGGCGCGGCGGGTAGCGTTCGGGCGATGGCCGCAAGCTCATCCCGGTGACCGTCCGCGCGGACGCGGTGGCCAGCGTGCTCGTGCTCCACGGCGGGGCCAGCCGCTCCGGCAGCCCGATGGTCTCGCCCACGCAGCTCTCGGTGTTGCGCATGGTGCCGATCGCCCGGCGCATCGCCCGGCTCGGCCGCGGGCGGCTCGCCGTGTTCCGCCTGCTGAACGCGACCCGCGGCTGGGACACGCAGCACACGCCGGCCGACGATGCGCGCTGGGCGCTGGACCAGAGCGGCCGGGCAGCTCGGTGGCGCGCTGCCCACGTGCCTGGTCGGTCACTCGCTGGGCGGACGGGCGGCGCTGTTATGCGCGGGCGAGCCGCACGTGCGCAGCGTCGCGGCCCTGGCCCCCTGGGTCTATCCCACCGACGAGCCGCTCGGCCTCCCCCGCCGGGCGGCGCATCCTCATCGTCCACGGCACGCGCGATCGGATCGCCAGCCCCGCGCGCTCGGCGGCGCTGGCCGACCGTCTGGCGCGCGAGACGAGCGTCACCTACGTCACGGTCGACGGCGGCACGCATGCCATGCTCCGCCACCACCGGACCTTCGATCGGCTGGCCGCCGAGTTCGCCGCCGCCACGTTGCTCGACACGCCCGCGTCGGGCACCATGGAGCGCGTGCTGGCCGGCGAACGACGGATCGGTTGTAGTGGTCGCGTAATGGCGATCGCCGAGCAGCTCGCCCGCCGGCGCCGGGCCGCCCAGGACGCGTGGGCGCTCACCGACCAGGTCGTGCTGATCGGCGCCGGCGATCCGATCCCCATCCCCGGCCGGGCGGACCTCACCTATCCGTTCACGGCCCACTCCGAGTACTTCTACCTGACCGACCGCAATGCGCCGGGCGGGGTGCTGGCCTTCGATCCCCGGAGGGCTGGCTGGACTTCGTCGCCCCGGTGACCGAGGCCGACCGGCTGTGGTCGGGGGCGCCGCCGGGCGATCCCCGAGGCGCTGACCACGGAGCGGCTCGACGACTGGCTGGCCGACGCGCCGCGACCGTCCGATCGTCGTGGCTCGGGGGTGGCGCCCGCGGGCGCGGCGGCCGGGGATCCGCGGCGCGCCGAGGAGCTGCGCTTCGCGCTCAGCGCCGTCCGCCGGCCCAAGGACGCCGAGGAGCTCGAGCGCATGCGCACGCGCGGAGCGCGCGACGAGCGCCGCCTTCGCCGCGATCGTCCCGCTGCTCGCAGGACGGGATCACCGAGCGCGCGGTCGCAGATCGAGCTCGAGGCCGCCGCGCAGCGCCACGGCGGCGACGCCATGGCCTACGACACGATCGTCGGCAGCGGCCCCAACTCGGCGGTGCTGCACTTCCCGCCCTCGGCGCGGGCGATGCACACCGGCGAGCTCGTCCTCATCGACGCCGGCGCCGCCTACCGGGGCTACGCCAGCGACATCACCCGCACCTACCCGGTCGGCGGGCGGCTCGGCGGCCGCCAGCGTGAGCTGCACGCCCTCGTCCATGCCGCCGAGCGGGCCGCCATCGAGCGCTGCGCGCCCGGCACGGAGTGGCGCGACGTCCACCTGACCGCCGCGCAGGTGATCGCCGACGGGCTCGTCGACCAGGGGATCCTGCGCGGCGGCCGCGACGAGCCTGATCGAGAGCGGCGCGGTGTCGCTGTTCTTCCCCCACGGGGTCGGGCACCTGCTCGGTCTCGGCGTCCGCGACGCCGGCGGGATCCTCGCCGAGCGCCGTCACGAGCCGCCGCCGTTTCCCAACCTGCGCATCGACCTGCCGCTGGCTGCCCGGGTTCGTCGTCACCGTCGAGCCGGGGATCTACTTCGTGCCGGCGATCCTCCAGGACCCGGACCGGCGCCGGCGCCACCGCGACGAGGTCGCCTGGGAGCGTGGTCGACGGGCTGCTGGAGTTCGGCGGCATCCGGATCGAGGACAACGTGCTGATCGGCGCCGCCGGCCATGAGGTGCTGACCGCCGACGTGCCGCTGCTGGGCTGATCGGCGCCGCGCGTGCTTCCATGGGGCGATGACCACGCAGATCGCGCAGTTCCTGGTCAGGCTGGAGGAGGTGTGGGATGCCCATCTGCGGGCGGCGCTCGTCGACGGAGATCTCGACGGCGCGCTGGCCAACATGGTGGCCGAGCCCTCCGTGCGCCACCTCCCGGCGATGACCGGCGCCGACGGGCCGCGAAGCGCTGCGGCGCTTCTACGCCGAGGAGCTGTTCGGCCACGTGCCGGCCGATCTGGCGCTGCCGGCGGATCTCGCGGACGGTCGACCGCTTCCGCCTCGTCGACGAGACGACCGTGTCCTTCACCCACGACCGCGAGCTGCCGTGGCTGCTGCCGGGCGTCGCGCCGACGGGGAAGCGCGCCGAGGTGCTGGCGGTGGCGATCGTCAGCTTCCGGCGCGGAGAGATCGGCGTCCAGCGGGTGCTCTGGGACATGGCGACGCTGACGGCTCAGCTGGGCCTGGCGGCGACGCCCGCGGGCGCGGGCGCGGGGGTTGCGGATACCGCGAACGCCTTCGTGGCGCTGCCGTAGCGGGAACCCGGACGCCGAGGCCTCCGGAAGAATGTTGAACGACCCGCGGGTGGTGCCGGCGGTCCGCGCAACATCTTCCGTCCTGTCGTGACGGAGAGATGGGATCCGGCGACCGGCGAGCGGCTGGCCGCGCGAGATTCTGTGGCCGCCGGGCGCCGTCGAGAGATCCGGATGTCCGGATCCGCACGTCGCGTACGGGACCCGCAGGGGCGGCTGGTCGAACGTTCGCGGCAAGCTGCTCGCTGTCTAGTCCGCCGGCCGCACGTTCGCGGCGAGCCGCTCGAGCACGGCCTCGAGCTCGGCAGGCCTGCTCGGCGCTGATCCCCCGGCGAAGCCGGCGATCGAACGCCTGGGCGGCGGTGCGCAGCTCGCCGAAGCGGGCTCGGCCCGCGTCGGTCAGCTCGACGATGTGCACGCGGCGGTTGGTCTCGTCGCGGCGGCGGCTGAGCAGCCCGGCGGACTCCATCGCGTTGAGGTGGTGGGTGAGGGTGGCCTCGCCCAGGCCGATCGCGGCGGCCAGCTCGCGCTGCGTGGCGGCCGGGCGGATGGTGACGTTGAGCAGCACCAGCCACACCGGAAGGGATCCGCCCGCCGCCACCAGCGTCTCGTCGAACGCCCGGCTCACCTGCCGGGAGACGCGCGTCAGGGTCAGACCGAGCGGAGGGCGGCTGGGGGGCGGCATCGCTGGTCACGGCTATCAGCGTCATAGCCTTTGACATCGAACACTTCGAGATCTAAGCTTTGCCGCATCGATCGAAAGGAGCCGACATGACCACTGACAACCTCGCCGAACTGGACCGCCGCTGGACCGGCGCGGAGGTCGACGCCGACACCCTCCGGCTCGACGACCTCACCACTGACGACTTCACCCTGGTGGGGCCCGCCGGCTTCGTGCTCGACAAGCAGCAATGGCTCGACCGCTACCGGCTCGGTGACCTGAGCACCCGAGACCTGCGCTTTGACGAGGGCGCCACCCGCGTCTACGGCGACGCGGCGGTGACGATCGGGCGCTTGAATCAGGTGGCCGCGTTCCGCGAACGCCCGATCGACGGCGAGTTCCGCGCCACGCGCCTCGCCGTTCGCGACGAGGACGGGCAGTGGAGGCTGGCCGGGCTCCATCTCAGCCCGATCGCCGGACCTCCGCCGTCACCGGCCGGATGACGGCCACTGATCTGAGCGGGCGGGTGGCGGTCGTCACCGGCGCCTCCCGTGGCATCGGCGCCGAGACCGCCCGGGCGCTGGCCCGCGCCGGCGCGGCCGTCGCCCTGGTCAGCCGGGACGAGACAGCGCTCTCGGCCGTCGCCGGCGAGATCGTCCGTGGGGGTGGTCGCGCCCTCGCGGTGCCGGCGGACTGCACGAGCGAGGCGGACCTTGCTCGGATGGCGCAGATCGTGGGCGAGCGGCTTGGCGCGGCGGACACGGTGATCGCCTTCGCGGGCGGCAACGGACTGCCGGTGCCCACCGCTCAGGAGACCGCCGGGCACTGGCGCGAGGTGATCGAGTCCGACCTGACGGCGACGTTCTTGACGGTGAGCGCGCTCCTGCCGGGGATGCCGGGCGAGGGCGGAGGGTCGATCGTCACCATGTCGTCGGCCGCCGCGCGGCAGGCGGCGCGGTCAAACGCCGCCTACGCCGCCGCCAAGGCGGGGGTGATCGCGCTCACCCGCCACCTGGCGGCAGAGCTCGCCCCGCGCCGCATCCGCGTCAACTGCGTGGCTCCCTCGGCGATCGAGAACGAGCGCATGCGGGCGGCGATGAGCGCGGACGAGATCGCCCAACTCGGAGCGTCGTTCCCGCTGCGGCCGGATCGGGCAACCGGCCGATGTGGCGGCGGCGGCGCTGTTCCTCGCCTCCGATGCCGCGTCGTGGATCACCGGGGTGACCCTCGACGTGGCCGGCGGCCGGATCATGCTCTGAGGTTCCGCTCGCCGCCGCCGGCGCGTGCCCGCGCGAGGACCACGCTGCCGGCGACGAACAGCACCGACCCCGAGCACGATCAGACCGAGGTCGCCATGGTTGTGGCGGCGCCGTCACACTGGGGCGGTGAGCATGACCGTCACACTTGGCCGGTGACCGCGCCCGCCGACCGCGCCCGCCTCACCCAGGGCCTGAGTCGGGTCGCCACCCGGCCGTGGCGGCTGACCCAGGCGCGCCGCCTGTCGCTCGACGTCTTCGCCGAGGGCTACGCCCTCGAGCGTGGCCTGGAGTATCAGCCGGCGGGGGAGACCCCGCCGGCGACGTGGTTTCTGGAGAGCGTGTCGCCCGAGCGCTCCCACGCGTTCCTGCGCGGGCCGGTGGCCGGTGGTCCGCCCGCCACGGTCTTCTTCGCCGAGCGCGCCGTCGCCGTGCGCCGCCGGCGGGAGGTGATGACCGGCTGGACGGTCGCCCTCTACGACATTGCCGATGCCGCCCGGCTGGCCTACGGGATCGCCTGCCTCTTCCGCCCGGGTCCCGCGTGGCGGGGCCGGGTGAGGCTGCCGGTCGCGGTACCCCCCAACCTCGAGGAGGTGCCGAGCCTGGCGCTGCCCGAGCGCTTCCTGGCCGCCGTCTCCGAGGGCGACGAGGCCGGCGCCCTGCGCCTGTTCGACACGGCCTTCGTGACCTGGTTGGACGAGCAGCCGTGGACGAGGACCGGTGAGCACCTCGTCCGCTTCGAGCTGCGCAACGGGCGGCTGTGCGTCTACGCCAAGCCCAAGGTCGCCAGCGCCGAGGCCCTGGACGCCTTCTGCGCGCGCGCCGCCCACGTGGCCGAGCACGTCACCGCGGTCGTCGCCGGCTTCTGAGCGCGCTACAGCCCGACCTGCGAGCCCATCATCACGGTGCGCTCGCCGGGGAGGCCGAAATGGGCGATCGGGCTGGTGGCGTTGCGGGCCATGACGATGAACAGCGCCTTGCGCCAGCGCTGCATCCCGGGGGTGTCCGTGGAGACGATGCTGATCTTGGAGACGAAGTAGGAGGCGTGCTCGAGGTCGAGGTTGCGCTCCAGCAACCCTTGCTTGCGGGCCTGGCGCAGGGCGGCGGGAACGTCATGGCTGTCGCGATAGCCGGCGCGAACGGTGACGTGGACGACCTTGAAGAGGCCCCGCCCGAGCCACTGCACGCAGAAGCGGTCGCACGCGTCGACGTGCGAGACACTGACCGGCTCGACGGAGACGATGACCACCTTCTCGTGCAGCGCGTGGCCGTGGGAAACGGCAGCGCGCAGCGCCAGGGGGGTCGTCTCCTTGCCGGGGTTGAGGAACACGGCGGTGCCCGGGCACCCGGCGCAGCGGCGCGCGGCTCTCGCACAACCCGTCGAGGAAGGCGCTCAGCGACCCCTCCTGTTCGGTGCGGTTGCGAGTAAGGATGATGCGGCCCCGCTGCCAGGTGAGCATGAGCGTCGAGAAGATGACCCCGACGCCCAGCGACAGCCACGCGCCGTGGGCGACCTTGGTCAGGTTGGAGGCGAAGAAGGCCACCTCGACGGCCAGGAACAGCGCGCCGAGCGCGACCAGCTTCCACCGTGCCGTGTGCCACTGCGAGCGCGAGACGGCGAGGAACAGCATCGTGTTGAGGATGAACGTGCCGGTGACCGCGACGCCGTAGATGTCGGCCAGCTTGGCCGAGTGCTGGAACCACAGCACGAGGAAGGCGACGCCCGCGCACAGGCCCCAGTTGATCAGCGGCACGTAGATCTGGCCCTCGAGCTTGGAGGTGTGGACGATCTTCAGGCGCGGCAGCAAGCCCAGCGCCACCGCCTGCTTGGCCACGGAGAACGACCCGGTGATCGCCGCCTGGGAGGCGATGATCGTCGCCGCCGTCGCCAGGATGACCATCGGGATCCGGGCCCCGGCGGGGACGAGCAGGTAGAAGGGGTTGGAGATCGTCTCCGGGTGGGCGTGGATGAGCGCCGCCTGCCCGAGGTAGGAGAGCATCACGCACGGCAGCACGACGACGAACCAGGTGGCCCGGATGGGGCCTGCCCCGAAGTGGCCGCGGTCGGCGTACAGCGCCTCGGCGCCGGTCACGCACAGCACCACGGCACCGAGGGTCAAGAAGGCGGCGATCCCGTGATCGAGCATGAAGCGCGCGCCGTAGAGCGGCGACAGTCCCTGCAGCACTCCGGGGTGGGCCACCACCTCCCGGGCGCCGAGGAGGCCGATGGCGGCGAACCACACGAGGATCACCGGTCCGAACAGCCAGCCGACGGCGCCGGTGCCGAAGCGCTGCACGGCGAAGAGGGCGATGAGCAGCGCCAGCGCGATCGGCACCACGAGGTGCGCGAGGCCGGGGGCGGCGATGTTCATCCCCTCGACCGCCGAGATGACGGAGATCGCCGGGGTGATCATCCCGTCTCCGAAGAACAGCCCGGCGCCGAAGACGCCGAGGGTGACGAGCACCGCCCCGTGGGCGACCCGCCGGCGGCGGATGAGCGCGGTGAGAGCCATGATCCCGCCGTCCCCCCGGTTGTGGGCGCGCATGATGAAGCCCGCGTACTTGACTGAGACGACGATCGTCAGCGCCCAGAAGATGAGCGAGACGATCCCGTAGACGCCCGCCGTGGTGGTGTGCACGGCGTCGTGATGGGCGTTGAAGATGACCTGCACCGTGTACAGCGGGCTGGTGCCGATGTCGCCGTAGACGATCCCCAGCGCCCCCAGCGCCAGGACCGTACGGCCGGCGTGGGCGACGACGTCGCGATCGTCGGCCCGGGCGGCCTTGAGGGCCTCCGACGGCTCGTCGGGGAGCCCCCGATCGGGCGCGGGGCCGACCGGCCAGTCGCCGAGCTTGTGAGCGGCTTCGTTGAAGCTGCGCCTCACGCGCGATTGCCCGGGGTCCACCTCCCGAGTGGCGGCGCTCATCGCGGCGGGTCTCCCAGAGCGACGACGGCCGCGCGCACGTGGCGGGCCACGGACCCGGCGCCCACGGGGTCGTGCAGGGGGCCCTCGCCGTCGCACAACAGCCGGCTCACCATCGCGGCGCCCCGGGGGTCGACCGCTCCGCCATCGCGCAGCCGCCGCTCGAGGGTGACCAGCTCGCGGTCGGCGCCGCGCACCTCGTGGCGATCGATGGCGACGGCCGCCGGCGCCTGCGCCTGACCGTCACGAGCGGCGCGCCGGACGCGGGCGAGGCCGCCGGCCAGCCGGCGGCGCGAGCGGGGGGCGATGAGCTGCGCGGCGCGGGCGGCGAGCAGCGGGTCGGCCGCCGCATCGGCGCCCTCGGCCAGCGCCCGGTCGAGGGTCTCGGCATGCCAGCGGGCGCGCACCCCGCGGGCCGCCCGGCGCGGCCACATCGGGCCCGCGGGCCGCGAGGCGGGGAGCGGCGCGGGCCATGACGCGGGTCGCGGGGGCTGGGTGGGGGTGCTGGTACCGGCGGCGGACATCTGCACCACAGATGTTCGGACGCCCGGCGTCAACAACCCGCTAAGAACGGGGCGCCGCGCGTAGAGATTTCGTCAAGATGGACCGATGCGGGCGATCGAGGCGGTGGTGTTCGACATCGGTGGGGTGCTCCTGGACTGGAACCCCCGCTACGTCTACCGCGAGCTGTTCGAGGATGCCCAGAGCATGGAGCGCTTCCTCTCCGAGGTGTGCACGCTGGAGTGGCACGCCGCCCATGACCTCGGTACGCCGTTTGCGCAGTCCGCCGCCGCGCTGGCCGAGCGCCACCCCGATCAGGCTGAGCTGATCTGGGCGTGGGGGGAGCGCAGCGAGGACATGATCAGTGGGCCGATCGAGGGCACGGTCGAGATCCTGCGCGAGCTGCTGAGCCGCCGGGATCCCCTGCTATGCGCTGACCAACATGGAGGCCGAGACCTATCCAGCTGCGGCGTGAGCGCTTTGCCTTCATGCGGTGGTTCGCCGGGACGGTCGTCTCCTCCCACGAGGGCGTCGCCAAGCCCGATCCGGAGATCTTTCGCCGGTTGCTCGAGCGCTTCGCGCTGACCGCCGCGAGGACGGTGTTCGTCGACGACTCCGAGCGCAACATCGTCGCCGCGCGAGAGCTGGGGATGCGGGCGATCCGCTTCGAGTCGCCCGCTCAACTGCGGGCGTCGCTGGAGCAGGCGGGCCTGCTGGCGCCCGCGTAGGATCGTCGCCATGAGCTACTCAACTGAACTGCGCCAGCGCCTGGCGGCCGGGATCGCCGAGCTGGAGGCCGACCTCGCCAAGCTGCGCGAGGCCCTCGCAGCCCTCGATGCGACTGATGACACGCCGCCGGTCTCGCCGCCCGCTCGGGCCCGCCGCCCGCGCGCGCTGGCGCCCGCCCCCTCCGCCCGGGAGGTCGTCCCCTCGGGGAAGCTGGCCGCCCTGCTGGCGGTGGCCGACGACGGCCTGACCACCTCTGAGCTGGCCCGCGAGACCAACAGCCATCCCGACCAGGTGCTCACGCTGCTCAAGGAGCTCGAGCAGGCCGGCCGCGCCCGGCGGACGGGGGCCAAGCGCTCGACCCGCTGGTTTGCTGCCGATCCCTCGGTCGTCGCCGATGAGGCCGCGGTTGACGAACCTGCCGCTGGGGAGGAGCCTGCTGTCGCGCAGCCGCCGGCGTCTGCCGATGACCCCGCGGCCGGCGAGCCGCTGGCGAGCGCTGCGGCCGGTGGCGCCTAGGATCGCCACCGGGGACTGAACCGAGGACAGGAGCAGAGAGATGGCGGGACCGATCTACACCGCGCAGGCCACGGTGACCGGCGGCCGGGCCGAGGGCCACGGCGTGACCAGCGACGCGGCGCTCGATATCCAGCTGCGCCGCCCGCCGGAGATGGGTGGCGAGGGCGGCGGCACCAACCCGGAGCAGTTGTTCGCCGTGGGGTATGCGGCGTGCTTCGAGGGGGCGCTGGCGGTGGTGGCCCGCCGCGAGCGCGTGGAGCCGGGCGACGTGTCCATCGACAGCCGCGTCAGCCTGCTGCCGACGGCCGAGCGCGGGTTCAAGCTGGCGGTCGAGCTGGACGTCACCCTGCCCGGGATCGGCGATGGGGACGAGGCGGTCCGGCTGGTGGCGGCGGCCCACGAGGTGTGTCCGTACTCCAACGCCACCCGCGGCAACGTCGAGGTGGCGCTGACCGCCAACGGCACGCCGCTGGCGTCCTGAGCTGCGCCCGGAGGCGTGGTTCAGGCGACCAGGCGCGGCGTGGCCATCAGCTCGGCACCCTCGATGGGGCTGAGGCGAAAGCTTCCGCAGGTGGGGCACGAGCCGCCGATGCGGAAGGTGGCGAGTGCGTTGGTGTGGGCGCCGCAGTGCTCGCAGAAGCAGCGCACGATGCGGGGCGGCATGGAGGTCACGTTTTCATGGAGTTGGAGCATGATGGGTCTTAGATCGACGCCGGGGGCGTTTCCTCGCGCCGATGGCCGCAGCGGCCAGCGTTCGTTCTAGAACGTCCGTCCAGAGCTACGCTGCCTCGATGGTCGCGGGCGCCTACCGGATGGCCTTCTCAGACTGGCTGGCCTGTGCCTGCGCGGGGGCGCAGGAGCGCGCCGCGGTCGCAGCCCGGGCCGCCGGCGATGACCTTGCTCGCCGACGTGGCCTTCGTCGCCACCGCCGGCCACGTGCTCGACTTCGACGACACCCTGCCCGACGGCATCGCCCACGTGAGCGCTGCCACCGCGCCCGCGGCGCTGGTCCTCGCCGCTCATCTCGGCCGGTCCGCCGGCGAGGCGCTGGACGCCTACGCGGAGGGCTACGAGGTGATGGCGGCCCTCGCCGCCGCCAGCCACCCGTCGCTCTATGACGGCGGCTGGCACCCGACCGCCGTGTGCGGACCGGTGGGCGCGGCGGTGGCGGCCGCCCGGCTGCTCGGCCTCGACGAGCTGCAGTGCGAGACGGCCGTCGCCGTCGCCCTGCTGCGCGCCGGCGGAGCCCGCGGGGCGTTCGGCTCCGACGGCAAGGCCATCCAGGTCGGCATGTCGGCCGCCGCCGGCGTCCACGGAGCGCTCCTCGCCCGCGCCGGCGCGAGTGTCGACCCGCGCACGATTCACGGTCCGCTCGGCGTCGCCGCGGTGCTCGGAGCAACCTGGCCGGCCGGCGAGGACGGGCGGCCGGCGGCGGTGGCAGCGCTGGCGCGACCGCCGGGACAGCGGGCGATCGAGCGCAACTGGATCAAGCTGCACCCGAGCTGTCTGGGTACGCACGCTCCCATCGACGGCGCCATGCAGCTGCGCGCGACCGGCGGCGACGCCCCGCTCGAGGTGCTCGTCCACCCGGTCGCCCGCCAGGCGGCGCATCTCGATGCCGTCGGCGACGGGCTGTCGGCGAAGTTCTCGATCCCCTACTGCGTCGCCCACACGCTGGCGCGCGGCGCCCCGGAACGCGAGGACTTCGCCACGCTCGACCCGGCGGTGGTGCAGCGGGCCCGCGGGGTGGCCGTGGCCGTCGACGACTCCCTGCCGCAGGTGGGGCGCGGTGCTCACGCCCGCGCGGGGGCGCGCCCGTGCGGGTGCCGGGGCCCCGGGGGGCGCCGGAGAACCCGGTGACCGCGGCCGACCTGGACGGCAAGGTCTCGAGCCTGGCGGGCGATCGCCTGGACGGCGTCCTCGAGGACCTCTCCAGCGCCCGCCGCCGCGGTGCTGGCGGCGGCCGGGCTCAGTCGCGGGTGAGGACCACCGGTCCGCCGTCGGCGACCATGATGGTGTGCTCCTCATGGGCCGAGGGCGCTCCGTCCCGGGCGCTCATCGTCCAGCCGTCGCGCTCGGTCACCAGCTGCGTCGAGCCCGCCGTCAGCATCGGCTCGATGGTGAACACCATGCCGGGCTCGAGGGCCAGCCCGGCCTCGGGAGCCGGCCAGTTGTAGATCGTCGGCGACTCGTGCATGCCGCGCCCGATCCCGTGACCGGTGAGCTGGCGGAACACCCGGTAGCCGTCACCCGCGGCGGCACCCTCCACCGCGGCGCCCACCTCGCGCAGGGTGGCGCCCGGCTGCGCGGCGAGGATGCCGGCGTTCAGCGCCCTGCGGGTGGCGGCGACGAGGCTCGCCCGGGCCGGGTCGATCCGGCCGACCGGCACGGTGGTGGCGGCATCGGCATGGAAGCCGTCGAGCTCGATGGCGACGTCGAGCGTCACCAGCTCCCCGTCGCGCAGGGCGCGTCCGGAGGGCACGCCATGCACCACCTGCTCGTCGACGCTCAGGCACGTCCAGCCGGGATACCCATAGGTGAGGATCGGCCCCGACTGAGCACCGCGGGCCGTCAGGAACTCGGCTGCCCGGTCGTCCAACTGCCGGGTGCTGACGCCCGGGGTGACCGCCCGGCGCAGATGGGCGATCGTCTCCTGGACGAGACGACCGACGCGCCGCAGCGCGGCCAGCTGCTCGGGCGAGTCCACGGACATCAGCTGCGCGTCTCGCCGGCGTGCAGCATCTCGATCGCCTGGGCGACGCGGCGCTCGCGGGTCTCGTCGCGCTTGGCCTCCTCGATCCAGCGGGCGAACTCCTTGCGGTGCGTGTAGGCGAGGCCGTCGAACTGCTCCTGGGCGCGGGCATCCAGGGAGAGGGCATGGGCCAGCGCCCGGGGCACCTCGACCTCGCGGGGGGCGCTGTCGAGCTCGAGCACGAGCTTCACGGAGTCGCCCGCCTGCACGCCCGCGGCCTCGCGGTTGGCCTTGCTGAGCCCCAGCAGGTACTCGCCCTTCATCCTGGCCACGCTCAGCCGCAGCGGGTGACCGTTGATCGTCGCCTGGACCGGGAAGCGCTTGGCGCCCTCGCCGACCTGCTGGACCTGCTCGTCGGTCAGCACGACCGCGGCCGCGGGTCCCCACGAGACGAGGTCGGCGGTGATGCTCAATTTGCCCATGACTCAGATCTTCGCGCATGACGCGCCTATCGTCATCGCGATGGTCCTCGTCCTGCTCATCTCCGGCTCCAGCCGTGAGGGCTCCACCAACGCCGCCGTCCTGCGGACCGCCGCCGCCCGCGCCCCCGCCGGCGTCACCGCGACGCTCTACGGCGGCATCGGCGAGCTGCCGCTGTTCAACCCCGATGCCGACCGCGAAGGGGAGGCGGTCGACCCGCGAGTGGCCGTGATGCGCGCCGCCGTGGGCGCCGCCGACGCGATCCTCGTCTGCACCCCGGAGTACGCGGGTGCCCTGCCGGCCGCGATGAAGAACCTGCTCGAGTGGACGATCGGTGATGCGGGGACCTACGCCAAGCCGGTGGCGTGGATCAACGCGGCCGGGCCGGCGGCTCCCAGCGGAGCCGCCGACGCCCATGCCTCCCTGCGGACGGTGCTGGGCTATGCGGGCGCAGACATCGTCGACGCCGCCTGCGCCCGCGTCCCGGTGACCCGGGAGATGGTCGGCCCCGACGGCCTCATCCACGACACAAAGGCCGCGCAGCAGATCGCCGCCGCGCTCAGCGCCCTGGCGGACCACGTCGGCGCCCGGAGCGCGGGCCGCCCCAACAACGCCTGACCCACCCGCACCTACAATCCCCGCCAGGCCCCCATGGTCTAGCGGTTAGGACGCCTGCCTTTCACGCAGGAAATCACGGGTTCGAATCCCGTTGGGGGTATGGGGCACGTCCGCGACTACTGCCGTCGGAGCTTCGTGCCGATACCAGGGCATGCGAGAACCGTGGACCGCTGCTCGGGGATGGCGGCCGATCCTGTGGCCGTCGCTCGTGGCCGCCGCCCTGCCGTTCCTGCTGATCTGGTTACCACCGGACCGGTGGCACTATGGTCTTCTGGCCGCCGCCGGGGCGTTGACGCTGGTGATCGTCGCCGTTGTGGTTGCCGCCCCCTGGGAGCGCCTTCCGCGCTGGGGCCCGTGCCTGTTGGGCTTTGCCTACCTGGTGGTGGTCGGGCTGCTGCGCGCGGCCGGGGGCCCCTCCGGGGTGATGGCGATGGTTCTGCTGCCGGTCTTCTGGCTCAGCCTCTCCGGAACGCGGCGCCAGCTGTGGTGCCTGCTGACCGGGGTGATGTTGCTCTTCGTTCTTCCGCTGCTCCTCGTCGGCGGAGCGACCTATCCCCCCAGTGCGTGGCGGGCCGGCATCCTCTTCGTGACCCTGTCGGGGATCATGGGCATGACGACGCACGCCTTGGTCGCGCGGGTGCGCGAGCAGGACAGCGTCCGTGATCGCCTGCTGCAGCGTCTCGACGAGCTCGCCCACACTGATGCCCTGACCGGGCTGCCCAACCGGCGGACGTGGGAGCTCGAGCTCGATCGTGGTCTGGCCCGCGCCCGGCGCACCGGCGACCCCGTGAGCGTCGCCCTGATCGATATCGACAGCTTCAAGGCCATCAACGACGTCCACGGCCACCCGGGCGGCGATTCGTTGCTGATCGACGTCGCGCGTCGATGGACTGAGGTCCTGCGTCCCGACGACGTGCTCGCGAGGATCGGCGGCGACGAGTTCGCCATCCTGCTCCCGGAGTGCGGCGCGGCCGAGGGCCCCGACGTCCTCGCCCGCCTGCGCACCCGGATGCCGGCACCCACGACCTGCTCGGTCGGGCTCGCCACGTGGGACACCGCCGAGCCCGCCGACGGGCTGATGGGCCGGGCCGACAGCCTCCTCTATGACGCCAAGCGTGCCGGTCGGGCGGTGCTGTGGCCCTCGCAGGCCGACGGACCGGAAGGGCTGTCGCCCTTACCGGGCGCCAGGCAGGATGTCGGCGAGCTCGTCGTGGTCGCCGACGCGGGCCCAGCCGAGGGCGGTGCCGCCGTGGAGGGCGTCCGTGATGAGCGGGTCAGCGCCCAGGCGGAGCAGAGCGAGGACGGCGTCGCGGTGCCCTGATTGGGCCGCGAGGTGCAGCGCGGTGACGCCCTCGCCGTGGCTCGGTCCGCCGAAGGTGCCGCGCTGGTCGGGGTCAGCACCCAGCTCGATCAGCGCTCGGATGGACTCGACGCGGCCGTTGGCGGCGGCCCAGGCGAGCGGGGTTCCCCGGTAGGGGTCGGCGTCGACCCGGGCGCCGAGCTCAGTGAGGAGGCGCAGCGCGTCCACGCGATCCGCTTTGGCCGCCCACACGAGGGCCTCGTCGAGCACCTCCTGAGGATCGTCGGAGGGCTGCCAGGCGGGGAACCCTCCGTGGGGGCGGTAGAAGCCACGGTGCGCGCCGGCCTGGGGCGTACCGGCCAGGTCGCGGATCAGCCCCACGTCGCCGAGCCCGGCCGCGACCCGCAGGTTGCCTGGTTCGCGACCGAGGAGCTCAGCCACCTCCCGGTGACCCCAGAACAGCGCCGCGACCAGCGGCGTGCCGCCGTCGCCCCGCCCGAACAGGTCCGCGCGCGCGCCGGCGGCGAGCATCAGCCTGGCCAGCTCGGAGTCGTTGGCGTAGCCGGCCTGGTGGAGCTTCGTCCACCCGTAGTCGTTGCCCCGGTTGGGATCGGCCCCGCGCTCGAGCAGCAGCGAGACGAGCTCGCGCTCCCCGGCCAGCCCGAGGAGATCGTTGCCGTTCGTCCCGCGCTGGACGACGAGATCGGGGAAACGATCGAGCAGTCGCTCGAGCCCGTCCCGGTCGCCTGCCTCGACCGCCCGGTAGGCGAGCACGAACGGCGTCGGCGGCACATCGCCGCGGTTCATCGCCTCGACCTGGCGGCACAGCTGGGCCCAGCTTCCGAGGCCGTGCCGGGCGGCGAGGTCGCGGCGGGCCTCGGCGACGCTCACGCCATTGACGGAGGCGATCCCGTCCGCCCGCCCCTCGTAGTACGCGAGGTCGAGGCGGAACAGCTGCTCGAGGTCGGGGGAAACGGTCACGACGTTGACGGCCCCTTGCCGCGCCTCTCATTCGAAAACGGGGACCTGCCGCAGAGCGCGTGATCGCCCGGCGAGTACGGTAGACAGATCGAGGATCGAACCTACCAGCCGCGACGGACCCCCCGTCAGCTGGCCCGAGCGGTCGACGAGGGCCGTGGTGTCGGGGCCGCGCTGCGCCACCTCGACGGGCACGGGGCCGAGCCGGAGGCGTTCGTGGTGGCCGAGGCGCTGGCGCGCTTCCTGGTCGCCCGCTGTGACTCACGCCACGCGGGGTGGCGCGTCGTCCGCCAGGTGATCGTCGACTCCGAGGCCGACGCTCCGTGGGAGAAGTGCGCTCGCCGGGCCGTCCCGCTGGTGGCTGAGGATCTGGTCAGCCGCGCGAGCGAGCCGGGGCGCACTCCGCTCGCCCGCGCGCAGCACATCGCCGCGCGCCGGCGCGCCGAGCAGGTGGCCGGCCACGTCGATCAGACGATGTTCCTGGCCGACATGGGGGTGACGTGTGACCTCGCCAGCCCAGAACGGTGGCGCGTCGCCATGGTCAGCGCCGTGGACGCCCGCTCGCGCGATCAGGTCGCCCGCGCGGTCGACCGTTCGCTCAACGACTGATCGCGAGCGTGCAGTTCAGCCGCGAGTTGCGCGACGACGTCCTGGCCGGTGACATCACGCTCACCGTCCGCCTGTGGACGCGGCCCCAGGTCAAGGAGGGCGGCCGCTACCGGGTCGGTCCGGGTCACATCGAGGTCGATGCCATCGAGCTTCTGCCGTTCGCGGCGATCACCGCTCGGGACGTGCGACGGGCCGGTGAGCCCGACCGCGAGACGATGCGCCGTCGCGCCGCCCACGCCGGGCCGATCGACGAGGACACGCTCGTCTACCGCATCGAGTTCCACGTGGTGCCCGAGTGATCGCTACGGCTCGGTCGGCCGATCCGAGGTTGGCCGGCGCGGCGCCAGCGTCGTCCTGGACAGCGTCGGGTACGTCGCGCGATAGCCTCGGCGCCGCGCGATCGGCGAGAGCGCTCCGAAGAGCACGCGCTGAACGGCGGCCGGCGGCTTGCGGAACACGATCACGTCGGCGAACTCCGTCGCGGTCAGCGCCAGCTGCAGCGGGTGCGGCATGCCACGCTTGTTCACGTGGCCCTCGCGGGCGAGCCCGAACAGCGTCTCGATCATGTGAGCGAACCGCTCACCCGGGGTGATCTCCACCCGGACGATCGCGTCCGTCTCACCCACGTTGAACCAGTCGTGCCAGACGCCCGGCTCGATGTCGGCGCGCTCACCGGCGCGCAGAACGGACCGGTGGCCGTCACGCAGCACCGTCAGCTCGCCCTCCCGGACGGTGAAGCGCTCGTGCAGCGCCGGGTGCAGGTGCTCCCCGACGACCCGGGCGCCCGGCAGCGCGGTCAGGTCGGCGATCGCCCGTCGCGCATCGTTGAGCCACGGCGCCTCGACAAGGACGGCGCGCTCGCGCGTCACCGGGTTCTCCCAGACCTCGCCGGGCTCGAGCGGGCGGAGGTCCGCAGCGGCAGCCGGGTCAGGGTGCGACACGCGCGCATCCTATGCCCGCGACTGACGCAGTGCGAGCGCAGCGATGCCCCTCCAGGGTCACGGCAGAGGCCGCGTCGCCTCCAGGGCATGGGCGCACGAGGAGAGGGCTGCGCGCACGGTCTGGACGGTGTCGAGGTCGAGCCCGCGGAGCATGTCGGACTCGATCTGGTCCATCGAGTCGTCGCAGCGCGTGAGCACCGCCAGGCCGCGCCGCGTCACGGAGAGGCGCAGCGTGCGACGGCGCTGCCGGTCCGGGCGGCGGCGGACGAGCCCCCGCCGGTCCAGGGCGGTCACCACCAGGCTCATCGCCTGAGGGGTGACGAAGGCCCAGCGGGCGAGCTGGGCGCTGGACAGCCCGTCGCGCTCGCGCAGGACGCTCAGCGCCACGTACTCAGTGGTGGTGACGCCGTGGGCGCTGACGGCCTCGTCCAGGCGCGCGCGCAGGCGACGCTCCACCCGGTAGACGAGGTACCCCACCCGCGGCACCGCGGCGGCCGTGGCCGGCGGCGCACCGGCGGTCAGGTCGTCGGCCGAGGCGGAGTGCATCGGGGCAACATATCGCCGGAGTGTCCGCGCTCTGTCAACCGTGTTGACAAGTGACTTGACAGCCGCAAATATGCTCGGCCTGAGAGAGCGGTTGAGCGCGTCCGCGTCTGCCGGGCGCCTGGCGAGGGAGGGTCATATGAGCTGGCCGATGGCTGCGCGTCTGCGGGCGCTCGCGGGAGTGGTGCTGGCGATCGCGGCTGTCGCGGCGATGCTGGCGGCGGGATCGGCGTCGGCCTCGCCGGCGGCGAAGTCCGTGAAGGGCACGCTGCCCGACGGGGCGACGTGGATCGCCGACGTACCGGCCAACTGGAACGGGACCCTGCTGCTCTACAGCCACGGCTACGGCCCGCTCAACGCCCAGGACGCCCCGGACCCGGGAACGCAGCAGGCGCTGCTCGGGATGGGGTATGCGATGGCCGGCTCCTCCTATGACCCCAACGGCTCCTGGTGGGCGCTCGGCAGCGCCGTGCGCGACCAGTTCCAGACGCTGTCGACGGTCAAGCGGACGGTCCTGCCCTCGGCGCCCTCGAAGGTCTACGCCTTCGGCACCTCGATGGGAGGGCTCGTCAGCGCCCTCGAGGATCAGAACGCCAACGGCCGGCTCAACGGCGCGCTGACCACCTGCGGGATCGTCGCCGGGGCCAACAACCTCAACCAGTACCAGCTCAACGGTGAGTACGCGCTCCGCCAGCTGCTGGCCGCAGACCAGAGCATCCAGCTGACGAACTTCGTCGACGGACCGTCGCAGGGCTTTGCCGACAGCGCCGCCAGCGCCGCCAAGCTACTCGCCGCGGCGCAGGCGGCCCAGGGAACGCCCCAGGGACGCGCACGGCTCGCGCTCGTCAGCGCGCTGCTCAACGTCTCGCCCTGGGGCGGGGCGACGATTCCCGGCCTCTACGACTTCCCCGCCCAGGAACAGGGTCAGTACGACGACTACTTCCAGTCCGGGCCGACCAACGCGCTCACCTTCATCATGACGGGCCGCGACCAGATCGAGGCGGCGGCCGGCGGCGAGGGCAGCGGCACCGTGGGCGTCGACTTCGGCGCGGTGCTGCACGCCTCCTCCTACTACCCGGAGGTTCGGGCGCTCTATAACGAGGCCGGACTCAGCCTGGGCAGCGATCTCCAGACGCTCGTCCGCAACGCGAATCTGCGGCCTGACCGGTCGGCGTACCGCTGGCTGGCCCGGACGTCCGTGCCGAGCGGCCACCTGCAGGTCCCCGAGCTCGACCTCCACACGATCTCCGACCAGCTGGTTCCCGTCCAGCAGGAGCGCTACTACCACCGCCTGGTGGCCCAGGCCGGCGACAGCGCCCTGCTGCGCCAGGCGTTCGCCCAGGCCCAGGGCCACTGCAACTTCACCTCGGCGGACCTCATCGCCGGGCTGCACGCGCTCGAGTCGCGGGTGGCCAGCGGCAGCTGGGGCACCGTGGCCACCGCCTCCCAGCTGAACACGAGCGCCAACGCACTGTCCTCTTCCCTGGGCGGGGGCAACTTCATTCCATACTGGCCCGAGCGGCTGACCGGGGCGCCGAGCTCCCCCTCGTGGTCTCACGGGTGGAGCCGGTCACACCGCTCCCGCCTGCGGCACACGCACGGTCGGAGAGGGTAGGAGGCCGTCGGGCCCCGGCCCGGGCCGGGGCCTTCAGGCGGCGGAGCGCGGAGTCGCGTCCGTCCTGGCGTAGCTGAGAGGCTCGCGCCCGGCGGGCGCGGGCCGGGGGTCCACCGGCTCGAGCTCCGTGGAGCCGCAGTTGTGGCAGTAGGGGACGACCGTAGGGCGCAGGACGGGGAAGGTGTGGACGCCGCACCGCTGGCACTCGCACCGGGTGGCGCGCGCCGCGCCGCGCACCGGAGAAGGCGTGGTCGTGGCTGTGCCGGCGACCGGGCGCTGGAGAGAGGTCATATCTCGGAGAACTCCGATCGCGCTGGAAATGGCGGGAAATCTTTCGCCGTGGCAGGTCCTGCACGACCTCGGCAGCCAATCCTGCAGATCCGGAGGAGATTCCGCGGGCTCGGCCCGGGGCTCGGGGAGCCGGGCGGCGGCGACCGTCGCTCCACACCCCCCATCGGGGCCAAGAAAGAAAACGGGCGCGGACCAACCTTTGGGCGATGCCCGGCGTTCAAGATGATGGGAAACACGTCGATGACCAGCCGGCGGCAGAGCCAGCGGCGGCGGTCAGTCGGGGGCGTGACGTGAGGGTCTTGGGGGCGCAGCGCCTGGGGGTACGGATTAGCCCCCAGGCGCCGCTACCCCCATGATCTGTTCTCGCTGTGCGCAGCCGCTGGACAGGCTCCACGCCGCGCCGCCGGTCCCGGCGCCGACCATCTCCGGGAACTCGACTGGATTCCCGGGCCCCGATGGCTCACACTACGGACCATGGGGGCAACCCTCGAGGTCATCGACCGGCGCCACGTAGTCCACCTGGCACCGATCCTCGGCGAGACGGACCATGATCTGGTCGCGAGGGTGCGAGCCGGCGACGACACGGCATTCGAGCTGGTCTACGACCGCTACGTGCGAGGGATCCTCTCCTTCTGCACGCACATGCTCAAGAGCCGCGAGACGGCCGAGGACGCGGTGCAGCTGACGTTCGTGTCGGCCTACCGGGCGATGCGGAGCACCACCACTGAGATCACGCTCCGGCCGTGGCTCTACACGATCGCCCGCAACCGCTGCCTGTCGGAGATCCGGGCCCGGCGGGAGATCGAGCCCGCCGCGTCGGAGGCCTCGTTGTTCGCCGACCTCACAGACCAGGTTCAGCAGCGCGAGGACCTGCGCGAGATGCTGGAGGACATCAACCGCCTGCCTGAGGACCAGCGTGCGGCTCTGGTGCTGTTCGAGCTGGGCGACAACTCCCACAAGGAGATCGCCGCGATCCTGGGCGTCCAGACCGGGAAGGTCAAGGCGCTCGTCTTCCAGGCCCGCGAGGCGCTCAGCCGCAACCGTCACGCCCGCAACCACCCGTGCGCCGACATCCGCGAGCGGATCGCCACCATCCGCGGGACCGTCCCCGCGCGCTCAATCACCCGCGCCCACATCGATCGCTGTCCGAGCTGCGCCGCCTATGAGGTCCAGACCCGCCGCCAGCGCGCGGCCCTGGCGCTGATCGTTCCCGTGCCGCTCGCGGCCAGCCTCAAGTCGCTGATCCTAGGTGCCGTCCTGCACGGAGGCGCGACGGCAGCGGGGGTCGGAGCGACCGGCGGCGCGGTGGCCGGCGGCGCCGGCGTGACCGGCGGTGGCGCGGCGGCTGGTGCCGGAGTGACGGGCGGCGCGGTGGTCACCGGCGCCGGCGTCACCGGCGGCGGCGCGGCGGTGGCCGGGGCGGGCGTCACCGGCGGTGGCGCCCTGGCGGCTGGAACCGGCGCGGCGGCCGGCGGCGCACTCGTCGGAGGGGGCGGGGCCCTGGCTGGATCGGCCGGCGCCGGAGCGCTGGCCGCCGGCGGTCTGGCGAGCGCGGCGACCGGCGCGGCGGGAACCGCGGTGGTGGCCGGCGGGTCCGTGGCGGCGGCCACCGGCCTGACCGTCGTCGGGGTCGGCAGCCTGAGCGCCACCGGAGTGGCCGCCAAGATCCTCACCGCCGCAGCGGTCGCGGTGGGCGCCACCAACGTCGCCTCGGTATCGCCCCCCAACCCGACGCCACGGTCGGCGTCCGCCGCTCCCTCGGGGTCCACTTCGCTCGTCGCCTCAATCCCCCCGGTGGCGCCTGCGCCGGCCAAGCCAACCGGGACGGCGACGCCCTCCACGACCACGACCACGACCACGACACCGCCAGCCGCCGGCTCATCGACCTCCACGAGCACGCCCGCTCCCACCGCGTCCGGCGGCGGCCAGGCTCCGACGTCAACTGCCCCCGGCAGCGGGTCGATCAGCTCGACGGGTTCGAGCAGCGGCTCGGCGACCAGCTCGACCCCCACGTCGTCTCCCGACTCGCCGCTGATCCCCCTGGACGGCAGCGGCAGCGGCAGCGGCAGCGCAAGCACCAGCGGCAGCGGCAGCGGCGGCGACAGCGCGGGTGGGAGCGGCTCCCCGACGACGCCGCCGGCCATGCCGACCGGCAGCGGCTCCGGCTCGCCGACGAGCTCGCCGTCGGCGCCGTCCTCCTCGGCGGGCACTGGCGACGGATCCGGCTCGGCCCCGTCGAGCTCAGGTGGGGTTGCTGCGGCCTCGTCGACGAATTCGCCCGGTGATCCGTCGGCCACGTCCCCGGACGCCGGCTCCGATGGCGCTGCGGCTGCTTCGACCGCCGCCGGCGACGCGAGCGCGGCGAGCGACGGAAGCGACGCGAGCCCGGCCAGCGGCGGGAGCGACGCGAGCGCGGCCGGCGATCAGGGCGCTTCGGCCGACCCGACGGCAGCGTCTGATCCGTCCGCGGCCAGCGACCCGTCACCCGCCGCCGACCCGACCGCCGCTGACCCGGCCGCCGCTGACCCGGCCGCCGCTGACCCGGCCGCCGCTGACCCGGCCGCTGTCGGCCCGGCGCCCACCGCCGACGTAGCGCTCGCGGCCGACGCGGCAGCCACGCCGGCGCCGGCGGACGCTCAGACGGCGTCCACGTCCTCCGCCGCCCCACCGAGTCCCTCCGCGTAGGCGGCGAACCCCGGCGGCGCGTAGCGCGCCCGGGGATCCTCGAAGCGCCGTGTTGCCGTGCTGGCGATCGCCTGGCCGCGGGCGTCGGCGTCCGGCGGCGCCTTGAGCCGGTGCAGGGGATCGATGAGCGCCCACAGCCCGTGGCGGGAGCTGACCAGCGGGCCGCCGTAGGCGGGCGCGGCGGGGGCGATGCCGTGCTCGGGCCAGCCCGCTCGGGGGAGGCCCTCGCGGAGGGCCAGCCCGCACGCCGCCGCCTGGCCGGCCATCCACAGCAGCGCGATGTCCGACAGCGATGTGTCGGCCGAGCCGCCGCCGACCTCGCTGTGGACGCCGGCGAACCACACCTGCTTGAGATCCTGACCGGCATCGAGCGCGGCCTGGTCCTGGGTCCACAGGGTCGGGCGGAAGGCGGCGCGCTCCTCGTCGATGGAGAGCGCGTGGCGGGCGTGGGCCACCTGCGCGCTCAGCTGGGTGTCGTGAAAGCCCCACAGCTGCTCCCAGCCGGTGAACAGCCGGGAGATCTGCTCCCAGCCCGGCAGGTCGTTGGGGATGCCGAGCGCTCCGACGGTGTCCCACACGCCGATGAAGTGGATCGGCTGGTCGCCGTAGGAGTACATGTCGCGGAACAGATGGGAGGCGATCGAGCTGGGGTGCGAGTGGGAGGTGCGGTCGCGGTAGAACGCGAAGGCCGCGTTGACCTGATCGGCGTGCTCGGGGCGCAGGATGCCGCAGTTGCGGATCAGGCCGCCGAGGCTGCGGGCGGTGTAGGCGCCGCGGCTGAAGCCGAACAGGAACACCCGGTCGCCCTCGGAGTAGTTCGCGGCCAGGAAGGCGTAGCCGTTGCGGATGTTGTGCGACAGCCCGTACCCGAAGGCCCCGCCGGTGATGCGCTCGTCAGGTGCGGTGCCCACTCCGGGTTCGTAGTAGAGCCGCTGGGTCGCTTCGTCCTGCGCCACCGCCAGGGCGAGCTTGGCGACGTTGGTGGGCGCGGCCACCGCGCCGCGGCTCTCGTCGGGGACGTTCCAGGTGCCGTCACAGCAGACGACCAGGTTCTTGGGCATGCTCAGCTCCTCTCGCAGGTGAGGCGATCATCTCCGCTGCGCCCGCCGTCGGCAAGGTCGCGCCCTGAGCCCGCCCGCCTGGGATAATCGAGGGCGAATGGCTCGTCACCACGGACCGCGACTACAGCCTCATCGGACCGAGCGCCCAGCGCGCCTCCGAGCAGGGCCTGGTGGCCGCCGAGTGGTATCACGCCGACGTGCCCCGCAAGCGCATGAAGCAGCTGATGCGCCGCGCGGACGGCCCGGCGCTGCGCGACAGCGCGATCTGGATCGGCCTGCTGGTGCTCACCGGCGTCGGTGGCGGCCTGCTGTGGGGCAGCTGGGCGTGCGTGCCCTTCTTCATCGTCTACGGCGTTCTGTACGGCTCGGCCTCGGACTCGCGCTGGCACGAGACCGGCCACGGCACCGCCTTCAGGACGTCGTGGCTCAACGATGTCCTCTACCAGATCGCCTCGTTCATGAACATGAAGGAGGCGACCTTCTGGCGCTGGAGCCATGCCCGCCATCACACGGACACGATCATCGTCGGCCGCGACCGCGAGATCGCCGCCATGCGCCCGCCCGGACGTGCTGCGGCTGATCGTCAACATCGCCGGGCTGCGCGATGCCTGGGACACGGCGATCAGCGTCGGGCGCCATGCCGCCGGCCGGGTGACCGAGGAGGAGGCCACCTTCATCCCCGAGGCCGAGCGCCACAAGGTCTACCGCGAGGCGCGCGCCTGGGTCGTCCGTATACGCGCTGCGTGGTGGCGCTGGCGATCGTCACCGGCTCGCTGCTGCCGCTCATGTACGTCGGGCTGCCGACGCTCTACGGCCGCTGGCTGTCTGTGATCTTCGGCATCTCCCAGCACGCCGGCCTGGCCGAGAACGTCCTCGATCACCGGCTCAACGCCCGCACGATCGAGATGAACCCGGTTTTCCGCTTCCTCTACTGGAACATGAACTACCACGTCGAGCACCACATGTTCCCGATGGTCCCCTACCACGCCCTGCCGCAGCTGCACGCCGAGGTGGCCGCCGATCTGCCGGTCCCCTATCCGAGCCTGCTGGCCGCCTACCGGGAGATCATCCCCACGCTGCTGCGCCAGATGCGCGAGCCCGAGTACTACGTGCGGCGCACGCTGCCGGAGGCGGCGCGGCCGTTTCGCCCGGAGATGCATGACGCGGTGTTCGAGGTCACGGGGTGAGCGACGACGGCTGGCTGCTGGCCTGCGACGCCGATGAGGTCGACGAGGAGGACGTCATCGCGGTCACGCTCGACGGGCCGGTCGCTGGCCATCTACCGCAGCCCGCAGGACACCTACCACGCCACCGACGGGATCTGCACCCACGAGCGGGCGGAGCTGGCCGACGGCCTGGTGATGGGCGACATCATCGAGTGCCCCAAGCACAACGGCCGCTTCAACTACAAGACCGGCGAGGCGACCCGTATCCCCGCGCGCACCAGCCTCTGCATCTATCCCGTGAAGGTGGACGGCGGCCAGGTGTTCGTCAAGTTGGCCTGACCGGCATCTGCCCGCAGCGTCGCCGGGTGCCGGCGACGCGCATCCTCGATCGACCGCGCGCCCTGCCGGCGGGCGACCTCCAGCTGCCGTGCGCCAGCAGCGCCTGGCCTGCGCGGCGGCGCCGCGCCGGCGCAGCTCGAGCACCGCCTGCAGCCGCAGCAGCTCCCCGCGGTAGTTGACCTCGCCGGTGCGCGCGATCAGCGCCTCGCCATCGCCAGCCGCCGGCGGCGCCCGCCGGGTCGCCGGCCTCGATCAGCGCCTCGGCGATGCGGCAGTGGAAGATCGGCACGAACATGGAGACGCCGACGCCGATGGCTCGCTCGACGCCCGGCGATCAGCTGGGCCAGCCCCGCTCGCGGTCGCCCTCGGCGAGCCGCGACCAGCCGACCATGGCTCCGGTCAGCGAGGGCCAGGCGCCGGCCGGCTGGCGCGCGGTCAGCTCCTCCATCTCCGCGGCGTAGCCCCGCACGGCCGCGGGATCGCGGGCCAGGAAGCTGACCAGCCCGCAGAAGTGCAGCGCCATCGCGATCGAGTTGACGTGCTCGGATCTCCCGGGCGCGCCGCAGGCCGGCGTCGGCGCTGTCGCCGAGCCTGGTGGACGTGGCCGGTCAGCCACAGCACCTCGGCCTGGAAGCAGTGGCCGGCGACGAGCAGGTCGAGACCATGGGAGTGGGCGAGGAACTCGTGGCGCTCGGCCTCGTAGCCGACGATCAGGTGATCGAGCTCCTCCCGGGCCCGGTCAAGCTCGCCGAGGCACATGTACGACGCGCCGAGCATCCGGTGGCGGGCGAACAGGGCGTCTGAGTGCTCCTGGCGCTCGGCCAGGCGCGAGTAGGCGTGCGCGACCTCCAGCGATTCCGGCATCGAGCCCGAGGTCAGCAGCACCGCCCAGCGGGCGTAGAGCAGGGCGTAGATCTCCGGGGTGTCGCCGATCCGCTCCGAGAGCGCGAGCGCCCGGGCGATGCAGTCGACCAGCTCGGAGCTCGTATACCCGTGCTCGGCGATCAGCGGGCCGGCGCAGGCGACGAGGAAGCTGAACTCGAGCCGGTCGCGCTCGGGACCCTCGGGCAGACCGCCGACGAGCGCCAGACCGCGCCGCAGCTGGGAGATGGACTCGGCATTGGCGGACTTCTCGGCCGATCGCAGCCCCGCCGCCTTCCAGTACTCCAGCGCCTCGGCGATCTGCCCGGCCTCCGTCAGGTGGTGGGCGACGAGCTCGGGCTCGCGGGCGCGGCCGGGCTCGGCCAGCACGTCGCGGGCGGCTCGCTCGTGCAGCTGCTGACGGGTGCGCCGCAGCAGGCTGCCGTAGGCGACCTCCTGGACGAGCGCATGGCTGAAGCGGTAGCGGGAATCGTCGAAGGGGCCTTCGACGAGCCCCGCGTCGGTCAGCTCGCGCAGCCCCGACCACAGCGCCGACTTCGAAACGGCGGACTGGGCCAGGGACTCGAGCTGTGACCCCGCGAAGTCGCGGCCGAGCACGGAGCCGATCTGGGCCACCGCCTTGCCGTGGGTGAGGAAGTCCAGGCGCGCCGTCAGGGAGGCCTCGACCGTCTCGGGCAGCTCTCCGGAGGCGGTGACGTGGCCGTGCTCGACGGCCGCCGCGGTCAGTTCCTCAGCGAACAGCGGGATGCCCTCGACACGGGACACGATCCGCGCCACGTCCGTGCGCGACAGGCCCGCGGCGCCCTCGATGCTGCGCACGATCGTCTCCGTCTCGGCCGAGGTGATTCCGCCCAGGACGATCTCCGTGCCGTGCGGAGCGGCCGGCATCGGCGGGTCATCGCCGCGCGTGGTGACGATCACCATCGCCCGCCGGTCCGCGCAGGCGCTCATCAGCTGGGCGAGCAGCTCGCGGCTGGAGGGATCGACCCAGTGCACGTCCTCGGCGATGGTCAAGAGCGGCCGCTCGTCTGACAGGGTGAGCGCCCGGTCGACGAGCAGCTCGATTCCGTGGCGCCGGCGCTCCGTGGCCGTCGAATCATCGGCCGGCTCGGAGGGGTAGACATCGAGCATCTGGGCGAGGCTGGTGACGTCGAGGGCGGCGGGGGACTGCCGGCGGGCCAGCAGGTTCTCGAGCTTGGCCCGCTTGTCGCTGTCGGAGTCGCCGACCGGGTCGATGCCGGCCACCTGCTCGAGCGTCTGGATGACGGGATAGAAGACGCTCGAGGCGTGGTGGGCGGAGCACTGGAAGCGCAGCACCGCCGGTTGGTCGGCGGCGATCGACGCGCGGAACTCGCGGAGCAGGCGGGACTTGCCGAATCCCGGGCCCGCCGCGGATCGTCACCGCCTGGCCGCGGCCGTCACGGGCGGCCTGCCACAGCTCGCCCAGCCGTGCGCATCTCCGTGTCGCGGCCGGCGAACGCCGTCTTGTCCGTGTCGCGCGACTCGAAGCGGTCAACGGACCGGATGCTCGGCGAGCGACCTTCCAGGTGGCCACCGGCAGGCCGAAGCCCTTGAGCTCGGCCGAGGCCAGCGCCACCGTCTTGAACCGCCGACCGATCCACCGGTTGGTGGCCGCGTCGCAGACGACCCGGTCGGGCTCGGCGTGAGCCTGCAGGCGGGCCGCCAGGTTGAGGGTCTCACCGAACGCCAGGTCGGGATCGTCGGCGTCGCCCATGACGACGCGGCCGCTGGCGATGCCGACGCGGCAGCGGATGACCACCCCGTGCTCGAGGCGCAGCTCGCGCATCGTCGCCACCAGCTCCAGCCCGGCACGCACCGCCTGGGCGGCCTGGTCCTCCTGGGCCTGCGGCCAGCCGAAGTAGGCCATCACGCCGTCGCCGAGCAGCGTCCCCACGAATCCGCCGTAGCGCAGGATCGACTCGCGCGCGGCACGGTGGTAGGCCATCAGCACGGAGCGCAGATCCTCGGCATCCATCCGCTGAGTCAGCTCCGTCGAGCCCACCAGATCGCAGAAGAGGACGGACAGCAGGCGGCGGTGAGGCTCCTGGCTGCGGTCGCGCGGGGCCAGGCGGGCGAGCTCGCGCAGCAGCACCTTGCGGTCGCCCAGGCGGGTCACGCCCAGCTCCCTGAGGTCGGCATCGGTGAGGTCGGGGGCGATGGCGAGGTCGATCCCGTGGGCGGCGAACGTCGCGGCGAACCGCGCCATTCCGAGGTCAGTCAGGAACGGGTCGATGTCGCTCATGGCTACGGCGGCGGGGCCTTCTCCAGGCCGATGTGCCAGTACCGGAGATGGCCGGCTCGGAAGGCGCCCGCGATCGTCTCAAAGAAGTAGCGCAGCATCCGCCGGGTGGTCTCGGGATAGCGCCCGGCGAGCGACGGCCACCCGTGCTCGAGGTTGGCCTTCCAGGCGCGCAGCGTCGGGATGTAATGCTCGCCGAACTCGGTCAGCTCCGTGCGGCGCAGCAGCCCCGTCGGCGGCCCGGTCGAGCTGGCGCATCGACGGCACGACGCCCCCCGGGAAGATGTAGGTGTTCGTCCACGGCTCGCAGTTGACCTTGGAGATGCGGCTGCCGAGGGTCTCGATGAGGACGCGGCCACCGGGGGCGAGCCGGTCGTGGACGATCGACATGAAGGAGCGGTAGTTGCGCGGGCCGACGTGGGTGAGCATGGCGATCACCGCCACCTTGTCGAAGCTCCCGCTCAGGTCGCGGTAGTCGCACTTGACGATCTCCACCGGCAGGCCGGCGCACAACTCGCGCGCATGGCGGATCTGCTCGTCGGCGATGTTGATGCTGGTGACGTGGCAGCCGAAGTGGGTGGCGGCGTGGCGGGCGAACTCGCCCCAGCCGCCGCCGACGTCGAGCACGCGATCGCCGGGAGCGAGCTCCAGGCGCCGGCAGATGAGGTCGAGCTTGATCGCCTGGGCCTCGTCGAGCGACTGCGTGCCCGTCAAACACGCCGCAGCTGTACACCATCGAGGGACCGAGGAACGCCGCGAACAGGTCGTTGCCCAGGTTGTAGTGGCGGTCGGCCAGCTCCGCGGAGTCCGCGCGCGTCTGGCGGTTGACGAGGCGGGCGCTGATCAGGGCCGACAGGTGGACGGGGAGCGCTCGCGCCACCCAGTGCAGGCCCGCCCGGCTGAGGCGATAGGCGACCTCCTCGAGGTCATCGACCTCCCACCAGCCCCGCATGTAGCTCTCGCCGAAGCCGAGCGACCCGGTGCTCAGCACCGCCCGGTAGAAGCGGGGGTCGGTGACCTCGACGTCCCAGGGGCGATCCCCGCCGATCCGGATCCCGGCCGTCCGCAGCAGCGCCGTCACCACCGCCGCGGCGGCGGTCGGCCGGGAGGGGTGCGCCATGACGTTGGTCCGGGAGACGGCCACCGCTCGGCGCCCGGATCAGCTCGTCGTGAAGGACACCGTCGTGTGGGCGTCCGTGATGATGGTTCGCCTGCCGGCGTGCCGCATGGCGTGCAGCAGGTAGGCGCAGACATGGTGCGGCCGGCCGCCGAGTGCTTGATCGTGTAGCTCTGGGCGAAGTGGCCGGTGACGGTGCGGTTGATGATCGGTCTGCCGGGGCGGGTGCTGACCTCCTTGGCCGCGTCGGCCAGGCACGGCCGCGCCGAGACGCCGACGAGCAGCTTGCGCTTGTCCGGCGTGCGGCCACTGACGTGCAGCGTCTGGTGCTGGGTCGTGGTGAGCTGCGCTCGCGACGCCGACAGCGAGAGCGCGATGGGTGCCCGTGCGCTGAGCGCGGCCCCGGGACAGCCAGTGCCCCGGCGATCGCTCACCAGAGCGAGTGAGACTGAACGGATCTGCATCTGCTGCCCCTTCTTCGATCCCCCGGCACACCCACCGGATTGACGCGAATGTACCAGCGCCGCCGGCCTCGCGCCGGTGGCGCTACGGTGTGCGCGGGATGAGCTCCAATCCGCCCACGCGGCCGGCCGAGGGCCTGTTCACCGCCCCGCGACCGGTGGACACGGTCGCCGATCTGTTGGCCAACGTGTGGCAGTTCGGTTATGTGACCACGGACCTGGATCGGGCGATGGACATGCTGGCCACTCGCTTCGGCCTCGAGCACTGCGTCACCGTCACCACGGAGGGCTCGTCCTTCAGCGTCGGTGAGCAGCCCGCGCAGTGGGAGGCCCGCTTCGCCATGGGCGCGCGCGGCGGGCCGATCGTGGAGGTCATCGAACCGCTCTCGGGGGCGGTCGACTTCTACCGGCGCTTTCTGCCGTCCGACGGCTCGTTCGCCGTCCGCTTCCATCACGTCGCCGCCTTCGTGCCCACCGGCGAGGAGGAGTGGGAGCGGCTGCGCGGGATCCTCGCCCGGGAGGGCCTGCGGTTTCGACTACACGGTGGTCATCCCCGGCCGCGTGCGGGCCGGCTACGTGGACACCAGCGCCGAGCTCGGCCATCTCCTGGAGATCTGCCAGCTGCAGTCCGAGGACCTGGACTTCTTCAGCGCGCTGGCCGCCGACAGCGCCTGACGGCGGCCGACCCGCAGCGCCGGTCGCGGGACGCCTGACTACACGGGCGCGCTGCGCAGCTTCGCCGGGAAGGTGAGGCGCTCGCGAAAGGCGACCGGGTCCTCGATCATCCGCCGCAGCTCGGCGCACGTCCGCTCAGCGGCCGCGCGGTCTGAGTCATAGACGGTGCGCTTCATGCGGGTGGCGGCCGGCGAGGCGACCTCCTGGAAGATCCGCCGGCGCTCGTCCGCCCAGTCGTCGAGCGCCCGCGGGTCGGCGCCGTCGATGACCACGGCGCTCAGCGTGCGGATGAGCGCGAAGGCGTCGAACAGGCCGCCGGTCAGCCCGAAGCCGCCCGTCGGGTTGGTGGCATGGGCGGCGTCGCCGGCCAGCAGGGCGCGGCCGACGCGCATCCGCTCGGCGGCGCGCTGGTGCAGCCGGTAGCCGGCGAAGCGCTCGAGCTCGAACGGGCCGCCGCCGGGGAGGATGGCGGCGAAGTGCTCGGGCACGCTCTCGCCGATCGTCTCCTCGGGCAGCGACAGGTCCTCGGCGTAGGTGACCCGCCACAGGTTGTCGTCGGAGATCTTGGCGATGACCGCCCCGTGGACGTCGTCCATGAGGAACACCGAGCGCGTGTAGCCGTGGGCATGGAAGTCGAAGTAGACGTTGGTGGCCACGAAGCGGGTGTCCCAGGTCATGCCCGCGAAGTCGAGGCCGAGCAGCCGGCGCACCGTGCTGCGGGCGCCGTCACAACCGATCACCCACCCGCCCGCGCAGCTCCTCGTCGCGCGCCGTCGTCGGAGTCGGTGGCGACCGCGATCTCGTCGCCCGCCGTCCTGGCGCAGGCCGGTGACCCGGGTCCCCCACCGGACCGAGGCGTGGTGGCAGTGTCTGCCAGCCGTTCGAGCACCAGCGCGCACAGCTCGTCCTGGCCGAGGTGGACGTTGTAGGGAAACGGGGTCTCGCCGGCGAGCGCGTCGAGGTTGTAGGTGACCGTCTCGCCGGTGCTGTGCACCCGGTAGCCGTAGTCGTCCTTGCGAAAGCCGCGGCGCTCGATCTCCTCGAGCAGCCCCAGCTCGTGCAGGTCGTCGTGCAGCGCCCAGTGGTAGACCATCGCGCGCGGGGAGTCGATCACCTGGCGCTCGGCCTCGAGCACCGTCACCGGCACGCCCCCGGCGGGCCAGGCCGTAGGCGGAGACGAGCCCCACCGGGCCGGCCCCCACGATGATCACGTGCTCGCCGGGCACCGCGGCCAAGCTACAGCTGCGGCCGGGAGGCGTCCATGCGGCGTGCACGCGCGAGACAACGACCGGTGCAGCGAGTGCGTGAGCAGCGGGAGGCCCGCGCGGCGCGCCGGTCGTCACCGTGCCGAAGCGCCGCCGTCGATCCCTCGTCGGTGAACCACATCCGGCCGTCGGGTCCGGCGGTGATGGCCCCCGGCTGGCTGCCGGACAGCAGGCCGCGGGTGTACTCCCGCGCACGCCGTGCCGCCGAGATGCGGCCGACCGCCGGCGTGCTGCCCTGGTCGGTGAACCACATCGCGCCCGTCGGGCCCGGACGCGATCGCCACCGGCGAGCTTCCGTCGCGCAGCCCGGCGGTGCGCTCGGTGATCCGTCCGCCCGATACGCGGCCGATCGCCCCGGAGGCGTCGGCGAACCACACGCTGCCGTCCCGGGCGCCCGCGATCCCCAGCGGCTGGCTGCCCGAGCGCAGCCCCCGGGTCAGCTCGGTGATCCGGCCGCGCGCGGTCACCCGGCCGACCGCGCACCGGCCGCTGACGTTGCAGCCGAAGTCCGTGAACCAGATCCGGCCGCCGCGGTCGCGGGCGATGCCGAAGGGGACGCTGCGCCGGCGCAGCCCGCGCCGGAACTCCGTGATGCGCCCGCGCGGGGTGATCCGCCCGATCGCCGGCCGCGTGCCCTGGTCGGTGAACCACATCGTTCCCGTCGGGGCCGGGCGTGATCTCGAACGGCTCGCTGTGGCGCCCCAGCCCGCGCCGGAACTCCGTGATGCGCCCGTGCGGGGTGATCCGCCCGATCGCCGGCCGGGCGCCCTCGTCGGTGAACCACAGGTTCCCGTCCGCTCCGGCGGCGATCGTGAAGGGGACGCTGCCGCGGGCCAGCCCGCGGCGGTACTCAGTGATCTTGCCGTGGCGCCCGACCCGCCCGATCGCGCAGTGGCCGAGCACCATGCAGCTGACGTCGTCGAACCACACCGCGCCGTCGGGCCCGGTGGTCAGTCCGAACAGGGAGACGTGCGACCGCGGGCCGAGCACGCCTCGGTGATCCGCTCGCCGCCGCCGGCCCGCCGCCGGCGGCGGTGGCGCCCACCGCCGCGGCGCTCGCCAGCCCGGCGGCCACCACCAGCGCGCACGCGAGCGGCTCGGCGCACGGTCAGCGCATCATCGCCGCGCTCGCCCGGGCCGGCTGCGGCCAGCGCGGCCATCGCCTCGGCGGCCGCCGCGCGGTAGCGCTCCACGTTGGCGAGCTTGATCTCCTCGTAGCCGCGGATCATGTCGGGCAGCGCCGCCACCGCCGCCACCGCGTCTGCCGTGCCGGGCGTCAGGTGCGCCAGCGCGCTGCGGACCAGCGAGCGGTGCTCGTCGATGAGGGCGCGTTCCAGGCGGCGCATCGCCGTGCGCCCGAAGGGATCCAGTGCGGTGCCGCGCACTCGGCGGCCCGCCCGCAGGCCGGCCAGCAGCGGCCGGACGCCGGCGCCGAGGCGCAGCTTGCGCTTCAGCCCCAGCGCGCGCAGGACGCGGCGGGTGCAGGAGGATCTGCACCTCGGCGCCGGGGCCGAACTCGGCCTCCAGGCGGGCGCGCTCGAAGGTGTCGAGGTGCAGCCGCGCGACCTCGTACTCGTCCTTGTAGGCCATCAGCTTGTGCATCGCCTGCGCGTAGGCCTCGGTCACCGGCGCGGGATCCGCCGGCGGCCGACGCGCAGCGCTCGCGCTCGACCGCCAGCACGCTGAGCACGTCGTCGAGCGTAGCGCCGCGCGTAGCGCGCCGTCCTGATAGCCGGCCAGGTCGGCGGCCCGGCGAGCCACCAGGCGCGCCAGGCCCTCCGGCAGGCCGGCGCCGGCCAGCCGCCGCGTGACGGCCGCGGGCGGGGGCTGATCGAGGGTGGACGCCGTCGATGCGGGGCGGCGCGCTCGCCCGGGCCACGGCCGCGGGGTCGATCGCGCAGGCGCGGCCCCACCGAAAGGCCGCCCGGTTGATCTCGACGGCCGCCCCGTTGAGCTCGATCGCCCGCTCGATCGCGGTCGCGCTCACCGGGAGGCAGCCGTGCTGATAGGCGGCGCCCAGCATGATCACGTTGGCCGGCATGTGGTCGCGCGAACAGCGCCTGCGACAGCGCCCCCGCGTCGAGGAACAGCGCGCGGTCGCCGCGCGTCGCCGATTCGATCCGCGAGACGATGTCCGTCCAGCGGCGGGAACGCCGTCTCGGTGTCGGACACCATCGCCGAGGTGGCCGTCTCGTGCAGGTTGACCACGGCGATCGTGCGCTGCGGGTTCAGCGTGCGCAGCGTGTCGGGCGCGATCGTGCCGAGCAGGTCGAGCCCGAGCAGCAGGTCGACCTCGCCGCCGGCGGCGCGGGGAGCCCCGCCCGCTGCGCGTTCGACCCGGACGCGGAGCCGTCCGGTGGCCCGAGCCGCACGTCGGAGACGACCGGGCCGCCCTTCTGGGCCAGGCCCGGTCTGGTCCAGGCCGGCTGACGGCGCGGCCGTCGAGCACCGCCGCCATCTGCAGCACCTGGGAGACGGTGACCACGCCGGTGCCGCCGATCCCGGGCATGCGGATGAGCACCGTCTCGGTCGGCCGCGAAGGCGGGCTCCGGCTCGATGAGGGCCACCGGGAGCGGCGGCGGCCGGCGGGCGGGAGCGTCCGGGGCCGGTGTGACCAGCGCGAACGACGGACAGTCGCCCGCCAGGCAGGCGAAGTCCTGCGTGCACGAGGACTGGTGGATCTGGGTCTTTCGCCCGAGCTCCGTGTCGACGGGCACGACCGACAGGCAGGTCGACTTGCGCCCGCAGTCGCCGCACCCCTCGCACACCCGCTCGTTGATCCACACCCGCTGGGCTGGGGTGGGCAGCTTGCCGCGCTTGCGCAGCCGCCGCTCCTCCGTCGCGCAGCGGTCGGTGTGCAGCAGCACGGTCACGCCCTGCGACCTCTGACAGCTCGGCCAGCGCGCGGTCGAGGCCGTCGCGATGGCGGACGGAGGCGATCGGCGGCAGCCGGGCCCCGTCGAGCCCGTCCGGGTCCTCCGTGGTGACGATCACCCGGCGGACCCCCTCGGTGGCCAGCCAGTGGGTCAGCTGCGACCACGCCCGAGGCGGCCGGGAGCGGTCTGCCCGCCGGTCATGGCGATCGCGTCGTTGTAGAGCAGCCGGAAGGTGATGTTGACTCCGGCGGCGACCGCCGCGCGGATGGCCAGCGAGCCCGAGTGGTGAAACGTCCCATCACCGATGTTCTGCACGTAGTGGCGCTCCGTGGTGAACGGCGCCATCCCGTTCCACTGCGCGCCCTCGCCGCCCATCTGCGGCGAGCCCAGCAGATGGCCGCGCTGCTGTGAGGAGTCGACGAGCACGAGCGCGTGGCAGCCGATGCCCGCCCCCACGAGCTGATCGTCGGGCGCCCGCGTCGAGAGGTTGTGCGGGCAGCCCGAGCAGAAGAACGGGCGCGCGGGCCATCGGCAGGGCCAGGGACGGCGCCCGGGCGGCGGTGTGCAGCCGGTCGGGCACCTCGATGTCCCACTGGCGGGCCAGCGCGCGGGCCACGCCGTCGGCGTCGACCGTTCCGGCCAGCTCGATCAGCGGGCGGCCACTCGGCGTCGCGCTTGCCGAGCACCACCGGCGCCCCGGGCACCCCGTAGAGCAGATCGCGGAGCTGGCGCTCGACGAACGGGCGCTTGTCCTCGACGACGATCACCTCGTCGACGCCGTCGGCGAAGGCGCGCGCGTCGTCGCCGTGCAGCGGCCACACCAGCTCCAGGCAGACGAGCCGCACCCCCATCGCCTCGAGCTCGGCGTCGCCGATGCCGAGCTGGTGAAGCGCCCGGCGCAGGGTGGCGAACGCCGGACCGGGAGCGATCACCGCGCGCCGGGCGGCGGTCGGCTCGAACACGATCCGGTTGAGCTGGTGGTCGCGACCGTAGGCGCGGGCGGCGTCCAGGCGCGCTCCCATCAGATCGTGCTCGGCGGCCACGGAGCTGGCCCCGAGGAGCATCGGTGGGGCGCCGCGGCTGCGCTGCGGCGGCTGCGGGATGCCCGCGGCCAGCGCGTCGAGGGGACGGCTGCGGAGGCGTCGGCGACGTCGGAGACGATCTTGACCGCCGTCCACAGCCCGGCCGCCCGGGAGAGGGCGACGGCGTGCAGCCCGACGCCGACGATGTCCGCCGACGCCGGCAGGGCGAGAACAGCGGCATCATCAGGCTCTCGGCCATCAGCTCGCAGGAGCTGGGAAGGGTCGAGGACTTGCACGTCGGGTCGTCGCCGATCGAGGGCGACCGCTCCGCCGAGGTGGGCGGTGCCGCTGATGTTGCCGTGACGGATGGCGTCGGCCGCCCGGTCAAGGCCCGGCGCCTTGCCGTACCAGACGCCGACCACCCCGTCGTGGGTGCGCCCGGCAGCTGCTCGACGAGCTGGGTGCCGTTGACGGCGGTGGCGGCGAGCTCCTCGTTGACCCCGGGCGAGAACACGACCCCCAGGGGCTCGAGGTGCTCGCGCGCCCGCGCGATCTCCCGGTCCAGCCCGCCCAGCGGCGAGCCGGGATAGCCGGTGACGAAGACCCCGGTGTTCAGGCCGCGGCGCCAGGTCGAGGCGGCGCTGCTCGATGAGCAGGCGCACCAGCGCCTGGATGCCGCTCATCAGCGCCGGGCCGTCGGCGGCGGTGTAGCGGTCGTCGAGCCGCGCGAGCGGCGCGGTGGTGCTGGGTCACGGGCGCAACTCGCGCTGCCGGCGGCGGCTCGGCGCGCTGCTCCGCGCGGCTGCGCTTGGGCCCCTGCTCGACTGAGAAGCCGCCCATGATCGAGACCAGCCTGATGTTGGATGACCGGCGCCCCGGGCGGGGGCGTGCGGGGCGAGAGCTGGGCGTCGTTGCCGCCCATGATCGCCAGCTTGGAGACGTGCACCTCGACGCCGTCGGGGACCCGGATCTCGCCGCCGCCCATGATCGAGACGCGGTGATCGTGGTGACCTCGTCAGCCAGCTCGGCGTGGTTGAGGTCGAGGTCGCAGCCGCCCATGATGTTCAGCACGAAACAGCGCGGCGCGATCCGCCAGCGGCCGGCGCGGTCGTGGCCGCCCATGATCGAGACGACCGAGCTGGTGCCCGCCCTCGCCGGCGCGCACGGAGAGCCCTGCGGGGTCGAGCCGGGGGCAGCCGGGGGCGGCGACCAGGTCGGCGGTCAGTGCCTCGAGCTCGGCCTTCGTGCGTGACACGTAGGCGGCGTGCAGTCGCTCGTCGAGTTCGTCGACGTCGATGCGACCGTCGCCGGCCGCGCTGGCGCAGGATCTCGGCGACCTGCTCGCGCTCGGCGTCCGAGGCCCGCAGCGCGGGCCGCTGCACCGGGTCAGACGACGGCGCGGAGGAGTGGCGCGGGAGGTTCGGGTCGCTCATCACTGCCAGGGACGCCCGTCGATCATACCCGGCGCCCGTCCCGCCCGCCGGGCGAGGGCGAATGGGGGCCTCACCCCATGGTCAGAGGTTCTCGACCGCGCGATGGTCGAGAGCACCCCACGACTCAAGCCCGCCCGCAGGAGGTCCCGCATGGCCACCCAGCTCCCCACCTTCGATGCCCCCGAGATCAGCGCACGCCGGACGGCCGGCGTCGACCCCATCCGCTGCCTGGTGGTCGACGACCACCCGGCGATCCGGCTCGGTCTCCGTGAGCTGCTGGCGGCCGAGCCCGACATCGAGGTCCTCGACGCGCTCCCCAGCGCGGAGGCGGCGATCGACTTCGCCCAGCGGGCCGTCATCGACGTGGCGGTCGTCGATTATCAGCTCGGCGGCCGCTCGGGACTGTGGTGCAGCCGCAAGCTCAAGCGGCTGGTCGATCCGCCGGCGGTGCTCGTCTACTCGGCGTTCTCGGACTACCTGCTGGCGGCCGCCTGCGTGGTCGCCGAGGTCGACGGGATGGTCAGCAAGGCCGCGCTCGGCTCGGAGCTGTGCGAGCGCATCCGCGAGGCCGCCGTCGGGCGTCTCGCGGCTGCCGATGAGCCCGCCGGCGCTGGCCGAGCAGCATGCGCCGCCGGCTGGACGCTGAGGAGCAGGCGATCTTCGGGATGATGCAGGCCGGCATCGGCCTCGAGGTGGTCGGGCGTACCCTGGGCATGGACCATGGCGAGCTCGAAGGACGCCTGTGGACGATGCTGAGGAAGCTCGAGCGGATCGAACCGGTCCGTTGAGCGTCGTCGAGCAGCTCGCCGGCCCGACAGCCGCCGCCGGTACCTGCCGCTCGTCTACCGGGTGGCCGGAGTCAACGCGGTCCTGCTGGTGGCGGCCGTCGTCGTCGCCCTGCTCGTCCTCGAGCCGCGCAAGTTCTCCTCGGTCGCCGTCGACGAGGCGGTCATCCTGGCCGCCGCGCTGGCGCTGGTGGCGCTCGTCAACCTGCTGATCGTGCGCCGCGTGGTCCGCCCGCTGGTGGCGCTGACCGCGCTGGCGCGCCGGGTCGACCTGCTGCGCCCGGGCGAGCGGGTGCCCGACGCCGCGCCGACCTCGGAGGCGGGCGAGCTGTCGCTGACCTTCAACGAGATGCTGACCCGCCTGGAGGCCGAGCGGCGCGAGGCGACCGGCCGCGTGCTCGCCGGCCAGGAGGCCGAGCGCCTGCGCATCGCCCAGGAGCTGCACGACCAGGTCGGCCAGGAGCTGACCGCGGTGCTGCTCGGGCTGGCCCGGGTGCACGGCCGGCTCGAGACCCCGCTGCGCCAGGAGGTCGGCGACATCCAGGAGGCGGTGCGCTCCAGCCTCGAGGACGTGCGCCGCATCGCGCTCGAGCTGCGCCCCGAGGCGCTCGACGACCTGGGGCTGATCAGCGCGCTGGCGGTGCTCTGCGAGCGCTTCGCCCAGCGCACCGGGATGGCCATCGGCCAGCAGATCGACGAGCGCCTGCCCGAGCTTCACCCCGACGCCGAGCTCGTCGTCTACCGGGTCGTCCAGGAGGCGCTGACCAACGTCGCCCGCCACGCCGGAGGCCGACCACGCCGGTCCTCGCCCTCAGTGACGACGCCGGCGGGCTGCTCGTCACCGTCACCGACGACGGCCGCGGGCTGGCCGACGGGACCGAGCCGGGGACCGGGATCCGCGGGATGCGCGAGCGCGCCGCCCTGATCGGTGCCGACCTCGAGCTCGCGGCCGGAGCGCGGCGGCCGGGGATGCGTCGTCTCGCTGCGGATCGACTCGCCGGGCGAGGCCCGCGCGGTCGCGGCGCGATGACCCCGCTGAAGACCCGCATCCTGCTCGTCGACGACCACGCGCTGGTGCGCCGCGGCCTGCGGCTGGTGCTCGAGTCAGAGCCCGACCTGGAGGTGGTGGCCGAGGCCGGCGACGGGTCCGAGGCGGTCCGGCTGGCGCTGGCCCTCGAAATCGACCTGGCGATCCTCGACATCTCGATGCCGCGGATGACCGGCCTGCAGGCGGTGGCCGAGCTGCACCAGCGCAAGCCCGGGCTGCGCACGCTGATGCTCTCCATGCACGAGAACGAGCGCTATCTCTACGAGGCGCTCAAGGCCGGCGCTTCGGGATACGTGCTCAAGTCCGTCGCCGACCGCGACCTGGTCGAGGCCTGCCGCGCGGCGATGCGCGGTGAGGCGTTTCTCTATCCGGGCGCCGAGACCCCGCTGATCCGGGACTTCCTGCGCCAGGCCCGCGGCACGCGGGAGTCGATGACCTGCGCGAGGACCCGCTGACGCCGCGCGAGCAGGAGGTGGTCAAGCTGATCGCCGAGAGCTTCAGCACCCGGCAGATCGCCGACGCGCTCGTCATCTCCGAGAAGACGGTCGACCGTCACCGCACCAACATCCTCGAGAAGCTCGGGCATGCACGATCGGGTCGAGCTGACCCGCTACGCCATCCGCCGCGGGCTCGTCGAGCCCTGAGCGGCACCAGCCGGCGGCTGCGGCGTGGCACCCTTGTGGTCCCATGCCGATCTCCATCGCCCTGCTTGGATGCGGCCACCCGCATCTCTCAGACCTTCTCGGCGTCATCGCCTCCGAGCCCGACCTGCAGCTGGCCGCGGCCTGGGACGCCGACCGTTCGGCGGTTCCCGGGGTCATCGCCAACTACGCCGTCGCCGACGCCGAGCGGGCCATCCGCCGGGCTGACGCCGTGGTCATCTGCGCGGCCACGGACCAGCGCCCGGAGCTGTGCGTCCGCGCCGCCCAGGCGGGCCGCCCGGTGCTCATCGAGAAGCCGATCGCCCGCACGGCGGCCGAGGCGCTCGCCCTGGCCCGGGAGGTGGCCCGCACCCGGACGCCGGCCGTCCCGGCGCTGTTCCTGCGCGAGCTGCCGGCCCTGGCGCGACTGCAGGGCGTCCTGCGGGCGGGTCTGCTCGGGCGGCTGTCGGCGGCCAGCGCCAGTTACCTGCACGCCGGGGCGCTGGAGGGGGCGTTCACCGGCCCGCTGTCCTGGATGCGCGACCCCCGCCGCGCCGGGGTGGGGGCCCTCGGGGACCTGGCCCTGCACCTCGTCGACGCCTTCGCCGCGCTCGGCGACCTGCCCCGTCTGCTGGCGGTCAGCTTCGATCGCGACGGAGCGGGCCGGGGCGATGTCGGCGGCTCGGTGCTCGGTCGCTGGCGCGACGTGCCGATCACCCTGCGCGCCAGCTGGGTGACCCGACCCTCCGGGCTCGAGCTGTCGATCAGCGGCGCGCGGGCCACCGCCGTGGTCCGCGACGGCTCGCTGGAGATCGTCTCCGACAGCGGCGCCGGCGAGCGCTGGATCGGAGCGCCCCCGATGCCGGGGATGCCCTGCGGGCGTTCGCCGTTCGCCTGCGCGCCCGGCGCTTCGCGCGCGACGGGCTGGCCCCCGCCATCCGTGCCCAGGAGGCGCTCGAGCGGGCGGTCGTCCTCGGCTGATCCCACGCTCAGCCGAGCAGGCCGCCGGCCCCGCGCAGGATGAGCGCGCCGCCCATCAGCCCGGTCAGCGCCGCTACGGCGGCGGCGGCGAAGCGGTCGACCGCCCGCCGCCCCCGGATCGCCATTGCTCGCCAGCGGTGGCCGGCCAGCGCCGGCAGCGCGGCGATGGCCAGCAGCGGGGAGACGTAGATGAGGTCAAAGCCGCCCAGCAGCGCCAGCTGGGCCGGCAGCGCCGCGCCGGAGTTGGCGATGGCGGCGATCGCGGCGAAGTAGGGGAAGGCGGTCGGGAGATCCAGCACGGTCACGCTGGCGCCCAGGGCGAACGCCGAGCGCGGGCCGAGCCGGTCCACGGCGGCGGTGACGCCGGCGGTCGCCCCCGGCGCATGATCACCAGGGCGGCGATCACCAGCGCCGCTCCGGCGATGACCGAGGCGGTGTGAAAGGCGCGGGTGTCGGCGCTCGCGGCGGCGGTGGCGAGCAATCGCCCCGGACCGAGGAGCAACGCGGCACCGCCCAGCCCGTACACCGTGATCACGCCGCCGGTGAAGGCGGCCACCCGAGCGTGCGGCCGCTGCGCCGAGGCCAGGTAGAGGGCCACGGCGATCGTCACCGGGTTGATCGCGTCGGCCAGCGCGAGCGAGCCGACGAGCAGGGGGATCTCGAGCACGGCTCCAGTGTGGTGGGCGGCGGGCCTGGTGCAGATGGGGGAGTCACCCCATTTGCCGTGGTGTGATCGTCACTGATCATCTCTCCCATGAAGGCAGGGCCTCTCATGACCGCCGCCGCGGTCGCCGCCATCGCCGTGCTGCGGCGCGACCGTCTGTCGCGGGCGATGCGGGTTCTCGCCGCCGTGGCGGTCGTCGGCCTGGGCGTGTACGGCGCCGGCGTGGTGCAGCTTCCCCCGGTGGAGACGATGATCCGCGACGGTGCCCGCGCGCTCGGTCCCTTCACCTATGTGCTCGTCGGGGTGCTGGCCTTCTGCGAGACGGGCGGCGGGCTCGGGGTGGTGGCCCCCGGCGAGATCGCGGTCATCCTCGGTGGGGTCAGCGCCGGCCAGGGCGAGCTCGACCTGCGCCTGCTGATCGCCATCGTGTGGGTGTGCGCGCTGGCCGGCGATCTCGTCTCCTACACCATGGGCCGCCGGCTGGGCCGGGACTTCCTCGTCCGCCATGGCGCCGCCGTCGGGGTGTCAGAGGCGCGGCTGGCCCAGGTGGAGCGCTTCTACTCAGACCACGGCGGAAAGACGATCGTGCTCGGGCGCTTCGTCGGCCTCGTGCGGGTGCTCTCCCCGTTCATCGCCGGCGCCTCGCGGATGAGCCGCCGTCGCTTCGCCGCCTACACGGCGGTCGCGTCCGGGTTGTGGGCGGCCTGCTTCTCCGTGCTCGGGTACGTGTTCTGGCAGTCCCTCGATGAGCTGCTGAGCGCCACCCGGGAGGGCACGCTGGTGATTGGTGCGGTGGCCGCGGTGGTGGCCGCCGCGATCGTCGCCCACCGGCGCCTGCGCCCCCGCTCGGAAAGCGCCTGACCGGTGATCACCCCCCTCGCCTGGGGGCTGACGCTGGCCGCGGTGGCCGCGCTGCTCGCGCTCGACCTCGTCGTCTCCGCCCGTCGCTCGGCGGCGGTCGGACTGCGCGCGGCCGCCGCCTGGTCGGCCTTCTATGTCGGGGTGGCCTTGGCCTTCGGCGGAGTGCTGGCGGTGGTTTCGGGCTGGGAGCTCGGCTCGCAGTACTTCGCCGGCTACGTGGTCGAGAAGAGCCTGTCGATCGACAACCTGTTCGTGTTCGTGATCATCATCTCGACCTTCGCCGTCCCGGCGGCCCGGCAATCGCGCGCGCTGACGATCGGGATCGCGCTGGCGCTGGTCATGCGCGGGATCTTCATCGCGGCCGGCGCCGCCCTGCTGGACGCCTTCTCGTTCATGTTCGCCATCTTCGGGCTGGTCCTGCTGGTCAGCGCCGTCCAGCTGCTGCGCCATCGCCATTCCACTCCCGACATCGAGCACAACCCGGTGGTCTCGCTCGCCCGGCGCGTGCTGCCGGTGTCCGGCGACTACGACGGTGGCCGCGTCATCACCCGGGTGGCCGGCCGCCGCGCGGTGACGCCCATGGCGCTGGTGCTCGTCGCCCTCGCCACCACGGACATGCTGTTCGCCCTGGACTCGATCCCGGCGGTGTTCGGCGTGACCGATCACGCCTACATCGTCTTCAGCGCCAACGCGTTCGCCCTGCTGGGGCTGCGGGCGCTGTTCTTCCTCGTCTCCGGGCTGCTCGCCCGGCTCGTCTACCTGGCCCACGGACTGGCCGTCGTCCTCGCCTTCATCGGGGTCAAGCTCGTGCTGCACTCCTTGCACGTGGAGCTCGGCGACGGCCCGTCGCTGGCGGCGATCGTGGCCGTCCTGGCCCTCAGCACCGCGGCCAGCCTGGTCGCCACCCGCCGCTCAGCGCTCGTCGGCGCGGACCTCGTGGACCCGGCGGGCGCCGCGCTCCAGCCAGCCGGTGCGCTCGGCGTCGACGGCGTCGAACGCCGGGACATAGGGCTTGATGTCGAGCACCGGCGTGCCGTCGAGCAGGTCGAGGCCGGCGACGTGCAGGACCGCTCCCTCCACGCCGGTCAGACGCACCACGGAGAGCCCGATCGGATTGGGATGGCGAGGGGAGCGGGTGGCGAACACGCCGCGCACCGTGTCGTCGAGATAGGGGACGACCTCGAGCTCGCCGGGCACCGCCCGGTGCAGGTGGCAGATGAGGTGCAGGTGCGAGAAGCCGTCGAGGTCGCGCAGCCCGGGCGCGTATCGCGCCGCCAGCTCGACGCGCCCCCTGACGTCGGCGGCGGCGACGGACTGCAGCGGCATCCCCGGACGCTCGGTGAACGGCGAGCGCACGATCCCGATCGGCTCATAGCTGACCGCCATGGGACCGATGCTATGCGGCAGGACGCCGGGCGATGATCGAGGCGACGGCCCGTGGCCGGCCGCCGCGCTGCACCACCCCCTCCTCATAGCGCACGACCTCGAGCCCCGGGAAGGCGTCGCGCAGCTCGCCGGCCTGCAGCAGGAAGCGGTCGTCGAAGGAGCGACCGAGCTGCTCCACGTGGGCGCGGGTCACCGTCTCGGCGGCGACGATTCCGCCCCGGGCCAGCGCCGCCGCCACAGCGGCGAACAGGTCGCGCTGGAGGTAGTTGATGAGCACGATGACGTCGTAGTCACCACCCGGCAGAGCGTCGCGCTCGAGGTCAGTCACGGCGGCGTTGACCCCTGCCACCCCCTGCAGGCTCTCGATCGCCACCTCCGAGATGTCCAGTGCGTCGACAGTGAAGCCGAGCTGCGCCAGATAGCGAGCGTTGCGGCCGGTCCCGCACGCCAGGTCCAGGGCCCGCCTCCCTCGCAGCAGCGCCCGGTTCTCGACCAGCCAGCCGGCCGCGGGCCCGGGCGGGTTCCCGCCCTCGCGATAGCGCGCGTTCCACGTCTGGCGGGCCGGCTCGTCCACGTCGCGTCAGTCTGGCGGACCGCAGCGCGGATGCGTGGTCTGCAGGGCTCGGGCTGGTGCGGCGGTGGGCTGGGGGTTCACTACGCTGGATCCGTGGAGCTTCGCCAGCTGCGCTACTTCGTCGCCGTCGCCGAGGAGCTCCACTTCGGCCGCGCGGCCGCGCGGCTGCACATCACGGCGCCGTCGCTCTCCCAGCAGATCAAAGCGCTCGAGACGGGGCTGGGCACGCCGCTGTTCCTGCGCGACCGCCGCCACGTCGAGCTGACCGGCGCGGGACGGATGCTGCTCCCCGACGCGCGGGAGATCCTCGCCCTGGCGGCGAGCGCTCAGCGTCGCCTGGCGGGGACGACCGGCCCCCTGCGCGTCGGCTACGTCAGCTGGCTGCCGGAGGAGCTGATCGCCTCGATCCGGTCAGACGTCCGCCTCGACGAGTGGGTGATGCCCAGCCACGTGCAGATCTCCCGGGTGCTCGACGGCGGGCTGGACGCGGCCATCGCCTGGGCGCCGGCGGCCGACGAGCGGTTGCACGTCCTGCTGCTGTGGGCCGAGCCGCTGACCGCGGTGACCCCCGTCCGCTCCTCGCCGGCCGGGGTCGCCGCGCGCGAGCTGCGGGTGCTGGTCGACGGCGATCTCACCTCCTGGGATGCCTGGAATCAGTTCGCCCGTGAGTTCGCCGGGGCCGTGGGGGCCCGGGTGGTCGCGATCGACGACGGCGGGATCACCGGTCCCGGCTTTCACCAGCACTGCCAGCGACTGGGCGGCGCTGTCCTGGCCTCCCCCAAGCGCCACCCCACGCCGCTGCCGGCGGGGCTGCGGGCGCGGCCGGTGCGCGACCCGGTGCCGCTGTGGTGCTGGTCGCTGGTCACCCGGGCCGACGACGAGCGGACGGCGACCCGAGCCCTGCGCGACACCGCCGAGCATCTGGCCCGGGCGGCCGGGTGGCGTGCCGTCCCCGACGGCGCCGTCTGGATGCCGGCGACGGATCCCCATCGTGAGCGGCTGGCCGCGGTGGCGCCCGCGCTCGCGTGAGCCCGAGTCGCCGTCTTCGGCCGGCGCTCAGGCGAGCCGCTGGCCCGCCGCGGCCAGGGCGGCGCGGGCATCGCGGCCGAGCTCGCGGGTGATCTCCTCGGCCGACCGTTCCTGAGCGAGCTGATGGGCCTGTCCGGCCCACAGGTTGATGAGGTCGGGGTCACCGGTGGTGCGGCCGTGGGCGCGCAGCGGCGCGGTGACGTGGTGGATCTCCGGATAGGCGCGCGGGGCGGCATCGCCGTGCTCGGTATGCCAGCGGTTGACGATCCCCCGGGCCAGGCGCCCGCTGAACGCGCGGGTGAGCACCGTCGGGCGGTCCGTGGCGGTGACGGCGCGCTGGGCTGCCGAGGTGCCCGCCTCGGTGCTGCGCAGGTAGACGGTCCCCAGCTGCCCGGCGGCGGCGCCCATCGCCAGCACGGCGGCCAGCGCGCCGCCGGTCATGATCGAGCCTGCGGCGACGAGCGGCACGTCGACCACCGCCCGGACCAGCTGCAGGGCGGCCAGCAGGGTGAGGTCTGACTGGGCGTCGTCGTCGATGTAGACCCCGCGGTGACCGCCGGCCTCGACGCCCTGCACGATCAGGGCGTCGGCGCCCAGGGTGGCGGCGCCTTCCGCCTCCTCGGGCGAGGTGACGGTCAGCCACACCTCGGAGCCGGCGGCGTGCAGGCCATCGATGAACGGCTGCGGCGGGGCGCCGAAGGTGAACGAGACGACGGCCACGGGCCGCTCGCACAGCAGCGTCACCTTGTCCCGGCACGAGTCGTCGTCAAAGCGCGGCTGCCCCAGGCTCACGCCCGCGCCCAAGGCATCGCCGGCCAGCCGCTGGGCGTAGGCCTGCACGCGCGCCGGATCGGCGGCCGCGCCACCGCCCACGAACACGTTGACCCCGATCGGCTGCTCGGTGAGGGCGCGAGCGGCCTCGAGATCGGCGCTCAGACGCTCGACGGTCAGATAGCCGGCGGCCAGGAATCCCAGCCCGCCGCCGCGGTTGACCGCCGCCGCCAGCTCGGGGGTGGACGGCCCGCCGGCCATCGGGGCCTGGACCACCGGAACCGCCAGCCGCTGCAGGACGTCGCTCATCGTGGGGAGATCTTCCTCGCCCGGCGGCTCCGTGTCCACGACCTCTGGCCACACGCTGTTAGAGAGCGCCTCGCTTTCGCTGTGGTCGACGTTCTGACGGTCCTGGGCGTCACAACGTCGACCACGCCCGCCAGGCACCCGGGGCGAACGAACGGTGTGGTCGATTCTTTGCGGTTCTGGGGGCCGGGAAACGTTGCGCTCGGGGTGGCGCGGGCCGCCGCGCGCACCATCATCCGCTCAGGAGACGGGAGATGTTGCCCGGCGGCCCGCGGACAGCCGCAGGCGCAACATTTTCCGCTGATGGTGGCTGATCGCCTCCGTGTGCCTGTTCGGGAACCCGGTGCGAACGCCCGGGCGACAGGGGTGTGTCATCTGAGGACCCCAGAGCGCACCTCAGAGAACACACCCCCACGCAACACCGGGCGTCGGGCCGCGACGTCCGGGTCAGCTGGGGCGCAGGCGGACCAGCGGCGGGCTGTGGCGGACGGTCTCCTCACTCCACGAGCTCCAGTCGCTGCGGGGCGCGTCCGTCATCCGGCCGAGCACCGCGATCACCGGCTCGTAGCGGGCGCGGATGCGGCGGAACTCCTCCCACGCGGCCTCCTCGTCGTCGCGCAGCGGCACGCCCTCCTCGCCCAGCCGGCGCATGGCGTCACCGAACAGGTCCCGGGGGAGGGTGACCGTCACCGTGTCGGCCTCCTCGGGCGGCGGCCGCTCGGGCACGCCCAGGAACTCCGCGATGGCGTCCAGCGCCCCCACCCCGGCTTCGATGCACAGCTCGCTGCGCGACTGGCGCTCGACGTCGCAGGCGCTGATCAGCAGGGCGGCGCCGTCGAGCACCGCCTCGGCCGAGAGCACCCAGTGGTTGCGCGGGTGGGGCGAGCGGAAGAACACGAGCTGGGGGAAGGTGGTGTGCGACTCGGAGATCTCGATGAACCAGTCCTCCCAGGCCTCCCACACCTCCTCGAGCCGGTCAAAGCGGCCGAGGTGCCAGCTGCGCCACAGGACGCCGAGCCCGGTCGGCGGGCTGCCGACGCGGACGACGAGCTTGGCGATGACCGCCTCGCGCCGCGAGAACGCCCCGTAGACGCTCGGCAGGTAGGTGATGACCAGCGCCAGCAGCGTCAGCCCCACCCCGGCGGCCGAGAAGGCGACGAAGTGCGACAGCAGGCCGTGGGGATCGTCGACGCCCAGGGTGAGCATCGACGAGCCGGCGAGATCGAGAGAGCGGACGACCGAGTGGTGGGACTCACCGCCCAGAACAGCGCGGAGAACCCGAGGAAGATGCACAGCGCCCACACGAACAGCTGGGCGAACAGCCCCAGCGGGGCCTGCAGCGCCAGCACGCGGTCGCGGGTCTCGTAGTCCCGGCGGCCCCGCAACCGCGCCAGCAGGGAGAAGCGGATGATGAGGAAGGTCACCCGAGCCAGCCGGGTCGGGACGGCGCGGGGGAGGACCACGCTGCGCAGCACGGAGAGGAGCACGATGGCGACCTCGGCGATGGCGAGGGCGGCCACCACGAGGCGGACGACGAGCATCCGCTGAGGCTAGTGGCGCCCGGCCGGTCCGCCAGCTGGGTCAGCCAGCCGGGTCAGCCAGCGAGCGAGCGCAGGGCGCGCAGATCGTCCTCGGTGAGCCGGTCGGCCAGCGCCACCGCCGCCAGCGCGGCGTCGATCTGCTCGGGCCGGGTGGCGCCGATGAGCACCGAGGCGGTCCGGGGGTGGTGCAGGGCGAAGGCGATCGCCAGGGTGGCCGGCTCCACGCCCATCCGGGTCGCCGGTTCGCGCAGCGCCGCCCCCAGCGCCAGCGCGTGCTCGCGGCGGGGGTCGGCGAGCTCGTCGCTCAGCCGCCCGCTCCCGCCCTCGGCGTACTTGCCGCTGAGCGCCCCGCCGGCCAGCACCGCCGAGGGGATCAGGGAGGCGCCGGTGGCCTCCAGCGCCTCCTGCATCGCCGGGTCCTCGACCCAGTCGACGCGGGCCAGGCTGTAGGGCAGCTGCACGGCGCACGGCTGGGGCATGTCCAACAGCTCCGCCTCGTGCCCGGCGGCGGCCAGCGCCGAGGCGGTCCAGTTGACCACGCCCCAGGCGTCGACGCGGCCGGTGGCCAGCACCTCGGCGATCTGCTCGACGGCCGTCTCCACCGGCAGGCCGTCGGGCAGCGTCGAGGCGTAGAGCAGGCGCAGCCGGTCAAAGCCCATCCGCTCGAGCGAGCCCTCGAGCTCGGCGACCGCAGTCTGGCTGCGGCCAGAACTCCCACCACAGCTTGTTGGAGACCGACACGTCCTCCAGGGAGGCGCCGACCGCCCGAAACAGCTGGCCGAAGAGGACCTCGGAGTAGCCGCTGGACAGCGGACTGAGGCCGCTCTCGTCGTTGTAGCGAGCGTCGTCGAAAAAGGTGATCCCCGAGGCGACGGCGTGACCCAGGACCCGCTCGGCCTCGTCGCGCTCCATCCGCTCGAAGGTCTGCCACGAACCGATGGCGATCGGCGACACCTCGACGCCGGACCCGCCCAGCTCAGCCACGCGGGCTCACTCCTGCGGGCCGGTGAGCTCGAAGCCCGGCGCGCGCTCGTAGACGCCGTGCGGGCGCTCGAGGTCGCTCACGGTGAGGCCGACATGGTGGGGTTTGACGCCTTCGGACATCACGAACTCCAAGCAGGGGGATGCGGCCGTCTGACTGAGGATCGCCCGTCGGTCGTCATCGGTCAACCCCGGGCAGCGGCGAAAGGGGGTATACACGGTTCTCGATGACACGGCTCCGGGGGCTCATCATCGCCGCGCTGATCGCCGCCTGCCTGCCGGCCGGCGCAGCGGCGACCACAACAGCGCGTCACGTCTGCCGGCCCGCCCGCTCGGCGCGGTGCCTGCGCCGGGCGCGCGGTGGCGAGCCGGTCATCGTGTCGCCCGCCGGCCGCATCTCGCGCGCCGAGGCGCTCCAGGCCTTCGTCCAGACCGTGGGTCCGCTGCCCGGGGTGACGCCGCTGCCGGGCGCTGTCGCACCGCGAGCCGCGCACTCGGCCTCCGGTCCGCTGCGCTGGGCGGCGGCCTACCTGCCGACGATGACCGCGGCGCAGCGCGCGGCCTTCCGGGCGCTCATCTCGCTGCATCCGCCCACCCGGCGCGCCCACCTGGCGGCCGTCCCGCCCAAGGCCACCCAGCAGAAATGGAAGCTGGCGGCGGACACCGCCCTGGCGCGCCTGACCACCCACCTCGGGTTGCCGCTGGGCCTGCCGCTCGTCGTCAAGCTGATGACGGTCAACGACGCGGCTGATCCTTCGACGTACGCCGACAGCTCGCCGGTGGCCAAGAACGGGTCGTGGGCCCCCAAGCCGGTCAAGGGCGTGTCGTGCCGCCTGCGCGTCTTCCCGGTCGCCTGGCAGAGCCCCGAGCCCGACCTGCCGATCTCGATCATGGCCCACGAGGTCATGCACTGCTTTCAGTACAAGCTCAACCCGGCGCTCTTCGGGACGGGCACGGAGACCTGGCTACAGGAGGGGGGCGCGGAATGGGGCGGCGATCAGGTGGCCGCCGAGGTCCTTGGTCATGATCCGCACGACCCGCTGCTGCACGGCTACTGGGACGTCTACCTGACCTCCCCCGAGATCGAGCTGCTGACCCGCACCTACACCGCCGTCGGCTTCTTCGCCCACCTGGCCGAGACCGAGCCGAGCCACAACCTGTGGCCGACGCTCAAGGCGATGATCGAGGCCAAGAACGGAGTCGACGCCTACGACGTCGGCGCGCCGGATACGAACACCGCGTTCCTGGACAGCTGGGCCTCCGGTTACGCCCGCACCCCGTCGCTGGGCCCCGGCTGGGACACCAGCGGGGTCGGCATCACCGCGAAGAAGCTGGCCGTCCCCACCAACGCCGGCTCATCGGTCACGCTGGCGGCCGGCCCGCGCGCCAACGCGCTGGTCAAGCTCACGGTCAGCGGGCAGGTCCTGGAGGTCACCGACGGCGGGGGGGCCGCCTTCGGCCGGCTGCGGGCCGCCGACGGAACGACGGTCGGCGTCGACGACGCCGCCTACTGCGCGGACGGCTCGGGCTGCACCTGCCCCGATGGCACCCCGGGGGCCGGAGAGCAGTTGCCGCCGATCGCCCCGGGGGTCGCCTGGGCGGCGGTCACCGGCAACGTGCACGCCACAACCGTCACCTTCACCCGCACGACCACGGCGGCTTGGTGTGAGAAGCCGGTCGGCGGGCAGCCGCGAGTCGGCAGCAGCCAGCTGACAATCGGCGGGGCGGCCACCGGGTCGAGCTTTGACCACGGCGCCAACGACAGCTGCACGATCCACCAGCAGAGCGCCTTCCCGCCCGGCGCGCAGCTGCAGTGCTTCTTCGAGATCGCCGAGCCCGGCAGCTCGGCGATCGCCCAGCTGAGCTTCTCCACCTTCCACTACACCGGTCCGGGGAACTACGAGGTCACCGCCCGGGGCAGCACCACCGGCCCCGACGTCGGCTTCACTGACCTCACCGGCACGTGGGCGGCGACCGAGATGCCCCCCGACGCCGGGGCCGGCAGCTTCGCGATCGGCGCGATCAACGGCGGGACGATCACCGGCTCGATCGGGGCGACGATGGAGGATGTGACCAATCCCGAGCAGAGCGGCTCGATGGTCACCGCGGGCGGCAGCTTCACGGTGCCGCTCCAGACAGCGCCGTGAGGTGATGGTGAGCACGCAGCGAGTCGGCGGAAAGGTGATCGTCATCACCGGGGCGGCCAGCGGACAGGGAGCGGCCGAGGCCATCCGGCTGGCCGAGGAGGGGGCGACGGTCATCCCCACCGACCTGACGGCTCCCGACGGCGAGCACGGCCGGCGTCCTCGACGTCGCCGATCCGGATGCCTGGAGCGCGCTGCGCGACTGGCTCGGCCACACGTTCGGACGGGTCGACGGCCTCATCAACAACGCCGGCACGACCAGCCGGGTGCGCCTGGACGAGGTCGACCTGGCCGAGTGGAACCGCACGCTGGCCATCAACCTGACGGGCCCGATGCTGGGGATCACCACGCTGCTGGCGCTGATGGGCATCGGCGCCTCGATCGTCAACGTCGGCTCGATCGCCGGCATGACGGCCCACTACACGGCCGCCTACACCGCCAGCAAATGGGGCCTGCGCGGGCTCACCCACACCGCGGCGATGGAGCTCGGTCCGCGGGGCATTCGCGTCAACGCGGTTCATCCCGGCTACATCCGCACACCGATGACGGCGACCGCCTCGGCGGCCTTTCTGGAGGCCAACGAGACGCTCACCCCGCTGGGCCGCGGCGGCGAGCCCGAGGAGGTGGCCGAGCTGATGGTGTTCCTCATGTCCGACGAGTCACGGTTCATCACCGGCGCGGAGATCCCCATCGACGGCGGCCAGACGGGCGGCGGGATCGCCAAGTTCCTGTCAGACGCCGTTCGCCGCGGGCTAGCCAGCCCTAGGACAGAGGCCAGGGCGACCGCACGCCCCGGCGCGGCGGCTCGCCGGCATAGGCGACGTCGGCCGAGTCCGTGGCCGTCGTCACCGAGGCACCGTGGCGGGCCGCGGCGGGCTCCACCGGATATTCGATCGCATGGCCGGCGTGCGGGTGCCGACCATCAGGATCGCGCACGGCTCATCGCCGGCGCCGACGGTGATGTGCCGGGTTCCCGGCGGGCAGTGCAGGTAGTCCCAGGCACGCAGCCGCCGCTCCTCGCCCTCGACGATGGCGATGCATTCGCCGCTGAGCACGAGAAAGCCCTCCTGCTCGGACTCGGCGTGGTAGTAGCCGGGCCGCTCCCCCGGGGGCAGGATGTGGACGCCGATACCGAGCATCGGGGAGGGGGCGTCGGGCGCCTCGAACATGCACCAGGTCCCGCGCTGCGGGAGCGTCGTCCAAGCCGATCTCCGCCAGGTTGAGGATGAACCAGCCCTCTCCGCTGGGTCGCCGGCCGGTGGGGGTCTCTGTCGATTGTGGCTTCGCGCATGAAGCGATGGTGTCAGTCGATCAGGCGCGACTCCAGCCGCCAGACCGCCAGGCGCCACATCAGCCCGGCGAACACCAGGAGCACCGCGGCGTGCAGGAAGTCCGCGGCTGACCATCGTGTTCAGCGAGACGTCGCGCACCAGGGCGACGCAGTGATACAGCGGGTTGAACTGGGCGATGGTGCGCAGACCCTGGGGCAGCGAGGAGATCGGAAAGAACGTCCCCGCCACCAGGAACATCGGCGTCAGCACCGCGCTGGTCACGTAGTTGAAGTTGTCGATCGTCTTGGCGACGGCGGCGATCAGCACCCCGAAGGCGGCGAAGCCGAAGCCGGTGACGATGCCGATGGGGACGACCAGCAGCATCCCCGGCCTCGGCCGGCAGCCCGAAGGCGAACCCGACGATCAGCGGCGCCAGCCCGTAGACGCCGGCCCGGATGGAGATCCACAGGATCTCGGCGGTGACGAGCTCCTCGACGTCGACGGGCGCGGCCAGCAGCGCGTCGTAGGTGCGCTGAAACTGCCAGCGGATGAAGGTGTTGAACATGCCCGGGAAGGCCGAGGAGAACAGCACCGCGGTCGCCACCACGCCGGTGGCCACGTACTGCACGTACTTGACGTGCCCGACGTGGGAGACGAGCGAGCCGAACCCCAGGCCGAAGGCCAGCAGGTAGATCGTCGGCTGCACGACCGAGGAGAAGGTGGTCGCCTTCCAGTAGCGGCGAAACAGGACCACGTCGCGGCTCATCACGCCGGCCAGCGCCGCCGGGTCCAGCCGGTGCAGGCGCCGCATCGAGCCCGCTCGCCCGGCGCTCATTCGATCTCCTGGCCGGTCAGGGCCACGAACGCGTCCTCGAGGTTGGCCGGCCGGCGCACGCCCTCAGGGCGCCTCGCCGTTGAGCTCCTCGGCGCGCAGCAGCGCCACCGCCGGGCCGCTGCGGCGGTGCTGCCAGCCGCGCTGCGCGGCCGTGCTCTCCAGCTGCGGCGAGCTCGGCGGGCGGCCCGTAGACCTCGAGGACCTCGCGCCCGGCGTGGGCGTGGGTCAGCTCCGCCGGGGTGCCCCGGGCGATGATCCGCCCCGCCGACATCACCGCCACGGTGTCGGCCAGCCGCTCGGCCTCCTCGATGTAGTGGGTCGACATCAGCACCGTGACCCCGTCGGCGCGCAGGCCGTCGATCAGCGACCACAGCTCCTGGCGCACCTGCGGATCGAGGCCCACCGTCGGCTCGTCGAGCAGCACCAGCCGCGGGCGGTGGATCAGGCCGCGGGCCACCAGCAGGCGCCGCCGCATCCCGCCCGAGAGCTCGCGCACGATGGTGTCGGCGCGCGGGCGCAGGTTGGCGATCTGCAGCGCCCGGTCGACAGCGGCGGCGCGCTCGGCGCGGGGGACGCGGTACAGCCGGGCGAACACGGTCAGGATCTGGCGGCAGGTCAGCTCGACGTCGAGGTTGTCGAGCTGGGGCACGACGCCCATCGCCATGCGGGCCTGCTTGGACTCGCCGGGGAGGGTGAAGCCGAGTACCCGGATCGAGCCCTCGTCGGCCAGCGTCTGGGCGGTCAGCATCCGCATCGTCGTCGACTTGCCCGCGCCGTTGGGACCGAGCAGCCCGAGGCATACGCCGGGGGCGACCTCGAGGTCGAGCCCGTCGACCGCCGTGATGTCGCCGTAGCGCTTGCGCACGCCGCGCAGCTCGATGGCCGCAGTCACCTCATCCACGCCAGCGAGCATAGAGACGGCTCTCCCGCGCCCCCGATCCGCAAAACGCTGGTGCACCGCGCGGAAGAGTTGAGGATCCGGGCAACCCGCCGATACGACCTGAAATGCTGGGCTTCGAGCTCAAGAACAAGCGCTTCATGGCCTACACGGCGTCGGCCATGTATGCCGCGGCCGCCATCGACGGCGCGATCGAGGGCTTTCTGCCGGGCGATCCGCCGTTTGCCCTGCTTCCGGTGATCGTGGTCGCCGTCATGTTCGTCCTCCTGGTGACCATCGGTCCCCGTCTGCCGTGGCTCTGCCTGGCGATGCTCGGTCCGGTCGGCGTCGCGCTCGTCGCCTATGCGCTGGCCACCACTCCGGGCGCCGGTGACGGGGCGGTCCTCTACACGATGCCGGTGCTGTGGACGGCCTTCTTCTACGGCCGGCGCGGAGCGGCCGGCATCCTCGCCTGCGTCGCCGTCGGCCAGGCGGCCGCGCTCGCCATCCTGCCCGCCTCGAGCGTCTATCCCGGCCGCTGGATCGACGTGATGGTCTCGGTGTCGGCGACCGCCCTGGTGGTGCTGGCGCTCGAGGAGCGCAACCAGGCGCTGCTGAGCCGGCTGGCCGCCGAGGCCCGGACGGATCCGCTGACCGGCCTCGATCAATCGACGTGGCCTGGAGGAGCGGGCCGAGGTCGAGATCGCCCGGGCCCGGCGAGACGGGACGCCGCTGGCGCTGGCCAGCTTCGACCTGGACTACTTCAAGCGCGTCAACGACGAGTGGGGCCATGACACGGGGGACCGCGTGCTGACGTGCCCTCGGTGGCCTGCTCATCGCTCACGCCCGGGACATCGACACCGTCGCCCGGGTGGGGGGCGAGGAGTTCGTGGTGCTGCTGCCCGAGACTGACGTCGAGGGCGCCCGAGCCTTCACCGAGCGCGTCCGCGCCGCCCTGGCCACCACGGAGCTCGAGGGGCTGCCCGCGCGTGCGGGTCAGCGCGGGCATCGTGGCGACGCGCGATCCGCGGGACCTGCCGACGCTCCTGCAGCGCGCCGACTCGGCTCTCTACGCGGCCAAGCGGGGCGGGCGCGACCGCACGATGGCGTGGATGGACGGCTGGCGAGGAACCGCCGCGCCGCGGAGCGCGTCCGTCGCCTAACCGGCCGGCGCGGGCGGGGATCGCCCGGCGGAGTCGCCGCCGTTGCCCGCCCCGGGCATGCGGAACATCTGGGCCATCTTGGCGGCCACCATGATGTCGCCCGCCAGCTGGATGCGGCCCTTGAAGTAGGCCTGCATCGGGTCGAGGTTGCCGCTGACCAGCCGCAGGAACTCGACCCCGTCCATGGTGATGGTCAATCGCGGCGGCTCGCCGGCGGCCGCGTCCTTGGTCGTGCGCGCGCGGCCGTTGTCGAGCTCGAGCAGATAGGTGTCGACGGCGCCGTCGGTGCGGCCGGTGATGTCCCAGCGGATCGAGGTCGTGACCCCGGCTGCCTGCTCGGTGTCCAGCTGCTTGGGCATCTGCCAGAAGATCCCGTCGAGCAGCGGCTTGCGCGCGGGCGAGCGCATCACCTGCTCCAGGCGTTCTGGCGAGGTGTCGCGGACCACCCGGCCGAAGCCCTCGGCGAGGTGGGCGGGCGCGTCGGCGGCGAGGCGCTTGACCTGCTCGAGGGCGCGCTGGGGGTCAAAGCTGAAGTCGGGCACGGCCGCTGACGGTACTACGGCGGGTGCATTCCGAACGTCCCCGGGTCATCGCTCGGCCCGGCGGCCGGGCCTGACACCACGGTTTATGGTGACCGCGTGATCGAAGAGATGCTCATCGCGGGGGGGACAGTGGTCAGCGGCGGGGCGTCCGTGGCCGCCGACGTGCTGCTGGCCGGCGGGCGGGTGTCGGCCACAGGTGAGCTGCGCCCGCCCCCGGACGCCGCGGTGATCGACGCCACCGGCTGTCTGGTCCTTCCGGGGGCCGTCGACGCTCACGCCCATCCGTTCGGCAACACGACCGCCGACAGCGTCGCCGCCCTGTGCGGGGGAACGACGTCGGCGGTGGCCTTCGTCGACCAGGGGCCCGCCGAGACCCCGGCCGAGAATGTCCGGCGGGTGATCGCGGAGGAGCTCCCCGCCTCCCGTATGGATCTGGCCCTGCACGGGGTCGTCTGGAGGCCGGGCGCCCACCGGCCCGGCGAGCTGGCCGCCCTCGTGGAACTGGGGGTGACGAGCGTCAAGCTGTGGCTCGCCTACGAGGAGCTGGGGATCATGGCCACCGACGGCCAGCTCTACGCCCTCATGTCCGAGGCGGCCGCCGCGGGCATCCAGGTGCTCGGCCACTGCGAGAACGGCCCACTGCTCAGCGCGCTGGCCCGTGAGGCGCGCCGGGCGGGGGGCACGGCGCTGGCCCTGCGCGAGCACCCGCGTCTGCGCCCGATGGCGCTCGAGGCCGAGGCGGTCAACCGCTTCCTGCGCATCGCCGAGCTGACCGGGGCGGCGCCCTACGTCGTCCACATCTCCGGCCGCCAGTCGCTGGCCGAGGTGCTCCACGCCCGGGCTCGCGGGCAGGCGGTCACCGCCGAGGTGTGCCTGCATCACCTGATCCTCGACGACGGCGTCTACGCGGGGCCCGACGCCCTGCGCTACATCGTCACCCCGCCGCTGCGCTCCGCCGCCGATGGGCAGGCACTGTGGGAGCGCCTGGCCGGCGGCGCCGCTGGACATCCTCTCCTCAGACCACGGTCACGCCCGGCTGGAGGACAAGCGGGCCGGCGCCGGCGACGTGACGACGGTGCTCGCCGGCCTGCCGGGCATCCAGTGGCGCCTGGCGGCGGGTTTCACCTTCGGCGTCGAAACGGGCCGGATTCCCGTTGAGCGGCTGGTCGAGGTGGCGTGCGCCGCCCCCGCCCGGGCCCTCGGTCTGCACCCGCGCAAGGGCACGCTGGCCCCGGGGGCCGATGCCGACGTCGTCGTGTGGGACCCGGCCGCGCGAGACGATCGTCGGCCCGATGACGCGCCGCGACGGCCTTGACTACTCGCCCTACGACGGCCTGCGGATGTCCGGAGCCCCGCGCGTGGTCATCGCCGGCGGCGAGGTCGTCGTCCGCGACGGCGACTACGTCGGCGGAGAGCGATCAGGCCGCTTCCTGGCTCGTCCCGCGCTGCGCCCGGCCGTACGGCCGTAGTCCTCCGCCCCAGCCTGGACGGCTCTGGACGAAGCGCCTAAGACCTTCGTCAGGCCAGAACCTCCTCATTGCTGGCGATGGATGTCAGGGTGTCTCCGCAACCGCGATCAGTAGTTCCTACGGGAGTTGCCGAAGGCCTCAAGGAAATCTGCCGTGCCGATGGGGTGGCCAAGGGCCTCCCTCGGGGACCGGATCTTTGCGACCACAGGAACTGAAGCCACATGACCTTGTTCGTCCACGGGTATTCGCGACTGCTGGTGCAGCTTCGCGTCATGGCACGCCGCCGGCATCCTGCTGGCCGCCGCGCGATCGTGAGCTGGGGACTCACGTCGACCGGCGGCGGCACGACGCCGCCCGGCTCGCCGCGTCTCCATCGGCGCTGGCCGCCTCGCGTGCTCCCGGACGCCCTGTCGGCCCCGCTCGCCCGGCTGGCGCGACCAGCCACCCGGCAGGCACGTCGAGGTGATCGTCCAGCTCGCCGCCGGCGCTCGCGCCCGGCCGACGGCCGCGCCCTCGTGCGCTCACTGGGCGGCCGTCCCGGGCCCGACCTGACGGATCATCCACGGACTGTCGGCTCGGCTGACCGCCGGCGCCGCCCGGCGTCTGGCCGCCAGCCCGCTGGTGCGCGTCGTCTCGCTCAACGCCGCGCTCAAGACACAGGACCAGGCTCTCGTGCCCGCCGCCGGCGCGCTGGCCACGCACCTTTGACCAGTCCACGGCAGCCAACAAGCTGTGGTGGCGGACGACCGGCCGTGGCGTCGGCGTGGCCGTGATCGACACCGGCATCGCCGGCGACCTCCCGGACTTCCGCGACCTCCCAGTCAACGCCGAGCTCTCGCGTCGGCGCCTCGGCGGTCATCGACCCGGGCGCCAGCACCGCCGGCGACACCTACGGCCACGGCACTCTGGTGGGCGGCCTGATCGCCGGCAACGGCGCTGACCGTGCCGCGGCGGCGACGCCGCTGTACGGGCAGTACGCCGGCACCGCGCCCAACGCCAACCTGATCTCGATCAAGGTGGCCGACGACAACGGCCAGTCGACGATCCTCGACGCGATCTACGGCCTGCAGTTCGCCGTCGACCATCAGAGCCAGTACAACATCCGCGTCGTCAACCTGTCGTTCCGCTCGACGACCCCGGGCTCCTACACCACGGACCCGCTCGACGCCGCCGCCGAGCAGGCGTGGCTGAACGGGATCGTCGTGGTGGCCGCCGCCGGCAACATGGGCACGCGCGTCGGACGCCGTCGACTACGCGCCCGGCAACGATCCCTACGTGCTCACCGTCGGCGCCACCGACGAGCAGGGCACCAAGAGCCCGTCCGACGACGTGACCGCCGACTGGTCGAGCGCCGGCCAGACCCAGGACGGCTTCGCCAAGCCCGACGTGCTGGCCCCCGGCGCCCACATCGTCAGCACGCTGGCGCCCGGCAGCGACTTCGCCTCCAGCTGCCCGACGTGCGTGATCGGCGGCGACTACTTCCAGGCCAGCGGCACCTCACTGGCGGCCCCGATCGTCGCCGGCATCGCCGCCGACCTGGCGGCCGTCCATCCCGGCTGGGCGCCGTCGCAGATCAAGGGCGCGATCGTCCACACCGCCGCGACGATCTCCGACGGCGGCCGCGAGGTCAACGGCTACGCCGCCAGCTACGCCGGCGGCTCACAGCTGACCTCCGACACGGGGCTGACCCCGAGCACGCTGATCGATCCCAGCACCGGCGACATCGACTACTCCACCGCCAGCTGGAGCACCGCCAGCTGGAGCACGGCCACCAACCCGCTGACCGCCAGCTGGAGCACCGCCAGCTGGAGCTGCGCAGGACTGCTCGCCCGGCGCGGGCGGCTCCGTCGATCCGCAGACCGCCAGCTGGAGCACGCTCGGCTGGACGACGATGTGGGGCTAGCGGTGAGCGCGCTCGTCACCAACCGCTGGCGCGCTGCGCGCGGGTGCGCTCGCGTGCGCCCGGCGCCGCCAGGCGCGCCGCATGCCCGCCGGCCAGCTGGCGATCTGGACGCCTCAGCGCGCTGATGATCGGCGGCGCGGTGGCGCTGCTGCTGACCGCCGTCGGCTCGCGCAGCATCCCCTCCTGCACTCATTGCGCCTGCCCTTCTGGGCGCTCGTGCTCGGCTTCGCCGCCGCCGAGCGGTTCGTCGTCCACGTCCACTTCCGCCGCAGCGCCCACTCGATGTCGATGGGGGAGATCCCGCTCGTCTTCGGGCTGCTGTTCGCCACCGGCCCGCAGGTCGTGTTCGCCCACGCGCTCGGCCGGCTGATCATCCTCGCGCTGCAGCGAAAGCTCCCTCCGCTGCGGCTGGCCTTCAACCTCGGCCAGTTCCTGCTCGGCGGCTGCCTGGCGGTGCTGGTCTTCCGTGGGGTGGCCGGCTCGGCGAGCGACATCGACCCCGGGGTCTGGGGGGCCGTCGCCCTGGCGACGATCGCCAACTCCGTGATGGCGGTGCTGCTGATCAGCGCGGCGGTGTCGCTGTCCGACGTGCGCTTGAGCGTGCGCCAGATCGCCGTCTCCCTGCGGACGGACCTGACGATGGTCCTGGCCACCACCAGCCTCGGGCTGTGCGCGGTGACGCTCGTCTACCGCGACTGGCGCACCGCGATCCTGATGGCCGTGCCGGTGCTCGGCATGTTCCTGATGTTCCACGCCTACACCACGGAGCGCCAGCGCCACGAGCGCGTGGAATTCCTCTACGAGAGCGCCCGGGCGCTGTCGCACGCCTCGGAGATCGGTCCCGCGATGGAGGCGCTGCTCGCGCGCGCCCTCGAGGCCTTCCGCGCCCAGACCGCCGAGATCGTCTTCTTCTCCCCGACGGCGGCGACGCGCTGCGGACGGTCGTCCAGCGAGGACGGCTCCACCGCCGTCTTCGAGGCGCTCGACGCCGCCGTCGCCGGCCAGGTCCGCGCGCTGGCCGAGCGCGCTGGAGCCCGGAGCGGTGACCATCGCCGACGTCGAGCTCGGCGAGATGGCGGACTACGCGCTGGAGCGCTCCCTGGACGGCGGCATGTTCGCGGTCATGCACGGGCGAGCACCGCTGGATCGGCGCCATGCTGATCGGCAACCCGTCGGGCCGCGTGGACCGCTTCTCGCCCGATGACGTGCGGCTGCTCGAGACGCTGGCCAACAACACCGGCATCGCCTTGGAGAACCACCGCCTCGGCCAGGCGATCTGGCGCCTGCAGGAGGCCCAGCGCGAGCTCGAGCACCAGGCCTCGCACGACCCGCTCACGGATCTGGCCAACCGCATCCTCTTCTCCGAGCGCGTCAGCGACGCCCTCACCCGTGACCCCGCAGAGCGTCTCCGTGATCTTCGTCGACATCAACGACTTCAAGGCGGTCAACGACAGCCTCGGTCACGCGGCCGGCGACGAGCTGCTGGTCGCCATCGCCGGCCGGCTGAGCGATTGCATTCGCCCGGCCGACGTGCTGGCCCGGATGGGCGGAGACGAGTTCGCGATCATGCTCGAGCAGTCGGCCTCACAGGAGGAGGCGATCGACATCGCCCGCCGGATCAACCAGCGCCTCGCCCAGCGCTTCTCCGTGGCGGGCCGGAGCATCGTCGTCCGCGCCAGCACCGGCATCGCCACCGGCGTGGACCGCGGCACCACCGCCGAGGAGCTCATCCGCAACGCCGACGTGGCCATGTACCAGGCCAAGCACGACCGCGATCGCGGTTACCGGCTGTTCCAGTCGGGCATGCAGGTGCCGGTGCCCGCCGGCCGTCTGTGAGCGCCCCGGCCCACGGGCCGACGGGCTAGCTCCAGCGCTCCCAGTGGATGACGTCCTCGGGATCGGGCCGCCGGGCCGGCCGGAAGTCCGTGCCGATGGTGTGGGCCACGGGCGTCAGGCAGAACTGGGTGACCTCGTCGTAGGGGATCCCGACGATCTCGGCGACATCGCGCTCGCGGCTCAGGTGCATGCTCGTCCAGACCGTCCCCAGATGACGGGCGCGGGCGGCGAGCATGAACGACCACATCGCCGGATGGCCCGCGCCGGCAAAGCCCATCGCCTGCGCCGTGGTGGCCTCGTCCGGCAGGCGGCCCTCCACACAACCGATCACCAGCGCCGGGACATCGCCCATCCGCTCGCCCAGCACGTCGGCCGACCGCGCCGACCGCGTCTGGGTGGCCGCGTCGTCGCCCGCCAGAGCGTTGCCGATGTACCCCGCCGAGCGGCGGTACTGCGCATAGCACTCGGCGTACACCTGACCGATGGCCGCCCGTAGACGTGGCTCGGTGACGATGACGAACCGCACAACGGTCCGGTTGCTGCCGGCCGGCGCCTGCAGGGCGACGGCGACGCACTCGCGCAGCAGTTCGCGGTCGACGGGGCGGTCGAAGTCCAGTCGTCGGCGGACGGCCCGGGTGGTGGTGAGCACCTCGGCGGCGCTCATCGGGTGATCAGTCATCGACTGAGCCTCGCAGATCGGATGCGGGCGGGCCCAGCGTGGACACCGTGGCCGCTCCCCGGACCGCGAGTAGCATCATCGGCCGCGGGGGCGGTTAGCTCAGTTGGTCAGAGCGCCTGCCTTACAAGCAGGAAGTCACTGGTTCGAACCCAGTACCGCCCACTGGTTGTTTCGCCTGTCAATCAGGCTATTTGTCCGACCGGGAGCATCTGACGCGCGGCGAGGCCGAAAGGGACCGGGCGATCCCCCGGTAGCTAACTTGCTTGACAAAAGTTAGGTGTCTGCATAGCCTGACGGGCGAGGTGTGAGCACGTGGCCTGACGCGGGCCGCGACGACACCCGAGGCCGCCGGCAACAGGCGCGCCCCTCCGGCTCAAGCGCGCCGGCGATCTCGATCTTCAACGATGGAAGGCAGCAACGATGAGCAACCAGCCACTGACGCAGCCAGCCCCCGAGGCCGGTTCCGGGGCCCCGCCGGATCTGATGGCGGCGCGGAGCACCGCCGAGCGTCAATACACGACCGGCCTGACGCGCGAGAACATCGAGCGGGCGCTCGGGGAGGCTGGACAGGATCCTCGACGGCTCTCGCCGGAGGACCTCGCGCCGCTTGAGGATTTTCATTCCCTGGGCCGGATCGCGAGCTTGCAGCTGATCGAACTCGCGGGTGTGAGCGCCGATGACCGTGTTCTCGATGCCGGCACGGGGATCGGTGGGACCGCGCGCTTGCTGGCGGCCAGCGCCGGCTGCCACATCGACGCGGTCGACCTCACCGCGGAGTACTGCGAGACCGCCGACTGGCTCAACACCGTGACCGGGCTCCGCCCCCTCATCGAGGTCCGGCGCGCCGACGTGACTGAGCTCCCGTTCGCCGACGGCACGTTCGACGTCGTCATCAGTCAGCACGTCCAGATGAACGTCGCCGACAAGTCACGCCTCTACGCCGAGGCGCGGCGAGTGCTCACCCCGGGTGGCCGCCTGGCGCTCTGGGACGTGACCGCCGGACCCCACCAGCCCGTCACCTTCCCCGTCCCGTGGGCGACCGATCCGCGGGCCAGCCACCTGATCACCCCCGACGAACTCCGCGAGACGACGACCGAAGCGGGCTTTGCGGTCAGAGCCTGGAATGACCTCACCGAGACAGCCACCGCGGCGATGCGTGCGTTCCTGGCCGCACCGCCGGGTCCGCTCGGCCTCGGTGTCTTCGTCCCCGACTTCGCCGACAAGGCGGCGAATCTCGTCGCCAACGCCGAGCAGAACCGCATCCGCCTCATCCAGGCGGTACTCGTCGCGCGGTAGCTGAGGCGGGGCCGGATCACCGCTGCGTCTGGAGGCCGGCGATGAGCAGATCGAGGCCGGCGCGGAACTGTTCGTCTTCGTCATGCGTGGCGAGGATCGGGGTGACGCGTCGGAAGGATGGATAGTCGTCGGGGTTGAGCGAGCCGAAGAATTCGGCCGCTTGGGCGAGGGTCTGTTCGCGGAGCTGTGCCTGGTCGTCGGTGGTGTAGGAGTGCCAGGCCGCGTCCTGGACGCCGGTACCGATGGCGTAGGTGAACAGCGTTGAGAGGCCGTAGAAAACCTGGCGCTCGGTAAAGCCGGCGTCGAGCAGGAGGGTTGCTCCGCGGTCCCAGTGGCGCAGCATGTTCGGCCCTCGCTCGATCGAGGCGACGGCGAGCGCGGCGGCCCAGGGGTGGCGGCTGAGCGCGTGGCGGAGCTCGAGCAGCCAGTCGCGCAGGCTCTCGTCCCACGGTCGCGTGGCGTCGATCTCGAACTCGATCTCTCCGAGGATCTGGTCGAGCGCGAGCTGCAGCAGCACGTCTTTGTTCTTGACATGCCAGTACAGGGTGGCCACGCCGACGTCGAGGTCGGCGGCGAGGCGGCGGAAGGTCAGGGCGTCGCCGCCGCCGCTGTCGAGGATCGCAATCGCCTGCTCGACGACGCGGTCGCGGTGCAGTGGGGGGCGCTTGGCCTTGGTGAAGGTGTCGCCGTATTTGCGGGCTGGGCTTGACACTCGAACGCGGTTCGAGTTTACTGCGGCCCATGCACTCGAACGACGTTCTAGAAACCAAACACCGCACGAGTCGCGGGCCGGCCACCTCGCTGGGTGAGGGGTGGGCCGTGCTCGTGGCGTTGATGCTCGCGATCCTCGTCGTGACGATCGACAACACCGTCCTCAACGTCGCCCTGCCGTCGATCTCCTCCGATCTGGATGCCAACACCAGTGAGCTGCAATGGATCGTCAATGCCTACAGCCTGCTGTTCGGCGGCCTGCTCCTGATGGGCGGAAGCGTCGCTGACCGCCTGGGCCGCCGCCGCATCCTCCTGGCTGGCCTGGTCGCGTTCGGCAGCACGTCGGCGCTGGTGCTGCTGGTCAGATCTGCCACCGAGCTGATCGTTCTGCGCGGCCTCTCGGGCGCCGCGGCCGCGTTTCTCATGCCCGCGACCGTCGCACTCATGTACCGCGCTTTCGAAGGCCCCGCGCGAGCGAAGGCGATTGGGATCGCCGGCGCCGGCGCGGCCTTCGGCTTCGCGCTCGGGCCGGTGCTGGGCGGCGCGCTGTTGCAGGCCTTCTCGTGGCAGTCCGTGTTCCTCATCAACGTTCCCATCGTGCTCATCGCGCTGCCGGTTGCGCGCGCGGTCATCTCGCCCGACGGCGACCGTGCCGGGGGTACGGCCGACGTCGTTGGCGGCCTGCTGTCGGTTCTGGCGATGGGCGGTCTGGTTGCGGCGCTGATCGACGGACCCGATCGCGGATGGACATCGGTCGGGGTGCTCGCGCCCGCGATCGGCGCGCTCGCCGCCGCCGGCGGCTTCGTCCGCTGGGAGTTGCGGGCTGCGCATCCCATGGTCGACCTGCGCATGATCGCTCGGCGGGGGGTCGCGGGCCCCGGCGCGGTCCAGGCGGCCTTGATGTTCGCCGTCGCCGGCTTGCTGTTCCTGCTCACCCAACTCCTCCAGGTACTCGACGGCTACTCGCCGATCGCCGCCGGACTGCGCTCCGTCCCGGTCGCGGTCGGGCTCATCGGCGGCGGGCCGGTGCTCACCTCGGGCGCGCGACGGCTGGGCACCTCGGGCGCCGCGGCGCTGGGCCTGCTCATCACCGCAACAGGCCTCGGTGGCGTGGCCTTTGCCATCGACCACAGCTACGTGGTCCTCGCCGCCGGACTGCTCATCGTCGGCGTCGGCGTCCGGGTCACGATCACCATCGCCGCGCTGGCCGTGCTGGACGGCCTACCCAATCAAGCGGCCGGCATCGGCGCGGCGCTGGGCGACACCTTCCAGGAGATCGGTGGAGCGCTCGGCGTCGCCCTCCTGGGCTCCGTGTTCAACGCCATCTACCGCAGCGACCTGCCCGCCGGGACCCCCAGCGCGGCGCGCTCCTCACTCCATGGCGCGCTCACCCTGCACAACCCCTCGCTGAGCAACGCCGCACGTCACGCCTTCACCACGGGCGCGCAAACCGCACTCATCGTCTGCGCTGCGACGCTCGCCGCGGCGGCGATCCTCGCCAGCCTCACCGTGCCCTCCGGCCTCGACGTGACCGACGACCCGGCGACCGCCGCCGCAATGACCTGACAGCCCGGGCGCCGTCAAATCCCGAACCCGTCAAGGAGATCGCTGCTCATGAACCCCCCCACCCAGCCCGCGCTCGGCGCACCCACCATCGAGACGACACGTTGGCGACTCGACCCGGCCCGGTCAAGCGTCGAGTTCCGCGCCAAGACACTCTGGGGACTGTCAACCGTCAGAGGTCGCTTCTCGCGGTATCGAGGCACACTCGACCTCTCACGCCAGCCGGCCATCGAGCTGACCATCGAAACCGAGAGCCTCGACACCAACCGCAAGAGGCGCGACACGCATCTGCGTTCGGCAGACTTCTTCGATGCCGGCAGTCACCCAACGATGCGTTTTGTCTCCGACAGCGCGACGCTCGAAGGCGACCACCTGAAGGTCCGTGGCCAGCTGCACGCCCGCAACGCCAGCCTGCCGTTGGAGCTTGACGCGATCGTGCGACGCACCGACGACGAGCTCGAGATCGATGTAGCCACCCATGCCGACCATCACCAGCTCGGCATGACCTGGGCCAAGCTCATGGTCCGGACTCCCAGCCTCCTATCGGTCAAGGGCCGGCTCGTTCAAGATGCGTAGCCAACTGCCTGGTCCACCCGTCCCAATGGAGCACGACCGATATACAGACGAGTGCGCAGCGAGCCCGGAGCGACGGTGAGCGGGACGAACCATCATGTGCGCATCCGCGACCTTCTGATCGGTGTCGAAGGATTGGCGTTGCTGCGTCACCTGTACGACGGGGCCGATGACGCCATTGATCGCCGGATTGCGGAAGTACGCCGGGTGCTGGACGACGATGCGCTGTTGGCCGGCGAACCGATCCCCGAGGCACGACCTCAGGCTGGATACCGGGCCTGGTCGAGTCGTTACGACGAGCCGGGTAATCCGATCATCGCCCTTGAGCAGCCCGCAGTCTGGTCGCTGCTGGATTCACTTCAGCCAGGCCGAGCGCTCGATGCTGCCTGCGGCACCGGACGCCACGCAGCACATCTGGTCGCGCTCGGCCACGAGGTGGTGGGGATCGATCTGACTCCGGAGATGCTCGAGCGCGCGGCGGTCAATGTCCCGGGTGCTGAATTCCGGCGGGGCGATCTACAGGCCCTACCGGCCGCCGCCGCGCAGTTCGACGTCGTCGTCTGCGGCCTTGCCCTGTCTCACCTTGCGGATCTTCAAGCCGGCATCGCAGAACTGGCGCGGGTCCTGCGGCCTGGAGGTCATCTGGTGATTTCGGTGCTCCATCCGTTCCAGGCGCATCTCGGGTGGCACGCCCCATTCATAGACGCAGCCGGAGAGCGCGGATTCATCCGCGAGCACCCCCACGGGCACGCGGATTACCTCGCGGCATTCGCTGCCACCGGACTGCGGCTACAAGGCTGTCTGGAGCCCGCGCTGACCGCCGATCAGATACCCGCCAAGCAGCGCGCGTTCAGATACATCCCCGAGGCAGCAATGCAGGCATACGTCGGCCTCCCCGGCGTCCTGGTGTGGAGCGCCAGCAGATCCATCGCGGACGACCCACGTCGGTAGGGCGACCGCCCCGCCCCAGTTGAGAGCGCGAGCATCTCGCGGAAGGAGGCGCTGCCCGCGTCGAGCTGCTCCGCGGGCTGACCAGCCGGCACGCCTACCCTGCCACGCGCGTGGAGGCCGTCGCGCGTGCGACACGGCGTCGCGCGCGCCGCGCCAGCTGGCGGGCACCCACGTCATGATCGCCCCGGCGCGCGCGCTCCGCAGCGAACCGGGCAATCAGCTCTGCGGAATGCGCGCCAGCCTGCCGGGCGACGCCGGGCGGCCGGACCGTTGCGACGCGCCGCCGCTGGTCGGGCGCCGCGGCCAATATTCCCGCGAGCACGCGATGCACCTCGCCCTCGTAGTCGGCGGCCAGCTGCTCGTAGACGACCTCGATCGGCACGTGCGCCCGGCGCTCGAAGAACTGATCCCACTCGCGCATGCCCGCGACGAGTGACCTGCGAGCGCTGAGGATCCCCGCGTAGCTGTAGCGCACCGGCGAGCCCGTCCCGCTTGCTTGCGCCGCGCCGGCCTCTCGGAAGAACCGGCCCGTCTCCTGCGCGGTCCACAGTGACACCGCTTGGGCGTCAGTGTCGAGGCGGCGCAGGCTGATGTACACGGCGCCCGGCAGCAGGACGTCGAGGGCATCGAGGTTTCTCATCTGGTGAGAGTGCAGCTTCATCCCGAAGACTCCGTTGGGCCCGCTGCGTCGGGCACGCAACTCGTCGATGTAGTGGGCGGTGGTGTCGCCGCAGCCCCAGCGCTCGGTCAGCCGCGCGCGCGCCCGGGGGTTGAAGTACTCGGCCGGCACACCGGCCACCCCGGTTCCCATCAGCCCCTCGCACAGCAGGTTACTCCCGCTGCGCATGGTCGAGCAGACGACGTAAGTGACATCCGTGGGCGTCGGTTCGCGGCGGTCGGCGTCGTGACGCTCGTGGTAGGGGTCGCGCACGAAGCACGAATGTTATGGGCTGCCCGCGCGCCGGCCGCCACGCTGCTCGGGAGCGACACGGCCCCGTCAACCTTTCGGAGCTGGATCTGACCGCGTAGTGTGCACAAGGGTGACCGGCGCGGAGACCGTGGTGCCGCAGATATCGGTGATCGTCCCTGTCTGGGACGACTATGCCGGCGACTATCTGCACGAGGCGCTGACGAGCCTCCTCGCCCAGAGCAGAGCCGCTGAGATCATCGTCGTCGACAACGCGTCGCGCGCGCCGGTGGTGGCCGAGGATCCAAGGATCCAGATCGTGCGCTCGCCCACCCGGCTGACGACTGGCGCGGCCCGCAACCTCGGGCTCAGCAGGGTGACCGCGCCGCTGGTGGTGATGTGGGACGCCGACGACGTGATGTATCCCGGCACGCTCGCGTGCCTGCTCGCGCGCTTCGAGGCGGCGCCGGAGGCGGTCGCCCATGCGCTGGCAATCGCAGACGGGCCCGGTCTGCGCCACCGCTGGCCACGCCGCTGGGTCGGCAGGCTGTCGCGCCGCCCGCGGCTGATGGCCTTCGTCAACTCAATCTGGTCGCAGTACCCGACCGTCGGCGCGACTGCGATGCGCACCGATGCGGTGCGGGCGACCGGCGGCTGCGCCGACGCGAGCTCGGGCGAGGACTGGTCGCTCGGCGCCGCGCTGCTGTGGCGCGGGCCGGTGGGCTGGAGCGAGCGCCCGGGCCGTCTCTACCGCAAGCACTCGATCTCCACCCTCCAGCGTCACACCGGCATGACCCACCTGCTTGAGCATGCGCGCGCCACGAGGGCGCGGCTGCGGGGCGATCAGGCCGTCCCGCGCTGGTGCCGGCTGCTGCTGCCGTTGATCGCCGCCGCCCAGTACGCCGTGATCTTCCTCGTGCGCCCGCTGCTGGCCGCCGCACACGCCCGAGCGCGCCACCCCGCCCGCGGTCAGGCTGACTTCAGCCTCCGCGCCCCGGTCTCGCCGGCTTCGCTGGTGGTCGAGGACGAGACGCTGGCGCCGCTGCGATGACCCCTCGCCTCGTTTCCGTGATCCTGCCGGTCCGCGATCGCGCCGGGTCAGTTGGCCGCGCGATCGAGAGCGTGCTCGCACAGACCCATCAGGAGATCGAGCTTTTCGTCATCGACGACGGCTCGACTGACGACAGCGCCACCGTGGCGCGCGGCTACGGCGCCAAGGTAACGATCGTCTCGCAGGAGGCCGCCGGTCCCTACTGCGCCCGCAACGTGGGCATCCAGCGCGCGTCCGGTGAGCTGGTGGCCTTCATCGACTCAGACGACGCCTGGCGCCCCGGCCGTCTGGCGGCTCAGCTGCCGCTGTTGGAGGACGGGCGCACGGGACTGGTGTTCGGCGACGCCCAGCACGTCGGCCCGGGCGTGCGGGGGCGCACCTGCTTCGGCGTCACGCCGCCCGAGCGAGGCGACGTCGCCGCGCACTTCGCCTGGGGCAACTTCGTCCCGACCGGGTGTGTGCTGGTGCGGCGGTCCTGCCTGCTGGAGGCGGGCGGCTTTCCCACCACTCACCCGGTGGCGGCCGACTACGTGACGTGGTTTCGCATCGCGCTGCGCCACCGCCTCGACTTCGCGGGGGAGGTGCTCGCCGACTACACCGTTGCAGGCGAGGGCATCAGCGCCGACCTCGGCCGATCACTGCAGGCGCGCATCGAACTGTTCTCTGCCGAGCTTGCGGCCGCCACGGTCGCCAGCGAGCGCGCACTGCTGCGCAAGCTCATCTTCAATCTCGGTCTGCACCTGGCGATCGCGACGGCTCGAGGCCGCGCGAGCACCGTCGAACAGGCGGCACGGGTCACCCGCGGCGCGCTCGGCCACGCGGCCCCGGCAGACCTGCTGTCGTGGAGCGCGGCCTGGGTCTCGCACCAGGCCCGCCGCCGGGTGGGAGCGCTTGTCCGATGACGGAGCGGCCATTCGTCAGCGTCGTCATCGAAACCATCACCGCACGCTACGTCAGCATCGAGTCGATGGTCGCCGACATGGCGCCATGCCTGGAGGCGCTGCACGCCCAGACCTATCCGGCCGATCGCATGGAGCTGATCGTCGTCACCGATCCCGGCGTGCCCGCCGGCGTTCCCGAAGCCATTTCCGAGCGTGCGCCGGGGGCGCGCTTCACCGAGTCGCCGGTGTCGAACTACTTCGCGGCCAAGAACGCCGGGGCGCAGGCCGCGCGCGGGAGCATCGTCGCCTACACCGACGCCGACTGTGTCCCCGGTCCTGACTGGCTGGAGCGGATGGTCGACCGGTTCGAGCCGGGCGTCGCCGCGGTCGCCGGCCGGACCCGCTACGCCGGCGAAACGCACTGGACGCGCACGATGTCCGTGCCCAGCTTCGGCTACGCGGTGGAGGATGGGAGCGGCGAGGCGTCGAGCTTGAACCTCAACAACTCCGCTTTCGCGCGCGCCGTGATCCTCGAGCACCCACTTGACGAGCGCGTCCGCCGCGACGGCGCCTGCAACCTCCTGCGCTACCAGCTGCGCGCCGCGGGCAAGCGGGTGGTCTACGAGCCAAGGGCGGGCGCGACGCATGCGCGGGACGACATCACCGGCCTCAACGTGTTCAGAAAGCACTACAACCGCGGCTTCGACGGCGCCTCGCTCTACTACCTGGACGATCAGGGCGTCTACCAGGGCACGCGGCTGGTGCGGCGGTTCGGCCCACCAGCGCTGGTGGGCGTCACCGCCCGCCGCGTGCTGCGCGATTGGGGCCATATCGTGCGCCACCGCCGTCAGATCGGGGTACCGGCGCGTGCTCTTCCCGTGTTCGCGGTCGTCGCTGTGGTGACCCGCACGATCGAACTGGCCGGCATGCTGGCCTACGCACACCGCCGCTCGACGGGCCGCGCGGTCGCCGGGAACGGATACCCGCACGGCTGATGTGCCGGGAGGGCCGCCCTCAGGTGAGGCGCATGGTGAAACCGAGGACCCTGACGTTCGAGGGCGACGGATCGATCCTCAACTCCCACCTGCCCGTGCTCGTCTACGACGACATCGCCGAGGCCCATGACGCCGGCACCTGCGAGCGTGCCACCGGAACCTCGGTGACGACGGGCGGCTGCTCGTCGTTGGCGCCTACCCCGACGGCATGAGCTGGGATCTGCGGCGCGGCGACCCCGCCGAGTACGACGAGGTGTGGGCCAACATCGCGCAGGTACCGCAGCCGCGAGCCGATCCGGTCCACGGCCCGGGCGGAGCGCTCACCACCGTCTGGGTCTGAGCTGGACCGTCGCCGCGCGGTCTGTCCGATCAGGCGGGCTGGGCGCGGAGCTGCTCGAGAACGGTGACGTTGTCAGTCGATGCCCACTCCTTGAGGATCCGGCCGTGGTCATCCATCACGAAGATGTTGAGCAGCTGCCAGACGACCCTGCGGCCGTTGGGCTTCAGCGAGCCGACCGGTGAGTGGGTGAACTCGCGGACGAAGGTTCCCTCGATCCAGGTCTGGCAGGCGATGACGTTGCCCTCGGCGACGACGATCCCACGGCGGATCGAGCGGGCGTCGAATCCCGCTCGCACGGAGGCGAAATAGTCCGAGAGACCGTCGAAGTCGGCGACCGCGCCGCCGGGGCCGTTGAACTCGAAGCCGGGAGCGAAGTAGTCCCCGGCGGTTTCGAGGTCCTCACCGGTCACCTCGATCTCGCCGGCACGCACCAGACGTGCGACCAGCTCATCGCGGGTGTATTTCTGTGTCATGGATGTCTCTCCGAATCGCTGGGATGTAGCTCTGACGGTAGAGGCGTATCCCATGACTGATACGACGATCTGAGCTTTCAGCCATCACGAACACGCATGGCTCTACGCTTGGGCCGTGCCCGAGCTGACCCTGACCGCGATGCGCGTCGTCCACGAGGTCGCGGCGCGCGGATCGTTCACCTCGGCGGCTCGCGCGCTGGGCTACACCCAGTCGGCGGTGTCGCGCCAGGTCGGCCTGGCCGAGCAGGCGCTGGGCGCCGAGCTGTTTGAACGCGGGTCGCGCGGAGTCCACCCGACGCACCGCGGCGAGCTGCTCCTGCGCCGCGTCAAGACGATCCTGGCGGAGGTCGACGCTGCGCTGCTGGAGCAGAGCGAGCTGGGGGAGACCCTCAGCGAACGGCTCACCATCGGAGCATTCCCGACGGCGCTTGCCGCTCTCGTGCCCCGTGCCATCGCCCGGGTGATGACCGAGCATCCCGCTCTCGAGGTGCGGATCCGCGAGGGCGGAACCGAGGCTCAGCTGCGCCGATTGCGGGCCGGAAGGATCGATGTCGCTGTCATCGCGGCCGGGGCGGGCCTCGAGTACGACCTCAAGGACCTCGAGCCCCAGCGGCTGCTGCGCGGCCAAGCGCACGTGATCGTCGCGGCTGAGCACCCGCTCGCCGACCGAGGGTGGATCAACGTGGCAGCCCTCGAGGGCGAGCGGTGGATCGTCGGTGAGGCGGACCGCAGCGGGCCCCAGTTCGGCACCTGGCCGACGCTCGCAGAAGAGCCCAACATCACCTATACGCTGCGCGACTGGCTCGGGCGCTGCGGGCTCGTGGCGGCCGGTCTCGGTGTCGCCGTCGTCCCGTCGCTGCTCCTGCCGGCGCTCCCCTCCCACGTTCGCGCGCTCCGGGTCGAGGATCCGCAACCGTTTCGACGGGAGGTTCTCGCGGTCACCCGCCCCGACCGCACTCCCAGCACCGAGGCAGTGGTCTACGCGCTGCGCGAGGCGGCCGGACGGCTCATCGACGCGCGCTGAGCGGCCTATTCTCGATCGGATGGCCGCCGACCGCCGACCGCGCGCCGCCCGCAGGCTCGGCGCCCCATAGATGTCCGTCGTCGACGAGGCTGCGCTGCGTGAGCTGACGCTGCGCGACGAGCAGCGCCTGCGCCGCCAGGCTCGCCGGCTGCGCCGGGGCACTGAGGAGGATCGCGTCCGCTTCGAGCGACAGCTCGGCGAGGCGCAGGCCCGGGTGCAGCGACGGCGCGCGGCGGTCCCCGAGGTCTCCTATCCGCCCCAGCTGCCGGTATCGGCGCGTCGCGACGACCTGCTCGCGGCGATCCGCGATCACCAGGTGATCGTCGTGGCCGGGGAGACGGGCTCGGGCAAGACGACGCAGCTGCCCAAGCTCTGCCTGGAGCTCGGGCGCGGCGTGCGGGGGGCGATCGCCCACACCCAGCCGCGACGGCTGGCGGCGCGGACCGTGGCGCAGCGGATTGCCGACGAGCTGAACGTCCCGCTCGGCGGCGCCGTCGGCTATGCCGTGCGCTTCGATGATCGTGGCTCGGAGGACACCTTGGTCCGCCTGGTCACGGACGGTCTGCTGCTGGCCGAGATCCGCCGCGACCCGCTCCTGCGTCGCTACGACACGGTGATCGTCGACGAGGCGCACGAGCGCTCGCTCAACATCGACTTCCTGCTCGGATGCCTGCATCGCATCCTCCCGCGCAGGCCCGACCTCAAGCTGATCATCACCAGCGCGACCATCGACCCCGAGCGCTTCAGCGCGCACTTCGGCGGTGCGCCGATCGTCGAGGTCTCAGGCCGGACCTATCCCGTCGAGGTCCGCTACCGCCCGCCCGCCGACGAGGAGGAGCTGCTCGACGCCCTCGCCGACACCGTGCAGGAACTGCTCGCCGAGCGCGACGGTGACGTGCTGGCGTTCTTCTCGGGGGAGCGGGAGATCCGCGACGCGGCGGAGCTCCTGACCGGCCGGCTCGGGCCGGGGGTCGAGGTCCTGCCGCTGTACTCACGGCTGGCGGCCGCCGATCAGCAGAGGGTCTTCGGCCGCAGCAGGACCCGGTCGCGCCGGGTCGTGCTGGCCACGAACGTGGCCGAGACCTCCGTGACGGTGCCCGGGATCCGCTGCGTCGTCGACACCGGCCTGGCCCGGATCTCGCGCTACAGCGCGCGGCTCAAGGTTCAGCGGCTGCCCGTCGAACGGATCTCGCGGGCGTCGGCTGACCAGCGCAAGGGCCGCTGCGGCCGTCTCGCCGACGGGGTCTGCGTGCGGCTCTACTCGGAGGACGATTTCAACGCCCGGCCGGAGTTCACCGATCCGGAGGTCCTGCGGACGAACCTCGCGAGCGTGATCCTGCAGATGGCCGCGCTCGGATTGGGGGAGATCGAGGCGTTCCCGTTCCTCGAGCCGCCCGACCGCCGCCAGGTTCGTGACGGCGTCGCCCTGCTGCACGAGCTGCGGGCGCTTGACCCGTCGGCCCCGGAGCCGCTCACGCCCCTCGGGCGCAATCTCGCGCGGCTCCCCATCGACCCGCGCCTGGGCCGCATGGTGCTGGAGGCCGACAAGCTCGGTTGTGCCCGCGAGGTGGCTGTCATCGCCGCCGCGCTGTCGATCCAGGACCCCCGCGAGCGCCCCGCCGAGCAGCGGGCGCAGGCCGACCAGCTCCATGCTCGTTTCACGGACCGCTCCTCGGACTTCCTGACCTTCGTGAACCTGTGGCGCTACCTGCGCTCGCTGGAGGATGAGCTGTCGCGCTCGCAGGTCCGCAAGCGCGCCAAGTCCGAGTTTCTGCACTACCTGCGGATCCGCGAATGGCAGGACCTCGTCGCCCAGCTGCAGGACGCGGCGCGCGAGATCGGGTTGACCTTCAACGACACGCCCGCCGAGGCACCGGAGATCCATGGGGCGGTGCTCTCCGGGCTGTTGTCGCACCTGGGGTTCAAGGATGGCGCCAGCCGTGAGTACACGGGCGCGCGTGGGGCGAGATTCGCGATCTTCCCCGGCTCGGCGCTGGCGCGCCGTGGACCGCCCTGGGTGATGGTGGCCGAGCTCGTCGAGACGTCCCGTCTGTGGGGCAGGACGGCGGCGGCGGTCGATATCAGGCAGGTCGAGCCGCTGGCCGAGCACCTCGTCAGACGCTCCTACGGGGAACCGCGGTGGGATCGCCGCCGGGCCGCCGTCGTCGCCACTGAGCAGGTGACGCTCTACGGCCTGCCGATCGTCGCGGGGCGAACCGTCCAGTACGGGCGGATCGACCCGGCGGTCGCGCGCGAGCTGTTCATCCGCCGCGCGCTCGTCGAGGGCGATTGGGATCAGCGCCATGCGTTCATGGGCGAGAACGAGCGCCGGGTGCAGGAGGTCGAGGCACTCGAGGCGCGGGCGCGCCGGCGCGACCTGCTGGCCGGCGAGGCGGCGCGGGCGGCGTTCTTCGACGCGCGGATACCGCAGGACGTCGTCAGCGGGCGCCACTTCGACCGCTGGTGGAGGCAAGCACGGCAGGGCCAGCCGGCGCTGCTCGACTACCCGATGGACCTGCTGATCGAGGGCGACGTCGCCCCCAACGAGGATGACCGTCCGGCGCGTTGGCTTCAGCCGCCGCTGGAGTTCGCGCTCTCCTACCGCTTCGACCCCGGCTCGGCGGCCGACGGCGTCACCGTCCATGTCCCGCTCGCGTCGCTCGGGGCCGTACGGGACGCGGGCTTTGAGTGGCTCGTGCCCGCGCTGCGCCACGAGCTCGTCGTCGCGCTGCTGCGCATGTTGCCCAAGCGACTGCGTACGGCGCTCGTCCCGATCCCCGATACGGCGAGTGCGCTGCTCGCTGAGGTGAAACCCCGCTCCGGCCCGCTGCTCGAGGTGCTCGCCGAGGCCATCGAACGGCTGCGCGGCGTGCGCATCAGCGCCGCCGACTGGTCACTCGACGAGCTGCCCGCCCACCTGCGGATGACCTTCTCCGTCGAGGACGAGGACGGGACGGTGCTCGCGTCTGGCCGGTCCCTGGACGCGCTGCGCGATGAGCTGCGGCCGGCGCTGCAGGCCCGCCTGGAGCAGGCGGTGCCCGCGCTCACGCGCCACGGGATGCGGGACTTCGACCTCGATTCCCTCCCGCGCACGGTCGACCTCAACGGTGGCCTGCGCGGCTTCCCGGCGCTCGTCGACGAAGGCGACGCGGTCGGGATCCGAGTCTGCGAGACGCAGGCTGAGCAGGCGGTGACGATGGCTCGCGGCACCCGGCGGCTGCTGGCACTCACCGTCCCCTCGCCGCGGCGCTGGGTGACCGGCCAGCTCAGCATGCGCCTGACCCTCGCGCTCGCCGCTGCGCCCCACGGCACGCTGGAGGCGGTGATCGAGGATGCGACGGACGCCGCTCTCGACACGCTGATCGCCAGTGGCGGCGGCCCCGCCTGGGATGCGGCGGCGTTCGCGGCGCTCCGCGACCACGTCCGCGGCGAGTTGCGGCCCACCACCCTGGGTGCGCTGGCCGCGTTCGGACAGGTGCTCGAGGCCGCGCGGACCGTGCGCGAGTCGCTCGACACGCTTCCGGCGAGCGCTGCCTTCGCTCCCGCCCGCGAGGATGTCGCCCGCCAGCTCGGCCGCCTGGTGTACCCCGGGATGCTGGCGGCCACGGGCCTGGCGCGGCTGGGCGACGTCGAGCGCTACCTGCGCGCGGCCGCGCAGCGCCTGGATCGGCTGCCCAGCCGGGTCGCCGCCGACGCTGAGCGGACGGCCGCGATCCACGAGCTGGAGGCTCAGGCCGCGGGGCGCACCGACGTGAGGTGGCTGATCGAGGAGCTCCGCGTCGCGCAGCTCGCCCCAGGCCCCGACGCCCGTCCCGGCGCGTCCGTCAAGCGCGTCCGCCAGGCCCTCGCCGCCGGCTGAGCAACTCCCCGTTCCCCAGACCGTCGGCTCGTCCGAAGATCGGCCATCCGGCCGATACGGCAGGAGGGCCCGGGCGTCGACACAGGGATCACCTGGGTAGAACCTCCTACCAGCGCATCCCCGTCGCGAGGCGGGTCCGCAAAGCCATGGGACTCCGCCGGAGTCAGCCAGGCTACCTCCGTTGCCCGAGCGAGTCAGCTCGCCCGCCGCGCCGTTGAAGGAGAGCCTGCCCGTACAGTGATGGAGGTACTTCATGGCGAAGTTTCCGAGCCGGCGCATGTCACGGGCCGGCGCAGGACTGGCAGTACTGTGCGCGTGCGTCGCCGTACCGATGGCGGCGCAGGCCGCCGATACCGACGCCACCGGGACCTTGACTGGCGGCGGTCTGACGAACACAGCGCCGGCGATCTCGCCGTTCGCGGTCACGCTGAACGGCTCCTCGCAGACGGTGACCACGAGAGTGGGAGCTTGGAATGTCACAGACGCGACGGGCAGCAACGCCGGCTACAGCGTGACGGTTGCAGCGAGCGTGCCGACGGTGACCGGGGCGGTGGGCGCGACTGCCGGGACCGGTTCGTCACTCACGTTGACCCCAAAGACGACCACGGCCGCTACGGGCAACCCCGCCACGACCGGACCCGTCGCGACCGGTGCTCAGCTGCTCAGTACGACGGCGGCGACGATTGACAATGCGACGGCGGGGACCGGCCAGGGTGAGTGGGACTCCGCCGCTGACGCCGGCGCCGCCGCGAATCTGTCCATCGTCATCCCGGCGGACGCAAGCGCGGGCTCCTACAGCAGCACCCTGACGTTCACCACTGCGGCCCCGGTCGCGTGAGCCCGATGGCCGAGCGCCCCAGGTGGTCCGTCGGGGTCAAGGCCCTGCTGGTCGCCTCGGCGTTCGCCGCCTTCGCGGCGGCGCCGGTGGCCGGGGCTGCGCCCCGCCCGCAGCCGACCGCGTTCGCCCTGGCCCCGGTCGGTCCGCCAGGCGCGGTCCTCCTGCACGGTGTGGCGGGCCGGGTCCTGCGAGGGGCGGTGACCGTGCGCAACCTCTCTCGGCATCGCATCACCGTGACCCTGCAGCGCGCGGATATCGGCGACGCCAGCAACGGGAACGCCGACTACCTCACCTCGCGCGTCCACGGCGCCGGCCGGTGGTTGCACCTCCAGACCACCAGGGTCCGTCTTGCAGCTCATGCGGCGCGACGCGTCGGCTATGCGATTCGCGTTCCTCGCAGGAGCACGGGTGTTTCGCACTACGCCGGGATCGTCGCCGTCAATAGCGCTGAGCTCGGTCGGGCGCGCGCTCGGGCCCGGCATCCGCGTCGGTCATTCACCTTCAATCGCATCAACCGCCAGGCGCTCCCGATCACGATCCGGATGCCGGGCCGGTTGGTTCGCGTTCTCAGGCTTCGCTCAGTGACGCTGAGCGTCCAACCGGTGGGCGCGGCGGTCGTGCTGGGGTTGCGCGCCGGCGGCAGCGACCTGATCCCAAGCACCGCCATCACGCTGCACGTGCTGCGCGGCAGCCGCCGGCTGTTCAGTGCCGCGACGACGCTCGGGCAACTCTTCCCGGGGGCTCCCCTCGCCTACCGGACACCCTGGAAGGGGCGTCCTGCGGCCGGCACCTATCGCGTGCAGGGAACGATCCGCCCCCAGGGGGCGGCCATGATCCGCGTCGACGCCCGCCTCACGGTCAGCGCGGCCAAGGCCAGGCAGTTGGCCCGCGGTACGACCGCCGCGACGAGACAGGCGATCCCGCGGACTCCCGGCTGGGTCTGGGTCGCATTGACGCTGGCCGCCACACTCCTGATCGTGATCCCGGTCGCGGTCTGGAAGCGCGCCCGCTCCTCCGCCGGCCCGCAGGTTCCGGGGAACTGACGATGCCGGCCGGCCGCGTCCTCGCGGTGGTCGCGGTCGCAACGCTGGTCGGCCTGGGACCTCAGGCCGGCGAGGCAGGCGCCGCCCTCGGTCCCGCGCCCCTGGCTCTCGGCGCGTCGGGCACTTTCGGCGTGCTTGCCGGATCGACGGTGACCAGCGCCGGGGTCTCGGCTGTCGGAGGCGACATCGGGGTGAGCCCGGGGACGGCCGTCACCGGATTTCCGCCGGGAACGCTCACCGGCACTCAGCACCTAGGCGATCCCGCCGCCGCGCAGGCACATGCTGACCTGGCGACCGCGTATACGGACGCCGTCGCGCGCTCACCCGCGGCGCCGATCACCGGCGACCTCGGCGGGGTCACCCTCACCCCCGGGGTCTACGCGGCCGGGGCTGCCCTCACCCTGGCCGGAACCCTGACGCTCGACGCTCGAGGCAACCCGTCGGCCGTCTTCATCCTCAAAGCCGGCTCGACGCTGGGCACCGGCGGCCGACAGCCAGGTCAACCTCACCGGCGGCGCACAGGCGTGCAACGTCTTCTGGCAGGTGGGAAGCTCGGCGACGCTCGGAGCCACGTCGCTGCTGACCGGCACGATCGTCGCCTCGACCTCGATCACGATGGGCGCGGACGTGACGATCAATGGGCGGGCGCTCGCCCGCGACGGCGCGGTGACGATGATCCACGACACCGTCAACGCGGCGCCCTGTACCACCGTGACAGCCAGCACCGCGCCGGCGATCACACCATTCACCGCACAGCTGACAGGCCGTGATCAGACGATCACGACGAGCGTGGGAGGTGGACCGTCACCGACGCGCGGGCCAGCAACGCCGGCTACGACGTCACCGTGGCCGCCAGCCCTCCGACTGTCGGGGGCTCCGCGGCCGCCGCCGGGTCCGGTGCGTCGCTCACCCTGACTCCAAGCTCCCCAGTCGCCGCGGCGTACAACCCCCCGAGCACCCCGCCGGTGGCCGCCCCGGCTCAATTGCTCGGCACGACCGCGGCCACCATCGACTCCGCGCCCGCAGGCACCGGACAGGGTCAATGGGAGTTCCCTGAAGACTCCGGACCCGCGGCGAGCCTGGCAATCATGGTCCCCGGCGACAGCGCGAAAGGGGCGTATCGCAGCACGCTGACCTTCACGACGGCGCCGCCGGCCGCCTAGCGTTAGCTGACGAGCCCCTGGCGCAACGCCTCCGCGACCGCCGAGGCTCTGTCGGACACCTCGAGCTTGGCGTAGATGTGTTCGAAGTGGGTCTTCACGGTCGCTTCGCTGAGGCCGATCTCATCGGCGATCTGTCGTCGTGCGAAGCCGGTGGCCGAGAGTTGGAGGACCTGCACCTCGCGCGGGCTCAGAACCGGTGGGCAGAGCTCGGCGCGGCGGTGAGCGAGGAAGTGCCCTATCTCATAGCCGATGCCGAGCAGCGAGCGCATGAACTGATCCGTCAGTACGGACTGGCGGCGCGAGGCGAACGTGAGCACGGCGAGGACTTCGGGACCATAGGTGGCCGGAACGGCCAGTGAGCCGCGCATGCCGCTTTGACTATCGAGCGCCGCGACGGTGCTGACGGCGGCATCGGTCAGATCGGCGATTCTCGTCGGCATCGCCGTCGCCCAGGCGGACCCGGCGAGTCCATCGCCCTTGCGCAGACGGACCTTCCTCACCGCCAGGTCCCGTTCAGCAGAGCGCAATGGCGACGCCTGCCAAACCTCCCAGGCCCCCAGGACGTCGTCGCGCGGGATCCACATCACCCCCACCTCAAACTCCAGCGCTTCCGCCAGACCCCTCACCAGGGACCGCGCGCCCCGACCTCCCGTCTCCCAGTGAGACAGGGCATCCGAAACGGCGAACCGCGCGGCCAGCTCTCGCTGGGCCTGATGCTGGACGGTGACATCCTGGATCGTGCCGATCACGGTCCCCGGCGGTCCGTCCGCGTTGGCGGCCATCACGACGGTCGCCATCAGGTGACGCACCGTCCCGTCGGGCCAGACGTACCGGTAGCGCATCTCCGAGCCCTTACCGGTGCGACCAAGCTCGGCGACGGCCTCCTTGACGCGGTGTCTGTCGTCAGGATGGCAATGGGCCAGTACGTACGCCGCCGAGGGCGTGATCTCAGACGGCTGCAGCCCGTAGATCCGAAAGAGGTTGTCTGACCATCGCAACCGATCGCTCGCGGGGGCCCAATCCCAGCTCCCGAACCCGGCCAGCTCCTCGGTACGCTCATACAGGGCTGCCTGGTGCAGCGTTTCCGTGACGACCATCCGGGCTGTGGTCAGCTCCCGGATCGAGGTGATCAGGCACGTCGGATCCTCACGCGCCTGGGCAAGGCTCACGTTGGCGACGAACTCGCCGCCGTCCGCGTGAACCGCGACGAACTCGCTTGCCGATCCCTCGCTCGAAGGCGGCCCATCGGCCAGGGCCTGTCGACGCGCCGCCCGGTAGGCAGCTCGATAGCGCGCGGCGATGGTGATGTCCTCGAGCGGCTCGGCCGGAAGGGGAGCGTCAGCGACGCCGAACCGCCGCCCGAATGCGGCGTTGAATCCGAGGACGCGTCCCTCGGCGTCTGTGATCACGACCGGGTCGGGAATACGGGCAATGCGTGCCTGTACCGCCTCGACCGGACCAGCTTGTTCCACCCGGCTCTCCGTCCGCTGAAGACCTCCGGTTGACCCCCAGTCTCGCGCGCTGGCCGGCCAAATGCAATCGGCCAACCGGCCGATGTCGCCAAGGCCAGTACCTGCCGATGCCCTTCACGTGCCGCCGAGGACCAGACATCTGTGCGGATGCGATGCCCGGAGAGACCTTTCTCCCCGGCGATGCCGGTGAGCCATGACCCGCGATATCCCTGGGGCGCCGAAGGCGAGCTGGAGTTCCACCTCGGATCGCTGGCGGCCCTCGGCATACCGGCGGTTGCGACCGACCTGCACGGCCTGATCCGCGAGTGGAATCAGCCCGCCGCAGAACTCTATGGCCACGGCCGGCGCGAGATGCTGGGCACCGGGATCGGCGCGATCCGCCTATCGGAGACGGATGACGCGCTCGCAGCCTCGATCGTCTCCGAGTTGCTCAGGGTCGGTCGCTGGCACGGCGAGATCGCCGTCGAACGCGCTCGCGGCACGCCGCTCCGGCTCGAGACCCGGGCGACCCTCGTCATCGATGACAGCGATCACCCTGTGGGATTCGAAGCGGTGTTCAGGGATCTCAGCGAAACCGCCACCTCTGACGCGCGCTTCGATGACGGACCGCGGGAGGCGGAGACGTTCTGGCAGGCGCCCTCAGGCTCCCTGGCGACCCGCCTCGCGATCCTCGATGAGGACGGTACGATCATCGCGGTCAACGCCACGTGGCGTCAGTTCATGGAGAGCGGGGGCGCAGACTCCGCCGGCATCGGGTGCAGCTACGTCACGGTCTGTGAGGCGGCGTCAGAGCCTCTCGCGACGGCGGCTGTCCGCGGGCTCAGTGAGATCCTCGCGGGTACCAGGGAGGACCTCGAACTCGACTATCCGTGCCACAGCCCCTCGGGGTCCCGATGGTTTCTGTTCCGGGCGACTCGCTTGGCCGGGGTGGGCCCGGTCACAGTGGTCGTGTCGCACTCTGAGACCACGGATTGCCAGCAGGTGAAGGAGCAGGCGTTTCTGCAGGCCACCCTTCTGGACGAGATTGACGTGTCGGTGATCATGACCGACCTGGACCTGAACGTGTTGAGCTGGAACGCCGGGGCGGAGCGGCTGTATGGATGGAGTGCGCAGGAGGCGATCGGACGGCGGGCCAGCGAGACGATTCTGCCGCCTGAGTCAGTTCTACCGGCTCAGGAGGGGAAGTCCAGCCTCGGGCTGCAGCCCCACGGGCGGACGGACGGCGAATACATCGTGCGTCGCAAGGATGGATCGAGGTTCGCAGCCCATGTACGCAGTCGAGTGATCTCCGACCGGCACGGGCACGTTACCGGCGCGGCGAACGTCTCGATGGACATCACCGAGCGCCGAGAGGCCGAGCGAGCGTTGGTGAGCACGCGCAACTATCTGCGCGCGGTGACCGACGGCATCGGCGAAGGCCTGTTCAGCATCGATCCGTCCGGTCGCGTGAGTTACATGAACCGGGTCGCTCTCGATCTGCTGGGCTGGGACTGGCGAGCGCTGGAGGGTCGAGATCTGCACCCGCTGCTGCATTCCCGCGGGCCGGGCGGATCGCCGATGCCGACCGAGGAGTGCCAGACGTGCCAGGCCTGTCGGCGCAGCACGCTCGTGCACGTGGAGAACGGGACATTCGTGCGCCGCGATGGCCGGGAGCTGCCGGTTGCCTACACCGCGTCGCCGTTCGCGACCGATGATGGGGTCGAGGGCTGCGTGGTCCTGTTTGAGGACATCACTGAGCGGCAGGCCACGGCTCACCGCGTCGAGCGGGATCTCGAAAAGCTCGCTTGGCTCAAGCGCATCCAGGAAGCGCTCACTGAGGAGCACTTCGTCCTCTATGCCCAGCCGATCATCGACCTGCGAACAGGTGCAGTCGTGCAACGCGAACTGCTCATCCGTCTTCGCGACGCGCAAGCTCCAGGCGACGCCGCGCGTCTGATCGCGCCTGTGATGTTCCTTCCGATCGCCGAGGAGTTCGGGCTGGTCACAGAGATCGACCACTGGGTCATCGACCGAGCGACTGAGTTGGCCGCCGCCGGTGACGCGGTGCAGATCAACGTCTCCGGTCGCTCGATCAGCGCTCCGGGCCTGGTCGACCACATCACCTATGCGATCCAGCGTACCGGCGCTGACCCCCGAGGGCTCGTTTTCGAGATCACGGAAACCGCGCTGGTCAGCGATGAGCCCGCAGCTCGCGCCTTCGTCGAGAGCCTGCACGCGCTCGGCTGCAAGATCGCGCTCGACGATTTCGGCACCGGCTACGGAGGCTTCACCTACCTCAAGCAACTGCCAGTCGATTTCCTCAAGATCGACGTTGAGTTCGTGCGCGACGTGCGAACCAACTCAGCGAGCCGGAACGTGATCCAGGCCATCGTCGGCCTCGCCGGCGGTTTCGGCCTCACCACGGTGGGCGAAGGCGTCGAAGACGAAGCATCTCTGCGCCTGCTTCGCGAACTCGGCGTCGACTACGCGCAAGGCTTTCACATTGGACGACCAGCCCCGCTTGAGACTGCACAGCACCCCCACCACGGAGATCGGAAATGACCGCCAGGAACTCGCAAGCCCGACAGCAACGCGAACTCGATCAGGAACAGTCGTGTGTCGATCTCGACCAGAGCATCGCCGAACGCGAGCAGGCCCGCGCTGACCGCGATCAGCAACGCCTGGATGAAGCACAGGTTGTGCTTGATGCCAACAGACCGGCTCCCGGCGACGCCGACATCACCGCGGTCGCATCTGCCAAACGGCGTCAAGCGGAACTGGGTCTCGCTCAGGACCGCAGCGACGCGCACCAGGCACAGCTCGACGATAACCAGCGGGCACACGACCTGCGCCGAAATGTGCTCGACGAGCAGCAGGCACCGCTTGACCATCCGCCCGAGGCGAATCCGAGCGCTGAAACAGACTGCGCTGCAGCAGAAGAACGCGACCGCGCCCTTCATCGCAGGGCCCTGGCCGCGGTGGCCCGGGCGGAACAAGCGCATCAGCGTGCCGTCAGCGCGCTTCAGCGCGTGGAGGCATACGAGCGCCGAGAAGAAACCCGCATGTAGAGCTAGCGATAGTCGTCGGGGTCCTCAGCGACGGGGTCAGCGGGCTCGTCGGACGGCGCCTGGGCCTCGAGCTTGGCCCGGGCCTCGTCGAGGGCCTGGCGGGCCTCGGCGTCGGGCTCGGGGATCTGGGGATCGATGCTCGCCAGCGTGCCCATCAGCACCGAGGCGGCCGCCAGGCGGGCGAACCACTTGTGGTCGGCGGGAATGACGTGCCAGGGCGCCCACTCCGTGCTGGTGTGCGACAGCATCTCGGAGAAGGCGTGCTGGTATTCGTCCCAGTGCTCGCGCTCCTCGATGTCGCTGGCGGCGAACTTCCAGTGCTTCTCGGGCAGGTCGCAGCGGCGCAGGAAGCGGATCCGCTGCTCCTCGTTTGAGATATTGAGCAGCAGCTTGATGATCCGCGTGCCGCGGTTGACGACGAGGTCGCGCTCCCATTCGTTGATCTCTGCGAAGCGTCGCCGCCAGACGTCGTCGTCGCCGCCGGGGGATCCCTCGGCCTCGAGGTACTCGGGATGGACGCGGACGACCAGCACCTCCTCGTAATGGGACCGGTTGAACACCGCGATCTGGCCCGGAGCCGGCAGGTTCTGGCGATAGCGCCACAGGTAGTCGTGGGCCAGCTCCTCCTCCGACGGCTGTTTGAAGCTGTGGACCGCCACGCCGGCAGGGTTGACGCCGCTGAGGACATGGCGGATCGTCGAGTCCTTGCCGCCGGCGTCGAGGGCCTGGAGGACGAGGAGGACGCCCTGGTCCTCAGCGGCGGCGAGCCGCCGCTGGTAGTCGCTGATCACCTTGACGGCGGCCCTGAGCAGCTTCTTACCCTGCTTCTTGCCCTTGATCTTCCCGGTGTCACCCGGATCGAACGCCTCGGGCAGGCTGACCGTGCGCCCCGGCGCCAGACGCAGCGCCTCTCCCACTTCCTTGATGCGCTCCTGCCGCTTGTCGCTCATCCGCCCCACCCTATTGCTCGAGGCGGAGCCATCCGGTAGTTCGAGCGCCCTGGGCCGTCACTCACGGTCCGTGGCGTCAGTCGCGCGAAGGTGGTCGATGGCGATCCGCGCCGCGACTCCGATAGCGCGATCGATCGCCGGGCGCCGGGGCGCGAGCGTCGTGGCGCGGGTGAACACTGCGACGACGTAGCGCCGCTGGTCGGGATAGGTCACGACCCCAGCCTCGTTGCGGATGGCGGGCAGCGTTCCTGTCTTGGAGGCGATCTGGATGCCGTCTTGGTCAAACCCGGCGGCGAGGCGGTGGGCGGCGATCTGTTCGGCCATGAGCGCGCGCGTCAGCGCACAGGCATCCGCCGGACCGCCGGCGTCGGTCCAGATCGCCTCCAGCAGCCGGCCGACGTCGCGCGGGGTGGAGGAGTTGGTGCGCGCCGGATCCAGGCACGAGAGGCCCCACACCAAGTCCTCGGGTGCCCGCTCGAGCTGGTCATCGATGTCGACGGCGGTCCTGAGACTGAGCTCTGAGACGATGCTCATCGCCACCGACCAGGTGTCCCCGTGGACATGGGTGTCACTCAGTCGGAGATCCTCGAGGAGGGAATCGATGGCGGCCTGGCCGGTCCGCCGGTAGATGACGTCGGCGGCCGCGTTGTCGCTCACGCTCATCATGAACAGCGCGAGATCGCGCACGCTGAGCTCGACGGGGAACCGGCAGCCGGCCGTGCCCGCCCCGCCGACGCGGGAGCGCGCCGGAACCTCGGCTCGCTCTGTCAGCGCGATCGCGCCCGACGACACGAGGCGGGCGAACGCCAGCGCCACGATGATCTTGACCACGGAGGCGAGCACGACCGGCTCGTCAGCGCCCACGCTGATCCCCTGGGAGGCGCCGATCTGGCGGACATGGACATGACCGCGCGCGCCCACCTCAGCGAAGAGCGAGCTGATCCGCTCTTCGATCCTGGCGCTCACGTGGGCATCACGCTGATTATCGCCCGGGCTCCCTCATGGCCTGCGGTCGCAGCCTGACCGCAATTGAGGACACCATCAGGCCCAGCCCAACCATCCCACCATCACAGCAAGGAGCGCAGGACATGATCTCGAGGGTTGACTTCATCGGCGTCCCGTCCCAAGACCCCGATCGGGCGCGGGCCTTCTACCAGGAGACGCTCGGGCTCCGGCCTGATCCGAACGCCCAGTACGAGTCCTGGGCGGGGGAGACGTGCTTCGGGGTGTGGGCGCCCGAGCAGGTCGGAATGCCGTTCATCGCCCAGAAGGGCAACCCGTGGGCGCTGGGTTGCGACGACGTGGCGGCGACCCGCGCCGAGCTGGAGGCCAAGGGGGTGACCTTCGTGGGCGACATCCTCGACACGGGCGTCTGCCACATGGCGTTCTTCACCGACCCGGATGGCAATGACCTGATGCTGCATCACCGCTACGCCCCCTACCAGGCGCAGGCGCAGACATGAGCAGCGCATCGGCCGGCGCGTAGCTCTACGCCCGTCGGCCGCTCAACGTCCGGCAGGCTCGCGGCGGGGCGCCCCCGGTCCGAGCGCAAGCTCGACCTCGCCGCGAGCGGCCTGCCTGCCGCACCGGTCGCAGCGGAGGTCGGGGCCGATGTTGCCCCCGCACCCGGCGTGGAGGGTCAGCCGGGGTGGGCCGCCCGGGGCCGGGTAGTGGCGGTCGCCCCACTTCATGAGCACGATCAGCGCGGGCGCGAGCTCGCGCCCCTTGTCGGTAAGCAGGTACTTCGGCCGGCCGGGTCGCTCCGGGTCGGCAACGCGTTCGAGCACCCCCTCGTCACACAGCCGCTTGAGCCGGTTGGTGAGGACGTTCGAGGCAATCCCCAGGTTGACCTGGAACTCCTCGAAGCGCGTCAGGCCGACGAGAGCGTCGCGGAGGATCAGCAGCGTCCAGCGCTCCCCTATCACCTCGAGTGACCGGGCGATCGAGCAGACCTGCTCTGGATAGTCACGCTGCAGCATGTCTCGAGCGTAGCTGACTTGCTTGACAAAAGCGAGGTTCCTCACCTACCGTGACTTGCATGATGCAAGTTAGTCACCCGAGGAGGAGCCATGAATCGCAGGCCGCTGATCTTGATCTCGCTGCTGCTGGCAGCGTTCGTCATCAATCTCGACACGACGATCGTCAACGTCGCCTTGCCCTCGCTGGTGCGCCAGCTGCATACCTCCAACTCGCAGTTGCAGTGGGTGGTGGACGCGTTCAACCTGCTGTTCGCCGGTTCCGTGCTGGCCGCGGGCAGCCTGTCTGACCGCTTCGGGCGCAAGGGGATGCTGCTCGCCGGGTTGTCCGTGTTCGGGCTGGCGAGCCTGGCCGGCGGGCTGATGGACAGCCCCGGGGAGCTGATCGCCGCCCGTGCGGTGATGGGGGTCGGGGCGGCGATGGTGTTCCCGGCGACGCTGTCGCTGATCTCCAACGTGTTCACGGAGCGCCGCGACCGCGCCCAGGCGATCGGGCTGTGGGGGGCGGTCACGGGCGCGGCCATCGCCCTGGGACCGATCGTCGGCGGCTGGCTGCTCGAGCTCTCTGACTGGCGCAGCATCTTCTTCGCGATGACGCCGATCGCTGCCCTCGCCGCGGGCCTGGCCGCCCGCTATGTCCCAACCTCGCGGGACCGCAGCGCGCCACGGATCGATCGCGCCGGCTTTGTCCTGTCGGCTGCGACGGTCGGGCTGCTCGTCTTCTCGATCATCGAAGCGCCCGTCCACGGGTGGTCAAGCCCCCGGACGATCGGCGGCCTCGCGCTCACCGCCGTGCTGGCGGTCGCCTTCGTGGCCGCCGAGCGGCGTACCCCGCAGCCGATGCTCGACGTGAGCCTCTTCCGCAATCCGCGGTTCACCGCGGCCAGCGGCTCCGTCGCCATCTCCTTCTTCGCCCTGTCGGGCTTCATCTTCCTGGTCACGCAGCTGTTTCAGTTCGTCAAGGGCTACGGCGCCCTGTCGACCGGTGTTCGTCTGCTGCCGGTGGCTGCCTGTGTCGCGATCTCCTCAGTCGTGGGCGCCCAACTCGCCGTGCGGCTCGGCACCAAGCTGGTCGTCGCCGCCGGGTTGCTGCTGATGGCGGTCTTCTACCTGTGGGTGGCGGGCTCGTCCGCCAGCACCGGATACGGCACGATCGCCGCCCAGATGGTCGTCCTGGGAACCGGCATGGGTTTGACCAGCGCCCCCGCCACGGAGGCGATCATGGGCGTGGTCCCGCGGGCGAAGGCCGGCGTCGGCTCAGCGGTCAACGACGCCACTCGCCTGCTGGGGGGCACTCTTGGCGTCGCCGTGATCGGCAGCGTGTATGCCTCGCTGTACACCAGCCGGCTCACCGGTGCCCTGCCGGTGGGCCTGCCGGGCAGCGTCGATCAAACCGCCCGCTCGTCCGTCGGAGCCGCTCTCGCCGTCGCCGACAGGCTGACGCGCACCGGCCATCCGGCGCTCGCCTCGGCCATCCATGACGCCGCCAACGCGGCCTTCTTTCATGGCTTCAGCACCGCCAACTACCTCGCGGCGGCCGTCGCCGGCGCGGGCGCGGTGATGGCCCTGGCGCTGCTGCCCGCCCAGCCAACGACCAACCGCGATGAGACGTCAGACGCGCTGGCACTCGGCGCGGCCGCCACGAGCGGGAGCCGCCCGTGAGAAATCAACGCGACTCAGTCGGTACCGCGTCCCGGGCGCTGATCCGAGGACGCGGACGCGGGGGCGTGAGCGATGTGGACGCGGTCGCGTCCCTCGGCCTTGGCCCGGTAGAGGGCCTGGTCAGCCCGAGAGATCGTGGACGCGGCGTCCTCGCCGGGCTCGTGAGCGGCAAGCCCTGCCGAGCAGGTCCGGTGATCGGAGACGCAACGGCGCAGCCGATCGACGACGTCCCGCGCGGTGCCGAGATCGCATCTGGGCAGGACGAGTCCGAATTCCTCTCCGCCGATGCGAGCCAGGAAGTCCCCGGCGCGCACCTGATTGCTCCAGGCGGCGGTGGTCTCCTTGAGCAGGCGGTCGCCCGCCGGATGACCGTAGGTGTCGTTGAACTCCTTGAAGTGATCCAGGTCGAGGATCGCGATCACCAGCGGCTCGCTCGTGGCTCGCGATACGGCCGATGTAGGCGTCCCACGTGCGGCGGTTGGGCAGCCCGGTGAGCGCATCAGTCCGCGCCTCGCCGGTGAGATCGTCCATGGCGTCGGCGCGAGCGATGACCGCTGCCACCTCATGCGCCAGCAGGGCGGCGACGGTGGTTCTCGGGCCTTCGGGACGAACCTCGTCTCCCCAGCCGATGACGAGCACCCCGAGGCGGGCGTTTCCGTGCATCAGGGGCTGGTAGAGAAGTGAGGCCGGTCGACCGGAGGCGATCCACAGATCGATGAGACCGATGTGGGCCTCGACGTCATTCGTGATCAGCTCAGGACGTCCTGACCGGAACGCCTCGTAGGCGGCGCTGCGGCGATCGACGGTCAGCTGCCCAGGCGGCACATCGATGCCGGCGAGCGCCGTACACACGAGCCGATCAGATCCCATCTCCGGTTCGTAGAGCAGTGCGGCCGACGCGTGGCTGATGGTCCGTGCCGCCTCGCACACGTCAGTGCGCGGCTGCGGGCTGCCAAAGAGGTTGTGCACGACCTGGCCGACCTGCTCGAGCATGTGCTCCCGGCTACGCGATTCCCTGGCCCGATGCCGCACGTCGGCCACCAACCGCTGCGTCGCCAGGCCGATGATCCCGTCCACCGCGACCGCCAGAAGCGCGGCCCGGTATTGGGTGTCCGGATAGGCGGGAGGACCGAGGATGAGGACCGGAAGCGTGAAGAACAGCGCCAGCCCTGCGAGGACCAGCAGCAGATCTCGTCGCGACGGGCTGTAGAGGGCGGTCTGGAACACCGGAAGGATGGACAGCGCGCTGGCCCCCGAGGTGATCCCACCCGCTGAGTTGCGCATCAGACCGATCGCGATCAGCAGCAACAGAGCGCTCGGGACGACCCCGAGCCAACCGTGGCGGCGACTGCGCGTCGTGAGCAGAGCGAGAAGGCCCGCCGCGAGAGCAACCACCACTGACACCTCGTACTGCCACCACACCACTGAGGAGCCGACCACCACCGCCGCCCACGCCAGGACGCTCGCGCCGGCGAAGGGCGCAACGCGCCCCGCGCCGGTACGCCACGTCACCGCCGTTTGGCCCATGCCAGTCCATCGACACTTCGGCGTCAACCCTCAAGCGATTCGAGCCAGCCCTCGGCGGGCCATGGACACGCGCCGCGCCCTACTCGTACTGGTCGTGGTGACGGAACCACGCCCCGTTGTCGTTGCGCCCGAGCGGCGCGCGATCGAGCCACTGGTACATGCCCCACAGCGAGTCGAGACCGCGCGCGTACGCCGAGTAGGTGTGGTAGACGACGCCGTTCTCCCGTGCGAAGGCGCTGACGCCGGGGGCCTCGCGCATGAACGTGGCGTTGTCGGTACCGGCCATCGCGGCGTGCGGGCTCGGCTGTGTCGCCTCGAGTGCGCCCCGCATGTCCCTGGCGGCGTAGTTGTACTCAGTGTCGCCCGAGCGTTGCTGCTCCTCGGTGAACGAGGTGTTGAAGTCGTAGTTGAAATCGGTGTCGTGCGAGGAGGCCCAGCGGAAGGTCCAGCCCATGCGCCGCTTGTACGCCTGGATCTGGTCGATGGGAGCGCGGGAGACCGCGACGAGACCGACGTCGTGGTTCTCGAGGTGGACGGCGAAGCCGTTGAAGCCATCAGCGATCGCCGAGCACGATGGGCAGCCGCTCTGGTAGTCGGGTCCCAACATGAAGTGGTAGACGAGCAGCTGCGAGCGCCCGCCGAAGAGGTCGGCCAGCGACGCGGGCCCGTCATCGGTCTCGAAGCGATAGTCGCGCTCGACGGGAACCCAGGGCAGCTGCTGGCGCCGGCGGGCCACCTCGTCGCTGCGGCGGGTCAGCTCCTTCTCGGCCTCGAGCAGCTCGAGGCGAGCGGCGAGCCACTGCGGGCGGGTGGCGGTGGTATGGGTGGTCATCAGGGTGTCTCCTTATCGTTTCTTGTCATTCTAGGCGGCGGCGACGGCGATGCCGGCGGCGATCAGAGCCAGGGCCAGCGGCACGTCGACGGCGGGGTGGGGCGGCAGCAGCTTCTGGGCGAGGACCGCGACCGCGACCGCGACCATCAGCGCGATGCTCATGACGTTGACGGCGACGAGCACCAGCATGAGCCCGACACTCGAGCCCAGGCAGTAGAGGCCGAACCGCAGGCCCGAGCGGATGGGCTGGCGGCAGCGGCGACGGCACGCCTGCTTGAGCGGCGTGAGCTCGTAGAGGCCGGCGCCGGCCATCAGCGCGCCGGCGGTGGTGGCAGCGGGTGGCTGGTAGAGGAGGCACAGCGCGGCAGCGGCCAGAGCCCAGATCCCCAGATAGGAGCTCGCAAACGCCGGAGCGGCGAGCACGCCGTCGCGCTCGCGGGCGCGGCGGGCGATCGCGGGAATCGCGCTTGGCAGCATCATCGCCGCCATCATCGGAACCGCCGCCGGGAGGGCAGGGCTCATCTCCATGCCGGTCATTGCGTCAGCCCGAGCCGGGCCGGCGTGTTCTGCTCGGAGGTCCGGGAGCGGTTCGCCCGTCTCCAGCAGCGTCTTGAGGTTGGCCAGCACGCGGGGCCAGCCCTGGCTGATGAGGCCTGCGGTCATCCCGTCGGGCACGAGGCCCTCGTGGATCACCGTCAGCTTCACCTGCTCGCCGAGGGGCTCGATCTCGAAGGTGACCTTCGAGCGCGGTTCGGCGGCCAGGCGGTCACGGGCCTCATCAGTGAAATCGAGCGACGCTGCCCACTCCGGGGTGAACGTGTGCCACGTGTAGGTGAGCCGGCGGTAGGGCTCGGACTCCAGCACGACCTGATCGGGGTCGTCGATCGTCACCCCGCGCGTCTGCCAGGTCATGGGCGAGCCGGTCTTCCAGTCGGAGTGAACGGAGAGCGACCAATAGCGCTCGGTGAACGCCGGCTCGGTCAGGGCCTGCCACAGCCGTTCGGGTGTCGTCTGGATGTAGGTCGTGTAGACGAACGAGGGCTTGTCCACGGGGGTTTCCTCCAGTGCTCTCTTCAGATCGGCGAGCGCGTGGACGCGGTCCTGTTCGTAGCGCGTGATCCAGCGTTCGGCGATCTCGTTGATGGGCGCCGCGTTGAGGTAGTGGTGCTTCTCCCGGCCGCGGCGAACGGTCGTCACCAGGTTGGCCGCCTCCAGGACGGCGAGGTGCTTGCTCACAGACTGGCGAGCCATATCCAGCTTCGAGCCCAGCTCGCGCAGGGTCTGGCCGTTGCGCTCGTTGAGGCTGTCGAGCAGGAGCCGCCGGCTCGGATCGGCCAGCGCCTTGAAGACCTCGTCCAGGTGCGAATAGGCAGTCATCTGGCTGCCTATATTACGCAGCCAAACGGCTGCCTGTCAAGCGAGCCGCCTCGCTGTCGCGATCGCTCCCGGGTTCGCGAGCGCCCTCGCGCCGGCGCGCCGGCGGCCGCCGTGGGATCCTCTGCGCTGTGCAGGTCCTGATCATCGGTGCGGCCGGAATGGTCGGAGGCAAGCTCGCCCAGAGGCTGGCCGGCGACGGCGTCCTCGGCGGGCGGGCGATCGACGCGATCTCGCTGGCGGACGTCGTGCCCCCGGCGATCCCGCCGAGCGCCGTGCGGATCGAAGCGGTCACCTCAGACATCGCGCAACCGGGAGCCGCCGACCGCCTCCTCGCGCCACGGCCAGAGGTGATCTTCGACCTGGCGGCGGTGGTCTCCGGCGAAGCCGAGACGGACTTCGAGAAGGGCTACCGCGTCAACCTCGAGGCGCCCCGCCATCTCCTGGAGGCGATCCGAGCGGCGGGCGAGGGCTATCGGCCGCGTTTGGTCTTCAGCTCGTCGGTGGCCGTCTTCGGCCCGCCGCTGCCGGAGGTGATCAATGACGAGCAGGCCACGACGCCGGCCACCAGCTACGGCACGCAGAAGGCGATCACGGAGCTCCTGCTGGCCGACTACAGCCGCCGGGGGTTCATCGACGGCGTCGGTATCCGGCTGCCCACCATCTGCGTCCGGCCGGGAGCACCGAACCGAGCGGCCTCGGGCTTCTTCTCCGGCATCATCCGAGAACCGCTCAACGGCCAGGAGGCTGTGCTCCCGGTGTCGCGCGACGTCCGCCACTGGTTCGCGTCGCCGCGGGCCGCGGTCCAGTTCCTGGTTCACGCGGCTGCCATGGACACGGGCAGCCTTGGCCTGCACCGGTCCCTGACGATGCCCGGGGTCTCGGCGACCGTGGCCGAGGAGATCGCGGCCCTGCGCCGCGTGGCCGGCGATCAGGCGGTGGCACTCATCCGGGACGAGCCCGACGAGATGATCGCCCGTCTGGTGTCCGGCTGGCCACAGGCGTTCGATGCCCGCCGGGCCGCGGAGCTGGGCTTCGCGGCGGAGGCCGACTTCGACGAGATCGTCCGCGTCTACCTGGAGGACGAGCTCGCCGGCCGTCCGTCCGAGGGGCAAACCCGCCCGTGAGCGACGCAGACGAGGACCGGCAGCGCGGCGGGACGACGGAGCCTCGAGAAGCCGTGGCGATCGTCACCGGCGCCGGCAGCGGCGTGGGAGCCGAGACGGCGCTCGCCCTGGCGCAGACGGGCTTTCAGGTGATCCTCGCCGGTCGCCGCATCGAAACGCTGCGCGAGACTGAGTCGCGGATCCGGGCGGCCGGCTCGAGCGCCCTGGCGGTCGTCTGCGATGTCACTGACGAGCACTCGGTCGCTGAGCTGTTCGACACCGCCGTCAGCGAACACGGGCGCGTCGACGTCCTCTTCAACAACGCGGGCATCGGCATGGGCGACCACCCTCTCGAACAGGTGACCCGGGAGGAGTGGGATGGGGTCATCGCCACCAATGTGACCGGCGTCTTTCTCTGCACCCGTGAAGCCTTCCGGGTGATGAAAGGCCAGCAGCCCGGAGGCGGCCGGATCATCAACAACGGCTCTGTGTCAGCGCACGTTCCGCGGCCCAACTCCCTCGCCTACACCGCGTCCAAGCACGCGGTGACCGGCATGACCCGGGCGACCGCTCTCGACGGTCGCGCCTTTCGCATCGCCTGCGGGCAGATCGACATCGGCAACGCCAGCACCCAGATGACGGGTTCGATGCGCGGCGACGGGGCGCTGCAGCCCGACGGCTCCCGTCGCCGGGAACCGACCATCCCGGCCGTCGAGGTGGCCCGAGCGGTCGTCCACATGGCGAGCCTTCCGCTGGAGGCCAACGTTCTCTTCATGACGGTCATGGCCACCGGCATGCCGTACGTGGGTCGCGGCTAGCGACGCCGGGTCGCGCGATCCGGTTGCCCGGCCCCGAGCCGGCGGGTGCCGGTGTCTGTATACGGACAACGTCTTGACATAGCGCTTAGCCTGTCCGTGATCTGCGAGGGTCTGCCGACCGAAGGGTGGGCGGAACGGACAGGGCGCCGAAGGCGGCCTCGAGACATAAGGGTGGGTGGGATGAGCACGACCAGACGCGCGCGCCGTGCTGCGCGGGCCGTGAGCGGTGAGCCGCGATGAAGGACTCAGTCAGGCACATGATCCTGATGGTTGCCACCGGCGTCCCCCGGGTGCCGCAACCGGCCCGCCGGCGGCTGATGCGCCGCTGCGAGGTCCACGTCGGTGAGCGCACGGGCGTCAGGCATGGCTGCACGTTCACTCCCGGAAAGGTGTCCATCGGCACGGATTCGTTTGTCAACTTCGGCTGCGTGTTTGACGCCAGCGCCCCGATCACGATCGGCGACGGGGTCGACATCGGCTTTCACACGGAGCTGATCACCTCCGGTCACGCCATCGCCGACGACCGCCGGCGCGCCGGCCCGGTGTTTCACGAGCCGATCAGCATCGAGTCGGGCTGCTGGCTGGGCGCCGGCGTCAAGGTCCTGCCCGGGGTGACGATCAGGCGTGGATGCATCATCGCCGCGGGAGCGGTGGTGACCCGGGACTGCCAGCCGCACGGCCTCTATGCGGGGGTCCCGGCGCGTCGCATCCGCGAGCTCGAAGCGGGCGAGCGCGGCGCCGAGGCCCATTCGCCTTCTGACCACGTCGCTCCGCGGCGGCGTCCCGAGACCGAGCGGTACCCGGCCATATCGCCCAGCAGGTGACCATCTGCGGCGCTGATCAGCACCACCACGAAGTTGGCGGGCGGGTCGGCCGGGCCGTCGTAGACCGGCCTGCGAGGCTCGACGCTCACCAGCCACGCCAGCGTGCCCCGGGGAACCTGGCCGGCCCGGCGAGTCGTCCTGACGAGCGAGATACCCCGCGCTGCGACGGGATGCCACTGGCCGTCTCGCAGCGCGTCGGCGATGGCCGCAGATCGCGTGACCGCTGGGGCTGACCGCCCGGCGGCGCGCACGAACGCCGGCCCCTGAGAGCTCAGGAAGCGCAGCAGGTCGCGCGTCACCGGCCCCACATGCCGCGCCGAGGGGCTGCTCGCCGCTCCCCGCGCTCCGGCGCCGCCCGCACCGGCGATCATGAGCCACACGGAGGCCATGGCGACGACCGTGAACTGACGGGCAAACCGCATCCTGCCTCCTCGCCTCGCACTGTGGGTCCTGACCAGTCAGCATAAGCCAACCTGGCTCGTCCGCCGGTGGGCATGCTGGTACGGTGACATCCGTGCGCCGGATGATGAACGGGTAGGCGCAGTGCCCTACGTGCGGTGCCCGACCTGCGATGTCCTCAGCTACGCGGCCCGGAATGCGCTTGACCGCGTGTGCCCGGAGTGCGGGGTTCCCGCGATCCGGGAAGACGAGGCGGGGGAGCAGTCCGCCGATGGCGATCGGCGCTTGGGCCGGTTGCTGCGGATGACGCGCGAGCTCCTGGACACGGACGTCGCCCTGTTGACGGAGATTCGCGATGGGCGCGAGATCGCGCGGCGGGTGGACGGAGATTGGCCGGGAGGGGGGTCCTTCCAGGGGGCGTCACTTCCCTTGGAGGACACGTTCTGTCAGCGGATGCTCGATGGCCGCATCGGTCACTACGTCAGCGACCCGGGGAGCGATCCGCGCGTCAGCGACCTGGCCATGGCGCGCGAGCTCGGTATCGGAACGTGGCTGGGTGTCCCGATCGACCTCTCGGACACCGAGCTCTACGTCCTGTGCTGTCTGGCGCGCGAGACACGACCGAGCATCGGCGAACGCGAGGTGCGGCTCCTCGCCGGCCTCGCGGAGTCAGTGCGGGCCGAGTTGCAACGGCGTGGCTCCGGGCAGGAGGATCACTGATCAGCAGGCGCAAGCCGCCGGCCGACGGCGGCCAGCGCCCGCATCGGGATCCGCTCGCGCGCCCGTCCGGGGAACAGCGTCTCGCCGTAGTCCAGCATGACCGCCGAGAGATACAGGGGGACGCGCGGGTCCCGCTTGCGCGTCACCCCGGCCAAGCGCAGGATGCGGCAGGTGCGCTCGATGAACTCCTCGAAGCGCATCGCCGGGGTATGACGGTTGCGCACCCGGACCGTCTCGCCCGAGCGGTTGCGAAACGTGTGCAGCACGCCGACCGGCACTGAGGCCGACTCGCCAGGCGCCAAGGTGCGCCACCGGCCATCCACCACGAGCTCGAAGGTGCCCGCCAGCACCTCATAGTCCTCGACCTGCGCTGGATGGACGTGGGGCGGCGGCGGGACGCACCCTGACGGCAGGACGAATTCCATCTCGACATACGCCCCGTCGCTATCGGCGGTGGGAGACCGCACGATGTAGACGCTGCCGTCGGGCATCGCGAACTCTTCGTCTCGCATGGCCATCAGATCCTCCGATCGGTCCCGGCCTGCGCAACCCGGCTGACAGGCCCCTGCCTCATTAACGCAGACCGGGCCACGCCGGGCGGTGCACGCGGATGTCACGCTTGCCGGGCTCCTGCGCAACTACCGTGTATGAAGATGGCAGCCAGCGTCGGCCTCTCAGTGATCGGAGGGTCGGCGCGAGCGCAGCGCCCCGGTCGCGGCGGCCGGCCTCACGCGCTGGAACAGCTGGAGGAGGTCTACCGGGCGAACGTCGGCCCGGTCTCGGCCTACTTCGCCCGCCGCTGCGCCGAGCCACAGACGGTCGCCGACCTGACCTCCGAGACGTTCCTGCGCGCCGCCGCCGGCTTCGCGCGCTTCGATCCCCATCGGGGATCGCCGCGGGCCTGGCTGTTCGGCATCGCCGCGCGCGTGTTCGCCGGCCACTGCGCGGCGCACGCCGACGGCGTCGAGATGGCGGTGAGGCTGGCCGCCCACCGGCCCCTGCCTGCCGATGAGATCGAGGATCTCGCCGAGCGGATTGACGCCCAGCGCGAGGGCCGTGAGCTGCTCGAGCGCTGCGCTGCGCTGTCGGAGGTCGAGCGCAGCGCCATCGAACTGGTCGATCTGGCGGGACTGACCACCAAGGAGGCCGCGGACACCCTCGGGGTGTCCGCCGTCGTGTTGCGCAAGCGGATCTCGCGGGCGCGCTACCGGTTGAGAAAGGAGCATCAGCGATGACCAGATTCGAGGACAACCTGTGGCGCGAACTCGAGGACACCTACGGCGGCGAGCTCTCGCAGGCCGAGGGGCCGCTGTCTGCGCGGCCGGCCCTGCGCCGGCCCGCGATCGCCGGGGCGGGCCTGGGCGTCGTGGGCGCGGGCGCGGCTGCCGTTCTCATTCTCACGGCGGCCGGCTCGACTCCGGCGTTCGCGGTCACGCCGCAGCGCGACGGGTCCGTGTCCGTCGTCATCCGCCGCATCGACGGAATCCCGGGAGCCAACCGGCGGCTGGCCGAGCTCGGCATCCGGGCGCGGGCGGTGCGTGTCGCCGACGGATGCCAGGCGGTGTCGCCGGGAGCGCTCACCCAGGTCGCCGTGGCCACGCTGGTGCGCCGCGGAGGAACGGCCTGGGTCGGGAGAACCCCGGACACGATCCGGACGCAGATCCGCCCCGCGCAGATCCCGAGCGGCCGCACCCTGGTGATCCCCGCGCTCCGGACCGGCGCGCGGGTGCGACTCGTCCGCGGTCACGCTGTCCGAGGCGCCGTGCCCGCCTGCCTGTCGCCGGCCGTCCAGGTCCGGACCGCCGTCGCGGGGCCCATCATCCAGGTGGTGGGCTGTCGGGACGGGGTCCCGGCGCAGGCCGAGACCGGTCCGGCGACGGCCCGGGGCCCCTTCCCCGCGCCGCGCACCGGCGCCGTGGGGAGCGCGGGCACGGGCACGGCGACGCAGACCGAGACGACCTCGCGGCCGGCCGCGTCCACGCAAACCGAGCCAGCCACCGGCGGGGGCACAGCGACACAGACCGAGGCGGTCCCCCAGCCGGGCACGGCCACGAATCCCGGGCCCACCGTCACCGGTCCGTCGACCGGCCTGCATGCCGTGCCTGGCTCTGCCGGCGTCAAGCTCCCGCCGCCCCTGGTGCGGGCCTGCCGGTACGCGGCGCAGGCCGCCACGCGGTGACCGGCCGGACGTGGGTCATCTGAGTCGCGCCAGGCGCTACTCAGGCGGCCCACGTCCCACCGCGGGCGGGACTCGCTAGGGGGCGCCCGCCGTCGCGTCCGTGGCGCTTGAGCCGGCGGTGGCGAAGCGAGCCACGGTGAAGCCGATGAGGGTCGGCACCTGGAGCGCGTAGACGGCCAGCGACAGGGTGAGGACGACGAGCGGGCCGCCGCTGAGCTGATCGCGCAGGAAGGCGTATTCGATCATGCCCGCGGTGAACAGGTAGGCGAGCAGCGCCCAGCGCCCGACCTGGAAGAACCGGTCCCAGGCGAAGTCGCGCACCCGCGTCAGCAGCGCGAGGTTGGCCACCATCACCGCCGTCGAGGCAGCCAGCAGCGCCACGGCGGGGCCGAGCGGCACGTGCTGGGGGATGTGCGACGACAGATAGATGCCCCCGGCGACGATCAGCGCCAGCGAGAGCATTCCCAGCTCCGTGAACGGCGGATAGCGCTGCTCGGTCACCCGGAGGCGATCTTGGTCATGATCACCAGCGTCGCCACCTGCAGCGCGCCCAGCACACCGGCGCTGTAGATGAAGCGCTTCATGAGGCGCTCGATCACCGCCGGGTTCGGGCGCGGCTTCTTGAGCTCGAAGAGCACCGCGATGTTGGCCGGCTCGAGCAGGCCGAGGGCGATGACCGCCATCACCCCGACGACGATGAAGCTGGCCACGATCCAGCCGTGCATCGGGTTGGCGGTCAGGTTGGTGCCGAGCTTGGTCGACAGCTGCCAGCCGGCGGCCAGCGAGATGGTGACCACCGTGGGCATGATCAGCACCATCTTCGGCATCAGCTTGGTGGTGAACTCGACCCGCGCGGGGATCGAGAGCCGCCCCATGATCGGACCGAGGACCAGGCCGAGGAACAGGTCGATGATCGTCCAGGCAGCCCCGAAGGCCACGTGCAGGAACTGCAGGAACCACAGCTGGTTCAGCGCGATGCCGACGATCAGCAGGATCATCGCCACCGCGACGATCACCAGGCCCCGCCGGGGCACGATCTCGAACTCCAGCGGTGGCCCCCCGTGAGCGGGCGGGGTCGCTGCGGTGCGAGCGGCGCCGGGAGGCGCCAGCGTGGTGTCCGTCATGAGTGGCGATCGTAACCTCGTCCGCACCCGGCGTCCACCCCTGCCAGGGGCGGACGCCGGCGGTCGCGAGGGGGCGGCGGCTCAGCCGGGCAGCACCTCGGTGGCGCGGGCTCCCGGGGTGTAGTCCTCCGCCGGCTCGAGCATGGCGATCAGCTGCTCGCGGAACTCCGGAGTGTCGTCGTGTCCGTGCACCGCGGCGGCGTGCTGTGCGGCGGCGGCAACCACTTCGTCCTGCTCTCCGATGATCGTCAGCGAGCAGTTCGCGTCGCTCTCGAAGCGACGGCAGTCGGCCATCTTGCGTCCCATGATGGGCTCACCTCTGTGGTGTGGTTTGAGGTTGCCGGTCCGCTCCGTGAGGGCGGCCCCAGGGTGAAGCGGCCGGGCCGAACCAGCCGCACACGGCAACGCCTCTCCGTCGTCGGCATCCCGGTCCCTACCGGTTTGACGGACTCCGTCGGCAGGCGTAGTCTTACCTACCAGTAGGTAAGAAGTCAAGCTCGCCTCATGCCGACAGAAACCCCCACGAGAAGGACTGACACCGCCGATCGCATCCTCGACGTCGCCGAACGTCTGGTGCAGGTCCGTGGCTTCAACGGGTTCAGCTACGCCGACGTCGCGCGCGAGCTGGGGATCACCAAGGCCAGCCTGCACTATCACTTCCCCGGCAAGGGCGAGCTCGGCGAGGCGCTGATCACCCGCTACGGCTCGCGCTTCGCGCAGGCGCTGGCGGAGATCGACGACGATGCCGGCGACGCACGGGCGAAGCTCACCGCCTACGTCGCCATCTACCGCACGGTCCTGCTGGAAGGACGGATGTGCCTGTGCGGAATCCTCGCCGCGGAGTACGAGACGCTGCCTGCCCGGATGCGAGATGCCGTGACCCGCTTCTTTGAGCTCAACGAGGCGTGGCTGGCGGGGATGCTCGAAGTGGGTCAGGGCGACGGCAGCCTCACGGTGACGGGGATCACTCCCGGCCGTCTCGGCGATGATCCTCAGCGGTCTCGAGGGGGCGATGCTCATCGTCCCGCGCCCACCGAGATCCGGCGCGATTCACGCCAACTGCCGATCGCCTCCTGCGACACCTCGCTCCTAGTGCCGGGTCGACGGCACACTAGTGGCCGGCAGCCGTCGTCAGCGGCGGGGGACGGTCACCCGGGCGCGTCGCGCCGACGTACTTCGGCGCCGTCGCGTGGGCGGTGTGGCGGCCCGGGCGGCGCGACGGGGATCTCGACCCGCCCGTCGGCCCCCGTGCGGCGCGACGCCCGGCCACGGTGACCTTCGCGTCGGCGACGGGGTCGCCGGCGTCGAGCACCCGGAAGGACGGCCGGCGGCCGCTGTCGGCGACGAGCGTGAGCCCGGGATAGGACTGGGCGTGCTCGAGGCCGACGGTCCCGTTGTCGTGCTGCACGCGGGCCACGAGGTCGACCCGATCGCCTGGGCGTTGAGGTCGAGGCCGTAGATCGACCCGTCGCGCGGGCCGGCGGAGCGGCACCGTGGCGCCGAAGACGCGAGCGGCTGCCGTTGGAGCGCCGGACCACGCACGCGTGCCGTTCTCGGCGACCCAGCCGACCCAGACGCTCGCCTTCTTGCCCGGCGAGGCCGCGTCGGCGACGTACTGCTTGTAGGACGAGCCGCCGGCCAGGCGTCTGCGGCCGCGGCGCGCCGACCGCTCCAGCCGTTGACCGTCCGGCGCCGGCCGTCGACCGTCGCGACGAAGAAGCCCTTGTCCTGCCGCGCGACGAGCGGCACCCGGGTGCTGGCCGGACAGAACGCCTCGGCGGCGCCGCTCGATCCCGCGACGTCGAGCCCGGGACGACTCGCGGGCCGGGGCCGCCGGCGCCGCGGTGGCCGGGTTCACCGGCTGCACGAAGACGCCGTTGGGTCCCTGCACGCCGGTGCACCATGCGACCAGCGCCGAGTCGCCGCTGACGGCGAGCGCCTGGCCGGTCCCGCTGCCGTAACCGCGCTGGTTGGGCGGTGCGCGGGTCGGTCCCGAAGTGCATGACGGTCTCCTCGCCCGCGTACCAGGACGCCAGCGCGCCGTCGGGCCCGAGCGCGACGCTGGCGTCGCGTTGCCCGGCGAAGTCCCCGGCGGCGGCCGCGGTCGGCGCCAGCTGCCAGCTCGCCCCGCCGTCGGCGCTGATCGCGTAGTCGACGCCCTCGTGAGGGTCGCCGGTGACGAGGGTCTGCGTGCCCGAGAAGAAGGCGAACAGACGCGTTGCCCGAGGCCAGCAGCGTCGGGCCCTCGACGCTCGCCCAGCCCGTGACGATCGGCGTGGCGGCTGTCGCACCCGCCCGCCGGCCGTGACCGGCGTCTGCATCAGGTCATAGAGCCCGTTGGCGGTGCGCCGCTGCCAGGCGACGTGAAGGCGGCCGTCAGAGTCGCGCGGCGGTGCCGACGAGGTCGGAGATGTTCAAGCTGCCCGCTGGTCCGCAGCGATCGCCACGCGGCGACGCGCTGGCCGCTGCCCAGCGAGGCCAGACAGCGCGCACGCGAGCAGGAACGCACTCTCACCCCATCGCCCTGCGACCCCGGATGGCGAACGATAACTGACCCCGCCCGCGGCCGCCGGATACGACGACCGCTCGATGGAAGCCGGCGTGACAGCATGGCCCCATGCCGCGGATCGCCACCATCGGGGTCTACGAGTTCGACGCCGGCACCTACATCGAGGCGCTCGACGAGGCCGGGGTCACCAAGGTCTTCGACATCCGCCAGCGGCGCGGGGTGCGGGGCGCCCGCTACGCCTGGGCCAACGCCCAGCGCCTCCAGCGACTGCTGGCGGAGGCGCAGCATCGGCTACGAGTACCACCCGGAGCTGGCGCCCGACACGGAGCTGCGCCACCTGCAGTACCGCGAGGACGACCGCCAGGGGGTGGGCAAGCGCAACCGCGAGCGCCTGGCGCCCGAGTACATCCGCGCGTACACCGAGGAGATCCTCGACCTCGTGCCGCTCGAGCCGCTGGTCAAGCAGATGCCCGTCCACGGCATGGGGGCGCTGATGTGCGTGGAGGCCACCGCCCAGGCGTGCCACCGCTCCCTGGTGGCCGGCGCCTGCACGAGCGCTTCGGGTTCGAGGTCGTCGACCTCGAGCCGTTCTGACGGCGGCCCGTCACCGACGGGGCGCGCAGCCATTCGCCGTCGCGCACCACCAGGCCGTCGGCGACCAGGCCGGCCGCCGCCTCGGCATCGACGCCCCGGCCGCCACGGATCCCTCGGCTGATGACCCGGCGCAGCAGCTGCCCCCGCCGCTGGCGCAGGCTGCCCTCGAACCGTGGCTGGCGCCGGCGCGGCCGCCGGCGGCCGCGACGCTCCCCGGCGGCCAGTGCCGGGCAGCCCGCGCGCACCGGGCACACCGTCGCATCTCGGCGGGCGGTGCAGACGCGCTGGCCGAACTCCATCAGCGCCTGGCCGGCTCGCCAGGGGTCGCCGGCGATGTCGACCCCGCCGGGAAAGCGGCGCTCGAGCACCCGGCGGACGTTGACGTCGCGCGGGAGCACCGGCTCCTCGAGGGCGAAGCAGCGGATCGCGCCGGCCACGTAGGCGCCCACCCCGGGCAGGGTCGGTCAGGTCATCCGGCCAGCCCGACTCGGCCACGATCCGGGCCGAGCGGTGCAGGTCGCGCGCCCGACGGGGATAGCCGAGCCCCTGCCACAGCGCCAGCACCTCAGTCAGGGTGGCCGCGGCCAGCGAGTCGACCGTCGGCCAGCGCGCCATCCACCGCTCCCAGGCCTCCGCCGCCCGGATCACCGTCGTCTGGGCGGACATCACCTCGGCGACCCAGATCGCGTAGAGGTCGCGGGTGGCCCGCCACGGCAGCGGCCGCCGGTTCTCGTCCCACCAGGCGAGGACGGCCGCCACCTCCGGGTCAGACACGTGCCATGCGCGGCGGGACGGCGACGGACATGGCCGAGACTGTGCCAGGGAGTCGCCGCCGGCGAGCTGAGCCCGGCTCAAGAAATCCCCACCGGTGCCGTCGTGCGATTTAGGGTCGCTCGTGCCGCCGGCCATTTTGGGAACGACTGAGGGGAGTGACCGTGGCACCACTGATCGCACAGACCGACGCCGACTTCGAGTTCAAGGGCGTGTCGGCCGTCGAGGACGACTCGGCGTCGCCGGACGCCCAGACCGTCCAGGCGGCGGCCGCCCACGCGGCCGATCCCGCTGGGACCGCTGGCTCAGCTGCCCGGGACCTGGAAGGGCACCGGCCTGAACACCATCTGGCGCCCCCATCCGCTGGCCGGCAGCGGCCAGGATCGCTTCCTCGAGCTCAACCTCACCAACGACGAGATCGCCTTCACGGCGATCAACGGGGCGATCCCCAACCGCGGCCTGCTGATGCACGACATCAAGATGTTCGGGATCACCTACATGCAGCAGATCTCCGAGCAGGGCTCGGGGGACGGCCTCCATCTCGAGCCGGGGATCTGGGCCCACGTCCCGGCGACCAGCAACCCGCAGGAGCCCCCGACGGTGGTGCGGATGGCCTCCATCCCGCACGGCACGGCGATCCTCGCCCAGGGCACGACGCAGTTCATCGAGCGGCGGTCCGCCGCACATCCCCGACAACAACATCCTGCCCTTCGGGATCGGCACTCCGCCCCCGGCCAACGGGGACTTCAACCAGGTCGACCAGACGTTCACCGAGCTCAATCTGGCGACGCCGACGCCCTTCCGCCACGCCTCGCCGGGCGTCACCCAGGCGATGGTCAGAAACCCCAACAGCGTCCTGCAGCACGCGCTCCAGGGCCAGACGATCAAGAGCCGGACGTTCATCGAGATCTCCACCAAGCACACGCCGATCAAGGGCGGCGGAACGGCCAACACGGCGTTTCTTGGCCGGCTCGGCACCGTCCGGCGGCAATGCCAATGCCGTCGAGGTCGACGCCACCTTCTGGATCGAGACGGTGGCCGGCGGCCAGGCCATCCGGACTTCCTGCAGCTGCAGTACACCCAGCTCGTCCAGCTCGACTTCAACGGCCTGCGCTGGCCGCACGTCACGGTGGCGACGCTGCGCAAGCAGTGAGCAGGCTCAGCCGCTCCGGCGGCTGGCGGTCCGCCGCGTCGCTCGGGCTCGGCGAGGTCTCCCTCGGGCGCGCCGGCCGGCGGCCGCGGGGCCGCGTGGGCTGCTCGCGGACGATCGGCGTCTCGAAGTGGTGGTCCTGGAGCGCGCGTCGGGCGGCGATGGTCAGGCGTCTCGTCGACGGACATGGGCTTCTCCTCCGCGGCATGGCGATTCGGTCTCTGCCGTCAAGTACGCCGGGCACGGGCGAGAGTCAGCGCCGATCGTCTGCGGAGCGGACGTCCGAGCTACGACATGCGCCCGTCAGGGAAGCGCGGCGACCCACGTTCCGCTGAAGCGGACGGTCACGGCCGATCGCGCTCGGTGAGCTGGCCGGCGACGTCGCCGCAGCCGGACAGCGCAGGACCCAGCCGGCGCCGCGATAGGCGCGGTGCTGCCGACGCTGTGGGTCTCGCCGCACGAGTCGCACACGGCGCAGCACCGTCGTCATGTCGCGGCCGAAGGCCTGCGCCAGCAGCCCGGCGACGGCGTTGCCGTCGAGCGCCAGCGCGTCTGCGGGATCGCTCATCTCATCCTCCGGTCGGTCCGAATCGCTCGGTGTGGACGGCCAGAGGGGCTCAGGCCGCGCGCCACCAGCAGGTCGGCGACCTGCTCGACGAACGGCGTCGGCCCGCAGACGAAGGCGCGCAGGTCCATCGCTGGCCGGCGGCCCGACGGCGTCGAGCATCTCGGCCGTCGACGCGGCGGTCGAAGCCCGCACCAGCCGGGAGGCTGCTCGCGGGTGAGGGTGTAGGCGACGGTCAGGCCCGGGCCGGCGGCCAGCCGGTCAAGCTCTCCGCGGTAGAGCACGCCCGTCCAGGCGGCGGGCCGAGACCAGCAGGTGGACCTCGACGTCGCTGGCGCGCGCGGCGCGGTGGCGCAGCATCGACATCAACGGCACCAGCCCGGAGCCGCCGCCGATCAGCAGGACGCGGGCCGCCGTCGTCAGCGCTCCAGGTGAAGTGACCGCCGATCGGGCCGCGGAGCTCGAAGCGTCGCCCGGCGCGACCTCGCCGGCCAGGTAGGACGACACCTCGCCGTCGTCGATGCGCTCGATGGTGAGCGAGAGCCGGCGGTCCTCGGGCGCCGAGGCGATCGAGTAGGAGCGCTCGGCCTGGTAGCCGTCGTCGGCGGTCAGCCGCACGTCGACGTGCTGCCCGGCGACGTGAGCGGGCCAGCCGGGTACGTCGAGCACCAGCGTCTGCGCCTGCTCGCCCTCCGGCCGCACCTCGGCGACGGTGGCCACCCGCCAGCGCAGCGGCGCCGCGCGGCGGCGGCTCAATCGCCGGCGTAGCGCTGCTCACGCCAGGGGTCGCCGTAGTTGTGGTAGCCGGCTCGCTCCCAGAAGCCGGGGCGGTCCGTCGACGGTCAGCTCCAGGCCGCGCACCCACTTGGCGCTCTTCCAGAAGTACAGATGGGGCACGAGCAGCCGGGCGGGGCCGCCGTGTGCGGGCTCCAGCGGCCGGCCGTCGTAGGTGTGCACCACCCAGGCGCGGCCCCCCGTGAGATCGAGCAGCGGGAGGTTGGTGGTGTAGCCCTCCTCGGTGAAGGCGGTGACGAACCGCGCCTCTGTCTTGACCCCCTCCAGCAGCACGTCGCAGGAGACGCCGGTCCACGAGGTGCCGAGCTTCGTCCACTTGGTCACGCAGTGGATGTCGGTCTCAAACGTCTCCTGGGGCAGGGCGTTGAGCTCCTCCCACGTCCACGAGGCCGGCGTGTCCGTCTCGCCGCGATCGAGAACGACCAGCCTCGAGGGCGAGGCGCGGTGTGGGGCCGGCCGACAGGACCGGGAAGTCGTGACCGCGTACTGGCCGGGCGGCACCCGCGAGGCGTCGACCTCGGGCCGGTCGCGCCGATGAAAGCCGCGCGAGATCGGCATCAGCGGATCCTACCCCCGCCCGCCCCGTCAGTCGATCTTCACCGGCGGAGAGCCGGCCGGCGGCCACCTTCTCGACCGCGTCGGCGGCGCGCACGGTGCCGGGATCGGCGCGCAGCCGCCGCGAGATCTCCGCCAGCCGGCCGCGCAGGCGGGCGTCGCCGAGCACCCGGTCAAGCGCCGACGCGCAGCTCGTCGGGCGCGTGGCCGTAGGTGTCCAGGCGCTCGCCGAAGCCGGTCTCGGCCACCCGCTGGGCGTTGTCGTACTGATCCCAGAAGAGCGGCATGACGATCATCGGGCAGCCGAAGTGCAGGCACTCGGTGACGGTGTTGTTGCCGCCGTGGGTGATCACCGCGTCGGCCTGGGGGAGGATCGAGGTCTGGGGCAGGAACTCCGCGCCGTGGACGTGGCCGGGCACCCGCAGCAGCTCGTGCTGGGGACCGAGGGAGACGACCAGCTCGATCCCCTCGTGGGCGCCGAGGGTGTCGATCAGGCGCTGCATGAGCTCGACGTCGGCCGAGCCCAGCGAGCCGAGGCTCAGGTAGACGAGCGGGCGCCCATCGCCGGGATCGGGCCGCTGCCAGGGCTCCTCGCCGCCGCGGACGCAGGACTCCAGGGCCAGCCACCGTCCCGGGCGGGGCGGCCGCGCGCGGGTAGTCGAGCTCGCGGGGATAGAGGTACAGGTTCAGCCACGGCGAGGTGCCGATCAGCTCGGTCCCGGGAAGCGGGGGCGCGCCCACGCTGCCCGCAGAAGTCGCAGAACTCGTCGTGCAGCGGGCCGAGCGTGCGCCGGTACTCCGCCCAGTACTCGTCCCACGAGGGCCCGCGGCCGTCCGTCGGGTAGCCGGAGAAGGTCGGGCGGGACGCGCTCGTCCTTGAGCTCCGCCGGGTTGCAGGAGACGATCCGGATCCACGGCCGGCCGCTCGCGGCCAGCGCCGGGAAGGCGACGACGTTGTCCTGACGACCACGTCGGCGTCGATCTCCTCGAGGATCTCCAGCAGCCGGTCGTCGACGTAGCGGGCGCCGTCGACGAGCGCCTGGAAGGTCGGCGCGATGAACGCCTCCAGCTGCTCGATCGTCGGCCGGCGGAACACCGGCGCGGTGTCGCGGATGTAGTCCTTCCAGAACTGGCCGGGCACCTCCTCGTGCTCGGGCGGCGGCCCCAGGCGCATCAGGCGCTCCTCGAAGCCGCGCGCCTCGAGGGTGCCGGCGAACGACTCCTCGACGATGAACACCACGCGGTGGCCGCGCTCCGCAGCACGGCGGCGATGCCGGCGCAGTTGTTGGTCGGGCCGTAGGCCCCCTCGGGGAAGAAGGCGATCGTCGCCATCGCGGGCTCGGGACGCTAACCGATCGCGCGCGGCGAGGCTGAAGGGGCGCGAGGTCGACGCCGCGCCGGCGCCGCGCCGGTCGCCCAGCCCGCGACCGCCTCGCCGATCGCCGGCGAGTGCTTGAAGCCGTGGCCCGAGCAGGGGGAGACCAGGAGGACGCAGTCGTGCTCGGGATGGGTGTCGATCACGAAGTGGTTGCCGCGCGTGCTCGTGTACAGGCACGAGGCGCGTGCGCACCGGCGCCGGGTCCAGCCACGGCAGCCGGCCGCGGACGTAGTCGCCGTACAGCCGCTCGGTCTCCGCGGCCGGTGGCCGGATGCTGGCGGCCGTCGGGCGTGACCGTCGTCTCGTAGAGCTCGGTGCCGATCTTCAGACCCCCGCCGGGGCCGTCGACCGCCGGGAAGCCGTAGAAGCCGCAGAGGTGCACGAACTCCGGGCGCTCGCCGCCGAAGTCCCAGACGAACACCGGCATGTCGCGCAGCTGCTCGTAGCCCTCGCGGATCGCGAACCAGTGCATCAGCTGGCGGTAGACGGCGAACAGCTCGCGCCCCTCGGGGAACAGCTCGGGCAGCCACGCCCCCACGCTCAGCACCAGCCGGTCGGCGCGCGTAGCGCCGGCGTCGGTGTCCACCGCGACCCCCTCGGCGACCGGCCGTCCACCGCAGCGACCCGCTCGCCCATGCGCAGGGTCGCGCCGTGACGGGCGGCGAGCGCCAGTTGCACCGCCACCGCCTCCTCGGGCGACAGCCGGCCGGCGGACGGCTCGAAGTAGGCCTCGGTCTCCTCGTCGGCCGCGAACATGGGAAAGCGGCGGCGCAGCTCCGGCGTTGCTGAGGCGCTCGTGCTCGATGCCGTGCGCGGCGGCCAGCGCGCGGGTCTGCTCGAAGAAGGCGCTCGCCGGCCGCGCGAGGATGAGGCCGCCGCACTGGGTCAGCAGCGAGGTGCCGGACTCCGCCTCGAGCTCGCGCCACAGCTCGTGGGAGCGGCGCACCAGGGGGATGTATTCCGCGCCCTCGCCGATCGCCAGCCGGGTGATCCGGGTGCCGCCGTGAGAGGAGCCGTAGGCATGGGGCGGCTCGAAGCGGTCGATGCCGGTCACCCGCACCCCCTGCCGGGCGAGCGCCAGGCAGGTGGCGGTGCCCATGGCACCGAGGCCGACCACGATCACCTCAGTGGCGGGCGCTGGCATCGCCGCGACGCGAACCGGCGAGGTCAGACCTGGTGCAGGGTGGGGCTTCCGGACTGGACGCTGAAGGTGGCGAGGCGGGTGGGAGCGGCGGTGGCGCGGGTCGTGTCCGTGGTCTTGAACTCGCCGATCACCTCGCTCTTGGTCACGGTGACCACGCAGGTAACCCTTGCGCTCGAAGTCGGCATAGACGATGTGTGGGTCCGCGGACTTGCGCAGGGCATCGAGCGCCGCGGGCTTCAGGCCGGTCTCCTCCGGCAGCCCGAACGAGGTCGCCGAGCCGCCGAGCAGCTCGACGCCCACGGGGATGCCGGTGTGGTCGCCCGTGGTGGTGAGGTTGCCGGCCACGAAGGTATGCAGATCGCCGCTGAGCACCACGAGGTTCTTGACGCCGCTGGCATGGAAGTGGGTGAGGATCTCCTCGCGCTCGGCGGAGTAACCGTCCCACTGGTCCTGGTTGACATGGTTTCCCGGTGAGGAGTCCAGGGCCATCATCATCGTCTCGCTGGTCAGGAGGTTCCAGCGGGCGCGACCCGCGGGCACGGCGCGCTTGAGCCAGCTCTTCTGACGAGTCGCCGAGGAAGGTGCGCCCGGGGAGCAGGTCGGCGGGACAGGGCGTGATGCAGCACGTCATCGCACGGCTGGGGGTCGCGGTACTGGCGCTCGTCGGTCAGGAAGAGCTCGGCCATGCTGGCCGAGTCGGACCGAGCCATAGATGCGATCCGGGTCGCCCTGGTGCGGGAGCCGCGGCATCGCCTCGAAGAACGCCCGGTAGGCATTGGCCCGCCGCCGGGGGAACGGGACGCGACGGGGGTAGCCCTGGTTCTCGAGCTGCGGGGTTGGGCTGCTTGGAGTCCGGGCTCGTTGCCGGCGTAGTTGTCCTCGACCTCGTGGTCGTCCCAGATGGGAGACGAAGGGGTGAGCGGCGTGCATCGCCTGCAGATGCGGGATCTGACTGGTAGCAGCCGGTACTTCTGCCGGTACTCGGCGAGGCGTCTGGACATCCCCGTCGTGATTGGTGCCGGTGCGGTCCTTGCGCGCTGCGGGGCCGTCGTAGTAGTGGTGCTCGTAGATGTAGTCGCCGAGGCAGATGACGAGGTCGAGGTCCTTCTCGGCAGCCAGCCCGGCGAGCGCGGTGAAGTAGCCCGGCCTCGTAGCTGGAGCACGAGTAGAAGCCGATCTTCAGCGGCTGGCTTCGAATCGGCCGGCGGCAGCGTCCGGAAGGTGCCGACGCGCGAGTGCGTCGAGGGTGGTGTGGAAGCTCAGCGGCGCAGGTCGAGGATGCGCGTCCGCGTCGTGGTCGACCGGTGCATCGGCGTGAAGCTCGCCGTGGCGGTCAGCCGCAGGCGCTTGGCGCGCTGCAGGAGCTTGCTTGCCGGCCTTGGTGAGCGTGAGCTTGACCGAGAGCTTGCCGGCCTTCTTGATCGACGCGGTCGCCGAGGCGACGAGCACACGCTTGGCGTGCTCGTTGGCTGGGACCTGGTACCAGTCGATCACCAGCTTGCCGCTCGAGGGGGCTTTGAAGGCGAACGTGTAGGCGCCCCGCTTGACCAGCTTGGCGATCCGCGCCGAGGCCCCGGTCGGCGCCAGGACGCCGGCCAGCGCCGAGCGCACCTGGGCGGTCGTCGGGCCGGCGGGCTTCAGCGTCGGCTTGTGGACGGTCTTCGGCGGTGAGGGCGCGGCCTGCGGGACCGTCCCGGTGGCCGGAGGGGAGGGCAATCCGACGCCGCCGGCGCCGGCGGGCGCCGGCTGGGCGGTCACCGTCATGGTCGTCGGTGGCGATGCCCAGCGTGGAATGGGCGGCGGTCACCGTCACCGTGCCGGAGGCCCCGGGCTGCGAGCGGATGAAGCCCCCGCCGACCCCGCCATAGTCGGCGAACGGGAAGGGGTTCTCGGCGATCAGGGTTGCCGGCCCGGCCAGCGCCAGGCTGACGTCGCCCGCCGGGTAGGGCCGCTGGTTGCCGTAGGCGTCCAGCGCCCGGAAGGTGAAGCGGGTCATGTCGCTGCCGTCGCCCACGATCGCGACGTCCTCCACGACCAGGGCCAGGTGGTCGCGCGAGGGATCGCAGGACATGTCGAGCGAGCCGACGATCGCGGAGCCGACGTAGCCGTCGATGTGAAGATCCGGCGCTCCGGCGGGGGTGACCGACAGATCGACGATGGCCGGCGGATGCGCAAGGTTGGGATAGTCACCCGTGTCCGGCGTGGCGGTGGCGAAGTGTGCGCCCCCGACGTACAGCTCCAGGCGATCGCAGTTGGTGGCGATCATCGTGCCCGGGCCGGGTCCGTCGGGGGTGAACTCGAGCCGAAGTCCCAGAAGAACACGGGCAGGATGACCACCGCGGTGGCCGGGTCGACCTGCGAGCGGTAGAGGGCGGCGCCGGGCTTGGGCACGCGGAAGGTGTCAAGCACGCCCGGCCATTTGACGTTGTGCCAGGTACGGCCGCCGCCGTTGAGTGAGGCGTAGTCGATCCCGCACCACGCCAGCAGGCCGCTGAAGCCGGGGTTGCCGCGCGCCAGGTTGTGCACCTGGGCGTGCATCGTGGCCTGCAGGGCGAGGACCGCCTCGGTGTCCACCCAGCGGTACAGGGGCGCTCCGTCCAGGGCGCCGACCGCCTCGGCGACCAGGTAGGGGACGCCCGCGATCGGGTCCAGCAGGGTGGCGTCGGTGTTGTTGGCAGACGAGTGGTAGTCGTCGTAGGCGAACAGGTCCTGTGCCCAGTTGGAGGTCGAGTACAGGCGCATCGCCCCGCTCGTCGGCCGCGGTCCCGTCGAGGCTGTTGGCCAGCTGCCGGGTCTGGGCGTAGAGCGTGGTGTTGTTGTTTGATTCGTTGAGACGTGTGCCCCACACGATCACCGAGGGACGGTTGCGGTCGCGGACCACCATGTCCGCACGTTCTGGGCCACGAGGCTCTGAAATGCCTTGTCGCCCAGGTACTGCCAGCCGGGCGTCTCCTCCCACACCATCAAGCCCAGCTCGTCACAGGCGTCCAGGAAGTCCGGCGACTGGGGATAGTGTGAGCAGCGCACCATGTTGCAGCGCAGCTCGTTGCGCAGCAGCTCGGCGTCGCGGCGCTGCAGCCGGGCCGAGACGGCCATTCCCGCGTAGGGGTACAGCTGATGGCGGTTGAGTCCGAAGATCTCCAGCCGCTGGCCATTGAGATAGAAGCCCGAGGTGGTGAACGACACCTCGCGAAAGCCGATCGTCACGTCCTCGGTGTGGGTGACTCCGTCGGCGACGAGCGACGCGCTGACGGTGTAGAGCTTGGGGGTGTCGGGCGACCACAGGGTGACCGCGCTCAGTCCGCTCACGGTGACCGTCGCCGTGGTCGTCCCGGCGCCGGTCACGATCGCGCTGCCGGCGGCCGACGCCAGCGGCGTGGCTCCGTCGGACACGGTCGCGCCGAGCGACACCGGTCCCGCCGGCGCGGCGGTGGCGTCGATGGTGAACTGGACCTGGACACTCGGGTTGCCGGTCAGCACCCCCACCGGCTTGGCGAACACGTCGGAGATGTGGATCGCGGGGACGACCCGCAGGCGCACGTCGCGGTAGATCCCGGCGGGCTGCAGGTAGTCGACCGACGCCGCTCCCGCGGCCGCGCCGTCGGGCGGGACGTCCTGCCAGGTGCCGTCGACGACCACCGCCACCACGTTGTCGCCGGGCGCGAGGGAGGGGGTGAGCTCGACGGAGAACGGCAGATAGCCGCCCTGATGCCTGCCGGCGAGCCACGCCGCCGACGTACACCGTGGCGCTGGTCATCACTCCGTCGAAGTCCAGGAACGCCCGGGTGCCCGAGCCGGCCACGCCGGCCAGATGCTTGCGGTAGATCCACGTCTGCTGCCAGGTGTCCGGATCCCAGTCTCCCCACGACAGCGGGGTCACCGTGTGCGGCAGGGCGACGGCCTGAAAGCCGCTCTCCGAGTAGCCGGGTGCCTCGCTGCCGGTGCGATAGCCGCCCCCGAACAGCCACCCCTGGTTGAACGCGTACACGCCCGGCGCGGCGCGCGCGGTGGCCGTCTCGGCCGCCTGGGCGGCCGCGGGGGCGCCGAGCCGCGGTGCCGGTCAGGGCGGCCGCGCCGAGCATCCCGGCACGCAGCAGCGACCGTCGTGAGAACGTCAGGCCGCCCCCGAGGTCCCCGTCGACACCTCCGGACACGCCTCCAACGTACCAGCCCGCGGAGGTCGGCCCGCCGCCTTGGTGACGTGGCGTGCGGGTACGATCGTCGGCGTGAGCGAGCCGCCCCTCTAGGCACGGAGGCGATCGTGGCGGCCGTCGCCATCGCCGGACTCGGGCGCGGCAAGAGCGTGCTCCTCGCGCTCTTCGGCCTCGTCGGCGGGGTCGGGATCACCGCGCTGGGCCCCGGCGGGGTCCTGATCACGATCGGGCTGTTCGCCCTGTCGGGCCTGGTCGCCGGCGGGGATCGCGGGCACGGCGATCGCCCCCAACCTGGCCAGCGGGCTGCTCGGGTCCGCCGTCTTCGTGCGCTCCGGGCAGCTGCGCCGTCCCGCCACGCGCCGCCTGGCGGCCGTTCTCGTCGTCTGCGCGGTGGTCGCCACGCCGCTCGGCGTGCTGGCCAACTCTCACATCTCCGGCCCATTGTTCGGGACGCTGCTGGGGGTGTGCGTGGTGATCGTCGGGGCTCTGCTCTACCTGCGCGTCCGTTCCACGCCGGCTGCGACGGACGAGGCGCCGCCCGCGTCTGCCGCCGGTCATCGCCCTGGGGGCGATCGCGGCCGCCGTCAGCGGACTCTTCGGCCTGGGCGGCCCGCTGCTCAGCGTGCCGCTGCTGGTGGCCGTCGGCACCCCGATGCTGACCGCGCTGGCGGCCGCCCAGGTCCAGTCGATCGTCATCGCCGGCGCAGGCACGGTCGGCTACGCCTTGCGCGGCGACGTGTCATGGGCTCTGGCCGCCCTCGTGGGACTGCCGGCGTTGGCGGGCGTGCTCGCCGGCGGTCGGGTGGCCCATGCCCTGCCCGCCGACCGGCTGAGCCGCGCGCTCGCGGCGACGCTCGTCCTGGTGGGCGCCTACCTGATCGTGCGCAGCGCCTGACCATCCGCGGTCACCCGCGGCGGTCGAGGACCGCGCGCCGGGACACGGCGCGCGATCCAGCTGACCGCCGGTCAGAGAAGCGGGCTGTCTTCGGCTTCGTCGCGCCGCCCCACGCGCTCGCCACCGTCCGACGACGCCCGCTGGTCAGTGACGGCCATCAGCCGGCCGTCGCCCCCACCGTACGCGCCGAACCCCCGCGCGATCGGCACCGGCCCGGCGAGGTTCGCCGAGCCGTCGGCCGCCCCTGGCGGCGACTGCCGGATCTCTGTCCCGCCGATAGCGGCAAGCTGCACGCGGTCCAAACACGAGCGGTAAGGGACTCCTTTGAATCCACTGGTCGGTCGACGGTCCAGGAGCCACAGCCACCGCGTGGCGACCGATCGCTCGTTCCGCTCTCTGGGTCGCAGTCCCCGGCGCGATCGGTGACCGCGCTTTAGAAACCGCAATAGTGGAGTATAGGCGCCGTGCTCGCCGGCCGCGCAACGTCCTCGCCTCGATCAGATGCCCGTCGATCGGGTACGCTCGCCACACTGCTGATCAGGCGGGCCTTCTTTCGTCTCTGACTCCCGCGGCGGTCCTATCCCCAGCCTAGAGACGTGGAAGGACCCACGATGGAGAGCACGACCAGGCGGCCAAACGCTGTCGTCGGGTCAGCTCGGGGCGGCGATCGCCAACGAGCTGAGCAAGCTGGTCGCGGAGTTCGTCGGCCGTGGAGCCACACGGTCGCGCGCGTTCGTGCACAACGACGTCGTCGTCTGCCTCCTGGAGAACGGGGAGACGCGGGCCGAGGCCAATCTCATCGCCGCCGGGCGTGCCGAGCTGGTTCGCCAGCAGCGCGACTGCTCCAGCGCGTGATGGAGGACCAGCTGGTGGCGGCCGTGGAGCGGCTCACCCAGCGCAAGGTGCGGACGTTCATCAGCGGCTCGAGCACCGCCGCCGAATCCGCCGTCGAGGTGTTCGTTCTCGAGCCCCAGGCGGAGTCCGAAGACGGACTTTGACAGCGGCGCTGCGCGCGATAGTGTGTTCACGGCTGGGTTCTGCGGATCGACGATTCGCAGGGCCAGCCGAAGGATGTGTCGCCATCTGATCGACGGGCGAGGCCTCGCTGGCCTCGGCGGAATCAGGAGTCAGGACAGTTGGATAGGTCACCCGAACCAAGTGCCGGCCGCCTGAGCGGGGGCCGTCTGCTGGCGTCGATCTCGACGTCGATCGTCTCCATCCTTCGGGAGCATTACGGGCGCGGGCCCGATGAAGGCCAAGACCTACGCGCTCGACGACATCATCGTCGTCGTCATGCGCGGAAGCGGCTTCACCGCGCTCGAGCAGACGATCATGGACAGCGGCGAGCCGCACCGGATGGTGGAGCTGCGCGAGGACTTCCAGCGCATGATGGCCAGCCGTTACAAGCGGCACGATCGAGGAACTGACCGGCCGCAAGGTGATCGCCTTCCTGTCGCAGGCCCACGTGGAGCCGGACATCACGATGGAGATCTTCTTCATCGACAAGCCGCTCGACGGCTTCGGCGCGCTCGAGCTGATCGAACCGGAGTAGCCCCCTCTCACAGCTCAGACGGCGGACTCGCCGAGGTAGCTGGCGGTCAGCAGCGAGCTGTCGGCGCGCAGCTTCTCGGCGGTCTCGTGCAGGACGACCTCGCCGTGGGAGAGGACGTAGCCGCGGTCGGCGATCTCGAGCGCCAGGTGGACGTGCTGCTCGACGAGCAGCACGGCGGTGCCCGCCGAGTCGGCCGCCGCCCGGACGACGGGCAGCAGCCGCTCGACGATGATGGGCGCGAGACCGAGGCTCAGCTCGTCGAGCAGCAGCAGCTTGGGCCGGCGCAGCAGGGCGCGGGCGATCGCCAGCATCTGCTGCTCGCCGCCGGACAGCAGCCCGGCGCGGCGCCCCCGCAGGTCGCGCAGCGCGGGGAACTGCTCGAAGGCGGCCTCCGGGTTGTCGCCGTGACCGTCGAGCCGGAAGTGCTCGGCCACGGTCAGGCCGAAGAAGATGCCGCGATCCTGGGGCACCTGCACGATCCCGTTGCGCACGCGCGCGGTCGCCGAGACCCCCGCCTGGTCGCGGCCCTCGAGGCGGATGGTCCCCGACGCCGGGTTCAGCAGGCCGGAGATCGCCCGCAGCGTGGTCGTCTTGCCGGCGCCGTTGGCGCCCATCAGCGCCACCACCTCGCCGGGGGAGACCGACAGCGAGATGCCGCGGATCACCGGCGGCCCGCCGTAGCCGGCGCTGAGCTCCTGCACCTCGAGCGTGGCGGTCGCCGCAGGCGGCGGTGGCGCTCATCGAGGATCTCCGCGCTCGCGCTCTGGCGGAACTCGCGCGGCGGCATGCCGTAGGCGCGGTGAAACAGCCGGCTGAAATGCGGAGCGCTGGGCAGCCCCCAGCGGGTCGCGATGTTGGAGATCGAGTGGTGGGCGAGCGCCGGGTCCAGCAGGTCGCGGCGGCAGTGCTCCAGGCGCTCGGAGCGGATCCACTCCGACACCGTGCGCCCCTCCCCGGCGAACACGCGATGCAGATAGCGGGTGGACACGAAGCAGGCGCGCGCCACCTGCTCGGGGTTGAGGCCCGGATCGCCGAGGTGGGCCTGGATGTAGGCCTTGGCCTGCAGGTACAGGTCGCGCCGCGAGCGCGGGTGGTTGGCGGGGGAGGCATCGAGGTCGAGGTACAGGCGGCGGATGAGGTCGACGACGTGCTCGGCGAGGTCCGTGTCCTCGTGGGCGATGCTGCCGTCGGCGAGCCCGGCGGCCGTCCCGCAGAAGAACCGTGCCGCCAGCCGGGGCAGGCCGGCGCCGCCCGGGATCCGCACCGCGGTCAGCCGGGAGATCTTGGTGTTGAAGTCGCGACCGAGGATCACCCGCGGCAGCTTGATCGCCAGCACGTCGAAGTCGTCGTCGGCGTGCAGGACGACCGGCTGCCCGGTGTCGTAGACGCCCATGTCGCCGGGACCGAGCACGGCCGAGCGGCCCTGCTGGGCCTTATGCAGGTGGCCGCGCAGCACGATCGAGAAATGCAGCGTGTCGTCGTTGCCGGACGGCGATGTCGTGCCGGGTGCGGGTCATCGTGTTGGCCGAGGCGGCCACGCGGAACATGCCCATCGAGGCGAGCGTGTCGCGCCACATCCGCGCATGGAAGCGCTCGCGCCCCTCGGCCCGGATGTGGAGCGGGTGGTAGGCGTCGCAGGACTGGTTGGCCCAGAACTCCACGCGCTCCTGCGCCTCGACGACGCCGGTGTCGATCAGCAAAGTCATTCTCAAAAAGCGCACCCGATCCGGTCGGATCGCCGCCCTTGTGTCTCCCTCTCCCGAGCAGACCGCTGAGGTGGCTGAATGTACCAGCGAGCCACTGAGATGTCGACCGGCAACGCCCCTGCTCACGGGCTGCTTTTGCGCGACTTGACGATCCGGGAACCGAACGGCGCGGCGAGTTGCCGTTCCGTGCACTCAACGGGAGAAGCGGTCGCCTCGGCGGTGGCCCCGCTCCTACGATCGCCGCCCTGTAGGCAGCAGACCATCACGTCGTCCACTCGAGGGAGGAACGACATGGAGAGGATCCTCGCAACCCATACGGGGAGTCTGATCAGGCCGGCCGAGCTGCTGGCCTTCCTGGCCGCGCGCGACCGCGGAGAGAGCGTTGACGAACAGGCCTATCAGGATGCGCTGCGCCGCTCCGTGGCCGACATCGTCGACCGCCAGGTCGAGGTCGGCATCGACGTCGTCGACGACGGCGAGATGGGCAAGACGAGCTGGATCACCTACCTGTACGAGCGCGTCAGCGGGCTGGAGGCCCGGCTGGTCACGCTCGAGGGCGCGAGCATGCTGCCGCCCAGCCGCGATCGCCAGAACTTCCCGGGGGCCTACGCCGAGCTCGACGCGCTCGACGAGGCCGCCACCCGCAACAGCAACATCGCGCCGGAGGGCACCGAGCGCGACGAGGCCGCCGACAGCGGCCAGGTCGTGCAGTGGGTCTGCACCGGCCCGATCGAATACAACCCGGAGGCGATCCAGCGCGACATCGCCAACCTCAAGGCCGCGCTGCAGGGCCACGACGGCATCGAGGGCTTCATGCCGGTGGTCGCGCCCGCCAGCGCCTACTGGCTGGTCAACGAGCACTACGAGTCCGACGAGGCGTTCGTCTACGGGCTGGCCGACGCTCTGCACGAGGAGTACAAGGCGATCATCGACGCCGGGCTGATGCTCCAGGTCGACGACGCCGTGCTCATGCACGAGGCCGACAGCATGATGTCGGAGGGCAAGTCCTTCGAGGACTACCGGCGCTGGGCGCAGCTGCGCGTCGACGGGCTCAACCACGCGCTGCGTGATCTGCCGGAGGACCGGATCCGCTACCACGTCTGCTGGGGCAGCTGGCACGGGCCGCACGCCTATGACCCGCCGCTGCGCGACGTCGTCGACCTCATCCTCCAGGTCAAGGCCGGCCAGTACGCGATGGAGCAGGCCAACCCCCGCCACGAGCACGAATGGCGGCTGTGGGAGGACGTCGACCTGCCGGAGGGCAAGAAGCTCATCCCGGGCGTGGTCACCCACCACACCAACGTCGTCGAGCACCCCGACCTGGTGGCCCAGCGGCTCGTCCGCCTGGCCAACGTCGTCGGGCGCGAGAACGTGCTCGCCGGCACCGACTGCGGCTTTGCCCAGGGCGCGTTCATCACGCGCGTCCACGAGGAGATCCAGTGGGCCAAGTTGAGTGCCCTGGCGGAGGGAGCGCGGATCGCCTCACGGGAACTGTGGGGCGCCAAGGCCGCCGTCTGACGGCTTGATCGACACGGGGGCGAGAGTTCCCAAAGGAGAAGAGAACAGTGACCAGGCGAGTGATGGTGCTCGCGGCGGTGCTGGCGACTCTGGTCGCCGTGGCCGCCTGCGGCAGCAGCAAGAGTTCGAGCAGCAGTTCGGCGTGCGGGAGGCGGTGGTGCCACGAGCACGTCGGGCTCGGCGCACGAGCGCCACCAGCACGCGCGGCCGCGCCGGCCGGCGGTTCGGGAAGCGGCGGCGCCGGCAAGGACGCGGTGACCAACTACCAGGCCTACGTCGGCGGCAAGGGCGGCAAGGCCAACGCCTCGCTGCCGCCGGTGACCCTCGGATGGGTCAACCAGCAGGGCGGCACCCAGCAGATCGGACCGCTGGCCACCGTCGGCGCCGAGACGGCGGTCAAGTACATCAACGCCCAGCTGGGGGGCGTCGACGGCCATCCGCTCAAGCTCAAGGAGTGCTTCATCAAGTCCGCCGACGAGGAGGGGACGACCTGCGGGCAGCAGCTGCTGGCCGACAAGGGCGTCAAGGCCATCGAGGAGGGGGCGGTCGCCATCGGCATCCAGCCCTTCTACTCGGCGCTCGGCGGCGCCAAGCCGGTGATCGTCGGTGTCTCGACGACCGCCACCGACGCGAGTGCAGAAGAACGCCGTCATCTACTTCGGCGACGCCACCCATGTGCTCGGTCCGTTCGGCACCTACGCGAAGCAGGTCCTGCACGCCAAGACGGCGGCGCTCATCTATCCCAACATCGCCGGCATCACCCAGGGCGCCCAGGCCATCCAGGCCTCACTCAAGAAGGCGGGCGTCACCGTCAAGTCCGTGCCCTACGACGAGTCCCAGACGGATCTCACCGGCGCGCTGACGAGCGCCGGCGCCCAGACCGCCGACATGGTCATCCCCTACAGCGACTCCTCCGGGTGCGTCAACCTGGCCAAGGGCCTGAAGTCACTGGGCATCACGGACGCCAAGAAGATCGTCTCCGCCCCCCTGTGCCTCAACGGGCAGGTGTCGGCGGGCCTGGGCGGCGACTGGCCGATCTGGACCTACGCGATCGCCAGCTCGCTGTTCGGCGACCCGACGGATCCGGGGATGCCGCCCTACATGAAGGTGACGGCGGGGCTGGAGTCGCCGGCCGACGCGCCGGACCCATGGAACCTGGTGGCCTTCTCGCAGATCCTCACCACGGTGAAGCTGATGAACGAGGTCGGCTACTCGAAGCTCACCCCGAGCGCGATCCTCGCCAAGGCCAAGGCCTTCAAGGGACCGCTCGCCCTGGGTGCGCCGGCGCTGGACTGCGGCAAGTACACCTCGGCTCCGGCCAACTGCAACGACCGCGCGCAGTTCTTCGAGTACCAGGGCAAGAAGAAGTTCGTCAAGGCGGCGAGCTGGCTGGAACCGCCGCAGTAGGGGCCTGAGCGGGCATGAAGCAGATCCTGCTGTTCATCCTGCTCGGGCTCGGTCCCGGCGCCCTGATCGCGGGCATCGCGCTTGGCGTGGTGCTCACGTATCGGGGCGCCGGGGTCATCAACCTGTCCACCGGGGCGATCGCGATGGTCTCGGGCTACGCCTTCTGGGCGCTGCGGACAGATCAGGTCGGCGGGAATCCAGCTGTCGACCGGACCGGCGCTCGTGGTCGCCCTGGCGTTCGTGACCCTCGTCGGGGTGGCGGTCGAGCTGATCGTCTTCCGGCCGTTACGCACGGCCTCGCCGCTGGCCAAGCTCGTCTCCTCGCTGGGCGTGCTGCTGATCGCCCAGGCCTCGGTCGTCCTGGCCTTCGGCACCACGCCGCAGAACGAGCCGGGCGTGCTGCCCCAGGATCCCGTCTCCCTGCTGGGGGCGACGATCCCCGTCGACCGCTTCATCCTCACCGGCATCGTGATCGTGCTGGCGATCGCGCTGGGCGCGCTGTACCGCTGGTCGCGCTTCGGACTGGCCACCCGCGCGGCCTCCGAGAACCAGGTGGCGGCGATGCTGGGCGGGCTGTCGCCCAACCTCCTGTCGCTGGCCAACACGCTGATCGCCTCGCTGGTGGCCGGCGGGCTGGGGATCCTGGCCGCCTCGATCACCGAGCTTGACTCCGAGACGCTGCCCCTGCAGATCGTCCCCGCGCTGGCGGCCGCCCTGCTGGCGCGCTTCACCTCGTTCGGCGTGGCCTGCGCGGCCGGGATCGGGCTGGGGATCGTCGACTCGCTGATCCAGTACCTGTCGGCCCAATCGTGGTTTCCGACCTCGGGCGGGATCGCCGTCCCCGGCGTCCAGGAGCTGGTCGCCTTCGTGATCATCGTGGGGGCGATGTTCGTGCGCGGCGGGCGCCTGCCCGGCCGCGGCGACCTGGTCGAGCAGCGCCTGCCGCTCGCCCCGCGGCCCAACCGGCTGGTGCCGACGGCGGCCGTCGTCGCCCTCATCTGCGCCGTCGGCCTGGTGGTGCTCCCCTACGACTTCCGCGAGGCGCTGATCAACACCCTGATCGGCACCGTGATGGCCCTCTCGCTGGTGGTGCTCACCGGCTTCGTCGGCCAGATCTCCGTCGTGCAGCTGACGCTGGCCGGCGTGGCGGGCTTCGTCATCTCCCACTTCGCCGTCAACTTCGGCATCGGCTTTCCCCTGGCGCCGATCATCGGGACGGCGGTGGCCGTGCTGCTGGGCATGATCACCGCCGTCTCGGCGCTCCGGGTGCGCGGCGTGGCGCTGGCGGTGGTGACGCTGGGGGCGGCGGTGGCCATCCAGAACTTCGGCTTCGTCAACCCCACCTGGGGCGGCGGCCAGGCCGGCTCGCCGGTCCCCGAACCCCATCTGCTGAGCCTGGACCTCGGCACCCGCTCGCCCTTCCGCGGCCTCGACGGCAACCTGCCCAGCCCGGTGTTCGGCTGGGTCGTGCTGGCGGTCACGGTGGCGCTGTGCCTGCTGGTCGGCGCCGTGCGCCGCGGCGACCTGGGCCGGCGGATGCTCGCCGTGCGCTCCAACGAGCGGGCCGCCGCCGCGGCCTCGATCAACCCGCGCAACGTCAAGCTGGCCGCCTTCGGGATCAGCGCGCTGGTGGCCGGCTGCGCCGGGTCGCTCTACGCCTACAACTTCGGCTCGGTGAGCGCCGACCGCTTCAACGCCTTCACCGCGCTCAGCCTGATCGCCTTCGCCTACGCGGGCGGCATCACCCTCATCTCCGGGGCGGCCTTCGCCGGGCTGATCTCCACCCAGGCCCTCTTCCCCTACGCGCTGGACAAGTGGTTCGGCCTCAGCGGCACGTGGTTTCTGCTGTTCGGCGGGGTGGTCCTCATCATCACGCTGATCCAGAACCCCGCCGGGGTGGCCGGCGACATCTACCGGCGCACCCATCGGCGTCCCACGTTCAGCCCGGAGCTGCCGAGACCCGGCGGCTCGGGCGCCCGTCGCGGTCTCCTCCTCTCCGCCGCGCGGGGAACGCCGCGCGCCGACCCGCCCGGCTGCGCCGGTTCTGTCGGTCAGCGGGCCTGTCGGTCGCCTTCGGCGGCGTGCACGCGCTGACCGATGTCGACCTCGAGGTCGGCGAGGGCGAGCTCGTCGGGCTGATCGGTCCCAACGGCGCCGGCAAGACGACCTTCATCGACGCCATCACCGGGTTCGTCGCGCTGCGCCGGGACGGTCGAGCTCGACGGCCGTGACGTCGGCGGGCTGCCGCCCTACGCCCGCGCTCGGCTCGGGCTTCTCGCGCACCTGGCAGGGCACCGAGCTGTTCGACGACCTCGACGTGCGCGAGAACCTGATGGTGGCCGTCGGCGACCGAGGGCCGTCCGTGCCCCGGCCCGACGGCGCGCCCGGCGACGTCGACGCCACGCTGGCGGAGATGGGATTTGAGCCGATCGCCGCCGCGCTGCCCTCGGAGCTCTCGGAGGGACAGCGCAAGCTCGTCGGCCTCGCCCGCGCCGTCGCGGCCACGCCGCGGCTGCTGTGCCTCGACGAGCCAGCGGCCGGTCTGGACACGGAGGAGAGCCGCGTGCTCGGCCGGCGGCTGCGCGAGCTGTGCGACCGCGGTATCTCGACCCTGCTCATCGACCACGACATGGGGCTCGTGCTGAGCATCTGCGACCGAGTGGTGGTGCTCGAGTTCGGCACGGTCATCGCCGACGGTCCGCCCGAGGTCGTCCGGGGCGATCCGGCGGTGATCGCCGCCTACCTGGGTTCGGCGGCCGCGCCGCCCGAAGTGGTCAATCCCGCCCCCTGATCAACCTGCCTGAGACCGTCAGTCAGCTCACCATGCGCTGAGCGGCCTCGATCTGCTCGGCATCGGGGCGTCCGTCTTCGAGGGCACGGAAGGCGGTGAGGACCGCCTGGGGGTCGCGGTCGTGGCGCTTGGCGGCCATCGTCAGCGGCTCGTGAAACGCCCCGCCGCAGTGCGCGCACGGCCAGTTGAGCTCGGACATCAGCTTCGCGGCGCGTCCGTCGGGAAAACGCTTGAGCAGCTCGACGATCGTCGTCGAGCCCTTGATCTGAGTCTCCGCCACTATGGCGGAGGCTACCCCCGTGGGCGGGGTCTGACGCTCTTGCGCACGGACCATTCACACTTGTCAGGATGAGCGACCGCTTCGGCCTGCAGCGCTTCACCGACGCCCAGGATCAGGGTGGCACCTACGCGGCGGCGCTCGCCGAGCTGCACGCCGGGCGCAAGCGGAGCCACTGGATGTGGTTTGTCTTCCCGCAGGTCGCCGGGCTGGGCCAGAGCCCCATCTCGCGCCGGTTCGCGATTTCGTCGCTGGACGAGGCCCGGGCGTATCTCGCCCATCCCGTCCTGGGGCCGCGGCTGATCGAATCCGCGCAGGCGCTGACGGGGCTCGCGAGCCATAGCGCCGAGGAGGTCTTCGGTCCGATCGACGCGCTCAAGCTGCGCTCTTCGATGACGCTGTTCGCGCGCGCCGACCCGGACGAGCCCGTGTTCGGGCAGGTGCTCGACCAGTACTTCGGCGGGAAGACCGACGACGCGACCGACCGTCTGCTCTAGCCGGCCCGGGCCTTGAGTGAGCCGAATTCGAGCGCCGTGGCGGGCCGGGCGAGCGGCAGCGATGATCCAGTCGTCGAGCGCCGAGGTGTTCCCCGCCCAGTCCCAGGCATAGACCGTCAGCCGGTAGCGCCCGGCCCGCAACCCGTCGAGCGGCAGGGGCTCGGTCAGGCCGCCGGCCAGCCGGTAGACCCAGTTGGGGATGCACCGACGGCGATGCATGAAGCACAGAAGCCGGGGTTCGAGGCGCCGGGCGCGAAGATCGTCGGCTTAGCACGGGCGGATAGTTCTGGGACCCGCGCATCGCCCACAGCAGGCCGGTGAGCGGCCGGCCGGCGGCCGTGAAGAGGCGCCAGGCCAGCGACGAGGGGGCGAGCACCGGGGTCTCGTTGGGCGCGACTGGCCCGACGAAGCTCTGCGGGTCGAAGGCGGCGACCGTGGCCGAGCCGTCGGCGAAGATCCGCGGCATGCCGATGATCGGCGGCTCGTGGTCGTGGTAGGGCGCCAGGCTGCCGCCCGGGCGCAGCGGGTTGAGGTAGTCCTGCGTGCGTGCCCTCCGAGAGGGCGATGTGGTGGCTGCCGGCAAGCACGGTGCCCAGCTGCGTGCGGTAGGCGGCGACGTACTGTCCCTCGGCGACCGCTGGCTTGACATGCCAGTAGAGGAAGCGCCCGACGTCGACGTTGACGTCGCTGGTTGCCGGCGTAGCGGATGTGGGCGACTCCCGACTGGATCGCGTACACGGGCTGGCCGTCGCGGGCCTCGATGTCGATGCCGACGTGGAAGTTGGCCGGCCGCAGCTCGTTGAATCCCGCGCGGATGGCGTGCTGCTGGTGAAACGGCTTCAGCGGCCAGCCGGGGATCGCTCCGGGGGCGGGGCAGCCGACCGAGCACGGCAGGCCGTCGGCCCAGTACGGCGTCAGGCGGTCGGCGGGGAGTGGCGGGCGCTGCGCGCGCGAAATGGCGAACGGCCAGATGTCGAGGCGCAGCCCGTGCGCGATCGGAGATCGCGGTGTAGCCGGCGCGTGTGTCGATCCGCAGCGCCGGTATCTGAGCCACGGGCGACGACGAGCCGCCGATCCAGCGTCCATCCGGTTGACCGCTTCGCCGCGGGCGCTGCGGTCGACGACGAAGCTGGTGGCCGGCTGCGGCGCGAACGCCATGAAGCTCGCGACTGACCACCACCGCCCGCCGGGAGTGATCGCCGGCCCGTACGTCCACGCGACCGGACGTCACCTCGAGCGCGAGCACGCCGGTCCGCGGTTCGACGTGGTCGACGGTCCGATCGCGAGCCGGCGGCACGTCAGGGTGAAGCTGCCGTCCGCGAGACCAAAGCGGTTGCCGCCTCAGGACAACCGGAGGGTCGTCCCGCCCCGACGCGCAGTTCGTCGCCCGCGCGGAGGTACAGGCCGGGCGCGCGTGCGCTGGTGCGGATGTCACCAAACGGCGCCCGTCGCGGATGACCACCACGTGCGCCGGGAGCCGGCGCAGGGGGATGTGGACTGCGCAGGCCGCGATCACGCCGGCCGCCCCTGAGCTACCTCGGTCCGGCGCTGATCGCCGCCTCGGCGGCGCTGATCAGCGAAACGCCTGGATCCCGGTGAGCGCACCGCCCAGCACGAGCGCGTGCACGTCGGCGGTGCCCTCGTAGGTGACGACCGACTCGAGGTTGTTCATGTGGCGGATCACCGGATACTCGAGCGTGATCCCGTTGGCGCCGAGCACCTGGCGGGCAGTGCGGGCCACGTCGAGCGCGGCGTTGACGTTGCCGAGCTTGCCCATGCTGACGTGCTCGGGACGCAGCTCGCCGGCGTCCTTGAGCCGTCCGAGGTGCAGCGCCAGCAGCGTGGCCCGGTTGACCTCGAGCGCCATGTGGGCGAGCTTTGACTGCTGTAGCTGGGTGGCGGCGATCGGCCGGCCGAACGCCTCGCGCTCGAGGCTGTACTGAAGCGCCGCCTCAAAGCAGGCGCGGGCCGCGCCGGCCGCTCCCCACACGATGCCGTAGCGGGCCTCGTTCAGGCACGAGAGCGGCCCCTTGAGCGAGGTCGCCTCGGGCAGCATCGCCGAGGCGGGCAGGCGGACGTCGTCGAGCAGCAGCTCGGAGGTGATCGAGGCCCGCAGCGACATCTTCTTGTGGATGTCCTGGGTGGTGAAGCCCGGGGTGCCCTTCGGGACCAGGAAGCCGCGCACGCCCTCGTCGGTCCGGGCCCACACGACGGCGATCTCGGCCGCCGAGCCGTTGGTGATCCACATCTTCTGACCGTGCAGCACCCAGTCGGTGCCGTCGCGCTGGCGCGGGTGCGCATCGCTGCCGGGTCTGAGCCGGCGTCGGGCTCGGTCAGGCCGAAGCAGCCGAGCGCTTCCCCGGCGGCCATCCGCGGCAGCCACTGCTGCTTCTGCTCCTCCGAGCCCCAGCGGTGGATCGCGTACATCGCCAGTGAGCCCTGGACCGAGACGAGGCTCCGGATGCCCGAGTCGCCCGCCTCCAGCTCCAGGCACGCCAGCCCGTAGGCGGTCGCGCTGGTGCCGGCGCATCCATAGCCCTCGAGGTGCATGCCGAGCACGCCGATCTGACCGAGCTCACGCGCCAGCTCGAGCGGGATCGTCCCCTCCTCGAACCAGTCGCCCACGTAGGGCACGACCTTGTCAGAGACGAATGCCCGGACGGTGTCGCGGATGTCGCGCTCCTCGTCGGAGAGCTGGCGGTCGATCCCCAGGAAGTCCCTGGGGTTCAGCGCGGGAGGTGCTTGGCGGCGGTCTGGTCGATGGCTCCGAGATCACCCAGCGCGTGGCAGCCGGCGCCGGACTAGCCTCGCAGCAGGCCCACAACCGGAGGACGCGATGACCCCAGACCCAGAGCGCCGGGAGCCCGGGCCTGACCATCCGATCACGATCGTCGCCGACCCCGCCCGGGTGACCGTCCGCGTGGGCGACACCGTCGTCGCCGACAGCACCGCCACCCTGCGGATGCAGGAGGCCGAGCTACCCGCCCGTCCACTACGTGCCGCTCGACCGACGTCGACCAGTCGCTGCTGCGACCCAGCGAGACCACCACGTACTGCCCGTTCAAGGGCAGCACCGAGCTACTACTCGCTGAGCACGCCCGACGGCGACGTGGCGGACGCGGTGTGGTTCTACGAGAGCCCGTATCCGGCCGTCGCCCAGATCGCCGGCCACGTGGCCTTCTACGCCGATCGGGTGACCCTCAGCGTCCAGGACGGGCGCCTGATCAGAGCGCGTCGGCGAGCTCTGAGAACGCGGGGAGGGCTTCCGGGGAACTCTCAGGGCGCCCGAGACTGCCGTGCGCTGAAGTTGTCTCGATCGTCGAGACAGTTAGATCATTGAGGTTCCTATACTTTTTGGGTGCCCCGTACCCTGCCCCCGTCTGCACCGGCCCCAGAGGCCGGATCGGTCCTCGCCTCGCGGCCGTCCAGCCCGGCGCTGCTGCTCGCGCTGCTGGGGCACGTGGCCATGCGGCGCCTGCGCGACGCGCACGCTGCCCATGGCCTGACCCCGCGGCAGTTTCACCTGCTGGAATTGCTGCACGACAGCGGCCCGACGGGGCAGAGCGAGCTCGGGGCGATGATGGGCACGGACCCCAGCATCCTCGTGACGATGCTCAACCCGCTCGAGGCCGAGCGTCTCGTTTCGCGTGAGCGTGACGAGCACGACCGTCGCCGCCATCTGGTGAGGCTGAGCGCCGACGGTGAGGCGAGGCGCGTATCCGCGGCCCAAGCCCAGCACGAGGTCGAGGACGAGCTGTTCGCCGGCCTCGACGACGAGCAGCGCGGGCAGCTGCTCGATGCTGCTGACGACGCTCCAGGACAAGCTTGCCGCCCTCCACGGAACGCCGTGTTCCGTGGACCCCGCCCGTGAACACGGCCACCCGTTCGAGACGGGTTGTCTCTCCACCTCAGTCGATCGGAGTCGAACATGACCGCACGCTCGCCAACAGGCCGAGCCCAACCGCTGGGCGGTGCTGGCGCTGCTCGGCGTCGCCCAGCTGATGGTCGTGCTCGACGCGACGATCGTCAACATCGCGCTGCCCTCGGCCCAGAAGGACCTGGGCTTCTCCACCGACAGCCGGCAGTGGATCATCACCGCCTACGCGCTGGCGTTCGGCAGCCTGCTGCTGCTCGGCGGAAAGCTCGGCGACCTGTTCGGGCGCAAGTGGACGTTCATCGCCGGCCTGGCCGGGTTCTCGCTGGCCTCGGCGCTCGGCGGCCTGGCGCAGTCGTTCGGCATGCTCGTCGCCGCGCGGGCGCTTCAGGGCGCGTTCGGCGCGCTGCTCGCGCCCTCGGCGCTGTCGCTGCTGACGGTCACCTTCGCCAACTCGCCGGACCGGCCCAAGGCGTTCGGGATCTTCGGCGCGATCGCCGGCGGCGGGGCCTCGGTCGGGCTGGTGCTCGGCGGCGCGCTGACCCAGGCGCTGTCCTGGCGCTGGTGCCTGTACGTCAACCTCGTGATCGCGATCCCGACGGCGATCTTCGCGCTGCGGCTGCTCGTCAACCAGGCCGATCCCGACCGGCCGCGCATCGACGTGCCCGGCGTGCTGACCGCCACCGGGCGGCCTGTTCGCGCTCGTCTACGGGTTCTCGAACGCCGAGACCCACTCGTGGTCTGACCCGGTGACGATCATCGCCCTGGCCGCCAGCGTCGTCCTGCTCGCCGCGTTCGTCATGATCGAGCGCCGCCACGCGCACCCGCTGCTGCCGCTGCACATCGTCTGGGACCGCGCGCGCGGCGGGGCCTACGCGTCGATCGTGCTCGCCGGCTCGGGCGTGTTCGGCGTGTTCCTCTTTCTCACGTACTTCATGCAGCAGAACCTCGCGCTTCTCGCCGCTGACGACCGGTCGTGGCCTTCCTGCCGATGACGGCGATGATCGTCATCTCCTCGACGACGCCGCAGACCGGATCCTGCCCCGCACCGGAGCCAAGCCGCTGATCATCTTCGGCATGACGCTCGGGCTGCTGGCGATGCTCGTGCTCACCCGGCTGAGCCCGAGCTCGTCCTACGCCGGCGACGTCCTGCCCTCGCTGCTCGTCCTCGGCCTCGGGATGGGCACGATCTTCGCGCCCGCCTTCGGCACCGCCACGCTCGGGGTGCGAGCGCAACGAGGCCGGCGTGGCCTCGGCGATGGTCAACACCTCCCAGCAGGTAGGCGGCTCGGTCGGCACCGCGCTGCTCAGCACTCTGTTCGCCAGCTCGGCGGCCGCCTTCGCCCGCTCGCACCCACGGGTGCACGGTCTCGCAGGCCGCCGCCGATGTCCACGGCTACACGACCGCCTTCTGGTGGGCGGCCGGCATCTTCGGCGTCGGTCTGGTCATCGCCGTGCTCGTCTTCCCGATGCGCGTCAGGCCCGCGGCGCCGATCGGCCAGCCGATCACCGCCACCGAATAGCCAACCGCCACCGGCTGCCTGCGTTGGCGTGGCGCCGGCGGTCGGCCAAGGAGTAAACCTGAGCGAGTTGCCCCGGCGGCGGCCGTTCCGTGCTATGAATGGCAGAGAAGCGGACCACCGGATATCGCATGCGAGATCCGGGGTTCTGCTGTTGGGTCGCTTGATGTGAGGCAGGCGTACAGACTGCCCCACGCGTTGACCGTCCTATGCCTTGTTTCTATCTACGGCAAAGGGCGGTTGCACATGACCCTCACCAGCACCGCGACGGATGCCGATCCGCATCCTCCAGCCTCCGACGCGGCCCGGCCGCAGGCAGGACGGTAGCCGCATGGACTCCTCGCCCAGCGACACAACGCCGTTCCTCAGCGGCCCCCCGCTCCTGGCAGCGATCTCGGCCAGCATCGTCACGATCCTCCGCGACCGCTACGGGCGTGCTCCGCTGACGGCCAAGACCTATGCGGTGGACGATCTGATCGTGGTGGTCACGCGCGACGGCGGCTTCACCGCTCTGGAGCAGACGATCATGGACCACGACGAGGCGAGCCTCGTCGTCACCATGCGCCGCGACTTCGAGCGTGACATCGCGAAGGTCTACACGGAGACGATCGAGCGTCTCACGCAGCGAACCGTCCTCGCGTTCCTCAGCCAGTCCCACGTCGAGCCCGGGATCACCATGGAGACGTTCTTCGTCGATGCGCCACTCGAGGGCTTCGCCGCCGTCGAGATGGTGAGGCCGCGCAAGCGCCGGCGCCCGCCGCCCGCCTGAGCGCCGGCTCGTCGGTCCGGCGCCGGCCGCATCGTCGGGGCCGGCCGCGTGCTCGCTCGGTACGGTCTCAGTCGTGAGTGAGCCGCTGCACTGTCTCACGGCGCGGGCGCTGCGCGACGCCGTTGCCGCGCGCGAGCTCTCGGCGGTCGAGGTCGTGTCCGCGCACCTGGAGCGCATCCAGCAGGTCAACCCGCGCGTCAACGCGATCGTCACCCTCGTTCCCGAGCGCGCGCTGGCCGACGCGGCGGCGCTCGACGCCGCGGCTGCCGGCGGGCGCCCCGCCGGCCTGCTCCAAGGGCTGCCGGTGGCCGTCAAAGACCTCGTCGACACTGCGGGGATCCGCACCACGTACGGGTCTCCGATCTACGCCCACCACGTCCCCGCCGAGGATGCGCTGATCGTCGAGCGGCTGCGGGGCGCCGGGGCGATCGTCGTCGGCAAGTCCAACACGCCGGAGTTCGGCGCCGGATCGCACACCTTCAACGAGGTCTTCGGCGCGACACGCAATCCGTATGACCTCGGTCGCAGCGCGGGCGGCTCCAGTGGGGGAGCGGCGGCGGCGCTGGCCGCCGGCATGGTGCCAATCGCCGACGGCTCGGATCTCGGCGGGAGCCTGCGCAACCCGGCCTCGTTCTGCAATGTCGTCGGTCTGCGACCCGCTCCAGGCCGGGTGCCGGCGCCGGATTCCAGCGACGGGTGGAGCCCGATGTCGACCCTCGGGCCGATGGCCCGCACCGTCGGCGACCTCGCGCTGCTCCTGGCGGCGATCGCCGGACCCGATCACCGGGCGCCGCTTGCTCTCGACGAGGCGTTCCCGGCCTCTGTCGACATGCCCGGGTCCCTGGCCGGGGTGCGCGTCGCCTGGTCCGAGACGGTCGACGGGCTGCCGGTGCAGCCGGCGGTCACGACGGCACTGCGCGACGCCCGCGCCGCCCTGGTCGACCTGGGGGCCGACGTCGTTGACCACGAGCCCGACCTGGCGGGCGCCGATGAGGTGTTCGAGACCTACCGCTCGCTCGCCTTCGGGCACGGCCATGCCGAGGAGGCGCGCGTCCACGCCCGACTGGTCAAGGACGAGGTGCTGGCCGATGTGCGTCGCGGCTTGGCGCTCACGATCGACGATGTGATGCGGGCCGCCGACCTGCGCACGCAGTTGTTTCGCCGCACCACGGCGCTGCTCGACCGGTTTGACCTGCTCGCGCTGCCCACCGTGCAGGTGGTGCCGTTCGACGTCAACCTCCGCTGGCCGGCCGACGTGGCAGGAGTGGCGATGGAGCGCTATTACACGTGGATGCGGTCCTGTTCGCGGATCACCTCCACGACCCTGCCGGCGCTCTCGCTTCCCGCCGGCTTCACCGCCGATGGGCTGCCCGTCGGCCTGCAGCTCGTCGGTCGCCACCGGGGTGAGGGGCGGCTGCTGTCCCTCGCCGCCACGCTCGAGGCCCGGCTGGACGCGGGCGCCCGGGAGCCTCGGCTATGAGCGGCTGGCTCGTCCCCCGCCACACGAAGTACGGCTCGCGCCACGCCGATCTCGACCGGCCACTACCTGGCGACGGCGGCCGGGGCGGCGATCCTCGAGGCCGGCGGAAACGCCGTCGATGCCGGCTGCTGCGCGGGCATGGCGCTCGCCGTGCTGCACGCCGACGAGGTCAACTTCGCCGGTGTCGCCCCGATCATGATCCGCACCGCCGAGGGTGAGACGCTGACGATCGACGGCCTCGGGACCTGGCCGGCCTCGATTCCGCCCGACCTGTTCATGCGCGAGTACGACGGCACCATGCCCCTGGGGCTGCTGCGCACCGTCGTGCCGGCCGCGCCGGACGCCTGGATCACCGCGCTTCGTGACCACGGCACATTGAGCTTCGGCCAGGTGGCGGCCGCCGCGATTCGCCTCGCCGGTGACGGCTTTGCGGTGTTCGGGCTGCTTGCGGCCGGGATCGAGCGGTCCGCCGCGCTCTACGCTCGCTGGCCGGGCAACGCCGAGATCTTCCTCCCCGGCGGCCGTCCTCCGCGCGCCGGCGAGCGCTTCGTCCAGCGTGATCTGGCCGCAACGATCGCGCTGATGGCCGACGCCGAGGCCGCCGCCGGCGGGGACCGCGAGCGCGGTCTGCGGGCGGCGCGCGACGCGTTCTACGAGGGGCCGATCGCCGAGCGGATCATCGCCTACCACGCGCGTCACGGCGGCTTTCTCAGCCGCGAGGACCTCGCCGGGTTTCACTGCCGGATCGAGTCGCCGATCGTCACCCGCTGGCGCGGCCTTGAGCTGCTGACGTGCGGGCCGTGGTGTCAGGGGCCGGTGCTCGCCCAGGCTCTGCTGATCGTCGAGGCGGCGGGGCTGGACGGGCTCGTCCACAACGAGCCCGACTACATTCACCTGGTCATCGAGGCGCTCAAGGGGGCGTTCTCGGACCGCGAGCATCACTACGGCGACCCGGCGTTCGTCGAGGTCGACATCGACCGGCTGCTGTCGGCAGAACACGCCGCCGCCCGGGCGCGCGTCATCGATCGCGCGCGCGCTGCCCCGGGGCTGCCGGCACCTCTGTTCGGCGCCGCCCAGCCGCTTCCGCCTCCGTCGACCGGACGCCGACCCCGCCGAATCGGGGACCTCGTACGTGTGCGTCGTCGACCGGTGGGGCAACACCTTCTCCGCCACGCCGTCGGATGCCTCCGAACACCGCGCCGGTGATCCCCGGCTTGGGGATCGTCCCTCGCTGCGCGGCCTTCAGTCGCGGCCCGACCCGGCGCATCCCGCCGGCGTGGCTCCGGGCAAGCGCCCGCGGCTGACCCCCAATCCGGCGATCGCCGTGCGCGAGGACGGCTCGGTGATGCCGTTCGGATGCCCAGGCGGCGACATGCAGATCCAGGCGATGCTCCAGGTGCTGCTCAACGTCGAGCACTTCGGCCTCGACATCCAGCAGGCGATCAACGCTCCGCGGTTCTCGACGTGGAGCTATCCCAACTCGTTCGCACCGTTTGAGTACCTGCCGGATCGGGTGATGGTCGAGGATCGCTTCGGACCGGAGACGCTCGACGAGCTGGCGCGGCGTGGCCACGACGTCCGCCGATGGCCGGCGTTCACGCGTGACGCGGCCGCCGTCGAGGCGATCGTGCACAACACCCGCACCGGCTTCTACGAGGCGGGCGCCGATCCGCGCCAGCCCGCGGACGCGATCGTCAGCTGAGCGCCGGCGCCTCCGGCAGGCCGGCCAGCGCCGCGTCGACGTCGGCCTGCGAGAACTCCGGGTCGACGAGCTCGCCCGCCAGATACGCGTCGTAGGCGCTGAGGTCGAAGTTGCCGTGGCCGCAGAGGCCGAACAGGAGCACGCGCTCCTCGCCGGCCTCGCGCGCTGCCAGCGCCTCCTGGATCACCGCCCGGATCGCGTGCGCCGGCTCAGGCGCGGGGATGATCCCCTCGGTGCGCGCGAACTGCACGGCCGCCTCGAAGGTCTCGTTCTGGCGGTAGGCGCGCGCCTCCACGAGGCCGTTCTTCACCAGGCCGCACACCAGCGGTGAATCGCCGTGGTAGCGCAGACCGCCGGCGTGCACCGGCGGGGGCACGAAGTCGTGGCCGAGCGTGTACATCGGCATCAGCGGCGTCAGCCCCACGGTGTCGCCGAAGTCGTAGGCGTACACGCCGCGGGTGAGCGTCGGGCAGGCGGCCGGCTCGGCGGCGAGAAACCGCGTCGTCAGGCCGTCGCGGATCGTGCGCCGCAGAAACGGGAACGTCAGCCCGCCGAAGTTCGAGCCGCCGCCCACGCAGCGCGATCACCGTGTCGGGGTACTCGCCGGCCATCTCCATCTGGGCCATCGCCTCCTGGCCGATGACCGTCTGGTGCAGCAGGACGTGGTTGAGCACCGACCCGAGCGAGTAGTTGGTGCTCGGATCCTGGGCGGCGACCTCGACCGCCTCGGAGATGGCGATCCCCAGCGAGCCGGTGGTGTGCTCGCGCTGAGCGCGCCCGGACTCGGTCAGCTCCGAGGGGGAGCGGTGCACGGTCGCGCCCCAGGTCTGGATCATCGAGCGACGGTAGGGCTTCTGGTCATAGCTCGAGCCGACCATCCACACCTCGCACTCCAGCCCGAACAGCTGGCAGGCGAACGCCAGCGAGGAGCCCCATTGGCCCGCGCCGGTCTCGGTGGTCAGCTTCGTGATCCCGGCGGCGGCGTTCTCGTAGGCCTGCGCGACCGCGGTGTTGGGCTTATGCGAGCCGGCGGGCGAGACGCCCTCGTACTTGTAGTAGATGTGGGCCGGCGTGTCGAGCGCGCGCTCCAGGCGCCGTGCGCGATACAGCGGCGTCGGGCGCCACAGCTTGTAGGCGTCGCGAACCGGCTCGGGGATCTCGATCAGCGGCTCGGCGGAGACCTCCTGCATGATCAGCGCCATCGGGAACAGCGGCGACAGGTCATCGGGGCCGGCCGGCTGCTTGGTTCCCGGATGCAGGCGGCGGCGGCGCGTCGCCGGGCAAGTCGGCCATCAGGTTGACCCAGTGGGTGGGGATCTCGCGCTCGCCCAGCAGGAACTTCACCGTGTCGCCCATCGCTGCTCCTCCCAGTCCGTCGATGTCGGGTGGCGCGATTCTATGGGCGCCTGTGAGAAGGTGTGAGACGTCGTCCAACGAGGAGAGAGATGCGACAGCTGACCAGCCTCGACGCGCAGTTTCTGGCGTTCGAGACGCCCCGAGCCTTCGGCCACGTCGGTGGCCTGGCCGTGTATGACCCCAGCACGGCCCCCGGCGGCAACGTTGACCGCCGACGACATCCGCGACGCTGATCGCCGAGCGCATCCACATGCTCCCGCCGTTCACCCGCAAGCTCGCACAGGTCCCGTTCGGGCTCGACCTTCCCTACTGGGTCGAGGATCCGGACTTCGACCTCGACTTCCACGTGCGCGAGATCGGCCTCGCCCCGCCCGGCGACGATCATCAGCTCGCCGACCAGGTGGCGCGGATCGTCGCCCGGCCGCTGGACCGCGCGCGGCCGCTGTGGGAGATCTATCTGATCCGCGGGCTGAAGGGCGGGCGCGACGCGCTGCTGACGAAGATCCATCATTCCGCCGTCGACGGGGTCTCGGGCAACGAGATCCTGGCGATCCTCCTCGACCTGTCAGCGGAGGGCCGGGAGGTCCCGCCGCCGCTGCGCGAGCCGGCCGGCGAGGGCATGCCCAGCGACCTGTCGCTGCTCGGTCGCGGGCTGCTCGGGCTGCCGCGTCAGGCGATGCGGGCCGCCACCGCTGCCCCGACGGCGATCCGCCACATCGACGCGCTGCCATGGGTGTCGGCGATCCCCGGCGTGCGCATGGCGCGCCGCGCCGGGAACCGATTGGCCACGCTGCTGCCCGGCCCGCTCGGCGACGACGACCTGCTTGAGGCGCCCGCCGGGCGCGCCCCGCGGACCCGCTTCAGCGGCCCGATCTCGGCGCACCGGCGGCTGGCGATCGGCTCGCTGCCGCTCGACACGATCAAGGCGATCAAGAACGAGCTCGGCGTCACCGTCAACGACGTCGTGGTGGCGCTGTGCGCCTCGATGATGCGCGCGTGGCTCGGACGAGCGCGACGAGCTGCCCGACGATCCGCTGATCGCGATGGTCCCGGTGTCGGTGCGCACCGAGGAGCAGATGGGCGAGTTCGGAAATCGCATCTCGGCGATGTTCGTCCCGATCCCGACCGACGAGCCCGACGCCCGCCGCCGGATCGAGCGCACCCACGAGGTGCTGCGGGCCGCCAAGGAGCGTCACCAGGCCACGCCCGGCGAGCCTCATGCAGGACGCCAGCCAGTTCGTCCCGCCGGCGGTGATGAGCAGCGCGTCCCGCGTCACCCTCGGCGTGCTGGCCCGCTCGCCGATGCCCGCCCTGAACCTCGTCATCTCCAACGTCCCCGGGCCGCGCGAACCGCTGTACTGCGCGGGCGCCGAGATGATGGCCTACTACCCGGTGTCGACGATCGTCGACGGCGTCGGGTTGAACATCACCGTGCTCAGCTACCGCGATCACATGGACGTGGGGATCATCGGCGACCGCGATCAGCTCGAGGACGCGTGGTCGATGCTCGACGGCCTGCGCGCCGCGCTGGAGGAGTTCCACGGCCTGCTGAGCGCGGCGGCCGCCGCCGCGGCGCCGGCTCCCGAAGCTCGTCTCTCCGTAAGAGAAAGAACCAATACACCCGGCCGGCGTGATACGAATTCGCTATGGCTACCGCGACCGGGGAGACCGGCACTCAACAGGGCGGCGAGCGGCTCCACACTGAGCTCAAGCTCGTCGACGCAGCAGCGTTCTCCGTCGGACTGATCGGGCCGGTCGGCGCGATCGGCCTGCTGGGCACCGGGGCGGCACTGATCATCGGCCGTGCGGTGACGCTGTCGTTCATCTTCGCCGTCATCGGCGTGGCGCTCGTCGGTTACTGCTTCATCAAGCTCTCGCAGCACATCTCGCACACCGGCTCGGTGTACGCGCTGGTCGGGGTCACGCTCGGGCCGCAGGCCGGCTTCTTCGCCGGCTGGGCGCTGATGGGCGGCTACGTCGGCGATCGGCTGCGGCTCGACGATCGAGATGGGGCTGTTCGGCGGCAACTTCCTCAACGACACCTTCGGCCTGCACATCCACCAGTGGTGGTGGATCTCGATGATCGGACTGCTCGGCGTGGCGGCGCTGGCCTTCACCGAGATCCGCATCATCACCCGCGCGCTGCTCACCTCCGAGGTGGCCGGCGCGATCCTGGTCACGATCCTCAGCCTCGTGATCCTCGCCAAGGTGATCTTCAGCCACGGGCCCAACGGCCAGACGTTCTCGCTCAACTTCCTGGCGCTGCCCAAGGGCAGCGGCGTGGGCACGATCGCCAAGGCGGCGGTGTACGGCTTCCTGGCCTTCGCCGGGCTTCGAGGGAGCGGCCGCGCTCGGCGAGGAGACGGCCAACCCGAAGACCGAGATCCCCCGCGCGATCAAGGTCGCGATCGTCGTCGTCGGCACCTTCTACCTGCTGACCGCCGCGGCCCAGTCGCTCGGCTACGGCGCCAACGCCACAGGCGCCGCCAAGTACGCCGACGGCCTGCCGTTCTCGGACCTGGGCAGCGGCTACATCGGCCAGTGGTACGCCGACATCCTGAACCTGATGGCGACCGTCAGCCTGTTCGCGATCTCGCTGGGGGTGGCCAGCGGGGCCGCCCGGATCATGTACGCCCAGGCGCGCGACGCCACCGGGACGCGCACCGGCCTGGCGGGGCTGTCCAAGCACGGCGCGCCGGGCGCGGCGCTGGTCGTCGTGCTGCTGATCTTCGCCGGCGTCCTGATCGGCCAGCAGCTCGCCGGGTCCAACGTGATCAACGCCACCTTCTATCCGCTGCAGGTCGGCACGGTGCTGATCCTCGTCGCCTACGTGATGGCCACCGTCGGCGCGATCCGCTACCTGTTCTTCGCCGGGGCGAGGCCAAGGTGCCGGCCTGGCAGATCATCATCCCGGTGCTCGGCGGGGCGTTCGTCTGTTACACGATCTACCGCAACGTGTTCGTCGGCCAGGAGGGGGCGTTCGCCCACCTGCCCTACATCGAGGTGGTGTGGCTGATCGTCGGACTCGGCGTCGTGCTGGTGGCGCCCGGCCTGGCCGGCCGGGTGCGCGCCGGGCTGGCGGCCGGCAACGTTCCGTGACACCCTGACGGTGTGACCCGCGTCGCCTGCCAGCAGCTCGCCCCGGCGATCGGCGACCTGGAGGCCAACCGCGCGCTGTGCCTGGCGGCGATCGCCGAGGCGGTGGATGCCGGAGCCGAGGTGATCGTGCTGCCCGAGCTGATCACCAGCGGCTACATGTTCTCCTCCACCGAGGAGGCGGCGCAGGTGGCGATCGCGCCCGACCACGAGCTGCTTCGCGAGTGGGCGGACGTGGCCGCGCGCGCCGACGTGGTCGTGATCGGCGGCTTCTGTGAGCGCGGCGAGGACGGCCTCGTCTACAACAGCGCGGCGCGTGGCGGACGCTGCCGGCGTGCGCGCCGTCTATCGCAAGCTGCACCTGTGGGACAACGAGCACGCGATCTTCACCCCCGGCGACCAGGCTCCGCCGGTGATCGAGACGAGCGTCGGCCGGATCGGCGTGGTCATCTGTTACGACCTCGAGTTCCCCGAGCTCACCCGCTCGGTCGCGCTCGCCGGCGCCCAGCTGCTGGCGGTGCCGACCAACTGGCCGCTGTTCCCGCGCCCCGACGGCGAGCGTCCGTCCGAGGTGACGATCGCGATGGCCACCGGGCGGATCAACAAGATGGCGGTCGCCTGCGCCGATCGCCTCGGGCTCGAGCGCGGCCAGGACTGGACGGGCGGGGCGACGATCGTCGATCCCGACGGCTGGGTGGCCGCCGAGTCACGCGCGCCGGGGATGCTGATCGCCGACCTCGACCTGCAGTCCGCGCTCGACAAGCGGCTCACCGACCGCGCCGACGTGTTCGGCGACCGCCGCCCCGAGCTGTACGGCGCGATCGTCGCGGCTGGGCATCAAAACGAACGATAGGTTCGTTTCGATGCCCAGCCCCGTCTACCTGAAGGCGCCGCCGCCGCCGCGCACGCCGCCGGGCCCTGATCCTGCGGTGGCCGCAGCGCGTGTCGGAGATGCTGTCGCGCATCGAGCGCGACGGCATCGACGCCGTGCGCGCCTACTCGCGCGAGCTCGACGACTGGGATCCGCCGAGCTTCGAGGTCGGCCGCGACGAGGTCGCCGCGCGCGACCGCGTCGCTACCCGATTCGCTGAAGGAGAGCATCGCCTTCGCCCAGGCGCAGATCGCCAACTTCGCCCGGCTGCAGCGGGCCACGCTCACCGACTTCGAGACAGAGACGCTGCCCGGGGTGTTCCTCGGCCAGCGCCAGGTGCCGGTCGCCTCGGTCGGCGCCTACGCTCCGTCGGGCCGGGTGCCGATGCTCGCCGCGCCGTTCATGACGGTGCTCGTGCCCAAGGTCGCCGGCGTGGAGACGGTGATCGCCTGCTCGCCGCCGCGCGCGGGGGCGCTGCACGCACCGACGCTGCACTCGATCGCCACCTCTGGTGCCGACCGGATCTTCGCCCTCGGAGGGGTGCAGGCGCTGGCCGCGATGGCGTTCGGGCTGCTCGGCGATGGGGAGGCGGCCCCGGCGCCCGTCGACATGATCGTCGGCCCCGGCAACGCGTTCGTCGCCGAGGCCAAGCGCCAGCTGTTCGGCCGCGTCGGCATCGATCTGCTCGCCGGCCCCTCCGAGGTGGCGGTCATCGCCGACGACACCGCCGATCCCGAGCTCGTGGCCGCCGACCTGCTCGCCCAGGCCGAGCACGGGCCGACCTCGCCGGCCGTCCTGATCACGACCTCAGAGGACTTCGGCCGAGCAGTGATCGCCGAGGTCGAGCGCCAGCTCGATGAGCTCGACCGCCTCGACTGGGCCGGCGCCCCGGGCGGCGAGACGCCGCGCGCCGCCTGGCGCGACCATGGCGTCGTGATGGTGGCGAGCGACCGCGAGGACGCGGCCGCGCTGTCTGACGAGGTCGCGGCCGAGCACCTGGAGGTCCACACCGCCGACGACGCCTGGTACCTGGGGCGCCTGCGCAACTACGGCTCGCTGTTCTTGGGCGCGCGAGCCACCGTCGCCTTCTCCGACAAGGCGATCGGCACCAACCACACGTTGCCGACCGGGCGCGCGGCGCGTTACACGGGTGGCCTGTCGGTGGCCAAGTTCCTCAAGACGCTGACCTATCAGCGCATCGATTCCGACGCGGGAGTGCAGGTCGTCGCTCCGCACGTGGCCGAGATCTCACGCGCGGACCTGATGCCCGCTCACGCGGCGACGGCCACCAAGCGCCTCGTGCGCTGGGGCTAGTGGTCACCGGTGAAGGCGCGCCGGGCGGCGGCGGTCCGTTCGGTCTCCACGACCTGGCGTTGAGCCGCGGCGCGCTCCCGCAGCGCGACGAGGTCGAATTCACCGAGCGCCGGGTATCGGTCGGCGACGTCAGTGAGCGCAACCCACAGCGAACGTTTGCCCTCGATGCCCAACGACAGCATCTCGAGCGCCATGAACAGCCCGAACTCCCGGTTGCCGGCGCTCAGGCCGGAGAGCTTGAGGTGACTGACCTTCTCGGCGACCCATGTGGCCGCCTCCTTGATCGGATTGCGTGAGGTGCCCACCCGATCCATCAACCGTTGGAGGGTTTGGCGATCCTCCTCGATCTCCACGGCGAGGGCGCTCATCGTGGTGCCGTCCACGCGCCGGCTGAGCCGGCGGGCCAGGTCCGAGCCGAAGCGCGCGCCGGCCAGGTGGTCGTTCAGGTAGACGTCCAGCGATTTATCGGACATGCCTGATCGCTACCCGCAATTGGTCAGCCGAACGAAAGCGAGAACACGGTGATGAGGATGGCTGCCCCGACCGTCACCCACGCGATGTACTCCCCGGGATGCCCGGAGTGCAGCGCGTGCAGGCAGCGCACGATCGCTCGCCACGGCCGCAGCGGTGCGGCCAGTGGCCGCGGCAGGCGGCGCGGCAGCACGACGATCAGCGCGATCAGGAGCATCAGCACCGTGAAGCCGGCGCCGGAGAGAACATCCTGGAGGGTCGGCGCCGTCTCGATCGAGATCGCCGGCAGGGCGACGACGTGGGCGTGCAGGACCGCGGCCGCGTATGCCGAGGTGGCCTCGAATCGCTGGGCCCCGGCCAGGGCGAGTCGCCCAACGCCGGGGAGGACGCCGATCGCGACGCTGCCCGCGAGCAACACGAGGGCCGGGCCGAAGAGCACGGCCGGAGTCCGGTTGGGCGAGCCGCTGATCTCCTTCTGGGCCTCGTCGCTCTCCTCCGGCTGTGACTGCTCGATGTCATGGTGCAGGTCGGGGCCCCAACCGAGGAATGCCCGAGCCGCGGCGGCAACCGCGGCGGCGCCGATCAGCGTCTCGACCGCGGTGATCACCACCGCCACCCACTCGTACCCGGGGTGGGTTGCCAGCGCCGACTCGATCATCGACTTGCCGAGGAAGCTGCCCCATCCCGGGACGGCGGCCAACCCCAGGGCGGCGAGGAGGAACACGCCTCCGGTGAAGGGGAGGCCGCGGCCGAGACCGCGGATGCGCAGCGAGTTGGCATCCGCGCGCCGATGCTGAAGGATCCCCACGCATAAGAACAGGCTCGCTTTGACGAGCCCGTCGGCGATGACGTAGATCGCCGTCCCCGCCAGGCCGCGAACGTCGAGCAGCCCGATCCCGATGAGGAACAGGCCCATGTAGCTGATCGTCGCGAACGCGAGCAGCCGCTTGAGCAGGTCCTGGAGCAGGCACATCACGGCCCCGCCGACCGCGGTCACCGCGCCGACCAGGACGAGCACCAGTCGCACCGTGCCCGCGTGTGCATGCAACGGTCCGGCAAAGACGGTCCAGTACACGCGAGCGACTCCGTACAGGCCAAGCTCGCTCATCACTCCGGCGAACACGACGCACACCGGGGTCGGCGCGCTGGCGTACGCGTCGGCCAGCCAGAAGTGGAACGGGACGATCGCCGCCTTGACGAAGAACCCGGCCACGAGCAGACCGAAGGCGACCGCCACCAGGCCGTCGACCGGATGGCTGTGCAGGCTGACGCCGATCTGTGCGAGGTTCAGTGCCCCGGTGCGCCCGTAGAGCAGCGCGATCCCGATCAGCACGAGAAAGCCGCCGATCGCGTTCGAGATCCCGAAGTTCAGCGCCCCCTGGAGCGGCGCCCGCTGATCGGAGCGGTGCGCGGTCAGCGCGATCCCCGACACCGTCATCAGCTCGAAGAACACGAACATGTTGAACAGGTCGCCGCTCAAGCAGAAACCCATGATCGCCGTCATGAAGACGAGCATCAGGGCCGGAAAGGCATGACCGACGGACTCGAAGTGCCGCCATGAGAAGACCAGCGCGGCGATGGTCAGCACGCCCCCGAAACACGCCAGGCCGGCGCCGAAGGGGTCGATCGCAAACGAGATCCCCAGCGCGACCCCGTGCCGCGGTTGCCAGCCGCCGAACCAGTACACGGCCTGGCCGTGGCGGACCGACAGCGCCACCAGCAGGCCGCAGATCACGGTGGTCGCCACGGCAGCCGACAGCGCCACCGCCTCTCCGAGCAGACGCTTGGACAGCGACTGCGTCGCGGCGAGCACCGCCGCCGCCAGCAACGGGATGGCGAGGATCAGGGGTGGCAGGGTCGAGCCGGTCATCGGCTGGGGGGCACGAGGTGCATCGTCATCCCCGCAGCGCCCGGATGTCGTCCGGGTTCACCGTGCCAAAGCGCTTCTCGGCCTGGAGCGCGAGCGCCAGGAGGAGCGCCGACACGGTCGCCTCCACGACCACGTCGGTCAGCGTGAGCGCCTGGACGACGGGGTCAACCGTTGGCGTGCCGACCGGGATGTCGGCAAAGATCGGCGCCGCGCCGCCCGTCCGGTATCCGATCGCCAGCAGCAGCACGTAGGTCGACGCCTGCACGACGCCGAGACAGAGGATCAGGTGCACGAGGTTGCGGCTGGAAACGATCCCGTAGAGCCCGATGAGGAGCAGCCACGCCGCCACGGCATAGGGCAGGAAGCTCACTCGTGACTCCCGGCGAGCAGACGCTGGTCGATGAACTCGGAGACGATCAGCGTGATCGCCCCGGCCACCTCGAGTCCGACGATCACGCTCAGCGAGGCGATCGTTCCGCTGGAGAGGAGGCTCCCCTTGGTGCCCAATGGGAGGAAGTTGCTCAAGAAGCGCTCGCCGGCGAGCAGTCCGCCGAGGCCGAGCGCGACGTAGCCTCCCGCCCCGATCGCCTCCAGCAGCTCGGCCGGCCCGCTGGGGCGAATCGGCGCGATGGCCACGCGTCCACCGGCTACGAAGACGAGGATGACCGCGGCCGCCAGCACGACTCCGCCCTGAAAGCCGCCCCCCGGCGTCAGCTGTCCGTGGCTGACGACATAGACGCCGAGGACGAGGACCGGCCCCACCAGCCACCGGCCGACGACGATCAGGGCCGGGCTGGTCCCCGGTCCGCGGCGCGTGGCTGTCTGCGCCCGGCGGGTCTCATCGCCCGCCTGCTGATGCTCGCCACGCTGCTCGCGCAGCAGCACGACGAGGCCCACCGAGGCAGCGAACAAGATGAACTCCTCGCCCATCGTGTCCATCCCGCGGTAGTCGAAGGTGATCGCGGTGATCACGTCGGTCGCCTTGCGCTGGGCGACCGTCACGTGGCTGAGCAGCGTCCCGTAGATGCCGTGGAAGTCACCGAAGGCCGGCAGTCCAGCAAGCCCGTGGACCAGCACCGCTGCCAGCGACCCCGCCGCCACGACGAAAATGGTCAGGCGCGCGCGCCGGCTCACTCATCCGCCCCCCTACGGCGCAACTCACGGAGTTTCGCGAGGGTCAGCAGGACCATCACCGGCAGGGCCACGCCACCCACCACGATCTGCGAGAGGGCGACGTCGGGCGCCTGAAAGGCGAAGAACAGGATCCCCAGGAACAGCCCGAAGAAGCCGGTCACGATCACCTGACGGGTTGGATCGCGGGTGGCCACCACCGCCGTCCCACCGCCGGCAACCGCCAGGAGCGCGACCGCCTGCAGGAACGTCACGCTGCCGACTCCGGCGCCTCTTCGTCGCCGCCGGCTTCGCCCAGCGTCCGGATGTGGGCCGCCCGGGCGGTGACGTGCGACAGGACCGGCGCAGTCAGCAGCACGAACACGCCGATCAGCATCGCCTTGTCGCCGATCAGCGAGAACCCCTGGCGCAACAGGACCGCCAGGCCGAGCAGCATCGCGCCGAGCCCGGCGGGGGCGCTGTAGTGCAACCGGGCATACGCCCCCCGCATCACCATTACGCCCAGACAGCACAACAGCTCGATCGCCACCCCGGCGATGAGCAGGATTGCGACCACCAGGTCACGCATCGGTTCCCACCCGCCACTCCAGAAAGCGCGCGACGATCACCGAGCCGGCGAACGAAACGACCGCCAGCACCACCGCCAGATCCACGAATGGCTGGCGATGCAGGCCCTCGGAGAGCATCAGCAGGATGAGCGCTGCGACCGGGCCGCCGAGGTTGAGGGCCGCGGCAGCCGACATCACGTCCTCAGCCAAAGCGGCGATCGTCAGGGGGACCAGACCGCCGATCAACAGCACCGTGGCCGCCACGATCCACTCGTTCACCGGGTGTCGCCTCCCAGCCCCAGCGGATCGGGGCCGCTGCCGTCAGCTTCGGGCGAGAGCTCATGGACGAGCAGCGACCCACGAGCCTCGTCGATCGCGACGACGACCGAGTTACACGACACCGATCCTGCGAAGCTGGCCAGCGCGACCTGAGCGGCCCGCACATCATCGTCGGAGTCGACTGCGAACGGCACCGAGCGCAGCTGCCCGGGCTGGCGATCGCCCCCCGCCAGCGCACCCGCGAGCATCCGGACCAGCAGCGGCAGTCCGGCTACCAGCTGGACCCATGGTCGCCACCAGCGTCGAGCCCAGGCGGCGCGCGGCGCAAAGCGCATCGGGTTGCGGATCCGCACGAGTATCGCGCCGCTGGCCCCGATGGCCGCCGCGACCGCGCCGTCGGCCAGCTCCGGCGCGGCAACCGTGTCGTCGAGCAGCATCCACAGGGACGCGCACAGCGCCCACCAGACCACCCACGTCAACGCCAGCGTCCGCGGGCTCGCGCGTGGGCCCGGTGGCTCGCCCGGGACCGACGCAAGCGAGGATGGGTCCCTGGCTTGCATCGATTTCAGGATTGCGCGCGCCCCGGACAGATGCCGGTGGGCGTCGACGCCTGGCGCGTCCGGCGCGCGTCGCCCCCTACCCTGTCGCGGGTGGCGAGACGAAGCCTGTTCGGATCCGCGGCGGTGGTGCTCGTGCTCGTCCTCGCGGCCTGTGGGTCGAGCTCTCCCTCGTCCGCTGATCCGGCGCCCCGGCCGGGGCCGGCGAGTGCGCTCCCGCAGGCCCACCCGCAGGCGGTGCAGCCGACCGTCGGAGAGCACGCGTCCACCGCGTCCGCCAGCTCGCAGATCGTCGGCGACGCCTCCGCGCACGCGCCCTCGCTGGCCGAGGTCAAACGTGAGCTCAAGCGGCTGAACCTGTGCGGCGGAGTCACCAACAGCGCAGACGCCGCGCCGGTGATCGCGGCCTCCGCGGCCGGGTTCATCGCCGATCCCGGCACGAGTCAGACCCAGGGTGAGCTACCCACCCTGACCGCGCAGCTCGACGCGCTCGGCAAGACGATGGGGATCACCATCTACGGGATCAGCGGCTATCGGACCCCGGCGCACAGCGTCGCCGTCGGGGGATTCGCCGACGACCCCCACACCAAGGGAGAGGCCGAGGACATCGGCGTCAACAACCTGCTGCGCTCGAGTGCCGCCCAGATCAGCGAGGCCGAGCTGGCCCGGTTCGGCCTCTACCGGCCGTTCGATCCCTCCGACGACCCCGGCAACACCGAGGTCAACCACATCCAGCTGATCCCCAAGGCTGGCCCACTGACGCTGGCTCAGGCCAACGACACGTTCGATCCGGATCCCAGCTGCCGCTGATCAGCAGACGCGGAAGTGAACGTGCATCGTCTTGCGCACGGGCGTCTTGCGGCCCTTCTGAAACAGCAACCTGACGTTCAGGGCGTGCCGCCCGGTGCGTAGGCCCCCAAGGCGCAGGGACCGCTGAGCGGGCAGCTTGCGCACGACCGTGTTGGCCGTGTAGGCCGTCACCTTGACCCGGACCTTCTTGCCGTGTGAGCGCTTGGTCCGATGGCGGATGTGCTTGACGCCGCGGTCGACGAACACCGAAGCGCTGACGAAGCGAACCTTGGCGGCCTTGGAGCCGCGAATCGTCGAGGAGGTCAGCGTGACCGGCAGCGACCCGGACTTGGCGGTGCAGGCCGACGGCGACGGCGTGGTGAGCGCGATCCGGTTATTGCCAACCGAGGTCGTCGTCGTGGTCGTCGTGGTCGTCGGCATGGGCTTCTTCACGATCGGCGTGGCGGCGGCGGTCTTGAACGTCTGGGTCGATCCGGTGGCCGTGCCGTACGCGTTGGTGGCGACGACCCGGTAGAAGACGGTGGATCCGGCCGGCAGGGCCGTCAACGCCGCGCTCACCGGTGACCCGGTCGCGCCGGCCTTCAGCGTGCCCGCCGACACGTTGGAGCCGAGCGCCGAGCTGCCCCCGTACTGAACGGAGACAGTTGTCGTGGCGCCCCGCGGGTTGACCGTCCCCGCGACGGTGGCCGTGAGCATGCCGATCGAACTGGCCGCTCCGGTTTGCGCGGTCGGCGCCAGCTGGACATCGGCCCGGCCGATCGCCGTCGGAGTGCCCTTGTCGACGAACCATGCGTTGCCGTCGGCGCCCTCGGTCATGTCGGTGTCGATGAGGTCGGCCGTCGGGCTCAGACCAGCGGTGAATCCGGTCATTGAGCCGGACGGGGTCACCCGTAGGACGGCGTTGGGCTGGGACTGGAGCAGCCAAAGGTTGCCGTCGATCCCGTTGACGAGCTTCCACGGCGTGCCCGCCGTCGGGAACTCGGCGATCGCGCCGGCCGGCGTGACGCGGCCGACGGCGTTGCTTCCGGACAGCTGATCGTCGAACCACACGTTGCCGTCTGGTCCGCCGGTGACCTCGTCCGGCGCGCTGTTCGTCTGCAGGCCATTGGTGTGTGTGAATTCGGTGAGGACGCCCGCGGGGGTCACGCGTCCGATCGCCGGCGGCGTACCCTGATCGCTGAACCAGACATTCCCGTCCGGGCCGCCGCCGACCCCGCTCGGCATCGACGTGAGTCCGGTGGTGGCCTCGGTGACCGTCCCACTGGGCGTGACCTTGCCGACGCCGGGCACGTTGCCCTTGTCGGTGAAGTAGACGTTGCCGTCTGGTCCGCCGGTGATCTCGTCGAGGTTGGGCACCGGGTCAAGGGTGTAGGCGAACTCCTTGATCGCACCGGTCGACGTCGTGATCTGACCGATGGCCTTCGTCGTACCCACGTCGGTGAACCACAGCGTGCCGGTCGCTCCGGCCGTGAGCTCATAGGGCGCCGCCCCGGGGTTGAGTCCGGCGGTTGTCTCGGTGATCAGGCCGGAGGGTGTGACCTTGCCGATCGCCTTCGTGGTCCCCGAGTCCGTGAACCACAGGTTCCCGTCGTCGCCGGCGACGATCGCGTGTGGCACGCTGCCGGGATTCAGGCCCGACGTGAACTCGGTGATCTGGCCAGTGGGCGTGATCCGGCCGATCGCGCCGGTGTCGACGAACCACACGTTGCCGTCGGGCCCCGGGGTGAGCGAGCTCGGGTCGCTGCCAGCCGGCAGGCCGGACGAGAACTCGGTGATCGGGGCAGCGTTCGCCGCAGCTGATGCGGCAACCATCACCAGCAGCGCCACTATCAGCGCGCGCACAGCTCGTATCGACGTTTGCCCCCAGTTCACGGTCCGTCGACAAAGCTAGTGGTTCGGCGCACTTAGCGCAACGCGGGCCCGGCTGCTCGTCGGTCGTGCCGGGACGGCCTGGGCCGGTGGCGATCGAGCTCGACAACGAGTTCGGCTCGGATAGTCTGGCGACGATGCAGCGCTCATCGGCCGTCGATGGCTTCTCCCTCGCCTACGAGCGCCACGGATCGGGCGCTCCGGTGGTGCTGCTGCACGGGTGGCCCGGCGATCACGGCGACTGGCGCGAGGTGGTCGCCCGCCTCGAAGGCCGCGCCGACGTCGTGGTGCCCGACCTTCGGGGCTTCGGCGAGTCCGACAAGCACGTCAGCGACCCGGCGCAGGCGTACTCGGCCGCTGGTCAGGCGGCGAGTGTGGTCGCGTTGCTCGACGAGCTCGGCCTGGGGCCGGCGGTGATCGCCGGCTATGACGTCGGAAGCCGCGTGGCCCAGCAGATCGCGCGCGAACACCCCCAGGCCGCGCGGGCGCTCGTCCTGGCGCCGCCCCTGCCCGGCGCCGGCGACCGGGTGCTGTCAGCCGACGCTCAACGCGAGTTCTGGTACCAGCATTTCCATCGACTGGACATGATCGAGACGATCATCGACGGCCGCCCGCCGGCCGTGCGCGCCTACCTCGAGCACTTCTGGTCGCACTGGTCAGGCCCCGCGTTCACCCCGTCCCCCGCCGAGCTTGACCGGCTGACCACCCTCTACGGGGCGGCTGGGGCGTTCGTGGCCTCGATCGGGTGGTATCGCGCCGGCGCGGGAACGATCGCCCGCAGCCTGGCGGAGCGCGCTCCCGCCCCCGACGAGCGGATCGCGGCTCCCACCGCTGTGCTCTGGCCCGAGCACGATCCCCTGTTCCCGCTGCAGTGGGCCGATCGACTCGACGAGTTCTTCTCGGACGTGACGCTGCAGCGGCTGCCCGATGCCGGGCATTTCTCCCCCCTGGAGGCGCCCGACCGGTTCGCCGAGGCGATCCGCGAAGCAGCGTGACACCGCCGCCCCGTGTGCCGGTGGCGGTCCGCGAGGCGCGCGAGGGGGATCTCGACGCCGTCGCTCGCCTGCTGTATGACTTCAACTGCGAGTTCGACGACCCGGCGCCGCCGCCGGCTCAGCTGGCGGTCCGCGTGCGCGAACTGTTGGCGGGCGGGGATACGAGTGTCGTGATCGCGGGCGACGACCCGGTCGGGCTGGCGCTCATGCGGTTTCGGCTCTCGCTCTGGGGACCGAGGCTCGAGTGCTACCTGGCCGAGCTCTACGTCGTCCCGGCGCTTCGCGGCCAGGGCATCGGCCGGGCACTGATGGAGGTCGCGATGGATCTGGCCCGCGCTCGGGGCGCCGATCACATGGACCTCGGGACCGCCGAGACTGACGTCGTCGCCCGCCATCTCTACGAGAGCCTCGGCTTTGACAACCACGAGGGAAAGCCGGACGGGGCGGTCAACTTCTACTACGAGCGCGCGCTCTAGCCGCCTGCTCGATCAGCACGCCGGCGACTGAGCCGCCGGGGCACCGCCCGAGCACCCCTATGTCGAGTTAGTTGATAATCTCGATCAAGTTAATGCAGTATGTAATCGACCCCGCCCTGGAGGACCCCCGATGAGCACAACCAACCCGGGCTCCCCGGCGATCGGCGCTGTGCCCGTCGGCGCGGCGCGCGCGCGCGAACGTGTCGCCGTCGGCGCCGGCGGCCGTCGCCGGTTCCTGACGGGCTGGCAGCGGCTGATCAGCCCCGTGGTGGTCTGATCATCTGGCAGCTGGTCAACGTCGCCCACCTGGTGTCGGCCAGCAAGCTGCCGCCTCCCACCCGCGTGATCAGCACAGCCGCCACGCTGATCGGCACCGACTCGGCCGCTTACGGCACGCTGCAGAATGCGCTGCTCACCTCGCTGGAGCGGATGATCGTCGGCTTTGCGTTCGGTGCCGTCGTCGCTCTCGGTCTGGCCCTGATCGCCGGCCTCAGCCGCGCCGGCGAGAACGCGGTCGACCCGCTGATGCAGGCGATTCGCACGCTGCCTCTGTTCGGCCTGATCCCCGTGTTCATCATCTGGTTCGGGATCGGTGATCTGCCCAAGGAGCTGCTGGTCGCGATCGGCGCCGCGATCCCGCTGTACCTGAACACGTTCGCCGGTATCCGGGGGGTGGATGGCAAGCTGGCCGAGCTCGGCCACGTGCTCGGCCTCGGGCGTAGCGAGCTGATCCGCCATGTGATCCTTCCCGGCGCGCTGCCCAGCATCCTCGTCGGGCTTCGTCAGAGCCTGGGCGTCGCCTGGCTGTCGCTGGTCGTCGCCGAGCAGCTGAACACCCACGCCGGCCTGGGCTTCATGATCAACCAGGGCACCCAGTTCCTGCAGAACGACGTGATCTTCGTGGCGCTGCTGTGCTACACGATCCTCGGCCTGCTCACCGACTGGATCGTCCGTCGCATCGAGAGGAGGGCCCTCGCATGGCGGGGCGGTCTGCTGGCGGCTTGACGCTGGCGCGCCGCGCGGCGCGCCGGTCCGAGGGAGCGACCTCCGGCGACGCTGTCGTCGAGCTCAGCGGCCTGCGCCGGGCGTTTGACGGCCGCGTCGTTCTCGACGGCCTTGACCTGACGATCCGGCACGGCGAGTTCGTCGCGCTCATCGGCCGCAGCGGCACCGGCAAGTCGACTCTCCTGCGCGGGCTGGCCGGCCTCGACCCGGGTCTCGAGGGCGACATGGCGGTCAACGGCACCGTGTCGATGGCCTTCCAGGGCGCGCGCCTGATGCCGTGGAAGCGGGTCATCGACAACGTGCGCCTCGGTCTGCGGGGCGATGATCCGACCGGCGCCGCCCGGGCCGCGTTGGGCGAGGTCGGCCTCAAGGAGCATGAAGAGCGTGGCCGCTCACGCTCTCGGGCGGCGAGGCGCAGCGCGTCTCCCTGGCCCGGGCGCTGACCCGCGACCCAGACCTGCTGCTGCTCGACGAGCCGTTCGGCGCGCTGGACGCGCTCACCCGGATCTCGATGCACCGCCTCGTGCTCGGGTTGTGGGAGCGCCACCGGCCGGCCGTCCTGCTGGTCACCCATGACGTCGACGAGGCGCTGGCGCTGGCCGACCGCGTGCTCGTCCTCGGCGACTGCCACATCTCCCACCAGTCATCGGTTGGCGTCGCGCGGCCGCGAGACCGGGATCACCCCGAACTCATCTCCCTCCGCAACCGCCTGCTCTCCGAGCTGGGCGTGGACACGAAAGAAGGCACCGAATGAGAACAACCCGGTCGACTCGAACGCCATTCGGCCTCCTGCTGGCCGTGGTCGCCGCCGTCTCGCTGGCGGCCTGCGGCTCCAACTCGGTGTCGGGCTCGAGCAAGTCGAGCACGACAGGCGCAGCGGCCGGCGCGAGCAGCGCGACGAGTACCGGGCCGGCCAAGGTCAGCGTCGTCAACGCCTCCGCTACACGGGCCCGACGCTGCGGGTCGGCGACCAGGCGGGTACCGGCGCTCAGGCGCTGCTCACTTCCTCGGGCCTGATCAAGAAGCTTCCGTTCAAGATCCAGTTCGCGGACTTCACGTCCGGTCCGCCGATGCTGCAGGCGATGAGCGGCGGCTCGCTCGATGTCGGCGGCGTCGGCAACGCCCCGCCGGTGTTCGCGGCGGCCGGCGGAGCCAAGATCAAGATCGTCGGCGCGCTGTCCAACAACCCCGACAGCGCGGCGCTGCTCGTGCCCAAGGGGTCCAAGGTCACCTCGATCGCGCAGCTCAAGGGCAAGAAGATCGCCGTCGCCCAGGGCAGCTCCGCCGACTATCACCTGATCTGGGCGCTCAAGAAGGCCGGTCTGTCGCCCAAGGACGTGACGCTCGAGTATCTGCAGCCGGCCCAGGCGCTGGCCGCCTTCAGCTCGGGCGCTGTGGACGCCTGGGACGTGTGGTCGCCGTTCATCGAGCAGGCGGTGGCGCAGAGCCACGGCCGCATCATCTCAAACGGCGACGGTGAGACGGCCAACTTCTCCTACCTCGTGGCGTCGGAGTCAGCGCTGAGGAATGCGGCGACCTCCAAGGAGATCACCACGTACCTCAGGACGCTTGATCAAGCACACCGCTGGGCCAACAGCCACCCGGGCGCCTGGGCGGGGACCTGGGCGCAGGCCACGGGCCTGCCGGTGAGCGTCATGACCAAGGCGGCCAAGGACGACACCCAGACACCGGTGCCCGTCGACGGCAAGATCTCGGCCGCCGAGCAGTCTCTCGTGGACGCGTTCTCCGGCGTGGGCCTGATTCCCGACGCACTACTCGTTCGCGCCGTTCACCACCGGCCAGTTCAACGCCTCCGTCGGCTGACCGTCACGATCAGAAAGGAGCTCTCCACCATGAGCTACGAGCACATCGACGTCCACAAGGTAGGCGCCAACCTCGGCGCCGTCGTCGACGGCGTCCGCATCGGCGGCGATCTCGCGCCCGAATTGGTCGCCGAGCTGCGAGTCCGCCCTGCTGGCCAACCGCGTCGTGTTCCTGCGCGGGCAGGATCACGCCGACGACGACGACCAGCGGGCGTTCGCCGAGCTGCTGGGCACGATCACCAAGCCGCATCCGACGGTGGCCGGCGAAGGCGTGGGCGTGCTGCCGATCGACTCCGATCGCAGCCGCGCCAACAGCTGGCACACGGATGTGACCTTCGTCGACCGGGTGCCGGCGATCAGCATCCTGCGCGCGATCACGTTGCCGCCCTACGGCGGCAACACCGTATGGGCCAACACCGTGCGGGCCTACGAAAAACTGCCGCCGGCGCTGCAGGCGCTTGCCGAACGGCTGTGGGGCGTGCACTCCAACCTCTACGACTACATCCGCGAGCCCGACGAACGCCGGATCGGCGGCGTCGACGTCAAGGAGGAGGCCTACCGCGAGGAGTTCTCCCAGATGGAGTTCGAGACCGAGCACCCGGTGGTCCGCATCCACCCGGAGACCGGGGAGCGCGCGCTCGTCCTCGGCCACTTCATCAAGCGGTTCGTCGGCCTGTCGACGAGCTGACTCCAACGACCTGTTCGAGCTCCTGCAGCGCCACGTCATCCGGCTGGAGAACACCGTGCGCTGGAACTGGGCGCCGGGCGACATCGCCATCTGGGACAACCGGTCGACCCAGCACTACGCCGATCGACGACTACGACGGTCAGCCGCGGCTGCTGCACCGGATCACGCTTGCCGGCGACATCCCGGTCGAGCGTCGACGGGCAGACGAGCGTCGTGCGCAAGGGCGACGCCTCGTTCTACTCGCCGCTGCCCGAGCCCGCCGGCGTGGCGTAGGCGGGGCGGTGCGCGCCAGTGGCCCGTGCTCAAGGTGCGGCAGCACGTGGCGCGCGAACAGGTCGGCCTCGGCCAGGTGCGGATAGCCCGACAGGATGAAGGCCTCCAGGCCGAGCTCGCGGTAGGCGGCGAGCTTGGCCAGCACCTGGTCAGGGTCGCCGACGATCGCCGCGCCCGCGCCTGAGCGGGCGCGGCCGATCCCGGTCCACAGGTTCGGCCTCGACATAGCCGTCGTCGTCGGCCAGGTCGCGCAGCTCGGACTGGCGGGCGTTGCCACTCGACGTGGTGTCAAGCGAGCGGCGGCGGATGCGCTCGCCCGCATCCGGGTCGAGGCGGCTGATCAGCCGCCGCGCGGCGGCCCGAGCCTCGTCCTCGGTGGCACGGACGATCACGTGGGCGCGGTAGCCGAAGCGTAGGTGGCGACCTGACGCGCTTGGCGCGGGCGCGCACATCGGCGATCGTCTCGGCGATGCCGGCCACCGTGTCGGGCCACATCAGGAACACGTCGGCGGCCTGGGCGGCCACCTCGCGCGCGTTCTCGGAGAGTCCGCCGAAGTACAGCGGCGGGCAACCGCCGGCGAGGGCGGATCCGCGGCGGGTCGAGCGTCAGGTCGAGATGATCGCCGTGGAAGTCGACCGGGCGGCCGTCGAGCAGCTCGCGCAGCACGTGCATGTACTCGAGCGTGCGCCGGTAGCGCGGTGCCGGAGTCAAGCGTCTCGCCCGGCAGGTCGGAGGAGATGATGTTGACGGTGAGCCGGCCCTGCAGGATCTGGTCGATCGTGGCCAGCTGACGGGCCAGTTGCGGCGGCCACATCTCGCCCATCCGCACGGCCAGCAGCAGCTGCATCCGGCGCAGCAGCGGAGCGATCCCGGCGGCGAAGCTGACCGAGTCGATCCCGAGCGTGTAGCCCGAGGGCAGCAGCAGGTTGTCGTAGCCGCCGGCCTCGGCGGCCAGCGCGATGTCGCGGCAGTGCTCCCAGCTGGACTGAAGCGCCGGGTCGGGCACGCCGAGGTACTCGTAGTCGTCATCGCAAAGCGCGGAGAACCAGGAGACCTCCATACCGGGTAATTCAATCGAATTGGTGCGAGGGACCGAGCGCCGAGAAGAAGCGGGCGATCAACGGGCCATCGAGCGGGCCGCCGTTGACCCCGCCGCTGTTCTGGACGACGATCGCGAAGGCGATGTCGCCGTCGTAGCCCATCAGCCAGGCGTCGGTCTTCAGCTTGGCGCCCTGTCCGTACTGGGCGGTGCCGGTCTTGGCGTGAGGTGGTGCCCGGCAGCCCGGTGCCGGAGGCGGTGCCCGACTGCACGACGTGGGCCATCATCAGCCGCAGCCCAGCGGTGACGGCGGACGGGAGTGGTGCCGAGGGAACACGATCGTCGGCGGCGCCCAGCACGAGCCGCGGAGCGCGCACCGTGCCGGTGTCGATCGCGGCGGCGACGCTCGCCATCCCCAGCGGTGAGAATGTCACCTGGGCCTGCCCGATCGCGGTCGCGGCCAGCGCGGTCGGGCCGGTGGGCGCGGGCACCGAGGCCTGAGATGCGGGCACGCCGATGGCGGTCGTGCGCTGCAGACCGTAGAGCCTGGCGGCGGCCGCGAAGTCCGACGCGTGCAGACGCCGCCCGGCCAGCGCGATGAAGGCGGTGTTGCACGACTCGGTGAACGCCTGGTCGATCGTCTGGGTGGGCTGGTCGCCCTCGGCGTTGTGGAACACCTCTCCGTTGACGGTGAGGCTCGGCGGGCAGCTCGCCGGGGAGGAGGGTGAGAGGCCGCGCTGGATGAGTGCGGTGGAGGTGAGCACCTTGAACGTCGAGCCCGGCGGGAAGGCGCCGTGCAGCGCCTGGTCGTAGGGATAGTCGTCGGGCACGGAGACCGCCGCCAGCACCTGGTCGGTGGAGGCCCGGATCGCCACCAGGCCGGCGTGCTTGCCGACGCCCGCGAGCGCGGACTCGGCGGCGCGCTGGACGCGGGGGTCGATGCTCGTCCGTACCGGTCGGCCGCGATGGCCCGAATAACTCGTGAGCGTTCGCACGGTGGCGCCGTGCGCGTCGACGACCTCGACACGCGTCGTCGGGGTGCCCGCCAGTCCTCGTTCGTCGAGGTTCTCCAGCCCCGTCCTGCCGACCTGGCTGCTGGCGTCGTAGGGCGCACCCAGCTGCCGCAGCTCGTCGGCGGTGATCGCGCCCACGCTTCCCACGACATGGCTGGCGAGGTTGGGCGTGATCGCGCTGCGCGAGCTGCTGCGCTCAAACGTCGTCCCGGGGACGGCGTAGACGTTGTCGGGTCCGGACTGTCGCTTGAGCTCGGCGAAGCGCGCCGTCGAGATCTGAAAGACGGGATCGAAGAGGCTGGGGTGGGTCTTGGCCTGGGCGAGCGCCTGATCGGTCTGAGCGGCCGGTGCCCCGGCGGCCAGCAGGTCGCGCCTGACCGCCTTCGGGTCGGTGATCCGGCTGCCGACCACGCCAACCGTGATGAGTCCGTGCGCGGTCACCAGCGGCGCACCGCCGGCGCCGAGGATCGGCGCCCGCGGCGGCCAGTCGCGCGTGACGAGCAGCCGGTCGCCGGCGCGCAGGGCGGGATTGATGGTGGCCGGGCTCCATGAGACGAGCCACTTGCCCTTGCGCTGGACGAGGTGGATCTCCGTGGTCGGCGCCCATGTCCCGACGACGGGCAGGGCGAATCGCTCGGTCACGGTCGCGCTCGCCTTTGAGCCCTTTCGCGAGACACGGCCGGCGGCGAACGTGGCCGCCCCCGGCCTGGTCGTCCCGAGGGCACTGAGCGCCGCGACATTGACGGTGGCGAAGTCAGCCGGCGGATCTGCCACCTGGCGGCGCATCGCCGTCCAGTCGTGCGACTGCCACGCCGTCACGAACGCCGTGAGCGTGGCCTGCGGCGTTGAGGAGGAGCCGCCGCACGCCGACAACCCGACAGCGGCCGTCAGCGCGACCGCGACGGCGGTCAACCGGGACATCAGGTGCAGCCGCACCCCGGCGAGGATAGGCGGCGAGGTGCGCGCTCGGGCGAGGAACCGGTGCAACGACGGCATCGCAGCAGCCAAACATCCGCACCTGCTCATGTCAAATACATATGACTGAAGTATCTATGCTTAATTGGTATAAAGCGGCATGGATCTGCTGTCGCATCTCGAAACGTTCGTCGTGGTCGCCGACCGGCAGAGCTTCTCGCGCGCGGCGGAGCAGCTGAGGATCGCGCAGCCGCTGCTCAGCCGGCGGGTCAGGAATCTGGAGGCCGCGCTGGGGGGCGAGCTGTTTCATCGTGCACCGCGGCAGATCCGCCTGAGCGACTTCGGCGCGCTGCTGTTGCCCTACGCCCAGGACGTCTTGGACAGGACCAACCACCTGCGCAGCGTCGCCGAGTCCACTCGGAACTCGACCGTGCGGGTGCTCGGCATCCCGCCCGGCTGTGAGCCCTCTGCCCTGGCGCGGGTGATCCGGGCCGCCGCTGACCGGGGGATTCCCCTCCGCGTGCATGAGGCGCCGGCTGCGGCCCGTGCGGCAGCCGTGTCGGAGGGCGCCCTGGCTCTCGCCCTGGTCCGCGCCCCGCCTGACGGCGCGCCGATGGTCGTCGCCCTGGGCCTCGCCTCGGCCATCCCGCTTTCAACCACCGCAGGCCACTCGCTGCACCTGGACAGTCTTCGTCCGCGACGAGGCGTCCACGTGGGTGAACCGCCCGCACTGCTCGTCGTGCCCGAGGACGACGTTCCCGTGTTCACCGACCGCCTTCACCGGGCCATGGCCACAGCCGGGCTGGCCCCACAGCGGGTGCGGGTCACCTCGTCAAGCGCCGCGGCGGCGGCTGAGGTGCTGGCCGGGGCGGGCCAGCTGCTGTGCGACGGGCCATTCGCGCGCCGGCACGGATTGCCCTGGGCGCCGCTGGCCGATCCGAGACTCCATCGGGGGTACGAGCTGGCCGGCGCTCCGCGGCGCGACGGCGCAACTCTGGCGGGCGAGTGGACTGACTGGCTCGCTCCGCTGCTCGGCGCGGCGGTCGGCGCGGTGGCTCGGGGCGAGCCGCCGGGCGACGACCCGCGGTCCGGTCTCACGGTCCGGGCATGACCGTCCACCGCGGATACGTCGCCAGCACGTCTGACCTGCTGTCGGTCGCCGAGACGATCGCCGGTGCATGGGAAAGTGCGGGGGTTTCCGGGCATCTGCTCGCCCGCAACATCGACACCGGCGAGGAGCTCGGGTTCGGCGTCGACGACCTCGTGGCCCTCGCCTCGGTGGTCAAGGTGCCGATCGGGCTGGCCGTCCTGGAGCAGATCACCCGCGGTCAACTTGACGCTGCCCAGCGGGTCACCGTCGAGCCGGACACGAAGAGCCTCGGCCCGACCGGGCTGGCTGCATTTCGATACCCGGCCACGCTGGCGATCGGCGACCTCGTCCTGCAGATGCTGACCGTCTCGGATAACGCCGCGGCCGATGTCCTGCTTGATCGCGTGGGGATCGACCGCGTCAACGACGCCCTCGAGCGGTGGGGGTGCCCGGGCATCCGCGTGCGGCATCGGCTGCATCGGATGTACGAGTGTGCCGCCGGGGCGGCCGACGGCGATTTCGCGCTGGCACTGGACCTCGCGATCCAGTCCGGCGAGACCGGGAGGCACGCGATCGAGACCCTCGATCCGGCCTATGGCAACGTCGCCAGCGCTCGGGTGCTGGTCGACCTCCTCGAGCGTGTGTGGGTCGACCGGATCGCCGAGCCGGCCGCGACCGCCGAGCTGCGCCGGCTGATGGCGATGCAGGTCTTCACGCACCGGCTGTCGAGCGACCTGCGCGCCGACGCTGTCCGGGTGAGCGCCAAGACCGGGACGTTCCTGCATCTGCGACACGAGATCGGTGTCGTCGAGTCGGTGCGAGGTGGTGACCGCGTGGCGATTGCGGCGCTCACCAGGTCAACGCGCCGCGCGACGATCGCTCCCGACATCGACTTGGCGATCGGCCTTGCCGGACGCACAGCGTTCGAGGTGCTGAGGCGTTGACAGGCGCGCGGCTTGACAAGCTAAGCTGCTTAGGTATATTCCTAAGCATCATAGAACCGACCTGGAGATGACGATGCGCACGACCACCATCAACGACACCCTGATCCAGCTGACCCGCCTGGGCTTCGTCAACGCGTACCTCGTCCGCGAGGACGACGGCTTCACGCTCGTCGACACCACGTTGCGCAAGAGCGGCGACGCGCTGCTGGCCGCCGCTCGCGACGCCGGTGCCCCCATCCGGCGGATCGCGCTCACCCACGGCCACGGCGATCACGTCGGTTCGCTCGACGAGCTCAAGCGGACACTGGGCGCCGAGGTGCGGGTGCTGATGCCCGAGCTCGACGCTCGCATCCACGCCGGGGAGAAGGTCGTCGCGGGCAAGCCGAAGGGCAGCTGGCCGACGCTCTCCACCGTGCCCGACGTCCGCCTCACCCCCGGCGACCGCGTCGGCAGCCTGGAGGTCGTTCCCAGCCCGGGTCACACGCCGGGTCACGTGGCGTTCCTCGATACCCGCGATCGGACGCTGATCGCCGGCGACGTGTTCACGACGATCGGCTCGGTCCAGGTCTCTGACCACTTCTACTGGCGCTTCCCGCTCGCGGCGATGGCAACGGACGACCGGACTCAGGACCTCGCCTCGGCCCGTGCGCTGCGGGCGCTCGATCCCCAGCTGCTCGTCGTCGGTCATGGCCAGGCGGTGCGCGCCCCCGGCGCTCAGATGGATGCGGCGATCCGCAAGGCCGGGGGCTAGACGCGGTGCCGCGCGCCGGGCTGGACGCGGACGCCGTGGTGGCGGCCGCGGCCCAGCTGGCCGACGACGAGGGGCTGCGGGAGTTGACCCTGGCCCGGCTGGCCGAGCGTCTCGGCGTGCGCTCGCCGTCGCTGTACGCGCACGTCGGCGGCCTCGCCGACCTGCGCACGCGGCTGGCCGCCCGCGGCGCGGACGAGCTGACCGCCGCGCTGCAGGCGGCCGCTGCCGGGCGGGCGCGCTCCGACGCGCTGCAGGCGGTTGCCGATGCCTACCGCGCCTATGCCCACGCGCACCCCGGGGTGTATGCGGCGATGCAGCGCGCTCCCGGGCAGGACGAACCGGCGGCGGCCGCGGCCGCCGCCGCGCTGATCGACGCGCTGGCGGCCGTGCTGCGTGGGTACGACCAGCACGGCGACGATGCCATCCATGGCGTGCGCCTGATGCGCGCGGCGCTGCACGGGTTCGTCTCGCTCGAGCGCGATCTCGTACAAGAACGCGAGGATATGCCTCTTGAAAAGGTCGACCTGAGCTGGCACTTTGGCCACCGATGCTCCCGTCCACCCTCCAGTTCGTCATCGTCATGATCGGCTGCGCAATCAGCGAGCGAGGTGAACCAAGAGATTGTGGCGCTCAAACGACGGCTGCGTGGGGGGGGACGCCTCAAGCAGGGCGACTCTCTCGGCGACGGGCGGACCGGTGGGACAACTTGCGCTTTGAGTATTATCGGGCATCGACGCGCGGCCGCAAAGGCCCCACTCGACTCACCGTCCTCACAGCCCATCGCAAACGCCACGACGGAGGGCACCGCCATGCAGAAGAAGCCAACAGGTAGCAACAGATTGCTCGTCATCGGTCCTCAGATTTCGTTTTATCCGCATCGGCTCGCGAGCCGCATGCTGATGATCGGAGGCATTTTTTCAGGGGCGTATCGCCGCGAGTTGGTGGGAGCGCCGCGTCGGCGCCTATCGTGTGGCGCGTTCCCTGGGTGAAACGCCAAAGCAGCGCAGGGAGTCCGCCGTGGATGCATCGAGAGACCACCGAAACGCCTCGCTTTCGCCCGAAGTGCGCACCCAACTGCTGCTCGCGCAGATGACGGTCGACGAGAAGATCGGACAGATGTGCCAGTATGTGGCGGAGCCCGAATCGGGCAACTCCGCCAATGTCGACGAGCTCGTCGGCTCTGACGGGCTCGGGGAAAAGGCAGCACTGATTCGCGCCGGCCAGGTGGGTGCGTTTCTAAAAGTGCCCGGCACGCGGGCAGCGGATGAGCTGCAGGCGATGGCGGCCTTCGTGCCGGCTTCGATCCAAAGTTGATCGGTACCGACGCCATCCATGGTCACGGCATGGATATCGAGGCGGCGACAATCTTCCCTCACCGATTGGCCTCGGCAGCGCTTTCAATCGTGGCCCTCGCCGAGCGCGTGGCTCGAGTCACTTGGCGCTCGAACTCCGGGCGAGCGGCTTTCATTGGTCATTCTCGCCGAACCTCGACGTGGTGCGTGACGCGCGCTGGGGTCGCACAGGCGAGACGTTCGGCGAAGACGCCTTGGTGGTTGCCGAGCTCGGCGTGGCGATGATACGGGGCTATCGGGGCCCGACTGCGTCGGCGAAACGCGGGTGCTCGCGTGCGCCAAGCACTTGGTTGCGGGCGGGGTCCCTCAAAACGGACTGAACGGTGCGCCGGCTGACATTTCGGAGCGGACACTGCGCGAGGTGTTCTTGCTGCCCTTTGCCTGCGCGGTGAAGGCCGGAGTCTACAGCGTCATGCCCGCGCACAACGAAGTGAATGGCATTCCCTGCCACTGCGATCACAAGCTCTTGAGCAAACTCTTGCGTGAAAAGTGGGGCTTCGACGGATTCGTCGTCAGCGACTGGAACGACATCGAAGGGCTCTTTAGCGTGCATCGTGTGGCAACCAATCGCAAGCAGGCTGACCGCCTTGCCGTTCTCGCTGGCATCGACATGCACATGCACGGTGGCGACTTCTTCTGAAAACGTACGCGCACTCGTGGACGACGGTTCGATTCCGCTCGCGCGTATCGATGCAGCCGCACGTGCGATTCTGCGGGCAAAGTTCGCGCTGGGGCTGTTCGAAAACCGCTACTCGAATGCCGAACGCGTCGCGCGCACGCTGCTTTGTGCGGCGCACCTGGAGCTTGCCCTCGAGGCAAGTCGCAAGGCGCTCGTGCTCCTGAAGAATACGGGCGATTGCTTGCCGCTTAAGAAGCCCAAGAGGCTACTGGTGACAGGTCCGAATGCCGACGATCAGAGCATCCTGGGCGACTGGGCGCGGCTCCAGCCGGCGGCCAACATCGTCACGATTCTGAGGGGTATTCGCGAACTGGCGCCGAGCGGCTCGAGCATCGAACACGTGGCCATGCCAAGTTTGCTCCGCATCTCTCAGCAGCAGATTCGCCGCCGCTGTCGCCGCCGCGCGCTTAGCTGACGTCGTGGTCGTGGCCGCGGGAGGACAACTCGCTGCGCGGCAACCCCGAGCGCACGAGCGGCGAGAACGTCGACCGCGCATCGCTCGAACTACCCGGGCGCCAACTCGAGCTCATCCAAGCGCTTGTTGCAACCGGCACGCCTGTGGTCGTCGTTCTGGTCAATGGCGCACCCATCGGCTCGGAATGGATCGCGGCGCCAGTCCCGGCTATCGTCGAAGCCTGGGAGCCAGGCATGTGCGGCGGAA